>OY759987.1:0-1084267 GCA_963662925.1 Aggregatilineales bacterium
TCACGGTCGCCAAAGCCGCCGCCCAAATCTCGGCTGAAGGGGGCGCGTTCACTACGATCAGCGTTTCGCGGGCGCGCAGCCCCAGGCGATCCACCGCGCCGTCCAGTTTCGCGCCTTCCGCCCAGACCAGCGCCGCCGGATGCGCCGCTATTGCCTCTGCCAAGCCGGCCTGCGGGTCCTTGCAATTGCGATAATCCAGCAGGTCGTAGACCAGCTCGCCGGCTTTTGGCTCGGCTGTGGAAGCCGCCTCTTGCCGATAATCGAGCCACTCGACGAGCGCCTCGCGTTCGCCCTTGAAGACGCTCGCGCGCAAGGTATAAGCCAGGTCGAAGCGCCCCCTTGGCAGATCGGCGCCGGCGCCGCGCCACCAGATGACCCGCTGCCGCGCGCCTTGTTCGTCTTCGACTTCGACTTGCAGGTGCTCCCCGCGCCGCCCCAGCCCGCGCCGGCTGGCTACGCGTAGATTTCGCGTCGCCAGGGTCAGGGGCGGATTGCCGTTGCCAAAGGGCGCCAGGCGTTCGATGTCGGCTGTCAAGTCCAGCGAGATGTCGGGCAGGCGCAGATAGCCGTCTATCGTCAGCGGCGAGATGGCCGGGGCGTCGCCAGTCATTTCGCGGACGACGTGCGAGAGGGCGCGCCGAAACTGGAAGATCTTGTCGGCTCGCAAGCTGAGGCCCGCCGCCATGCTGTGCCCGCCATAACGCGTCAGATGCTCGTCCGCGCGCCCCAAGGCGGCAGTGAGATCCACGCCGGCCACCGAGCGAGCGGAGCCTCGCCCCACATCATCGGGCGCCGCGATCAACACGACGGGGAGGCCAAACTCCTCGACCAGGCGGCTGGCGACGATGCCGATCACCCCGCTGTGCCAATCGGCATGGCTCAGCACGAGCGCGGCGTAGTCCAGCAGCCAGGGCTCGGCTTCGATCTGAGCGATCGCCGATTCGTAGACCTGATTCGACAGGAATTTGCGCCGGGCGTTGTAGCTCTCGAGCGAATTGGCGAGGATGCGCGCGCGCGCCAAATCGTCCGTGGTCAGCAGTTCGACGACCGCGCTGGCATCATCCAGCCGACCGACCGCATTCATGCGCGGCCCAATCGCGAAGCCGATATGCCCCTCGTTGAGCTCGTCCGCCGGGATCGCCGCCCGCTCTAGAATCGCCTTCACGCCCAGCCGCCGATTTTCGCGAAGCCGCGCCAAGCCGCGCTGCAAGAGATAACGCGTGTCGTCCACTTGCGTCATGACATCGGCGACGATGCCGAGCGCCACCAGATCCAGCAGATGGTCGCAATTTTCGCGCCCGAACATCGCCTCCATCAGCTTGTAGGCGACGCCGACGCCGGGCAGCTCGCGCAGGGGATGTCCCGAGGGCAGGCGCCGTGGATTGACCAGAGCGGCCGCCTTGGGCAGCGCGTCCGGCAGCGTGTGATGATCGGTGATGATCGTATCAACCCCGAGCCCGCCGGCGTATTCAATCGCCTCGTGGGCGCTGACGCCGGTGTCGCAGGTCAGCAGCAGGTCGACGCCGCCATCGAGATGGCGCTTCAAAGTCGGCAGGTGGATGCCATGCCCCTCGCTGAAGCGGTTGGGCACATGGTAATTCACGCGCGCGCCACGCTCAAGCAGGGCCGAATAGAGCAGCGCGGTCGAGGTCTGCCCGTCGACATCAAAGTCGCCCCAAATCAGGATGCGTTCGCGGTCGCGGATGGCGCGTCGCAGGCGATCGACGGCGCGGTCGATATCGGGCAATTCATCCGGCGCGGCGGGACTGTACTGCTCGGGCGAGAGGAAGCCTTGGGCGTCAGAGACGGTTCTGATGCCCTTCCGCGCCAGATATTGGGCGACCATAACATGCCCGCCGACGAGATCGGCCAGCGGACCCGGCACGTCGATCGGCGCCGCTTCCCGCCATTGACGCCGCGCGCGCGCCTTCGCCGTCATCAGCCGGTCAGGGTCCTTTCCTCGAGCAGGGTCAGGCTGCCGTCTTCCGCCAGATCCATGTTCAAGCCCGGCGCAGTCGGCACGTCGATATGCCCGTCAAGCGGAACCAGCTTGTGCTTATAGAAGACGTTGGGCAGGCGGCCGTGCTGGATGAGCCATTCCTGCAGCGGGCAGGTCGTCAAGCTCTGGGAGGCGATGAGGTGGGTCGAGGGCCAGCCGCCATGATGCGGGATCACAGGGATGTCGTAAGCCGAGGCCAAGGCGCAGATCTTGGTCATCTCGCTGAGGCCGCCGGCCCAGGTCACATCGGCTTGCAGGATATCGACCGCGCGCGCGTCCAGCAGCGCCTTGACGCCCCAGCGCGTATATTCATGCTCGCCGCCGCTGATGAAGACGCCGCGAGCCTCCCGCCGCAGTTCGGCGTATTGCGGGATCAAGTCGGCCAGCACCGGCTCCTCGAACCAGGTGGGCCGATACTCGCGCGACAGCTCGATCATGCGCAGCGTGTAAGGCACGTTCCAGCTGCTCCAGGCGTCAAACATGAGGTCGACATCGGGGCCAGCCGCTTCCCGCGCGGCGCGGATGACCGCCAGATTCCGCCGGATGCCGGGCTCGCCATCTTTGGGCGCGCAAGGCAGGAACCACTTGAAGGCGGTGTAACCCTGCGCCAGGAATTGCCGCGTGCGCTCGATCACCTTGTTGGGCTCGACCGAGTAACCCAGCATCGAGGCGTAGGCGCGGATTTTCGCCCGCGATGGACCGCCGAGCAGCTGATGGACCGGCGCGTTCAGCAGCTTGCCCTTCAAATCCCAGAGGGCCAGATCGACCTTGCTCTGCGCCATCATCGGCGTGCCCTTGCGCCCGTGGATCGAATGGCGGTACATCTTGTCCCAGATGCGCTCGATGGCATGCGGGTCCTCGCCCAGGAGGATGTCGACGAAAGTGCGGTTGATGATGGCGATGTCTTCGTCGCCGACTGGTCCGCAGAGGCCGGTCGCGCCTTCATCGGTGTCGATATGCAGAAAATGGGCGTCGACGGCGTAGGGCGGTCCGCTGGATACGTCTTTGACGGGCCAGCTGGGGTCGCCCGACAATTCCGGGTAGATGGATTCGGGGCGGGACAGGTGGGCTTCGCCGAGGGGTTCGTGATAATCCCATTCGGCGCTGACATGCAGGCTGCGGATGCGGTCGATTTTCATGGGGGGCTCCTTCTCAGTACATGCAAGTAAGTTATGCAAAAGACTGACCACCGAGTACACCGAGTTGAATTGAGTACACCGAGAGCTAAAGCATAGGTTTTTCTCCGCGCCCTCAGTAAAACCAAGTAAGTCGCGCGACAAGTTGCTGCACATCGTTGGCATACGCGGGACGAGCCAGCGGATCGCCCCTACACACATTCGAAGATTTTGCGATTTTGCGGTTGTGGCATTGTATCCAATTACTTACTTGGACTTACTTCTGCGCCTCTGTAATGAATTATTGCTTCACGATTTGCTTGGACTTGCTTCTGCTAAAATTCAACCTCGGCGATCTGGTCAAAATCCAGGATCAGCGCGGCTTCGTCGTCTTCATCCTCGTTTTCATCAAAGTCAAAATCTTCCAGCCGCCCCGCCCCGCCACGATCACAGAGCGAGCGATAACTGCAGAAGCGGCAGCGCCTCTCGTCATCGGTCAGCGGGAAGGCTTCGGCGCGTTCAATCGCCGCGATCATCGCCGAGAGCCGCGCTTCGTCATCCCGCATCTGCGCCGCGGAGTACTCCAAGCGGACGCGCTCGCCGCCCAGCGCGACGTAGACGTACTCCATGCGGATCCGCTCCGGCGGAATAGCCTCGCCGGCGTAGAGGTGGGCGCCCGCCTGCGCCAGCACATACCGATAGACGATGGTCTGCAGCCGCCCGCGCAGGGTTGCTTGCGCTGGCAGGCGCGCTCCCGTCTTCCAATCGACGATGACCGCCCGCCCGCCCGGCTTCAGCGCCAGCAAGTCGTATGTGGCGATCAGCCGGCGGCCAGCGAGGGGCGCCTGCAAGGTGATTTCGGGATAACGCGCCGCGGGCAGCTCGTCCAAACCGCTCGCCAGAAAATTCGCCCACCAGCGCGCCAGGTCTTCATCATCCGCCAGCGAGGCCGAGAGCAGCGCGGACGGCACGCCCAGCAGATGCTGCTGGACCAGCTTGTGGAAGCGGGCGCCTTGACGCACCCGCGCCTCGAATTGCAAGGGCTCTTCCACTTCCAGCGCCGGGTAGCGCAGGCGTTTGATGAAACGCAGCTCGAAGCGGCGGGCGCAATCGGCGTAGTCCTGCAGGCTGCCTTGCGTGAAGGCGAAATCAGCGCTGAGGCTCATGCGCGGCCTCCTTTCTGCGTTCGCCCTCCCACCAGGTGCGCAGGGCGATCAGCGGCGTGGCTTCGCTGGCGGCGCCTCTGCCCGTATTCCAAGTGATGGTCAAGGCTTTGCGCGCCCGCGTGATGCCGACATAGAGCAGGCGCAGGCGTTCGGCGGCGTAATTGATGCGCGCCTCCAGGCTGGCCTCGCCTTCGCGGTAGGCGCTCCTCGATTCCAATGCCTCCAATTGCGCCAAGGCCTCGGCCGAGAGGTTGAGATCATCGCGGATGAACCACTTCTCGCCGATGAAGCTGTCGTTGGGTTCGGCGGACGGAAAATCGTAATTGTTGACCGATATCAGGTAGACGCGGTCCCATTCCAAGCCCTTGGCTTTGTGCAGCGTGGTCACGGTCACTTTGCCTTTGTGGGCGTCCGGGTCGAACTGGCTCTCGTCATCGCCCAAGCCGGTGAAGCGGCGTTTATTGTTGGCGATATCGTAGAGCTCGGCGGCGAATTCTGGCAGGCGGGTCAGCGGGTGGGACTGCGCCAAGCGCGAAAGATGCAGGGCGACCATGTGCGCCGTGGCGATCTCGCCGGCATCGCGAAAGACATCGCCGGCGAGGGTCAAAATCAGCTGATCAATCGGCATTTCCGCCGCCCGCAGCCAGCTGCCCGCCCGCTCGCGAAAGGCATGCAGCCCGCTGTATCGCTCGCCCTCGCCTTCTTCGCGGACGCGCTCTTCCAGCCAGTCGCTAAGGCGCGGCGCCACCAGGTCTTCCACCCGTTTGACCCGCCGCAGGGCATCGACGACCGCTTTGATCTCGGCGACCGCGGCCGGATCCTCGCGTTCATCGCGCCGCCAGACGCGATAGGCTTCCGCCAGCTTGCCAGCGTTCTTGGGGTCGGCCAGAAAAGCGAGAAGGCGCGCCAAAGCGCCCACAACCGCGCGCGTCGATGAAGTGCTGTTGAGGTTCTCGACGTAAGGCACGCCCGCCTGCCGCAGGAACTTGACGATCTCCGAGCCGCGAGCGTTGCGCGCCACCAGGATGGCGGCGGTCGCATCGGGGTTGGCCGCCAGCCAGCGCTTGCAGGATTCCGTCACCAGGATGGCTTCTTTGGTCGCGCTGAAGGCTTCGGCGTACAAGACCACCGCGTCGGGGTCGTCCGGCGGGTTGGGCTGCGGATCGCCCAGCGGCGTCGGCTGGATGTAGGGCGGGCTCAAGGGCATGGAATCGCGGATGGCTCGATGAGGATGCCCGCGCGACCAGGCGATCAGCTGGTTGGCCAGTTTCTGAATGCTGCCGGTGCTGCGCCCGCTGTTGGGCAATTCGCGCCCGGCCACGCCCGCCGCGGCGATGAAGTCGCGCAGGTATTTGGGATTGGCGGTGGTGAAGCTCTCGAAGATGGCTTGATTGGGATCGCCGACCCGCGCCCAGGCGCCGCCCTCGCCCGCCAGCGCGCGCAAAATCTCTTCCTGCAGGCGCGAGCTGTCCTGGGCTTCGTCTTCGAGGATGACGACCCAAAGGCGCCGCAGGGACGCCAGATAGGCCGGCTCGTCGCGCAGCACCCGCAGCGCCAGGCAAATCAGGTCCTGGAAGTCGACCGCCCCGCGATAAGCCAGCGCCCGATCGTAATCGCTGTAGATTTCGACGCAGAACTGGGCCAGCGGCAGCTCGCCCGGATACTCGCCCAGCAGGCGGCTCGCATCAAGCGGCGTGAGCAGCGCGTCCTTGGCGCCGTGGATGAAACTGCGCGCCGTGTCGGTCAAGATTTCCGCCCATTTCTGCGTGCGATAATGCCCCTTGTCCACATAGTCGCTGGCGAGATAGGCGTCGGGCGCTTCCGGGTTGCGGCGGACCCAGGCGTCGACGGCGTCGGCGAGGATGGCGCTGCTCTCGCGCTCGTCCACGATGGTGAACTGATCATCCAGGCTCGCGGCGCTGGGCTTGCCGCGGACGATGTCGTTCGCCAAGCCGTGCAAGGTGCGGACGCGATAGCCATAACCCGGCAGCAGCCCGTCGTCCTTGACGTAGGCGTTGACCTGGCGCGCGAAATTCGCCACTGCCGCGTTGACCAGCGTAACGATCAAGATTTCCTGCCCCTCCTCCAGGTCCAGCTCGGCCAGCAGCCGCGCCGCCAGGAAAGAGAGAGTGGCCGTCTTGCCGCTGCCGGGCACCGCCGCCACGCCCATATAGCCGCGGCGGAAAGCCAGCACTTCCGCCTGTTTCGGCCTCGGCTTAAACATCGCGCTCTTCCCGCGCGAGCCGCCGCAGCAAGTTTTGGATCGTCTCCAAGAGCAAGCCGCGCTGCTCGTAGCCGCTTTCGCTTAGCTCGCTGTGGCCGAGGTAGATCGCTTTGCGACAGCGGCGCGTCAATGCCAGCAGCAGCCGCGCCAGCGTTTCGCGGTTTGCGCGCTGCTCGTCATCGTCGGTCCAGACCGCGCCGGGGGTCCAGCCGCGGCTCAAGACGTAGGGATGAGTCAGCGGCTGATACAGCCGGCGCGACCAGCCGTCGCTGCCGATGTTGAGCCAGAACTGATAATCGACCGGGCGGTTGTTGAGCAGGAAAGTATAGGCGGGCGCGATCAAGACGCCCTCGTCGGCATCGGCGACCCAATCGCGCAGATAGAAGTTCGCGATGACGCCGCGCTCCACCATTTTCACATAATCGAGACCCAGGTCGATATCGGCCTCGTAGCGGCGCATAAACTCCAGCGACCAGCGAAAGCCGCGGGCGGAGTCGACCAGATTCATGCTGATATTGCCGGCGTCGACATCATCGTGAAAGCCGAACCCCGCGCGCGAGAGCAAGCCGCCGAAAAGCCGCCGGAAGAAGATATCCAGGGCGTCGAGCCGGTCGCCATCGATGTAACGGTTGATCCAGGCGGCCAGCCTGTCGTAGCGCTCGCCAAGCTCGTATGTGACGCGATCCTGCATATCGGGCGACCGCACCTCGGCGAAGGGCAGCAGACGCCCCTGCCGATACAGCATCTCCGTCAGCAGTTTGGCGCGCACCAGATCGAGGTCTTTGATCGCCGTCATCAAGGCGAAGACGATATCGAAATCGGTCGGCGGCAGGCCCCACTGCGGATGCGCCAGCCGCGCCAGGGTAAGCAGCGCGCGCGCGGCCGGCTCGTCGCGGAGCGCCCGCGACGGCCGATGCGAACGCAGGGGAATCCCGCGCCGCGCCAAACCATCCGCAAGCCCAAAACGGAGCGAATCGGACAGAAAAGGCGCCAGAATCACGATTTCATTCGCCGAGGCCCCCTTCGCCCCTATCAGCGCCTCGACCTGGCGCGCCACCCAATCGACCATTTCCGGATGATAGCGCTGCGCTCCCGCGATCAAGGCGGGCCGCGGATCAATTTCCCCCTGAAGCCCGCCGCAAGCCCCGAGCTGCGCCGCCAGCTGCCCGCCCAGCGCCCGCGTTTCCACGCCCATCACGAAGCTCTCGTCGAGGGTCGCGCGAATATCGCAGCGATCGCGGAAGCGGAGCGCGTTATCCGGGTCGGCGCCCAGAAAGCGGCGGAAACCGGCGTCGCGGTCGTAGATGATCAAGGCCGACTGGCAGCTTTCGAGCAAATCGCGCAGCAAGGCGTGAGAAGCGGGGTTGTCTTCTTCGATGCCGTCGGCGATGAGGTGCTGGCAGCGCCCGCGCAGATAATTCCGCGCCGGAAGCGCCGCCCAGACGTGCTTGCGAAAGACCTCGACCAGCAGCGAGAAGTCCAGCAGATTGCGTTCCAGGCAATATCGGCGAAATGCAATGGCGCAGGTCTGGGCGTCGTCAAAGATATGCGCCTGCTCCACCCCGCCCGCCAGCGCCCCCTTCATGCGCGAGCCGATCTCGCTGATGGGAAAGCCGACGACAGCCGCCTTGTTCATGTTGTCGACGATCTGGCTGTAAAGCCGCGGCCGATCGATGCGCACGCTGTTGAAGTAATCCCGTTCCTCGACCAGCGGCTCGATAACGCGCGTCATAAAATATTGCGCCAGCTCCAGGCTGAGGAAGTTCGGCAAATGGCTCGGGTGTTTGAAACCCGCCGGGCCGGCGACCAGGAACCAGAAGCTTTCGACCATGTGCCGCGACAAGCTGCCGATGGTATGCAGGGCGACCTGCCCGCCCCGATGCGCCGCCAGCCCGCGCAACGCCGTGATATAGGGCTGCCCCAATGCGCGCTGCGGCAGAAAAATCGTAATCGCCTCGGCCGGAACCCCGCGCTCCAGCAGATGCAAGACGCGCCAAAGCCCGACGCTGCTCTTGCCAGCGCCCGCCATGCCTTCAAGCCAGATTCTGGCATCCAGCGGCGCATGCGCCAACCCAGACTGCGCTTCGGTAAGCGCGCTCGGCGAATTCTCAGCCAGGGTCTCTCGTCCGATCACCAGTGAAAACTGCCAACGATTATATGGCGAGCGGGCGGCGACTGCGATATGCTCTATCCGCGTCCTTTCACCAAGTCCGCAGGTTAGTACGTTTGTTCTATTCCCTTGAGTTCATGCTGGCGCCGTCTCGCTCGCGGCGGCGCGGCGGATTGGCCAAACCCGCGGCAGGAATCCGCCACGAATCTCGCCTTGCCCCTTGCGCGATTTGCCAAAACCCGCTATAGTTATATTGTATCTATACTGTTCAATGCTGGAGCCGAGTCGCTCATGTCCCAAGATCACCGCCCTCGTTCCCAGACCAGGCAGTTGATGATCGAGATCGTCGCGCGCAGCGAGCGTCCGCTCACGCGTACCGAGATTGTCAACCGGCTCAATCGGAAGAAGACGCCGCACCTCATCAATATGATGGACGCGCTGGTGGATGAAGGCGTCTTTCGTCGCAGCATCGTCACGTTTAATAATGGCGTCACTGGCTACGTTTACTCGGCAGCCCGGGCCTACGCGCGAGAATAGGTGGACCGTCATGAAAATCATCACGCTCTTGAACGAAAAAGGCGGGGTGGGCAAGACGACGCTCGCCACGCATCTTTCGGCCGGTTTAGCCATCCGCGGCAAACGGGTGATTCTGGTCGATGCCGATCCGCAGGGGCACGCCACCATCGCCTTCGGCTTATCCAAGGAACCCGGCTTCTACGATCTCATCGTGCGCAACGCGCCCTTCCAGAAGGTCTTGCGCCCTGTGCCAGCCGAGCGCTTCAACGTACCCGACGAAGCCAAGAATACGGGCGGGCAGCTGCTGGTCGTGCCATCGAATATCGAGACGCGCAGCATCGCCGGCAACATCTCCGATGCGTTCACCGTTTTGAAGCGCTTCAATCAATTGCGCAACGCCATCGATTTTGTCTTTTTTGACACATCGCCGACGCCATCGCTGCTGCATTCGTCGATCTATATGGCGACTGACGGCATCATTTATCCGACCAAATGCGAGGCGTGGAGCTTTGACGGCTTGCGCGAGAGCCTGACGCACAAAGACCAGTTCAGCCCCATCCGGCAACAGTACAATTTGAACGATATCAAGGTCCTCGGCGTCGTGCCGACGATGTATCGCGGTCGGACGCTGGAACACCAGGACAACCTGCGCCGCCTGCAAGACACCTTCGGCAGCCTGGTCTGGAAGCCCTTGCCGGTGCGCACCATCTGGACGGAAGTCGCGAGCGCGCGCCGCACGGTCTTTTCGCTGGCGCCCGGCAGCAGCACGGCCGAAGACGCCTGGCGCCTGGTCGATCAACTGGAGGAACGGATGTATGAGCAGTCGTGAACGCCGCCGCAAAATACAAGATGAAGAGAACCTTCTCTTCGCCAACCCCAACACGCTCGACGCCAAAACGGCCGACGCCATCGGCTTTGGCTTGGGCGATCTGGCGCTCGAGATCGCCGCGGCCGACAGCGAATTTCAGCCGATAGAAGCGGTCAGCATCCACGAGATTCATCCCAATTCAATCCAGCCGCGCTATAGCGTCCCCCACGATCTCACCGATATTTTCGCCCTGCATCCCAGCAACGTCGTCGACATCTTCGAGCGCTGGATCATCGAGGTGCAGCTGGAGCGGGGCCAGAATGATTTTGACATCATCAACTTCCTGCTAGGCACGGCGACCGACCGCGGCGCGCGCGCCGAGAGCGACAATGGGGAGGGGTCGGCCGCGGGTCAACCGGCTTCGGTCAAGGAAGTCGCCCTGATGAAGCTGATCGACTTGGCCGCGAGCATCCGCCGCGACGGATTAACGAACCCCATCAGCCTGGTGCGGCACGATGGTCATTACGAAATCGAGACGGGCGAACGGCGCTGGCTCGCCTACCACGTCCTCTACTGGAAATTCGGCGATGGCGACAAGCGGCCCAATGGCAGCGTCGTCAATTGGTCGCGGATTCCGGCGCGGATCGTGACCCGGGTCGATGTCTGGCGCCAGGCGAGCGAGAACAACGCGCGCGACAACCTCAACGCCATCAGCCGGGCGCGCCAGCTCTCGCTGCTCTTGATGGATCTGCACGGCTGGCACAATTTCAGCAAGTTCGACGCCTGCGACAACGAGCAGGCATTTTACGCTCAGGTCGCTGATGGCGCCGCCTGGCGGATCCCGCGCGGGCAGGGCGAACGCCTGCTCAACGCCATGGGTTTGTCCGATGCCAGCCAGCTTCGTCAATATCGAGCGCTGCTGCGGCTGCCCGGCGAGTTGTGGCGCAAGGGCGATGACGAGGATTTGAGCGAAGGCGAGCTGCGTAAAATGCGGGCCGCTCTCGATAGCGTTACACGTGTCGCGGTTGGCCGCGGCAAACGCAAGAAAGACACGATAGCGCGCCTGGCCGCCGATGCCACCCAATGGCGAAACAAGCTGCGCAAAGAAATCAACCTCGTCCAGCTCGACGATCGGCCCAAAATCCGCAAACTCATCGAAGCCGAAATCCGCCAGCTGCTCCGCCTCATGGCCGACATTGACGAAGCCGAGAGCTAAACCGCCTCCAAACAATCATCACCTCAACGCCAAATAAAAAACGCATCTCCCGATGCGCCTCGTTAAACCAGCCGCCTACCGTTACAAGTGTAACGCTAACGCTACACCTTCAGACCCCGCCCTGCATCGCCGGCCCTTCCTTCCTCAAGTCAGGTTAAGCGCCAGACCATCCCCGCCTTCATCGCCGCTCACCACTCGCAAAGACTCGCGACCGAGCGACGCCTTCACCTCCTTGTAACCGTTTCGCAGCGCGAGAAACACATTCCCATTCCCGTACTGCTTCAGCAATCGGTAGGCGATCCCCCGCCGCGCAGGCCGCCGCACCTCCTCGCCCGAAGCCTCCCGCGCCACCAAGTAGCCGCTGATCGTCTCCGCCACTTTGTCATCTGCAATACGCGCGTCCACGCTGTCAAAGAAGAGACGAATCTTCTCGTACCGCAGCGACGGCGCCCTTGAACGCAGCGATTCCACCGCCCGCCCAACCCGTTGTCGCAAACCGCCCCCGCCCGCAGCTTCGCCTCGCAAAACCAGCAAACGCCCAAACTGCCGCAACGACAGCTCTTCGAACTGAACCGCCGGCCTTCCCCCGCCCTTCACACTGAACACCGACCACTGTCTTATGCAGATCCGCGCCTGACCGTCGCCAGCCTTCAGCAACCTCAACCCAATATGCCGCCACGCGGGCGCTCGCGAGCCGTCTCCCGCTTCCAGCCACAAGCCCCTCGTCGTGTTCCTCCGGTTGCGCCAGCCTCGTCGCGGCAAGCTCGCCACAGACTCCCGCGTCAACCTCAGGCGCCCAACGCAGGCCGTCAACTCAATCGCCAAGGCCGCATTGTATCGCCGAATCGTCCGCTCGTTCACGCCCAGCCGACGCGCCAAGGCCCGCAGCGATGACCGCGGCGACAGCCGGCGAACGTACTCGCGGTGAACCGCCATTCGATATGTTTTTGCCGACCGTAGATCGTCGCTTCGCATCCCATCGCTCGGCGAGCGCCCCACATTCAGCACGCTCAGCAGCCGCCCCACCGAAGGCGCCTGGAAGGCCAGCTCCACGGGCCGACCGCGCTTACGCCCTTTTAGTCCCCCAAAGTCCAGGTATTCTACATATCTTCTACTAATAATATGCCGCCCGTTGAAAATACTGTGGTCCCCTGTCAATGCCTGCAGCACACTCTTCCGACTCAAGCCAAAGCGCCGGCCCAACGAAATCGCTTCTTTCAACGTGAAGAACGACTCCGCCTCCCATCCTGCCAATGCAAAACAATCCAACAGCCGCGCCACCACTGTCGACTTCTGCGCCGCCAACAACCTTTCGCGCACCGAATTCGGCACGCCGCCACTAACGCTCTCCATACCGGCGCCCCTTTCAAAAGCACTCGCAATCGTGCGCATAGCTTCGGCGCAGCGCTCTTCCGGCGTCTCCGCTCGATGTCCGTCGCTCGCGGCCGCGCCAACATGCAACCCAACGAATTCACGCTCCGCCGCCGCCTTCTCCATTCCCGCATCACGCGCCAAGCACGAAACGCGATACAGCGCATTGTTGCGACCCATCCTTGGCGCCAATCTGCCGTACAGCCCCTTCAGGTCCAGGTCCCCGCCCTCCCGGATTCGCTTGCCGGAGATACGATGACAGCCCGCGTTCACATGAAAATACTTCAGCAGCGCATCCACATCCGCCTTTGATAGATCGCGCTCCGCCACATCATTCACGCAGCGATAAACGAATTTCCCGATCCGCGAGGGAGGCGCGATGACATACGATCGCTCCGCTTTGATATCGCCGCCATCGAACTGATGACTCGCAACCTTCACGTTAGTGCGGAAGTAAAGGTGAAACCCGCGCTTCGTCTTCACGGTATAGGTCGCGCTGTAATGGGGCAGACGCCGACAGAATTGCTGGTAGCGCAGCAAGTCGTCGAAGTCGATCACGAGCAGGCCCGACACCCGCCCGCAGACGATGCCGAGTGCCGTCACCTCTTCACCGAAACTCCGCTCGATCTCCCTCTCGCTGGCGATCCGCTGCTGGAAAACACGCCAGCTGATGGCCGGTCGTTTCGGTTCCGTCGGCATATTATTGCCCTGCACCGGAATCGGCGAATAGCCCGCCGCAGCCAACTTTTGCGCTCGCTCGATCAGCTCGTCCCGCATAACTTTCCGTGGCATTCGCATCCCATTTCTCGTCATTTTCCGCAAGTCCCCGCGCTCCGCAAAACATCAACACAAAGACCGCCGCCCCAAACCAAGGGCGGATGCCGCAATGCGACCGACCAGAGCCGGCGCGCATAGGCGCAGGTCCTTCTCTTGAGCGCAGCAGGTTGAGCTTGGCTTTGCCTGAGAGCTTGACGCCATCGATCTCTCGTTACGAGCAGCTGATCAGCGACCGCTTTTCCATGAATGAAAATGAGACAAAACTCGGCCAGAATTCCAGCCGGATCTCGCGTACCCGTTGAGCGAATCCGTGCTAATCTGTCTGCAAGAAATTCACGATCTTGACTTCCCTACTGGCGCAGGGAAATCGATCCAAAGCGAGCTGCAAAGCTCGTTTTTTGTCGCGCTCCTTATATCTATACAGTATACACGCTATAGCGACAGACCGCAAGACATTGCTGCGGATTGAAGCGGGCGCAAGAGGAAAGGATGCCGGACGCCGCTGAATAGAACGAATGTTCGAGAAAGTCAGGCGGCGCAAGCGCCACTCCAGCGCCGGTCGGTGGCCAGCCCTAGAACAGATTGTCGTATACCGCCAGGGGTGTGGCCGCGAGCAAACCGGCGTCTACTGGCAAGACAACTCCGGAAATCCAACGGGATTCGTCGCTGGCGAGGAAGAGGGCGGCATAAGCGACATCCCAGGCGTCGCCTTCGCTGCCGAGGGGCGCCGCCCTCTGTCGCAGCGCGCGTTTCTTGGCGTCGATGTGTTGCACGAAGGGCGCGTAGATATGACCGGGCGCGATGCAGTTGGCGCGAATATTGTCTCGGCCATGATGCACGGCAAGAACGCGCGCCAGCTGGGCGGCGCCCGCTTTGGTGACGGCGTAGGGCACGTTCGGATGCATGCCGGCGCGCAAGCCGTCTATGGAAGAAATGTTGATGATTGAGCCGCCGCCACTGGCTTTCATGAGAGGGATGGCATATTTGCAGGCGAGCAGCATGCTGCGCAGGTTGATCGCAAAGACCTGATCGAGGGCGTCGCCGCCCACTTCCGTGACCTTGCCCGATCCAGGCGTGGCCACGTTGTTGAAGAGGACATGCAAGGCGCCGTAGCGCTCTCTGCAGGCGGCGATCATGGCCTCGCAATCGTCTTCGCTGGCGACGTCGGCTTCGAGAACGGTGGCGACGCCGCCCTCCGCGCTGATATCGCCTTGGGTCCGCTCCGCCCGGTCGCGATCCTTGTCGACGAGCAGGAGGCGCGCGCCATGCCGAGCGAAAAGCATCGCCGCCGCGTAACCTGTGCCGGCCAGCTCGCCGCGAGAACCAGCGCCGACAACCAAAGCGACCTTGTCTTGCAGGCGTTGAGTCGTCATTTCTATGCCTTTTAAGCTTCTGTGATCGCCCTGCTTAGTCCATGAGCGAGCCGCCATCCAACGCGAGCGACGCGCCGGTCATGAAATCCGATTGGTCGGATGCCAGAAAAGCGGCCAAATTCGCGATTTCGCTTTGGTCGGTCATGCGCCCGAGCGCCGAGCGCTGTATGGCGTCTGCGATCATTTGTTCGCGATAGTCGGCCGGCTCGACGCCCTCCGGGGCGAGGACCGCCGCCATATCGTCAATTCGCTCGCTGGCGATCAAGCCGGGGCAGATGGCGTAAACGGCGATGCCCTGTGGTCCCAACTCGCGCGCCACCGACTGGGTGAAGCCGCGGACAGCGAATTTGGAGGCGCAGTAGGCGGCGTAACGGGCGACGCCTTGCTTGCCAGCCATGGACGATATATTGATGATCGTGCCGCCGCCGCCGCGTTGGAGCATGTGGCGCGCCACCGCCCGGCAGCAGAGAAACGTGCCTTTCACGTTGACGCGCTGCACAAGATCGAAGGCTTCCTCTTCCAGCTCGACCAGGGGCGCGCGGTCTCTCCCGGCGGGCGCGCCGGCGTTGTTGACCAAAATGTCGATGCGGCCGAAATAGTCCAGCGCTTCTTGCGTCATGCGCTCGACTTGATCCGCCCGCGAGACATCGGCGTAGACAGCCAGAGCGCGCCGCCCCATGCCTTCGATCTCGCGGACGACATCGGGCAGCCCCGCGCGCGATCCCGCCGCTTCTGGCAAGTCATTGATGGCTAGATCGGCGCCTTCTTGCGCCAGTCGCAATGCAATCGCCCGGCCGATCCCTTCCGCGCCAGCCGCGCCGGTTACCAGAGCCACCTTGGAACCCAAGTCGTACATGGTCGTCTTCCTGAACTGGTTTGCCTAATCCATAATGTGGCCGCCGTCAACGATCAGAGACTGCCCAGTGATGTAGCTGGCATAATCGCTGGCGAGGAAGGCGGCGGCATCGGCGATGTCGCTGGTCTTGCCCACGCGCTTCAAGGAACTTTCGCGGATGGCGCGCTCGAATATCTCTCTGCGCATGACGGTAGTGGACATGTTGCTGGGATGCAGTTGATGAGCGAGATCGTCGACGCGCTCGCTTTCGGTAAGGCCCGGGCAGATGGCATTCACGGTGATGTCGTTGGGGCCAAGCTCGTGCGCCAGCGACTGCGTGAGGCCGCGAATGGCGAATTTCGAGGCGGCGTAGGCGGCATACAGCGCCACGCCATGTTTGCCAATCACCGATGAAATGTTGATGATGCGGCCACCCTCAGCCTGGGCGAGCATCTGACGGGCGGCGGAGCGGCAGCAAAGGTAGGTCCCGCGAACGTTTACCCGCTGTACCCGGTCAAAATGCTCTTCTTGCAGATCCACCAAGGGAACGCGATCGGGCCCTGAAGGCGCCGCCGCGTTGTTGACCATGATATCCAGCCGGCCAAGATGAGTGACCAACTGGGCGAACATGCGCTCGACATCAGCGCTGTCGGCTACATCGCCATAGAGCGCCAGCGAGCGCGCGCCCAAGCCTTTTATTTCGGATACGAGCTCTTGCAAGCCTTGACGTCTGCTCTCGGATGGACGCAGGTCATTGACCGCCACGTTGGCGCCCCGCTCCGCTAGCCGCAAGGCGATGGCGCGGCCGATGCCTTTCCGCCCCGCCGCGCCGGTGACGAAGGCAACTTTTCCAGCCAGCTCGATCATGCGTCTATGCCCCTGTTCTCAGTTGACTAGGGAATTGAGGTCCTGTGATGGCTTCAGCGCAGCATTCGCTGGTCGCTGATGTCCTTGCCGCCGATAGTCCTGGTCACGCTGGCGCCGCGATACTCCCGGATTTCCAGATCGGCGAAGGCGTTTACGATATTGTATTGCGTTGGCATGTCTTCCCAGCGCGCGCGATGAAACTGGACGCTGCCAGCGCCGACCCGATGTTCGAGAACGCGCAGGTTGGAGTTGCCCGCGGGCGTCAAGACCGGGTAGGCGATATCGTGCCTTCCCCAGTCGCCAGTGCGCGGCATGTACTTGTAGTGCAGCGTGCCGTCGCTGGCCGCACTGGCTTGCCGCGCGCTGATTTCCGCTTCAGAAAGCGCGCGCAAATCGCCGATGCGCATATCCAGGAATTTGAAGCCCAGCCAGCTGGCGATGAGGTGATAGTCGCCGCGCAATTTCGTCGGGGGCGGCAGCTCGCAATATATCTTGGAGAAGCCGATCTCTTCACGGCCAGTCAGGATGGGATCGGTCAAATTCTCCCAGAGCACCGTCAGAAAGCTGCCGCGGACCCGATCCCGCTCGCCATCAAAACGCGCCGGAAAACTGACGCCGAGGACGTTGTAGCCCCTGCCCGCGAGCCACTCGATCTCCGTCATGTGATTGCTGGAGACGGTGACCACCGGCTCGCCATCGAGCGAGAAGCCGGGCGGCAGAAAAGCTTCCAGCTGACTTGATTCCGTGAGGAAACTCACGCTATAGGCGGTTCCAAGCGGGTTGTCCACGCATTGAAACTTGCGGCCATCGGGTCCCTGGCGTGGGCCAGCGCTTGGACCAAAATGCGTCGGCATGCGATACATCTTGTCGGGATTTAGCGGGTAGGGCATGGCATCGTCCTTTAATGTGAACGCCCTTGGTCAATGCGCTGCGCGGGTATCGTCTCGCGATGGCAAGGGCGCGCTGACGTGAATAAGCAGATAACCGAGCAAGCCGTAGACCGCGGCCGCGAATATCTGAAAGCCATGCAGCAGGAAGCCGGCGGCGGCGGCGTCGGCATCGGGCATGTTGGCAAACTG
Source organism: Aggregatilineales bacterium (assembly GCA_963662925.1). GTDB lineage: Bacteria > Chloroflexota > Anaerolineae > Aggregatilineales > Phototrophicaceae > UBA6055. The sequence continues at coordinate 17,457 of OY759987.1, forward strand.
CGTCAAGCCCAAGAGCCAAGCCCCCTCAACCACGCCGAAACCGCTAACGGTGAAGGGAAAGGCGGAAGCGAACATGCCAAGGCTGATTATAGCGATGAAAACGGGCAATTCCACATGGACGCCCAGCGCGCGCAGCAAAACATAATTCGTCAGGAAAGAACAGGTATAGGTGAAACAGGTGGTGATCAAGGCGGTCAGGAAGAGACGCGGCTGCCGAATCCGATCCATCTCGGCGGCGAGCTGGCGCAAGCGGCTGTTCACGCTCTTGCCGACGCCCGCGCGCCCGCGCTCGAGGCGCTTCAGAACGGGCTGCGCGAGGCTTTGCGCGGTTCTGATAAGGTGACCGCCGTAATAGAGACAGAGGACGCTTAGGGCGAACGTAAGGGCGATAATGAGCAGCAGCTCGTCGCGCTGCGCGGCCAGCTGTTCCGCGCTCGCCGGTATGCTGGCGGCGAAGACCATGATGATGATCAACAGCTCCAGCACGCGCGCGCCAAAGAGGCTGCTCAGGCCTTCTTCCATCGAGTAATTCAAGCGCGAGCGGAGCAAGACGATATACGAAAGCTCGCCCAGCTTGAAAGGGAGCGCCCGCACCAGGAAATTATGATAGAGCGTGATCGGGATGAGAATGCGCCAGGGCGAATCGCGCTTGTCCAGCAGAATGCGGAAGCGCAGCGCCCGGAAGAGGTTCAGCGCCAGATAGGCGAGCAAGGCGGCGATCCAGCTCGATATGGCGATGCGCGCGAGCAATTGATCGAATTCCGCCCAGTTCACGCGCCCGACAAGCATCGCCAGCAGCACGACCGTGATGATGATGCTGGCGGCGCGCACCAGCAGGCGCCGGAGCGAGCCTCCGCCTTCTTTTGCGCCTATATTGCTGTCGGTCGCGTCGGACATGCGGCGCTCAGTCAACTTGATGCCAATGGGATAGATCGCGGTCGAGCAAGGCGCTGAGGGCGTCGATTTCGCCTTCCAGCTCGTCCGCCAGGCGCCGCCGCAATTCCGGCGTCAAAGGCGAACGCTTTTCATACTTGGTGTAGACGGCGATGACCCCTTGCACCGCGCGCGTCCGATAGGCGTAGGGCACGAGGGAGTGCGTGGTCGCCAGGTAGGTCAGCCGATCTTTCAGCAGCATGAGCGAAAAACCGCCGTCCACGATCAGCTTTTGCAGCCACTCCAGCCGCACCTCCTTGTTGGGGTTGCGGATGTCGAAGGTCATTTCGAAATTTGGGTCCACCTCGAGGAAGGCGAGGACATCGCGGAAGACGGCGGCTGTATCCGAGCGGAAATCGTCAAAGATGACGACCTTGACGTTCTCGCGGCCGAATCGCTGGAAGTATCGCGGGACTTGCGTGGCAAAGCGCGTCATTTCGCGATAATACAAGCCGGTGACGCAATGGGCGACGCGCCGTATGCGTTTGCCCGCCCGCCGATCGGCTTCGGCTGCCAGCGCCTCTTCGAAGCTTTCAATCTGTTCGTTGCCGCTGTAGCGAAACTGCGACCACATCGAGTACATCATGTCGATCGGGTTGCGCAGCATGATGATGATCTTCGCGGCGGGGTCGTAAGCGTGAATCTCGGCGGCGGCGCGCCGGCTGGCCAAATACCAGGGCGACGATTCGCCTATGCGCTTCTCGCCGCGCGCGTCGCGAAAGAGCTTCAGATAGCGCTCGGGCTTGGCGCGGAACTGCTGGAAACGCGAACCCTCCAGGTCGCTGCCGAAGAGATGCGGCTCTTTGAAGAAGGGCATGAAGACATCGGGGTGACGCTGGAGGTACTCGTGAAGCGAGGTCGTGCCGCATTTTGGCGCGCCCACGATGAAGAAATTCGGCTTGGCTCGGTCCCCCAATGTGGCGGAACGGAACGCGCTTTCCAGCAGAGCCATAGTTGACTGCGACGTCCTTCGATTGCGATACCCATGAATTATATTACAGATCGTCCTGGTCGGTTACTTAAGCCGACGCGACAAATGCCAGTTTGCAGCGGGGGCATGCGCAAAAGCCTGACGATGCGCCCGAAGATTTGTTAAGCTAGCGGAGGACCAGGCCGCGCATAAACTGGGAGCGTCCCATGACAGAAGAGAAGGCGAAAAGAGCGGAGCGTCCGCCGCGGCTGAAGCGGAAGTTCTACGAGCAAGAATTGGCGCGGCTTCAGTTTGAGCTGGTGAAGTGGCAATACTGGATCAAGCATCACGACATGCGCGTCATGGTCACCTTCGACGGGCGCGACGCCGCCGGCAAGGGCGGCACGATCAAGCGCATCATGGCGCCGCTGCAGCCGCGCGATATCCGCCTGGTCGCCTTGGCCAAGCCATCAGACCGCGAACAGACGCAGTGGTATTTCCAGCGCTATGTGGCGCATCTCCCAGCCGCCGGCGAGATCGTGCTCTTCGACCGCAGCTGGTACAACCGCGCCACGGTCGAGCGCGTCATGGGCTTCTGCAGCGACCGCGAGTATTGGGATTTTTTGCGCGATGCTCCCAGCTTCGAACGCCTGCTGATCAATGACGGCATCATCCTGCTCAAGTATTGGCTGTCGGTCGATGACGAAGAGCAGGAACGCCGCTTCCAGGAGCGAGCGGCCAACCCGGCGCGCCGCTGGAAGCTGAGCCCGATCGACTTGGCCGGGCGGGAACGCTGGGTGGAATACACGCGGGCGAAAGACGCCATGATCGAGCACACGGACATACCGGAATGCCGCTGGCGCCAGGTCAATTCCAACGACAAACGCCGCCTGCGCCTGAACGTCATGCGCGATATGCTGGGGGCGATACCCTACGAGAATGTGATCCCCGGCGCGATTGAGCTGCCCGAGGCGCCGCCGCAAGGGGAATATATGCCGCGGCCCCCGCGCGAATCGCATTATCTCGTGAAGGATCACTACGCCGCTATGGTGTAGGGTGCGCGCGTCTGTGCCGCCGTCCAAGCAAAAGCATTCGCTGGTTTGACGTACCGTTAGAATCCTGTGGGCGATTCAAAGAATCGCCCCTACAGATCGTCATAAGAGTACAAAAGTGTAGGGGCGTTACGCTGTAACGCCGGTCATAATTTTTGATTGGACGGATCAGCGCTTTGGCGCTACTTTTTGCCGGTCGCCAGCTTTCGGCGGGTTTCGCGGACGGCGATGGCGGGCAGGGCGGGGGCATTGACTTCGACAAAGGCGGCGATGGATTCGCGATGCTGCTTGATGCCCTTGCGCAGAAGCCAGGATATCGCCTTGGTGATGCGGCCGTCCTTTTCCGATTTGAGGCGGACGATAAGCTCGAACGAGAGATCGAGGATGCGCTGGTCGGGCGACTGCGTGATGGGCGCCGTCAGCAAGACGAGGGCGGCGCGGCGCTTGTTGACGTTGGCGTCGCCGGCGAGCGCGCGGAGCAGGGCGGACCAGCCGGCCCAATCCGCCAACAGGTCTTTGTCGCTGAAGACGGTCTGACAAGTGCTGTCGACCTCCGCCCAGCCATTCAAGCAGCCGAGCCAGGCATCCAGCTGGCAGAGCGGCAGTTCACGCCGAAAGCGCGGAAACTTGCCGAGCAGCGTCCGCGGGGCGCAGCGTTCCTCGTAGGAATCGCCCTGATAAAGGGAATCGATCAGCGCCAGCCAGTCTGCGTAGCCGAGGTCTTTGTTGGCGGCGATGAAGTCGAGGATGATGGCGCGGTTCTGCGCGTTCTTCAGGCCGTGCCACTTGCGGGTCGTGCCCAGATGCTCGGGGCGCTGCTTTACATTGCCACGGCCGGGTTCGGCTGCCTGGATTTGGCGCAGGATCGCTTGATGGTGGGGGTTCATCTTTGGCTGGGCGGAGGAGAGGGCAGCGGGCGACTCACAGAGTCGCCCCTAGAATCGAGATTCTGCGGGCTAGAGGAGCTGCTTCAGCGGGATGTTGCGGCGCTTGAGGAATTCCATGAAGCCGATCTTGTCGATGGTCTTGATTTCCTTCGCCGTGATTTTGACGCGCACCCAGCGGTCCAGCTCGGGCACGTAGATGCGTTTGTTTTGCAGGTTCGGCTTGAATTGGCGCTTGACCGTGTTGAAGGCTTTGCTGCGCGATTGGCCAAAAAGCGGCTTTGTGCCGGTGATTTTGCGTTTGCCGGGCATGGTCTGGCTCCCGTTTCTGGTTTCAGGCGCTGGATTATACCTGAGGCGCTGGTGATGTCGAGGGCGGATGCGCGACGGCCCAGGCGCCGATTTTGACAGAGAATTACGCGCCTCCGGCCATATAGATGCTGAAAACGCCCATCGAGTCAGCGGCGAGAAAGAGCGGAAACCGCGCGATTATGGCGAGGAGAGCGTTGGTCATGGATATGGCGCGCTGCCGCTGCCGGGCTGCATTTCGCCGCGGCGTCCTGTCTTGTTACAATCACGCCCATGAACGTCCGCTACGCCCAAGCCAAATCCATCCTCACGCCACAGAAACGGGGCTTCCTCAGGTCGGGCGAGCGTCCCTTCACGCACAGCCTCTCGTGGGCGACCGGCTGCCAGTTCGGGAAACTTTATTGCGGCGCCTACTGTTATGCCCAGATGCTGCCCAATTGGCGTTTCGGGCGGCGCGAGGGCGAGACATGGGGCGGGGCGCTGATCGTCAAAGAGAACGCGGCTGAATTGCTGGAGGCGCAGCTATCCCGCGCTCGGAATCGAAAAGATATGCGCATTTTCATGAGCCCGGTGACCGACCCCTACCAGCCGATTGAGCGCAAACTGCGGCTGACGCGGCGCTGCCTGGAGGTCTTCGCACGCTATGACGATCTCGATCTGCTGCTGATCCAGACGCGAGGGCCGAAGGTGGTCGATGATCTCGATTTGATCGCGGCGATACCTTATGCCTGGCTGGGCTTGACCATCGAGACCGACCGGGGCGACCTGCCGTACGGGCCGAAACGCTCGCATGTGGAGAAGCGGCTGGAGGCGGCGAGGCGGGCGGTCGATTGCGGCGTCTCGGTGCAGATCGCGGTATCGCCCTGCCTGCCTTATTCGGACGCCTTTGCCGAGCGCTTGCTGGCGACGGGCGCCCAGCGCATCGTCATCGACACTTTTGCGATTGGCGATGGCAGCCGCGGCGCGCGCACTGGCAAAAGTCCCTTCGCCGCCAAGGCCGATTACAACTGGCGCGATGACGATATCGCCATCAGTCTGCGGCATCAACTCAGCGCCTGGCATGACAGCGTGGAGTGGAGCGGGGCGGGTTTCGCCGGTATCCCGGGACCGGGGAGCCTAGACTTGCAATAATCGCCGCGCGATCGCGTCAATCGCCTGGAGTTCATCAGCCAGCAATTCGCGCGCCCGACCTCGCGACTGGCCCGGACCGCCGTTGAGCAGGCGATTCTCTTCCATGCCCTTTAACTCTTCGATTTTGGCATGGGCAGCCAGGCTCAAGCGCGCGAGTTCAAGATGATCGCTGTTGCCGGCGTCGAAGATGGGAATGGCGCAGGCTTCAAAGGGCGTGCGGTGGATGTCTCGGTGACCCCATAGACCTTGCGACTGATGACTCTTGATGCATTCATTGACAACAGACGAGTTAAGCATTGCACAGAGGTAATGCGCTTCTTCCACAGTGTCAGGCGTATAGTAGTAGGTCTTCGTGTCAACAATGAAGCCGCTGACCCGCCGTCTGTAGAGTCTAAGCTCTTCAAAGTCGGTTTCCAGGACGCAGCTGGCGATGTTCGTCCCGCTCCCTCCATAGATGACGCGGATGGAGTCAAGTGTATTCTGCCTGGTCAGCAGTTTGTGATAATCATATCGTTGCGACAAAGAAATGGCTGTTTTCTTTCGCTCTTCCCAAAATGTATTCATCTTCTCGAACCAGTCGGTGAAGTCGCGAAGATGGCCTGCCATGGCGAAATCAAATAATCCCTCAACCTCTTCCAGCTTGCCATCATCAGTTTGCCGAAATGGCACGGCGACCATGCTGAGCTTCTGAATTCCGAATGGCAGCAGGTGCTTGCTCAAGAGCGTGGCGTAAACATAGGGGATGTGCACCGTGCCAACCAGTCTTATATCCCTCCAAGGTTTCTTGGCGTCCTTGTTCACTTCGGGATCGGTCATGACAACCGGCATGTTGGGCAAGCCGGCCGGGCGCACGAAACACAAATTCCGCGGCACCAGCGACGCCCCTTGGGCGAATAGCTCGTAATAATAGATGCATCGGATCTTGTCGTCGACAAAATTGGTGAGGCTCTCTTCCATCGCCATCTGCGGCTCGGCTTCCGCCAGCGTCAATTCATGTTTGTCGAAACGCGCCGCGTAGCTCTTGGTGGGGATGTTCTCCTTTTTGATGGCGTCTCTCGAATGAATCAGGACGGTGGCCGGCACATTAAACAAGGGGCTGACGGCGCCAACATCAAGAATCCGCGCCATGCCTTGCCGTTGGAAGGGGCGGTGCTGCTTGGCGCCGGTGAGGACGCTGCGCGGCATGACAAATGCCAATGTGCCGCCATCGTTCAAATAGCGGTCTTTGGCGTGCGCGTAGAAAAGCGCGCTCAAATCCATCTGCGTGAAGAGCTTGACATCGCCGGGCTCGATAAGTTGATAATAGACGCACAAGTCCTTGACTTCGTCTTGCCAGGCGGCGCTGTTGATGTAGCGGTAGGATAGCCAGGGCGGGTTGCCCACGACCGCGTCAAAGCCGTTCTCCGCCAAGACCAGCGGGCGCGACAGATTCTTGAGGATGTAAGCCCAGATGCTGTCGCGGCCCTCGCGGATCAATGCCGCCAGCAGCTGGAAATTGCTCGCCCACAGATTGCGAAAGGTCGGGCTGGTGAGCTCGCCGTAAACATCTTGCACCAGGCGTCGAAATACCTCGCCCATCTGCTTGGCTTGCTCGGCGCTGGAGACGACTTTGGCAATATCGTCCATATAGTCTATGGTTCGTGTCAGCTTCTCAGCGTCAGAGGCTGGCTCGACTGGGATGCGGAAGACCTCGTCCTTGTCCCAATCGACCGCGATGGCGACCGAGTCCGGGCTGCGGTTCTCCAGCGGGCGAATCAGCGCGTCCGCCAGGAAGACTGGCACGGGCGGCGGCTCGTCCTCGCCATTGTCCGTCTCCAGATGCTCGCTTAGCGCCAGCAGAAAATTCGCCCGCGAGATCGTCACCGCCAGCGGGTGAATATCAATGCCGACGATGCTGTTCAAGGCGAAATCGACCAGGTCGCTGCCGCTCAAGCCTTGCTCCGCCAGCCGGCGAATCGCGTTGAATAAGAATGTGCCGGAGCCGCAAGACGGATCAAGCAGGCTTTGCGGCGCGCGATAATCAATCTCCCGCAAGGTCAATTGCGCCAGCCAATCGGGCGTATAGTATTCGCCCAGGTCATGCCGCGTCTCTGGATCCACCAGATTCTGGTAAAGCTGCTTCAGCAAATCCTGGCGGACGGCGCTGAGGTCGTAAACAAGCAATTCCGCCGACAAAGCGTGCAGCGCGTCGATGCCTTCGCGCCGGATGCCCGGCATCATCAGCCACGAGAAAAAGTCGTTTTCGCCGATATTGCTGACGCCGTGTCGATAAAAGGCCTTGCCATCGACAATGCTCGGGATAGCGTCTTTCTCCGGGCGGCCCTCCAGCGCGGCGAAGACCAGCAATTTGGCGAATTGCGACAGGTAGCTGTGGCGGACGAACAAGTCGTCATCGGCAATATCCGAGCCGTAGACCTTCGTCAGCAGCGCCTTCCATTGGCCGCGCCAGACATCAAGTTCAGTGTCGTCTTCGATTGCGCGCAGCAAGCGAAAGAAGGTTTGGCGGACGAGTTGGAAAGTCGGGCTGTCGATGCCGAAACGCTGAACGACATCTTCCGCGCTTGGTTCGATCTGGCTGCGGCTGAAGAGGTAGGAATCCAGCCACAGGAAGGCGCCATCAGGCTCGGCGCTGGCGATATTGAATTGCGCGACCTCGCTTGCTTCGTCGGCTTCATCCAGGATATAAGTGCGGAAGTCCAAGCCATCCGTCAGCATGCCGACGTAGCGATGCAGTTCTGGCATCTCGCGCATATACGCCGTGAGCTGGTCGATATTGGCGCCGAGGTCGGTATTGATGTCGCGCTTGAATTCAATGATGAGGTCGCCCAGCAAGGCATCGACGTAGCCATGCTTCTGCACCTTGGTCATCGTTACATGATGTTCAAGCTCGATGTCTTCGGTTTTCACGCCAAAGGCATCGCTGATGAAAGCCAGAAACAGGTGACTAACCTGCCGTTCGGGTTGCTGCTTCTTGCGCGCGCTCCGCAAGTTTGTAATATAGTCCTGCAGTTTTTCCGCGAAGTCTGGCCTCATGCTGTCGCTCCAAGGTTGGCGCTAGCCCATTCTACCACGCCGCCGGTCCTTCCAATATCGCGGGGCGACGGCGGGAGCGCGAAGAATAACAGGCGGCGTTATGATTCCGATTGAACCTTCCGCCACAACAACCGGCTCTTTGAAGCGAGACCAGCCATCAAAGGAGAAGCCATGGAAAAACTCCCGCCCATCGTCGCCCGCGCCCGCGGAGGCGACCCCCAAGCCTACGACGAACTCGTCCGCCGCTTCCAGGACATGGCCGTCGGCTATGCCTATGCCCTGCTCGGTGATTGGCAGGAAGCCGAAGACGCCGCCCAAGAGGCTTTCATCAGCGCCTGGATCGGCTTGATCAAGCTGCGCGAGGCGGCTGCCTTCCCCGGTTGGTTTCGGCGCATCGTCTACACGCAAGCGCATCGGCGGCTGCGCGTCAAAACGCCGCCCTTGGTCTCGCTTGAGCAGATCGGCGAGTTCTCGCTCGGCTTTGAAGGCGGCCCGAGCGAACCCTGCCCGGTGGCGGACGCGGTCGCCAGCGCGCTGGACGCCCTGCCCGAGGCGCAGCGGGCGGTCGCCGTATTACATTACATGAACGATTATCGGCAGCGCGAGGTCGCGGCTTTCCTGGAAATCCCCTTGGGCACGGTCAAATCGCGCCTGTATCACGCGCGCAGATCCATGAAGGAAAGGATGACGGTTTTGAACGATTTATCAGCAAAGCGCCCCTCGCGAGACGATCAATTCAGGCAGAAAGTCATGCGGCTCTTCGAGGCGGCGAAGACAGGCGACAGCGAAGTCGTCAAGCGCCTGCTCGCCGAAGACAGCCGTTTGGCGAATTCCAGCGGCTACGTGCGCACGTCGCTCTGGGGTTCAGACGCGCTGGCGCTGCACGTGGCGGTGATGCACGGGCGCAAGGACATCGTCGATCTGCTGCTGGCGCATGGCGCGGATATCAATGCCCGTGACCCGAAGTACCGCTTCAACGCCTTGATTCACGCCATCGACTTGGCCGACTTCATGCCGGAATACGCGGCGCTCGGCATGGTCGACTTTCTGCTGGCGCGCGGCGCGGAAAAAGACGTCTGGGCTTGCGCCTGGCTAGGCGATAGGGCGGGCGTGAAAGCGCGGCTGGACGCGAATCCGGCGCTGGTCAACGAGATCGGCCCCGGCCCCAGCACTCTGCTTTCCTTCTGCCGCGATGTGGAGGCGATCCAGTTCTACCTGGATTTCGGCGCGGACCCGTTGGTGGCCTACGAGCGCTCGGGCAAATATGGGCGGACGACGCCCCTGCGCGATATCGCCTACCGCCGCAATTACGAGGCGACGCGGCATCTGCTGCGGCACTTGGGCTGGGAAGTTGATATCTTCTGGGCGAGCGTCATGGGCGATCTGGCGCGGGTCGGGTCGCTGCTGGCTGAAGACGTCGGCTTGGCGGGGGCGGCGACGGAATCCCAGCACGCTCTGGGCGCCGGCTTGAGCCCGCTGCATCTGGCGGCGCAGGGCGGTCATATCGAGGTGATGGAAGTGCTGCTGGCGCGGGGCGCCGATGTGAACGCGCGCGCTGAAAACGGGCAAACGCCGCTGCACTTCGCCATCTGTTTCGGCCCCAAAGCCTTTATCGACCCGCTGCCGGATTTGACCGCGGCCGCGCAGGATGTCGGCGTCTATCGCCAGCTGACGGATGTGCCGCGCTTTCTGCTGGGGCGGTGCGCCGATCTGAACGCGCGCGAAGCGAAAGCGGGATTGACGCCGCTGGAATTGGCGCGGTCGCAATTCGAAGACGAGACCGACCGCGGCGACGTCATCGCCCTGTTGGATGCGGCGCAAGCGCGCGGCGGCAGGGATTAACCCCACTAAGTCTCCCCGAAAGGTCAGGGGGAAGCACAACATGCCCGAGAGCCGCGGCGGAGCGGACGGGGGCGATCGTTGGTCGCTTGAAGAAAGCGTAACCCTTTTCGCGCGGGCTTTAGAGCGCTGGCTTGAGCTTGCGCTTTGGTTTGCTTACGACGACGTAGAGCCAGAAGAGCGCCGTGCCTGTGAACGACACGAATGTGCCAAGCAAGAAGAGATCGCGGAAGGCGAAAGCAGTGAGGATTAAGCCGCCGCCCAGCGCCATCATGGCGAAACTAAGACCGGCCGCCGCTTCGCCCGTGCCGGCCATCAGCGCTTGATGCTTCCGCGGCACGAGATCGAGGATGTAGACGATGAAGGCGGTGTAGCGAACGGACATCATGCTGATCGCGCCGATATAGCCAAATGACGCCGCCAGCCAATGCTCCACCAGCGCCATCGGCAGCAGGCAGAGCGTCGCCACCAGCGATGAACCGAGGATGACCCGAATATTGCCCCAGCGCTGCACCAGCCAGGGCGTGGCCAAGGCGGTCGGCACGCCGGTCAGCCGCCCGATTGCCGCCATCGCCCCGATCAAAGCGGTTGATACCAGCAAATGCTGATCCATGTAGACATTGAAATACACCATCGCTGTCGCCGAGCCCGCCACCTGGAAGAGCCGAATGACGGTCATGATGACGATCAGCATCAGCACCGAGCTCGCCCAGCCATTGCCTCCGCGCTTCGCAACCGGCGCTTGCTCCTGCGGCGTCGGCGGCGGCTGCGGCTTCAGGGGGCGAATGCGCGTGACGAGCAAAGCGGAAAGCGCCAGCACGACGGTCGCCAAGGCAAATGTGAGGCGGAAGGGCGCGGGGTCGGCCAGCGTCCAGCCATTTATGCCGGCGAGCGCGCCAGGCAGCAGACCGCCGATGAGGCTGCCGGCGAAACCCGCCAGCGACCAATGCGCCGCCTTGAGGGCGAAAGCATGGCTCTTGTAAGCGACATCGACAATATTGAGCAGGTAGGGCGCGCCATTCACGAAGTAGAATGCGAAACCGCCCATCATCAAAGCCGGCGGGAAGACCAGCCCAACTTCGCGCCAGCCCGGCGGCAGCGACTCGGCCAGCGGCAGCATCAGCCCGCCCGCCAGACAGGTATAGGCGCCGAACTTCATCAAAGCCGTCGTCGACATGCGCGAGCCGAGAACGCCGGCTGGCAGGCTCGCCAAGCCGAAGGTCAGCAAGCCGACCGCGTTCACCAGCCCGATGAACTCCGTGCCGTAATCGAGGCGCAGCAAATACAGATTCAGCAGCACGGAAACCAAGCCATCGGCGACGAAACTCAAGCCGACGATGACCGCGAAGAAGAGCCGCGCCTGCGGGCTCAGCGCGCGCAGGGGTTTGACGATTTGCGCCAGCATTGTTGTGCAACCCTCCCCCTGCCCCTTGCCCCCAAAATGAGGGAAGGGAAGAAACGCCTGGACACATTCCGCGCCATTTCCGGAACTATTCGCTCAAATTCGTCAGCTGTAGGGGCGAGCCGGTGGCTCGTCCCGCTCGCTTCACAGCCAGAACTTGGCGGCAAATCGCCAGTATCGCGCAAGCCTTCTATAGCGCCGAGAGCGAATAGTGGACGCGCGTCTTCAAGGGGCGGCAGTCGCTCAATCGACGATCTCGAATATCGCTTCGATTTCGACGGCGAAGCCATTAGGCAGGGAAGCGAAACCGAGCGCGCTGCGGGCGTGCAGCTCGCCATCGTAAAGCTCCCAGAAGAGCTCCGAAGCGCCATTGACGACCAGGTGCTGGTCGGTGAAGTCGGGCATGGAATTGACGGCGCCCAGCAGCCGGCGCAGGCGCAGCTTGTGGACCGAGCCGGTGATGGTATAGGCCGCTTTCAGCAGGTCGATGGCGCAGACGCGCGCCGCCTGTTTGCCGGCCTCCACATCCAGGTCGCGCCCCAGCTTGCCGACGTAGCCGGTCGAGACGTGCCCGGAAACGAGAACCGTGTCGCCAATGCGCGTCGCCGGCGCCAGCGTGGCCGAGGGCGTAAAGTCTTCGATATCGATGCCCATCGCTTTGACTTTGTCGTCGAGTGACATTTGCGCTCCTCCCAAGGGGCTGATTCCGTTCGCGAGACAGTGCGAGGATTATAGGCGCTGGCAGGGGGCTGTCCATACCGAAACGGCGCTGCCCGAATTGGCCCGCGCGCCAGAACGCCATAGTGTAGGGGCGATATATCATGTCGCCCGCCCTGATCCATTGGTGTAGGGGCGATATATCATGTCGCCCGCCCTGATCCATTGGTGTAGGGGCGATATATCATGTCGCCCGCCATGATTGCCAACCCCATCCCCGGCCCCTCCCCGAAGCATCAGGGAGGGATGTAGGAGGGACGAGCCGCCGGCTCGCCCCTACAGCCGACGTGGGACGCAAGGTAGTTTGCGTGGGCGGCGGCATTCGTCGGCTGAGCGTCTACAATTCTCGACGAGGCGGCGTCACCATCCGTTCGCATACCCGCAGCGGGCGGCAGGCGGACGCGCAGCGCCATTGGGCGGAAATATTCAACGAGGACATGGCCGGCGAAGCGCAGGTGGTCATCGAAGACTTCCCCCGGCTCGGAATACTTCCAGAAAATCAACACGCTGGCGGCTGGCGGCGCCATGGGCGATGTCATCTGGATCTCGTCGATCGAGGGCTACTTCCGGCTGGCGGCGACCGGCGTGCTCGCGCTCATAGACGATATCGTCGAGAGCATGGGCTACGACCCGGACGAGCATTACCCGGCGACGATCTCGGCCGCCTATCTGGATGGCAAGCTCTACGGCATTCCCATCCTGGCGCATCCGGGCCGCGTTGGCTTGTTCTTCAACAAGACCATCTTTGACGATGCCGGCGTCGATTACCCGGACGAAACCTGGACCATGGACGACTTCCTTGCCGCCGCCATCGAGGTGACCGACCCCGACCGGCGCATCTGGGGCTTCGTCGATCCCGAAGGCTCGTATTTTACCTCGATCGTCTTCATCCGCGCCTGTGGCGGCGATACGCTGAATGCCGATGGCACTGAATCGCTTCTGAATTCGGAAGCATCGATCGCCGCGCGGAAGTTCCAGAGCGATCTCTACAATGTGCACAAGGTCGCGCCCATTCCCGGCACTGCGCTGCAGGGTCCTTACCAGCTCTTCGCCGCCAACCAGCTGGCGATGTTTCAGTCGGGCTTCTGGGGCAGCGGCGTCGCCCAGTTTGTCGAAGATCCAAGCATTGTCGGCGTCGCGCCGATGCCGATTGGACCATCGGGACAGCGCGGCAGCATGTTCGAGTTTGATCCGCTCTGCGCGACCTCCTTCACCGAGCATCCGGAAGAGTCTTTCAAATCGGTGGATTACAACACCGGCTTCGATGCCCAGCTGCGCGTCACCAAGCTGCATAACGTGACCGCGAGCCGCCCGGCCGTGATGGCGGACGACGTCGTGCAAGAGAGCGATACCCTGCGCGTCTTCTCGGGCGTCATGGCCGATGCGCTGCCCCTCGTGCTGCCGGCGAACTTCCGCGAGACCGAACACTTCAAGTTCATAGGCGACCAGATTCAGGCGCTTTGGCTGGGCTTGGCGAGCGTCGACGACATCATCGAAGATCTCAACTCCGGCGCGCAGGCGATCCTGGATAAACCAGCGCTCGGGTAATCCCGCCACTGACAGTTGTAGGGGCGTTACGCCATAACGCCTGCAGAATATTCAATATCGCGGCGGGCGTCTCACGAGGCGCCCCTACTGCCATCCTCTGATACGAGCGCGAGAAACGGAATGATCGCCCCCATCAAGCAGCGCCTCGGCTTGAGCTCGTCCTTGACCCTCAGCCAGCGGGAGGCGGCGCAAGGCTACATCTATATCTCCCCCTGGATCATCGGCTTCCTGGTCTTCACCGTGGGTCCGATGATCGCCTCCGCCTACCTCAGCCTGACCGACTACAACATCGTCACCCCGCCGCGCTTCGCCGGGCTGAACAATTACGAGTACATGTTCAAAGATCGGCTCTTCTGGAAATCGGTCGAGAATACGCTCTATTTCACGGTCATCTTCGTGCCGATCGTCATCGCCGGCTCGCTGGCTTTGGCTATGCTGCTGAATCAGAGAATCGCGGGGCGGGTCGCCTTGCGCACCCTGTATTTTCTGCCATCGGCGACGCCGGTGGTGGCGGCCGCCTTCCTCTGGCTGTGGATCTTCCAGCCGCGGATCGGGCTGATGAACAGCATTATCTCGTCTTTGGGTTTGGGCAATGGTCCGCTCTGGCTGGGGCGCCCCGGCTCATCCAAGCCGGCGCTGATCATCATCATCAGCTCATGGGGCGCGCTCGGCGGCAACACCAGGCTGATCTTCCTGGCGGCGCTGCAGGGCATCCCCAAAGAACTGTACGAATCGGCCGATATCGATGGCGCGGGCGGCGTCGGCAAGTTCCGCTATATCACCGTGCCGAGCATCTCGCCGGTCATGCTCTTCAACACCGTGCTCGGCGTCATCGGCGCGCTGCTGATGTTCACCCTGTCTTACGTCTTGCATTTGTACAACAGCGCCTTTGACTTTTGGGAGATGGGTTACGCCTCCGCGCTGGCTTGGGTCTTCTTCGTCATCGTGCTGGCGATCACCGGCTTTCAGTTATGGACCTCGCGCCGCTGGGTCTATTACGAAGGCGAGGACAATTAAATGCGTTCAATCGCGCCGATCATGGTAGACACACGCGAGGCAGAGCCACCGCCCACGCAAAATACCTTGCGTTCCTCGTCGTTTGTAGGGGCGAGCCGCCGGCTCGCCCCTACACGCCTCCGTGATGCTAGGGGGAGGGACCGGGGTGGGGTTGACATCCGCAGAGGGCGAGACAAGTCTCGCCCCTACAGTTAGCAGGTATTGAGCGACTCGCCCGCTGCAAAAGAGGACATGACATTGCTTAGCGAGCTCTTCCCCGCCTGGCGGGTCAAGCGCATCATCCGCTACCTCTTGCTCTATGTCGTCGCCTACGGGCTGACGATCATATTCGCGCTGCCTTTCCTTTGGGCGGTTTCGTCATCCTTGAAGCCGGTCAACGAGCTCTTTCTCTGGCCGCCGCAGCTGATTCCCAAGACCTGGCGCTTTGAAAACTATGTCGAGATCTGGCATGTGGCGCCTCTGGCGCGCTTCTTCATCAACACCGTTTTCGTAACCGTCTTTTCGCTTTTGGGGCGCATTCTGTCGGCCGCTTTGGTCGCCTACGGTTTCGCGCGCTTCCGCTTCCCGTTCCGCAATCTCCTCTTCCTGCTGCTGCTGAGCACGCTGATGCTGCCCTACCAGGTCACGATTATTCCGACATTTCTGCTCTTCAAGGCTTTTGGCTGGCTGGATACCTACAATCCGCTGATCATCCCGAATTGGTTCGGCGGCGGCGCCTTCGCCATATTCCTGTTCCGGCAGTTCTTCTTGACGATCCCCAAAGACCTGGACAAAGCGGCGAAGATCGATGGCGCGAACACATTATGGATTTTCATACGCATCATCTTGCCGCTCTCGAAGCCGGTGGTCATCACCATGATCGTCATCGGATTCCTCGAAAGCTGGAACGACTTTTTTGGTCCCCTGATTTATCTGAACACGCCGGAGAAGTACACGCTGTCGCTGGGCTTGGCGAACTTCCAGCGCGTCGTCTCCGCCGGCGGCCAAGCGACTGAGCATCTGCTGATGGCGGCTTCGATGGCGATGACCTTGCCGAGCATCTTGGTCTTCATTCTCTTGCAGCGCTATTGTATTCAGGGCGTCGTCATCTCTTCCGGTAGCAAATAGGCGAGGGCAAGGGATGTATCGCGCCACAATGTCGAGGGTTCCAGACAGATGCAAAACCTAAGCGTGCTCTTCACCGCGCCTGACCGCGTCGAAATCAAGCCTATCGACGACGACATCGGAAAACTGCGCGCGCATGAGGCGCTTCTGCGGACGCGTTATTCGGTCGTCAGCGCCGCTACCGAACTCGCCTGTCTCTCGGGCAGCCAGCGCTGGTTTCCCTTTCCATCGACGCCCGGTTACGCCGCCGTCGGCGAAGTCCTCGAGGTCGGCGCCGCAATCACATCGGTGTCGCCGGGCGACATCGTGCATTACTGGGGCGGGCATAAGCAATACTCCGTCATCGACACAACGCGGCCCAACGCGATTTGCCTCAAGACGCCAGCCGACTTGCCGCAGGAGCTGGCGCCTTTCACGCGCATGGCAATCATCGCGATGACGTCGCTGCGCATCTCCAACATCGAGCTGGGCGACTGGGTTGGCGTGCTCGGTCTGGGCGTGGTCGGCAATTTAGCCGCGCAGCTGGCGGGCTTGCAGGGCGGGCGCGTGATCGGGCTGGACTTGAGCGCGGGCCGGGTCGAGAGGGCGCGCGCTTGCGGCCTTCCGCATCCCATACAGGGCGACCCCGAGGCGATGGTCGAGGCTGTGCGCGAGATCACCGGTGGCGAGGGCGTTTCGACCCTGATCGAGGCGACGGGGCTGCCATCGGCGCTGCCGCCCGCGCTGCCCCTGGTCGGGCCTTATGGCGAAGTCATCCTGCTGGGCACCCCGCGCGGCGTCTATGAAACCGACCTGACGGGCAGCCTGCTCGATTACATTCACCTGCACGGGCACGGCAATATCACCTTCAAAGGCGCGCATGAGTGGCGCTATCCCGTGGCGCGCGATGCCTATGTCAAGCACTCGATGGAGCGCAATTCGGAAATCGCCATGGAACTGATCCGCACCGGCGCGCTCAAAATTGGCCCGCTGCATACGCACACGCTGTCGCCGCTGGAGGCGGAGCGCGCCTATGAAGGCTTGAAGAGCGCCAAGGACGAATACGTCGGCGTCGTCTTCGATTGGACTGCGGTGTAACTGTAGACACACGCGCGGCAAAGCCACCGCCCACGCAAAACGCCTTGCGCCCCGCAGATTCGCAACTCCCCTTCCCTCCTTGTGGGGGCAAGGGGCCGCGCCGCGTAGTCACAGGCGGTCGGGGATGGGGGGTAAGCTGCCCGCAATGTAAACAGGGGCGACTCTGTGCGTCGCCCGCGTGAACAGTCTTAGTTTGCGGGCGTTTCGGCAAAACGCCCCTACAGGTGAATCCGTTGTGGCGAATTATTCCCCCCGCAGGCGCGGATCGAGGATATCGCGCAAGCCATCGCCGATGAAGTTAAACGCCATCACCAGGCTGGCGATCGCCAAACCCGGGAAGAGCCACATCCACCACTGATCAAAAAAGTCGATGCCGATGCTGACCATGCGCCCCCATTCCGGCGACGAGGGCTCCGGCCCCAAGCCGATGAAGCTGAGGGCGGCGAAACTCAGGATGGAGGTGCCGATATCGAGTGTGGCGAGGATGACGGCGGGCGCGATGCAATTTGGCAAAATCGTGCGGAAAAGGACGTAGATGCCGCCGGCGCCGGCGCTGTGAGCGGCCTCTACAAACTCTTGCGATTTGACCTCCAGCACGAGCCCGCGCAGGATCCGGGCATAGCGGGGCCACCACACGACCGCCAGCGCGATGACCGCATTGCGAATATCGGGACCCAAAGCGGCCGTTACCGCCATCGCCAGGATGATGAAAGGGAAAGCCATGAAGAGCTCGGTGAGGCGCATGAGCAGCTCGTCGACGATCCCGCCCGCATAGCCGGCGACAGCGCCGATGATGACGCCGAGCGTGCTGCCGATGACGATGACCGCCAAGCCGGCTGGAATGGTAATGCGCGAGCCCCAAAGCACGCGGCTGAATATATCCCTCCCCAGCTCGTCCGTGCCCATAAAAAACTGCTTGCCCGGCGATGCCAGGCGGTTGACCAGGTCTTGCTTCAAGGGCTCGATTGGCGCGACAGCCGGCGCGATGAAGGCGATCGCGAACCAGGACGCGGCGATGACCAGCCCAAGCGCGACCAGCGGGTTGCGGCGCAGATGATAAAGCGCCAGGCGCCCGCGGCTAGGCGACTCGAATTCGCGGGTCGAGGAAGAAGTAGAGGATATCGACGGCAAAATTGACTCCGACATAAATGAAAGCGAAAAGCAGGCTGACGCCCATAATCGCCGGGAAGTCCTGCGATGTGCTGGCTTTGAACATATAAAAGCCGATGCCAGGATAAGCGAAGATAGACTCAATCAGAATCGAGCCGACCAGCAGATTGCCATACGACAGGCCGATGACGGTGACCACCGGTATCAGCGAGTTTCGCATGCCATGAAAACCGATGACGTAGCGCTCGCGCAGGCCTTTGGCGCGGGCCGTGCGCATGTAATCCTGGTTCAGCACCTCGAGCAGGGAAGAGCGAGTGATGCGCGAGATGATGCCACTGACGTAAAGCGCCAGGGTCAGCGCCGGCAGGATCAAATGCGATAAGGCGTTGCCAAAGGTCTTCCAGTCGCCGTTGAGCAAAGCGTCCACGGTATACATGCCGGTGACGGTCGGCGGCGGCCGCATTAGCACGTGCAGGCGGCCCGGTCCCACCGCGATGCCCAGCTGGGCATAGAAAACGTTTAAGAGCACCAGGGCGATCAAAAAGACGGGGAAACTGATGCCGATAAACGCGATCACGCGGGCGATATAGTCGGCCCAGGTATCCTTCCATATCGCCGAGACCAGCCCCAGCCCCACGCCCAGGACGACGCCGTACAGGATGCCGAGGGTCGCCAATTCGATCGTGGCGGGCAGGCGCTTGGCTATGTCTTCGGAGACGGGCTTTCGCCATTTGATCGAGACGCCCATATCGCCCCGCAGCAGATTGCCGAGGTAGGTCAGGTATTGTTCGTGCAGCGGTTTATCCAGCCCCCATTTCTTGCGGAAGGCGGCGATGGTGTCTTCGTCGTTGAGGGCGTTGGGCGGCAGGTTGGCGTTGATGGGGTCGGCCGGGATGGCGTTGGCGATGATGAAGGCGACCATCGTGATGCCGAGCAAAAGCGGAATGACGAGGATCAAGCGGCGGAGGAAATAACGAAAGAAGCTCATGAGCAACCGGGCTTCGCCGACGGAATGAAGCCTAGTTTAACACATGAAGCGGCAGGGACGAAAAAAGGACGAGCCACCGGCTCGCCCCTACAGATTTGCTGATGTATTGGCGTGCTACATCGCCCGGCTCAGAATCGATACGTCCAGCAGCCAGTGCGGGTGCCAGATATAGCCCAGCAGGTCGGAGCGATAAGCCGTCGCCACTTCGGGCACGTTGAAAGGCGCGAAGGGACCGTGCTGCATGGTGTATTCTTGCAGCATCGTGAAGAGCGCCATGCGCTCATCCGGGTCGCTGGCGACCTTGGCCGCCGCGATCGCGTCCTGGATCTCCTGCGGCAGGCTCTCCAGCTGCCAGTTGTTGCGCTCGGTCGCGACCTTGCCCGGCGGCATGAAGCTCAGGAAGTCGAGCGGATCAAGAATATCAGGACCCCAGAGCCAATAGCCGACGCCCTGCTCGCCGCTGCGATATTTCTCGAGCGCGACCTGGATTTCGCCCGGCATCAGCGTGACGTTGATGCCAGCTTCCGCCAGATCCGCCTGGATCTTCTGCGCGTTGGTATTGAAGCTGACGCCGCTGTAGACCATATCGGGGTATTCCAGCGTCATCTCGAGGCCATCGCCATAACCGGCTTCCGCCAGCAATTCGCGCGCCATGTCCAGATCGCGCGAGAAAGCCGCCTCTTCGCCCAGGTTGCCGAAGAACCCGGCCGTCATATTCGTGGCGGGCTTCTCGCCGCCCCACAAGGTCTTGTAGCCGTCATAATCCAGGGCGTAACGCACCGCGAGCTGAACCTTCTGATCGGCGAAGGGACCGCTCTTCTCCGGGTCGGCGTTCATGATGATGAAGTGGGTCAAGGTGCCGATGCCGCGATAGATCTCGACTTCCTCGTTGCCTTCCAAGGCGGCGATCTGATCCGGCTGCAGATCGAAAGCCAGGTCAATATCGCCGGCTTCCAGCGCGACCTTTTGCGTGGCGCTTTCCGGCATGTGCACGAAGATCACGCGGTCGAAGTAGGGCGCGTCGCCCCAGTAGTTCTCGTTGCGCACGAGCTCGGTGCGGTTCTGCGGCTCCCACAATTCCAGCACATAAGGACCGGAGCCAGCCGAGGTGCTGTCCAGGTAGGCGCCGGCCGTATCAGTCTCGGCCGCGTCATCGGCGTCGGTGCCGCCATTCGCCATCACGACATCAGCGTTGGTGACGCTGAAGATGGCGCTGGTGATCTCGGACAAGAACGAGGGGCGCGGCGCCGGCAAGGTGAAGGCGACCGTGTCGTCGTCTATCGCTTCGACCGCGTCAATGCCATCGGCCAGGAAAGACGGATTGCCGTTGTAATTCTGCAGCCGCTGGATGGAGAAGACCACGTCATCGGCGTTGATGTCATCGCCATTGGCGAATGCCGCGTCCTGCCGCAGCGAGAAGGTATAAACCGTGCCGTCTTCCGAGATTTCCCAGCTTTCGGCCAGCGACGGCAAGATCCGGCTGGCGTCTTCATCCGGGAAGGTGACCAGCTGGCTGTAGGTGACATGGTTGACGATATGCGTCGAATGGGTGAAGCCGTTGGCCGGGTCGTAGGCGTCGGTGTTCTCCGACCAGCCGATGACCAGCACATTTTCATCCTGCGCCAAGCCAGCGAAAGCGCCGAGCAGCAGCGCCAGCAGCGCAACAAACGCAGGCGCAAATCTCATGCGGTTCATTTTGATGCTCCTTTAGAATACTCAGAACGAAAGTCTTTGCAGCAAAGGGAGTATAACGAAAAGCCAGCTATGGCGCAATTGGCTGGCAGGCGCGCGCAATGATGCCGGGGCGGCGCGCCATGGCGTCGGTCACTGCCAAACCGTGTTGGGGCGACCCTTGGGTCACCCTGAAGTCGATACCGGGCGCTGGAGGGCGAAACAAGTCTCGTCCCTGTTTGCGTTGCGAGCAGCCAACCCCACCCCTCCGCCCCTCCAAAATGGCGCCTGTAGGGGCTTGCCTTGGCAAGCCCGTAGTGGCCGCGCGTCCCATCCCCGACCGCCAGTGTCTACGCGGCGCGGCCCCTTGCCGTAGTGCAGTGTCTACGCGCACCCAGCGAGCTGGGGAAGGGGAGCGAAACCCAGCGGTCCGCAATGTGTTTTGCGTGGGCGGTCGCATTGCGGCGCGTGTGTCCACAGAAATCAGCGCGGCAGTGGCTAGGGCTTCAGCAGGACCTTGCCCGTCTGCCCTTCGTCGAATAGCTGAAAAGCGGCCGGCCCCTCGGCCAGCGGAAACCGATGCGAGATCATGCGCGCTACGTCCAGCCCATTCCGCCAGAGCGCGAACATCTCGGGCGCCTCGCTCATGAAATAATACCAGCAGCCGACCGCCCAGATCTCGCGCCGGTTAAAATCGCGGCTGGGCGCCAGCATCTCGTCCATGCTCTCGCCATTGAAGACGACGATCCCGCCGCGCCGCACAGTTTGGAAGCTGTTGGCGACGCTGGCTCGCTGCCCGGCGCAGTCGATGACGACATCCGCGCCCTCGCCCTGTGTGAGGTCCATAATTCGCTCTACGAGAGTCTCGTCGGCTTTGAGCGAGACCTCGGCGCCCAGCGCCCTCGCGAAGTCCACGCGGTAATCGATGATGTCGACGCCGATCACGCGGCGGCCAAGGTGCGCCTGCATCAAGACGTTGCCCAAGCCGATCGGCCCCAAGCCCATAACGACAATCGTCTCGATATCGGCGCGGTCGATCTTCTTGGCGGTATGCCAAGGCACGCCCATGCCATCGCCGGTCAGCAGAGTCGCTTCGTCCCAGGGCAGGTCGTCGGGCAGGGGACTGCAGCAGCGCGCCGCGACGACAAATCGCTCGGCGTGCATGCGCGAGCGCGAACTGGCGGATTTGCACCAGGTGAAGCGTCCGCGGCCGCATTCATCGCAATCGCCACAGCCGACCACCGCGCTGACGCCGACGCGCCGCCCGCGCCATGAATCGGCGACGCCGTCGCCCAGTTCGATGATAAGGCCGACCGCTTCGTGCCCGCCGTTGCCGCCAGCCATGCCCGCGCCACGATAGGTTTTCATCTCGCTGCCGCAGATGGCCGAGCGCGCGGTTTCGATGAGGACTTCGCCGGGGCCGGGTTGGGGCGGGGCAGCCTCGATGACGCGGGAAGTGGCGGCGCCGGTCATTTCGAGCAGTTTCACGGCGGTCCCATTTCTTACTTTGGCGGGCGACCCAATGCCTCGCACCTACAATTTGTGATGTTGGCGCGGGCGTTACAGTCTATCGCCCCTACGATTTGTGCTCGGGCGGGCGATCGGCGGCTCATCCCTTGACGCCGCTGAGGACGAAGCCCTGGATGAAGTAGCGCTGAGCAAAAAAGAAGACCAGGATCGGTGGCGTCAGCGCCATGCCCGAAGCCGCCATCATCAGCGCGAAATCCGAGCGGTATTCGGAGATGAATGAGGATATGCCCACCGAAATCGGGAACTTGCTCTGGTCTTGAATGTAGATCAGCGGCAGCAGAAATTCGTTCCAATAGAAGAAGAAGGCGAAAATTGCCGCGGTTGCCAGCGCCGGGCGAGACAAGGGCAGCATGACATTGAGGAAGATCTGCAGGCGATTCGCGCCGTCGATGCGCGCGGCGTCTTCCAGGTCAATCGGCACAGTCATGAAAAACTGCCGCAACAAAAAGGTGTAGAAAGGCTGGGCAAAGAAAGCCGGAACCAAAATCGGCAGATAAGAATTCAGCCAGCCGAACCAGCGGAACATCAAGAACGAGGGGATCAGCGTCACCCAAATCGGCACCATCATCGTCGACAGCATCAGCAGAAATAGCGCGTCCCTGCCGGGAAAGCGAAAGCGGGCGAAACCGTAAGCGGCCAGCGAACTGCCGAAGAGCGTACCGACTACGCCAATGACGGTGATAACGGCGGTGTTGACCGTATAGGTCCAGAAGGGGACCTGGTTGAAGACCTCGCCATAATTGGACCACATCCAAGTGTCGGGTATCCACTCGATGGGGTAGGTGAAGATCTGATGTTTGGGTTTCAAGCTGGTGGAGAGCATCCAGAGCAGGGGATAGAGAAAGAGCAAGGCGCCCGGCACCAGAACCAGATAAGTCAGCAGGTGATTTTGCAAGCGCAGCTTTCTTCGCCGCGACCAGAAGCTGTCCTGTCCCTTGGTTTTGGTGGATGCTGCCATGCTACACCAACTCGTAATTGACGCGATAACGTGAGACCCAAATGATGCCCAGTGTGATGAGGAAAATAATGACGAAGAGCACGCCGGCCTGGGCGGAGGCGTAGCCAAGACGCAGCTCGCGGAAAGTCGTTTGATAAAGATTCATCGAGTAAAAGAAGGTGGCGTAGTTGGGTCCGCCGCGCGTCATGATATAAGCCTGGGTGAAGACCTGCATCGCGTTGATGAAACCGACAATGAGCACGAAGAAAATCGATGGCGACATCAGCGGGATGGTGATGCTCCAGAGGCGCCAGCGCCGGTTGGCGCCATCGACCTCGGCCGCTTCGTAGAGCTCGGGCGGGATGCCCTGCAAGCCGGCCAGGAAAATGATAATCGTGCTGCCGACGCGCCAAAGCTCCATGATGATGATGGAAGGCAGGGCCCAACTCTCAGAGACGAGCCAGCCGACTCGCTTGATGCCAACCAATCCCAAGAGCCAATTCAAAGCGCCGAATTCGCGATGAAAGAGAATGGCCCACAGCACCGCCACTGCTACGCCCGACAGCACCGCCGGCAGATAATAGATGGTGCGGAAGAGGCGCATCCCGCGCACTGGCTGGTTCATCACCAGCGCCAAGGCGAAACCGATGATGATATTCAGTATCAGGTAAAAGAAAGTGAATACCAGCGTGACCTTCAGCGACTGCCAGAAGCGCGAATCTTGAGAGAGCTGAATGTAATTCTCGAAGCCGATCCATTCCATGGGGGAGACGCCGTTCCAGTCGGTGAAGCTGAAACCGAGCGCGGCGGTCAAGGGGCCGGCGGTGAACACCAGGAAACCGATGAACCAGGGCAATATGAAAAGATAGCCTTGTATCGCCTCGCGGCGGAGGAGGTCGCTGCGGAACATAGTCTTGTTGGTGTCTTAGTTATCCCAAGTTACTGGTAAGAGCGCGCTGCCTCATTCTACCCCCACCCCAAACCCCTCCCAGGCGGGTCAGTGTCTACGCGATCCCATTAAAGAGGGAGGGGCTTAAACTTCACGTGTGAGCGAGTGTCCTCCCCCTCCCTAGCTTGCTGGGGAGGGGGTCGGGGGGTGGGGTAACCACCAGCGCTTTACTCATCCTCGAAGTAGCGCGCCGCCGCGGCATTGGCTTCTTCTTCGACCTGGCGAAGCATTTCTTCCGGATCGTTGCCCTCAAAGACGCCGATGATGCGGGCGTTCCAGGCCGAGTCAAACTCGCCCTGGTAGACGGGATAGGACCAATTGATGGCATCATTGAGCATCTGGTCGGTGAAGACTTGTACCTTTCGACCTTTCCAGATATCCGTCCCGGCCACTTCTTCCCAGCGCGGCACCGAGGAAAGCCGACCCGGCAAACTGCGCAGTTGATTGGAAATGAGGATATTGGTCGATTCCGTGTTGGTGATGTACTTGCAGAATTCCCAAGCGACATCAAGGTCTGCGGTGTTGGTGGCGATGCCCCAGGCGCCGCCGGCAGCCGAGACCGCGGACAAACCGGTGGAGCCGCGCGGGAACTTAACGATATCCCATTCAAAGGAATCGCCGATGCCATCCAGAATGTAGTAGGCGGCCCAAGAACCCTGCACCTCCATGGCGATATTGCCGGTCAGGAATGGATCCAGCCCGGCGGGCGTATTGCCGCGGTGCACCACATTGCCGGCCGCCATCTCATCCTGGAGCCGCTGCAAGGTAGCGACATTCTCGGGATTATTGACGATGCAATGGCGGTAGTCATCGGTGTAGATGGCGCCGCCGCCGGCATGCAGCAAGCCCATAATCAACCAGGGCCATTGGTGCATTTCCAAGCCCCAGCGGGTCTGTTCGCTCGGGTCGCCTTCTTGGAAGGCGGCGGCAATCTCATAGCACTCGTCCCAGGTCCAGTCGTCGGTGGGGTAGGGCACGCCCGCTTCATCGAACATGGTCTTGTTGTAATAGATAGCCCAGTTGGAGAAGTCGTAGGGCAGGGTCATCAATTGACCCTCGTAGGAATTCTGCGCCACTTGCGCGGGCCAAAAGTCCGACAGATCCATGCCATCGCGCGCCATCAGGTCGTTCAGCGGATGAATCCAACCACGCCCGCCGAAGGGAGCGACGTCAAAGGAACGGACGTAAAAGAGATCGGGCAAGGTCCCGGCAACACCGGCGGTGTTTATCTGCGTATAGTATTGCTCAGAGTCGCCGTGATTGATGAGATTGATAGCAATGTCGGGAAACTCTTCATTGAAATTTTCGATGACGATTTTGAAGTCATTGACGCTCAAGGTGTTGTGGTTCGTATTCCACTGAAGCGCGCCTGACATATCGCTTTGCGCCAATGAGGCAAAGGGCAGGGCGCCCGATGCCGCGATGCCGCCCGCCATTGCGCCGGCCGACTTCAAAAAATCGCGCCGACTTAAACCCGCTGGATTCCGTCCAAACATTGCAGCCTCCCTGTAATAGTCAGTAATATCCGCGAGCGCAACATTCACACTCGCAGACAAGCATAACCAAGCGGTCAGTGATTGTCAAACTTTTCGTGCTGGTTTCGATGCCGGCCTTAAAGACTCGCTCGCCGCCCCTCGCGCGCCGATTCGTAGGCGGCCAAAATCATCTCGATGCAGACCTTGCCATCCTCGGCCGTCGCCAGCGGCGGACCGTCGCCCTTCAGAAAGTCGACGACCGGGCGCGCCACCCCGTGGATGCGGCTGCCATGCGGCACGAAGGGGAAATCGAAGCGCTCCCAGTCTTCAGCGCCGGCGCGGAAGAGCTTCAGAGGCGTGCCCTCGGCCGGCGGTATCGTCGAGGGCGCGTCGCCATAATTCTGGTGAATCGTGCCAGCGTCGCCATAAATCTCGGTCGTCGCTTCAGCCGCCAGCTGCGTCGAGCTGTTGAAAAGGATGCCCATCTCGCCCTTTGCGAAGCGATAGATGGCGACCCCGTTGTCGTCGGGCGCGACATCGGTGACGATATTGTCGATCTCGGCCATGACGCTGACCGGACGCCCGAGCATCCAGTAAAACCAGTCGGCGGCATGCGAGGCGTCGTCCATGAACATGCCCATGTTCTGGTCAGGATCCATGTGCCAGTTGCCCGATTCGGCGAATGCCGGCATGAGCAGGGCGGGGATGGCGTGGCGGCGGCGAATGACCGCGACATTGCCGACCGCGCCCTCGTCGATCAGCGCCTTCATCTTCTGGTTGATCGGGTCGCCGCGCATCTGATAACACATGCTGAATTTGACGCGCGTTCGCTCGATCGTGTCGATGATGGCGTCGCAGTCTTCCAGCGTCAGCGCCATCGGCTTCTGCAGCAGGATGTGCTTGCCCGCTTCGGCCGCGGCGATCACATGCTCGGCGTGTTTATTCGTCGGGCTGGTGACGAAGACGGCGTCGATGTCATCCCGCGCCAGCATCGCATCGAGATCGGGCATCCAGTCCAGGCCGAATTCGGCGCAATGCCGCTGGCCGCGCTCATGGTCGTCGTCCCAGGCGGCGACCACGGCGGCGTCTTCATAATCGGCGATGACCTGGCAATAGCGAATGACGTGGCCATGGGCGAAGCTGATGACGCCGAGGCGAATGGAATCGGGCATTGTTGTCTATCCTTCCGCTACAAAGTCGCTGACATCGACATCGACGATGAGGTCGTCGCCGTCCACGATGATGGCGTAGGTCTTGACGCGCGTATCGGGGTCGACCAGGCACTGCCCGGTGGCGATGTCAAATTGCCAGGCGTGCCAGGGGCAGCGCAGGATCTCGCCCTCCCGCTCGTAGCCGACGAAGCCGCCGGTGAGCGAGGGCGGGGCGGTTGTCGTACCGCGACCGGCCACTTCGCCCGTGCAGAGAGGGCCCCGTTTGTGCGGGCAGATGTTGCGCAGGGCATAGAAGCGCCCGCCAACGTTGAAGATGCCGATGCCGGCGCGCCCGCGAAAGGGCACGATGATCTTGCGCCCGCCCGCTGGTATCTCCCCGACCTTGGCGACGACAATGCGCCTCACGCCAGGACCGCGTCGATCATGTCGTCGCTGATGCGGAGCATGTCCAGCGCGTTATCGGCGAATATGCGCCGGCGCCGATGCTCGTCCAGCTTGGGCAAGACGGTGACCGGGTCGTTCCAGTCCCAATGCGGGAAGTCGGTGCAGAAGACCATGGTTTCGTCGGCGTGCAGCATCTCCAGCATTTGATAGACCTGTTCGGTTTGCGGCGGCTCGTGCATAGGCTGCGTGCCGATGCGGATATGCTCGCGGAAGTATTCGCTGGGCAGCCGCTTCAGCCAGGGCGTTTGGTCGCCAATGGCTTTCCAGTCGGCGTCCATGTGCCACATCAGCGGGGCCGCCCACATCTGCTGCACTTCGATCATGGCGAATTTGAGCGTGGGGAAGAGCTCGAAGACGCCTTCGGCGATCAGCGACGCCGCCTGGGCGCTGGCCAGGCTGGGGCGGGTCATGCGCGATTCCGTATAATAGCTGGGGAAGCCGGCCGGGGTCGGCGTGGCGCCGGGGCTGTGCCCGCCGATATGGGCGACGACTGGCAAATCGTGCTCGGCGCAGGCTTCCCAGATTGGGTGATACACGCGCTTGCCAAAGAGATGCGGCGTCAGCATCGGCATCATGACGGCGACCGTGTCTTTGCGATGCGCCAGCCGGTGAATCTCCTTGACCGCCAGCGCCGGCTCATTCGGCGCCAACAGAATGGCGTTGACGACGCGCGGATCCTTCTCCAGCCAGTGCTCGATGGTGTAGTCATTAAAGGCGCTGACCAAGGCCGCCGCCCAATCGGGATCGGGCAATCCCGCGTAGGTGTAGATCGACGGCGGTCCCGTAAGCAGAGCGATATCGATGTTCCAGCGGTCGAGCAATTCTTTCTGCGTGAATTCCAGCGACATGTTGAATTCGCGCTCTTTGAGCTCCGGCGCTTTCAGGTCGGTGCGCGTGCGGCGGTAGGGCGCGTTGGCATAACCGACGCCGGGCAGGTGCATGCCCTGATCGAGAAAATGCTCTTGGTAAAACTTGGACATATAAGGCAGGAGGTCTTCCGGCTGGCGGTAATTGTGATGCACGTCGCAGTCGACCAGCTTGACGCGGTCGGCGCTTTTGGCGGTCCAGCCGGGCGCGGCGATCGGGGCGGACCCCTTCTTGCCGATGTGGATTTGCTCGAGTCTGTCGATAGTCTGCGCCATGGTCGCCTTCCCGTCGCGAATTCGCATCGTCCTTTACGATTAGGGCGAGACAAGTCTCGCCCCTACAGATTCATTTGCCAACCCTCGCCTCCAGCCACCGCTTACGTCCAGAATTGTAGACACACGCGCGGCAATGCGTCCCACGTCGTTTGTAGGGGCGAGCCGGCGGCTCGTCCCTCCTACACCCTTCCCTGATGCTTCGGGGAGGGTCCGGGAGTGCGGTTGGCTGCCCGCAATGTAAACAGGAGCGTTTGACCCCGCAGTGTCTACGCGCGGCGCTGAAACGCCCGTTTGGCGCCGGCGGAGGGCGAGACAAGTCTCGCCCCTACAGTTTCCAGTGGGTTGTCGCCTCGATTCTATGACCTTAGCCTTCCCGCGCGTCCAGTTCCGCTTGCTCCTCGGCGATGCGCTCGGCTGTGCATTCCAAGCCCGCGAGGAACTCGCTATCGCGCTGCTGACGGGCTTCGAGCGGCTCGGGCCCGCCATAAAAGGCATGTCCAATGACCTCCTGGGCGTCGGACGAAATCAGGTCGATCGCCGGCAAGCCCGTTTCCATGTCCATCGTCAGCGATATATCGGCCAGGTCTTGCAGCGCCTGCGAGAACTCAATGCCCGCCATCTGGGAGGTGAACATATTGATGCCGACCGCCAGCTTGCCGGCCTGCGCGCTGATGCCCGTAACCGCCGGATCCAAGTCGCCCGCCAAATAAGCCGCCGCCATCACGCCGAGCGCGTCTCCCTGCTCCAGATATTGAGAGAAACCGGCGCCAACCGTCGCGCCCAGGATCAAGCCGTCCAGGCTGGAGAAGTAGAGCGGAATGCCGTTTTCCATGGCGATGCCGGCGATGAGCGGCAGCCCGGCCAAGGTCAGATAATCCATCGGCAGCAGGATCGCCTCCACGCCTTTGCTAACCAGCCCGCCCGCCGCCAATGCCAGATCGGGGAAGGCGGTGACGGCCGCCTGTTCGACCGTCAAACCGAGCGCCGCGGCCGCTGCGGCGATCTCTTTCGCGCCATACGAGCCGCCCGCGTCATTGGAATTGTGTATCGTGCCGAAAGCCTGAATCTCCGGGTCTTGCAGGGGCAGCAAGGCGACGATCGGGGCGTAATCGAGCGAGGAAGCCGCGCCGCTGACGTGATCCGGCTTGATGCAAGGCGCGGCCGCGATGCCCGCCAGGTAGGGGCTGTACACGTCTGCGAAGAAGATCGCCGGCGGGTCGTCCAGATCCTGCGTGGCCAAGAGCGCCGCGACAGTCGCCGGCTCCGAGATCGTCACCAGCGCGTCCGGCTCGTGATCCAGCGCGAAGGCGACCAGCTCGCGCAGGCGCTCCAGTTCGAAATTGGCCGACAGCCGATTGTATTGGATGGCCGAATTATCGGCCGACTCGATCATGGTCTGCATCCGCTCGTTGCTGCGGTCTTCGGGATTGATCAAGCCGTAGGACTCCAGCGCGTCCAGCATGCTCTCTTCAATCGCCAGGGCGGGGCCCGCCGGGTACAAGGTGATGAGCCAAAGGCTGGGCTTGTCGTCAGCCCGCGCGAATGGCGCCAGCAAAATCAGAATTCCGATTAACGCAATCCCGGTCTTGAATCGCTTTGACATAATTCCTGATCCCCTTCTATAAGATGCTTTCCGAGCAAAACGGGCGACGCGCGGTTCAAGGCGCGAACCGCGACGGCTACTTAGATATCTGTAAGTATAAAGCATAGTTGCCAGAATAGGCAAACTCCGCCTTCGGGCGTTACGGCGCAACGCCCCTACAACATGTCAACTGTGGGTGGGGGCTGCAGCTCAGGAGGTCGACTTCAACTCCCCCAGCGAGCGCTCGCCCTGCCGGATATAGCCCGCCACCGGGCTCTCGACCCGCCCATACGCGTTCCAGATCTTGAAGCCCAGCAGCGCCAACAGATCCTCGTCCGCCTCCGCCACCACCTCGGGCGCGGTCGCCATCGTGAAGTTGACCTGCGTGCGGAATTGCGGCGCGACGAATGTGGTCAACACGCCCAGCCGCTGCTCATCGCTGACGTTGGCCCCCGTGCCATGCCAGATGCGGCCATCGAAGAGCATAGCCGTCCCGGCGGCGCCTTCGGCCGGTATGCTGACGACATCCTTGTCCCTGTCCTTGTCGGGTCTGCGGCCGAAGAGGTGGCTGCGCGGCACGATGCGGGTGGCGCCGATCTCTTCGGTGAAGTCGTTGAGCATCCACATGACATTAACGACGACCGGCGCCGCGATCATGGCGGGGTGCTCATCGACGCGGTTGCTGAGCTCGCGCGTCAAACTGCCGGCCGGCACGGGATTGGGCGCGCGGTGAATCGGCTCCGGCATCCACCACTGGTCGGTGTGCAGGTTCATGGCGACGCCGCCCGGTTTGGCGATATTGGCGCCATAACTGGAGAGCAGATAATCCACGCCCAAGACGTGCCCGACGACCGCGCGAATGGTCGGCTGTTGCAGAAGCTCGCGCCAGACCTTGCCTTTGTTGATCAGCATCCACACGCGCTGGTTGACGCCGCCGGCTTTCGCCGAGAAGGCTTCGCGGCGGATGCGCCCCTCGTCGTCGGTGAACATGCCCCATTGCTGCTTTGCCCCGCCGTCTTCAAAGGCATGGCCGCCCTCGAGCTCGGCCCGCGCCTGTTCCAGCAAGCGCGCTTTGGCGATAGCGATTTGATCGGGCGAAATCGCGTCCGCGACCAGGCAGTAACCGAATTCGTCGATGTTGGCGTTGAGGGTGGCGAGATCGGTGGTCGGCTGTGGAAGTTCTTCGTA
Organism: Aggregatilineales bacterium; assembly: GCA_963662925.1. Lineage (GTDB taxonomy): Bacteria > Chloroflexota > Anaerolineae > Aggregatilineales > Phototrophicaceae > UBA6055. The sequence goes on from OY759987.1 coordinate 48,601, forward strand.
GGTCCAATCGAACATTGCGATTCTCCATCCAGGCGGACGCGAACCGACCTGCCGCGGCTGCGCGCCAGATTGTCAGCGTCCGTTTAGTTTTGAAGAGGATACATGAAAGCGCGAGCATACGCAAATCAGGGAGTGAAAGCGGTTTATCTGATAAGCATCTTGACTTTGTTTAAGGTATCAGTAAGAACGGAGTCCGGCGCTTTTGCGAAGAATCGCGCCTTTCGGAGACGCCATTCCATGCTCTTGACTTGATCGGCTAATACTACGCCCTTAACCTCAAAGTTTCTGGGTAACGAAACTTCAAAGCCATGTCCCTTGCGGCGGCTTCGAATGGGAAAACAGATTGACAATTCTGATGCGCGGTTGTAAATCCGTCGGGAAACTACTAGCGCGGGTCTGTGTCCTGCTTGCTCATGCCCTACTTGCGGATCGAAATTGATCCATATAATGTCGCCACGGTCTGGGATATATGTCACCACCAGACCTCTTTGCCAACGGCAGGGCCTATGTCGACTTCGCCGTGCCGATTTTCAGGGGTAATTTGCGCTACCAGTTCCTCAAGCGTGAAGCGCGGCATTCCCGGCGGATAGACTTTCAGGCAGCCATTCACAACCACAAGTTCCACTTCGCTGCCGACTTTCAATCCGGCCTCATCGGCCAATTCCGGGGGTATGCGGATTGCAAGGCTGTCGCCCCATCTTTGAATTGTGGTAAGCATTACAATCCTCGTGTCTACATTGTGGATACATTGTATCAGGATTGCGCCCGGCTTTACAACAGATCTGTCTTCGCGCGCCCCTCGAGAGATCGAAAATCAGGTGACATCCGGAAGAATATTCGCTACAATCCGACTCGTGGCAATTAGTTGCGAAAGGCGCAAAAATGACCGTTCCCGCCACGAAAGTTCACGAATTCGCCGCCCAGGGCTACACGATCGCGCGCGGGCTCTTCGGCCTCGATGAAGTCGCGGCGCTGCGCGAGCGCTTCTTCGCGATCAATCGGGAGCAGAATGCCATACGAGAAGGCGACGCCAAATCGGACAATATCGTAGACGCGGGCGATCCGCTGGCGCAGTATCCGCGCGTCATGATGCCACACCGCTTCGACGAAACGAGCCTGAAATGGATGATCGACGCCCGCCTCAACGACTGGATGACGGCGATTCTCGGGCGCGAACCCTACGCCGTGCAGACCATGTTCTACTTCAAACCGCCCGGCGCCCGCGGCCAGGCATTGCACCAGGATCAATTCTACCTGCGCGTCGAGCCCGGCACCTGCGTCGCCGCCTGGATGGCGATTGACCGCTGCGATGAAGAAAACGGCTGCCTGCGCATCGTGCCAGGCACGCAGGACATCCCGGTCCTCTGCACGGTCGATGCCGATACCGGTGTCAGTTTCACCGACGTCACCGTTGAACTGCCGCCCGGCTACGAGCCGATTCCGCTTCTCATGGCGCCAGGCGACGTGCTCTTCTTCAACGGCCAGCTCGTGCACGGCAGCTACCCCAACAGCAGCGCCGACCGCTTTCGCTGCGCCTTGATTGGCCACTATATCGTTGGCGAAGCCGAAGCCGTCGCCAGATGGTATCACCCGATCCTGCGCATGGACGGCAGGGAAGTTGAGCTCGGCGTCAGCGAACATGGCGGACCCTGCGGCCTCTGGGTCGATCGCGATGGCGAGCAGGTGGCCGTTCTCGAAGGCGTCGACATGCGTTACGCTGGCGAATAATCGGCGCGTGGCTCATCGCCATTTCAACGGGAGCCTCAGCAGAATGCCCGTCCCCGCCGAGAACATCAGCCAATTTGCCGCCCAGGGCTACACCATGGCGCGCGGCTTGTTCAGCCTCGAGGAAGTCGAGCGGCTGCGGCGGCATTTCTTCTGGATCAACGAGCGTCATCAGCGCGTATCCGACAATATCACCGATGAAAGCGATCCCCTCGCCAAATACCCGCGCGTGGGGCAAATGCACCGCTGGGACGAATTAAGCCTGGACTGGGTGATTGATGCCCGCCTAAACGCCTGGCTGACGGCTTTGCTGGGCCGCGAGCCCTACGTCGGGCAGACGATGTTTTATTTCAAGCCGCCGGGCGCCCGCGGCCAGGCATTGCATCAGGATCAGTTCTACTTGCAGGTTCAGCCGGGCGCCTGCGTCGCCGCCTGGCTGGCCGTCGACCGCTGCGACGAAGAAAACGGCTGCCTGCGCGTCGTGCCAGGCACACACGACATCCCCGTCCTCTGCACAGTCGACGCCGATACCGAAGCCAGCTTCGTCAACGATACGGTGGAGCTGCCGCCCGGCTACGAGCCGATCCCGCTGGTTATGGACCCCGGCGATGTTCTCTTCTTCAACGGCCAGCTGGTGCATGGCAGCTACCCCAACAGCACTGCCGACCGCTTCCGCTGCGCCATGATCGGCCATTACATCGCCGGCGAGGCCGAGGCGGTCGCGGAGCATTACCATCCGATTCTGCGCATGGATGGCGCGGAAATGGACTTCGGCGTCAGCGAAAACGGCGGACCCTGCGGCCTCTGGGTCGATCGCGATGGCGCGCCGGTCGCCGTCCTCGAAGGCGTCGAGACCCGCGTGGAGCATCGCTCGCGCCGCCGAATTTAGCCGCAAAGCCGCGCTGCGCTCCCCGCTTTTGACGTGTCGGCGCGCGTCTGGCAGCTTGCGAAAAACGCGTTCCAAACTGGATTCGCACTTTGCAATTCCATTCGATACAATCCCTCGAATTGCAAACGCTTTTCACAGAGAATTCGAGAGATGCATACGAGAACCGCCTTGGTCGGCGCTGGCAACATGGCGCGCCACCACCTGCCATTGATGATCGGAGCCGGCGCCGATATCCGCGTCATCTGCGAGCCATCTCCCGAGAATTACGCGCTGACGCTCCAGAAGCTCGCGGAATTGGGCGGTCCTTCCCCGCCGAACATTCCCGCGCTCGCCGATATGCTGGATCAGCGCGCCGCCGAGCTGGACGCCGTTTTCATCGTCACGCCGCATCACTTGCATCACGACCAGGCCAAGCGCTGCCTGGAAGCCGGCTTGGACGTGCTGCTGGAAAAGCCGATGGTGATGAACGCGGCGGAAGCCTTGAGCTTGATGGAGACGCGAGACCGCACCGGCAAGCATCTGGTCGTCGCTTTCCAGGGCGGGCTCTCGCCACAGATTAGGCACGCCGCGGACTTGATCGCCTCGGGCGCGCTGGGCGAGCTGCGCACAGTGACCGGCATGCTCTGGCAGGGTTGGAAAGGCAGCAACGCGGGCGCCTGGCGGCAAGTCCCGGAAATCGCCGGCGGCGGCTTCCTCTTCGATTCCGGCGCGCACATGCTGAATACGGTTTGCACGCTCGTAGGCGAAGACTTCGAGACAGTGGCCGCCTGGCTTGATAAGCGCGGCACGGCGGTCGATATTGACGGCGTCGTCATGGGGCGGCTGGCATCGGGCGCGCTGGTGACGATCAACGGCTGCGGCGATTGCATCCCCGGCCTGGAAAACGAGATCTACCTGAACTTGACCGGCGGCGTCATCCGCACTTGCATGTACGGGCGGCGGCTGCTCATCCGGCGCTCTGGCGATACCGACCTCCGTGAAGTGGACTGCCTTCCCATGATGCGCGGCGCATGGGAGCAGTTCACGCAGGTGCGCGCCGGCGAGGTCGACAATCCCTGCCCGCCGGAAGTGGGCTTGCGCATGGCGAAACTCTGGGACGCCATCGTCGAATCGGCGAGCAAAGACGGCATGCCCGTGCCGGCATCGACATGACGCGCGAATTCTTCACCACAGCGGAAAAGAGGAAACACAGAGGGGCGCGTAGACACAGCCCTACGGCACAGAGAAATTGTAGGGGCTACCCATCGGGTCGCCCGCCATGTCCAACAGATGTAGGGGCTACCCATCGGGTCGCCCGCCATGACCAACAGATGTAGGGGCTACCCATCGGGTCGCCCGCCATGACCAACAGATGTAGGGGCTACCCATCCGGTCGCCCGCCAATAACAGGAGAACCCTATGAAAACGGCAACTGGCAATTTTCCGCTCGGCTGGCGGCGGCGCAATTACGCCTGGGAACAGGACCTCGACGGCATGATCGCCTGGGCCCTGGAGAATGACCTCGAAGTCGTCGACCTCGGGCAAGACGCCGATGACAGCGCCAAATCCGTCGTGGCGGCTGGTCTGCGCGTCGGCTCGGCCGACCTGGCGCTGTGGCAGGAGATGATTTCGCCCGACGCCGGCAAACGCCGCGACGCCCTCGCCCAAAACGCCGACTACGTCCGCGCATGCGCCGCCGCCGGCGCCACGACCTTCTTCATCGTCATGCTCCCGGATGACCCGTCCCGCCCCCGCGCCGAGAACTTCGGCTACATGATAGACAGCTTCGGCGAACTGGCTTCGACCTTCGAGGACTGCGGCGCTTATCTGGCGATTGAAGGCTGGCCCGGCCCCGGCTCGCTGGTCTGCACGCCCGAGACCTACCGCGCTTTCATCGACCAAGTCGGGTCGCCGAATATGGGCGTCAATTACGACCCGTCCCATCTGGTGCGCATGGGCATCGACCCGATTCGCTTCCTCAAGGAATTCGTCGGGCATGTCTTCCACGCGCATGGCAAGGACTGCATGATCCTCGACGAAAACCTGTATCAGTATGGCAACCTGCAGGAGTCGGCTTTCGCCACGCCTTTCAAGTACGGCGGCATGAACTGGCGCTATACCATCCCCGGTCACGGCCTCTCCGACTGGAAGATCATCCTCAGCGTCCTGGCGGAAAACGGCTACGGCGGCTGCGTCAGCATCGAACTGGAGGATCACTATTACGACGATACGGAAGAGGCGCAGAAGCTGGGCGTGCTGCAAGGCGCGAAGTTCCTTGCCGGCTCGTGACCCGTCCCGGCCGCTTTACGCCATGTAGGGGCGAGCCATCAGGTCGCCCGCCGACACCCGCGAACGTAGGGGCTACCCATTTGATCGCCCGCGATTCCAAAATGGAGAACCTTGCATGAAAAATATCGGCGTAGTCGGGCTCGGCAACATGGGCATGGGCATGGCGACGAACCTGCTGGCGGCCGGCTTCCGCGTGACCGGCTGCGACCTGCGCCCGGAGCGCGGTCAAATGCTGGCCGACCAAGGCGGCTTGGCCGTCTCCGCCCTGTCCGACCTGGCCGGCTGCGATGCCGTCTTCGTTATGGTGATGACCGGCGCGCAGGCGCTGGACGTGGTCGGCGGCTTGAAAGACGCGCTCGCCCCCGGCGCCACCATCATCGTCTCCGCCACCATCCAGCCAGCCGAGATGCGCGCGGTCGGCGATGTCGTCGCCGGGACGGGGCTGCGTCTGATCGACAGCCCGGTCAGCGGCGGGCAATCGGGCGCTGAAGCCGGTACGCTTACGCTGATGGCCGCGGCCGAAGAAGCCGCCTTTGAGGAGAATCGCGCGGTGCTGGAAGCGGTCGGGAAGGACGTCTTTCACATCGGCGAAGAAATCGGCATGGGGCAGACGGTCAAGGCGTCGCTGCAAGCGCTGATCGGCGTCGTCTTCGCCGGCATCTTCGAGTCGCTGGCGCTGGGCGCGGCCGCCGGCCTCAAAGGCGAGACGCTCTACCAGGTCTTCAGCAGCACCCATGTCGCCAACACGCCCTTCTTCAAAGACTGCGCCAAATTGATCATGGCGCGCAAGTTCGAAGACACCGGCAGCCATATCAGCACGATGGTCAAGGATATCGGCATCAGCATGGCTCTGGCGCGCGAAAATGGCCTGCCGCTCTTCGCCACCAGCGCCGCCCATGAACTGTTCCAGGCGGGCATTTCGCGCTTCCCGGAAGGCGACAACTGGGCGATCGTCAAACTGCTGGAAGAGTTCTCCGGGACGGAAGTGCAATGGTAATTGGCGCTGCCGGGGCTGCCTGTCAGGTCGCCCGCGCGTTTTCGGCGCTACCCATCGGGTCGCCCGCGTTGTAGGGGCGATACCTGGGTCGCCCGCCTGAACTGAGGACATACACAAATGACAAAACTAGGCGTCATCACCGACGGCATCAGCCGCGAATTTGAGCATGCGCTCGCCGTCATGAACGAATTCGGTCTGACGCAAGCCGAGCTGCAATTCCTCTGGGATAAAGAAGTTGGCGACCTCAGCGACGCCCAAATGGACCGCGTCCAGCGGCTGGTGGCGGCGCACGGCGTCGAGGTCTCATGCGTCTCGCGGCATGTATTCGGCGGGCTGGCGCTTGGCGATCTCTCGCTGACATCGCCGACCTACCTCGAGCAGCTCGCCGCGCTGGAACGCTGCATCGACATGGCGCAGGCCTTGAATTGCCCGCTGGTGCGCATTATGAGCTTCAAGAAAGAGATGATCCTCTTCGGCAGCTTTGGCGCGGAAGAATGGAACGTCGCGGCCGGCGCCTGGGATAAAGCGCGCGCGTTGATCGGCGGGGCGGCGCAAATTGCCGAAGACCGCGGCGTCACCCTGGTCGTCGAGACCGGCAACAACGCGATTACCAATTCGGCCTGGCTGGCGCGCAGAATGGTCGACGAAGTCGGCTCCAAGAATCTCAAGGTCATGTGGGACCCAGCCAACGCGCTCTATTCCACCGAAGCCGCCTTCCCCGATGGCTATGAATCGCTTCGCGGCGGCGCCCTCGGGCATATTCACCTCAAGGACGTGGTGGTCGATATCGCCAAAGCCACCATCGCCTGCCGCCAGCTCGGCACGGGAAGCATGACGCCGTATCTCGATGACATGGCGACGGCGCTGAAAGCCGATGGCTACGCCGGCGCGATCTCGCTGGAATCGGTTTATCGTCCCCTGGGCGGCAGCTTCGAGGATGGCTTCCGCGCGTCGGTTGGCGCGCTCAAGGCGATGTTCGCCTAAACCGCCCGATCCATGATGGGGCGTTCCATCAGGATGCTCGCCAAGGACATGTTGGTGTAGGGGCGAGGCGGCGACTCGCCCACGACATAGACGAAATTGTAGTGGCGACTCAGTAATCGAAAGTATGCACTTGAAGAATTGCCAGGCGAAATGAAAGCGCCAAAATCATCGAATGCGTGTAGGGGCGAGCCGGTGGCTCGTCCCGCGCATGCCAAAATTATGGTTAGTTTTCGCATGACTGTCTTGCGCATACTTCTGTGAGTCCCCCTTCCGCGATTTCCAGTACAATATTGGCGCAGTCATTTCTCGCCCAATCCAAGCAAAGGAGCCATCATGCCAATCCCAAAGAAAGCATTCGGACGCACGGGCCACGAAAGTACGCGCGCGCTCTTCGGCGCGGCCGCCTTCAGCAGCGTCACCCAGGACGAAGCCGACCGCACGATGCAACTGCTGCTCGAGCATGGCGTCAATCATATCGACACGGCCGCCAGCTATGGCGATGCCGAACTGCGAATCGGCCCCTGGATGGAGACGCATCGCGACCAATTCTTCCTCGCCACCAAGACCGGCGAACGCAGCTACGACGGCGCCAAAGCCCAGTTCGAGCGCTCGCTGCGGCGTCTGCGCGTCAGCCAGGTCGATTTGATCCAGCTGCACAACCTGCTGGGCGAAGCCGAATGGGAAGAGGCGATGGGGCCGGGCGGCGCGCTGGAATATCTGATCGAGGCGCGCGAGCAGGGCTTGTGCCAATACATCGGCGTGACGGGCCACGAAGTCGCCATCGCCGGCATGCACCAGCGCAGCCTGGAGCGCTTCGATTTCGATTCCGTGCTGCTGCCCTACAATTACCTGATGATGCAAAACGCAGCCTACCGCGCCGGCTTTGAAGCGGTCCTCGCCATCTGCAAAGCGCGGAACTGCGCCGTGCAGACGATCAAGGGCGTCACTCGCCGGCCCTATATCAGCGACCATCACAGCCATGCCACCTGGTACGAGCCGCTGACCGACCAGCCCAGCATCGACAAAGCGGTGCATTGGGCCCTGGGCAACGAGGACGTCTTCGTCAATACGGTCGGCGATATTCACCTGCTGCCAAAGGCGCTGGACGCGGCTTCGCGCTATCAAGAGCGGACGCCGGACGAAGCCATGGCGGCGATGGCGGCGGAATGGGAGATGGCGCCGCTCTTTGTGTGAGGGCTGCTATGGCGGCACAATCTTTGCACTGCCGGCAAATGGCGGGGGAATCTTGTGGCGTCGATGAAAGTCTTCAAATGGACAATCTACAGCATCGTGATCCCGCTGCTGCCACTGCTCGTCGCATGGGCGATTGCGAGCTCGCCTGAGAAAGCCATTCCCTACGAGCAAATTCTGGGCGGCACGGAGGTCTTCCTGATCTGCCTGTTCGTTGCCGCGACGACATATCGGGACTGGGATGACGCAAAGGCGAAAATGGGGGATTCAAACCTGTGGAATTGCCTTTCGCCCCTGTTGTTCATTTGGGTTCAGAGCCTCGCCATCATGTCCGTCTTCATCTTTATTCACGTCCGCGTGCAAGATCTGGGGCTGAGCGCTGAATTTGTAGCTAATGCCGGGATTGGCTTCGGGCTCGTCACAGCGGCGATTTGTCTGTCCGCGCAGGTCTTTCTTGCCTCTGCCAAACAGAAACGTGAACTGTAGGGGCGTTACGCTGTAACGCCCGTCATTGCGTCGTTGAATCGCGAGTCGCCGCCAACTCCATCAGGCATACGGCAAGAACTCCACCTGCGGCGAAAGGCGCTCCATATCGGCTACAGTTAAGGGCTTGCCAAGGCAAGCCCCTACAGGCGCGATACTGGACGGGCTTGGGTTGGGGTTGGATTCTCGCAATAAATACAGGGGCGCTCTCCGTCCAATCGCTCACGGAAAAGGAATCAACTCCACCTGCGGCAAGAAGCGCTCCATATCCGCCACCTCGTAAGCGGCCGTGCCCGCCTGCAAGCAGACCGCCGTCGCCGCCGCGACGCCCAGGCGCAAGCCCGCCTCCAGCGGATTCCCGTGATGAAGCGCATGCGCCAGGCCCGCCAGCACAGCATCGCCAGCCCCCGCCGGGCTGCTGACCTCAACAGGAATCGGCGGGATGCGATACCCGCGCCCTTTGAGTATCACCAGCGCGCCGTCTTTGCCCATCGTAATCGCCACTTGCGTCCCGAAGCGCTCCAGAATCTCGGCGCCGGCTTCGTGCAGTTCAGCATCCGTTTTCAGCTTGCGCCCGACCAGCGCCGAGAGTTCATGCTCGTTCGGCTTGACGAAGTCGGGGCGGGCGGCCAAGCCGGCGCTGAGGTTGGGCTCCGCGGCGTCGAATATCACGGGCACGTCGTGCGCGCGCGCCAGTTCAATCGCGTCGGCGTAGAAGGCGGGAGTCATGCCCGGCGGCAGCGACCCGCCGGTGATGACGACCGAGGCCGATGGCAGCGCCTCAATGTAACGCTCGCGCAGCGCCGCGATATGCGCCGGCTCTACCGACATGGACGCGCTGGTGATGGTGGTGTGCTCGCCCGTGGCTTCATCAATGATCACCGTGTTGACGCGCGTTTCGCCCTCAGCCTCGATGAAATCGATCGTCACGCCCAGTTCCTCCAGCATGGACCCCACTTTTTCGCCGATGGCGCCAGCCGCCAATCCCAATGCAAGACTGCCGACGCCCATGCGCCCGAGTATCCAGGCGGCGTCGGTCGGCTTGCCGCCCATGCTGTGAACCGTGCGCGAGGCGCGGATGGTGGTGTTGGTCGCCAGCTTGGGAACGAAGACGGTCAGATCGAGCGTGGAATTGGGCGTGAGCGAAACGATCATGACGCTCAGTCGTCGCTGAAGTTGGCGATGGCGGCTTCCATTTCCGCGCGCTCAAAATGCAGCTGCGGGCTGGCGCCAGCGTTTTGCGCCATCAAGATCATATAGGCGTTGGTATCGAGGCGCTCGACGGCGTCCAACGCCGCTTCCAGGTTCTTGCCCATCAAGAAGAGGCCATGCCAGGGCGCGAGCGCGCCGGCGGCGTGTTTGGCGATCATCGCCTCGCGGCCGCGCATGGTGGCGGCGATGCGCTCGCCGAGTTTGGGGCTGTGGGCGGGCGCGTATTCGATGACAGGCGTCGTGCCGAATTTGCGCGTGGCTTCCATCACCGGCGGCATGGCCAGGTTGGCGCAGGCGAAAACCAGCAGATTGCGCGGATGGGCGTGGATGACGGCCGTCCCGTAAGCGGCGAAGTTCTCATGCAAGCCAAAGTGCACCGCGCTCTCGCGGGTCAAGCCGCCATCGCCGCTGAGGATCTCGCCGCGCTCGTTGACGACGAGAACGTCTTCAGCCTCAAGCTGCCACTGCTTCATCTGCCCGGCCAGGGTGGGCGACATGCAAAAGACCTCGCCGACCCGCAGGCTGATATTGCCGCCGCCGGCGTCGGTCAAATGGCGGTCGAAAAGGAAGCGCCCGATCCGCGCCACCAGCTCGCGCCCGGCAATCACCTCGTCAGTCAAGACCGCTTGAGCAGCCAGCATTCGCAATTCTCCCCGATTTTCGACATAATGCCATTATAGCGAGGGACGCCGCCCTTACAATCACGGAATGGACCGCCGCCACAGTTCGTTCATCGTGCAGGGGCGAGGTCGCGCAGACAACGATCGACGGCAGTGACTCGCCTGACAGCGCCAAATCCCCATCCTGTTGGGGCTGCCTTGGCAAGCCCGCCGCCAACATAGACACAGGCGGTCGGGGATAGGGTTTGCCGCTCGCAAGTTTGTAGGGGCGACATATCATGTCGCCCGCCAAGGCCCCGCCAGGCGCCACAATGAAAGGACCAGCATGCAATTCGAATTCGCCACAGCCGCCCGCATTATCTTCGGCGATGGCAGCGCCAACCAACTGCCAGGTCTCGCGCGGGAAAAGGGAAGCCGCGCCCTGCTCGTCACCGACAGCTTCCAGCCCGATTCTGTGTCGCGCTTGATCGAGCTGCTGCGCGGCGCCGACCTGCGCCTGACGCATTTTCGCGTCAGCGGCGAACCAACGGTGGAATCGGTCGACGAGGCGAAGGCGCTCGCTACGGAAGCCCGCTGCGACCTGGTTATCAGCATCGGCGGGGGCAGCGTCATCGATACGGGCAAAGCGGCCGCCGCCTTGATTCCCAATGCAGGCGCGGTCCTCGATTATCTGGAGGTCATCGGCGCGGGCAAGACGCTCTCTGCCAATCCACTGCCCTTCATCGCGCTGCCGACCACGGCCGGCACTGGCGCCGAAGTCAGCAAGAACGCCGTGCTCGGCTCGAAGGCGCATCGCGTCAAGGTCAGCCTGCGCGATAATCGCATGCTGGCGGATATCGCCCTGGTCGATCCGCTCTTGACGCATTCCGTGCCGCCAGCGGTCACCGCCAGCACCGGCATGGACGCCTTGACGCAGGTGCTGGAGCCTTTCGTCTCCCACTTCGCCAACCCGCTCACCGATGGACTGTGTACGGAGGGCTTGCGCCGAGCGGGCCGTTCGCTGCGGACGGTCTACGCCGAGCCAGACAACGCGGAACCCCGCGCGGACATGGCGCTGACGAGCCTGCTGGGCGGCCTGGCGCTGGCCAACGCCAAGCTGGGCGCGGTGCACGGTTTCGCCGGCGTCCTGGGCGGGATGTACGACGCGCCCCATGGCGCCGTCTGCGCCGCCTTGCTGCCGCCGGTGATCGAAGCCAATATCCGTGCTTTGAACGCGCGCGAACCCGAGAACCCCGCCGTGAAGCGCTACGAATACGCCGCCCAGTTTCTTTTGTTCGACCGCGACGCGACCGCGCGGGACGCCATGAATTGGATCCGCGAGACCAGCCGCCGCTTCAATATCCCGGGCTTGGGCGCTTATGGCGCGCGCGAGGCGGATTTTGACGAGATCATCGAAAAGTCCCGCGTTTCCAGCAGCATGAAAGGCAATCCAATCGTCTTGACCGCGGACGAGCTAAGGGCGATTCTGGTGGAGGCGCTCTGAGCGGGGCGGGGCAGGGCATGACCATCAAGGCGCGCTCCCGCAAGACGAACCTCATCACCGCCTATGTGTTGGCGGTCGTCTGCCTGTTTTTTCTGCGGCAGGTCGCGGCGGACCTTCGTCCAACCGCCAGCGAGCCGGTCTCCAAGGCGCTCATTTTCATCTCCGATGCCGATTCCATTGACGCGAGCCGCGATTCCAACTCGGTGTATCGCATTGGGCTGGATGGCCGCGGCTTGAAACGCGTCGTTGGCTCCATCCCGCATGGCGACGGTTACCTGCGCGTCAGCGATGTCGACTGCGACGCCACCTCGCAGCAGCTCCTGATCGCCAGCCATCGGCGCGATCTCAACGGCTTCCACCATGCCATGCTGGATGGCTCGGGCTTGCATTTGGATAAGCCCGCGAGCGGCGAGCTGCTGAGGTCGTCACGGCAAATCTCCCTGGCGCCCGACGGCAAGGGCATTCTGATTTCGCGCCAGGATCGAGCCTTCGCCGAGCCGCGTTTCAGCTTGGTCGCCGGCGATCTGCAGAGCCGCCAATTCCACAATGTCAAGCAAGCAACATCGGCGCTGTCGTATCACTCGCCGGATTGGTCGCCGGATGGGCGGCATATTGTTTATATTATCGAGAAGCGGACGGCGGATGCGCGCCTGGCATATCATTTGGCCATGGCGGAGCTCGACGGCAGCGGAGAACGCGTCATCCTTGAGACGACCCTGGCGCTGAACGATGTCGCCTGGTCGCCCGATGGCGAGTGGCTGGCATTTGAAATGAGCCGTCAAATCTACAAGCTGCGCGCGGACGGCAGCGAACTGACGCGCCTGAGCAGCCATCACTCGGGGGCCTCGGCGCCCCGCTGGTCGCCCGCTGGCGAGCGAATCAGCTTCGTCGCGCCATCATCTTTCCCCGGCTTCAGTCAGCTGCTCACGATGGACGCCGATGGCGGCGATATCCAGCGCGTGGCCAATATCCGCGGCGAGATTGTCAACGGCTGCTGGGTATGAGCCGCCTACCGCGACAGCTTTGCCAGCTTCCGCGGCGTGAAGACTCCCAAAATCGTCACAGCGCCGAGCAGAAGCAGCGCGCTCAAGAGCATCAGCGCCCCGCCATAACCGAGCGCAACTATCGCCAAGCCGCCGAGCACGGGACCAGCCACCTTGCCGAAGTTCTGCAGCATGCCGATAAAACCCATGCCCGCGCCCAGGTGCGCCGGGCTGATGCGGTCGGATACCAGCGCGATCGCCGCCGGGAAGATCAGCGCCTGCGCCAAGCCCATCAGCGCCGCCGGCAGCAGGAAGAGCAGCCCCTGATCCAGCGCGCGAACCAATGGCAGCGCCGCCGCCAGCAGGAGCATGCCGAGGCTGATCGCCGGCAGATAGCCCCAGCGATCGCCCAGCCGGCCGCAAAAGGGCTTGCCCAATACATGCACGGCTTCGTTGAGGCTGAAGAACAAGCCGACCAGCGCGATGCTCACGCCCGCTTCCAGCGCGTAAATCGGCAGAAAGGCTTTCAGCGTGTAGAGCGCGATGAAGGCGCACGCTTCCAGCCCCCCGGTCAGCCAGAGGGCCGGCGTCCGCCCGCCAGCCCTTATGGCGCTTTTGACGTCCTGAAGCATCGAGGGAGGCTTTGACGTGGACTCGCCTTTGCGCTTGCGCCTTGACCGCGGACGCGCCTCGGGCAAGCCAAGTATCGGCAAGAAGACGGCGCAGCTGATCAAGCCGATGATGGTGAAGACGGCGACCGCCTCCAGCGAGAGCAGCAGCCAGCCCGCCAGCGCCGGTCCCACGATATAGCCGCCGCTGCGCGCCATTTGAAACCAGCCGATGGCTTCGGCGGTCTTGTCATCGCGCGAGAGCTCGGCGATATAGGCGAGGGTCACCGGACCGTATATCGCCGTGGCCAAGCCGTGGAAAAGCCGAATCGCCAAGAGCTGCTCGGGCGTCGTGATGAAGCGATAGAGGAAGGGCATGAGTGCGAAGAAGCCGGCGCCGATCAAGAGCCAGACGCGCCGCCCCCAACGGTCGGACAAGATGCCGAAAAGCGGCTTGAGGAAGAGCCCGGTCACGGTGGAGACCGAGACGATCAAGCCGAGAAACGCGCCGGACGCGCCCAAGGCCGCGGCGAAAATAGGCAGCAGCGGCGTCTTGCCCATCTGATAGGCGGAGCGCGCGATGAAATCCGCCAGCATCAACAGCAGGAAGGGTTTCGAACGTTTCATTCAGCCATATCGCCGCAAGTGATTGCTGGATGAGCGTCCGGAAACCAGTGTCGCCGGCCAGCGCTTAGGCGGTCTGCGCGATCTGTCGGATGGACCGACGGCTGCCACGCTACTGACGGGCGAGTCACTGGGTCGCCACTGCATAATTCATATCAGGCGCCTGCCTCGCCTTAAGCTCTATCATACCAATGCGACCCGCCGCCACCAGGTCAGCCTCGCCTCGCCACAAGCATACTACTCGCAGCTGCCCTGGGTCGTCAGATAGTTGGCGCTAAGCCGGCCCAGCGCGCCGTGATGGTCGACTTTGAACCAATGCGGCGTCCGCGCCAAAGCCGAAAACGTCGCGCCAACTGGCACGGCGCCGATGCGATTGCCCTTGGGCGCGTCGCGGAAATTGAGACCGCTGGTCGTGGTAACTGCGCAATCGGAAAGCGTCCGCCTGACCGGGGTGGATTCAATCGCGCCAATATCGCAAGCGCCAGTTATCGCGCGCGGATTGCCAATCTGATCGCTATCGGGGCAGAATCGCGCATGGGCGGCGCCGATCAAGGGGCTGCCAGGCATTGGCGAAACATAGGCTTGCGAGTCGGTCCGCGTCCCAAGCAGCGGGTCGCCGCTCAGCTTGGGAGAGCAGGCGCCGTCGGCGATGAAATTGCCGATATTCTGCGCCAGTCGCGCATGACTCTGGGCAATTTTTCCGCGACCGACAATCACGCTGTTGAGCATGCGGATGGGGCCGGTGTTGTTCTTTTCAATATAGAGCCCGGTTCCATAGCCGGCGTTATTGAGCATGGTCACATGGGTGAGCCGAAGACTGAGGCTGCTGCGAAAGAAGCTGGTGGACATCCCGCCGTGAATGGCGCCGCCAACGTTGGCGACATTGCGAATGAAGCTGCTATTGCTGATGTCCACGAGTACGGCGTTTTCAGCGCTGATTGCGCCACCGGTCGAGCCGCCCGTCCTGGCGATATTGCGCGCGAAGCTGCTATTGGCGATCGTGATCGTGCCGCCATTAAACGCATAGAGCGCGCCGCCGCGTATGACCGCTTTGTTTCCTGCGAAGGCGCTTCCGTTGATGATCAGACGCGTCGTTTTGCCATCCTGCGCGATTGCGCCGCCAGCATGCGCCTGATTGTCGCGGAAGGTCGAGTCGTTGATCACCACCTGCGCCGCTTCTCGCAGACGTATAGCCCCGCCCTGCCGCGTGTGATGGGAGCAGGCGTTGCCGTCCGCCAGCGTCAAATTATTGATCGTCAATTTGCCCGCCCTGACGTCGAAAATGCGAAAGCGCCCGTCGCCGCTTAGCGTGTAACCGTTGCCTTCTATTGTGATGTCGCTGGTGATTTGTGGCAGTGGCGCTTCCAGCGTGATATCCCTGATCAAATAGAAGATGTCGGGTCCCTTGCCAGCCGGGCAGGCGCCGAAGGGCGCGTCGGTATTGGCGGCGACGATCTGTTCAGGCAGCGGGCATATCGCCGGCGCGTCAGGAATCGGCGGGGCCGCGGTCGTCGTTTCGACCGCCCCGATGTCGCAGCCGCCGCCGTAGGGTCGCGCAGCGCCCCGCTGGTCAGTTGCAAGGCAGAACTCCGGGTCAGCGGCATCAATAGCCGGGCTGCCGTCCCGCAGCGGATGCCAGGCGGGTTCTCCCGTCAAGTCGCCCAGAAGGGGATCATCGCTGCGGAAATGACCACAAGTTCCATCGCGACTCAATGTGCCGACAATCTGATCCAGCGCGCCGATGCAATCGCCGCCGCCGCCTGAGTCGTCGATGATGCTGTTGCGCAATATGACAGCAGCGCCCCAGTTGGTGATCGCGCCGCCGCCAGTCGCCGCCCCGTTTCCCTTCATGGTGACATGGGTCATTTCCAATGCGCCATTTTCGAGGGCGACGCCGCCGCCGTGCCATGCCCTGTTGCCCTCGAATGTCGTGTTGCCGACCTGAATGACGCCGGCTCTTATGTTTAACGCGCCACCCGCTTTTTGCGCGCGGTAATTCTGGAAACTGCTCTTGGTGATGTCAGATGTCCCGCCCCTGGTGAATAGCGCGCCGCCATCCACTTCGGCTGCGGCGCCGGCGAAACTGCTGCCCGTGATCATTAGCCCGCCGCTGCTGCTTGCGTTCGCGATTGCCCCGCCGTTGGTCGCCTTATTATTGCTGAAGCGCGTATTCGCTATCGAGACTTCGGCTTCGCCCCTGAAACTGATTGCGCCGCCATCCCCTTGCGTGGTGGCGACCATCGCTTCGGGGCTAGGCGAATAATAGGTGACGCGCAGGCAGCCGTCGCCATCAACTTGGGACAGGGCTTCGGCGGCGCCGCGGTCCAGCTCGACGATGTGGCTCGCCCTAACAGCGCAATTCGTCGCGAAATCGCTGGCGTCGATGCGCACCGTCCCGCCGTCGGCATATATCGCGCCGCCGCCCTTAGCCGCAGCATTATCCCTGAAGGTGGATTTGCTGACGAAAACTTGGGCGCCATTCCGCAGCCTTATCGCGCCGCCATTTTCTTCCGCCGGCGCTTGTCCTGTGGTCAGCGTCAAGTGTTTGATAGTTAGCTGGCCGCCTTTTACGTCGAAAATGCGGAATTTCCCGTCGCCGCTGATCGTATGGCCCCCGCCCTCAATCGCGATCGAGCCCGTAATCGGCGGCAGCGGCTCGCTCAGCGTGATGTCCTCCGTAATCGTGATGATGTCGTGGCTCGTCCCGGCCGGACAGCTGCCGACGGTCCTATCGGTGTTGGCCGACTTGATGCGGTCGGGCAAGGCGCAGACTCGCTCGTCTGCGGCGGCGGACAGAAGCGCTGAAGCAAACAGCAGGGCGAGAACAAGAAACAGAAGATAGCTTCGTGTAATGTCGCATCGCGCTGCTGACATATTGATCACCGACCTATTCTGACACTCGAGAGCCGCCGATCATTCAATGCGCAGACCAGTCTAGTCTCACATAGAACGTACACATGCAAGTCATTCCACCTTCAAGACCACTTTGCCGAAGCCGGCGTTGCTCAGCATGGTGTTGAACTCGGCCAGATTGCCCTCGACGATGTCCTGGAACTTGGCGACTGCGCCATCGATATCCCCGGCGATTTCGGCGAATGCCTCGCCCTCATAGTCGGTCGGTTTGTAATCGCCCAGGTTGACGTTGAAGCTCAGGTTGCTCAATTGGGTCGCCAGCCGGTCGCCACTGTTCATGGCGTCGGGCCAGCCCGCGCGCGTCTCCGGGATCATCAACGCCTTCTCGACTTCCAGCACCTGCTCTTCCAGCGCCTTGGCCGCGTCGATGATGCCGGCCGCCGACTCCAGCCCGGCCAGCCGCTCGCGCCAGCCCTTGAGCTGCGCCCTGGCGTCGCGCATCTGATTGATGGACTTGTGCGTCGCCGAGAGCTTGTCGCGGATGCGCAGCAGCAAATCGAACTGCGCCTGCAAATCGGCCTGGCTGGCTTCGATTCCCGCTTCCTTGACGATCTCGAATGATTGGGTTTGTTCCTCGCCGCCCGCTTGCAGCGTAACCGCATAGCTGCCCGGCACGGCATGCGGTCCCTTGATGAAGCCCTGCTGGTTGTCGTCATGCGGCGCGACCTTGTGGGCGTCGGGGTAGCGCAGGTCCCAGACGAAGCGATTCCAGCCGGCTTTCGCGGGGATGCGCAGCTCTTTTGGCGTATCGTCATCGCGTTTGCCCGCGGCCTTCTCCTCTTCATCGGCGTGCAGGCTCTTGAAGGTCTTCACTTCATTGCCATTGGCGTCATCGATGCGCAAGCTGATGGCCGCTTCCGGCGCCTCGCCCAGGCAGTAGGTGATGACGGCCCCCTTCGCTGGATTGGCGCCGCTGTCGAGGTAGGTATGCTTGACGCCATGCTCGGGCGTCTCTTCTTTGACGTAAGCCGCGACCATGCCCAGCGTGCTCATATACTGCTTGCCCTCGCCGCTCTCGAACAAGCCCTCGAAGACCTTGGGCAGATGCCGCTCGGTCGTCCCCGGCTTCAGCAGGAGGGCGGATTCCCCCCAACCCCCGGCCCCTTCCCCCACAAGGAGGGAAGGGGAGTTTACCTGCTGCAAATCCGCCGACGAAGCCCCCTCCCTCTTTATGGGACCTCGGGGGTGGGGGTCCAATTGATGCAAGACCGTCACATCATCAAGGATCCAGAACGAGCGCCCGTGCGTCGCCACGACCAGGTCGTTGTCCTTGAGCTTGAGATCGTAAATCGGCGAAATCGGCAGGTTCAGCTGGAAGCGCCGCCAATTCTCGCCGGCGTCAAACGAGAGGTACAAACCAAACTCCGTGCCCAGATAGAGCAGCCCCTCGCGCTGCGGATCTTCGCGCACGACGCGGCAGAAATGATCGTCGGCGACGCCGGCGACGATCGGCGTCCAGCTCGCGCCATAATCGGTCGTCTTGTAGACGTAGGGCGCGTAGTCGTCGTTCTTGTAGCGCGTGGCGGTGACGTAGGCGCTGGCTTGGTCGTGCGGCGATGGCTCGATCATGGTGAACATCATGCTCTCCGAAACCCCCACCCCAAACCCCTCCTCCATAAAGAGGGAGGGGCTTTTTTCTCCCCTTCCCTCCTCTGTGGGGGAAGGGGCCGGGGGTTGGGGGGTAACATCCGCCCAGTTCGCGCCGCCATCTCGCGTGATATGCAGCAAGCCGTCATCCGAGCCGGCCCAGATCACGCCCGGCTCATGCGGCGACTCGGCCAGGGTGTAGACGGTGGCGTAATGCTCGGCGCCGACGGCGTCGCGATTGATGGGGCCGCCCGAGGGTTGCAGCGTCTCGGGGTCGGCTCGGGTCAAGTCCGGGCTGATCTCCTGCCAGCTTTGCCCCTCGTCGGTCGTCTTCAGGATCTGGCTGCCGCCGATGTAAAGCGTATTGCTGTCATGCGGCGAGAAGACGATGGGGTAGGTCCAGGCGAAGCGGTATTTGTCGGCCTGCGCGCCCAAACCGGTGCTGCTGCGGGGCCAGGTGGCGATAAGGCGGATCTGCTGCCTGCGATGATCGTAACGCTGCAAGCTGTTGCCGCCGCCAGGGGAGCTGCCGATCGCGCCCACATAGACGATATTCGGGTCTTCAGGATTCACGGCGATATAACCGCTCTCGCCCGAGCCGATGATGTCGCAGTCTTCCCAGGTGATCGACGAATAACGGCTGCGGCTGGGCACGCGCAAGCTCGAGTTGTCCTGCTGCGTGCCATAGACGAAATAAGGCTCGTTGCTGTCGAAATCGAGATGATAGAACTGCGCGGTAGGCTGATTGTAAATGCTCGACCAGGACAAGCCGCCATTCAGCGAGACGCAGGCGCCGCCATCGTTGCCATGGATCATGATCTGATTGTTGCGCGGGTGAATCCAGAGGTCGTGGTCGTCGCCGTGCGGCGTCGTGATCTCCGTGAAATTATGCCCGCCGTCGGTCGATTTCCAGAAGCTGAGGTTGTTGATGTAAATCGTCTCCCCGTCCAGGGGGTCGGCGGTCAGGTGCATGTAATACCAGGCGCGCGAGATGAAGCGGTTGTCCTTGCTGCCGACCACCCAGCTGTCGCCGTAATCGTCGCTGCGGTAGATGCCGCCATCGGGCTGGTTCTCGATGATCGCCCAGACGCGCCCGGGCTGCGCCGGCGACGCCGCCAAGCCGATTTTCCCCAACAGACCGGTCGGTAGTCCTTTGCTCCCCTCCCTCTCTATGGGGGAGGGGCAGGGGGTGGGGGTGAGCCGCTCCCAGCTGTCGCCCCCGTCCAGCGAGCGCCATATCCCGCTGCCTTCGCCGCCGGAAGAAATCTGGTAAAAGCTGCGATAAGCCTCCCAGAAAGCGGCGTAGATGACGCGCGGGTTATTCGGGTCGATGGTCAGGTCGATGGCGCCCGCCCTGTCGCTGACATGCAAGACGTTTTCCCAAGTGTCGCCGCCGTCCCTGGAGCGATAGACGCCGCGCTCCGGGTTCGGCCCAAAGGCATGCCCGAAGACAGCCGCGTACACCAGATCGGCATTCTGCGGATGCGCGCGGATCTTGGCGATCTGGCGCGTGTCCTTCATGCCGAGATGCTTCCAGCTGCGCCCGGCGTCGGTCGATTTGTAAATGCCATCGCCAATCGAGACGTCGATGCGGATGGTGGTTTCGCCCGTGCCGGCGTAGATGACGTTGGGGTCGGCTGCGGCCACTTCCAGCGCGCCAACGGACGACGAGGTGAAGTAGCCGTCGCTGATGTTCTCCCAATACTGCCCGGCGTCGGTGGTCTTCCAGACGCCGCCGCAGACGCCTCCGAAATAGAAGGTGTTGGTATCGCGCGGGTCGCCGGCGACAGCGACGACGCGCCCGCCGCGGAAGGGCCCGATGCAGCGGAATTCGCTTAGCCCGGCGAAGTTGGAGTCGGTCATGGGGGTGTCCTCTTCTGCGATTGTTCAGTGTAGCGGGTTATTGTAGCGCGGGGGGTTGGTTTTCACCACAGAGGCGCAGAGGGAGTGGTGGCGACGTGTAGGGGCGAGCCACTGGGTCGCCCGCCACCGAGTCCCTAGGGGCTACCTGCCAGGCCGCCCGCCCACTCAACACGAAACGCGCGTCACGCGGGAAGTGTAGGGGCGACTCTGCCAGAAACCCAACATCTGTTTCATGTGACCACTGAGGATACCGAAGCCACAGAGTCCTTAAAACTGCAAAGACGTTGCAGGCGCGGGGGCGAATGTTTTTCAATTATTCTGACCATTAACCAACGCCTGACACTCCTCCCCCGCAAAATTATCTCGCACCCAGTCCGCCCGCTCGCGCGCATGCTCCCGCGCCAACTGCGCCAAGCCTTCGTCTTTTATCCAGTTTGCCTTCTTGTTCTCCCGCAGCAAGCCGCGCAGCGTTAGATATTGCCCCTTGCGGCCATTGCAGGGGCGGCAAAGCAAGATACGGTTGCGGATGTGATTCTCGCCGCCGTCCGCCCGCGGGGTGATGTGATCCAGTTCCATGAATTCGCGTTCCAATTCGCGGCCACAGCCGGCGCAGATGACATTGCCATTGCTGCGCTGGGCGTATTCCAGGACCCGCTTCATCTGTCGGTGCGTTAGCTTCTCCCACGCTTCGACAGCGCGCGGCGTCCTGAGCTTGAGGCTGGGCGTCGCTAATTCGTTGTCGTCTGCGCGGCGCGGCGGCTCGGTTTTGTAGTGGACTTGTGGCAGGGACACATGGTTGTTGTCGTCGACGCGCAGGATTATATCTGGCTCCATCCGCTCCATCACTTGCGTATAGGCCCCGTCCCAGATGTCCATGCCCACCCATTGGCGCTTCAATCGTTCAGCAGCGATAGGCGTTGTCGCGCAGCCGCAGAATGGGTCAAGCACGATGTCGCCTTCATTGCTGCTCGCTTTAATTGTTCGTTCATATAGGGCGAGAGGTTTCTGCGTCGGGTAGCCGGTGCGTTGGCGCTGATTGGTCAGGATCGGGATGTCGCTCCACCAGTCTTCCGGGACTTTACCCCGTCCGTAATCGCTTTTGACTTCTTCCGCGCTTCGGCGGCCGGCTGCTTTCACCGATGGCGAAATGATGCTGCGCTCGCCTTCAATTCGTCCGCGCCGGGCCAGTGTTTCGAGATGATATGGGATTCGAATATCATCCCGGTTGAAAGTCTGATTCCCGCCTCTCACATAAAAGAGGATGATGTCGTGTTTGCGCGGAAACCACCGTTTTGCATTTGCCGGTCCGTATAACACCAGACAATCTCGTTGCGGAAATTCTCGCTGCCGAAAATGCCGTCCATCAAGGCTTTTAGATAGTGGCTCGCCGTTGGGTCGCAATGCAGATAGATGCTGCCATCCGGCCGCAGCACGCGTCGCATTTCCATCAAACGCACGCCCATCCAGCACAGGAACGCGCCCATGTCATCGCCGTAAGCCAAACGCGCCCCGGCGATCACGCCATTAACCGCCGGCCAGTCGTCTCGGATGCTGTCGGTCCATTCTTCACGCACGTCATCGTCCCAGCGCCAGCGGTCTTTGAAGCGCGCGCCAGCCGCCAGGCTATCAGGCGTCGCAAGAAAATCGCGGTTCTTGTTGAAGGGCGGGTCGGTGGCGATCAGATGAACGGTCTCGCTGTTCATCCCGCGCAGAAACTCGAGATTGTCGCCGTGGTAGAGCGTGCGGTTCTTGAAGTTAAGGTCTGCCACGAGATCTGCTCATTCTCACGCCATGTATTGTCAAATTGGAGTATACCATTGGCGAAGCGATCTTCGGATAGATCCCCAAACATAGCCTTCGCGCCCGTTGAATCAATGTCGTTCATAATTGACTCCTCGGCGACCTCCCCAAAACTCGGTGATCTCGGCGGAAAAGACCTTCACCGCTGACAACGCGTTCTCTGCTATAATCCCCCCAGCGGAGGACAAGCTCATGATCATCGAGATCCCGGAAGACATCAAAAAGCAATTGGAAGCATTTGCAGAGCAGCAGAATGTCGAAGTCATCGCTGTGCTGCAAGCATTGATGGATCACTATAGGTCGCAGATGAGGTGGGCGACCCTTGCAGAAATGGCGCGAAATGCCAAAGAAGCCAACCTGTCATCGCCCGAGCCAGTGGATACGTCTGCGCGCAGCCGCGAAATCTTGAACACGGAATTCGCCGACTATTTGAAGAGACGGATGGATACGTGATGGTAATCACTGACAGCGGCTTCGTCTACGCGGTTTATAACCTCAAGGACGCGTATCATCAGGAGGCGATGCGCTTTATGGTCACTAGAAGTGAAAATTTGCTAGTGCCTGATGTGGTCTTGCCAGAAGTTTGTTATCTCGTTACTCGAGACTTGGGTTACCCCGGTTTGCGAACGTTTCTTGCCTATTTCACACAGCTGATCTTACGTCTCGAGCCGATAGTGATGGACGATATTGGTAGAGTGCGGGAGATTGTAGGCCGGTATCAAGACGCCCGATTCGACATCGTGGATTGCTGTATCATGGCCATGGCCGAACGCCTCAACATCAACCGCATCGCGACCTTCGACCGGCGAGATTCTAGCATTTTTAAGCTGCGGCACTGCCAATATCTTGATTTGTTGCCCTAATCTGGCGGGCGAGCCACCGTCTCGCCCCTACGGCCTCTACGTTAAAATCTTGACAACCCCGCCCCGCCTCGGTTCTAATCTACTCGCAACCCTTATCCACGGAGCCGCATCATGGCGCAGGTCAAATTCACGCCCAACCTGAAGCGTTTCTTCCCAGACCTCCGCGAATGCGAGATCGACGCCGCCACCGTCGCCGGGGTGGTCGCCGCCGTAGACCGGCGCTGGCGCGGGCTTGGCGATTACATCATCGACGAGCAGGGCGCCCTGCGCAAACACGTCAACATCTTCATCGGCGACGAGCTCCTGCGCGATAAGCAGGCGCTCAGCGACCGCGTCTCCGCCGATACCAGAATCTTCATCGTCCAGGCGCTCTCCGGGGGCTAGCGCGTTGACGGATAATCTGATCTTAAACGTCTACATCGGCCAGTCACCCCTCCCTGATGCGTCGGGGAGGGGCCGGGGGAGGGGTTAGATGCGCGACAAACTCCTCGTCGGCACGCGCAAGGGCTTGCTCATCATGAGCCGCAATGGCGCGGACTGGGAAATCGAATCCGCGCACTTCGAGGCGATCCCGGTCGTCTATGCCTTCCGCGATAAACGAACGGACACGATATGGGTCAGCCTGGATCATGGGCATTGGGGCGGCAAGCTGCACCGCTCGCGCGATCTGGGCGCGACTTGGGAAGAGGTCGA
Source organism: Aggregatilineales bacterium (assembly GCA_963662925.1). Taxonomy (GTDB): domain Bacteria; phylum Chloroflexota; class Anaerolineae; order Aggregatilineales; family Phototrophicaceae; genus UBA6055. The sequence continues at coordinate 72,387 of OY759987.1, forward strand.
GGCGCCAAAATACCCCGAAGGCGATGCCGTCCCGCCCGATTTCAGCATCCCCGCCAAGACCAATTACATCTGGCTGATCGAGCCGGGCGGCGCTGACGAACCCAATCGCCTCTATGTTGGCACCGACCCCGGCGGGCTCTTCGTCAGCGATGACGGCGGTGATTCTTTCCAGCTTGTCGCGACGCTCTGGCAGCATCACAGCAATACCCACTGGTTCGGCGCGGGGCGCGATCATCCCGGGACGGTCGCCATTCAGGTCGATCCGCGCGACAGCCGCCACATCACCATCGGCATCAGCGTCGGCGGCGTTTATGTGAGCCAGGACGGCGGCGAAAGCTGGGAAGCGCGCAATCGCGGGCTCTACGCCGATTACCTGCCCGACCCGCATCACGAACACGGGCACGACCCGCATATCATCCTCGCCAGCCCATCGAACCCCGATGTGCTCTGGCAGCAGAACCATTGCGGCATCTTCCGCAGCGAAAACGGCGGCTTGCAGTGGCGCGATATCTCGGACCGGAGGGGCGGGCCCGCGGGCTTCGGCTTCGCGCTGGCGGTCGATGATGAAGACGAGCGCGTCGCCTGGGTGGCCCCTGCCGTCAGCGCCGAGTATCGCGTGCCGGTCGATCGCGCGCTGGTCATCTGCCGCACCGAAGACGGCGGCGAAACCTGGCAGGATCTGCGCGCTGGCCTGCCCCAGCGGCATTGCTACGACCTCGTTTTCCGTCACGCCCTGGACAAGACCGGCGACACCCTGGCTTTCGGCACGACAGCCGGCAATTTCTACGTGTCCGATGACCGCGGCGATAGCTGGCGCTGCCTGACGAACAACCTGGCGGTGGTCTATTCAGTCCGCTTTATGTAATCACCCTGCCACAATCCAAATCCCATCCGCAGGGGCTGCATATCATGTCGCCCGCCAAGACCATGTAGGGGCGACATGCCATGTCGCCCGCCCTCATCGAGAGCTGTAGGGGCGTTAGACCCGCTGTGTCTACGCGCGGCGCTGTAACGCCCGCATTTGCGCCGGCGCCGAGCGGGCTTGCCAAGGCAAGCCCCTACAATTTTTGTCCCAATTGGCGCATTATGTTGCCCATCGACAGCCGAAGGCGCAGGAAAGGCGGAAACGACCGATGACAGCTTCAAGCGATCTGCTTTTGAAGAAGATACAAGGCTGCCTCTATGGCGGCGCGATTGGCGATGCGATGGGGGCGCCGGCCGAATGGCGGATGCCCGACGAGATTCAAGCGCGCTACGGCTATATCACCGACCTGGTCGAAGCCTGGAGCGAAGAAGACACGCGCGGCCGCGGCCACGGGCGCTACACCGACGACACGCACATGATCCAGCTGCTCTGCGAGTGTTACCTCGAACATGGCGATCACCTGGACGCCCACGAATTCTTCCGCCGCATCGTGCCGAAGATGGCGCTGGAAGACCGCTGGATCCCCGAACGCGGGCGTCACATGCCCTTGGTCGAGCGGCTCTTCTACCCCGAGAAATGGCTCTACAATCGCTGGCTGGCCAACGCCGACCCGCGCAACGCCGGCGTCGGCAACATGGTGAATTGCGGCGCCGCCATGTACGCCGCGCCCGTCGGCATCGTCAACGCCTGCGACCCCAAGAGCGCCTACGCGGAAGGCGTCGATGTCTTCAGCGCCCACCAGGCCAGCTTCGGGCTGGAGGCGGCCGCCGTGCAAGCCGCCTGCGTCGCCGAAGCGCTGAAGCCGGACGCGACCGTCAGCTCCATCATCGACGCTGCGCTGACCGTCGCCAAAGACGGCACGGCCGAGTGCATCGCCGCCATCGCCGATGTCGCGACCACCCTGAGCGACTGGCGCGAAGCCATCGGCCCCCTGCGCGATGTCATGCGCGAATACGACACCTCGCCCGATGACGCCAAGAACCAGCGCGGCAACGGCAGCAGCGCCTGGACGGCCAGCCGCGAACACGCCATCGAAGAAGTGCCGATCGCGCTCGGCTTCCTGGTGGTCACCGGCGGCGACTACGAAGGCACGATCTTCGGCGGGACGAATTACGGGCGCGACAACGATTCCATCGCCGGCATGGGCGGGGCGATCGCCGGCGCGCTGCATGGCCTCGACGCGCTGCGGCCCGAATGGGTCGAGCAGATCAACAGCGCCAACCGCATCGACCTGATGCCGCTGGCGAGCGAGATGGCGAGCTTGACGCGGAAGCTGCAAGCGCAGCAGCTGCAGGCCGCGCAGGAACGGGGGGCGGCTTTCGAGGCGCTGGGCTAAGGAGGCTGTTGTAGGGGCTACCCATCGGGTCGCCCGCCCGAACAAATCAGATGTAGGGGCTAGCCATCGGGTCGCCCGCCCGAACAAATTAGATGTAGGGGCGACAGGTCTGCGGTGTCTACGCGCAGTATTATGTCGCCCGCGACGCGCGATCCCGATTGCGGGACGAGCCACCGGCTCGCCCCTACAGATCGTTCAATTGGCAGATTTGTATTGTAACGGCGGGCGATTTACAAAATCGCCCCTACAAGCATCGTATCTGCGGAGATGAAGACATGACCGCGCCAGACAGCATCACCCAACTCGTCGACAAGTTCGAGCGCGAACGGCGCCTCTTCCAGCAGCCCGATTACAACGAAGCCCAGCTGCGGCAGGAATTCGTCAATCCCTTCTTCGCGGCGCTGGGCTGGGATGTCGGCGACCGCAAACAGGTGCTGCACGAAGCGGGCCTGCGCAGCGGCGGCAGCGTCAAACACCCCGATTACAGCTTCCTGGCGGGCGCGCGCCGCGTCTTCTATGTCGAGACCAAGAAGCCGGCCATCAACATCGGCGGATCGGTCGAGGCAGCCGAACAGCTGCGCGCCTATGGCTGGTCGGGCGATACCGCGCTGGGCATCCTGACCAATTTCGCCGAGTTCGCCGTCTACGACTGCCGCGTCGAACCGCTGCAAGGCGATTCCCCCGAAGAAGCCCGCATCATGTATCTGACGCACTCGCAGTACCTCGAGGCCTGGGCACGGCTGCGGGAGACGCTCTCGCCAGACGCCGTGCGGCAGGGCAAACACAGCGACCTGCTCGAAGACACCGCCAAGGGCGTGCTGCGCGTGGACGAGGCTTTCCTGCGCGATATGGAAGGCTGGCGCGCCGCCCTGGCCGAACACCTGCATAAGCAAGCGCGCTTCATCGACCGCCAGCTGGACCAGCGCGAGCTCAACCACCTCGTCCAGCGCACCATCGACCGCATCGTCTTCCTGCGCATCGCCGAAGACCGCAACCTCGAAAGCTATGGAAGGCTGGAGCGCGCCGCCTCCGTCCGCCGCGGCGTCTACAGCGCGATCAAGCGGCTCTACCGGGAAGCCGACCGCAAATACAACTCGGGCCTCTTCCACTTCGACCCCAGCGACAAAACCCGCCCGGAGGCCGACACGCTCTCGATGGACATCTACATCGTCGACGGCATCCTGCGCAGCATCATCGGCGACCTCTACCCGCCCAAGAGCCGCTACCAGTTCTCGGTCATCAGCGCCGATATCCTCGGGCAGGTCTACGAGCGCTTCCTGGGCAAGGTCATCGAGGTGCGCACAATCGACCACGAGACCCGCGTCAGCGTCGAAGAGAAGCCCGAAGTGCGCAAAGCCGGCGGCGTCTATTACACGCCCGCCTACATCGTCGACTACATCGTCGAGAACACGGTCGGCGCCCTGTTGGACGGCAAGACGCCCGACGAAGCGGCCGACCTGCGCCTGCTCGACCCCGCTTGCGGCAGCGGCTCCTTCCTCACCGGCGCCTATCAATACCTGCTCGACTGGCACTTAAGCGCCTACCGCGAAAACCCCGCGCGCTGGAAGAACCGCGTCCGCCACAGCGCCGATGGCCTCGTCCTGCGCATCGAAGAGAAGCGCCGCATCCTGCTCAACCATATCTACGGCGTCGACCTCGACCAGAACGCGGTCGAAGTCAGCAAGCTCTCGCTGCTGCTGAAGATGCTGGAGAACGAGCATGACGCGCATGAGCTGGCAATGCCGCTGCTGCCCGACCTGAGCGGCAACATCAAGTGGGGCAATTCGCTGGTGGGCAGCGACTTTTATCCCTCGGATGTCCTGCCTGAAGTGGATGATGAAGATCTGCTGCGCGTCAAGCCCTTCGATTGGGCGGGAGGGTCGGGCTTTGGCGAGATTATGCGGGCGGGCGGGTTTGACGCGGTGATTGGGAATCCGCCGTACGTTCGGCAAGAGACGCTGGGCAAGGACTTCAAAGCCTACGCCAAGCGCAACTTCGAGACCTACGCCGGCACAGCCGACCTCTACACCTACTTCATCGAGCGGGGCGTGAAGCTGCTCAATGCCAACGGGCTCTTCGGCATCATCGTCGCCAACAAGTGGCTGCGCGCGCGGTATGGCAAGCCGCTGCGGACCTGGCTGAAAAAGCAGGCGATCCGCGAGATTGTCGATTTTGGCGATCTGCCGGTCTTCCAGCAGGCGACGACCTATCCCTGCATTTTGACGGTGGGTAAAGCCCCCCACCCCCCGGCCCCCTCCCCCAAAATGAGGGAGGGGGGGCTAAGCGTGAACGAGCTCGCCAGTGGCGACGATAAGCCCCTCCCTCTTGATGGGGGAGGGGTTTGGGGTGGGGGTGAAAATCACTTCCAGGCGGCGCAGGTGGACACGCTGGAGTTCGCGAGCCTGCGCGAGCATGTGAAGGGGCGGCGGTATGAAGTGGACAAGAGGCTGCTGGACGATGGCGGCTGGTCGCTGGCGCGGCGGGAGGTGCAGGCGCTGGTTAATCGACTGATGAACAGCATGCCATCGTTGGCGAGCTACGCGGGCGACGAAATCTATCGCGGAGTCACCACGGGGTTGAACAAGGCCTTCGTTATTGACGCGGAAACGAAAGCCAAATTGATTGAAGAAAGCCCCAACAGCGCCGAGCTAATAAAGCCCTTTGTAGCTGGTCGAGATGTGAAGAAGTATTGCCCACTTGAGCCAGAAAAGTTTCTGGTGTTTACGCGTCGAGGAGTCGAAGTCGAGAACTATCCCGCAATTCATCGCTATCTAAGTCAGTTCAGAACTTCATTGGAGCCTAAGCCGCAAGACTGGCAGGGCGCTTCTTGGCCAGGTCGCAAGCCAGGCAATTACAAGTGGTTCGAGATTCAAGACACTGTTGACTATTGGCGGAAGTTTGAGCAGCCGAAAATCATGTTGCCCGATATATCGTTGCGAGGCAATTTCACCTACGACACAGACGACGCCTTTTGTACAAACACGGCATACATCATCCCAGTAGACGACAAGTACTTACTTGGCATCCTCAACTCAAAGCTGATTACATTCATTTATCGAAGCATTTCCTCCACCTATCGCGGCGGCTACCTGCGGTTCATCTATCAGTATCTCGCGCAGCTTCCGATTCGGGCTATCGACTTTGACAATCCTGCTGATGTCGCGATGCGCGATGAGATGGTCAAGCTGGTCGATGAGATGCTGGGCTTGCATCGGCAGCTGGCGGGGGCGTCGCCGGTGAAGCGGGGGGTGATTGAGGCGCTGATTGAGCGGGGGGATCGGAAGATTGACGCGCTGGTTTATCGGCTGTATGGGCTGAGTGGGGAGGAGGTGGGGTTGGTGGTGGGTGGGTAACATAAGATTTGCGTTAACATAGCGCAAACTATTTGTTTCTGACCTGTTTTATGGTACGATGGCTCAGATTTTTCAGCAGCGATAGACGGGAGAAATTCAGATGAATATATTCGTAATCATGCCGTTTGATAGTGAATTCAACTTGATTTATCGTCATCTCATCAAAGAACCGCTGGAAGCACACGGTGACTATACTGTCAGCCGCGCAGACGACAACCCGGGGTCGCAAAACCTCCTTGAAGAGATAATACAAGGTATTGATAACGCGGACTTAATCGTTGCCGACCTAACCGGCAAGAATAGCAACGTCTATTACGAATTGGGCATAGCCCATAAGGGGAAAAAGCGTACGATTCAGATCGTTCAAGATATTGAACACATTCAGTTTAACTTACGAGCATATAATACTGTGCCATACGACGTGCGGCCGGATGGTTCATCTGATCTGGCTGAAAAGCTACTTGAGTTTATAGAAAATCCTGATTACAAGTACAAGAATCCGGTTACTGATTACTCTGTTTCTGAGCGTACAGAGCCTGTCTTCGGGTCCGGTGCTCCGGATGAGTCTCGCGAAAGTGCAGACGACGACGCTGATGACTTAGATTACGGTATTTTTGACGCGAGAGCGGACGCTGATGAAGCTCTGGACATCATATTAGGGATCACAAAAGGGATAGGGAGTGATGTAAAGGAAATCGGGGAGAAGACGGCGAAACACATTGAACGCCTTAATGAAATAAATACGGATCCCAACCAACGCAAAGTCCACAGTAGATCGCTACAGGTGATCCAAGGGTTTGCTGCCGACGTGGACAGCTTTTGTGACAGCATCGACAGTCGAGTCCCCGAATTGCGCGAATCGTGGAATCAACTTGACCAAGGAATGGGCCATGTACTCTTAATTACAAGTATCGAGGACGAGGAGGACCTTCAAGCAGCTCTCGAACTTGTTGATAGTTTGGAATACATGCGTAAAGCGCAGGCGGGGGCCATTGAATCGATAAGTAACTTTCGCGACACTCACGCAGGTCTAATTGGTATTTCGCGAGTTTCGAATCCTGCGCTTCGACGATCGATTAAGTCGCTTGACAAACTCATTAAAGAATCGGAATTGGGGGATTCAATTGTTACACGGATTATACTACTTACCGAAGCCATGATTGCTCGCTACAATGCAGATTCTACCTAATCCCTTCGTGTCATTGTGGTGAAAAACCTCTGTGCCCTCTGTGTCTCTGTGGCAAAAAAACCAACCCGCGACCATCCAGTCGCTACCCACAACCCTACTCCCGCTACCCTGCTCCCCATGCGCGCCTTAACAACTGAATACCTCGCCCCGCCGCCAAATGGCCAAAGGGCCGAAAAAACTTTCACCATGGCCATTGCCGCCGGCCAGTCGCTCAGTGTCGAAGGTTTTGTCTACGCGACCCTCTGTGTACTCGCTGTCCTCGCTGGCGAAAAAATCTCTGTGCCTCCGCGTCTCTGTGGCAAAATCCCTGCCATCATTCCTTGAGGAAACCCGCCGGCGGCTTCGGCGGCACGTCCAGATGCGCCATCAGCCGGTCCAGCTTCTCGTTCACTTCCGCGAATTGCCGCTGGCTCCACTCGTGGTTCGCCTCGATCAATTCGCGGTTCGCCGCGACAGCTTCTGTCAAACCCAACAGCGCGGCTTCAAAGCTGTCCACCTTGTCGAATAGCGCGTCTTGCGCGTTCCGCACACCTTCGTATTCATGCTTGATGCGATCTAAACGAATGTCGGTTGTCGCCATTTGCCCCGCCTCGCGTCAGCATTCAGTATAATGGCGCAATCGCATCTAGTCAAAACGCCTCGGTGTCCTCTGAATTCTCGGTGTACTCGGTGGTGAAAAAAGGCAAATCCCATGTCCAATCCCGCCTCCCGCTCCCAAGACTTCTTCAGCGCGCCCGGCGTCTCCGGGCTCACGCGCCGCGCCTTCACCGCCGCCAGTGGCTACGAGCCCACCGACATGACCCGACCCCTCATCGGCATCTGCAACACCTACAGCGAGCTCAATCACTGCAACAGCCACCTGCGCGCCATCAGCGAAGCGGTCAAACGCGGCGTGCTGCAAGCCGGCGGCTTCCCGCTCGAGTTTCCGACCATCTCGCTGGGCGAGATCTACCTCAGCCCGACCTCCATGCTCTGCCGCAACCTGGCGGCGATGGACACCGAAGAGATGATCCGCGGCAACCCGCTCAGCGGCGTCGTCCTGCTCACCAATTGCGACAAGACCACGCCCGCCGCGCTCATGGGGGCGGCCAGCGCCGACCTGCCGGCCATCATGGTCAGCGGCGGGCCCATGCTCAACGGGCATTTCCAAGGCGAGATCCTCGGCGCCTGCACCGATTGCCGCCGATACAGCGCGGAGTATGAAGCCGGCGCGATTTCCGCCGAGACCTACAAGGGCGTGGAGCGCAACCTCGTGCGCAGCGCCGGGCATTGCATGGTCATGGGCACCGCTTCGACCATGAACTCGCTGATGGAAGCGCTGGGCATGGCGCTGCCGGGCAATGGCGCGATTCCCGCGTCCGATTCGCGGCGCTTGCAGCTGGCGCAGGCGGCGGGAAGGCAAATCGTCCAGCTGGTCGAGCGCGACATTCGTCCGTCGCAGATCCTGACGGCGCAGGCCTTCGATAACGCCATCACCCTGCTCAACGCTGTCGGCGGCAGCACCAACGCCATCGTGCATCTGCCGGCGATAGCGGGAAGGGCCGGCGTCGATCTGCCGCTCGCGCGCTTCGATGAGATCAGCCGCCGCAGCCCCCTCATCGCCAATATGCGCCCCGCTGGCTACTACCAAATGGAAGACCTCTTCTACGCCGGTGGCATCCCCGCTGTGCTGAAAGCGCTGCTGCCCCTTTTGCATGGCGGCGCGCTAACGGTCACGGGGCGGACGCTGGCGGAGAACGTCGCCGCCGCCGAGGTCGTCAACCCCGATATCATTCGTTCAATCGACGACCCGCTGGCGCCCGAAGGCGGCTTGAGCATCCTGCGCGGCAACCTGGCTCCAGACGGCGCGGTCATCAAACACGCCGCCGCCACGCCAAAGCTCTGCCAGCATCGCGGTCCGGCGCTGGTCTTCAAAGACGCCGATGATGTCAAAGCGCGCATTCACGACCCCGCGCTCGAGGTCACGCCCGATCATGTGCTGGTACTGCAGAACGCCGGTCCCATTGGCGGGCCGGGCATGCCCGAGATCGGCAACCTGCCCATCCCGCAGAAGCTGCTGAAACAAGGCATCCGCGATATGGTCCGCATCTCCGACGCCCGAATGAGCGGCACTTCGTATGGCACGATCGTGCTGCATGTCGCGCCCGAAGCGGCCATCGGCGGGCCGCTGGCGCTGGTACGAGACGGCGATGAGATCGAATTGGATGTGGCCGAGCGCCGCTTGCAGCTGCATGTCAGCGAGGCGGAGTTGGCGGAGCGCCGGGCGGAATGGTCAGCGCCGCCGCCATTCTACCAGCGCGGTTATGGTCAGCTCTACCTGCGCAGCGTCAATCAGGCGCCGCTGGGCTGCGATTTCGATTTTCTGCGGGGGAAGGATCCGGCTGGCGCGGTCTGGCAGCCGAAGTTTTAGCCGGGGAAGAGCCGCTGCAAATCGAGGGTGAAGCCGGGCAAAACGCCCTCGCCGCTCAAGCTGCCGTCCGCCTCGACGAACTCGGTCACGCTTTCGCCGTCGGGTCCCAGGCGCCAGACCTCGACTGATGCCCGCGTTGGAAAGACAAGCCAAACCAGCTCGGTTCCGTTTGCCAGGTAAACCCTGGCCTTGCGGCGCAGTTCAGCGAGCGTATTGCTGGGGGATTGGATTTCTACCGCCAGATCCGGCATGCGCGGGACAGATCTCTCATGATCGGCCGGCGGGACATTTTCCTTGCGGATGAATGCAACATCGGGGCCAAGCAAGGTATGGCGGTCGTCGGCGGGAAAATAACCCGATTCGACGCTGCCATCGCCCAAGTCATGCGCTTCGGCGTAGTTCATCAAAAAACGAAAGATGTGTCCCGCCAGTCTGCCATGCGTATATCCCGGCCGCATATCCCAAAACAGCTCCCCGTCAATGAGATAGAAAAGTTTATGTTCGTTTTCCGGCTGCTGCTCTAGTTTCCAGACATCGCCCACCGTGTAGAGCCGCTCTTGTATAGCCATGCCAGCCTCGGGAAAGTTACCGACTTGAAACCAGTATAACGCAATTTGCATCCGTCGTGTTGTGGCCAGCTCTAGCTGCGCAGCGTCAATCAAGCGCCGCTGGGCTGCGATTTCGATTTTCTGCGGGGGATTGACCCTGCGGATCCAGTCTGGCAGCCGAAGGTTAAGTCGACGAACGGACGGCGCCGCGACGAGCGGTTACTCTGCCCTCTATGCGTCCACGTGCCTCTCGGTGTCCTCGGTGCACTCAGTGGTAAAAGGGGCAAAACCACTTAGGCATCCAGTGCCCCATCCGCCAAGCCGGCCGGCAGCGCCGTCGGCTGCTCCACCGTGCTGCCCAGCTCAATCCGCCGGCCCTGCGCCGCGGATTCTTCCAGCGCGCACATGATATCCAGCACGTGGAAAGCCAGCTCGCCACTAACCCGATGCTTCCGCCCAGACTGAATCGCGTACGCCATGTCGGCCACGCCCGCCCCGCGCCCGATGTTGATGGTATGGCTGTGCGGGATTTCAACCCAGTCGCGCGTTCCGCCTTTGAGAATATGATTCTTCCCATGAAAGAAGTTGGGATCGCCCACGCTCATCGAAGCGTCTTCGCCGTGGATTTCCAGCATGGGCAGGTGATGCCCCCAGACGTCAAAGCTGGTGATGACGCTGGCAATGGCGCCGCTCGCGAATTCCAGCGTGCCGGCCACATGCGTGTTGACCTCGACCGGCAGCCGCTGCCCCATCAGCGCCTCGCTGGTGGCGATCCGCTCGGGGAAGGTCATGCGCGCCGACGCCGAGACCCGCGCGACCGGCCCCATCAGATGAACGAGCGCCGTCAGATAATAAGGCCCCATATCGAAGAGCGGTCCAGCGCCCTGCTGATAGAAGATGCCGGGGTTGGGGTGCCAGCTCTCGGGCCCATGCGCCATGAAGACCGCCGTCGCCGCGATTGGCGCCCCGATTTCGCCGTCGTCGATCGCTTTGCGCGCGCTCTGCAAGCCGCCGCCGAGAAATGTGTCCGGCGCGCAGCCCATGCGCAGGCCCGCCGCCGCTGCCGCCTGGATGATCCTCGCGCCATCTTCGCGGGTGACAGCCAGCGCCTTTTCGCTGTAGGCGTGTTTGCCCGCCTCGATGATTTGCAGCGAGACCGCGGCGTGGGCTTGCGGGATGGTCAAGTTGACAACGATGTCGATGTCGTCGCGCGCCAGCAAATCGTCCACGTTGCAGGCGGCCAGCCCGTGTTCGGCCGCGAAGGCCTGCGCCCGGTCGGTTAGAATGTCGGCGCAAGCGGTGATCTCGATAATGTCGAATGGCGCGCAGCCTTCGATATAAGCCGGCGCGATATTGCCGACGCCGATTAAGCCCACTTTTAATGTTTGCACGGATTTCCCTCTTGTCGGGCGAGTCGCCGCCTCGCCCCTGCAATTGATGTTTTTTCTGTGTCTTTGTGCCTCTGTGGCGAAAAACCGTCACATATCCAACTCGCCATCGGGCAAGCCTGGGGGCAGCGCCAGCGGCTGTTCCAAGGCGCTCGCGATGTCGATGTGCCGCCCTTGCTCGGACGATTCTTCCAGCGCCAGCATGACGTCCAGGGCGTGGAAGGCGAGCTCCCCGCTTGCGCGATGGGGCCGCCCCGACTGCAGCGCGTAGGCCATATCGGCGACGCCAGCGCCCCTTCCGATCCTGGTCGAATGCGTCAGCGGGATATCGACCCACTCGCGCGCGCCGCCTTTCACCGCCGAAAGCTCGCCATCGAAGCGATTCGGATCGGGCACGCTGAGCGAACCCTCGCTGCCATGAATCTCGATATGCGGCAGATGATTGCCCCAGACGTCGTAACTCATGATCACCGTGGCGATAGCGCCGTTTTCGAACTCGAGCGTGCCGGCCACATGCGTATTGACCTCGACCGGCAGCCGCTGGCCCATCAGCGCTTCGCTGGTGGCGATGCGTTCCTCAAATGTCATCCGCGCGCAACCGGCGACGCGGGCGACCGGTCCCATCAGATGGAGCAGCGCCGTCACATAATAGGGGCCCATATCGAGCATCGGTCCGCCGCCTTTAAGGTAATAGAAACCAGCGTTGGGATGCCAGATTTCGTGCCCGCGCGATAGCCAGGTGGCGGTCGCCGCGACCGGCGCGCCGATCAGGCCGTCGTCGATCGCTTTGCGCGCGCTCTGCAAGCCGCCGCCGAGGAAGGTATCGGGCGCGCAGCCCACGCGGACGCCAGCCGCCTTCGCCGCCTTGATGACCTTCTCGCCATCCGCGCGCGTTACCGCCAGCGGTTTCTCGACGTATGCGTGTTTGCCCGCCTGGATGATTTGCAGCGAGACCGCGGCGTGGGCTTGCGGAATGGTCAAGTTGATGACGATATCGATGTCGTCGCGCGCCAGCAAATCGTCCACGCTGCAGGCGGCCAGCCCGTGTTCGGCTGCGAAAGCCTGCGCCCGGTCTTCGAGGATATCGGCGCATGCGGTGATCTCGATGACGTCGAATGGCGCGCAGCCCGCGATATAAGCCGGCGCGATATTTCCCGTGCCAATGATGCCAACGTTTATCGTTTTCATATTGCATCCTTGTTCGGGCGACCCGGCGGGCAGCCCTTGTTTACGTTGCGAGTGCAACACCCCATCCCCGACTGCCAGTGTCTACGCGGCGCGGCCCCTTGCCGTAGTGCTGTGTCTACGCGCACCCAGCAAGCTAGGGCAGGGGAGTTGACGCTGCGAGCCGCAAGGGTTTTTTGCGTGGGCGGTCGCAGGGCGGCGCGTGTGTCTACAGGTGATCCCTATGTCATGAATTCGGGAATGTTGCCGCGAACGGGCGCCTTGTTGGCGACGGGCTTCGCCCAGTTGATGGCGTTGGCGATCACTTGATGCACGATCGGCTTGTGATAAATCGGGTAGGTCTCGTGCCCCGGTCGGAAGTAGAAAATCTTGCCTTGCCCGCGCTGATAGCAGCAGCCGCTGCGGAAGACCTCGCCGCCCTCGAACCAGCTGATGAAAACGAGCGTGTCGGGGGGCGGAATGTCGAAATGCTCGCCATACATTTCCGCCTGGTCGATTTCGATGTATTCGGGCAAGCCATCGCAGATCGGATGCGACGGATCGACCGTCCAGATCCGCTCCTTCTCGTCGGCTTCGCGCCAGCGCAGCATGCAGCCGGTGCCCATCAAGCGGCGGAAGATCTTCGACAGATGCCCGGAATGCAGCACGATCAAGCCCATGCCATTCAGCACGCGCTCTTGCACGCGGTCGACGATCTCATCGCTGACCTCGCCGTGCGCCATGTGGCCCCACCAGGTCAGCACGTCGGTGTTATCAAGGACGTCTTGCGTCAGCCCGTGCTCCGGCTCATCAAGGGTGGCGGTGCGGATGTCGAAACCATAGGGCGCCAGCCCCGTCGCCAGCGCGCCGTGGATGCCCTCGGGGTAGACCGAGGCGATATGCTCATCATGTTTCTCATGCCGGTATTCATGCCACACGGTAACGCGTATTGGGTTCATGTCGTCGCCTCTCGCCATAGGTTCAATCGATCGCCAGCGATTATGCCCGCGTCGGGTGCGATTTACAATTCATGACTTGCGAGGCAAGGCCGGTGAAAGTAGATGCTAGCAGGCGTCGTCGAAGTTCACCCGCCGGTAAATCTCGCTTAGCGGGATTTCGCAGTCCAGCGCCGGGATGTCCAAGATGGAGTCCATGCCGGCGTATTCGCGATACCGCCAGTTGCCGAATAAGCGCGTGCGCGTTTCAATCAGCGGCTTGTCTTGCGCGACGAGGAAATAGCCCAGAAGCGAAGGAATCTGCAGGTACTGCTCCAACTTTTGATTGCGGTCGTACATTTCGGTGGATGGCGCCAAGACCTCAAAAAGCAGCGTTGGATTCTCCAGCGAAGACTGCGGGGCGTCGGCGCGAATTCTCTGTTCTCCACAGACAACCATCACATCGGGATAGGCGTATGTCCCCTCAAGATTGACCAGCACGCCGACTTCAACGGCAAACACCTCACATGCCTGGCTGTCCAGTCTATCCTCAAGCGCGCGGGCAAGGTCAAGGACGATACGATTGTGCGGTCTGCTTGCGCCTGGCATTTGAACGACCCTGCCATTTACCAATTCATGTCTGAAGGTTTGCTGGCTTTCCCATTCCAGGAATTCGTCTACGGTCAGCAGGCGTTCCGCGATTTCAGTCGCCATCATCCGCTCCCAGGGCATAATCGGTGACCAGAAGCATACCATATCTGCGCCTTTGTTGTCGGGCGGTCTACAGCCGCGCCTGGATGCCCGCCATCGCCTCCAGCGCCTTGATGATGCCGTGATTGCCTTCGCCGCCCAGCCCCTGCGCCTGCAGCGTGCGATACAGGTTGAAGCAGAGCGCCGTCGCCATCACCGGCACGCCCATCTCGTCCGCCGCGCCCATGACCAGACGCAGGTCTTTCTGCTGCAAGTCTATCGAAAAGCCCGGTTCCCAATAGTCGTTGATGACTTGCGGACCGCGATTCGCCAGCATCCAGCTGCCGGCCGCGCCGCCGGTCACCGCGCTCAGCATCTTGTCCAGGTCGACGCCGCCGGCCTGGGCGAAGAGCAGCGCTTCGCTCGCCGCCAGCATATTGACGACGCAGAGGATTTGATTCGAGAGCTTGACCGTCTGCCCGGCGCCCGCTTCGCCGACGTGGGTGATGGTGCTGCCCATCGCCTCGAAACAAGGCATGGCGCGCGCGACATTGGATTCGTCGCCGCCGATCATGATGCTGAGCGTGCCATTTGCCGCGCCCTCGCTGCCGCCGCTTATCGGGGCGTCGAGCATGGCCACGCCCTTCGCCTTTAACTGCGCGCCGATCTCGACGGTGTTGACCGGGTTGATCGTGCTCATGTCGATCACCAGGTCGCCGGCCGCGGCGCCATGAATCACGCCATCCTCGCCCAGGACGACCGCCTCGACATCAGGCGTGTCGCTGACGCAGATGATGGTGATGTCGCTGGCTTCGGCGACCGCCTGTGGCGAATCGGCGACTGTCGCCCCGCGCGCGACGAAGGGGGCCATGCGGCCCGCGGTGCGATTCCAGACGGTGAGATCGAAGCCGGCTTTCATCAGGTTGTCGACCATGCCGCGCCCCATAATGCCCAAGCCGATGAATCCGATTTTCTCGCTCATGTCGATTTGTCCTTGTTTGTGAGTCTGCGTGGATGCGGGCAATGGTAACTGGAAAGCGGGGCGGGGTACAGGTGGAGGGGGCGTTGCCGTGTCGTGCCATTGCAAAGCCCTGCGCGACAAATTATGCTATCGTTTGTGGAGCAGGCCGCCCTCGGATTGCCGCCTTTCGCTCTCGCTCCGTCGTCTTAGCGCGAATGAAACCCAACGATGGCAAAACTCAACTTCCAAAACCGCAGCCTCTATCACGGCGACAACCTTGATTTCCTGCGCGGCATGAACAGCGAGACCGTTCATCTCATCGCCACCGACCCGCCCTTCAACAAAAACCGCGATCATCACGCCACGCCCGACAGCCTGGCCGCTGGCGCGCGCTTCAAAGACCGCTGGCGCTGGGATGATGACGTGCATGAAGAATGGACGGACAGCATCCGTGACGATTGGCCCGCGGTGAATGGAGTGATCGCCGGGGCGCGCTTGGCTTATGGCGACGACATGGGCGCCTTCCTGTGCTGGCTGGGCGTGCGATTGATGGAAATGCGACGCGTGTTGCGGCAGGATGGCAGCATTTATTTGCACTGCGACCATACAGCGCATGCCTATCTAAAGTGCATGATGGACGCGATCTTCGGCCGGCAGAACTTCCGCAATGAAATTATTTGGTGTTACACAGGCCCTTCCAACGCCAAGAGGTGGTTTCCGAGAAAGCACGACATCATTCTTTTTTATACGCGAAGCAGCAATCAGACCTTTAACCGGGACGAGATACGCATTCCTTACCATCAGGAAACCCTTGCCAGACGCGGTCGCATTGAAGGGAAACGCAGCATCATATCGGCTTCGGTCAAGACAACGGGACGGAGAAGCGCAACCGCCGTCGAAAGCGAATTTGGGGGCGGAAAAGTACCGGAAGACTGGTGGAGCGACATCCCAATCCTGACCAATCAGCGCGAACGCACTGGCTACCCGACGCAGAAGCCACTCGCGCTCTATCGCCGCGTTATTCAAGCCAGCAGCAACGAAGGCGACTTCGTGCTCGACCCCTTTTGCGGCTGCGCCACCATCCCCGTGGCAGCCGAACAACTTAAACGGCAATGGGTGGGCATGGACATCTGGGACAAAGCGCACGACACCGTCCTGAGCCGCCTGGCGGAAGAGGGCATGCTCACAGGAGACAAGAAGCCGCGGCAGTTTTGGACGAAGCGCGTTCACTACGTAACCAAGCCTCCGCGCCGCAGCGACTCCAATGAACTGGCCGCCCCCAGCCTCAAGCTCAGGACGCCGCGCGCTGTCGAACCGTGGGCGAAGCTGACGCATCGGCAAATGAAGCGCGTCCTGGAAAAGGCGCAGCGCAGCAATGGCAACATTATCTGCGCCGGCTGCGGCCGTGAACTGGAGCGCGAATTCATGGAATTGGATCACATCACGCCACGAGCGGACGGCGGCGAAAATCATATTCGCAACCGCATTTTGTTATGCCGCCCCTGCAACGGCAGAAAGGCGCAGTATCTCAGCTTGCGCGGTTTGATGCGCGAGAACAAAAAAGCGAATTGGATGAAAGACGAAGGCTTGGCGCAATTGGCGCGCGAAGATGTCCGCGAGCGCGCGGACTGGGTGCGCGACAACTTCGAAACGCCGAAATGCCAGCAATTGATTGAAGGCAATCCGCTGCCGGCATAGCGCGTTCGCGCCCGGCAGTGGCAATCCCTTGCGGCGATCTCTCAACTGTGATACCTTCTTCTGTCTAATGACTATCATTAGCTGCGAATCGAGTAATTGTTGCAGTGACGCTCTGGTTCGCGAGGCAGCCGAATGTAAAGCAGGAGGCGCTCCCAATGAGACGCGCAGAAGCTATTCTCAACCCGAGCCCGCGATTTGCGCTTCACCCCCCCCCGCACGACTCCGCGAGCGATCGGCCTCATCCTGCTTTGCCTGCTTTTTGTCGCTGCCGGCGCGGCGCCAGGGTACTCGCAGAATTCGGCGCTGACCTTTAAGGTCTATGCCTCGCCGGCGCCAAATCGTCACACTTCGGACAACAGCCCAGCCAAAAACGCCTACAACACCTGGGTGGGCCGCGCGCTGCGATGGGCGGAAGGCGACCGCAGCAATATGGGCAATCCAGGCCGTGACCCCGGCGCCTTTGCCGCGGTGAGCACGGTCAAGCCCAGGGAATACATGGTCACCGCCAGCAATTCATGGCGCGGCGCGGCCAACCCGATTGGCGCCTTTGCGGGCCAGCACGGCAACCGCGTGCACTTTGTGCTGCATGTCAAGGGCAACGGCACGGTTCGCTTCAAGTACGAAGATATTTCCTGGCGGTACTGGGCTGGCGGCGCGCCATGGGGCAGTACGCGCACCTTTGGCTCGCCCGCCGAACAGGTGGACTGCACGCATGGCTGGGGATACGACTGGGGCAACGATCGCGTAAAAGGCGGCGGCGACGACAGCAAGGTCTGCAATGACAATACCACCTTGGTCGATGAGCTCTTTTTCGTCGGCGCGGGCTATGGCTTGACGTCCGACCGATGCTTTACCGAGCCGAGTTACGCCGCCAAGTGCGCTGCCACGACGGGCTTCACGCTGCAGCAGGTGCTGCATTGGTATTGCGATGGCTTGAACAAGAGCGTCATCGACGACCCCATGGGCATGGCTTTCACCATTACCGGCAGCGACAGCAATACTTACACCTACACCGCCAAGCGCAGCAATCCGGAATTCAATAAGAAGCTGAACCCCGCCACTTGCGTCGCCTACCCGGACCCGCCTGAAGAAGCGCCAGTCGCGACCGCGGCGCCGACCAGCGTGCCCGTCCACACCGGCGAATCCATGGCGGCGCAGGGTTATTTCGTCTCGGCGGCGCATGGCTTGCGCAGCGGCGTGCAGTTCCAGCGCGTGGGCGCGGCCGGGGTCGGCAATGCGGCGGCGCTGGCGGCTGGCTTCATCGACGCGATCGACGTCTGGGGCTATGCCGAGCAGGGCGTCACTGTCTGCTTCCCGAATCCGCCCCTTGGCGCAGGCTTGCTTTTCCTGGATGCGACTGCCGCGCCGCGAACGCTGACGCCGCTGGCGTCGTTCTACGGAGACAATCAGATCTGCGCGACGATCTACCGCCCCGGCACGATCGTGCTGGTCAGTTCCGGCGCGCCGACCCCCGCGCCAGTTTCAGCGACCAGCCGGCCGCTGAGCGACTGCATGGTCACCACGCAGTACACGCTCAACTTCCGCGAGACGCCGTCGCTCTCTGGCAAGAAAATCGGCACGGGCATCCCCTATGAGGCGACGCTCACGGCGCTGGCGCGCGCAGCTGACTGGTTCAAGGTGGATTTCCACGGCGTCCAGGGCTGGATCAGCGCCCAATTTGTCGCGGCGACAGGCGATTGCGACTAAGGCTGGCGCGGCTGCCACGGCGTGGAGCGCCAAGCATGAACCCTCTCGCGCGGGCAATATGCCTCTTGTTCTTGATGGCGGTCGGCTGGAACGCGGCGCGCATCCCCGCGCTGGCGCAGACCCCGCCGCTGACCTTCAAAGTATGGGCAGCTCCCGCGCCCAACCGCTATACCGGCCAAGGCGGCGTCGCCTGGACCGCCTATCACGCCTGGGTGGCGAAAGCCATGGATTCCATTGAGAACGGCAAGGGCAACATCGGCGACCCGACCACGGACGCGAGCGCCTACCAGATCGTCAGCGGCGTCATGCCGCGGTACTTCGCCATTTCCGGCGTGACCAGCTGGCGCGCGCTGCTGGACCCCACGGGCCCCGCTGCCGACCAGTATGGCAACGCCATGCACTTCCCCCTGCATGTCAAGGGCGATGGCACGGTGCGCTTCAAGTATGAGGATATTTCCTGGTGCGCCTATACGCCCGAGGCCCCGGACACGGTGTGCAACACAATGAGATTGCCGCGGCCCCATTCCGCCGGCGCATGGGACCGCGTCGATTGCACCTACGGCTGGGGCTATGACTGGGGCAACGATCGCGTTAAAGGCGGCGGCGACGACGTCAAGGTCTGCGGCGGCAGCCAGGAAGAGCGCGGCAACTTCGATTCGACGCTGGTCGACGAGCTCTTCTACATCGGCGCGAATTACGCCCACGCGGCCGACCATCGCTACAACAACGCCAGTCAATTCCCGGGTTATGTCGATTACACGCTTCAGGAAGTGTTTGACGATTTCTGCGAGCGCCACAACAGCGACCCCAATCGCAAAGCCTACGGGCTGGAGTTCACGATCATAGCCAGCGACGGCAACACTTACAAATACCTGGCAAAGCGCAGCAACCCGGAATGGGGGCAGCCGCTGCAGCCCGGCAAGTGCCTGCCGTATCCGCTCAAAACGCGCCAGACCGTGGCTGAAACGAGCGCCGCTCCGCCAGCTGCGCCCGTCTACACATGCGAAGACCTGCAGCGGCAGGGTTACAGGATCACGGCGACGCACGGCTTGCGCAGCGGGCTGCAATGCCAAGCCCTGAGCGCGGCCGGGGTCGGCAATGCGGCGGCGCTGGCGGCTGGCTTCATCGACGCGATCGACGTCTGGGGCTATGCCGAGCAGGACGTCACCGTCTGCTTCCCGAATCCGCCCCTTGGCGCAGGCTTGCTTTTCCTGGATGCGACTGCCGCGCCGCGAACGCTGACGCCGCTGGAGTCGTTCTACGGAGACGATCAGATCTGCGCGACGATCTACCGCCCCGGCACGATCGTGCTGGTGCGCTCCGGCGCGCCGACCCCCGCGCCAGTTTCAGCGACCAGCCGGCCGCTGAGCGACTGCATGGTCACCACGCAGTACGCGCTCAACTTCCGCGAGACGCCGTCGCTCTCTGGCAAGAAAATCGGCACGGGCATCCCCTATAAGGCGATGCTCACGGCGCTGGCGCGCGCAGCCGACTGGTTCAAGGTGGATTTTCACGGCGTCCAGGGCTGGATCAGCGCCAGGTACGTAAAGCCCAGCGGGAACTGCGCGTAGAGGACAGCCGCCTCCCGCCCCTGCCGCATTCGCCCGATTCGCGCGACGACCCTGCACTTCCGCGCATTGAATCCGAGCCGAAGAGGCGGACCCGCGCCGCGTCAGTCCTCAGCCGGCGACGCGCCCAACCCCCTCACAGCCTCCCAGAAGCGCTCCACATTGCCCAGCTTGACCTCGTCATACCCGCGAATCATATCGGGCAACGCCGCCAGCTTGACCGCCCGCGCGTAGTTGTCCTCGTCCAGCGTGTCCATTGCCTCAAAGACCATCCGCCGATACTGCGCGATCAAGTCCCGCTCGGCACGCCGCACGCGATCATAACCAAAGGGGTCGAATCGCGTGCCGCGCAGGAAACGCAGTCGATAAAGGCCGCGATACACCAGCTCGAACCATCGCCCGAGCTTGACCTTGCGTTTTAACCCCAGCGATTTCAGAATCGGCGGCTGCAAGTGATAATGCAGCTTGGCGCGCCCGCCAAATTGCTCGCTGATCGCCGCGCGCGTTTCCGGCTTCAGGCTTAGGCGCGCGACTTCGTACTCGTCTTTGTAAGCCATCAGCTTGAAGAGGTAGCGGGCGAAGGCTTCGCTCAAGTCGGTCTGGCCGGGGCAGCGGGCTTCTTCCGCCGCGCGAACCCGGCGGACATCGTCGACATATTGCCGGGCGTAGGCTTCGTTTTGGTAGGCGATCAATTCCGGCGCGCGAATCTCGAGCAGGCGCTTCAACTCGCCCTCCGCGTCAACGCTTTCGATTAGCGCCTGAGCCCCGGCCGCGGGCTTGACTGGCGCTATGACCGCCTCTGTCTTCTTGTTTGCCTGCTTCGCCAGCCAATCCGCATCGGCGACAGCCAGCCTGCCAGCGCGAAAGGCATGCTGATTGTCCTCGACCTTGACGCCGTTCAGCTCAATCGCGCGCTCGATGGCGGCCGCCGACATGGGCAGCGTCCCGGCTTGATAGGCGGCGCCGATGACGATCATATTCCCCATCATGTGGTCGTGGAAAAGCGCCTCCGCCAAGCCAATCGCGTCGAAGAAGACGTTTTCGCCGGCCAGGGTCTGGCGATTGATCAGCTCCAGCAGGCGGTCGGCTTCGGGATATTCGACCGTCGTATCGCGCACCATGGCCCCGGTCGGGACCTGGCTGGTGCTGACGATGGCGACGCTGCGCAACGGGTGGGCGCGGACGAGGTTTTTGCTCTCGGTCGCCGTCAATGCGTCGAAGACGAGGAAAGCATCGGCCGCGGCCGCCCCGATCTTGGGCGCGATGTCGATCGGCTCCGCCGTGATCTTCAAGTTGGAGACCACCGGACCGCCTTTTTGGCTCAAGCCGGTTTGATCCAGCGAGCGCGCGTTTAAGCCGTCCAGCGCGGCCGCCGTGCCCAAGACCTGGTTCGAGGTGACCACGCCCGTGCCACCGATGCCCATGAGCAGAATGTTCGCCGTCCCGTTGACGCGGCGCCGCGGCTCGGGAATTGCCCGCTCGACGCGATAACTCGGTTTTGCCGCCACCGCCCGCGCTTCATCCGGGATCACGCTGATGAAAGCCGGGCAATTGCCTTCGAGGCAGGTGTAGTCTTTATTGCATGAGGACTGATGAATGCGCGTCTTGCGCCCGAATTCGGTTTCTACTGGCTGGACGCTAAGGCAATTCGAGACCGAGCCGCAATCGCCGCAGCCTTCGCAGACGGCTTCGTTGATGACGATGCGCATCGTGGGGTCGGGCTCATAGCCGCGCCGCCGTTTTCGCCGCAGATTGGCCGCGCATTCCTGATCGTAGACCAGCGCGGTCACGCCCGGCGTATCCCGCAAGAGCAGCTGCGCCTCTTCCATGCGGTCGCGCGCCCAGACTTCCGCCCCCGGCGCCCAGGAAGCCTCCGGCGGGTAACTCTCCGGCTCGGCCGAGACGACGATCGTCTTCGATACGCCTTCCGCATAAAGCAGGTGCGTCAGCTCGGGCACGGGCATCAAGCCGTCCGCCGCCTGCCCGCCGGTCATCGCCACCGCCGAGTTGTAGAGGATCTTGAAGGTCATGTTGGCGTGAGCCGCCGTCGCCTGGCGGATGGAGAGCGAGCCGCTATGAGCGAAGGTGCCATCGCCGATGTTCTGGAAGATATGATTGATGTCGGTGAAGGTCTCCGCGCCGACCCAGTTGGCGCCCTCGCCGCCCATCTGCGTGACGCCGCCCGTCTCGCGGTCCATCAAGATCGCCAGCGTATGGCAGCCGATGCCTGCCGCCGCCATCGAGCCTTCCGGCACCTTGGTCGAGCGGTTGTGCGGGCAACCCGAGCAGAAATAGGGCGAGCGCGCGGCGATCGGAATCACGCCGAGGTCGGGCGCGCGATTGATCTCCCGCAGTCTCCGCTCCAGGCCCGGCGCTTCGACCCGCCCCTGCAAACGCCGCGCCAGAATCCGCGTGACTTCATCGGCGTCCAGCTCGTTATCGGCTTTGACCAGCTTGCGCCCGTTTTCGTCTTTCTTGCCGACGATCAGCGGCGCATGCCCGCTGCCATAGAGCGCCTCCTTGCAAAGCATCTCAATGAAGGCGCGCTTCTCTTCAATGATGAGGATCTCGTCCAGCCCGGCAGCGAATTCGCGCACGATATCGCGCTCCAGCGGGAAGATCATGCCGAGCTTTAGCAGGCGAATGCCCGCCCGTTCCAGCGCCGCGTCATCCAGCCCGATATCCAGCAGCGCCCCGCGCAGGTCCTGCCAGGTCTTGCCGGCCGCGATGATGCCCAGCCAGGCGTCGGCGGTCGGCAGGGCGATCTCGTTGACGCGATTGGCTTTGGCGAAAGCCAGGGCCGCGTCCAGCCGCGCGTCGTGTATCTCTTGCTCCTGCTGCAAGCTGTAGGGCGCCAGCAGATCCGGGTTTTGCCGCGGGCGCCACCGCCGCCCGTTCAGCCTGAAATCGGGCTCGGCGATTTTGACGCGCTCGAGCCCCACCTCGACGCTGCTGTATTCATCGGCGACATCGGTGACGATCTTGAAGCCGACCCACAAGCCGCTGAAGCGCGACAGGGCGAAACCGAGCAAACCAAGCTCCAGGATCTCCTGGGCGCTGCCGGGATAGAGGATCGGCATCAGCGCGTCGTAGAGGGCGACTTCCGAATGCGATGGGATAGTGGATGATTTACATGAGGGGTCGTCGCCGGCCAGCGCCAGCACGCCGCCATGCGCGCCGACCCCAGCCAGGTTGGCGTGTTTGAAGGCATCGCCGCTGCGGTCGACGCCGGGTCCCTTGCCGTACCAGATCCCGCAGACGCCGTCATATTTGGCGCCGGGCAGCAGGTTGACCGTCTGGCTGCCCATGATGGCGGTCGCCGCCAGCTCTTCGTTCACGGCCGGGATGAAGCGGATGTGATGCTCATCCAGCAGCTGCGGGATGCGCTCCAGCGCGAAATCCAGCGCGCCCAGGGGCGAGCCGCGATACCCGGCGATCAAGCCGGCGGTATTTAATCCGCGCAGTTTGTCCGCCCGGTGCTGATCCAGCGCCAGCCGCGCCAGCGCTTGCGTCCCGCTCATGATCACGCGTCCGCTATCCGCGGTATAACGATCCTCCAGCGTGAATTCGGCGAGCTTTCGCGGAGCTGTCTGCGTTTCGGGCGGCGCCAGTGTCTCCAGCATGACTGTCCTGTGGTCCTCAATGGGCGCGGATGCGGTTTATTCCTTTATAACAGATTACGCGGCGGATGGCATGGCGGTTCGCGGAACCCATGCATTGCAGCGGCTGTCAGTCAAGCCGCCCGCCGCCTCGCCCCTGTTTACATTGCGGGAAGATTTCACCCCATCCCCCGGCCCCTTGCCCCAGCGAGCTAGGGAAGGGGAGCGAAACCCAGCGGTCCGCAATGTGTTTTGCGTGGGCGGTCGCATTGCGGCGCGTATGTCTACACGATACAGATTGTTTCCCTCAGATCGCCGTCAGCCAGGCGCTCGCCGCCAGCACCGCGAGAGCCAGCAGCGCGATCACGATGGTCAGCCGCTGTTCGCGTTCTCTCAGCCGCCGCCATTCATCGGCGTCGCCCGCCCCGCGCGCCCGCAGCAGACTCGCCCGCTCCAGCGCCGGCGCCAGCGCGAACTGCAATGCCAAGCCGCAAAGCGCCATAAGCATGATCAGAATATGCTTCAGCAGCAGCGCCTGGCTCCAGCGATTGCGGAAAGCCAGCAAGCCCTCGTAATTCGGGTCGGTCGACATCTGCAGGAGGCCGGTGACGATCAGGGTCGCCAGCGCCAGGTTGCCCAGAAGCGTGAACCGTTTGCGCAGGCGCGTCAGCAGCTGGCGCAGCGCCGGCTGCTCGGCCAGAGCCTGATTCAGCTCGGGCACGACGAGGAAGGTGATCAGCAGAATGCCGCCAATCCAGATCACTGTGGCGGTGATGTGCAGGAAGAGGCTGAGCGCCAGAGCGGCTTCCGACACAAGTATTCACCCGGCTAACCATTTGCGAATGCATGCAGGGGCTGCCCATCGGGTCGCCCGCGTTCATCAGTTGTCATTTCCAGGAGGCGATTGCGCGCGCAGCCAAGCTTCGTATTCTCCCTGCGCTTCATCGTTCAGCGGATAATACTTGTCGAGGGCGCCGCCTTCCTCCAGCTTCATGCGCGAGAAGACTTCCCATTCCGCTTTGGCGCTCGCGCTTTCGGCGATCTTTTCCGCCAGCGCGATCGGCACGACCACCGCCCCGTCGTCGTCAGCCACGATGACATCGCCCGGCACGATGAAGCAGCCGGCGCAGGCGATCGGGATATTGACCGCATGCGGGAAGATATCGGTCTGCGTATGGAAATTTGGCGTCGCGCCGCGCAGCCACAAGCCCAGATCAAGCTGCTGGACCTCGGGAAAATCGCGGATGCAGCCATCAATCACGACGCCTTCGCCGCCCTGCGCCTGGAACGACGTCAGCATCATCTCGCCGAAGACGCCGCTGCTCAGGCTGCCGCGGGCGTCGACGACGATGATGTCGCCCGGTTCACATGCCATGATGGCGATGCGGTGCAGTTCGCGCCCCGGCGCCGCCGAGTATTCGTCGCCCCAGTGAACGTCCTCGCGCTTGGGCATGAATTGCAGCGTGACCGCTTGCCCGCAAGCGACCGCGCCCGGGTTGAGGGGCCTCAAGCCGACCAGATGCGGGTTGCGGATGCCCGCCTCTTTCGCCAGGGCGCCGGCGATGGTGGCTGTGCCGATGGCGCGCAGCTTTTCCAGCGTCGCCTGTTCGATGCGTTTGAATAGCGGCTTCGGCTTCATAGCGCCTCTGTATTGCGACTGGGTGAACGGGACGGATTATACCAGAGTTTGCCCCGGGAGTTCGAGGATGCGGAATCGGCGCGCGCCAAGGAAGCGAGACCAGAGGCCTCACCCGTGTTGTCGCAATTCGGGCGGAAAGCGGTCAACCTAAATGTTTGCAAGAACTGATTGCGCAGGATAATGTATAAGCCTCGAAATCGCTTGCGCGAAAGGACAAATCATGTTATGGGGATTGACTCTAAAATTGACTGGCCGCATGTGCCGATTGACGCTATATGCCGCTTCTTTCCTGATCTTGCTAATGCTTAGCCCCATCCCTGCGCTGGCGACGCCTGCCAAACCGACGGGCGCAGCCGCAAAATCTACGAGCGCGACGGAAATCACGGTTTCATGGACGGAGCTCGCCGGTCACACCTATGAGATGCGGCACAAATGTGACAGGAACAATTGGAGTGCGGTGGAGACCGTGTCAACTGGCAAGACAGTAAATAAACCCAGCGGAGCCAGTGTCAAGAGTTGCGTGATTCAGCTTCGCGCGGTGAAGACTTCTGACACTTCCAAGAGCGGGTGGCTTGACGTCGTCTGGCGGCGCGTGCTGCCCGCCCCGCGGAATGTCAAGCTCAAGCAAAAGGTCAACATAGGCGCCACGGACACGATCACGATTTCGTGGGACGCGGTCGCGGCGGCGACAGACTACAGATATGAGCTCAATTGCCCGTCGCTGACGCAGCCGTTGACAACCGGGGAACCAACAGCTACCTCCGTTGACACGGATGTCGACTGGGGCACATCCTGTACCGTTCGCGTTGCCGCGAGAAGCCATGTCTCCGACGGCTGGGGCGAATGGTCGAGCGACGACCGGCAAAAGAAGAAATCCAAGCCTCGCGCCGAGCCGAAGGCGACTGCCACGCCCAGACCGGTGGCGCACACCTGTCGCACGCTTGCCGGCAACCGGGTAACGGTGGCGGGCCCAAGCGCTGGCGAACAATGCCAGTTCGTCGCTGTCCATGATAGCGCGGTGATTGCCAACGGTTATATTGACGCGATTGACGTTTGGGGACACCTTGCGAGCCCGGTCGAAGTATGCTTTGGCCAGCAGGGGGCGCTCATCCTGTTGGACGCCGCGACGAGTCCGCGCGCTATCTTGCCCTTGGCCGCGTATCACAAGTCGGGTGGCGTCTGCGCGATGTTGGACCGACTGGGCACGGTCGTGCTGGTGCCGCCGGGTACGCCCTTGGCGGGCCCGGTGACGAGCCAGGCAGCGGCGTCGCCGGCGGGACCCAGCGAGCCGACGGTTGATGGCTGCCCAATCCAAACCACAGGGCACATTAATTTTAGAGCCAAGCCGTCTTTGGATGCCGAGAAAATTGGCGTCGTCTTGCGCGGCTCGACGGTGGGCGCAATCTCGCGCATTTGGGGCTGGTACCAGATCAGATTTCGGGGGCGGACGGGCTGGATCGGCGGCCGGCATGTTGACAATATCGGCTCCTGCGCCTAGATTCAACATGTCAATTCACTGGCGCTTGTGAGATAAAGCGCCTCGTGGCCAGATGGCGCGCGTGGAGCCGCGCTGTGATTGACGGCAAAGTCTTGCCCGGGCGGCGCTTGGGTCGCCCTAATCCAATAATTGAGAATGCGGTCTACGCAGCGATTCGTTCGCATGAGCCTGAGCATCGGCATTGTTGGCTTGCCCAACGTCGGCAAGAGCACCCTCTTCAACGCTTTGACGCGGACGCAGAACGCCGTCGCCGCCAATTATCCCTTCAGCACGATCGAGGCCAATCAGGCGCTTGTCCCCCGGCCCGATGCGCGCTTGACGCGGCTGCAGGGCTGGGTCGGCGTGGAGCGGGCGATCCCGGCGCGGGTCGAATTCGTCGATGTGGCCGGCCTGGTCAAGGGGGCGCACAAGGGCGAGGGGCTGGGGAACCGTTTCCTCGGGCATATCCGCCATGTGGACGCTATCGCCCATGTCGCGCGCTGCTTCGATGACGAGAACATCGCCCATGTCAACGTGAAGCCGCAGCCAGCTGATGACATTGCCGTCATCAATACCGAGCTGGCGCTGGCCGATTTGCAGCAGCTGGAGCGCCGCCTGCAAAAGCTGGAGCGCGAAGTCAAGGGCGACCGCAAGCTGGCCGGGCAGTTCGAAATGGCGCGGCGCCTGGAAGCCTTCATCGGCGCGGGGCAGCCACTGCGCGGCTTTGCGGGGCGCGATGATCCCGATTTCATCGCCCTCGATTCTGAGATGCGCTTCCTTACATCGAAGCCGGTCATCTATGTTGCTAATGTCGATGAAGAGGGCCTGGAAAGCGGCAATCGCTATTTGGAGGCGGCGCGCGAGATTGCGGCGGCCGATGGCGCGCGGCTGATCGCCCTTTGCGCCGGGCTGGAGCAGGAACTGGCGAGCTTTGGCGACGAGGACCGCGCCGAGTATCTGGGCATGTATGGCATGACCGGCAGCGGCGTCGACGGGCTGATCGACGAGTGCTATCGCCTGCTGGGGTTGATCAGCTATTTCACCTTCAACGAGAACGAGACGCGCGCCTGGACAATCCGCGATGGCTGGACGGCGCCAGAAGCGGCCGGCGTCGTGCACACGGATATGGAGCGGGGCTTCATCCGCGCCGAGGTCATCCCCTTTGCCGTCTTCGAGCGATATCAGGACCGCAATGCCATAAAAGCGGCGGGTCTGCTGCAAGTCGAGGGCCGCGATTATGTCGTGCGGGATGGCGATGTGATTCTGTTTCGCTTCAATGTCTGAGTCCGGGCTGAAATTGCTTTACCACAGAGGAACGCGAGGCAACACAGAGGACACAGAGGTAATCGAAAGTAAGTGAGTAATTGCCCCGCGAAATAATAGCGCTAGAATCATCGAATTTGTATGCGTGTAGACACTCGCGCCGCAAAGCGACCGCCCACGCAAAACACATTGCGGACCGCTGTAGCTGACTCCCCTTCCCTCCTTGTGGGGGTAAGGGGCCGGGGGATGGGGGGTTGTCTGCCCGCAATGTAAACAGGGGCGAGCCGGCGGCTCGTCCCGCGTATGCCAAACGTCAGGTTAATTTACGCACGACTAACTTGGAATTACAGAGAAAAACCCTTGCTATTCTCTCGCTGAACTCGGTGTCCTCGGTGGTAAAAGAACTCCGCGCGGCATTCACCTGGTGGCGTTCTAGCGGCAGAAGTCGGCGATGAGGTCGATATAGATCTGCTGGCAGCGCGCGACCGAGGCCAGATCGACCCATTCTTCGATGGCGTGGGCGCCGGCCCCCGCTGGGCCAAGCACAACTGTCGGGATGCCCGCCTCGCCAAAGAGCGCCGAATCCATCCACCAACTGCTGCCCACGAGCGGCACATCGCCCTCCAGCTGGGCCTCGGCGACGCGCCGTAACTGCTGAACCAGGGGGTGAGCCGCCTCGATATGGTAGGCGCTGCGGGCGAAAGTGGCCTTGGCTCGCGCGTTGAAGTCGGGGTCGGCCGCCGCGATTTCGTCCAGGATCTCGCCAATTTCCGCTTCGACGCTGGCCCGGGTCTCGCCGGGCAGGGTGCGCCGCTCGACTTGCAGCTGGCAGTGCGCCGGATACATCGAGATCTCTTCGCCGCCGCTGATCAGCGAGGCGTGCAGCGAGCCGCTGCCCAGCAGATCGTGGCTCGGCCGCGCGCGCATTTGTCGATCCAGAGCCTCCAGCGCGACCAGGGCCTTGCCCATTTTGGCGATGGCGTCGATCCCGAGATGAGGGCGGGAGCCATGGGCCGCCACGCCAGTCGTCTCGATATCGACCCAGACGAAGCCGCGGTGCGCGATGCTGATCGCCATCTCGGTCGGCTCCGATATCAGCGCGGCGTCAGCGGGCCAGCGCCCCCATTCGGCCAGCAGCGCCTCCGTCCCGATGCTGCCATACTCTTCGTCGGCGACCGCGCTGACCATGACGTCTCCGCGCAGATTCATGTCGCGGGCCGCTTTTAACGCCAGCATACAGGCCGCCAGCCCGCTCTTCATATCGTAGGCGCCACGCCCATAGAGGCGGCCCCCGCGGATAACTGGCTCAAAAGGCGCTTCCATGTCGCTGACGCCGACGGTGTCGGTATGCGCGTTGAGCATCAGCGATTTGCCGCCGCCGCGTCCGCGCGCGATGAGGATGACGTTGGGGCGATTGGGTCCCGCGTCCTGTATGTGGACTTCCAGACCGGCGTCCCTTCCCCAGGCGGAGATGTAGTCGGCGATTTGGCGCTCGCCGGCGCCGTCTTTCGCCAGGTCGGGGTTCACCGAGTTGATGGCGACCAGGTCGGCTATGAGTTTCGTGAGTTCGCTCGTCATCGTCGCCTCCGCGCGGATGTTTTCAACGAGAGACTACCAATAAGGGCAGCCGCCGGGAACCGGTGGCAGCCAGTGCTGGCATTCGCGCCGGTGGATATTGGCCAGATAACGCAGCTTGCGGTTGTGATGTTCACTGCCGGGGGCGACTTCAGCCCAGAGCGCGGCTTCGGCTTCAACGCAGGCTTTCTCGCCGGGGTAGCCGCCGGGCTCTTGCCCCGCCCGATAGCGGTGCACATGACAGGCTTCGTGCACCAGATATTCCGCCATCGTCATATCGTCTTCGGGGATGGGGATGTAGGGATTCGCAAGGTTGAAGCGAGCGACCGCGGATGCGACGTTTACGCCTTGACTGTAATGCCCTTCCGGCGGGTTGACCTCGATGACGACGTTCAAGCCCGTGACGGCGTAGTGATGCCAGTGCGGCGCGCGCGTTGAGAGCAGGTTAAGCGCCCGGCCGACAAGAGCTTTGAAGCCATCAGTGCCTTCGACCCGGATGCCGGCGACGATGGCGGGACCGGCGTCGCAGCTATTGGATTGATAGGCGTGATAACCGCGCTTCCAGTCGTCATCGTTGCGGCAGGTCCAATCCAGGAAGCAGCAGTTGTTGATCTCGTCCGCGCTTTCAGTTGCGGTGGTTGAGCTTTGCCGTGGCAGCGGGGCGGCGCATTGCCGGTGTTGGAAGGCCCAATAGCCGGCAACCCACTCTTGATCGTTATTGCATTGACGGTCGACGAAACAGCAATTGTCGATGTCTTGCCCTGCGGCCGCTTGGTTCTCCACGCGCTCGTGATCGACCCAAGCCGCCATCCACATTTCGCGGCTGGGCCGGTTGATTTTCAGCCACTTGCCATAGGCGCCGCTGACTTCCAAGACAGACCCGGCGCGCGCCGATTCCAATACGCTGCTCTCCAGGCTGTAGGTCGAGCGCAAGTTGGTATTGTGCTCGACGCGTATGAAATAAGACTGGGCGGACACGATCGTGGCCAGCGTCAAAGCCAGACAGATTGTCGCAATCCATTTTGGTTTCATATAAAGACCTCTGATTATGTTTGCCTGTCCTGCGCGGGAGGGCGAGACAAGTCTCGCCCCTACACATCCCACAAGGTCGGGCGGGAGGGCGACGCAAGGATAACAGCTAGAGCGGCCGGGCCCGGAGTTGTCGTTTCACATCCAGCAAGCCCAGCAGGAAGCCGCGCGGATCATCCGGCCGGGGCAGGGGCAGCTGGCGCAGCGGCTCGATGAAGTCGACAGCGAGATCGCCTTCGCTGATGATGCGGTTGATCAGCTTGCCGACTTCGTTGTACTGCATGACGACCGCGTTCAGGTAGTCGTCGTTTGCCGTGACTTTCCAGAGCTCGACCGCCGAGAGCAGCGCC
The DNA here is from genome assembly GCA_963662925.1 of Aggregatilineales bacterium. Lineage (GTDB taxonomy): Bacteria > Chloroflexota > Anaerolineae > Aggregatilineales > Phototrophicaceae > UBA6055. The sequence continues at coordinate 103,191 of OY759987.1, forward strand.
TCCAGGTTATGCACCAGCATGCCGATTTTGTAACGGTACTCCGGTTCGTTGGTGTCGCCGCGCGCCTGAATGGCGTCCATAATGGCTGCGCTGGCGCGGATGGGGCGGGCGGCCTCCAGCGGGATGGGCAGCTGGCAGCGGGCGATGTAATCGGCGTAATCGAAAAATGGCGGGCGGCGGGTCTCGCGGCTGCTGTTGAGGATCTGCTTGCCTTCCAGCGGGACGTAGGCGTTCTCTCGCAGGGCGGTCATGCGCGCATCGATATCCCCTTGCGCCTTCGCGCCCAGATAGCGCCGCGTATGCTTGTAGGTGAGCAGGGTGTTCAGGGTGTAGTGGCCATCGAAGACGGGATAAACAAAGGAGTCGATGGCGTTGCCGCCGATATTGGACTCTTTCAGGAAGCCCTTGGAGCCCGTGACCAGTAGATTCTGCGACAGGATGTCGTTGCATTTCAGCAAGAGCCAGGACTTGAGCATGATGCCGTGAAACTGCAGGAAGGGGCTGTCGCTGAAAGCCAGGGCGCGGAAGAAGGTGAAATTGATATGCGCCGCCTGCAAGACCAGGTTGTAAAGCTGGCGGAAGACGTTGCTGAAGCGGATCGGGTTGCCGCCGAAGATTTTCTTGCTCGACAGATGCTCGATGGCGGCCGGCAGCGAATCGTCCACCATTTTCACGCCCATATAGGCGCAGTGATACTTCGACGGCAGCGCCATTCGCTGCAGGATCTCCAGCCCGCGCCCGACTTGGCCGATGAGGATGCCCGGCCCATCGATATCGAATTTGGTCAGGACCATGCTGCGCAGGACGTGCGTCTCCAGCCGCTGCCAGTTCTTGGTGCTGCTGTGCGGCACGGCAAATAACGAGAGCGAGCGCGGTCCGCTGGCGGCGGGGTCGACCTTGGCGATGACCGAGTGATAATCGGCGTGGTAAGAATTGTTGATCAGCCACTTGGCGCCTTGGATGTGAAAGGTCTTTTCCAGCGGGTCATCGGAAATCGGGGTGGCGCGCGTGCGCACGCTGAGCAGGTCGGTGCCGGTGTGCTCTTCGGTCCAGCTTAGGGTGAATATCTTGCCCTTGAGCTGGGCGGCCAGCTCATATTCTTCGGCGGCGACCAGCATCATGTAAGCCAGCCCGCTGGCGGCGCAGGCGGTCATATAACCGGGATCGTTGCTGAAGTGCCTGGTGGCTTGCAGCATCGAGCCCATGAGGTTGAATTTGGGGTAGACGTTGTCCAGCACGTCCATCATGCCGGCGCGCAGGCGGTCGTAATCGAGGATGTCGCCGAATTGCGGGTCGCGAATGGTGTACATAGGGGGCTAATTTACCACAGAGGCACAGAGAGCGTAGAGGGTCTTGTTGAAGTAAAGTGATCGCAGAGGGCGCGGACAAAAAATGGGCAATCCTGAATCTCTGCGCTCTCTGCGGTTATTTTTGCGTGCGAGCCACCGTCTCGCCCCTGCAGAGTCGCCGGCGACTGTCAATTCGCCGCTTTTTCGCGGTTGCAGGGCTTGCAGAGCATCTGGCAGTTGTCGTCGCTGGTCGGTCCGCCTTCCGACCAGGGCCTGATGTGGTCGGCTTCCATGTCATGCAGATCAAATTGCTCGCCGCATATCGCGCAGAGGCCGGCTTGCCTCTCATACGCCCGGTGTTTCATGCCAGCGGTGAAGGCGCGGATGTTCAAATGCTTCTCGTCGCGCGTGAGCACGTAAGGGTAAATCCCCGATTTCTTCTCGACTTCATCATCCAGGATCAGCGCGCCAATTTCAACTTCGATTCCGTCCGGGTCGAGGGCGGCCTTTCTGTATTCGCGCTGCCTGGCGCCATAAACGGATTCGCGCTGATAGGGCGGGGCGGATATCGAGGTCGCCGCCGAAGCCGCGTACGCCATCGTCCTCGTAGCCTTCGACCAGCTGGCGTAACCAACAGCTTGTGATGAACCTGTAGAGGTGTTTCGCTGTAGCGCCCGTTGACAAATATGGCGGAGAAGACAGGATGCCGGGCGCGGGACGAGCCGCCGGCTCGCCCCTACAGATTGGGGTTGGCAGGCGGGCGAATCACCGCCTCGCCCCTACGGATTTGTGGCTGCCTCCCTTGGCGCCGAGAATTGCTGCGCCACCTTGTAAAGCCGCAGCAGAAAGTCGCGCGGGGCTTCGACGCGGTTCAAGGGCCGCTGCCGCATGAGGGGCAGGTAGGCGGTCGTCAAGGCGCTCTCGCTGATGATGGCATTGAACTCGTTGACGAAGGCGTTGTGCTGCATGGTCACGGCGTTGAGATATTCGTCTTCTTCGGTCGCTTTCCACATCTCGCAAGCCGCCAGCAGCGCCTCCATCCAGTGCAGCATCGTGCCGAGCTTGTAGCGATGCTCCGGGTCCTGCGCCAGCTCGCGCGCGTTCAGCTCGTCGGCCAGCGCCTGCATGGAAGCGACGACGCGGCGGGCGTCCAGGTCGATCGGCAGCGCCAGGTCTTCAATATATTGGGCGTAATCGAAGAAATCGGGATTGCGCAGCTTCCGCGAATTGGCGCGGATGGGGTCGCCGGCGCTGGGGGAAGCCAGACCGAAGCGCAGGGTCGCCATCCGCTCGTCGACATCGGCGCGGCGGCTCGCCCCCAGGTAGCGCTTGACGTGCTTGGCCGTCATCAGCGTGTTGATGGTGTAGTGACCATCGAAGACCGGCAGCACGAATGAGTCGATGGCGTTGCGCCCGATGACCGACTCCGCCAGGAAGCCTTTCGAGCCGACCACCAGCAGATTCTGCCCCAGCAGCTCGTTGGCGCGCAGCAGCAGCCACGATTTAAGCATGACGCCGTGAAATTGCAGGAAGTTGCTGGCGCTGAGGGCGAGCGCGCGATAATAGATGAAGTTCAGCACCGCCGCCTGCATGACGATGTTATACATCTGGCGCAGCACATTGCTGAAATTGATGGGATTCTCGTTGAAAATGCGCTTCTTGCTCAAATGCTCGATGCTGGCGGGGATGGCTTCGTTGAGCAGGTTGATGCCGACGTAGGCGCATTGATATTTGCTCGGCATGGCCATGCGCTGCAGGATCTGCAAGCCATGCCCGACCTTGCCCAGCAGCCGGCCGGGCCCCTCGATGTCGAAGCTGGTCAGCGCCATGCGCCGCAGCACGTGCGTCTCCAGACGTTTCCAATTCTTGCAGCTGCTCTGCGGCACGAGGAAGATCGAAAGCGAGCGCGGCCCGCTGGAATCGGGGTCGGTCTTGGCGACGATGGTGTGATAATCGGCGTGGTAAGAATTGTTGATCAGCCACTTGCGCCCTGTCAGATGGTAATCGACGCAATTCGGGTCGTCGGTCAAGGGCCTGGCCAGGGTGGTGGCGCTAAGCAGGTCGGAGCCGATTTCTTCTTCCGTCCAGCCGAGGGTGAAGAGGCTGTCTTTGAGGTCTTCGGCGATCTCGTCTTCGCCGGCGGCGATGATGGTCATCCAGGCGAGCATGCTGGCGCCAGCCGCGATCATGACATCGGGCTCATCGCCATAAAGCGCCGTGCCGACCTGCAGCGATTTGTGCATGTCGAAATCGGGCAGCAGCGCGTTATACAGATGCCGGATCGACCGGCGCAGTTCTTCGAAGTCGACGATCTCGCCGAATTGTGGGTCGTTTATGTACATGCCTGGCGGTCCAAACGGTCAGCGCGTGTCAAGCAAGGCAGTATACGCCAAGATTGGGCGTCGCTCAATAGGGCGCTGGCGGCGCCGCTCGCTGGCCTGGACTCGAGACTTTCTTCACCATAGAGGACGCAGAGGATACACAGCGGGCGCAGAGGTTTTCTTTTGTTGGATAAGAATACATGTAGTCCGAAAGCAGAGCTTCCGCAAGACCTCGTACATTCATGGATGTGAACTCGCCCGAAGCGCGAAACACTATCTCTGTATTCTCTGTGTTGCCTCATTTCGTAGGCCAGTGTCTACGCGACCCTCTGTGGTGAATAATTGCACCCCGGCCGGCGGGCGAAAGCTACGATTCGGTTCAAGCCCCGCGCACCTGCTGGACGATCTCGCGCAGCTGCCGGTCGAAGTTGGGGTCGGCCGCCTTGAACTCCTTCCCGCTGATGACCAGGGGCGCGCCGAAGACGACGATCTCCGCGCCCAGCGCCAAGGTTTCGATGGCTTGCGGCACGCTCAAGCCGCCGACGGCCTGCACCGGGATATCGACCGCCGCCAGCACGTCCTCGAGGTCGTCCAGCGGGCTGAGCCCGGGGATCATGTTGCGCTCGTCGAAGCCGGTGTGGACGATGATGATGTCGACGCCCATGTCTTGCGCTTCTCGGGCGCGCCCCGGTTTATCCGGGCAGAGCATGACATCGCACATGACCTGCTTGCCATAACGCGCCGCCATCTTCACCTGCTCGATGATGCTGGCGTCGTGCGCCTGGCCCATGACGACCACCATGTCGCCGCCGGCTTTGAACATCATCTCCGCTTCCAAGCCCGCGCCATCCATGGTCTTGAGGTCGACCACGATGGGCGTCTCGGGAAAGTGGCTGCGGAAGGCGCGCACGGCATGCAGTCCTTCAGCCAGCAGCAGCGGCGTGCCGACCTCCAGCCAGTCCACGCCGGCCTTCACCGACGCGCGGGCGAGATCAAGCGCTTCGTCCAGGTCGATGACATCAATTGAGATTTGGATTTTGGCGTCCAAGTTTTGCCCCCGAATTGTGTTTGCGGGCGACCCGCTGGGTAGCCCCTGTTCTATTCGCGAATGATATCGACGGGCGTTACCGCGTAACGCCCCTACAGCCTTCTCATTTGATGACGATCTGTAGGGGCGAGGCGGTGACTCGCCCTTAACTAAAGCGAATTGATTTGCCTGGACGGCGGCACTGACGCGCGTCTGTCTACAATTTGTGCCGCGGCGGACGAATCATAGTCTTGCCTACAAACGGGTTTTCTCTGTGCCTCTGTGTCTCTGTGGCAAAAGACAGCCTCACCCAGGCAGCAGCACCGACTTGACATTCACCCCGGCTTCCATTTCTTCAAAGGCCTCTTCCCATTCGCCCAGCCCGTAGACGCCGCCGATGATGGGCGCCAGGTCGATCTGCCCGCTCGAGAGCAGCGCCAGCGCCCGCTCCCAGGTGTCGTACAGATGGCTGAAGCAGCCCTGCAGCGTGACCGCCTTTTGCACCAGCGGATCGAGATTGAAATCGAGCGGCTGCGGACCCCAGCCGATTTTGGTGATCGCGCCGTTCGGGCGGACCATGTCCATAGCCGATTTCAGGGCGATGCTCGCGCCGCTGCAGTCGACGATCAGGTCGGCGCCATAGCCATCGCCTAGCGAACGGACGAGCGCCAGTGGGTCGGCTTCGTCGATAGTGAGCGTGTGGGTCGCGCCAATCTCGGCCGCCACCGCCAGGCGCCGCGTGTCCGCATCTGTGCCGAGCATGACGATCTCGCCCGCGCCGCGCAGCTTGGCCACGAGCAGCGCCATCATGCCGATGGGGCCGGGTCCTTGAATCACGACCATATCGCCCGGGCGGACGACCGGCGTCTTCTCGACCAAGGCGTTGTAGGCGACGCAGATTGGCTCGGTCAGCGAGGCTTGCTCGAAGGTGACGTTCTCGGGGATGCGATGCAGGATCGCCGCCCGCGCTGTGACGTATTGCGTGAAAGCGCCATCGATCAGCGCGCCATAGCCCAGCCGATGCGGGCACTGGTTGTAATCGCCGGAATGGCAATAGGCGCAGCTGCCGCAGATTTCGGCCGCCGTCTCGACAGCCACGCGGTCGCCAATCTTGAAGCCGTCGACGCCTTCGCCAAGCGCCGCGATCGTGCCGCAGAATTCGTGACCCAGCACCAGCGGCAAGGTGATTTCCCAGCTTTGATGATCGCGCCACATGTGGATGTCGCTGCCGCAGACGCCGGCCGCGCGCACTTCCACGATGGCGCAGCCTGGCGCCGGGTCGGGCGGCTGGGGGATATCGCGCAGCTCGACTTCTTTGTCGCCGCGTCCGTATTTGATGAGCGCGTCCATTGATTTAGTCCATTTCCGCTGTTTGTCTTTGGGCGAGTCGCCGCCTCCCCGTACAAGATCTGCGAGCGACAGCCCCCCATCCCCTGGCCCCTTGCCCCCACACGGAGGGAAGGGGAGAACACGCGCAGAGAAGCAGCCGTAAAGCCCCTCCCTCTATAATGGGGAGAGGTTTGGGGTGGGGGTTACCCACCGAAATACTTCCTGCGCATGCGATGCAGAAAAGCGAGCGACGCCTGCATGTCTTCCATGCCGTTCATGCCGTCTTCTATGCTGATCCAGCCCTCAAAGCCGACATCGCTGAGGATCTGGAAAATGGCGTCATAGTCGTTCAAGCCGCGGCCGGTCACGCCATGCTCAAGCCCCTCAAAGTAGCCGATTGAGCCATCGGCTTGGCGCAGATCCTCCAGCGACGCGCCCGGCAGCAAATAGCGGTCGCTGGCATGCGCGCTGACGACGCGATCCGCCACTGCCCGCAGCAGCTCAATCGGGTCGTCGCCGGCGACGATGGCGTTCGACGGGTCGTATTGCACGCCGAAATGCTCGCGCTCGGGGATGGCGTCGAGAATATCAAGGAAGACGTCCATCTTCTGCGCGAATTCGGGATAGCGCCAGAAGCCGTCTTTGTAGTGGTTCTCCAGGCCCAGGATGACGCCCTGCTCGCGCGCGACCGGCAGCACCTGCTCAATGCACTCGACCACCCATTCGATGCCTTGCTCGCGGCTGACTTCCGGGTAGCGCTGCCCGCTGAGGACGCGGCAGACGACGCCCTCGCCACCGAGGATTCGCGCGACGCGGATCATCGTCGCCTCGCGTTCGATGGCGCGCGCCCGCTCGTCGCGGTCGGGGTGGGTGAAATTGGGCGAGCAGCAGAGCATCGGCATCTCGAAGCCGGCTTGCCGAATCGCGTCGCGCACGCTGCTTAGGTACTCATCGTCGAGGCTGGTGAAGAAGCCCTCGTACATTTCCAGGCCTTCGGCGTCCAGCTCCCGCGCCATGTCGATCCAGTCGAAGACGGACATGTTGCGGCTGCCGGCGATGTCTTCAAGGTAGCATTTGGGGAAGGCGGCGATTTTCATAAGGCAATGGCTCGCTGTTAGATGCCGCAAATGCTAAATAAGGAGACAACGCTGCGCGCGCCAGTTTCCAGCGCTTGCTCAAGCTTATTCAGCCAGTCCAGCGCTTTCTCTTTCTCGGTTTCAAGCGCCTTCTCTTTCTCGGCTGCAAGCTTCTTCGCTTTTGCGGATTCCAGCTCCTGCGAAATCGACTCATAACGAGCTTGCGCGGATGCAATCGCGTCGTCCAGCGGCTGCACGCGGGATTCCCCCCATGCCAGGCCGCGGGTCTTGGTTTTCAGCGTCGCGATGCGCGTGTCGCGATAGAATTGCTTGACTGTCTCGACATCATCGGTCGATGCCATGGACCATATCGTCGTGCCCCAGGCGCGCGGGCGCAGGAAATCGTATTCAATGTTGATCGTCTCGCCATTGGGATAGAGCGGCATCCACCAATCTTCGACGTCGTAGGCGCACTTGAAATCGCCTATCAGCACAATCGCCACGAGGAAGACGATCGCCGCGCCGATCAGGATGAGCGTCGTCTTGAGGCAGCCGGTTTGGTTGCGATTGGCTTCCACTGCGCTTCTTCTTGTCCTTAGGTTACGATCCAACGCGCCACAGCTAGCGGCTTCCGCCAAGGAGCGCCCGCCAGCGCAAGCTACATCGTATCACAAGGCGGGCGGGAATTGACGAGCGAGATTGTTTTGCCCCCCCCGCCGGCGTTTTGCCACTCCCCGGATTTCCCCCATTGCATACGGAAAACGATCATGTTATATTGGCGCATTGTACATACATTTATGTACATTTCAAAAGTGCTTTTGCGCGCGCCAGATTTTATGCCAGAAAAACTCGCCAAGATCCGACTCGATCACAATAGTTATATCTCGCTGCATGTGCAACTGCATAATCAGCTGCGCCGGCTCATCGTCTCCGGGCGCTGGCAGTTTGGCGAGCGCGTCCCCACCGAAATGCAGCTTTCGCGCCATCTCGATATCAGCCGCACGACCGTGCGCATCGCCACCCAGCGGCTCGAAGTCGAAGGCTTGATTCGGCGCGCGGCGGGCCGCGGCACCTTCGTGGTCTATCAGCGGCAAGAGCACGGCGCCACGCGCTCCATCGGGTACCTCACTTGCAGCTTCCACAACGAGATTCACACCAATATCCTCAGCAGCGCCCAGACCGAGCTGCGGTCGGCCGGCTATCAAGTCATCTTTTCCAATTCGCGCGATCGCGATGACGAAACGCGGATTTTGCGGCAGCTGCTGGATGATGAGGTCGCCGGGCTGATGCTCTGGGCGAACGCCAGGCCAACCGCCGAAACCCTCGCCATCCTGCGCGAATACGAAAGCCGGGCGATTCCTATCGTCTTCATGGATCGCCCGATAGACGGCGTGCGCGCGGATTACGTCTCCAGCGACAACTTCGCCGGCTCCTATGATCTCGTCCGCCATCTCATCGCCTTGGGGCACCGCCATATTGTGCAGCTGATGCCGAATATCGAGGACTTGGAGCCGGTCAATGAACGGCGCCGCGGTTATGCCATGGCGCTGGCGGAACACGGCATTTACGCGCTCGAGCCCTGGAAGATCAGCCCGCCGGACCGGCACGAATTCCACGAGACCGACATTTACAGCCTGGTCGGCTCGCAGAGTCGGCGGATCATCCAGCAGGTAGAAAGCTTCACCGGCGCCGCCGGTCCGGCGCCGACGGCGGTGGTCTGCGTCAACGACATTCTGGCGATCATCGCCATCAGCGCCTTGCGCAACATGGGGTACGCCGTGCCGGGCGACGTCTCGGTCGTCGGCTTCGATGATATCAGCATGGCGTCGCATATCGGCGTGCCGCTGACGACGGCTTCGCAGGACGCCTACGAACTGGGCAAGGTGGCGTCGCAGATGCTGCTGGAGAGATTGGGCGGTGATGAAAGCGCGCCGCGCCATTATACTGTGCCGACCCAGCTGCGCGTCCGAGCGTCTACAGCGGCGCCAATGGTTGGCGTCGAAGGCCTGGTCGAGCCATAGCGAAAGGAGGCCGCCAGCGAACGAAAGAAATGAACGCGGTCTTGGAAACCCTGGGCGCCGCCGACGCGCCCGTCATTCTGACCAGAATGACAAACCGGATTCGGAGTTGGCGATCGCAAACCCGTTCAATAGTTGTAGGAGTACAACACATGAAAGCAAGAACCATCCTGCTCGTTCTTCTCGCTCTCGTCGTCGCGTCCTTTAGCTTCACGGCTATGGCGCAGGACGTCGCGCGCGAAGACACCGCGATCTTCGACCGCGACGGTCGCGTCGGTCCTCAGCCCGCCTTTGACAACTACAACCCCTTCGTGCCCAACAACCTTAGCAACGGTGGTCTGGGTCAGGCTGTGTTTGAGCCGCTCTTCATCCTCAATTACGAAACCGGCGAGGTCATGCCTTGGCTGGCGGCGAGCGCTTCCAGCAACGATTCGCTCGACGTCTGGACCCTGAACCTGCGCGAAGGCTCGGAATGGTCCGACGGCGAAGCGATGGACGCCGACGATGTCGTCTTCACCTTCCAGCTGCTCGGTAAAGAAGAAAACGCCGGGCTCTCCCGCGCTGGCAACGTCCAGACCTGGATCGAGAGCGTCGAAGCGGTCGATTCGACCACGGTGCAGTTCAACCTGAAGGCGCCAAACCCGCGCTTCCAGCTGGACTTCCTGACCGTCAAGATTGGCGGCAATACGCTGGTCATGCCCGAGCACGTCTGGGCGGACCAAGACCCCTTCACCTTCAAGAACTTCCCGCCTGTCGGTTCCGGCCCCTACACGCTGACCCACGCCGACGAGACCAATTGGATCTATGACCGCAACGATGACTGGTGGGGCGCCAAGACGGGCGCGCTGAGCATGCCTGAGCCGCTCCGCTTGATCTGGATCATCACCGGCAACGACCAGATCCGCACGACCCTCGCCGTCAACAACGAAGTTGACAGCATCATGGACGTCACCTTGGGCGCCTTCGAAGCGATGCAGGCGCAGAACGAAAACATCTTCGCCTGGGTCGATGGCATGCCCTTCGTTTGGCTGGATCCCTGCCCGCGGCAGCTCTCCTTCCAGACGGACGTCGCGCCTTGGGACAACGCCGATATGCGCTGGGCGATCAACCACATCGTCGACCGCGACAACATCATCGAAGTCGCCTACGAAGGCGTTACCATTCCTTCGCGCACCATGTTTGTCGAGTACGGCGCGATGTTCCCCTTCATCGACGCGATCGAAGATGAAGGCATGGGCTTGAGCTCGACCTCCGACCACATGGCCGCTGAAGAACTGCTGACCGCCAACGGCTACTCGCGCGGTGGCGACGGCCTGTGGCAAGATGAGAACGGCAGCGTTTTGAGCCTGGCGATCCAGGTGCACGAAGGCTTCATCGAGAAGCGCCGCATCACCTCGGTGCTGGTTGAGCAGCTGCGCGCCTTTGGCATCAACGCCAGCGCCGCCGTCATCGCCGGCCCCACCTGGGGCGATAACAAGCGCTTCGGCAACTACGAAGCCACCACCGACTGGGACGCTTGCGGTTCCGTCAACGAGCCCTGGGCTTCCATGGATCGTTACACCGCCCGCCACTACGTTCCGATTGGCGAACGTTCCTCGGGCAGCAACCACGCCCGCTGGTCTGGCATGAACAACGAAGCCTACAGCGAGATCGTCGCGCAAATCGGTTCGCTCCCGCTGGGCGATCCCGAGGTCATCCCGATGGTGCTGGACGCCTACCAGTACTTCTACGAAGACCTGCCGATCCTGCCCTTGAACCAGGCGACCAAGCTGATCCCCTTCAACAGCACCTACTGGGAAGGCTGGCCGACCTCCGATAACAACTTCAACCATCCGGCCACCTGGTGGCATTCGACGCATCAAATCATCTCCGAACTGACCAAGGCTGGCAGCTAAGGGACGATTTGAACCCATTCAAGGTTTGGGGCCCCGCGCTGGCGACTGCTGGCGGGGGCCCCGCCTCACCGATGAAGAAAACGCGAATGCGTCACTGTCGGGCGGGCGGCGACGCCGCAAGACAATGGTCTTTAATCTGCACCTTATGACGTTTCTTTATGTCGAAAGCACAGCGACAGACGCTTCATAGAGAAGGGCGCTGACATGGGAAGTTTTTCACTGAATTATTTGCTGCGCCGGCTGCTGGTGTTTTTCCTGACCGTCTGGGTGGCGGCGACTTTGATCTTCATCATCCCGCGTCTGGCGCCGGGCGATCCCATCCAGGCGATGATCGCGCGCATGTCGCAGTTCGAGGGCTATGTCGAGAATGCCGACTTGATCATTGAAGCCTGGCGGAAGCGTTTTGGCCTCGATGACCCCATCTATGTCCAGTACTTGCGCTTCCTCGGCAATACGCTGCGCCTCGATCTCGGCTATTCAATGGCGAACTTCCCAGCCACCGTTTACGAGCTGGTGGGGCGGGCGCTGCCCTGGACGATTGGCTTGGTCGGCATCGCGACGTTCATATTCTTTACAGTGGGCAATCTCTGCGGCGCCTTGCTCGCCTGGTATCGAACGCCGAGATGGCTGAAGGTGATGATACCGATTTCGATGACCTTCACATCGGTGCCGCCGGCGCTGTTTAGCCTGCTGCTGGTTTACATATTTGGTTTTCTCATACGGGTGAACAACACCCCGCTATTCCCGCAGGTTGGCGCTTACGGCCGCGGGATGACGCCCGAATTCACGCTCGAATTCTTCGGCAGCGTGCTCTACCACGGCTTCTTGCCGGCCATGTCCATCGTGTTGGTAACCTTCGGCTTCTGGGCCCTGGGCATGCGCGGCATGATGGTCACCATTGAGGGCGAGGATTATATGATCCTGGCGCAGGCCAAAGGCTTGAAGCCCTTCTACGTCTTGTATCGCTATATGATTCGCAACGCCATCCTGCCGCAGATGACGGCGCTGGCGGTTTCCATCGGCACGCTCGTCAACGGCGCGGTCCTGGTGGAGATCATGTTCGTCTACAACGGCATGGGCTCGCTGATTTATTCCGGCATCGCCAATCAGGATTTCGGCTTAATCCAGGGCACGTCCTTTATCTTGATCGTGTCGAGCGCCTTGGCCGTGCTGATCATCGATTTGACCTACCCGTTGATCGACCCGCGGATTAGCCTGGAGGGGAGGTAGACATGGCGGTAAAGACGAAAGACGCTCCCGTCGCGGGCGGCACTAAGAAAGCCGGGCTGCTCAACCGCTTCGACAACCCATGGATGAACTGGAAGTTCCTCACCGGCGCCTTCATCATCGGCTTCATCTTCTTCCTGATCTTTCTCGGCAATCAGTTCTGGGATACCGAATTGGCGCTCGCGGGCCGTTCGCCCTTGAACATGCCGCCCGTCGGCTTCACCAACTGGCGCAACCAAGAGGGCATCCCCGAGCACCCGCTGGGCACCGAGAACAGCGGGCGCGACATGCTGGCGCTGTTAATTGTGGGGACGCCGCGCACGATTGGCGTCGGGGCGATCGCGGCATCCGTCGGCATGGGCGTCGGCATCGTCCTGGGTTTCCTGGCCGGTTTCGTCGGCGGCTGGGTCGATGATGTCATCCGATTAGCCACCGACGTCACCATCACCATTCCGTCGCTGCTGGTGCTGATCGTGATCCAGGCGGTCCTGCCGCGGATTGACCTGGTGACGATGGCGCTGTTGATTTCGATGTTCGCCTGGGCGACGCCGACGCGTTACATCCGCGCCCAGGTGCTCAGCATGCGCGAAAGCGGCTACGTGCAGATGGCGCGGCTTTCGGGCGTGCCGACCCGCGATATCATGTACAAGGAAATCATGCCCAATCTGCTGCCCTATCTGGCGGCGAGTTATATCGGCAACATGACCGGCGCGATTCTTTCCGCAGTCGGCCTGGAATTGCTCGGCTTCGGCCCCCAGCGCATCCCGTCCCTGGGCGTCACCATCTTCTGGTCAATCGAGGCGGCCGCGCTGCTGCGCAATATGTGGTGGTGGTGGGGCATCCCGACGGTGATTCTGGCGATCGTTTTCATCGCCTTGCTGCTGATCAACCTGGGCTTGGACGAGATCGCCAATCCGCGCTTGCGCAAAGCCAATTAGCCGCGGCTGGAGCGAAAAAACATGGCAGAGCAGAAGCGCCACGAAAGCGACCGCATCGTCCTCCGAGTCGATAACCTGCGCATCCATTACGCCACGCCGCAGGGCGACGTCATCGCCGTCAGCGATATCAGCTTCAATCTCTATGAAGGCGAGACCCTGGGGCTGGTCGGCGAATCGGGCTGCGGGAAATCTACGACGGCTTATGGCATCCTGCAATTGGTGCAGCCGCCCGGTTACATCGTCAACGGCAGCATCGAAGTTGATGGCACGGAAGTGCTGAACCTGGAAGAGGAAGAGCTGCGCAAATTCCGCTGGACCGGGCTCTCGCTGATCCCGCAAGGCGCGATGAACTCGCTGAACCCGACCATGCGCGTCAAAGACCAGATCATCGACGTGATCGAATCGCACGAGGGCAAGCAGACCGACAAAGAAGCGCTGCGCGAGCGCATCTTCGAGCTCTTCCAGAACGTGGGCTTGCCCAACCGCATCTACAATATGTACCCGCACGAGCTCAGCGGCGGCATGAAGCAGCGCGTCTGCATCGCGATGGGCGTGGCGCTGCACCCGACCGTGGTCATCGCCGACGAAGCGACCAGCGCGCTGGATGTCGTCGTGCAGCGCATCGTGGCGCAGACCCTGGTCAAGGTCAAAGACGAGATCGGCGTCTCGCTGATCGTCATCGGCCACGACATGGGGCTGCTGGCGCAGATCGTCGATCGCATCGCCGTGATGTACGCCGGCAAAATGGTCGAGATCGCGCCGGTGGAGAACGTCTATGCCCGGCCGCTGCACCCCTACACGCAGCTGCTGATCGACTCGATTCCGTCGATCAAAGAACGGAAGCCGCTGAAGATCACCGAAGGCATCACGCACGACCCGCGCAATCCGCCCTCCGGCTGCATCTTCCGCCTGCGCTGTCCCTTCGCCTGGGAGCATTGCGCCGAGTTTGAACCGCCTCCGATCTACGTAGAACACAAACACGAAGTTGCTTGTCATCTCTACGACGAGCAATTTGAAGAGAGGAGGACGAATGCCCTCGCCACTCTTGCAAATCCGTGACGCCACCAAGATTTATTCGACTGGCGGTTTCCTCGGCAGCGGCAAAAAGACAGTCGTCGCGCTCGATAATTTCAACCTGACGATCGACGAATCGCCGGCGACGATCACCACCATCGCCGGCGAAAGCGGCAGCGGCAAAACCACGCTGGCCAACCTCGTGCTCGGCTTCATCAAGCTGACCTCCGGTCATATCATCTTCGATGGCGAAGACATCACCGATATGTCCGACGCCCAACTGAAAACCTATCGCCGCAACGTGCAAGCCGTCTTCCAGGATCCCTTCGGCGTCTACAATCCCTTTTACCGCATCGACCACGTCTTTGATCTGGTGAACAAGCATTTCAGCCTGTCGGATAATCAAAGCGAATATCGCGACATGGTCGAAGCCGGCTTGAACGTGGTCGGCTTGTATGGCGAGGACGTGCTGCGCAAGTATCCGCATCAGCTGAGCGGCGGCCAGCGCCAGCGCATCATGATGGCGCGCGCCTATATGATCAAGCCGCGGCTGATTGTGGCGGACGAGCCGGTGTCTATGGTGGACGCCTCCCTGCGCGCCTCGATCCTCGATGCCATGCTGCGCCTGCGCGATGATCACAACATTTCATTCTTGTATATCACGCACGATTTGAGCACCGCCTACCAGATCGGCGATCAGATTTACATGCTCTATCAAGGCACGACCGCCGAGCGCGGCGCGGCCATGGACGTCATCGACGCGCCCCAACACCCCTACGTGCAGCTGCTGATCGATTCCGTGCCCGTGCCCGACCCGACCGACAAATGGGACGTCAACATCAGCCTGCCCAGCGAAGAGGAGATGCGCACGGCCGCGTCGGTCGGCTGCCGCTATTATCCGCGCTGCCCGCATCGCATGGATAGATGCCTCGAAGAACAGCCGCCCCTCTTCAAGATGGACAAGCCGAAGCACGAAGCCGCCTGCTATCTCTACGAAGAGCGCGAGATCGCGCCGATTGCGGCGCCTATTCTTTATAGCAAACCCAAAGCGGACGAGGTGGCGCGGCCAAGGCGCCGGTCGTGGGCCGCGCTCGCCGCCGGCGTGATCGTCGCGGTGGCTGTGGCGATCGCCGTTTACGCTATCAACCAGAATAATGCCGCCATCGCCGCCGAAGCGACTGAGGAAGCGCGCTCTGCCGAAGCGACCGATGACGCAATCGCCGCCGCGACCGCCAAAGCCGAAGTCGAAGCCGAAGTGGCGGCCGCCGCGACCGCCAAAGCCGAAGCCGCAGAAGCCGAGCCGACGCCGATACCGGAGCAAGACTTCAAGCTGTCGCCGGAGGGCGCGCTGGACAAGGGCGCGCTCGCGCTCAATGAGGTGGTCAAGGACGAGATCGCCGGCGAGGGCGATATACACCGTTACGAGTTTGCAGGCGTGGACGGGCAGGAAGTCACCATCAAGATCCGCACGGGCGGCGGTGGCTTGAGCGGCGGCAACCTCAATTCGCCTTATGGCACGATTTACGGACCCGATGGCGAGTTCGTGGCGCCGCTTGGCGATAACGCCGTGCGTCCGCGCCGCAGCTACAACGCGCCTCTCAGGCTCAAGGCGGGCGTTTATGCCATCATCGTCGGTCCCGCCGAAGTCGAACGTTATGGCCTGGTGGGCGACGCGCCTTATCAGATCGAAGTCGAAGGCGACGCGCCCGAAATCGCGCCGACGCCCGAGCCCACGCCCATCCCCGAGCAGGACTTCAAACTGTCGCCGGAGGGCGCGGTGGACAAGGGCGCGCTGGCGCTCAACGAAGTGACGAAAGACGAGATCGCCGGCGAAGGCGACCTGCATCGCTACACATTTGCAGGCGCGGACGGGCAGGAAGTCACCATCAAGATTCGCACCGGCGGCGGCGGTTTGAGTGGCGGCAACCTCAACTCGCCCTACGGCACGATCTATGGACCCGACGGCGAATTCGTAGCGCCCCTTGGCGATACCGCCGTGCGTCCGCGCCGCAGTTATAACGCGCCGCTCACGCTCAAAGCGGGCGTCTACGTCATCATCGTCGGGCCCGCCGAAGTTGATCGTTATGGTCTGGTCGGCGACGCGCCTTATCAGGTGGAAGTGGAAGGCGACGCGCCCGCCCCGATCCCCGAGCCGACTCCGATCCCGGCGCTCGAAGCGACCGCGTATCCGCAGCCGGAGGTGATCCTGGCGCTGGAAGGCGCGGTCGATAAAGGCATGCTGACGCTGGATGAAGTGGCGAAAGACGAAATCGCGGACGAAGCTGACCGGCACCGTTATCGCTTCGAGGCGGCGGCGGGCACGAAGGTCTCGGTTAAGATTCGCACGGGCGGCGGCGGCTTGAGCGGCGGCAACCTCAACTCGCCCTACGCGACCATTTATGGACCCGATGGCGAATTCGTCGCCCCGCTCGGCGATACCGCGGTGCGTCCGCGGCGCAGTTACAACGCGGCATTGACCTTGAAAGCGGGCGAATACGCCATCATCGTCGGCGCGGCGCAGGTCGATCGCTATGGCTTGGTTGGCGACGCGCCTTATCAGCTGGTCGTGGAAATCGTGGGGGGTTAGCGCAGTTGGAATTGGCAGCAACGTAGATAGCTGTAGCGAAACGCGCGACAAAACCGCCTCGCCCCTACAGATCGTCATCAAACAAGAAGGTTGTAGGGGCGTTACGCTGCAACGCCCGTCGATATCATTCGCGAATAAAACAGGAGCGTTACGCTGAAACACCCGCAAAAGTCTGTCCTTTCGCATGTGAAACAGGGGCGGCGCTTGGCTCGCCCGTATTCGCCAATTGAAGGAGAGAGCTGATATGCTGACGCAAGACCAAATCGATTTTTTCCATGAGAACGGCTATTTGCGGATTCCGCAGGTCTTCAACGACGACGAGGTCACGGCGCTGTCGGACAGCCTCGATCGGCTGATCGAAGACTGGTCGATCACGAGCCCGGGCTGGTCGGGCCCCTGGCGCGATGTCTACCTGGACGAGGAAACCGAGAAGCAGGTGAAGCTGACGGCGATGCACGACCTGCACCTCTACTCCGACGCCTGGATGCGCGCCGTCACCCATCCGAAACTGGGCAAATGCCTGTCGCAGCTGCTGGATTCGAGCGTCGAGCTGCATCATACGACCATGCACATCAAGCCGCCGCAGACCGGGCATCCCTTCCCCATGCACCAGGACTCGCCCTTTTACGAGCATAGCGACGGGCGCTTCCTCGATACGCTGGTGCACCTGGACGACACCTTCCACGAAAACGGCGAGATCCGCTTCCTGGCGCGCTCGCACAAGCTGGGCAAACTGCCGCACATCCTGGAATATCCCGATGGCACGAAATGCTCGCCGCATTTGAATACCGACGACTACAGCCTCGAAGACACCGTGCCCGTGCCGGCGAAACGGGGCGATGTGGTCGTCTTCCATATCTATTGCATCCACGGCTCCTACATCAACCAGACGAAAGAACCGCGCCGCATGGTGCGCATGGGCTTCCGCGATCCGCATAACGATCAGGTGGCTGGCCAGAGCAATGGCAGGCCCGGCTTGATCGTGCACGGCTATCGGGAGCGGCGCGGCGACGAAGAACTGCTAAAGCAGACCTAGCCCGAGCGCTTTCCCTTGCCTCAGGACAGAGCTCTTGTCATCGGCTTGGATATCGGCGGCAGCAAAACGCTGGCGGCTTTGGTCACCCGAAATGGCGAGATCGAGCGGGCCGCGCAGGTGGCGACGGCGCCATCCCCGGGCGAGATCCTTTCCGCCCTTCGGTCGCTTTGCGCGTCGTTGATCGCGTCCGCCGAGGCGCCGATCGCGGGCATCGGTATCGGCAGCGCCGGCATCATTGATACCAGCGAAGGCGTCGTCGTGTTTGCCAACGAGAATATGCCCGGCTGGACGGGAACGCGCCTGGCGGATCTTGAGATCGGCGGTGGCCTCCCCATCACGGCATCGAACGACGTGCGGTCCCTGGCTTATGGCGAGGCGGTCCTGGGCGCGGGCGCGGATTACGATTCGCTGCTCTGCGTCACTGTCGGCACCGGCATCGGCGGCGCCTTGATTATGGACGGGCAGGTCTGGCATGGCGCCGATTTCAGCGGCGGCGAGATTGGTTATCTCGTGGTCGATTGGGCGGACGACGAGCCGCTCATCCTCGATCAATACGCCTCGGGCCCCGCGATTGAACGCGCGTATCAAAGGGCGGCTGGCCTCGAAACGCGGCTGCCGCTCACGGAAATCAGCCAGCTGGCGGCTGCCGGCGATCGGCTTGCGCGCGCGGTTATTGGAGCGAAGGCGCGGCGCCTGGGCGTCATCCTGGCCGGTTTCGCCACGGCGGTCAACCCGGCCGCGGTCGTGGTCGGCGGTGGCGTGCCCCAGATTGGCGTGCTCTGGTGGGATGCGCTCGAAGCGGGCTTCCGCCAAACGCTGCCGCCACCCCTGGCCACGATGCCGCTCTTGCCGGCCCGGCTGGGCGCGAACGCGGTCGCCCTGGGCGCGGCCATGCTGGCGTGGGATCAGGTGGACGCATGACCGCCGACGCCTTCCTGACCGCCGTCAAAGGCCGGCTGATCGTATCCTGTCAGGCGCTGGAAAACGAGCCGCTGCATGGCGCGGAGGTCATGGCGAAAATGGCGGTGGCGGCGATGATCGGCGGGGCGGCCGCCATCCGGGCGAATGGGCCGCGAGACATTCGCGCCATAAAACAGGCGGTCGATCTGCCCGTGATCGGGCTGTATAAGCAGGGCGAGAGCGGCGTCTACATCACGCCGACATTCGAAGCGGCCGCCGAGATCGCGGAAGCCGGCGCCGATGTCATCGCCCTGGATTGCACCGCCCGGCCGCGGCCCGATGGCCTAGCGATCAGCGAGCTGCTGGCGCGGATCCATGGCGAACTAAAGCGTCCGACCTTTGCTGACGTATCGACCCTCGACGAGGCGACGGCGGCCGCTGAGCTGGGCGTGGCGATGGCGGCGCCAACGCTTTCCGGCTATACCGATGGCGGCCCGATGCCGGCGGGCCCCGACTTTGATTTGCTGGCGCGGATGATCGCCGAATTGCCAATTCCGGTGATCGCCGAAGGACGGATTCATAGCCCGGAGCAGGCGCGGCGCGCGCTTGACATGGGCGCCTGGGCCGTGGTGGTCGGCTCGGCAATCACCCGCCCGCGGACGATCACGGCGCGTTTCGTGGAGACGCTGACTGATGTGTAGGGGCGAGACTTGCCGCGCGATATTGCTGCCGCCCGCCGCGTCGAACTCCCCTTCCCTAGCTCGCTGGGTGCGCGTATACACAGCACTACGGCTAGGGGCCGGGGGATGGGGTTTGACAGCGTTGCGGGCGTCACACAGCGTAACGCCCCTACTGCCAGGCGCTTTGACTACGACCTGCAGGGGCGATTCTGTGAATCGCCCACAGAACTAATACGGTATATCAAACACGGGAATTCTCTTGCCTGGGCGGTAATTGTGCCGCGAGTGGGTCTAGAGTTCTCGAGTGGAGACAGGAGAAAAGATGAAAACACTCGGATTCCTCGGCGTGGCGCATATTCACACGCCCGGCTTCATTAATCGAGTCAATGAACGCGGCGATCAATTCACGGTCCAAGCCGCATGGGACAGCCAGCCAGCGCGCGCGAAAATCGCCGCCGAACAGCTCTCCTGCGCCGCCGCCGCCGATTACCGCGAAATCCTGAACGACCCCGCTGTGGACGCCATCATCATCTGCTCGGAGACTTCGCTTCACCGCCAGCTGGTCGAAGCGACCGCCGCCGCGGGCAAGGATGTCTTCGTCGAGAAGCCGCTGGGCATGGGCGCGGACGACGCCTATGCCATGCAGCGCGCCATTGAAGCCGCCGGCGTGACCTTCCAGACCGGGCACTTCATGCGCAGCATGCCGGTTTACCGCCAGCTGAAAGCCTGGATAGAGGCCGGAACCCTGGGCGCGATCACGCGGATCCGCCATTCCAATGTGCATCAAGGCGCCATCGCCGGCATTTTTGACACCGGGCGCGGTCCCTACCTGGATTGGCTCTGGATGACCGATCCCGCGCTCTCGGGCTGCGGCGGATTTGGCGATTTGGGCGCGCATTCGCTCGATATCCTGATGTGGCTGCTGGGCGGCGTGACGAGCGTGACGGCGCAGGTCGACCGCCTGCTGGGCAAATACGACTGCGACGAGTACGGCGAGGGAATGCTGCGCTTCGCCAATGGCGTCATTGGCACAATCGCGGCTGGCTGGGTCGATGTCTTGCGCCCCCAATCGATCCTGGTCAGCGGGACGGAAGGCGTCGCCTATGTTGACGATGACGCGCTCTATGTACAATCGACGAACTTGCCGGGGACCGATGGCGGCGAATGGACCGACTTGCCCGACGCCTTGCCGCATGCCTTCGACCTCTTTCTCGATGCGGTCGATGGCGCGGACGTCCCTCTGATTTCGGCGAAAGAAGCGGCGGACCGCAGCGCCGTGATGGAAGCCTTTTATCAAGCTGCGGCGACGAATTCGTGGGTTGAGCCCAAAACAGCTTAAGGAGGAGCAGCGAATATGAGCACATTGAAGGTGGGTGTCATCGGAGTCGGCGGGATCGCGCGCACGCATATGCCCGGCTGGGACGCCTCGCCCCACGCCGAAGTGATCGCGGGCGCGGACCTCGTCCCGGAAGCGCTGGAAACCTGGGGCAGCCAGTGGAATATCGGCAAGCTGGAGACCGACAGCGCCGCCGTCATCAACGATCCGGATATCGATGTCATCGACGTCTGCACGCCCAATATGTATCACGCCCCCTTGTCCATCGCCGCCCTGGAAGCGGGCAAGCACGTCATCTGCGAGAAGCCGCTGGCGCCGACCCCGGCCGATATCCAGGGCATGATCGAGGCGCGCGATAAAAGCGGCAAGATGCTGATGACCGCGCAGCATTTCCGCTTCGCCGGCACGTCCAAGGCGCTGAAAGCCGAGATTGATGGCGGCGCGCTCGGCGATATCTATCACGCCCGCAGTTGGATGCTGCGCCGCTCCGGCATTCCCACGAGCCTGGCTTTCTTGTCGCGGCGGCACGCCGGCGGCGGCGCCTGCATCGATATCGGCGTGCACATCCTCGATTTGACGCTCTGGATGATGGGCAATCCTGAACCAGTCTCGGTAACGGGCGTGGCTCGACGCGAGATCGCCAGCAACCCGATGGCGTTTGGGCGCTGGCCCCGGCACGGGCGCATCCCCGAGGGCATGGACGTCGAAGAAATGGCGATGGCTTTTGTCCGCTTCGAAACGGGCGCGACCCTGGTCTTCGAAATCTCCTGGCTGCTGCATCACGATATCGAGGGCGAAGACATGCAGATGTGGCTCTATGGCACGGGCGGCGGCTCGCATTGGCCCAAGTGCGAGATTTACGACACCAATTACGAGACCATGCAGCTCTACAATCGCAAACTGAAGCTGACGCAGAACATCTCCGAGCCGCACGCGCAGGAGTGCGTCGAGTTCGCCCAGGCGATCGTCGATGGCGCGCCCTCGCCGGTGCCAGCCGAGCAGTCGCTGCAGGTGCTGAAGATCCTGAACGGGATCTACGAGAGCCAGAAGACGGGCCGCGAGGTGCTGCTGTAGGCGGCGCCCCCATCCCAATGGCGCACATATAGGGGCGACATACCATGTCGCCCGCCAATCGCAAATCTGTAGACACGCGCGCGACAGTGCCGCCGACCACGCAAAAGACTTTGCCGCTGGTGAAGGGCGAGTCACCGCCTCGCCCCTACAGATCGTTATCAAATGACAAGGCTGTAGGGGCGTCACGCTGTAACGCCCGCCGATATCATTCGCGAATAAAACAGGGGCTGCCCTTGGGTCGCCCGCCGCGCTATTCCACCGGATACGCGATGGTCGTAATCAGGCTCTCGATTTTGCCGCCGCTGGCATACATGCGCGAATACTGCACCGATATCGGCACGTCGCTGCGCACGCGGACGCCATAAGGCACGTCAAAGGGAATCTCATAGCCGCCGAGCTGCTCCGGTTTGTCCAGGCGGACGTGCGGGCAGCGCTTGGCCGGCACGGTGATGGCGATGCCCTCGACCGCATCGCGATCCTCAAAAAAGAAATCGAATAACACATTGGCGTCATCGGGCGTGACGTTGAGTATGCAGATCGACTCGTGATTCTTGTTCACCGGGTCGTCATCGGCGGGCGCGGCCAGGTAGGCGTCCGGGATCAGCCAGGTCAAGGCGCCGTTGGTGGGCATGGGCTCGTCCTTTCGGTTCGCATTTCTCTGTGACTCTGTGCCTCTGTGGCAAAAAATATACTACCGGTCATCGTCTGCAAACAGCTTGCGGCGATAAATCTCGTCGGGCCGGCGATACAAATGCTGAACCTCGTTTTCGGGCAGGCGAGTCGGTTTGCCGGTCAGCAAGGCGCCGAGGAAAATCCGCGCCGCTTTGACCGCCATCGCCGTGATGTTCAAGACTTCGGCCGGGCTGTCCCCCAGGGCGATCATGCCGTGATTCTCCAGCAGCATCAGCTTTGGCGCCTCGCCCTGTTCGCTCATGTAGGCGCGCAGGCTTTCGCGCATCACGAGCGCCAGCGGCAGCCCGGGGTCGGCGTAGGGCACGAGCGCGGACTGTGGACCGCAGAGCACGACTTCATCGGGGAAGCGGCGCTGAAGGGCGAAATCCGCGGAGTATTGGCTGCACATGATCTGGTTGATGGCGGTGGGGTGGGTGTGCCCGATATAGGCGGCGGCGCATTCGTTCAACAGCATGGCATGGAAGCTGGCTTCAATGGACGGGCTTAACCCCCCGTCGGAGCGTCCTATTTCGTCAGCTGGCAGAACTGCCGCTTGTGTGATGCGCTTCTGCTCGCTCAGCGTCCGCGGCGGCTCGTCCAGCATGTCCAGGATCGGCGCGAAATGCAGCGCGACGAAACCATTTTCGTCAATGCCATGCATCTGTTTTCCGCTGGCTTTGACGTAAAAGCGCTCCTCATCCAGGCGCATGGAGGTGTTGCCCTCGCCGATGATGACGTAATCCATGGCCGGCTCGCCCAGGGCGCGGGTCATGCTGACGAGGCTGTCGAGGCGAGAGATCATGGTTGCGAAGCCTAAACAGTAGATCAAAGGGGTCAGCCGGTGTGGCTGACCCGCAATTGGTGACGCTAGTGGCGGGCGACCCGGAGGATCGCCCCCTGCAACGCGTGGCTAGAAGTCGAAGTCGTCGATGTTGTCCATGTTGTAGACGAAGGGTGGCCCAAGCAAGACTTCACTGCCATTGACGACCATCAGCTCGCCGAGTTTGCCCGCCATGACGGAGCTGTCGCCGGGCTGGAAGTCGCCATCGACGACTGCCCGCAGAACATAAAGCGCCGCATAGCCGAGATCGACCGGATTCCACAAGATGACATCGCGGACGCAGCCGGTGCTCACGTAGGGCTTCATGGCGTTGGGCAAAGCCAGGCCGACAACAGCGACATCCTCACAGACATCCGCCTGGTTGACGGCGTCGGCGCTCGCTGGCGTGGCGACCGAAGTCAAGCCGATGATGCCATCGAGGTCTTCGCCGTATTTGTTGATCAGCGTCTGCGCCTGCTGGAAGCTCAATCCGGCGTCTTCTTGCGCTTCGAGGGTTTCCAGCCAATCGAGATCGGGAAAGCACTCGGTGGCGTATGCCCACATTTCGGAAACCCAGCGCGCCTGATTCGGGGTGGTGAAGGTCGAGGTGACGATGCCGAAGGAGGCGTCCTCGCCCTTTTGATCGACCAGGCTGTCGATCAGCGCCTTGCCGATGCCGTTGAACTCCGCCTGGTTGACGAACCATTCGCGCGCGTCCGGCTCGCTGTTGGCGTCGTAGCCGACCACGCGGATGCCCTGTTCAAGCGCCTTGCGCAGCACCGGCGCGATGGCGACCGGGTCGTTGGCGGCGAAGAGGATGCCGTCCACGCCCTGCGTGATATAGCTGTCGATGACCTGGATCTGGTCGTCGATGTTGGCTTCGGTAGGCCCGTCGGTCGTGACGGTGACGGTGCCGAGCTCTTCAGCCGCCAGCTGCTGCCCCAGGGTGGTGGCGCCGAAGTAACCAATGCCGATCAGCTTGGGCACGTCAACGACAGTGATGGGGTTGCCCCGCATGTCAATCTCGGCGACCATGGATGGCTGCCCGCCGTCGTATTCTGGCATGTCCATGGCTTCGTCCATGTCGTCGTCCATCATTTCCGCGCCCATGCATGCGAGCGGGCTGACATCGAGTTCGTCGGAGCCGTCCCAGCGGTCTTGCGCGCTGAGCGGCATGGCCAGCAGCGCCAGGAAAAGCGCCAAAATCAAGGTGATTGCGAGTGTCTTCTTCATGAGTTGCGACTCCGTAGAGTTAAATGGGTAAACGATGCTCAGTCTTGCGCTGAATCGTGTCGATGCGCCTCCTTTCTGCTTGAGCCCCGATTCGGGCTATTGCGCGCGGGCGACCCGATGGCTCGCCCCTACAATTGCGTTTTGCGGGCGACCCGATGGCTTGCCCCTACAATTGCGTTTT
The DNA here is from genome assembly GCA_963662925.1 of Aggregatilineales bacterium. Lineage (GTDB taxonomy): Bacteria > Chloroflexota > Anaerolineae > Aggregatilineales > Phototrophicaceae > UBA6055. The sequence continues at coordinate 127,844 of OY759987.1, forward strand.
GCGGGCGACCCGATGGCTTGCCCCTACAATTGCGCTTTGCGGGCGACCCGATGGCTCGCCCCTACAATTGCGCTTTGCGGGCGACCTGATGGCTCGCCCCTACAATTGCGTTTTGCGGGCGACCCGATGGCTCGCCCCTGTTTACATTGCGGGCAGATTTCACCCCATCCCCAACCGCCAGTGTCTACGCGGCGCGGCCCCTTGCCCCAGCGAGCTAGGGAAGGGGAGCGAAACCCAGCGGACCGCAATGTGTTTTGCGCGGGCGGTCGCAGGGCGGCGCGTGTGTCTACACGCAGCGCGGTCAATTCTCATCGCGCCTGCTCTGGATGAAGTTGTTCACCAGTATAGCAAAAATCAGCACGCTGCCGATGACGACTATGGTCGCGTCGCTGGTGACGCCCGATAAGGTCAAGCCATTCTTCAGCAGCTGAATCAAGACGACGCCGATCATCGTCCCGGGAATCGAGCCCGTGCCGCCGAAGATGCTCGTGCCGCCCAGCACAACCGCCGCGATCACATCCAACTCGATGCCCGTGCCCATGTCGGAGCGGGTCGTGCTCACGCGCGAGACGAAGATATAGCCCGCCACCGCCGACATAAACCCGGAGAAGGCGTAGATGAAGAGCAGATGCCGATTGACCGTCAGCCCACTGAAACGGGCGCCGGTTTCATTGTTGCCGATGGCGTATAGCGCGCGCCCCAGCCGCGTCCGCGCCAGCACGACGCCGAATATGACGACCGCCACGATCAAGAGCCAAAGCTGGGTCGGGATGCCCAGGAACTCGCCCTGCCCAAGCTGGAAGAACCACTCCGGATAACCGCGGGCCGACCGCGCCTCGCTGATGCCCTCGGCCAAGCCGCGATAGAGCGCCAGGGTCGCCAGCGTCATGATCAAGGGTGGCACGCCGACGCGCACGATGAAGAGCCCGTTGACGAAACCGGCGACCGTGCCGCTGATCAAGCCGGTGACGATCGCTAGTTCCAGCGGGAAACCGAGTTCCTGCCAGGTCCAGCCCAGCACGATGGCGGTCAAGCCCAGGATGGAGCCGACGGAGAGGTCGATGCCGCCCGTGATGATGATATAGGTCATCGGGATGGCGATCAGCCCGATCTCGGTCATGAAGCGGCCCTGCTGCAAGAGGTTGTCGAGCGTCAGGAACTTGTCGGTGCGCGTCGCCAGGAAGAGCACCGAAACCAGCATGATGACGAAAAGCACGCCTTCCTGACTGACGAGCAGGCGGCGCAGCTTCTCGCGGACGGTTGGGTTGCGCGGGTTGGATTCCACGCTTGCATTCCTCCTGTAGGGGCGAGGCGCTGACTCGCCCTTCGCCAACGCAAATTCTCTTGCGCGGGCGCTGGTTTTGCCGCGCTGATATCTATAATCGCTGTCGCCGGCGGCGAATGAGATCCGCCAGCACCGTCGCCAGGATCAGCAGACCCTGCACCGCCTTCAGCCAGAAGGGCGAGACGTTGATGAAGATCATCGCCGAGCGGATGAAGTTCAGCAGCAGGGTGGCCAAGGTCGAGCCGATCGCCGTGCCCGTGCCGCCCAGGATGCTGACGCCACCGACCACCGACGCCGTGATGATGGACAGCTCCAGCGCGGGCGGCGGGGTTACCTGAATGATCTGAAACTGCGTCGAATACATCACGCTGGCGATGCCGACGAAGACGCCGTTGAGCGTGAAGACCGTCATCAGCAGGCGCCGCCGCGACAAGCCCGAGAGCCGCGCCGCCTCCGCATTGCCGCCCAGGGCGTAAAAGGCGCGTCCGGTGGCGCTGTATCGCATCCATAACACGACCACAATCGTCAGAACGACCATGATGATAATCGGCATGGGGATGCCCAGGGGGCGCATCTGCGACAGGTGATAATCGGCCGGCATGTCGGTGACTCGCTCGCCACCGGTCCAGATGATCAGCACGCCCTTGATGATGCTCAGCATGCCCAGGGTGACCACAATCGACGGCACACGCAGGTAGGCCACCAGGAAGCCAATGAATGCGCCGATGCCCGCGCCGACGAAGAGCGGGATCAGCCAGGCGACCGGCGACGGCACGCCGGAAATCACCAGCCGCCCGCTGATCACCGCCAGCAAGCCGACCAGCGAGCCAACCGAAATATCGATGTTGCCGGTGACGATCACCATAGTCATGCCCAGCGCCGCCACCGCGATATAGGCGTTGCCCTGCAATATGTCGGAGATGTTGCGTTCTTGCAGAAAACGCGGGTTGGCGATGCCGACGGCGAAAATCAACAGCAGCAAGCCGAAGAGGATGACGCTCTCTTGATTGCCGAAGAGCTTCGTGATGCGGTAGCGCTCCTCAGGGAGGGGGCGCGGGATCAAGATCTGCAGGACGGCCAGGGCGCCGGCGACCAGCATGAGCCAGAAGGCGATGTCCATGCTGCTGATGAAGGTGGCTTCGTCGGCGGCGTAATCGCGAAAAAAGTTGATGTAATAGACGACCACGAGCAGGCCGGCCACGCTCGTCAGCAGCGAGATGGCGCGCCCCGCGGCCGGCGCGATCAGGTTCCAGATACCCAGCAGCAGAATGCCCAAGGCCGCCAGGGGAATGACTTCCAGCCCGGTTTTGAATATGCCCAGCTCGTTGGCTTTCTTGCTCTCGGTCAATACGGCGACGGTCGATGGGCCCCGTTCCGGCTGAATGATGAAGGGCAGCGTGAAATAAGCGCCGATGATGACCAGCGCCAAAATGAGACCGAGGAAATCCAGCGGGCGGCGCGCGACGGGCGCGTTTTTTGACTTGGTCATGGTCTCGCTCTAGTCGTTTGGTTAATCGGCGGGCGACTCACAGAATCGCCCCTACAGCTCTCGACGTGGCGGCCGAGGCGCCCATCATGGCTTGCGCGATCAATTCCTGCGTCGCTTCCTCGCGCGTGAATTCGCCGACCAGCCGCCCCTCGCGCATGACCAGGATGCGGTCGCTCATCGCCAGGATCTCGGGCAGCTCGCTCGAGATCATCAAGATCGCCAAGCCGTCTTCCGCCGCCAGCCGGCTCATCAAGCGGTGGATTTCGGCTTTGGCGCCCACATCGATGCCGCGCGTCGGCTCGTCCATGATCAGCAGCTTTGGCTCGCTCGCCAGCCACTTGCTGACGACCACCTTCTGCTGATTGCCGCCGGAGAGCTTATTGGCGATCTGGTCGGGGCCCGTGGCGCGGATGCTGAGCTGGCGGATGGCGTCGTTTGCCAGCGCGCGTTCTTTGGCGCGGCTGATGAAACTGCGGCGCGAGACCGACCCCAGCACCGCCATCGACGTGTTTTCGCGGATGGTCATCTCGCGGATCAAGCCTTGATGCCCTCGGTCTTCCGGCACATAGCCGATGCCATGATCGACCGCTTCCGATGGCCGCGCGATCTTGACGCCTTCCCCATTGAGCCGGATCTCGCCCGATTCGGCCGGCAGCACGCCAAAGATCACTTGCGCCGTTTCGCTGCGTCCACTGCCGACCAAGCCCGCCAGCCCAACGATCTCGCCGGCGCGCACGCTGAAGGAGATATCGCGGGTCAAGGGCGGACGGTTGAGATTAAGAACCTCCAGCACGAGGTCGCCGATCTTTGCCGCCTGCTTTGGGAAGAGGTTTTCAATCGTGCGCCCGACCATCATGCTGATCAGCTCGGCTTCGCTGGTCTGGTCGACGGCGCGCGTGCCGATATACTCGCCATCGCGCAGCACGGTCACGCGGTCGGCCAATTCAAAAACTTCGTTGAGGCGGTGGCTGATGTAAATGATGCTGACGCCACGCTCGCGAAGCAGCCGCACGATGCTGAAAAGCTGCTCGACATCGCTCTCGGTGAGCGCCGCCGTCGGCTCGTCCATGATCAGGATCTGGGCGTCCAGCGAGAGCGCTTTGGCGATCTCCACCCGCTGGCGATTGCCGACATTGAGCGCGCCCACCTTGGCGCCGACATCGAGATTGTCGATGTTCAGCTCGGCCAGCAGCGACTCGGCCCCGCGCTCCATCGCCTCCCAATCGATCGTCTCGAATCCGAGCCGCTTCTTGGTCGGCGCGTGCCCCATAAAGATGTTCTCGGCCACGGAAAGCTCGGGATACAAGCCAAGCTCTTGATAAATGGTGGCGATGCCAGCGAGGTGAGCTTCGCGCGGGTTGGCGAATTCCGCGCGCCGCCCATCGAGCCGGATCTCGCCGCTATCCGGCGGGTAAACGCCGGAGACGATCTTGATCAGGGTCGATTTGCCGGCGCCATTCTCGCCAATCAAGGCGTGGACTTCGCCGCGGCGGACCTCAAATTGCGCGTCCTTTAGCGCGAGCACGCCGGGAAAGCGCTTGTCGATGCCTCGCAGTTCGAGCAGAGCCTCGGTCATTCGCGCGCCATTCGCCGCATCTGGCTGGCGGCATGATTGGTCGCCACTACAGCACAGATAGTGATACGCATTCTATAGCAATTCACAGAAACGCTCGTAATTCTCGTCCCAGATGGCGCTGTCTCGCGGCTCGTAGCGGACGAGATCGCCGGCTTGGCTGAGCATGGCGCGGGCTTCGGCGACGCTGCCGAGCTCGCCGATGGCGATAAGCTGGGCGATGGCGTTGCCGGTGGCGGTCGCTTCTGCGGGTCCCGCGATGACCGGGCGGCCGATGGCGTTCGCCGTCATCTGGTTGAGCAGGGCACTGCGCGAGCCGCCGCCGATGATGTGCAGGCGATCCACAGCGCGCCCGGCCACACTGATTAGCTGCTCCAGAACGTAACGGTATTTGAATGCCAGGCTGACGTAGACCGCGGCCAGCGCCTCGGCATCGTTTTCCGGCGTCGGCTGCCCCGTCCGCCGGCAGAAGTCGATCACGCGCGCGGGCATATCGCCGGGCGGCAGGAAAAGCGGGTCATCGGGCTCGATGAAGGCTTTGAAAGGCGCCGCGCCCTCCACCATCGCCGTCAACTGCGCGAAGCTGTAATCCCGCCCCTCCGCTCTCCAGGCGGCCCGACACTGATCGACCACCCACAAGCCCATGATATTTTTCAGGAAGCGCCAGGTATCGCCGTAGCCGCCTTCATTCGTGACATTGGCGTCGTAGGCGGCATCGCTGATGATCGGCGCGTCCAGCTCCAAGCCGAGCAGGCTCCAGGTGCCGCTGCTCAGATAGGCGGCGTTTGCGTCCGTGCTCGGCATGGCGACGACCGCGCTGCCGGTGTCGTGGCAGGCGGGCAGGATGACGTCGATGCCTTTGTAGGTTCCGATCTTCGCGCCGGGCTGCGCGATGGGCGTCAGGATGTCCGTCGGGATGCCGACCGCCGCCATGATCTCGCGGTCCCAATCGGCGAGCGCCGGATTGTAAAGCTGCATGGTGGTGGCTTCGGTGAATTCGCAAGTCTTCGAGCCGGTCAGCCAATAGTTGAAGAGATCGGCGATGGTCAGCATGGAAGCGGCTTGATCGAGCAGCGGGCTGCCATCGCGGATGCTCGCCGCCAGCTGATAAAGCGCGTTGAAAGGCAGGAACTGGATGCCAGTGCGATCGAAGATTTCGCGGCGCGGCATACGCTCGAAGGTCCAATCCATCGCGCCATTGGTTCGCGGGTCGCGATAATGGATCGGGTTTGCCAGCAGCTCGCCGGCGCTATCGAGCAGCGCGTAATCGACGCCCCAGCAATCGAGGCCGATGGAGGCGGCTTCAGTAACGGCGTCGATGCCGACGGTGATCTCGTGCCAGAGCCGCAGCGCGTCCCAATGCAGCAGCGTCGGCGTCTGCACCGGGATATTGGGGAAGCGGTGGGCCTCTGCCAGCTGCAGGCGCGCGCCGTCAAAGGCGATATCCATCACCCTTCCCGAGCTCGCGCCCAAGTCGATGGCGATGACGTGTCTGGCGCTCATGGGAGGACCCAAGGTGAGATTTCAGGTCTGAAAAGCAATGCTGCTCACCACCGTCTTCGGCCGCCAAAGAATATCCGCTATTATAGACGGATACGCGCAGTTTGTCATATTGTCCGCGGCGGGGTGGCGGTGGTCCAACAAGGCGCACGCTGAACTGAGTAAAACCCAGTAAGCAATTCAAAAAACTCACCACCGAGGACACCGAGTTTGAGAGAGTGCACCGAGAGAAAAGCAAGGGGTTTTCTCTGTGGCCTCTGTGTCTCTGTGGCAAATCGTTGTTTCACGACTTACCTTGACTTGCTTGTGTGTAGGGGCGACTTTGCCAGTCGCCCGAACATTGGCATTGGAACAGTGGGCGACCCACAGAGTCGCCCCTGCAAACCTTGTCTGAGGCGGCCAATAGCCATCATCTCACGCATTCCCACGTCGCGGCGCCTCACGAGCCGCTTGCCGTTCGATGCGGCGGATCAGATCCACGTTGAAGTCTTCCAGCGTGGTGATATGCGCATGGGCGAGCGCCAAGACATCCTCCGGCAAGGGATAATCGGGGCTGGGGGCGGCCACCGCGAGCATGCCCGCCGCCCGCAAGGAGCGCAAACCATTGGCGGAATCTTCAATGCCGAGGCTGCGGGCCGGCGCGACGCCCAGCCGCTTCAGCGCTTCGAGGTAGATATCGGGCGCTGGTTTGCCGCGCGGGATCTCGTCGCCATAGACCATCACCTCGAAGAGCTGGTCGAGCCCGGTGATGCGCAGGACGGCTTTGATGATTTCAGTGGGCGAGCCGGAAGCGAGCCCGACGCGGAAGTGCCGCTTCATGTGAGCGACTGATTCCAAGGCGCCGGGGCGGGCCGGCATGCGCGCTTCGTAATGGGCGATGACGCGCGCTTTCATCTCGGCGATGATCTCGTCGATGGAGTCGTCCAGCGCCAGCTTCTCCTGCATGACGCGCGCCCAGCCGACGGTGCTGCGCCCCATCGCCAGCCGTTGATAGGCGTCGGTCCAGACCTTGCCGCGGTCGCCGGCGTACTCGATTCGCGATTTGTCCCAGTAGACTTCGCTATCGACCAGGACGCCGTCCATGTCGTAGATGATGGCTTCGATTGGCATGGCGCGTTCCTCTTGTGGTTGGCGGGCGACATGGCATGACGCGCCAAAGGCGGGCGAGTCATCGCCTCGCCCCTGCGACTGCGTTTCTATGGCGGGCGACCCAATGGGTAGCCCCTACGACTGCGCGGTTTGGCGGGCGGCATCGTGCGTCGCCCCTGTTTACATTGCGGGCAGATTTCACCCCATCCCCCGGCCCCTTGCCCCAGCGAGCTAGGGAAGGGGAGTCAGCTACAGCGGTCCGCAATGTATTTTGCGTGGGTGGTCGCTTTGCGGCGCGAATGTCTACAAAGCCTGGTCGGCGGGCGGTTCGACGACGCCGATGGTGAGCAGGATATTGGCGTAGACGCGCTGTTCGCCAGTGGCGATCACCAGGCAGCAGTCTTCTTTTTTGGCTTCGTCATAGAAATCGAAGCGATCCAGCGGGCTCAGCGCGACGTCGGCGGGCAACAGTTTGCGGAACTCGGCGTAGATGCTGGGCTCCTCGCCATCGTGGCGCGCCATAACCTGGGCCGCTTCCACCGGCGTGACGCTGAGCAGCGCTTCCAGCACGTCGGTGACGGACACGATGCCCGGCGCCAAATTGAGATAGACGCGCTCCGCCAGCGGGTTGGCGCCGGTCTCGAACGGGTAGTTGCCATCGGGGATCAAGATCGTGCTTCCGTGCCCGGCCGAGCCAAGCGCGCCGAGAATCTGCGGGTGAATCAGTTTGGCGTCGATCATTCTGTTTGTCTTTCGTTATGATTGCCCCTGCGGGTTGCGGTGGGCGAGTCGCCGCCTCGCCCCTACGGTATTCGACACTAAGGGCGACCCGACGAGTAGCCCTACAGTTTTGATAGGGCGGCCCAGCGCCTACAGCTTTCGGATTGGGTCGCCGACTTTGATTTCGCCATCCTGGATGACATGGGCATAGACGCCGCGGCGGCGTTCGCGCTCGCCGTCTTCGGTGGCCGTCCACTTGCGCGCGTGCCCCCCGAAGCGGCGGGCGAATTTTGTGCAGCCGGTATGCGGCAGCGTCGAGATCTGCATGACCACCTCGCCTAGCTGGATGCGCGTGCCCGGCGGCAGGTTTTCCTGCGAGATGTCCAGATCGACGAAGAGCTGGTCGCCCGCTTCCGCCCAGCGGTCTTTCTGGCCCGCCAGCAGCTGCGCCACGCGCGCGTTCATCAGCGTGATCTGCGCCTCGATCTCATCGCCATGCCGCCGCAGCCAGTCGTCGCCAAGCAAGCCAGCCTCTGCCGTGAAGGTGGCGCGCTGCAACCGCTCGCGCTGGTCGGGCGCGGGCCGGCGCACAATCAATTCGACCGAGCCATTGTCCTGCGGCGAGCGGTCCGTCTGCGCCCAACGCGCGTCCAGGTCTTCGATTGTCGCTTTGGCTTCCATATCGGCCTCCGGCTATGTTTCGGTTGTCGCAGCGCAACTATAGTCCAAATGCGCAAAAAAGTCTTGAGGTTTCTCTCAGGACCTGAATGCGCTGCGGGGGGCGACGCATCAGGTCGTCCGCCGCCGATTTCGCCTCGCCCCGACAGACTGCTTTCTTTGCCTTGCACTTGTGGCATGATGATTTAACAAATGTTACGATAGGCGTCCACTTTAATGACTGTGAAAAGGAGTCGCCCGACTTATGGCAATCGAACACAGACGCTTGGGAAAGCACGGCGTATTGGTCAGCAATCTCTGCCTGGGCACGATGAACTTCGGCTGGCAGACCTCCAAAGAAGAGGCTTTCGCCATCATGGATCGGGCGCTGGAGTTGGGCCTCAACTTCTTTGACACGGCTGACGTCTATGGCCGGCAAGTTGAATACGGGCTGACGGAAGAGATCATCGGCGAGTGGTTCGCCCAGGGCGGCGGGCGGCGCGATGCTGTCGTGCTGGCGACCAAAGTCTTCAACCCGGTCAGCCGCGCCGAATACTTGCCCGAACCCAATCGCGATATCCGCAGCCTCTCCGCTTACAAGATCGCCAAACATTGTGATGGCAGCCTGGAGCGCCTGCGCACCGACCGCATCGACATCTATCAGATGCACCACGTCGACCGCGACTGCCCCTGGGAAGAGACCTGGACCGCCTTCGGCAGCCTCATCAATCAGGGCAAGGTCGTCTATGTCGGCTCGAGTAATTTCGCCGGCTGGGATATCGCCACCGCCTGCCACGAAGCCGCCTGGCTGCGCATGCTCGGCTTGGTCAGCGAGCAGAGCATTTATCATCTGGACAACCGCGCTATCGAACTCGAGGTCATCCCCGCTTGCCGTCACTACGGCTTGGGGCTGATCCCCTGGAGTCCGCTGGCGGGCGGCTTGCTGGGCGGCGCGCTGGAAAAAGCGGAGACCGGGCGGCGCTCCAACCCGAGCATGACGGCGCGGATCGAGGCCAAACGGCCCCAACTCGAGGCTTATGAAGCGCTCTGCCGCGAAATCGGGCATCCGCCGGGCGAGGTGGCGCTGGCTTGGCTGCTGCACAATCCAGCCGTCAGCGCGCCAATCATCGGGCCGCGCACGATGGAGCAGCTGGAGAGCGCCGCGCGGGCGACAGACATCCGCCTGGACGAAGAGACGCTGGGTCGGCTTGATGAAATCTTCCCAGGACCGGGTGGCGAAGCGCCAAAAGCCTATGCCTGGTAAGGCGCTTTCCAGGGCTCGCCGGGCGCGCCGGGGCAATAATGATCCGAGTTCGGAGTCTACGGCTTTCCGCGCTTGCTTGATTTACAGTTTGGTAATCACTATCATATAGATATGCCATTTTGCGAAGAGTGGTTAGAGGAGCCTGTCATGCCTACCATGACGATAAATCCCGTAAGTTTGTCGCGGCTTTTCGTGGCGCTCTGCATTTTTCTGGCCGCGGCTTTTTCGGCGCATGCCCGTGATATTCATGTGAATGAAGATTGCAGCCTGCGCAACGCCATCACGGCGGCAAACACGAATAAGCGGATTAGCGGCTGCCCGGCTGGCGACGAAAACGGCAATACCATCATTATGACGATTCACGACAACATTCGGCGCCCGCTGCCCGAAATCGAATCGAACATCACGCTGGAAGGCGCAGGCCGCATCGTGACCTTCGGAGAGGCGCCCGCCTTTGAGGTGGATGACAGCCTGCTATTGCTGAAGAACCTGCATGTGCGCTTCCGGAAGCATACCCGCGGCGACGTGATGGAAGTGAAGGAAAGCAGACTGACGCTGGCGAACGTCCTTTTCCACGACTGTTCGGGCGGGATGGACGTCAGAAACAGCGGCGTGCATATTCTGGGCAATAGCAATGTCTGCGGCCACTCGCACGATACCGTGCGCTCCTGGTTCGGCATCTTCCCGCCGCCGCCAGCGACCTGCGATGCGATCACGGGGGCGACGGTCCAGGCGATGGGCATGGCAAGCGGCATTCAATGCCAGAAGGTCGGACCCGCTGGCATCGGCAACGAGACGGTTGTCGCCGGCGGCTTCATTGAGGCCATCGACGTCTGGGGCGACTTGGGCGCGGGCGCGACGATCTGCTTTCCGCAAGTCGGCGCCTTGATCTTCCTGGACGCGGCGACGGCGCCCCGCAGCGCGAGCTGGCTCGATTCGTATGGCATGGACGGCGCGACCTGCGCTGCGCTGCAAAAGCCGGGGACGGTCGTGCTCGTGCCGGGCGAACCCACCAGCGCGGCGCCAGCGACAGCTGCCGATCAAGAGCCGGGCCCAGCGCAGGCCGACAGCGTTCCAGCCGTTGATGGCTGCCCAATCCATACCACCGGGCACATCAACTTCCGCGCCAAGCCCTCGCTGGATGCCGAGAAGCTCGGCGTCGTCTTGCGCGGCACAACCGTCGACTCGATTTCGCGCATCTGGGGCTGGTATCAGATCAACTTCAGCGGGCGAACGGGTTGGATCGGCGGCAAGTACGTCGATAACATCGGCGGCTGTTAGTCCCGCGCCAGACAAGCGTCAATCGGCATTGAGGGGAGCGGCCAAACGAGCCGCTCTCTTTTTTCGCCAGCCCGCAATAGCGCCAGCGCGCTCCAAAATCGAGTTTACAGAATGTTTACACGTCAGTCCTTGTGGCGGGACGTCACTGTGATATGCTCACAACAGAACGTTCAGAATATTCTGAACATTAGAAAAGGAGTGTATCATGATTCGCATTGTCGCTCTGTTTTTCTCGGTCTTGGCGCTTTTGGCCGCCGCGCCGGTCTTGGCCGATGGTCATGAAGCGACCATCGCCGATATCGTCGTTGCCGCCGCCGAAAGCGACGCGCCTGAATTCACGACGCTGCTGGCCGCGGTCAGCGCCGCCGACCCCGCCATCGTGGAGGCGCTGGCCGATGCCGATGCCGAGCTCACCGTGTTCGCGCCGACTGACGCCGCCTTTGCCGCTTTGGCCGCCGCGCTGGGCGAAGCGGCTTTCGACGAGATCCTGTCCGAAGACGGCACGCCCCGCCTGAACGAGATCCTGCTCTCACACGTTGTTGACGCTCGGGTCGGCTCGGCCGATCTTGTCGCGGCGCTGTCGAGCGCTGAAGCGGACGACATGGGCACGGTCAGCCTCCCGGTGGTCGCGCTAAGCGGGCAGGCGCTTGTAGTCGCTGCTATCATGGGCGAAGACGGGCTCGACCTGGCGCAAGGCATCGCCATCGGCGGCGCCAATCTTGCGCTTGACATGGTGGACATCGAAGCCAGCAACGGCCTGATTCACGTCATCGACGCGGTCATCGTGCCGGAGCTGCGCACGATCGCCGATATCGTTGTCGAGCTGGCCGGGGCGGACGCGCCCGAGTTCACCACCCTGCTGCAGGCGGTCGGCGCGGCTGACCCGGCGGTGCTGGCGCTGCTGGCGGATCCAGCTGCCGCGATAACCGTATTCGCGCCAGTTGACGCCGCCTTTGCCGCGGTCGAAGGCTTAGGCGATATCGTCGCCGATACCGCCACGCTGACGGCGATCTTGCAGCACCATGTCGTGCCCGGCGCGGTCTACAGCTTCCAGCTTGGCGACCTGGTGGATGATATGGGGCAGGTCTCGGTCGTCATGGCGGGCGGCGCCGAAGCCACAATCTCTGTGAGTGATATGGGCGTCATGATTGACGGCGCCAACATATTGCTTGAACTGGTGGACATCCCAGCCAGCAACGGGGTCATCCACGTCATCGACGCCGTCATCGTCCCCAGCGCATAAGAGCCAGCCACCTGTTCCGCGCGCTTCGCCACGCGCGAGCCCCCGTCGTCCGGCGGGGGTTTTGCTTTTTTCCAGTTGAATATCGCTTACATGGCGTAGGCGCGCCACAGCAATTCCGCCATGTGCATGACCGGGGGCGGATTCTCGCGCCTCGCAAGCTGTTGACGCAATTGGGTGATGCAGCCGATATTGCCGGAGGCGACCAGGTCGGGCTGCGCCGCCATTATCGACTCGACCTTGCGCCGGCCAAGCTGCTCGGCGATCTCTGGCTGATCGATATTGTAGGTCCCGGCCGAGCCGCAGCACATGCCGGCCTCGGCGATATTCAGCAGGCGCAGGTTGGGGATCTGCCCCAGCAGCGCGCGCGGTTCGGCTTGAATGCCCTGGGCGTGCAGCAGGTGGCAGGCGTCTTGATAGGCCACGCGGCGCTCCTCGGCAAAGCCCGGCGGTTCGCGCAAGCCCAGACGGGCCAGATAAGCGCTGAAATCCACCACTTTGCGCGAGAATGCTGTTGCGCGCTCGGCCTCGTCTTGACCCTTGAAGAGCAGGGCGTAATCGTTAATGCCAGAGCCGCAGCCGGCCGCCGTCGTGATGATCGCGTCGAGCTCTTCGGGGAATTGCGAGAAGTTGCGCCGGGCGAGTGCTTGCGCCTGAGTTTCCGCGCCAATATGCAGCAGGATCGAGCCGCAGCAGCCGGCGCCGGGCGGATTGTGGACTTCGACGCCGTTTTCCGCCAGGACATGGGCGGCCGCGAAATTGATCTCTGGCGCCAGCGCGTCCTGGACGCAGCCGGGCAGCAGCCCGACTACGCCGCGCCGCTCCCCCACAGCTGGCAGCACCGGCGGCAGCGGCATGGGCGGCGGCAGCTTGTCTGGCAGCAGCTTTAGCATGGAAGCGAAAGCCGGGGGCAGCGCTTCGGCCAGCGGCGCCGCCAATTTTCCCGTCCGCGCCGCCAACCGAAATCGCTTGGGGTAGGGCAGGGTCGATATCACCATGGTCCGCGCCAGCGCATCCAATGGCGGGCGCCGACGCTCAGCCTCTTGCAGCGCGCGGTAGCTCACCAGCAGGTCGCCATATTCAACGCCGGAGGGGCAGGCGGGCACGCAAGCCATGCAGCCGAGGCAGCGGTCGATATAAGGCTGGGCGTCGTCGGCGCTAAGATTCTCTTCCAGCACGTTTTTCATCAGATAGATGCGCCCCCGCGGCGAATCCATCTCTTCGCCGAGCAGGCTGTAGGTCGGGCAGGCCGCCAGGCAGAAGCCGCAGTGCACGCATTTTTCGATGGCGGTCGCCATTTCGGGCGTTCTCAGGTCGTCGCTCTGTATTTGATGTCGCATGATTTCACCAATCTTGCTTGCAGGCCGCCACCTTGCGCGCCCAGCATTTACATTCCGCGCAAACACGGATATGTAGGGGCGACTTACCAAGTCGCCCGCCGGCGCATTCCTATTATAAACGGGCGAGTCGCCGCCTCGCCCCTGCATAACGCGACTTCGCTGGGCGGGCGCCCTGATAGATCGCCCCTGCATAACGCGATTTCGCTGAGCAAGCGACCTGATAGATCGCCCCTGCATAACGCGATTTCGCTGGGCGGGCGGCCTGATAGATCGCCCCTGCATAACGCGATTTTCCTATTCGGGCGGCCTGATAGATCGCCCCTGCATAACGCGATTTTCCTATTCGGGCGACCTGATAGATCGCCCCTACAGAACGCGATTTCGCTGGGCGGGCGACCTGATAGATCGCCCCTACAGAATGCGATTTCGCTGGGCGGGCGGCCTGATAGATCGCCCCTACACAAGTTTGTTTTGCGGGTCCAGCACTTGCTTGACCCGGTCCGCCAGGACATTGTCATTTGGATTGCCGATGATCGCCAATTCGACCGCGCCGCGCAGGCACAAGCCGCTCAAGCCGCAACGCTCCAGCGCCGCGTCCAGGCTTGCAATATCGTCGGTCGCCAGCCAGGCGATATTGCCGCCAACGCTGTAGCGCCTGCAATCGCGCGTCAAGAGCGCGTCAAAGGCGGGCACTTGTTTTGGCGAAAGCGGAACCTTGACCAGGCAATCGCCCTGCAGCGCCGCCAACGGATCCCAAAGCGCCGCGCAATCATCCAGCTCTGCGACATGGCTGGGCGCCGTCTCGCGCGTCATCGCCTCCATAAAGCGTTCGACGCGCCGCGGCAGGGTCTCGTCGTCGCCACCCAGGCGCGTTAGCAGCTGCCAACGCTTGTCTTTTGGCAGGAGGTCGAGCGCGTCCAATTCGAAGATGCTTTGATTGATGAAATAGATGGCGGCGAGCGCCTCTTCCAGCCGCGCGTAACTGAAGCTGAGGCTGCGGAAGCGCGGCGCATCGGGGAAGACTTTGAAGGTCAGCTCGGTCATGATGGCATAGCGGCCCAAACTGCCGACCAGGAACTTGCTGAGATCGAAGCCGGCCGCGTTCTTGACGACTTTGCCGCCGACGCGGAATGCCCGCCCCAAGCCATCAACCACCGCAGCGCCCAGGATGAAATCGCGGATGCCGCCATAGCGATAACGGCGCGAGCCAGACAGGTTGCTCGCCACCGCGCCGCCGATGGTGGCCGCTTCCGGCAGCAGGGGATCGAATGGCAGGTATTGCCCCTGCTCGTTCAGCGCCGCCGCCAGCTCGCGAACTGGCGTGCCCGCCCGCGCGGTCACCGTAAACTCGCCCGGCTGATAATCGACGATGCCGCGTATTGCCGAGATATCGGCGACGACGGCGTCCACCGCACCGCCATGCAGCGCCGTCTTGCTGCCATTGCCGCGGGCGTGGAGTCGCTCGCTGTCTCGGACGAGCGCCTGAAGCTCGGCGACGGTATTTGGCGCGTTCGCGGTCATTCGCGCGAGATCACTCCCGCGCGCTCAAGCGGGTGCATGCCATGCTGCGATAGAGCGGGCGCGTCGCCGCCGGGGAACATCTTGCCGCGATTGGCGATTTCCTTGGGGTCGATCGCCAGCCGCAGGCGCTGCATGATGTCGATTTCTTCTTCGCTGAACATGGCTGGCAGGTAATCGCGCTTTTCCATGCCGATGCCATGCTCGCCGGTGATCGAGCCGCCCAGATTGACGCAGAGCGCCAGGATCTCGCCCGCCAGGGCCTCGGCCTTCGCCAGCGCGCCCGCTTCGCGCCCGTCATACAGGATCAGCGGGTGCAGGTTGCCATCGCCGGCATGGAAGACGTTGGCGACATCGAGGCCGTATTTGGCTTTTAGCGCGCCGATTGCCACCAGCGCCTCGCCCAGGCGGCTGCGCGGGACGACGCCGTCCTGCACGATATAATCGGGGCTGAGCCGGCCGACCGCCGAGAAAGCGCCCTTGCGTCCCTTCCAGATGCGCGTCCGCTCCTCTTCGTCTTGGGCGACCCGCGTTTCAAAAGCGCCCGATTCCGCGATGATTTCGCGCAGCCGCGCAAACTCAGCCTCGACTTGGGGCGCCTCGCCCTCGAGCTCGACGATGAGCAGCGCTTCCGCGTCCGGGTAGCCAGCTTTGACCGAGGCTTCGGCCGCTTTGATCGCCAGCCGATCCATGATTTCCATCGCGCCCGGCAGCAAGCCGGAAGCCACGACCATCGACACGGCGTCGCCGGCACGCCCCAAATCATCGTACGCCGCCAGCACGGTGCGGTACAGCTCCGGCAGCGGCATGAGGCGCACGGTGATCTCCAGCGCGATGCCGAAAAGCCCTTCCGAGCCGACGAAGAGCCCGACGAGGTCGGGTCCGATGCCGATGCCGTCGCTGCTTTCCCCCCCGAACTCGGTCACCGCGCCATCCGCCAGCACGACCTTCATGCCCAGGACGTGATTGCTGGTCATGCCATGTTTCAGGCAGTGGGCGCCGCCGCTGTTGAAGGCGATGTTGCCGCCGATGGTGCAGATGGACTGGCTGGATGGATCGGGCGCGTAATACAAGCCGTAGGGCCCCGCCGCCTCGCTGATATGCAGGTTGATGACGCCCGGCTCGACGACGGCGATGCGCTGCTGCGGGTCGATGCGCTTGATGCGATTCAGGCGATTCAAGCCGATGGTCAAGCCGTCGGGGATGGGCAGAGAGCCGCCGGAGAGGCTGGTGCCGCTGCCGCGCGCGACGAAAGGGACGGCCAGCGCGTGGCAGAGCCGCACGGTGTCGATGACTTCCGCTTCGTTGATCGGCAAGACCACCGCGCCCGGTTTGGCGCTGAAGGCGGTCAAGGCGTCCGATTCATAGGGCAGCAATTCCACATCGCGCGTCAAGAGGCGGTCGGCAGGGTAGATCGCGGCGAGCGCGTTAAAGAATTCGCGGTTCATATCCGTCAGCCCGTACTGCGCGTGTAGGAGCGAGCCATTGGGTCGCCCGCAATTGCATGGGGTTCGAGCGGGCGAGTCGCCGCCTCGCCCTTACGCGCCGTGTATCGCAGGGGTTGGCCCATCACCCCGCCGCCTCCAGCCGCCTTTCGACTTGTTTTCTGAGCTTCCTGAGCGACTGCTTGGCGATCTGCTTGGCGGCGACGTTGAGCAGGCGCTGCCCGACCGCCGCGATCTTGCCGCCGATGCGGGCGTCGCCGGCGTAATGCATCACGGTCTTGCCATTCACGCTCTCCAGGCGGATCGCGCCTTCGCCGGTGACATGCCCGGCCGGCCCCTTGCCCTCGACTATCAGGCGGTAGCTCTCCGGCTGGTTGATATCGGCCAACTCGAAACTGGCTTCGAACTTGCCGTTGACTGGACCAACCTTGACCGCCAGCTTGCTCTGGTATTTGTTCTCGCCGATGGCTTCCAAGCCCTTGGAGCCGGGGATGATGCCGCCGAGGACGTCGATATCCATCAACACCGCCCAGACCAGCTCGCGCTCGGATTCAAAATCGTAGCTGCCTTCAATGTGCATGTCGCTCCTCCTGCTGCCTAGCGCTTCTTATGATAATTGAAATCGCCGCAATTTACGAACCTGGCAGTTCAGGGATTGGCAAATATGCAGGGAATCGCTCCATGACGTGACTCGCGCAAATTTCACCACAGAGGAAACGAGGCAGCACAGAGACCACAGAGAAGTCCGCGCCGATCCACCAATGAGCCAGGGCGCTGACGGCGTTTTGTATGCGCAAGCCAGTTTGGTACAATGGCTTAATGCAAACGCAGGATGAAAGGCGCGGGTCGCCATGGTCATGGAACAGCAGCTGCAAAAGATAAGCGCCGACCAGTTCATCGCCTTGGTGGACAGCCCGGACTATGCCGACCGCATCGTCGAGCTCGTTGCAGGAGAAATCATCGAAATGTCAAAGCCGAGCGGATTGCATGGACAGATAACTTTTCTCCTGAGCCTCAAGATAGGAAACTTCCTCGTCGACAACCAACTTGGCATCGTAACGGCGGCCGATACCGGCTTTATCCTCGAGCGCGATCTCGATGGCAGCGATACCATCCGCGGTTTGGACATCGCATTTCTAAGCAGCGCAAAGGCGCCCGCTCTACTGCCGGACCGCTTGGTGGAGGTCGCGCCGGATCTGGCGGTTGAGGTCATCTCGCCCAGCAACAAGGTAGCGGATATCCACCGCAAAATTCGGCAACTGTTGGCCGCAGGCACGGCATTGGTTTGGATAGTTCACCCGGAAACGCGCACCGTCGAGGTTCACATGCAATCAGGCGCCACCACGCTTGAGGAAAATGAGGTTCTCAGCGGCGGCGATGTCCTGCCCGGCTTTGAGATCCCCGTCCACGAGCTCTTCCCCGCCCCCGCGGAAAACTAAGCCCCCACCTGCAGAATCACCTTATTGACGCCAGTCTCATAGGCGGCGTTTTTCGCATACGCCTGCGCCGTATCGGCCAATTCATAACGATGCGAGACCAGCTGCTCCAGCTTGACCGCTCCTGAAGTCGCCAGTTGGATCGCGCGCGGGTAGGTATGCTTCATGCGGCGCGACATGATGATCGTCAGCCCCTTGCGCCGGGCGACCGAATGCTGGAGCTGGAGCCTGTCGTCTGGCGGGATGCCCACCAGCACCAGCCGCCCGCCATAACGCGCCATTTCCGCCGCCTGCCGCACCGAATGATCGGACCATGCCGCTTCGATCGCCACATCCACGCCGCGCCCGCCGCTCAAATCCATTACCACATCCACGGGGTCGCAGTCGTCGACATTGTAGGCGAAGCTCGCGCCCCAGGCCCGCGCCACCCGCAGCCGCCACTCGAACTTGTCGAAGGCGAAAACTTGGGACGCGCCCGCCAAAACCGCCAAACGCCCAATCAGCAAACCGACAGGGCCCGCGCCCAAGACCGCGACCGTCCCCCCAATTCGGATTTTGCTTAAGTCGATGGCGTGGATGGCGACGCCGAGCGTCTCCAGCAGGGGGCCGACCTCGTCGCTCAAGGCGTCCGGCATCGCGAAGCAGTTGCGCGCGCTGACGTTCATCTTCTCGCGCAGGGCGCCGTCTTCGGGATAAAGCCCGTAGAAATAATGATTGGGGCAGAGATTGGGATGCCCATTCTCGCAGAGCTCGCAGCGCCAGCAAGGCACGGCCGGCTCTACGGCGACGCGCTGCCCGATGCGCAGCGGCTGATGCAGTCCGTCCAGCGCGCCTTCGCCAAGCGCGATGACCTCGCCCATGAACTCGTGGCCGAGCACGAAGGGCGCCTCCGCGACGGTGTAACCGATCCTTCCCGTCTCATACATGTGCAGGTCGCTGCCACACAAACCCACGGTCTTGATTCGCAGCGTCGCTTCGCCGGGCGCGGGCGGGGGCGGCGGCCGCTCGTCTGCGATGCGGATGTCCTTGGGTCCGTGCAGGCGCGCGACTTGCATACGTCATTTCCCTCAAATTCCGATCTTGGCACAAATGTAAGTTTTCGAAAGCAAATATTTGAAAATTGCTCAGCGAAACAATGATACTAGAATCATCGACTGCGTGTAGGGACGAACCGGCGGCTCGTCCCGCGTATGCCAAATGTCTGGTGAATTTTCGCATAACTTAAGTTGGACTTGCGTGGAAGGGGCGCGGCGAAACAGAATTAGGGCGAGACAAGCCTCGCCCCTACAGCGAAATCGCCTGCAATCTATCACGTGCGCGGGGGAAACAGAAAGAGGGCGAGACAAGCCTCGCCCCCTATAGCGGAATTCCGGCGACAAAACCCGTCGGCTAGCCGTCGGCCCAGGTGTCTTCGATCTGCGCGCGCTGTTCGGCGATGATTTCGTCGGTGCAGCGCAGGCTCTCCAGAATTTCCAGGTCGGCGGCGCGGCGTTCTTCGATGGACATATCGGGCAAGCTGGTGTCCACCTCTGGCAATTCGGCGGTGGCGCCGGCGCTGCTGATGCCGTCCTCAATCACGAAGTCGGCCATCGCCAGCAAGTCCTCCGGTATCTGGACGCCGGCGGCATTGGCGGAATCGAGATTGATGGCGATGCCAAAGTCCAGGGTCTTGTTGATGCTGATTTCGGAGATGTCGATGTCGCCATTCAAATGCGCGACCAGCATGCGGCTCTGCATGACGCCTTCGCCATAGACATTATTGAAGCCGGCCGCCACCGTCGCGCCGTTGTAGACGTGGTAAGGGAAGATGCCGAACAAGGGAATGCCATACTCGGCGGTCAGGGTATGCAGCAGGGTCGTCCCCGACAAGATGATGGAACTGACAGGATTGATCAGCGCTTCCACGCCGCGGTTCACCAGCGATTCAGTGGCGAGGTTGAGATCGCTCAGGGTGACGACGGTAGCGATTTCTACCGTCATGCCCAGCTCCTCGGCGGCGTTCTGCAGGCTCCGGGCGCCGGACACGCTGATCGGTTCGCCAGGCGCGACGATGATGCCGATGGTCTGGATGTCAGGGTTCCACAGCCGCATCACCGCAACGGATTGCGCGTAGGGCAAGTGATATTGCGAGCCACCCACATGACCCGGCTTGATGCAGGGCGCGTCGGCGATGCCGGCGAAATAGGGCGAGCCGACCAGGCTGAACATGATCGCCGGCGGGTCTTCCAGCTCGCGCGTGGCGTTGACGGCGATCTGCGTGACCTGGGTCGTCACGATCAGCATGGCGTCCACCCCGCGGTCGATCGCGTCTTCGACCATCAAGTTGGCGGTCGGCGTATCCGAGCCGGCGTTGCGCCAGAGCACATTAATATTCTCGCCGACGAGATCCTCGCCGGCGTCCAGCACCGCGCGTTCTTCTTCATTGAAATAGCCATAAGCCTGCAAGACGTCAAACGCGCCTTTGGTCGCCAAGGTCTGCCCTGCCGAATAACCGAAATTCATCATGGCGATGGTGGGGATTTCATCTTCTTGCGCCTGCAAGGCGGGACCGATGACCAGCGCCAGCAGCGCAAACAGAATCAGCGCTTTCCGAATCATGTGTCTCTCCTTTGGTGATATGGACAACCTGACAAGTTGACGCGAGCGCCTTTGACGACGCCCTTAATCTTATTGTATTTGGAAATGGTAATCTGTCAAAACGGTCTGCGGTTATCGGGAAAAGCAAGAGGGCGATCTCGTAAGACCGCCCCCATTCAGAGAAGTGGATGTCGCGCGGGTCTAGCCGCCTGCGTCCAGCGCCGCCCGCTGCTCGGCGATCATCTCGTCCGTGCATTGCAGCCCGGCCAGGAATTCCAGGTCGGCTTCGCGCCGCTCGTCGGCGGATAACGCGCGCAGCCGCTCCGCCGCGCCCATCACATCCGACGCCATTCCCGCTGATCGTTCGCCGTCCTTGATCACAAAGTTCGCCTGTGACAGCAGATCCTCCGCGATTGCGATTTCCTGGGCGGCCGCGGTATCCAGGTTTAGCGCAATCCCAAAGCTGCGAGACTGATTGATGGCGAGCCACGCGATATCGATATCGCCCTTGAGATGGGCGTGCAGGATGCGAGCGGCGATCACGCCTTCTTCATAAAAGCCGTGAAAGCCCGCGGCCACGGTCACGCCACGATACACCTGTTGGATGATCGGCGCGTAGAGCGGCACGCCGTATTCCGCCGTCAGCTGGACGAGCGCGGGCGTCCCCTGCAGCGTCAGCGGATTGACATTGAGCACGATCGCCTCCACGCCTTTGCTCAGGAGGCTTTCAGCCGCGACATTCAGGTCCGCTATGGCAATGGCGGAGGCGACCTCGACAGTAAGGCCGAGGGCTTCGGCGATGTCGGTGATGATTCGCGCGCCGACCAGGCTTGTCGGTTGATCGGGCGATACGATCGTGCCAATCACTTCAATGTCTGGATCCTGCGCCAAGACAAGGGGCACGTAATCGGCAAACGACATCAGCGGCTGCGTGCCGGCGACATGATCCGGCTTGATGCAGGTGGCTTCGGCGATCCCCGTGCCGAAGGGCGCGGTAACCAGGCTGAACAGGATGACGGGCGGGTCTTCCATCTCGCGCGTCGCATTCACGGCGATCTGCGCTACCTGCGTCGTGATCGTCACAATCGCGTCCGCCCCCTTGTCCAGCACCTCCTCCACCATCAGATTGACCGACGGCAGGTCGAAGCCGGCGTCGCGATAGATCAGGTTGATGTTCTCGCCATCGAGATCGTGGGATTCGTCCAGAGCGGCGCGCTCCGCCGAACTAAGATAGCCATAAGCCTCAAGCGAATCGAGGATGCCGGCTGTCGCCTCCGCCACCGGCGCCGTGCCAGCGTAGCGCAGAAAGGCAATCGTCGGCTTGCCCTCTTGGGCGCGGGCGACAGGCGCAAGCAGCATAAGCGCCAGCAGCAGCGACAGCAGGCTTCGCCACAGCGTTGACCTGTTCATTGGATTCTCTCCTTGCGCGCTGAAAATGGCGCAATCCTCTCATAGTATAGACCTTGGCCGAGAGTATATCACATTGAGACTGGCAAGCGAAAGACGAGGGCGACCGTTTCTGGCCGCCCGCGCGGTCATTCCGGGTTTCTGTGGACGGAGGAAGGGCGTGGCAAGGCTCGCCCCTGTTTACATTGCGAGTGCGACACCCCATCCCCCGGCCCCTTGCCCCAGCAAGCTAGGGAAGGGGAGCTGACGCTGCGAGCCGCAATGTATTTTGCGTGGGCGGTCGCTTTGCGGCGCGTGTGTCTACGATGTTAGTCGCTATCCAAGGCCGCCTGCTGCTCGGCGATCATCTCGTCGGTGCAATGCAAGCCAGCCAGGAAGTCCAAATCAGCCGCGCGCCGTTCTTCCAGCGGCATGTCTGGCAGGGTGATGTCGTTTTCGGGGTATTGCGCGGAAACGCCTTGCGCCGTCTCGCCATTTTCGACCACGAACTCCGCCCCGTCCAGCAGCGCCTGCGAGATCTCGACGTCTTGCAGGGCGGCGGTATCGAGGTTGACGGCATAGCCGAAGTTGTCGCCCTCGAAGATGCCGATATCGGCGATGTCGACGTCGCCATTGAGATGCCCGACCAGCATGCGCCCGGCGATCACGCCCTGTCCATAGATGCCATAAAAGCCGCCGCCGGCTGTGGACCCGCGATAGGCGACCGGGGCGGCCGAGGCGAAGACGGGAATGCCATAGTCATACGACAAGGTCATAAGCAGAGGAAAGCCATCGAAGGTGAAAATGGGGATGAGGATGGCTTCGACGCCGCTGTCCGCCAGGTTTTCCATCGCGCGATACAAATCGGGCGCCGCCATGATCGACGCGACCTCCACGCGCAATCCCAAGCCTTCGCCGATGGCTTTGATGCGCGCCGCGCCGACTTCGCTGGCTCGCTGGGCGGGCGAATAAATCGTGCCGAAGACTTCCAGGTCCGGGTCCTGCAGCAGCAGCATGGGCACGATGTCTTCGTACTTGGTGACCGGGCGCGTGCCGGTGACGTGGGCGGGTTTGACGCAAGACGCGTCGGCGATGCCCGCGATATAAGGACCGGAGACCAGGCTGAAGATCAGGGCGGGCGGGTCGCTGAAATCGGCGATGGCGTAGGCGACAATCTGCGTTAGCGCGGTCGTGAAGCTGACGATGACGTCCGCGTTCTGGTCGATGGCTTCTTCGATGATGACGTTGGCTTGCGCCCGGCCGAAGAGGGCGTCGCCATAGAGGATCTTGACCATCTCGCCTTCAAAGCTGCGTTCCTGCTTGATCAGCGCGCGCTCTTCGGCGTTGATGTAGCCATAAGCCTCGAGCATGTCCAGGACGCCTTTTTCCGCCAAAGCGACGGTATTCAGGTCGCCCCATTTCATGAAGGCGATGGTGGGTTTGCCATCGTCCTGCGCCATCGCCGAAGGCGTGAGCAAAAGCGAAATCATTATCAGCAGCAGCGCGGCTTTCCTTGTCATTTGCGTCCTCCAGCGGCGTGACTCACTGTCTATGTCGGCGTCGATTTGCGGCGCTGCCCCGGGCCTAGCTGAGCAGCTGCGCGTCCGAGAGCTCGGTCCCGTCTTGCAGCGAATGGAAGCGGTCGATCAAGTCGGACGGTTTCAGGTTCGCGCGCTCTTCGCCGGCGATCTCGAATACGATCTGGCCGCGGTTCATCATGATGACGCGATGACCCAAGTCGCATGCCTGCTGCATGCTGTGCGTGATCATGACGACGCTCAGGTCGTCGGCGGCCGCGAGCTCTTGCGTCAAGGCGATGACCTGCTCGGCGGCGTTGGGGTCGAGCGCGGCCGTATGTTCGTCCAGCAGCAGCAGCTTCGGCTTGATCAAGGTGGCCATGACCAGGGTGATGGCTTGCCGCTGCCCGCCGCTGAGCAAGGCGACATCGGCGTCCAGGCGGTCTTCCAAGCCCAGATGCTGGTGCTCCAGCTGCTCGTAAAACCAGCTCTCTTGCGCCTTTTTCACATCGCGGCGGAAGCCGACATTGCGCCCGTGGATGGCCGCCAGCGACAGATTCTCGCGGATGGTCAAGCCGGGGCAGGTGCCGAGGCGCGGGTCTTGGAATACGCGCCCAATATCATGCGAGCGCCGGTGTTCCGCCCAATAGGTGATGTCTTGTCCATCGAGGTGAATATGCCCGCTATCGGGCTGCGCCGCGCCGGAGATGACGTTGAAAAGCGTGCTCTTGCCGGCGCCGTTGGAGCCGATGACGGTGATGAATTCGCCATCCTCCACAAATAGCGAGATATCGCGCAGCGCCCGCACCTCGTTGGGCGTGCCGGCGTTGAAGGTTACGGACACATGATCGAGCGAAAGCATAATCTCACCTACCCGCTATGTCTCTGACGATAAGCCTTCCAGCGGTCGTAGAGCCGCGGCGTGCCCAGCGCCGCCAGCACGACCAGGGCGCTGACGAATTGGATGTCGGTGGTCGGCAGGTCCAGGGCGCTGAATATCCAGGCGCGCGAAATATCGAAGATCAGCATGCCGGTGACCGCCGCGATCAAGAGCTGGCCCACGGTGCGCGGCCGCAGCAGCACCTCGCCAATGATTACGGCGGCCAAACCGCGAACGATCAAGCCGAAGCCCAGGCTGACATCGGCAAAACCGAATTGCTGCACGACCAGCGAACCAGCCACCCCCGCCAAGCCGTTCGCTGTCATCAAGCCGATGATGATCATCAGATTGTGATTCAAACCCGTCGCCCGCACCATCTGCGGGTTCTTGCCCGTCGCGCGGATCGCCAAGCCAACCTCCGTGCGCAGGAACCAATAGAGTATCGCCAGCACGACGAGCACGATGCCGCCGAAGAGCATGATCTCGAGCAGATTGGTCGATTGCCGGCGCATCTGATCGCCAAATTGCTCGACCAGCCAGGTGCGGAAGGCTTTGGAGTGCCGGCTGATCAGCGTCTCTTGCCCGAGCAGGGGGATGTTGCTCTTGCCTTCCATGACGTGCAGCGTCACGGTGTAGGTGGCGGTGATGACGATGATGCTGGCGAGCAAACCTTCAATTTTGAAGATGATGTCGATCAAGGCGGTCGCCAAGCCAGTCCCCGCGCCGGCGACGAAGCCCATCAAGACGGCGAATTCGGGGCTGTGTCCATTGACGATCAGGATCGCGCAGGCCGCCCCGCCAACCGGGAAGGCGCCATCGACCGTCAAATCGACGAAGCCCAAAACGCGGAAGGTCATGAAAACGGTGACGCCAGCCAAGGCGTAACCGAGCCCCTGCCCGATCGCGCCGATGTTGACGTTGCCGACTGACATGAAGAAGGCCACGACGATGAAGAGGACGATGCCTCGCAATATAAAACGCCGATTGGCGCCGAAAATGCCCTCTTGCGAGTGATCGGCAGCTGATGCTGGTGCGGTCATAATGGGATGCTCCGTAATTGAGCGTCGCGGACTGGTCGAAAACCATTCCGTAACAAGTGTAACTCAAAACGCAATTGCTTGGCAATCAGACAGGCGGCAATCCGCGCTGCTCGGTTGGCGCGCCTGTTCTCGCTTGCCAGAGGCGGCGCGGGTTCTTGGCGCGCGCTGTGGTATGATTGTGTGGCAGATTTCGTTGCAGTAGTGTCAGGCAGAGCGCCGTGGTTGAGAAGGGTCCAATTGACAAGCTGACGATAAAGGGATTCAAGTCCCTGAAGGATGTGGACTTGGAGCTGGGCAAGCTCAATGTGCTGATTGGGCCGAACGGCGCGGGAAAAAGCAACCTGGTCTCCTACTTCAATATGCTGCAAGAAATGGTGGAGGAGCGGTTGCAGAATTGGGTTGCCGCACGGGGCGGCAGTGACCGGATACTGAGTTACGGAATCAAGGAAACTGAACAGATAGCGTCGCGAATTGACTTTGGTGAAAACGGATACGGATTCGTTCTCCGGCCAGATGCCTATGGCAAGCTGTTTTTCGAAGACGAACGACTACATTACAGCCATGGATATGATGATCAAGGTATTCCAATAGGCTCAGGTCATTATGAAGCCAAGCTGCAATCGGAGATCGTATCGGGCGAGTGGCGACGAAGTGATTACTGCTACGGATCGATATCGAGCTGGAAAGTATTTCACTTTCACGACACCAGCGATACAGCCCCGGTAAAGCGCTTGCGAGAACTGCATGACAATGAGCATTTGCGCCGTGACGCCGCTAACCTTGCGCCATATCTCTACAGGCTTCGTCAAGACGATCAGCGAACTTACAGCCTGATTCGTAAAATCGTGCGACTAGCGATTCCGTTCTTTGGCGACTTTGATTTGCGCCCGACGCGGCGGCAGGCGAAGGTCGATGAGTTGGACATTATGCTGCGGTGGCGCAAAGACAACAGCGATTATCCATTACTGCCTACCCAATTGTCGGATGGATCTATCCGATTTATCTGCCTGGTGACCGCGCTTCTGCAACCCGATCCTCCCTCTACCATAATCATCGACGAGCCCGAACTCGGTTTGCATCCCTACGCCATTCATTTGCTGGGCGCGCTATTGCGTTCGGCGTCGAAGCGCATGCAAGTCATCGTCGCGACGCAATCCACGCTGCTGCTAGACGAATTTGACGTCGATGACTTAATTGTGGTCGAGCGCGAAAACGGCGGATCGGTCTTCAAACGCCTAGAGGAAAAGGATTTCAAGGAGTGGCTGAAGGACTTTTCGGTTGGGGAACTCTGGTCCAAGAATGTGTTGGGTGGAGGTATCCCGTAGTGCCCGATGTTTACATCATTTGCGAGGGCCCGACCGAGGTTCGCTTCGTCAAGAACGTGCTTGCTCCTGATTTGGGAAGTCGGGAAGTATTTCTGCATCCTGTCACAATTGGAGGCCAGCGCTCGAAGGGCGGCCACGTCACCTTCGACCGGCTTTATATGAATGTTAGACGCCAACTATACAATAATCGGAAGGCCTATTGTTCAACTCTGGTAGATTACTACGGACTTGATTCGGAATTTCCGGGTGTGGAAGCGGCATCGTCCGCGTTTGATGTCGGCGCAAAAGCTAAGGCAGTTGCGGACGGCTTAATCCGTGCGCTAAGCGAAACTATCGAACAGGATCCGCTCCTTCGATTCATTCCATATATTCAGATGCACGAGTTTGAAGGGCTGTTGTTCAGTGATCCTGTTGCTTTTGCAGACGCGATAGGGCGACCGGCGTTGCGGAACGATTTCGCGGAGATACGAAAGAAGTTTGACACCCCGGAACATATTGATAACAGTCCCGTCACGGCTCCCTCAAAGCGAGTATTGGCTTTGTATTCTGAATACGAGAAACCACTTATGGGCGAGGCTGTGTCAATGGCTATTGGCCTACCCAAAATCCGCGCCGAATGCCGCCTCTTAGACGCCTGGCTTTCGACCCTCGAAGCCCTGCCCGCCAGCCCCGCCTAAACCCCCCAAAACAGCGCCAGACCCAGCAGCATCGTCAGCAGCGCCACAACTGTCATGCCCAGCCCGACTTTGAAGAAGTCGCTGAACTTGTAGCCGCCCGGACCCATCATCAGGATATTCACCGGGTGCGCGATCGGCGTGATGAACGCCAGCGAGCAAGCCATAGCCACCGCCACCGCCATCGCGCGCGGGTCAATGCCCATTTGCAGCCCGGCGTTGATGGCGATGGGCCCCACCAGCAAAGGCGTCACCTGCCCGCCGATGACCTGCACGACAAGCATCGTCAGCGCCGCGATGACCGCCACCAGCAGCAGCGGGCTGGCTTCCAGCAGGCTGGCCACCAGGCGCGCGCCAATGCGGTCGGCCAATCCCGTCTCGGTGATGGCGAGGCTTAGCGGCAGCATGCCCGCCACCAGGAAGATCGTGCGCCAATCCACCGCCGCGTAGAATTGCTCCATCGTCAAACAGCGAAAGATCACCATGGCGGCCGCCCCCGCGAGCATGGCAATCGACAGCGGCGCCACGTTCAAAATCCCCAGCGCCAGCGCCACCAGCGTGATAAGAATGGCATAGGGCGCTTTCTCAGCCTGGATCGGCTGTGGCAAGAACTCCGCCCGCGCCAGCAGATAATCCGGATCCCTCGACAGCCGGTGAATATCTTCGGGCCGGCCGACAGCCACAATCGTGTCGCCGGCTTGCAGCGGCTTCCGGCGCACGTCGACATCGATAATCTCCCCCTGGCGCCAGAGCTCCATCGCCAGCAAACCGCGCTTCTGGTTGAATTTGAGCTGGCTCAGGGTCATGCCGACGGCGGTGGAGCGCGGCGGAATCATGATCTCGACCGGCTCCAGCAGCAGCTCGTCCGGCGAGGCTCTGTCGGTTTCGCCCGCCTTGCTGGCGCCCATCCCGCGCAGGCTTTCGATTTCATCTTCGCTGCCAAATACCAGCAATTCGTCGCCTTGCCGGATCTCCTGCGCCGATTTGGGCACGGATATGGTTTCGCGCTCGCGCCAGATGGCGGCCACGGTCATGCCCAGATCCTTGTTGATGGCGCTCTCCTTCACCGTCTGCGCGATCAAGGGCGAGCCGGGCTGGACGCGCAAACGCCGCATGCGCTTCGCCAGCCCATAGGTCGAGACCAAGTCGCGTTGCGCGCTCTTGGTTCGGCCGCCGCCCACAGGCAGCCAGCGCCGCCCCAAAAACAGCATGTAGGGCAGGCTGCCGGCGAAGACCACAGCGCCCACCGGCAAGAAATCCAACATGCCCAGGCCAGCGAGCCCTTGCGTTATCAGCAGCTCGCTCATCAAAATGTTCGCGGTCGTGAAATAGGTCGCCATCCCGCCGACGGTGACGCCAAAAGCCAGCGGAATCATCAGCTTGGAAGCGGAGACGCCGCTCTCTCGCGCGACTTGCAGCACGGCCGGCAATAGCACCGCCCCCGCCGCGACATTGTTCATGAAGAGCGAAACCGCCGCCCCCGCCGACATCACCAGCGCGATCAGCTTAAGCTCGGAGCCGCGCCCGTATGCCTGCAGCTTCCCCGCGACCCGCTGCGTGACGCCGGTCAGCTCCAAGCCGCGCGTGATGACGAGCAAGCCGATGATCGTGATGACCACCGAGCTGCTGAAACCGGAAAGCGCGGCAGTTGTGGACACCAGCTGCGCCAGCGCGACCATCAGCAAGACGAGCAGGGAGATGACATCGATGCGCAGCCGCGTGAAAAGTATCAGACCCAAGAGGATCGCGATGATGCCAATGACGGCGAGTTCGGCGCTGGTCAGCATGCCGCCAGTATACCTTATGCCGCAAATGACTCTGTGTCGCCCTTGCCCCCTGTGGTTAAATCAGCGTCGTTCGCCGCCAGCGAGGACCTTCCATGACCAAAATAACTTGCATCTGCGCCGGCAGCGAAGTCTTCGCCAAGAACCTGATGGACATCGACCCGCTTACCGCCGCCGAGCGGACGCTGGATCAGAGCTGGTCGATGCTGGACGAGCAGATCGAAGCGCATGGCGACTGCCTGCCCGCCTATCAATAGTCTTGACCAGAGACGCCCGCGCCAAGAAAGGATTTCCTATGACGAAAAAGAACTTGATCGGCGGCGAATGGCGCGGCAGCGATGACGTGCTGGAAGTGCGCTTCCCCTACGACGGCTCGCTGGCGGGCGCGGTGTCGATGGCGAGCGCCGCTGATATGGAAGACGCCATGGCCGCCGCTGCGGACGGCTACGAGATCACGCGAAAGCTGCCCAGTTATCGCCGCTCCGAGATCTTGCGGAACATGGCCGGCCTGCTGTGCGAACGCTTTGACGAGGTCGTCGAGGCGATGATCCTGGAAGGCGGCAAGAACCGAAAAACCGCCATCGGCGAGACAACGCGCGCCCTGGAGACACTCAAAATCTCCAGCGAAGAAGCGCGGCGCATTGGCGGCGAGGTCTTCAGCATCGACTGGACGGCGGCTGGCGAGAACCGACAGGGTTTCACGCGGCGCATGCCAGTCGGCCCCGTGCTCGGCATCACGCCCTTCAACTACCCGATAAATCTGGCCTGCCACAAAATCGGACCGGCCATCGCGGCCGGCAACCCCATCATCATCAAGCCGGCCGAGAAGACGCCGCTCTCGACGATTATCCTGGCGCAGATCGTGCTGGACGCCGGTTTTCCGCCAGGAGCCTTCAGCATGTTGAACGCTTGGGGTCCCGATACGGAGAAAATGGTGGCCGACCCGCGAATCGCCATGATCAGCTTCACCGGCAGCGGCGCCGTCGGCTGGATGCTGAAAAGCAAAGCCGGTCAGAAGAAGGTCACGCTCGAGCTGGGCGGCAACGCCGGCGTCATCGTGCACAGCGATGCCGATCTGGCGGACGCGGCCGGGCAATCTGCGGCCGGCGCCTTCGCCAACGCCGGGCAGAATTGCATCTCGGTGCAGCGCCTGCTGATCCAGCGCGATGTATTCGAGGATTTCACCGACCGCTTCGTCGACGAGGTCAAGGCGCTCAAAGTGGGCGACCCGCGCGACCCCGATGTCGATATTGGACCCATGATCAGCCTGCGCGATGCCGAGCGAGCCGAAGCCTGGGTGACCGAGGCGCAAGGCGCGGGCGCGTCAGTTCTCCTTGGCGGCGAGCGGGACGGCGCCATGTTCCCGCCGACGGTGATGACGGATACGGCGCCGGATATGCGCGTCAACTGCGACGAGGTCTTCGCCCCCGTCGTCACCCTCAGCCCGTACGAGCGCTGGGACGATGCCATCGCGCTGATCAACGATGGACCCTATGGCTTGCAGGCCGGCGTTTTCACCAGCGACATCAAGCGCGTCATGGATGCCTGGGAGCGCGTCGAGGTCGGCGGGCTGCATATCAACAGCGTCTCGACCTTCCGCGTGGACCACATGCCCTACGGCGGCGTCAAAGCCTCGGGTTATGGGCGCGAGGGCGTCAAATACGCCATCGACGACATGACCGAACTGCGGCTGATGACGCTGAATTTGATTTGATTTGGCCGGGAATTGATACACGGCTGTAGATTCCCGCGGCGATTAACTCCCCTTCCCTCATTTTGGGGGCAAGGGGCAGGGGGATGGGGGCAAACCGCCCGCCAGGAAGAGGAGTCGGCCACGCCATGAACACCGCAGACATCCGCATCGGCTTCGCGCCTATCGCCCGCCCGACCTTCGATCTCGACCTGGCGAACGAGATGACGGCGCAGGTCTACGCCGCGCTCGTGGCAGGCTACAGCGTCGTCGGCTCGCGGGAGCTGATCATGGACGCCGCCGCCATCGACGCGCGCATCACCGAACTGGCCGCCGCCGACATCGACATCGTCTTGATGCTGCAAGCGTCTTTCGCCGATAGCACGATGATCTTGCAATTGGCAAAAGCGATCGACGCGCCGCTGCTGCTCTGGGCGCTGCCAGAGGCGCGGGTTGGCGGGCGGCTGCGCGTAAATTCCTTCTGTGGCATCAATTTGGCGGCTCATGGCTTGCGGCGAGCGGGCTTGCGCTATGACTATATTTATGCCGCGCCCGAAGACGAGTCGGCGAGCGTCAAGCTGCGCGATTTCGCGGTCGCCGCGCGCGTAAAAAGGCGGCTGGCGGGGACGCGCATCGGCCGGCTGGGCGAGCATCCCGACGGCTTTGACACTTGCCGCGTCAACCACGACGGGCTGCGAGCGCGGCTTGGCGTCGAAATCGCTCAGTTTGAACTGGACAGTTTTTTCGCGCGCGCCCGAGAAGCCGAGCCGGCGAGGGTGAACGCCATCGCCAATGACCTGGGCGAACGACTTCAAGGCTTCGCCGAGATGGATCCCGAGCCCGCGAATGGCACGCTGAGCGCCTATGTCGCGCTGGAAGAATTGGCGCGTAAGGAGAAGCTCAGTGGCATGGCGGTGCGCTGCTGGCCCGAGTTCTTCACCGATCTGGGCTGTTCCGCTTGCGGCGCCATGTCGCTGCTCAGCGACGCGCAGACCCCGACCAGCTGCGAAGCCGACGTCAACGGCACGACCACCCAGCTCATCCTGCAATGGATCAGCGGCGAGCCGGCTTTCGGCAGCGACTTGGTCGCCTTCGACCGGGACGCCGATGAAGCGACTCTCTGGCATTGTGGCTTGGCCCCCCTTTCCATGGCCGACCCTGATATTCGACCGCAAGCCACCATTCATTCCAACCGTCAGAAGCCGCTGCTGATGCAGTTTCCCCTGAAGCCCGGCCGCGTGACCATCGCCCGCTTGAGCGAGGCGACCGGCGAGTTTCGACTGGTCATCGGCGGCGGCGAGATGCTGAAGGCGCCTCCGGCATTCACCGGCACAAGCGGTACAATTCGCTTCGATTCGGGCGCGGCGGCGGTCATGGACGCCATCATGCGCGAAGGTCTGGAGCATCATATCTCGCTGACCTACGGCGATCATCAAGCTGTGCTGGAGGCGCTGGCGCGAATGCTGGATTTGCCCGTCTTGCGTCTGTGACTCGCGGGCGATTTCCTCCGCGATTCGGCGGTTTGCCGCATTGTCAGCCGGATGTAATATACAGTTGTTAGTGGTGGAGAGCTGTCAATGAGCAGGTGGGCTGCCTTATGAAATGCGTGCCGCGTTTGCTGCTGCTGTTTGTGATGAGCCTGTGGGCTTTGCCCGCTGGATTGGCGCAAGAACGAACCGAATTGCGTTTTCTCTGCTTCAGCGAAGCCAATGAATGCGAAGTTTATGCCGATCTGGTCTCTCGCTTTTCGCTTGAGAATCCTGGCATCGCGGTGGTCGTGGAGGCTGCCGATGAAGCCGAAATCCAGGCGCTGGCGGGCGAGGGTTATGACATCGCGCGCGTTTCCGATTTTCGCGCGCTGCAGGGGCATTATCTGGATTTGCGTCCCCTATTGACTGATGCCGAGACCTTCGCCGCGGGCTTCCAGGCGCCATTCCTGCAGGCGATGCGCGCCGGCCTGGGCGATGAGCTTCACGGCTTCCCCGATGCCGTGGGCGTGGTCGCGCCTTTTGTCAACCTGTCCCTGTTTGAAGAAGCGGGCGTCGTCGTACCCAAAGCGGGCACGAGCTGGGACGAATGGCTTTTGAGCCTGGAGCAGGTCGTACAGGCGACGGACGCCGCCTACGTTCTGTCGGTGGACAACAAGGATCACCGCCTGGCGGGGCCAGCGATGAGCCTGGGCACAAGCTATTTCGACGAAGATGGCGCGCTGACGCTGGCGGACGACGCGGGCTTGCGGGAATTCCTGCAAATCCTCCACGGGTTGATGCTGGATGGCAAAACGCCACGCGATGCCTTGCTGGGCACGGGCAAATCGCAGGACTACTTCGTTCGAGGCGAGACGGCGATGTACCTCTGTGGCAGCTGGAAGGTCGAGGAAGTGGCGGCGCAAGTCGGCGATGCCTTCGCGTGGGCGATTGTGGCGAATCCCTCGGGCCCCGGCGGCGGCACGGGCGTGGTCAAAGCGACCGCGGTGGCGGCGCTCGCGGCGACGGATCAGCCGGAAGCGGCGGCTGCCGTCATCGAGTACCTGGCGCGCCCAGACATCATCGCCGAGTTTTCCGCGCGGACGCTGACGATTCCAGCGCAGCTCGAGGTCGCGGCGTCGACCATCGAGTACGACACCGATGACGAGTCGATAGCGGCCGCCTTGAACGCCTTCGCCAAAGAAGTCCCCAAATTGCAGGCGCAGGCGATCGCGCTGGATATGCATCCGCTGGCGGGGGTCTATTACGCGGCGTCGAATGAGCTGTTGCGCGCGTACTTCGCTGGCGAATACAGTCTGGTCGAGGCGCTGGCGGGCGTGAAGGCGCGGCTGGGCGGGGGTTGATGGTTTGATGGCGCATTAGGCTATTCGGCTGTGGTTAGGGCGAGGGAGGAGTTTTGAAGAAAAAGCTGCATTTTACCGGCACTGTTAAACGTATTGATTATGATCCGCAGCTGCGCACTGGCCTGCTGCCAAAGCTTGACTTTGATACATTAGACATCAACGACGCCCCGCCTGCCGGCATGCTCGTGTTTGATGAAGAGACAATGTTCCCCTATTGCAAGTGGCTTTCCCCTAAACCCAGTCGCTCGTATGCCTCGGCGCGCACATACAAGACCTATCACCTGTCCAAAATGGTGGCTGTGATTCCGGTGCTGAAAGATGAAGGCGGCGGCTCGCAGAATAACGACCGAATGACCTTCACTACTTTATCTCGCATGAATCTCATGAATGTGCATATAGTCCTGGCCTGGTACGAAAGCGCGCAGCCACATGCAAAATACCCAAATCGCATCAAGGATCAGCGGCTAAACCAGCGATTCGTCATTGATCGACTCCACGAGATTAAGCGCTACAAGTTGTCGGCGCATCACTGGAATGAGATGCACTTCGAGCGTGACTATGAACGCGTATATCGCCGCGCGGTGGAGAGCTACCAAGAGATCGGGCGAATGCATGGCTTGGTCATGCACTCGGCGGAAAACCACTTGCGGCTGTTGGAGCAGGCCATAGTCGATGGGCGCTTCAATATTGACGCCTTCGCCGAGCGTTCGTCGCAGCGTTCATCCCGTTCCACCAAGAGCGAAACGGTAACACTGCACGAACTGGAACATCTGAGCGATGGCCGAAAGGCGTCTTTTGACCTTAACAACTTTCTTGGCGGAAGGTATCACCTGACTGCGGATGAAGTCTTTTGGGAAGGTGACCGGCTCATCATTCAGGAATCCAAGAACAACAGCCAGGGGCGCTTGCCTAGCCCGGATGCTACAAAGGATGGCGTATTCAAGAATATACTCTTTATGAATATCGGGAAATTGTATCTTGATGACAATGAGATACAATTCAAAACGAGGGTAAAGCTCACCGGAGTCTTGCAGGGCAGGCTTAGACTGCCGGCAGATGACAGCGGCGAAATCGCGGCATTCGCTGAACAAAATCAGTTATCTCAAGGCCAAGTCGATTTACTCGACTTGCTGCAGAAAGAGGTTATAGTTAATCCCGGCTTTACAATCGAAATCGCGCCAAACTCATGAAACCCGTCAAGAGCCCTTTGCGCTACCCCGGCGGCAAATCTCGCGCAATCAAGCAAATCTTGCAGCATGTTCCCGCGGGCATCGAGGAATACCGCGAACCCTTTGTCGGCGGCGGCTCGGTTTTCCTGGCGATGAAGTGCCTTTTCGGCCGGCGAATCCAGCGTTACCTAATTAACGACTTGAACGATGATCTGATACACTTTTGGCGCGCGGCCCAAGAAAACATTGATGAACTGGCACAATGCGTTCAGTCTTTCAAAGACGGCTACGACGATGGCAGGCAGCTTTGGCGCTATCTGCACACGCCCGGCGCGATGCCCACCGACATGGAAA
This sequence comes from Aggregatilineales bacterium, assembly GCA_963662925.1. Taxonomy (GTDB): domain Bacteria; phylum Chloroflexota; class Anaerolineae; order Aggregatilineales; family Phototrophicaceae; genus UBA6055. The sequence continues at coordinate 162,907 of OY759987.1, forward strand.
GGGCGGTGCGCTATTTTGTGCTGAATCGCATCACCTTCTCAGGCGTTGTCGACTCGGGCGGTTATTCGCAGTACGCCTACGAACGGCGCTTTACCGATTCGTCTATCGGTCGGCTGTGGCGGCTCGAGCCACTGCTGCGAGAGGTGGAAATCATTCATGGCGACTATGAACCCGTGTTAAATGGCGCAGGCGAAGATGTATTCATCTTCCTGGACCCGCCCTACTGGAAGGCGACGCAATCGAGACTCTATGGCGTCAACGGCGAGCTTCATACCAGCTTCGACCATGAGCGCTTTGCTGATAATATGCGTCGCTGCCCGCACAAGTGGCTGATCACTTACGACGACTCGCCGATGATTCGTGATTTATTCAGCTTTGCGAGTATCAGCGAATGGACACTGCAATATGGCATGAACAATTACATGCAAGGCAAAGCTGAAAAGGGAAAGGAGCTGTTCATTAGAAACTATTGACCTTCTGCTTTCGCTGTGGCCATGTAGGCTGTGCGTACCGGCGGAAGGAGACTCGACGTGTATTCGATTTACCAGTTTTTTGCCTATCTCTTGGAGAACCGCGAATGCCTGCGAGAGATGCGAAAGCTGAGCGATTTTTGCCTTCGCCATAAACCGTTTGCCTATCAGAGTGCTTGCGGCTTCCCCAATCTTGTTATGCAATACGAGGCGTCCCGGCCGCCTTACGGTGGTGAGATTGTCGGCTTTATGGATAGCGATTCGTTTTCAGTGCCGAGCTTCGTGTCGCACATCCCGACTGGCGCTATTTCATTGAATGCGCTACCGCAGGATATTGCGAACCACATACGGCGGCAGATCAAAACCCTTAATCCTGAAACACAGTTGCCCGCCCTGCACGAAGTCTATTACTTGCTTCGCGGAAAGCGGAACAACCGCACCAAGGTCTGCCTCGTGCATGGCAGCTTCTTTGGGCCGCCGTCGACTGACCAGTTGGTCGAGAAAGCGCTGGCGCAAGTCGCGTCCGACTTCTTGAATGACAACGACTTGAAGACGGTAGACCCCGACGCGGTAGAATGGCTGGCGCGCGCCCTATCACGTGAAGTTCTTCCTAGTCGATCGCATTCAGTGCCCAATGCATCGGTTTCTTTCAGGCTCGAAGTAGTTGCCAACGTTATTGAGGACTCCAACATCCTTTGCTCAGATGGCTTTCCTGCTGTAGAAGCCGACACCCTGAGCTTTGTGTTTCCCCGTAGTCTTGACTCGGAGTTTAGGGAAAGATTTGCGGGATTGAGGCATTCATTGCTGTGGTCCCAGTTGCGCGTTGCCAGAGGTCAAAGCATCCAACACCCCTTCAACGGCAAATTCTTCGTCCTCAGTTACGCCTTGTAAACCCCGCCCCCGCATTGGACAATGACGCCGTTCCACGCAGGGAAAGGCCGCGCCATGAAAAGAGTATTCGTCGTCTATGCCACCGACAACGTCGGCACCGCCGTGCTCGCGCCCATCCAGGCCGGCGACCACGTCGGCTGCAATGGCGAACGCAGCGACCTCGAAGTCATCGCCCTGGACGATATCGCCTATGGGCACAAGATCGCCCTGATGGACATCGCCGCCGGCGACACCGTCCTCAAATACGGGCTGAGCATCGGCTCCGCCAGCCGCGACATCAAAGAAGGCGAGCACGTCCACGCGCATAATGTCGAGAGCAATCGCGGGCGCGGCGATCTCGCCGACCGAAAAGCCGTGAGCGCTGAATAGAAATAATGCCGGGGGCTGCTCTGTGAGTCGCCCAAAATAGCGTTTGTAGGGGCTACTCTGTGAGTCGCCCAAAATAGCGTTTGTAGGGGCTACTCTGTGAGTCGCCCAAAGGAGCGTTTGTAGGGGCTACTCTGTGAGTCGCCCAAAGGAGCGTTTGTAGGGGCTGCCTATCAGGCCGCCCGAACCTCATCAATAGGAGGCCAAAATGTCACAATTCCTGGGATTCCGCCGCCCGAACGGCGATGTCGGCATCCGCAATCATCTGCTGATTCTATCCGGCACGGTTTATGCCAACGGCGTCTGCGAGCGCGTCGCCGATACGATCCACGGCGCTGTCGCCATCACCCACGCCAACGGCCGCTGCCAGGTGGCGCCCGATCTGCGGGTGACGCGGCGCTTCCTGGCGGGCACGGCGATGAACCCCAATGTCGGCGCGGTCGTCATCATCGACCACTTCAAGGAAGAAGGCATGACTGCCGAAGACCTGGCCGACGATATCGCGCCCACGGGCAAGCCGATCGCCACCGTGAACATCCGCGGCGATGGCGGCTTCATCAGCGCGGTTGAAAAAGCCACCCGTTACGCCCAGGATTTTGCCCGCCAGATCAGCCTCCAGCAGCGCGAGGCGGCCCCGATGAGCCAGATCCTTTTCGGCACGGAATGCGGCACCTCCGACACCACCTCCGGCCTGGCCAGCAACCCCGCCAACGGGCTGGCGGGCGAGCTGCTGATCGCGCAGGGCGGGCGCATGCTGATGGCCGAATGCACCGAGTGGATGGGCTGCGAGAACTGGCTGACGGACAAAGCGGCAAACCCGGCGATCGCCGAAGCCATTCTGGCTGGCGTGGGGCACATGGAAGCGCGCGCCTTGGCCAGCGGCGAGGACATTCGCGGCTCCCAGCCCACAGGCGACAACATGGCTGGCGGGCTGTCCACGATCGAAGAGAAATCCATGGGCGCGGTCAAGAAAATCGGCGACAGCCCCATCATCGAATACCTCGAAATCGCCGAAGCGCCAACGAAAACCGAGCCGGGCAATTACCTGATGTATGGTCCCGGCATGGGCGCGGAGAGCATCAGCAGCATGGCGGCGGCCGGCTGCCAGGTCTTGACCTTCTGCACCGGCGGCGGGCACACCTCGAATCATCCCATCATGCCGACCATCAAGGTGACCGGCAATCGGGGCTCCTTCGAGCTCATGCGCGATACTGTCGATGTCGACGTCAGCGGCGTCTTCTATGACGAAATCACGCTGGCCGAAGCCGGGCGGATCGTCTACGACGAGGTCGAGCGCGTCTGCAATGGCTACCTGACCAAGTCCGAAGCCTTGCGCGATAACAACAGCTTCGCCATCCATCGCGTCGGCCCCAGCATCTAGCGCCCCCCGCCCAACGCCCGGCAGCCGTAGGGGCGACTCTGTGTGTCGTGTTCTCCCCTTCCCTAATCTTGGGGGCAAGGGGCCGGGGGATGGGGGCGCAACAGTATCCTCATGCATCTGAAACTCCCCTACGGCAAGCGCCAACTCGAGGCTGAATTGCCCGGCGGCTATTCGGTCGAATTCGTCATGCCAAGGCCACAGGCAGCCGCGGAAGACCCCGCCGCATTGGTCCGCCAAGCCGTCTACAATCCGCTGGGGGATGTCAAACCGCCGCGGACGGGGCAGTCAGTCGCCATCGCCATCAACGACAAGACCCGTCCCGTGCCGCATGAACACCTGCTGCCGCCAGTGCTGCAGGGCCTGCGCCACGCTGGCGTCCGCGCGGAAGACGTTTTGTTCATCATCGCCACCGGAACCCACCCGCGAATGGCGGAGTCCGAATACGAATCGATCTTGCTGAGCGACATTCTCGCAAGCTATCGCGTCATTTGCCACGACGCCCATGATCACGCCCACCTAACGCGCCTGGGCGAGACGGCGCGCGGGACGCCCGTCCATATCAACCGCGCCTACATGGCCGCCGACTACCGCATCGTCATCGGCAATATCGAGCCGCACCAGTTTCAGGGCTTCTCGGGCGGGGTCAAGAGCGCGGCTATCGGCTTGGCGGGGGCCGAGACGATCAACCGCAATCACGCCATGATGCGCGACGACAAGGCGCGGCTCGGCGAATTCGACGCCAATCCGGCGCGGCAGGACGTCGAAGACATCGGACGCATGATCGGCGTCCACTTTGCCGTCAACGCCCTGCTCAATCGCGAGAGGGCCATCGTGAAGTGCTTCGCGGGCGCCCCGTCTTCCGTCATGCGCGCGGCAATCCCCCAGGCGCGGGCGCTCTACGAGGCGGTGGTAGAAGCGCCTTTCGATTTGATGATCGCCTCGCCCGGCGGGCATCCAAAAGACATCAATATCTACCAGGCGCAGAAGGGCTTGGCGCACGCCGCCGCCGTGACCAGAGAGGGCGGGATCCTGATTCTCTGCGCGGCTTGCCCGGAAGGCAGCGGCAGCGCCGCCTACGAATCCTGGATGATGAACCCGCCGATGCGCAGCCACGAAGCGGTCATCGAGCGTTTCGAGCGCGAAGGATTCCGCGTGGGGCGGCACAAAGCCTTCCAGATTTCGCGCGACGCCTCGCGGATTCATACGATGCTGGTATCGGAATTGGACGACGACTTCGCGCGGACGCTGCTGCTGAATCCGCAGCCGGATCTGCAGACGGCGATCGACCTGGCGCTTGACAGGCTGCCGAGCGACGCGCGGATTGGCGTGATGCCGGCGGCCAATGCGACGATGGCGGCGTTGTCGAGTGGAGACTTCAATTAGTGGCTGAGAACAACTTGACTCAAGCTGAAGCGGACGCGCTGATGGCGATGGAAAAACATCGTTTGAGCGACGACGCGGTACCGTTCCCCGCGCCCGGACGGAACCTAACAGTTGAGTTGCGGTCGACCGACAATCGCGAACAGTTTCTGCTCGACGTGTGGCGCAGCGGCAAAAACCCGCTCAGAGCCAGATTCCAGATCCGCGCGAAACGAGCGATAATCTTGGCTCGGATCGATCTGGGTGGGCAGCCACATTCCAACCAAGAAGGCGTCCCTGACATTCCGGCGCCGCACCTCCACCTGTATCGAGAAGGGTGGGACAACTGGGCAAGGCCTGTGCCATCCGGAAACTTTACCGCTTTGGACGACCAATATAGAACTTTGGAGGAATTTATGGTCTACTGTAACATTACGTTGCCGCCGAAGTTTCAGTGGGATCTGATGTAATGATCGCGGAATTTCATGAATTAAAAGAGCGATACTTCTCCTGGCTCAAGGAAAAGACGCTGCTTCAGAAGATCGATGATTGGGTTGAAGTAACTACGCCTTTTCTCGACCGTCACAATGACTATATGCAAATCTACGTTCGACGCACTGAAACAGGGTTCTTGCTGTCGGATGACGGCTACACAATAGCGGACTTGGAAATGTGCGGTTGCCCACTCAATACGCCTAAGCGTCAAAACCTTCTGACGACAACGTTACGCGGCTTTGGCGTGCAGCGGGATGTAAAGAGTAACGAACTCTACGTCAACGCTAGCGATTCTAACTTTCCGATGCGAAAGCACAATCTCATCCAGGCGATGCTGGCGGTGGGCGACCTGTTCTATTTGGCTACGCCGTACGTGGCGAGTTTTTTCCTGGAAGATGTGGAGACTTGGCTGGACTCGCATGGTATCCGTTTTTCTCCAAGAGTGAAGTTGACCGGCGCAAGTGGATTTGACCATCATTTTGATTTTGTCATTCCCAAGTCACGTTCGCATCCGGAACGCGTTTTGCTCGGGCTCAATAGACCGGACAGAGCGAATGTCGAAAGGACAGTGTTTGCTTGGGAGGATACTAAGAGAATGCGTAGTACTGAAGCAAACGCATTTGTGCTTTTGAATGATGCCGAGCACCGAATCGCCGACAACGCCTTAGCTGCCCTGCAGGCATATAACGTAAATCCATTCTTGTGGTCAGAACGCGAATCCGTGCGGGAAGAACTCGCCGCCTGATTGATGAGCCCGCCATCCGACGATCCCCTCCCCAGCGCAGCGCGCATCGTCCTCGTCTGCTTCCTGTCCATCTTCATCATCTTCGGCATCCGCCTCTCCTTCTCCGTCTTCTTCGCCGAATTCGTCCTCGGCGAGGGCTGGAGCAACGAAGCCTCCGCCGCCATTTTCAGCCTCAACATGCTGGTCTTCGCGGCGACGGCGCCCTTGGCCGGGCTCGCGCTCGACCGCTGGGGGCCGCGCCCCGTCTTCGGGCTGGGCGTCCTCACGATGGCGGGCGGCCTCTGGCTGTGCAGCCGAGCGAATTCTCTGGAAGACTTGCTGCTGGCCTACGGCTTTATCGGCGGCGTCGGCTTGGGCATTACCGGCTTGGGTCCCGTGGCGTCCGTCCTGGCGGGCTGGACAACGCCAGCCAACCGCGGTCGCGCCATCGGCATCGCCTTCGCCGGCACCGGCCTGGGGGCCCTGCTCTTCGCGCCGCTATCGAATTGGCTGATCGTCAGCTTCGGCTGGCGCGACGCCTACTTGGCCCTGGCGCTGATCTGCCTGCTCATCCTGCTGCCGCTGATGGCGGGCGGCTTGCGGAAACCGCCGCCGAGCCTCTCCACACAGAGACCGGGGCGCGCCTCTGGCCTGGCTTGGCGCAAGCTGCTGCGCAATCGGGTCTTCTGGGCGCTGATGATCGCGGCGGCGACCACCATGGGGCCGGTGCGCAGCCTGACCGTGCATCAGATCGCCTACATGGAGTCGGTCGGCGTCGACCGCGCGACGGCCGCCAACGTTGTCGGCTTCGGCGGCTTGCTGACCAGCGGCTTCTTCATCAGTCTAGGCTGGGTGTCGGATCGATTCGGGCGCGCAACCGCCTACAGCATCGGGGCTTTGGGTTTGCTCTCCGCCGTCGGCGCCCTGGTCTTGATGCGCGCCGTCGATTTTCCCCCGCTGCTGTTGATCTACGCGCTGCTCTTTGCCCTGGGCGAGGGCGCGCGCAGCAGTCAGACGACCGCGCTGGCCAGCGACGTCTTCCAGCGGCAGGGCTTGGGCTTCATCAATGGGCTCGTGGGCGGCTTGGGCGGCTTGGGGGCGGCCCTTGGGCCCTGGCTCGTGGGCCGGCTGCGCGATGAAAGCGGCGGCTACGATGGCGGGCTGCTGGTCGTGGTGGCGATGGTCCTGATTTCTGTCGCGGCATTCTTCTTTATCGCGCGCGCCAGCCAACGGAATCCAGCGACCGGAAGACAGCCTCACTAGAAATGTAACATATCTTGTTATACTTAATTGTAGTCGCCGCCATCCCCGTTGATAGCTGGTCATACACGCGCGCTTTAGGAGGTCCTTATGCTCGGTAAGATTGTCTTGCTGCTTTCGGCCCTATGCCTTTCCGTGATCCCGATTGCGAGGGCGCAAGACCAGGCGGCTATCCCCCGCATAGCGATCCTGCGCTTCGGCGCCTTGCCGTCGGAGAATACGGTGCTGACGGGTGTCTTTGACGTGCTGCACGCCAGCGGCTTTGTCAGCGGGGAAGAACTGCAAATGATCGGCGCAAAGCAAGTCCTGGATGGCGAGCGCATTCAAGTCGTCTGGGGCGATGCCAACTTTGACTATGCCCTGGCCAACCTGCTCATGCGAGAGACCTTGGACGAAGCTGTTGATGTCGTCGTCACGTTCTCGACCCCGATGACTCAGATCGCCGTGAATATGACCAGCGACATTTCGGACCCGCCGGCCATCCTTTTTACGTCGGTGCACGATCCGTACGCGAGCGGCATCGCCGAAGCGCCCTGCGTCAAACCGGCCCACGTCACCGGCGCCGAATCGCTCGTCCCCTATGAAGATATCGTGCCGATGCTGCTCTTGGTCTACCCGGATCTGCGGCTGATCGGCACGCTTTACAGCTCCGGCGAAACCAGCGGCGTCGCCGGCGCCGAACGCATCACGGCCGTCGCCGAGACGCTCGGGCTGGAAGTCAAGCACAGAGCCGTAACCAGCCTGGCGGATATCGCCCTGGCGACCGAAGGCCTGATCAGCGCCGGCGTGCAAGCCATCTTGCTGCCCGTCGACAATCTGACGATGAAAGGGCTGTCATTGGTGCAGTCGATCGCGCGTGACAGCGAGATCCCCATATTCCACTCCGACCCCGCCAGCATCGAAGACGGCGCCCTGCTGAGCGCGGGCACCTCGCTGTATTATGAGCGCGGCTTGAATCTCGGTTACATTTTGAGCGCCCTGCTGGCCGGCGAAACCGACGTCGCCAGCATCGGCATTAGCATGCTCAGCGATTTGACCGTGGTTCTGAATATGGACCTGTCCAACGAAATGGGTGTCGACATGGCCGACGAGGTGATGGCGGCCACGAGTTACATGATCGAGAACCGCGGCTTGGCGCTTCCGCCGGGCATGACCGATCTTTCGCGAATGAGCAGCGCCCACGACTTGCGGGTGACAATCGAGATGCTCGCGCGGTTTGGCGTGCCGATCGCGCCCGAACTGCTGGCGTTCCTTGAGCAGATAGAGCCGCTGGATTACATCGCCGAAAGGCAGGCTTTGCTAGAAGCCTCGCTTTGCACGCCGGAGCGCGTCGCCGAACAGCGGGCGCAGTTAGCTGCGCAAGAGGGCTAGCGTTCGGCAAGCGTCTTCTAAAATCCAGAAAGGGCGCTTGGCATCGCCCTTTTCTCTTTGGCGCGACGCAAGCGCCTATAAATACTGATAGGCCGGCAGCGTCAGGAACTCGCTGAACTCATCGGCGCGGATCATCTCGTCGAAGAGCCGCATCGCCCGCTGGAAGTGACCGCTCTCGAAGCGCTCGGCGCCGACCTCCCCGCGGATGGCGTCCATCTCTTCTTCCAGCAAGCTTCCATACAAGTCCAGCGTCAGCCGGCGGCCATCAGCCAGCGTCGCCTTGTGACGCAGCCATTGCCAGACCTGCGCCCGGCTGATTTCGGCGGTGGCCGCGTCTTCCATAAGATTGTAGAGCGGCACGCAGCCATTGCCTCCGAGCCAGGCTTCCAGGTATTGGATGCCGACTTTGAGATTGAGGCGCACGCCCGCTTCGCTGATGTCTCCCGCGCTGGGCGTCAGCAGGTCGGCCGCGGTCACATTCACGTCTTCGCGCTGCCGCTCGACCTGATTCGCGCCCGGCATGTATTCGTCAAAGACCTCCGTGGCGATGCGCACCAAGCCCGGGTGGGCGACCCAGGTGCCATCGTGCCCCTCTTTCGCCTCGCGCAGCTTGTCGGCATGGACCTTGTCGAGCGCCGCCTGATTCCGCTCCGGGTCGTTGCGGATGGGGATTTGCGCCGCCATTCCCCCCATGGCGTGGGCGCCGCGGCGGTGGCAGACCTTGATGACATGCAGCGCGTAGTTGCGCATGAAAGGCACGGTCATGGTGACCTGCGCGCGGTCGGGCAGCAGATATTCGCGATGCCTGCGCAGCTTCTTGATGTAGCTGAAGATGTAATCCCAACGCCCGCAGTTGAGCCCGGCCGAATGCTCGCGCAGTTCGTAGAGGATCTCTTCCGCCTCGAAGGCGCCCGTGATCGTCTCGATCAGCACGGTCGCCTTGATCGCGCCCTGCGGGATGCCGAGCGCGTCCTGCGAAGTGACGAAGACATCGTTCCACAGCCGCGCTTCCAGGTGGCTCTCCAGCTTCGGCAAATAAAAGTAAGGACCGCTGCCACGATCCAGCGCCGCCTGCGCGTTATGGAAAAAGTAAAGACCGAAGTCGAAAAGCCCGGCTGGTATTGGCGCGCCATCGACCAGAAAGTGGCGCTCATCGAGATGCCAGCCGCGCGGACGAACCAGCAGCGTCGCCGTCTCGTCGTTGAGTTGGTAGAAGCGGCCATCGGGATTGGTGAAGGTGATCGAGCGGTTGATGGCGTCGCGCAGGTTGATCTGCCCGGCGACCATATTGTCCCAGCTGGGCGCGTTGGCGTCTTCAAAATCCGCCATGAAGACTTTGGCGCCGCAGTTGAGCGCGTTGATGACCATCTTGCGGTCGGTGGGCCCGGTGATCTCGACGCGGCGGTCTTGCAGGTCGGCCGGGACGGGGGCGACGCGCCAGGAACGGTCGTCGCGGATGGCGGCCGTCTGCGGCAGGAAGTCGGGCAGCTGCCCGGCGTCGATTTCCGCCTGGCGGGCTTCACGCGCTTCAAGCAGGTCATCGCGGCGGGCGGTGAACTGGCGGGCGAGCTCGGCGAGGAAGTCGAGCGCTTCGCCCGAGAGGATGGATTCGTAGTCAGGCCTGATCTCGCCGGTGATTTGAATGCCGGGCGAGTAGTTGGGTTGGGTCATCGTAACGGTTGCCTTTCGGATAGTTTCTCTGCGATCTTGCGCTTATGCGAGTAGATGCGCGTATGGTCGTAGTCCAGCGACGGTAACAACAAGTTCTTGTTGAATCAGGTTAAAGAGATACTCTTCGACTGAGTAGGACGGATGCCTCTTGCCGATTCGCGCGCGTCGAACGGCTGCGCAGAAAGTACACGGTTCGAGATCCAATTGATTAGCCAGAAAATCGTCTGGTCGCTGTGCCTCTAGGCCGAATCTTCTCAACGTTTCGTTCGGAAAATGCGAGAGATTACTCGTCACGATTAAGTCGCATTCGCCCACAATCGCCGCAGCCACAACGTGACGGTCGTCCGGATCGTTCGCAAGTGGAATGCTTTCCACAAGAGGCGCATAACCGGAAACTGTCGCACTGGGAATCGATCGATCCATTAAGTCGCGCGTTCGGTCCAATTTAGCGCGCTCCAGATCGGGGCGATTCCTCAGAAGCGCTTCTATCCATTCATCGTGTACCCGCGCGGACCACTTCGCCCGGTATATGTTCGCCAAGGCAACTTCCATGCAGATATCGCGTATGGCCGCGGAATACAAAACGTTCGCATCTAGGAAGGCGGTATAGCGTCTCCTAGAGATCATACAGACCTAGTTCTTCTGACAACGCCACCAATTCGTCCATCGCCGCTCGGCTTGCCTTGTCCGACTTCATTTTGTAAGCCAACAGGTTTTCCATGGTTATGCGCCGATGTCTGCCTACTTTGCGATATTCAATTTCACCTGACTCGAGCAGCTTAATGAGATACGGGCGCGAGACGTTCAAGATATCGGCGGCTTCCATCGTCGTAAGTTCGGCATGTTGAGGGATGATGGTGATGCCGTGGCCGGCCGCCATCGCTTCCAAAACGTTTGTCAGCACGGTTACGGCGTCGGCGGGCAACGTTATCTGACCGCTAGCTTCCGCGTCAACCACACTCACCACGAGCGGCAATCGATGGCGAGCAAACGGAATCATCTTGGAGCATGCTGTCCTAGCCAATTTTGCGTCAGACTCAAGTGGGGGCATTAGCCTAAATGCTTCCATCGTATAACTCCTTTCGTTCGCACAGTCAGCATAACGCACAAACGCAATAAACGCAATAAGTGAAATATCCGCAACAGCTATCCTTCAGTCGACGCGCAGAACCGTATCCCCCAAGACCTCCGCCAGCGCCTCGACAAACTGATCAACATGCTCTCGCCGAAAGATGAGCGGCGGCTTCAGCTTGAGAACGTTGCGCCGGGGCCCCTCGGTGCTGACGAGGATGCCAAGCCCTTTCATCCGTTCGGCGATGTATGTCGCCTCCCAGTCCGCCGGCTCGCGCGTCGCCGAATCGCGAACCAGCTCGACGCCAAGGAAGAGCCCCGAGCCGCGAACCTGCCCAATGATCGGAAAGCGCGCGCTCAAGGCACGCAGTCGCTCGATCCAGTAGGCGCCGACCTCCAGCGCGTTCCGCTGCAGGCCCTCGTCTTGAACGATCCGCAGCGCCTCCAAGCCGATGACGCAAGCCACCGGGTTGCCGCCGAAAGTGTTGAAATACTCCATGCCATTGTCGAATCGCGCCGCGATCTCGGGCGTCGTGACGACAGCCCCAAGCGGATGCCCGTTGGCGATTGGCTTGCCCATAGTGACGATATCCGGCACGACGCCGCTCAACTCGAATGACCAAAAGTGGCTGCCGACGCGCCCGAAGCCGGTCTGTACTTCATCCGCCACACAGAGGCCACCGGCATCCCGCGCCAGCCCGTATGCGCGCTCAAGATAACCAGCGGGCAGAGGCAGTTGACCGCCGCAGCCCAAGATCCCCTCGGCGAAAAAGGCGGCCAGCCGACCTTTGCGCGCGTGGATCCTGTCGATCTGTTCGGCCACCGATCGCGCGTAGAAGGCGCCGGCGCCTTTATCGAATCCGCGCCGGCGCCCGCGAAAGCCATCGGGCATCTCGGCGACTTCGACCTGGGCTGGCTTGCCGCGCCCGCCCGGCCCATTGAACTTGTAGGGGCTGATCTCGATCAGCGCCCGGGTATGCCCGTGATAGGCATGGTCGATGACGATGACATCGCCGCCGCCGGTATACGCTCTCGCCAGCCGCAAAGCCAATTCGTTGGCTTCGCTGCCGCTGTTGACGAAGAAGCAGACCGAAAGCGGGTCGGGCAGGGTCGCCGCGAGCGCCTCGGCGTAGTCCACGATGGCGGCGTGCAGGTAGCGCGTATTGGTGTTCAGCAGCGCCATCTGGTCTTGCGCCGCCCGGACGAGTCGCGGATGGCTGTGGCCCAGGTGCGCCACGTTGTTGACGCAATCGAGATAGGGCTGCCCGTCTTCATCGTAGAGATGATGCAAGTATCCGCGCGCGATATGCAGCGGCTGCGCGTACGACAGACTGAGCGCCGGGTTCAGCGCCGCTCGTCGCCGCCGAATCAGCTCGGAACGCGACGGCTGCGCGGATGGCTGGCTCGGATGGGGCAGGCGCAATATAGGGTTGGGGTCGGGCGAGAGCGACGTCCACAATGCGCGCTGCCTCGTCGAGCCCACGCCGGGGAAATTGTCGCCGCCGCCGAGCAGATCAACCACGAGCTGAAAGTGCAGATGGGGCGTCCAGTTGCCGTTGCGCGGATAGTCGCCGATATGCGCCAGCAAGTCGCCAGCTTCAACGCGCTGCCCCACTTTCCAGCGCTCCAGCGAGCCCGGCGACAGATGACCGTAGAGCGTGTAGAAGCGCAGATCGGGACGCGGCTCATGTTTGAGGATCAGCAAAGGTCCGTAATCCTGCTCGTCCGTATGTTCCGCCAGGCTGTGGATCGTGCCGGCCAGTGGCGCGTAAATCGCGGTCTCGGCCGGCGCGAAGAGATCGATGCCGAGATGAAGCGTGCGGCGCTGATGTTTGTTGATGGCGAACATGTCCGCCAGATAGATCGGGCGGACCTCGCTGTAAAAGCCGATGCCGACGATGTTCTCGCCCAGGTGGCGGCGCAGCGGTTCGGCGTAGGCGGCGGGGTCGGCCAGGTCGGTCACTTGCGCCAGCAGCCGGCTGGTCTGCCCCAGGTCGACCGTTTTGCTGTTCGCCGTCGTCAAAGGCGTCCCCAGAATTGGCGCGAATGACTGCCCGCCCAGCCAGTCGGTCACGGCGGCGGTTCGCGGGCAGGCCGGCAGATCGCAGACGGCGCGGAAAGCGTAATGGGCATAGCGCGGATGAATGTCGCGCAGTTTTGCCAGCAGGTCCCAGGCGCCGGCTTCACTGACGCTCAAATGGCGATTGTCCGGCTCTCGCCTTTGCTGATGCCACGAGAGGCAGACGCTGAGGCAGAGGCGGGCGGCGATCAGCGGGTAGAGCAGGCGGATCTCGGCTTCGCGCAGCGGAAAGGCGCGATGATAAGCGCGGATGACGGGCATCGCTTTGTCCAGCGGGGCGTCGCTGCCCATCATGATATAGGCGAGGGCGACCGCGAGGTCAGTCGCCGTCGGTCCATAGACCATGTCGCCGAAGTCGATGAAGCCGGCCACGCGCGGCGCCTCCAGCCCCTGGGCGCGCACGAGGATATTGCTGTCGTTGGGGTCGTTGTAGCAGAAGCTGTGGCGCAGCCCGGGCAGGGCGGGCAATACCTCGTCCACATACAGGCGCAGAAAATGCTCCAGGAGCGCTTTTTTCGCCGGCGGCAGGTCCTCGCCATATCGCGCGACCGGGCGGAGATTGCCGATGTGCCAGCGATAATTCAGCCGTTTTTCCGCGTGATGGAAGCCCTGCATGGCGGCGCTGAGCTGCCCGATCCTGGCGCCGATATCGGCCAGCAGCGCCTCCGAATGCGGGCGGAAGTCGCTCAGCGGGACGCCCTCGATATAACGCAGCAGGCGCGCCCGATAACCCTCGCCATTGCCGGCGGCGACGCGAATGACATCGCCGCCGGCCTTTGCCGCGATCAGCTCCGGGATGATCTCCAGCCTTTGGCGCAAGCGTTTCAGGGTCTTGTTCTGCAGGTCGAGCGCAGCCGCGGAGACGCTGCGGTGCGCGATCTTGAGCGCGTATTGCTGACCCTTGTCGGCGCGCAGGCGAAAATTGCGGTCAAGCTCGGAAGGCAGCGGCTCAATGGCGAGCGGCTCGATGTCGTAATGCGCCTTTGCGATGGCGCGCGCTTCGTCCAGGCGGAAGGGCGGGCGGATATTGTCTTCCATCGAGAGCATGGGCGGTCTCTTCGGCTGATGGCGTTTGCCGCCTTCATGATAAGGCGCGGCACAGGCTGCGACTAGGGTTTGCGCGCCGCGCGACAAGGTATTTTGCCGGGGCCGCCCGCCCGCAAATCACAAAAATCAGGACCCCTACAGAGGGTCTGATTCTGTGACCTGCGGGCGAGAGGGTATGTCGCCCCGACAGAGGCCTTGGCGGGCCGGTGACTCGCCCCCTGCAGAATCTTTGCGCAGTTGGATTGCCTTGACAAGCTAGTACAAATGTTCTAAACTGCCTGCACTGTATTGACAGGCGGAAAGGTGGAGCTCATGTCTGTTGAATTGCTCGTTGCCGATATCCAGCAGCGCTTCGGGTATCAGACCTTTCGCCCCGCGGCCGAGTTGACGCCAGTCCGCGAAACCTTGCCGACCGGGATGCGCGCGCTCGATGCGCTCCTGGATGGCGGTTTGCTGCGCGGCGCGGCGCATTGCTTCAGTGGCGAGCCGACATCGGGCGCCACCAGCTTGCTCTATCAGGCGGTCGCCGGCGCCCAGGCAAGCGGCGTCCCGGTCGTCTATCTGGATATGGGCGGGCTGCTGGACCCGCCCAACGCGGCCGCGGCCGGCGTCGCGCTCGAGCGTTTGCTGCTGCTCAGCGGCGCTCCGCTGCAACAGGCGCTCTTTTTGATCCGCAGCCTGGCGCAGCAGGGACTGCCCTGTCTGGTGGCGGTCGATCATCCCCCCGCTTTGCCCCTCGCCCAGCTCAAAGCGATCTTGCGCGACGCGCCTTTGACCCTGCTCGCGCTCTCGCCACAGCCCCTGCCGGGGATGCAGGTGGCGCTCGAATGCCGGCGGCAGGCTTGGCGGATGCAGCGGGGCGACGCCATCGGCTTCATCAGCGAGCTGCGCTTGACCGCCCATCCCTTCCTGCCCTTTCGCCAGGTGCGCGCCACTTTCGATATCCCGCTGGAGGAAGCATGTTCAGCGCGCTGGTGATTCAGCATCTGGCGGCGACCATCGAACGCTTGCAGCAGCCAAAGCTGGCGCGGCGCCCCCTGGTCATCGTCCGCGGCGAGCGTCAGCTGAAAACGCTGGCGACCGACGAGCGGGCGCGGGAAGCGGGCCTGCGCCCCGGCGACAGCCGCGCGCAAGCCGAACTGCGCTGCCCGGGGGCACTCGTCCTGCCGGCGCGGGAAGAGGTCTATCGCCGCCTCTTCGCCGATGTCACCGCCGACCTGGCGCGCTGTATCGACAAGGTCGAAGCCCGTTATCAGCCGGGGCGGGCTTGGTGGCTTGTCGCCAGCGATCACCCGCAAGAGCTGGATGTCCTGCGGCGGCGGGTTGAATGTCTGCTGGGCGGCGCTGTCACGATCGGGACGGGCAGCGGCAAATTCGTGGCGCAAGTCGCCGGGGCCAGCGGCGTCGATCATTGCCGCGTGGCGCCGGGCGAAGAAGCCGCTTTCCTGGCGCCTTTCCCGGCCGCGCTGCTGCCGCTGAACGCCGATATGGCGCGCCGACTGCCGATGATGGGCATCCGCAGCATTGGCGAGTTCGCGGCGCTTTCCCGGGCGGCCGTCTTCGAACAATGGGAGCGAGACGGCCGCTTTTGTCATGATCTGGCGCGGGGGATCGATCCGCGTCCGCTGCAAGCCTGCCAACCGCCGCCCACGCTCGAGGGCGCGCTGGCTTTTGAAGAGCCGATTGCCGACCGCGAGAGCCTGCTCGCCGCTTGCCTGGCATTGGCGCGCCCGCTGCTGCGACAGCTGAAAACGCGAGAAGCCGGGCGCCTGGCCCTGCTGCTGGGCGATGATGACGGTAACACCAGCGAGCTCCACCTGCGCCCCAGCGCGCCGCTGCGCCGCCTCGCGCATTTCGAGAAACAGCTGCCGCTCCTGCTGGAACAGCCGCGCTACACGGCTGGCATCACTGAGTTGACCCTGCAGCTCAGCGAATTGACGGTCCCACAGCCACAGCAGCTTTCGCTCTTTGAGGCCTCGCGCGAGGGGGTTTCGCTGCGGGCGGCGGTCGAGGGCTGGCGCCGGCGCTTTCATCAGACCGTCTACCAACTGCGCTTGACCGACGCGCCGCGCCACTTCCCGCCGGCGCTGCAATATGAAAGCGAGGCGCTGGGCGCGTGAGCCGCTTGTCCGGTAAAGACGCCGCATTGGAAGTGCGGACGGTCGACGCGCGGCCGACGGCGATTCGCTGGCGGAATGCCTGGCACGCGGTGGAGCATGTCGCGCTCAGCTGGCAAGTGGACCTTTGCTGGTGGGGCATGCGCGTCTATCGCGATTATTACAAGCTGCTGGCGGGCGGCATGGCGCTGGTGATTTATCACGATTTGCTGACGGACGCCTGGGCGCTGCAGCGGGTGTATGACTGAAATTTCGCCACAGCGCCGCAGAAGCAATCCCGAATCGCATGCGGAAAAGAAACGAACTACGGAGAGCGCAGAGGACGCAGAGGAAAAACGGGTGATTCGCAGAATCGCCCCTACAGCGCTCCTAAGGAAGGTGAATTTGTAGGGGCGAGCCGGTGGCTCGTCCCTACCACGCCCCGAAGCGAAGGCGAAAATGACCGCCCCGGACTACATCGAACTGCGCGCCCATTCCGCCTACAGCCTGCTGCGCGGGACGGCCCCGCCAGAGACCCTCGTCGCGCAAGCGGCAAACCTGGGCCTGCGCGGGCTGGCGCTGACCGACCACAACAACGTCTACGGCGCGGTCAGCTTCCAGAAGGCGGCGCAGGCCCTCGGCATCCAGCCTATCCTCGGCGCTGAACTGACCATCGAATGCCAACCCCCACCCCCTAACCCCCTCCCCCATGAAGAGGGAGGGGGAACAGAAGCCGGCGGCGGGGTTGGCGGGCGCGGGAGGGCGAGACAAGGCTCGCCCCTACAGGCGGCGCGAGAGGGTGGGGGCGGTAAGAACGACGGGCGCGGCGCTTTGACCCTGCTCGTCGCCGACGAAAGTGGCTGGGAGAACCTCTGCTGGCTGATCACGCAGGCGCAGCATCAAGCGCCAAAAGGCCAGGGCTTGCTGCATTTCGAGCAATTGGAAGGGCGGACCGCCGGGCTGATCGCCCTCTCTGGCGGGCGCGAAGGCGAGATCGCGCGCATCCTCGAAAGCGACGGCGCCAACGCGGCGCAGCAGGTGGCGCGGCGCTATGCGGCCCTCTTCGACGCGGGAAGCTTCTTCATCGAGCTGCACCATCACCGCCGCCCCTATGACGACCAGCGAGCGGCCGCCCTGGTCGAAATCGCCGAGTCGCTGAAGCTCGGTTACGCCGCGACCAACCACGTCCACTATCCCACGCCGGCGGAGAAAAACCTGGGCGATGTCGTGGCTGCCATCCGCCACAACCGCAGCTTGAACGAGGCGCAGGCGCGGCTCTTCCCCAACGGGCAGCGCTGCTTGAAGCCGGCTGCGGCGATGGCGGCGCTCTTTCATCGTTATCCGCGCGCCTTGAGCGAGACCCTGCGCATCGCCGAAGCTTGCCGCTATCAGCTTCCCTCCCAATTGCAGGCGCTGCCGCGGCATCCGCTGCCGCCAGGCATGAGCGCGCAATCGTTTCTGGCCCGGCTTTGCCGCCGCTCGGAACGTTATCGCCCGCGCATGGAAAGCCGCCTGCAGCACGAATTGGACATCATCAAGGCGACCGGGCTGGCCAATTACTTCCTGGTGGTCTGGGATATCGCCCGCTTCGCCTGGGAGCGCGGCATCCGCTGCCAAGGGCGCGGCTCGGCCGCCAATTCCGTCGTGGCTTACTTGCTCAAGATCGCGCCGGTCGACCCGATCGCGCATCGCCTGGTCTTCGAGCGCTTCCTCTCCGAAGAGCGGCAGATGACGCCCGATATCGACATGGACTTCGACGCCGAGACGCGCGAAGAGGTGATTCAATACGTCTACGAGAAATACGGGCGGACGCACGCCGCCATGGCTTGCACCTTCGTCACCTATCGCCACCGCAGCGTCATCCGCGATGTCGCCAAAGCCTGGGGCTTCGCGCCGGCCATGCACCCCTGGCTGCGCGATCAATGGGAAGTCCGCGGCGAGCATACCCCGGCGCGTCTGGCCGCTTTCTTTGACGTCTGCGAGCGCTTGCTGGGCAACGTCCGCCATATCGGCATTCACAACGGCGGCGAGATCATCTCCGACGTACCGCTCTCGCGCCGCCTGCCGACTGAGCCAGCCACCATGCCCGACCGCACCGTCGTGCAATGGGACAAGGAAGCCCTGGAAGACGCCGGCATCATCAAAATCGACGTGCTCGGCTTGCGCATGCTGGCGGCCATCAGCGAAATGGTCGAACGCACCGGCATCGACGCCGAAAACGTCCCCTTCGACGACCCGCGCGTCTACCAAATGATCGCCCAAGCCAAGACCTTCGGCGTCTTCCAATGCGAGAGCCGCGCCCAGATGAATACCCTGCCGCGCCTGAAACCAACGCGCTTCATCGACCTCGTCATCGCCATCAGCTTGATCCGCCCCGGGCCTATCATGGGCAATATGGTCCACCCCTACCTGCGGCGGCGGCGCGGCGTCGAAGTGGTCAGTTACCTCGACGAGCGCCTGAAACCAGCCCTGGAAGAGACCCTCGGCGTCATCCTCTGGCAGGAGCAAGTGCTGAAGGTGGCGCATGACATCGCCCGCTTCAGCCACGGGCAGGGCGAGATGCTGCGCCGCGCCCTGGGCAGCAAGTACTCGTTTCAGCTGCTCGATCAACTGGAAGCGGTCTTCATGGAAGGCGCGCGCAAAAACGGCGTCGATGAAGCAATCGCCCAAACCATCTTTGAACAGCTGCGCGGCTTCGGCGCCTATTCCTTCGCCAAGAGCCACGCCGCCAGCTTCGCCGTGCTGACCTACCAATCCGCCTGGTTCAAATATCATCACCCGGCGGTCTTCTACGCCGCCATTTTGAATCACCAGCCGATGGGCTTCTGGTCGCCCAGCACCCTGGTCTACGATGCCATGCGCGCGGGGATCAGCGTGCTGCCGCCCGATATCAATCGCAGCGCCGCCGATTGCGCGGTCCAGGAAGGCGCCATCCGCATCGGGCTCAGTTACGTCAAGGGGCTGAAGCGCCACCGACTGGACCCGCTGCTGGCGGAGCGCGCGAAACGACCCTTCGCCGACCTGAGTGATTTCATCGGGCGGGCAAAGCTGCCCCTGCGCCTGATCGAGCGGCTGATTCAAGCCGGCGCGCTCGATCGCTGGCATCGCTCGCGTCATCAGCTGCTCTGGGACGCGGGCTTGCTCCACAAGGGGCGCGGTCGTCTGCCCCTGCGCATGCCGACGCCGCCGGTCGAGCTGCCCGAGCCGACGGCGATGGAGCGGCTGAATATGGAGTTCGCCTCGACCGGTTTATCGACCGAGCATCATCCCATGCAATACTTCCGCGCCTGGTGCGACCAGCGGGGCATCCTGCACAGCAAGGCGGTGATGCGCGCGCGCGAACGCTCCGTCATCGAGACGGCCGGCATGGTGGTCATCATTCAAGCGCCGGAGACGGCAAAAGAAATCCGTTTCATCACCCTCGAAGACGAATTTGAGCTGATCAACGTGGTCGTCTTCCCCGATATGTACCAGCGGACGCGCAAGATCATCCGCGGCGAGCGCTTCTTGTGGTTCAAAGGCCTGGTCGAGCGCGAAGAAACCGTCACGACAATCCGCGCGACCGGCGTGCAGGCCCTGCCCCTGGACGCGCCGAGCCTGCCCAGCCTGCCACGCTGGCGCACGCACATGCACATGCCAGCGGCCGAATCCACCCGCTTCACCCCGGGCTTGCGTTAAAAGGCGCCTCCCCGCCAAATGCTCGCGCGACAACGACCGCGGGGCATTCATGCTAAAATGCGGCAATCAACAGGCTGCGGAGCGAGGAGGAAAAGTGGCGCGCCTGACGATTCCGGCGATCATACTGCTCGGTCTGGCGCTGCCGTCGCCTATACCAGCTCGGTTTATGGCGCTTCGCTCAACCTCGATTACCCCGGCGATTATTGGGATTATCATGTCGCCGCCAAACACATCCTGCGGGGCGACCACGGCTTTGCGCACCCCCTGTTTCTCGTGCGTCCGCCCGTCTACCCCCTGATCGCCGCCGCCCTCGACGTCAACCGGCCGCTGCTGATCCTGCTGAATCAGCTCTTGGCGCTCATGATCATTCCGCTGACCTATCGGCTGGCGCGCCAATTGCGACTGCCACAAGAGCTGGCGCTGCTGGCGGCGCTCATCATCGCGCTCGACCCGACCAGCATCAAGTATTCGGGCATCCTGCTGGCGGAGCCGCTGGCGAATCTGCTGCTGGCCGCGGCTTTCGTGGCGCTGCTGGCGCTGAAGCGGGCGGAAAGCCGGGCGGCGACATTTGTATGGGGCTTGCTCGCTGGCGGCTTGATCGCGCTTTCAGCATTGACGCGCCCGGCCGCCTATCTGCTTTGGATCCCCATGGCGCTCTGGGTCATCGGCGCGCGCCGTCGTCAAGGCCTGCGCTTCTTGGCGGCTGTGGCTGTCGCCGCGCCCGGGCTGCTGGGCATGGCGCTGTGGCAAAATCACAACGCCCAAACCTTCGACAACGGCGCTTTCACCAGCGTCGGCGCCTACAACCTGCTCTACTATCGGGCGGCGGCGGCGCTGCATCTGGCGCAGGGACGGCAAGATATCGAGGCGGTGAAGCTGAGCCTGGCGCGCGAAGTCGAAGCGCGGCTGGGCAACGATGGCGGCGCGCTGCCGGAGGACTGGCGGAAGCGACACCGCGCCAACACGGCCCAGGGCGATGCCATCATGCGCGATATCGCCCTCAAAGTGATGCGCGCGCACCCGCTCGAATCTGCGCTGGCGGCGCTCGTCGGCGGCTATCAGTCGCTGATTGAGCTGGGCGGCCCCCTGTCGGCCGTCGGCGCGCTTTGGAACGCGGGGCTGCTGATCGCCTCGGCTATCGGGCTGCGATTGCTATTGCGTCAGCGGCGCTGGCTGGACGCGCTCTTCCTGCTGCTGCCGAGCCTGTACTTCATCGGCGGCACGCTGCTCGTCTGCACAACCTGCATGGACACCCGCGCCCGCGTCATGATCACGCCCCTGCTGGCGGTGATGGCCGCTTATGGCGCGCTGCATCTGCTCAACCGGCGAAGAGCGGCGTCGGCGTCCCCTGCAAGCTTGGCTGATAATTGAGGCTGAAACGGGACAGATGTGACCGAATAATAGGATATGTGATATAGTCGTGCGAATCATATCGTTACTGCGAATGGCACGAAATGCGGCGCAACGCGCTTCTGGCGATTGTATTATTTGGCTTGATGCTGCGAGCGGGCTATGCCATCGCGATTTACGAGCCATCGCTGCTCGCCTATCATGGCGGTGACTATACTGAGTACGCGCTTGCGGCCGAGCAAATCGCCAGCGGCGACCTGTCGTTCAGCAACAGCTATTTTCTTGTGCGTCCGCCCGTATTTCCGCTGCTAATCGTCGCATTAGGCATGAGCCCGCGCCTGATAGTCGCGACAAACATCATAATCGCAGTCGGCGTAATTCCAGTCACCTACGCGCTGGCGCGGAAATGCTCTCTCAGTCGCAATTGGTCGCTGCTGGCGGCCCTGCTTTTGGCGCTTGATCCCACAAGCGTCAAGTATTCAGGTGTCATGTTAGCCGAACCTTTGGCAAATTTCTTGCTGGCGCTGACCTTTGTCAGTCTCATCTGTCTGCGGCGAGCTGACTCGCCATTGCAGATCTTGGGACTTGGCGTATTGAGCGGCGCGCTTATCGCTCTGTCGGCATTGACACGTCCGGCCTCCTTTTTGCTCTGGATTCCCATCGCGCTTTGGATTGCCTTGGCGCATGCGGGGGGGGGCGTTTATTGGCAGTTGCGGCCTTCGTACTGCCTGCCGCGCTGGGCGTTGGCGGGTGGAAGCTCCACAATGCCATCGTCTTCAATAACAGCGCATTCTCGACAATCGGAACATACAATCTGCTCTACTTCCGCGCCGCTATGACCCATTATTGGGCGCATGGGCGAGAGGACATAAACGCGACCTATGTTGAACTTGCGAGCCGAGTCGAAGAGAGGCTGGGCAATGATGTGGCGGAAATCGGCCCGGATCGTCAATGGTGGCATCGGGCGAATACCCCGGCTCAAGCATCCGCTATGACGGAAGTTGCGCTAGCAGTGTTCCGTGAGCATCCGTTGCAGTATCTGTTGACGCTTCCCGTCGGCGTTTACCGCATCTTTTTCGAGGTCAAGATCGAAATGCAGGGCGACAATGACTGGGGCGCGCCGTGGTGGGTCGGCTTCGCCTGGAACAGTGCATTATTGGCCTTGGCGGGCAATGGATGCTGGTACCTTGCGCGCTCACGAAAATGGGCTGAAGCGGCGTTACTGCTTCTGCCCTGCGCTTATTTCGTTTTGGGTACGTTATTGGTGCAGACCTCCGGCATCGATACCCGCGCCCGCGTCATGATCACGCCCCTGCTGGCGGTGATGGCCGCTTATGGCGCGCTGCATCTGCTCAACCGGCGAAGAGCGAAGTCGGCGTCCCCTTCACGCCCGGCTGATAGCTGAACAAACTGCCCGCCAGCGGATACTTTTCGATATCCGCTTCCGCCATGTTGAAGCGCGCGCTGGTGATATAGAGCGTGTCCAGATCAGCGCCGGCGAAAGTACAGCTGGTGATATTGGGCGCGGGGATGGGCACGACTTCCAGGATCTCGGCGGCGGGCGAATAGCGCGTGATGCGATTGCCGCCAAAATGCGCCACCCAGAGGCAGTCTTCGCTATCGACCGTCATGCCATCGGGCACGCCCTCGTCGTCTTGAGTGAACTCGGTGAAGACGCGTTTATTGCTCAGCGAGCCATCCGCGCCAATATCCAGCGCATAGATCTTTCGCTTCATGCTGTCGGTGTGGTAGATGATCGAATTCTCCAGGTTGAACGTAGGCCCGTTGCAAATGATGTAATCCGTATCGACCTGCCGAACGCTCAAATCGGGGTCGAGGCGATAGAGGGAACCGGTCGCGCCGACCTGCGCGATATCCATCGTGCCCGCCCAATAGCGCCCGCTATTATCGACCTTGCCATCGTTGAAGCGGTTGCCGGGCCTTTCCGCTTCCGGCAGGGCGATCGGCCGGGCGGAGAGTACGTCAAAGTCAATATAGGCGAAGCCGTCTGCGATCGTGCCGATGAAGCCGCCGTCTCGCCGCGGGTTCAGGCTAGTCACGGCAGAGTCGAAACTCCAGGTCGTTTTCGCGCCGTCGGCCAAGGCGTAGCGATGAACCTTGCTGCTCATGATATCCACCCAGTAAAGCGCGTTCTCCGCTTCCACCCAGACGGGTCCCTCGCCGAGCACCGCTTGGATCTCCCATACCAGTTGCACTTCGCTCATCATTTCATTCCTCTCGCCATCTTGAGGGCGACTCACAGAGTCGCCCCTACAGATTCATTTTGTTCGCGTGGGCGACCCAATGGCTCGACCCTACAGTTTCTGTCTTTTCGCGCGGGCGACCCAATGGCTCGCCCCTACAGATTCATCTTGTTCGCGCGGGCGACCCAATGGCTCGCCCCTACCATATTGATGATTGCCTTGCGCGTATTCTACCAGTTTGTGACCGAGCCGTCAGGTCGGCGCAGATGGCGCAGTTCTGCCATTTCAAACGGATATTTGCGCAGCGCGTCCGGATTAAACTTGATGCCCAGGCCCGGCGCTTTCGGCGGCAGCAGGCAGCCATCTTGCCATTCCGGCTGGTTGAGCACGACCTCGGGCATGCTTTCGCCCGGGCGGCGCGGCAGCTCTTGCACCGCGAAATTTGGTGTGGACAGGCTGAGATGCAGGAAGGCCGAAGTGGCGACCGGGCCAATCGGGTTATGCACGGCAAGATCAATATAGTGCGTCTCGCAGGCGGCCGCGATCTTCTTGGCTTCGGTGAGGCCGCCGCAGATGCAGAGGTCGTGCGGGCGAAGTCGATCAGCTCTTCTTCGACCACTTGGCGGAACTCCCACTTGGAGCTGTACTGCTCGCCAGCCGCCAGCGGGACGGTCGTGCGCGCCCGCAGGTTGCGATAGGACTGCGCGTTCTCCACCCGCAGCGGGTCTTCGACGAAATAGGGGCGGTATTGCTCAAATTCCTGGCAGAGCCAGATCGCGTCCGCCGGGTCAAGGCGGGTATGGACGTCGATCGCCAGCTTGACCTCGTCGCCGAGCGCCAGCCGCAGCGCCTCAATCTCTTTTATGGCGCGTCGGACCGCCGCCCCCGGCTCGAGGATGCCGCGTGGCTCATGCCCAAGACCCCAGCGCAGAACCTTCCAGCCGTCCTCCAGCGAGCGCTGGCAGCATAAGACCAGCTCTTCGACCGTCTCCCCGCCATTGTGATTGTAGGTGAGGACGCGGTCCCTTGCGCGCCCGCCCAGCAAATCATAGACCGGGACGCCCAGCGCCTTGCCCTTGATATCCCAGAGGGCGATGTCGATGGCGGCGATGGCGGCTGTCAAGACGCGCTGCGCCGGGAAGAATCCGCCGCGAAAAAGCAGCTGCCAGATATGCTCCGTGCGGAAGGGGTCTTGCCCGATGAGCAGCGGTTTGAAATGCTTGATGGCGCCTTGCACCGCCAGCTCGCGCCCGGTGAGGCCCGCTTCTCCAATGCCGCTGATTCCGTCGTCGGTCTCCACCACGACGAAACAGAAAGTTCGCCATTCCTTCGCGAGGTAGACCTTGATGTCCGAGATTTTCATGTCGCGCGCTCCTGAAAATGCGGGCGAGCCGATGGGCAGCCCCACAGATTGTTCATGGCGGGCGACCTAATGGCTCGCCCCTACAGATTGCTCGTGGAGGGCGACCCAATGGCTCGCCCCTACACGATCGCGCTCCGGTTAATACCGCAGGCCATATCCATGCGGAAACAGCGGATTCTCCGAATCATGCGGCAGGTCCGGCTTTTGCGCGCGCACGGCCTCCATCGATGAGGGCAGCTCGAAGGGCAAGGTCGCGCTCGGCTTGAAGCGCCCGAAGATGATATCGAGCGCGGCGGCGTCGCTGGCGCCGAAGTTGGCGACCAGACCCGCGGCCGCTGCCGCCAGCGCTGGCATGACCGCGGGCCGCTCGAGATTGATGTCGATGACCGTCGGCGCTTCAGCGGCGATTGCCCGTATGCGGCTGATTTCCGCCTCGTCAAACGCCAGGCTGCCGGCGTGAAAATGCTCTTCGAGGAAGTATTGGTCGCGCGGTTCATAGGGCGTATGCAGGCGCAGGATGGCGACATCGGCGGCGCTCGGCTCGTCAACCACCTCGCCATATTCGGCGGCGACCGCCTGCTCGATACTCTCGACATAAATCTTCGGGCGGCCGCGCAGTGGCAGCAGTCCCGTGTTCTTCAAAAGCACGATGGACTTGCGCTGCGCCAGGTCGCCGGCCGCGCGAAAAGCCGGATTGCCCGCGATCGTGGCGGCGGCGCTTTCATCGACGTAGGGCCGCTCGAACAAGCCGAGGCGGAATTTGTCGCGCAGCAGCCGGCGCGCGCTGCGGTCCAGGCGCTCTTCGCGGATTTTGCCCGCCTGCGCCAGGGCGACCAAGGCCTCGGCGCAGTCTTCTCCGCCGAATTGATCGACGCCAGCCTTCAGCGACTTGAGGATGCGCTCGCCCAGATCCAGGTCTTCGACGCCCCAAGCCCGCGCCGGGAAGGGTTTGCCCATCATTTCCATATCGGTCAGCGTGCCCCAGTCGGTGCAGACGACGCCGTCAAAGCCATAGCGTTCACGCAGCAAACCGGTGATGATCCCCTTGTTGTAAGCGAAACCGACTTCTTCGTAGCCGGCGCCGACTGGCATGCTGTAATAGGGCATGATCATGGCTGTGCCGGCTTCGAGAGCGGCTTCGAAGGGCAGCAGGTGATACTCGAAATTGCCGCCGGGATAGACCTGCTCGCGGCCATATTCGAAGTGTGAATCCTCGCCATCCAGCTGAGGACCGCCGCCGGGGAAATGCTTCGTCATGCAGGCGACGCTTTCCGCGCCAATCTGCTCGCCCTGGAAGCCGCGGATATAAGCCGCCGTCAGCTTGGCCGCCAGCCAGGCGTCTTCGCCGAAGGTCCCGTTGACGCGCGCCCAGCGAGGTTCAGTCGCCAGGTCCGCCATCGGATGCAGCGCCGCGCGGATGCCGAGCGCGAGGAACTCCTGGCGGGCGATGTCAGCGAAGTCCTCCACCAGCTGCTCGTCCCCAATCGCCGCCAAGCCTGGGGGCTCGGGCCATTGCGAGAAGGCGGGCGTGGCGTTGAAGGCGCCGGGATTGCTGGCGAAGCCGTGACGCGGATCGCTGGACAAGGTCATGGGGATGCCGAGCCGGCTCCCCAGGGCGAGCGCCTGCAGCTGGTTGACCCAGGCCGCGGTTTCCCGCGCGCCACTCGCGCCGGCCAGCCCAAAGTGATTGATGCCCTTGTCCGTCAGCTCGCGCAGGGACGGACGGCCAAAAAAGCGCGCGTCGGCGTCAAAGGCGCCATCGGGCGAGATGAAGGTCATCGGCTGGAACATCAAGCCGGCTTTCTCTTCGATGGTCATACGCGCGAGCAGGTCGTCCACGCGCTCGTCGACGGCGAGAGTGGCGTCTTGACAGGGGAAGGTCTTGGTCATTGGCATTATTCGCGCTCCAGCATTTCGACCGCTTGACGCGACGCTTGATAGTTCGTGGTAAATCTGCTTAACTTGGGCGAGAATCGCAAGGAGCAGCGGGCATGAATACCTTGTTTTATGGCGATTGCCTTACGATTATGCGGGAGAAGATTCCCCCGCGCTCCGTCGATTTAGTCTATCTTGATCCCCCCTTTAATTCAAATGAAGATTACAACGCCATCTACAAAGACGAGACGGGCCGCCCCTTGCCCGACCAGGTGGAGGCCTACACCGATACTTGGGTTCTGGTTACCGAGGGGCTGCGGATAATCCGCGACTTGCCGCTGCTGCTGAGCGAGCATGGCATAAACGGGCATGGCGCCAATTTTCTGGCGGCATTGCTGAGCGGGCTGGTTAACCTGCAGCCGGATATGGCGGCCTACTTGGCATACATGACCGAACGGCTGGTCTGGATTCGCCGCATGATGAAGCCGACCGCCAGCATCTATCTGCACTGCGACGACACCGCCGCGCATTATCTGAAGATGGTGATGGATGTGCTGTTCGGCGCGGAGAACTTGCGCGCGCAAATTGTCTGGCGGCGTTATGGATCGCATAATGACGCGAAGAAACCAGGTCGCGTCTATGATATGATTCATTATTATGCCTTAGATGGCAAAGGGGTCTGGAACAATGTGCGATTGCCACTCGATCCGGAATATGTAAGAAAATCCTACCGGCATGAAGATGAGCGAGGGCGCTATCGAACCGCGCCTTTGCATGCTGGCGGTCTTTCTGGCGGCGGGTATGATTACGAATTTCGAGGCTTCCGCCGAATCTGGAGATACCCTGAATCGAGGATGTACGAGCTTGAAGCGGATAATCGCATAAGACAGGGACGCGGCGGCAAAGGCATACCCGAGCGTAAAGTCTACTTGGACGAGTCCAAGGGCGTTCCTATTTCGAATCTTTGGACTGACATCCAAGCGCTAACCGGCAATCACAAAGAACGCCTCGGCTACCCCACGCAGAAACCCCTCGCCCTGCTTGACCGCATCATCCGCGCGTCTTCGAACCCCGGCGATCTTGTCTTCGACCCCTTCTGCGGCTGTGCCACGACAATCGAAGCGGCTGAGCGGCTCGGGCGCCGGTGGATCGGCATCGACATCACCATTCACGCCATCAAGCGCGTCGCCCGCGCCCGCATGCAAGACCGCCTGCATCTGGCGCAGGGAACGGATTATGTGATGGAAGGCCTGCCGCAGAATTGGGAAGGCGCATTGGAGCTTTGGCGGCAGGATCCGTATCAGTTTCAGAAGTGGTGCATCGAGCAGGTTGAGGGTTTTGTCAATGTCAAGAAGACAGCGGACGACGGCATAGACGGGCGCGTTTATTTTGATATGCCGGGCGAGGATGTATTGCAGTGTATGGCTTTGGAAGTCAAAGGCGGGGCGAATGTAGGCATTGCCGATGTCGGCTATCTTGGCAGCGTCCTGCGCTATGACAATGTGCAGATGGCCGGGCTGATTATTCTGCATGAACCGGGCAAACAGCAAGAAAAGAACTTCAAACTGAAGATGGCGCTGATTGGCGAAGTTGAAATTGACGGCAGAACCTACCCCCGAATGCAAATGCTGACCGTGCGCGAAATCCTGGATGGGGCTCGCTTCGCCATGCCCAGCCCAGCCGGGCGCAGCGACAGCGGTTATGACTCGGATATATTCTCGCATCAGCCGAGTTAAGCGCGTTCGCTAATCCAAGCCGTACAAGTCGCTGTACTTCCGCTCCAGATAAGCCAGCAGGGGCGCGGTGTTCAAGCCCTCGCCGGATACGCGCGTCAGCAGCTCGTCGGCGCTGTAGGCGCGTCCATGCCGATAGATATTTTCGCTCAGCCAGGCCAGCAGCGTCTGATAATCGCCTTCCGCCAGCCGCCCCGCCAGGTCGGGAATATGCGCCTGCGCAGCCGCGAGAACCTGCGCCGCCATGATGTTGCCGATGGTGTAACAGGGGAAGTTGCCGAAGCCGCCGAAGGACCAGTGAACGTCCTGCAAAACGCCGCGCCGATCATCCGGCGGGGTCAAACCGAGATACGCTTCCATTTTGGCGTTCCAGACCTCGGGCAAGTCGTCAACGGCGACCGCGCCCTCCAGCAGCGCCATCTCGATCTCGGCGCGCAGCATGATGTGCAGGTTGTAAGTGACCTCGTCGGCTTCCACGCGGATGAGGCTGGGTTTTACGCGATTGACCGCGCGATAGAAGAGTTCGGGGTCGGCTTCCGCCATCTGCCACGGGAAGAGCGCTTGCACACGCGCGAAATGCAGCTGCCAGAATGCGCGGCTGCGCCCGATCTGATTCTCCCAGAGGCGCGATGAGAATTCATGGGCGCCATAGCTGGCGCCGCCAACCGCGTATTGCCCGAGGAAATCAGCCGTCAGCGCCGTCCGCGTCAGCTCTGGCGCGATATTCTGTTCGTAAAGGCCATGCCCGGCTTCATGCAGCGCCGCGAAGAGCGACATCGGCAGGTAGTTGGCGTCGTAACGGGTGGTGATGCGCACGTCTTCGCGCGTGAAACTTATCTCGAAGGGGTGGGGGGCTTCGTCCAGCCGCCCGCGCCCAAAGTCAAAGCCGATCAGAGACGCCAGCTCCCGGCACAGCTTTTTCTGCGCGGCGAAGTCGTATTCCGCGCCCCACAAGTCGATGGGCAGGGGCGCGTCAGCAGCGACGACCCGCGCCAGCAAGGGCAGAATGCGGGCTTTCAACTCGGCGAAGATCCGCGTCAGGCGGGCGGCGGTCATGCCCGGCTCGAACTGGAAAATCAGCGCGTCGAAGGGATGCTCTTCGTAGCCGATGGCGTCCGCCAGCTCGATGTTGAGATCCAGCATCCGCTGCAGGTAAGGCTTGAAACTGGCGAAGTCATTCTCGTTTTTGGCTTTCGCCCAGACGGCTTCCGATTCTGGTCCAAGCGCCGCCATCCGCCCGACCAGGTCGGCTGGGATGCGCTGCTGCATTTCGAAGGCGTCGCGGGTCTGCCGCAAGGCGCGCGCTTGATACGAATCGGCGTCGGCGCCAGCCATTTCGGCGTCGGCGGCATCCAGCAGGCGGGCGGTGTCTTCGCTGACGAAGATCGACTTTGCCAGTTTGCTCAAGGTCGCCAACTGCTGGCCCCGGCTTTTGGCGCCAGCGGCCGGCATCATGGTGCGCATGTCCCACTTCAGCGTGTTCAGGATGCAGAGCAGATCGTGATATTGGGCGATATGCGTTGTGAGTTCTTGGAATGCGGACATAGGCTTGTTTCTCGCGTCGCACTCGTCGTGTCTGGGAGGGCGAGACTAGGGGCGCGTAGACACTGCCCGTCTCTCGCGCCTACAGATTCGCCAATGTTGTCAACGGGCGTTACAGCGCCGCGCGTAGACACTTCGGGTCAAACGCCCCTACAGCTGTCGTTGTAATTGGGACGCCGCCCTTGGGCGTATCGTTTTGCGCGGGCGGCGGCTTGCCTGCGCCTGTCTACAGATTCGCCCTACGATATCCGACTGTAGGGGCTTGCCTTGGCAAGCCCGTAACAGCGGCCAACCCCACCCCTGGCCCCTCCCCGAAGCATCAGGGAGGGGTGTAGGCGCGAGCGCCGGTTGGTGTCTCCGCAACCCATTGACTCGCCCGCCTGTCACATTCCAGCTAGATCGAGCGCATCGCCCCGCCATCGACGCGCAGGGTGGCGCCGGTGATATAGCTGGCGGCGGGCGAGAGCAGGAAAGCCCCGGCCGCGCCGAAGTCGTCGATCGTGCCATAACGCCCCAGCGGGATGCCGGCGATGGCGCGCGCCTTGATCTCGTCCATGCTCATGCCCGTCTTCTCCGAGGCGACGGCGTCCAGCTGGGCCACGCGGTCGGTGTCGATGCGCCCCGGTATCAGATTGTTCAGGCGGATGCCATCGCCGGCCAGTTCATCAGCCAGCGTCTTGACCAAGCCGGCCACGCCCGCGCGCATCACGGTGGAGAGGCCCAGGCGCGGGCTCGGCTCTTTGATCGAGCTGGAGGTCACCGTCAGGATGGCGCCGCCATTTTCCATGTGCGGGAGCGCCAGGCGGATCATGCGGAAACTGCTGAGCAGCGTCAGCTCGAAAGCGGCTTGGAAATCAGCGTCTGTCACTTCCGTAAGGGTCTTCGCGGGCGGTCCGCCGGCGTTGACCAGCAGGCAGTCGATGCCGCCCCAGGCGTCCACGGTCTTATCCACCCAGCGCTGAATATCGGCTTCCGCGCGCACATCGCATTCCGTGGCCAGGGTCTCCGCGCCGGTTTCGTCCGCCAGTCGCTTCGCCGCTTTGCCGACCTGCTGCCAACTGCGGCTGCAGAGCGACACCTTGGCGCCTTCCGCCGCCAGCGCCCGCGCCACGCCATACCCCAAGCCCTTGCTCGAAGCGGCGACCAACGCGACCTTGTCTTTTAATCCCAAATCCATTTGTCGTCCTTTCCCGTCACTTTACCAGCTGCGTCAATAAGCCTTGCACCGCGTAAACGTCAACGCTCTTGTTGAATTTCTTCTCGATCGGCTGCGTATTGCTGCCAATCCAGAGCTTCAGTTCGGCGTCGAGATCAAATGTGCCGGTCGTCTCCACGCTGTACATGGTGATCTTGCCATAGGGAATGGACAGATATTCTTTCTTGCGCCCGGTCATGCCCTGGACGTCCACCAGGATCAAGCGGCGGTCGGTGAAGATCCAGGTGTCGCGAATGACCTTGAAGCCGGCCTGAACCGTTTCGTTTTCGGCGAGGAGCTTGCCAAAGTCGCGCTGCAATGCCTCGCTGCTGACGGCGCCGGCGTTGCCAATCAGTCTGCCAAACATGGGCATTCCTTTGCTGTTGATGAAGGGTCACGCGGGCGATTATAGCGTTTTCGCGCCCTTTCTGTAGGGGCGAGACTTGTCTCGCCCTCCCGCAGGCGCCAGGCCTAGGTCATCGGGCGACCCGCTGGGCAGCCCCTACATGGCGGGCGAGCCGCTGGTTAGCCCCTACAACCGCGGGCAGGCTAAAGGCGGACCTTCCGCGTCGGGTCGTCGATGCCGACGCGCTTCAGCAGCCAGTCGATTTCCGCCAGCGTGCCGGCGTCGATGGGGTTGAACGGCTCTCTGGGCGTGGCGTTTGCGAAGGCGCCGCGCCGCTGGAGGATGGCTTTTCGTATAGTCAAGTTGATCAGCGGCTGATTCTCATAGCGGATCAAGGGCAGGTATTTGTCGAAGATGGCTTCGGCTTCCGCCCGGCGCCCGCCATTATAGGCTTCATACACCGCGACCAGGATCTCGGTGAAAGCAAAGCCGGTCATCGTGCCGCTGGCGCCGCGAGCCAGCTCTTCCAGCAGGAACATGCCGCCCAGCCCGCCGAAGATCTCGAATTTGTCCGTGCAGGCGCGGATGCCGTCGATCTTTTGCATCAGCGGCGGGTCTTCCAGCTTGAGATAGCGCGCGTTGGGAATGGCTTCGGCGATTTGCGCCAGGACCTGCGCCGACATGATCACATCGTTGACCGGCGGAAAGTCTTGCACGACAATCGGCCCGCTGACGGTCGCGGCGATCTCGCTGTAGAGCGCGAGGATGGCGGGGTCGGATTTGTCTTCGAGTGGTGGCGGCGCGATCATCACGCCATCCGCGCCCGCCGAGAAAGCCGCTTCGCTGAGGGTGATGCAGGTGGAAAGCTGGCTATGGCTCGTGCCGACGACGATTGGAATCGCGCCGTTCACGGTCTCCACAACCGTATCCATGACGGCTTTTCGCTCGTCGACGCTGAGCTTGGCGGCTTCGCCCATGACGCCGAGGATGGTCAAGCCCTGCGCGCCCACGTCCATCTGGAAGCGGACGAGGCGGCGCAGACTGTCGTAGTCGACCGCGAAATCGGCGTGGAAAGGCGTGGCGAGGATATTGAAGATGCCTTTGATGCGACTCATTCATAGCGCTCCTGTCATTTGTTTGCCGGCGATGTACACCGCTTCGATCTTCTCCAGCGCGTTGAGATCCGCCAGCGGGTCGCCGGCGATGACGATGATATCGGCTTCTTTGCCCGCTTCCAGGCTGCCCAGCGTATCGCCCAGCTTATTGACTTCGGCGGCGACGATGGTGGCGCTGCGCAAGGCGTCGTAATTGTCGCGCTTGACGCCGAGCTCGACCATGAACTTGAGCTCGGGCGCGACGGTGTCATGCGGGACGACCGGGCTGCCGGCATCGGTGCCGAAGGCGATCGTAACGCCGGCTTTTGCCGCTCGCACCAGCCCGTCAAAACGTTCGCGGCTCTTGACCGCCGCCTGCCGCTCGGCGATCTTCCATTCGGGGATGTCGTACTGGCGGGCGATATCGGCCTGCGCCTGCATCACCAGGGGCGCGAAGGTGGTGACGATGGGGATGTCTTTGTCAAAAAGCAGCTGAATCGTCTCGTCGCTCATGTCGCCGCCATGCTCAATGCAGTCGACGCCGAACTCGGCGACGCGCCGGATGACGCTGTCGAAGGTGGCGTGCGCCGTAATGGTCAAGCCCATGCGATGCGTTTCGTCTATGACGGCATGCAGTTCCTCGTCGGTGAACTCGATGGCGTCGTGGCTGCCCATGATCTTGATGAGATCGGCGCCGCCCTTGACCTGATCGCGCACGGCCCGCCGCATTTCATGAGGCCCGCTGGCTTCGCGGCAGCACCAGAAGGTATGCCCGCCGGTCTGGATGATGGCTTCGCCGACGATGAGCAGGCGCGGGCCCGGGAAGATGCCTTGTTCCACCGCTTGCTTGGCGAAGAAATTGCTGCGGTTCATGCCCAGGTCGCGCGCGAGGGTGACGCCGGCGCGCAGGCTTTTCAGCATGTTGCCGGCGCATTTGTAGGCGCTGATCTCGGGCCGGTCGTCCAGCGATTGCCGCGCCAAATCGTGCACGCCGTCCCAGGCCAGATGCACGTGCGAGTTGATCAAGCCGGGCATGACCGTCTTGCCGCCACAGTCGATAATCTCGGCAGTGGCGGCGCCCAATTCGCTCATGGGCCCGACCGCCGCGATTCTGCCGTCTTTGATTTCGACGAAGCCCTCGTCGAGGACCTCGTCGCCGCGGCAGGTCAACACGCGCGCGCCAGCCAAAATGCGATGCGGCGCCGGGATATCGAACATCGGCTTGATGATTTTCTCGAATCGCCAGGCGGGCGCTTCTGGCATGGGTGGTCTCCTTCATTGTATTGGCGGGCGGGCGACCCGATGGGTAGCCCCTACAAATGTTCCAAATGGCGGGTGGGCGACCCGATGGGTAGCCCCTACAAATGTTGCAAATGGCGGGTGGGCGACGCGATGGGCAGCCCCTACAAATGTTCCAAATGGCGGGTGGGCGACCCGGTGGGTAGCCCCTACAAATGTTCCAAATGGCGGGTGGGCGACGCGATGGGCAGCCCCTACAAAAGCTCTTTATGACGGGTGGGCGTGCCGAGGCAAGCCCCTACAAATGTTCCAAATGGCGGGTGGGCGACCCGATGGGTAGCCCCTACAAATGTTCCAAATGGCGGGCGGGCGTGCCGAGGCAAGCCCCTACAAATGTTCCAAATGGCGGGCGGGCGACCCGATGGGCAGCCCCTACAAGAACCCTCTGTGTTCTCTGTGTTGCCTCCCTTCCTCTGTGGTGTAAAAGAAACGCTACATTCAATTCGCCTTTGCATTAGAAAATCCGCGTGACGCGCGCCGGGTCGGGGCGGACGAACTGGCCATCGCCGGCCGAGCCGGTGATTTCGCCGTCTTTGAAAACGGTCTTTCCGTTGACGATGGTGCGCTCTACTTTACCCTTGAAGGTCATGCCATCGTAGAGCTTGTCGCAGTCGCGCGCCTGGGTGAAAAGCATGTCGCGGTGGATGGTCGTCTCCGCTTCGGGATCGTAGACGACCAGGTCGGCGGCGGCGCCAATGCCGATATGCCCGCGCTCGGGATAAACGCCGAAGCGTTTCGCCCCGTTGGTCGCCACCAGGTCCACCGCTTTGTTGACGCTCATGCGTCCGTTCAGCGCCTCGTGCATGACGCCGAGCAGCAACTCTTCGACGCCCGGCGCGCCCGGCGGGGCTCTCCAGAGATCGTCGCGCGCCAGTTCCTTTTCCTCAACTGTGAAAGGCGAATGATCAGTGGTGATCGCCAGCAGCGAACCATCAAGCAGCCCCTCCCAGAGCGCTTCCTGATCGGCGGCTTTGCGCATTGGCGGATTGACCTTGGCGTAGGGACCGCAGCGCGCCAGATCGGCTTCGGTGAAGAAGAGATAATGCGGGCAAGTTTCGCCGCTCACGGTGGCGCCGGTCGCCTGGAAGCGGCGGATGACGGCCAGCGCTTCTTCGCCGCTGACGTGGGCGATGTGCAGATTCGCGCCGATGCTTTCGTTCAGCGACAGCAGGGTGGCGATCGCCAGCGCTTCCACGTGGGGCGGTCGCGATTCGCCATGCGCCGGCGGATCGTTGCGCCCCGCTTCAATCAGCTGCGCCGTATGCCATTCCAGCAGCTGATTGTTCTCGGCGTGCACCGCGCAGACCAGCCCCGTCTCGGCCACCAGCTTCAGCGCTTGATAAAGCTCCGGCACATGCGGCAGGCAGAGCCCCTCGAACTCGTCATCGCGTCCTTTTGGCGCGGAGGTCATGAAGATCTTGAAGCCGATGGCGCCTTCGTCCACCAGATTCTCGATTTCCTGCGGGTCGAGCAAGCCGGGCGCGCCATACAAGCCGAAGTTGACGTAAGAATCGCGCTCGGCCAGGCTCTTGCGCATGCGGAAGACCTCGCCAGTCGCGCAGCAGGGTTTCGAAATCGGCATCTCGAAGATGGTGGTGACTCCGCCAGCGGCCGCCGCGCGCGTCTCGGTGGCGAAGTCGCCGCGCTGCGGATAAGCGGGGGCCCGGCAGTGGAAATGGATGTCGATGGCGCCAGGCAGCAGCAGCTTGCCGGCCGCGTCGATGGTCTCGCCGGCGCTGACGCCGGCCGAATCGGCGACCAGAGCGACGATGCGCCCCGCCCGAATGCCGACATCAAGGGCGGCCCGCCCGCTCTCCAGTATGACTTGCGCTCCCGTGATCAATGTGTCAACGCGCACAGCGCCTCCTCTGTGGACGAGTCGCCGCCTCGCCCCTACAATTTCCAATCCGACCAGCGTCATGCAGGGGCGACTGCCGTACAGTGTCGGCGGTCAGTGTCTACGCGACCTCGCCCCTGTTTACATTGCGGGCAAATTTCACCCCATCCCCCGGCCCCTTGCCCCCACGAGGAGGGAAGGGGAGCATTCTCGCAGAGAAGCGACCTTAAAGCCCCTCCCTCTTTATGGGGGAGGGGTTTGGGGTGGGGGCATACAGCGTCCGCCGCAGGAACTCGATTAAGATATCGGTGGTCGCCTGATACTCGTCGAGCCGCACATGCTCGTCGGCGGCATGCGCGACTTCATAGCTGCCGGGCCCAAATATGATCATATCGCCGCGCGCAATATCCATCAGATGCTTGGCGTCGCTGCCGGGCAGGTAACCGACAGGACCTGGATCGGCCTTGATCGCCTTGCGGACGCAATCCAGGAAGGTATCGGCATGGTCGGAATCCAGCGCGGAATCAAACCAGTTTGAATGCACAAAATCGCCGATATCCACCGTCGCCGGCGCCAGATCGAGCGACTCGACCAGGGCGCGCAGTTCGGCTTTGACCGCGGCCGGGTCTTCGCGTGGGATCATGCGGCGATCCAGAAATATCGCGCAGGCGTCGGGCACGGCGTTGGCGGTGCTGCCGCCTTCAATCACGCCGATATTGCAGGTGGGCGAGCCAACCACCGGGTGGACGCGCTCGGCAAGCGCCCGATGATAGCCATCAAGCGCGTTGATGATTTTGGACATCGCCACGATGGCGTTGACGCCGCGGTCGGGGTTGGTGGCATGGACGGATTTGCCGGTCGTGCGGATCGTTGCGCGCATGACGCCTTTGTGCGCCGTCGCCACTTTGTTGCCGGTCTGCTCGCCGACGATGATAAAATCGCAAGGGGGCAGATGACCGGCATCCGCCAGCCACTTTGTGCCGAGCTGCCCGCCGACTTCTTCTTCGGCCGCCGCCACCAGGACTAGCGTGCCAGTTAGCGATTCTTGATTCGCGGCATCCATCATCGCCAGCATCATTGAGGCGAGCGGCGCCTTGTCGTCGATGCTGCCCTTGCCATAGAGCGCGCCATCGCGGACGACGCCGGCGTATGGGTCGACGCTCCATTTTTCGGCTTCGGTCGCGGCGACAGGCACGGTGTCGATATGGGCGTGCAGCATGATCCGCGGCTCGCCAGCGCCCAGCACGGCAATCGTATTCAGCGCCTCGGGCTTCGCATCGGGCGCCAGCTGCCGCACCTCACAGCCGCTGGCGCGCATCCGCTCGGCGACGAAATCGGCGATGGCGCGGGTATCGCCGGGCGGGTTGGGCGAGGGGATCTGCACCAGCCGCCGCAAGAGCGCGATGCTATCCATCTATATGCCTTTGACCGACTTGTACTGTTCCAGCTCTTCCGCCGTATAGACCTGCATCAATTCCAGCTCGACGCCGCCGGCTTCCTGCTCGAGGAAAGCGACCCAGCCTTCGGGATGCACGTGGCTGCCCGTGACCTTGCAGGCGGCGCATTCTTTCAGGGTGGCGCCTTTGGCTTGGGCGTCTTCCAGCGCGTCATCGATATTGGGCACGGCGTAGCAGATATGGTGCAAGCCTTCGTAGCCGCGTTCCTTGATCCAGGCGTCGTAGCGGCCGCCCGCGTCCATCGACTGGCAGAGCTGATACTCGACATCGCCGACATTGAAGATCGCCGTGACATTGCGCGATTTCTCATAGTCATGAATCTCGGCATCGTGCCCGACGCCCAGGAATTCCTGATATTGCCGCAGCGATTCGCGCGCGTCGTTGACGGCGAAAGCCATGTGTTTAATGTAGCGTTCGTGCATGATGGTCTCCCTACAATTTTCGTTTGGTCTGCGGGCGACCTGATAGGTAGCCCCTACAACTTTCGTTTACTCTGCGGGCGACCTGATAGGTAGCCCCTACAATTTTCGTTTACTCTGCGGGCGACCTGATAGGTAGCCCCTACAATTTTCGTTTACTCTGCGGGCGACCTGATAGGTAGCCCCTACAACTTTCGTTTACTCTGCGGGCGACCTGATAGGTAGCCCCTACAATTTTCGTTTACTCTGCGGGCGACCTGATAGGTAGCCCCTACAATTTTCGTTTACTCTGCGGGCGACCTGATAGGTAGCCCCTACAATTTCGTTTACTCTGCGGGCGACGAGGTAAGTCGCCCCTACAAATTTCACTTGTTTTCTGACGGATTCTATTGGAAGCGTTCCCAATGCGTCAGGTCGCGCCAGCTGATCTTCTTCCAGGCGCGCATGCCCCTTTGCGCGGTTTCGGCTTTGTGCCCGATGCAGATGAACATCTCCGGCGAATACGACACCGGCAGATTGAGGATCAGCTTGACCGCTTCCTTGCTGTACGAGGTGACGGGACCGGAAGCCAAGCCCAGGGCGTGCGCCGCCAGCATCATCGTTTGCGCGGCTGTGCCGACGTCGATGAGCAGGGCGCGATCGCTCGGCGGCAGATGATGCTCGGCCGCCACTTCCCAGTCGATGCAGATGAGGATCAAGACTGGAGCTTCCTGGAACATGCCGGGCGAGACCAGGCGGATCAGACGGCGGGTTTCGGCGTCTTCGATGACGATGAAGCGGTTGGGGCGCAGGTTGCCGCCGCTGGGCGCCCAGCGCGCCGCTTCCAGGATGGTTTCGATTTGCGCGCGCTCGACCGGCTCGGCGGTCATCTCTCGCGTGACCCGGCGCGTCCTGATGTTGCGCAGCGCGGCTTCGCTCATGCTTCGCCCTCCCTCAGCGCGCTATGCCGCAGCAGACAGGCGGCGACGGCGCGGCAGCGTTCATCAAGGGCGGCGGCGTAACTCTCGGGATCGGACATGCGCATGTGCGTATCGGGGATGCGCGCCATGTTCTCCGCCAGGAATTCGCGCGATTTCTCCGATGCGCGCTCCAGGATCAGGCCGCTAAGGCGCTCGGTCGCCGTCAAGAGCCGCATGGGGGCGTAATGCGCCGGTTCTTCCATTTGTATGCGCGCCGAGGTGATCAGCAGCGCCAGGAGCTCGACCGCCTCGTCCTCTTTCAGCACCCAGTTTTCGCTCATAAATCCTGCCATCCTGTCGGCGCGGCCGCTTGGGAGCCAGCCTGATTGACAGCCGCTTTCGCCCAAGTTATGATCTGCGCCAAAGCGGAGATTCTCCGCAATCCGCAAGCGGACAGATTATAAGAAGCGCCGATGCCAGTGTCAAGCAATCGGCCTGCGGGTCCAAGGCGCGCGCGCCAGCTTCCGTCCGGGTTGGCGGCGGGCCGCGAGCGCATTGCCGAGGCCAGGGTGGGAATTTGCTGATGCGCGTCATTGTCACCGGCGCCAACGGTTTCCTCGGCTGCAATATCGTCGCCGCCTGCCTGGAGGCGCGCTTCGGCGTCTCCGCCCTCGATCTGAGCTTCGACAACCCGGCCTACGCGAGGGATTCTGGCGACAATCTGCGGCTGATCGAGTCGGATTGCGCCGACATGCCGCCGCTCGCCGCCGACGCCTTGATTCACGCCGCCTTCATCACCGCGACGCCGGGCGAACGAGGCGAATCCCCGGAGATGAATCTGCGCGCCAACATCGAGCCTCTGCTTGCCGTCCTGGAATACGCCGAGCGGCAGGGCATTCGACGGGCGATTTACGTGAGTTCCGCCGCTGTGCATGGCGCCACGCCCGATGCCCGCATCCACGAGTCGCTGCCGCAGCGTCCGCTTGGCGTCTATGGCGTCGCCAAGACCTTGATGGAGCAGACGGTCGAAACCATGCGGCGCGTCCATGGGCGCGATTGCCTCTGCGCGCGGCCCGGCGGCATTTATGGTCCCTACGAGTTTCAGCGGTCGACTCGGCCGAAGCTTAGCGCCGTCGCGCGGATGATCCAGTCGGCGCTGGCCAAGGGCGAGATCAGCGTAGACCGACCGCAAGCGCGAAACGAATGGACCTACGCGCCGGATATCGGGCGGGCGCTGGTCGCGCTGCTCAAAGCGGACCGGCTGAATTACCCCTTGTATCAGCTTGCCAGTGGCGAGCTGGTGACGAATTTGCAAGTCGCTCGCATGATTCAAAGTCTCTTGCCGGGAGCGTCCCTGCGCCTTAACTCGTCCGCGAACGAGGCAGATCAAGTCGATAACCAGCCGCGGATGCTGGACACCGCTCGCTTGAAGCGGGATACCGGTTTCGGCGACTGGACGAAGATGAGCGCGGCCACGCTCCGGCGCGCGCAAGAGAGCATCGCGGGGGCTGTTGGAGATGCTTAAGGTCTTGCTGGCGGGCTTGGGCGTACGCGGGCGGCACTGGGCGCAAGTGATCCAGCGGTCGCGGCGCGCCGAATTGCAGGCCTATGCTGATCCGTCGGCGGCGGCGCTTGACCGCGCAATTGCCGAGTTTGGCGAGCGCCCGGCTTTCGCCAGTGCAGAAGCCGCGCTGGAGGCTCTCGACGACCTTGACGCGCTGGTGCTGGCCAATCCGCCGATGGAACGCGAGGGCATCCTTCGCATGGCTTGCGCGCGCAAATTGCCGATGTTGATCGAAAAGCCACTGGCGCTCGACCTCCAGGAGGCGAGCGAGCTTGTGCATATCGCCGAGGCGGCTGGCGTTTCGCTGATGGTTGGGCTGAATTTTCGCTTCCTGGCGACGACGCAGGCGATGCGGCGTCTCTTGCGCGAAAAAACCGTCGGCGCGGCGGAGTTCGCGCGCTTCACTTACGAGCGCTGGCGCGACGGGCGGCGGCCCGACCTCAACGATTATCCGCTGACCATGGCGCATCCCATGCTTTGGGAGCAGTCGATCCACCATTTTGATTTGATGCGCTTCGTCTATGGGCGAGAGCCGGTCCGCGTGCAGTGCCAGACCTGGAATCCAGCTTGGAGCATGTACGCGGGCGACAGCAACGTCTCGGCGCTGATTGAATTTGATGGCGGCTTGCGCGTGAATTATCAAGGGACCTGGCAGGGCAGCTGGGCGGCGCCCGGCTTTGAATGGCGCAGCGATTGCGCGGACGGTATCATTATTCAGCGCGAGGAATTTGGCGGGCTCTATTACGCGCGCCGGGACGACGCGGC
The DNA here is from genome assembly GCA_963662925.1 of Aggregatilineales bacterium. Taxonomy (GTDB): domain Bacteria; phylum Chloroflexota; class Anaerolineae; order Aggregatilineales; family Phototrophicaceae; genus UBA6055. The sequence continues at coordinate 203,809 of OY759987.1, forward strand.
ATTGACGCCTGTGCCGCTGCCGCCGCATGAACGCTGGATCAGCGAGACGATCGCCCTCTTCGCCGCCTTCGTCGATCATGTCGTCGATCGCGCCCGGCTTCAGTGCAGCGGGCGCGATCATCTGATGTCGCTGGCGCTGCTGGAAGCCTGCGTCCGTTCGAGCGCGAGCGGGCATAGCGTCGCTATCCGCGATGTCCTCCCCGCTGCCGATGAATTGTAGACACACGCGCCGTCCTGCGACCGCCCACGCAAAAAGCCTCGCGGCTCGCAACGACAACTCCCCTTCCCTAGCTTGCTGGGTGCGCGTAGACACAGCACTACGGCAAGGGGCCGGGGGATTGGGCTTTCCACCCGCGAACAAGGCCGGGAATACTTGGGCTAAATCCACGAAGGACCTGACATGAGCGAAACATTCGTCGGCATTCAAATCGGCGCCATCAGCTTTGTTGACGAAGGCGTCGAGCAAGTTCTCGACATCCTGCAAGAGAAAGCCGGCGTGAACGCGCTGCTGATCTCCGCGCTTAGCTGGAGCATCGGCAACGCCGGGCGCGCCGCCTTTGGCTTCCCCGATCATGGCGTTCAGGAAGCCGACAATCTGCGTGGCGGCGCCTTCTTTCAGCCCGACCCGCGCTACTATCGCAAGACTTTCATGAAGCAATTCGCCGCGCCCGACCCGCTGTACGACGGCTTCGATACCTTGGCGGATGTGATTCCGGCCGCTCGCAAGCGTGGCATCCAGGTCTACACCTATTATTGCGAGACTTCGAGCAGCGCCATTCGCTCGATTTGGCAGCCGGGCTTCCATCACTTTCTCGATCGCGATCATCGCGGGCGGATGGCGACCCGACCCTCGCTGCTCAACCCGGAGTACAAGACATTCTGGCATGCGGTGTTCGGCGACTGGCTGAACAATCATGATCTGCGCGGCGTCATGTGGGGCATCGAGCGGCAGAGCCCCTTGATGGATATTTTCCGCGGCGACAGCTCGACCGGCTTTGATGACTATTATGTAGCCGAGGCGCGGGCGCGTGGCATTGATGTCGAGCGGGCGCTCACTGGTTATTGCGCGATAGACGATTTGCTGCGGCGGGTTCGCGCTGGCGAACGGCCAAAAGCGGGCGTCTTTGTGCTGCTCCTGCGGCAGCTGCTGCGTTATCCCGAAGTCTTGATGTGGGAGAAGCTGTGGCTGGAATCGCATCACGCCTTTTACCGCGAACTGTCTGGCTTGGTGAAATTCTACGACCCGAGCTGCGAGTTCGGCATCGGCGTCTGGCAGGTGATCAACACCTACAATCCCTACCTTCGCGCGCAGTACGACCAAGCCGATTACGCGCCCTACGCTGACTGGTTCAAGCCGGTGCTTTATCATACGGCGGCCGGGGCGCGCTTCGCCGAATTCGCCGCCTCGTGGCAGGGGGGAATACTTGCCGACGCCTCGCCCGATGGCGCCTACGACGCCTTGGCCACCGTGCTGGGGCTCGATGATTTCGCCGCGCCACGAAGCGAGGGACCGCTGGCGGGCTTTAAGCCGGCTTACGTCAAGGAATGGACGGCGCGCCTGATCGAAGAGACGGGCAAGCCGGTCTATCCCGGCATAGGCGTGGGCGTTGGGCATGCCGGCGAGAGCAAGGCGATCACCCCGCGGGAAGTGCGCGAAGGCGTGCATGCCGGCTTTGACGGGGGCGCTTCTGGCATCATGATCTCGCGCAATTATTCGGAGGCGGATCTGGCGAACCTGGCGGCGGCGGGCGATGCCCTGCGCGAGCGCGGGTTGATCTAGGAGGCGGCGATGACCATTCGAGCAGGCGTGATTGGCGCCAGTTTCGCGCGCGAGGCTTATCTGCCGGCGCTGCGGACGATTGACGACGTAGAACTGGTGGCGATCAGCAGCGCGCGGATCGAAAGCGCGGGCGCGGCCGCCGCTGCCTTTGGCATCCCGAATGTCTATGACGACTGGGAGCGAATGCTCGGCGAGCATGAATTCGACTTGGTATGCATCGCGACGCCGACCGTGCTGCACGCGCCGATGACCCTGGCGGCCTTGAACGCGGGCGCGCATGTCCTCTGCGAAAAGCCGATGGCGATGAACCGGGACGAATCAGCCGCCATGCTCGAACGGGCGGAGGCGCTCGGGGCGCTGCATATCATCGGGCATGAACTGCGCTTCAATCCCAATCGCCGCCGGATCAAGTCGCTGATCGAGAGTGGGCGCATTGGCGATATCCGACACGTGAATATCCAGAACGTGACGGCCACCTGGGGCGACCCAGCCTCGCGGCGCAAAGGCGATTGGTGGTCGCTGGAAGCGATGGGCGGCGGGCGATTGGGCGCCAGCGGCTCGCACATGATCGACTTGCTGCGCTTTTGGCTTGGCGATATCGGCGCGATCAGCGGGCAGGTGGCGACTCTGGTGGTGGAGCGCGTGGATAGCGAAAGCGGCCAGCCTTGGCGGGCGACGGCGGACGACCAGTTCAGCTTCACGGCCGAGATGAGAGGCGGCGCGCTTTGCTCGGTCTTCATCAGTGGCGCGGGCCGGCACAGTTCAGGCAACCAGACGCAAATCTTCGGCGCCGAAGGCACGATCATCCTGGACGATAACGATGAAAAGCTGCTGGTGGCGCGGGCTGGCGACGACTTCCAGGATATGAGCCTGCGCGACCAAAATGCCGATCGGCCGGGCATCGGTACGGGGATATGGAATGTGTCCTTCGTCGCCCTCATGCAAGAGCTGACGGCCGCCATTCGCGAAGGTCGGGCTTTGGCTTGGGGCGCGACTTTTGATGATGGGCATCGCTGCCAGGTCGCGATGGACGCCTTGCGTCAAAGCAGCCAAGAGCGGCGCTGGATAGAACTGGGCGATTGATTGACCGGCGGTGTTACAATTGGATCAAAGGTAGTTGCGCGAGGACGAATCATGGTTATGGAGCGCGTCCAGCAAATGACCGTCGAAGACTTCCTGGACTTCGCGGAAAGCAGCGAGGAGCATTATGAATTCATTGATGGCGAGCCGTGTCTGATGAGCGGCGGGAAGCTGAATCACTTTCGAATCATCAAATGGATATTGATGCTTCTCGAAAGACAAATGGAGAACACCGATCTTGAAGCGCTTCCAAACGGAATGCTCGTTAGAGTAGGGGAAGCGAGCTTGGTGGCGCCGGATGTCATCGTCGTTCGCGGCCAGCCACAGACCGAGTCGAATACGCGCATTCTGCTGAACCCGATACTTGTGGTCGAGGTCTTGTCGCCGACCTCAATCGACCACGACCGCGTCTTGAAGCGCGGATACTACTGGGACGTCCAATCGATTCAAGCCTACGTCATCGTGGAACAGGAGTACCCGCTGGTGGAGCTCTATACCCGGGGCGCGTCCGGCTGGCAGTTCCAGCGCTTTACGGACCTGGGCGACGAAGTGCCGCTGGAGGCGCTGAACTGCCGCTTGCCCCTGCGAGACATCTACCGGCGGATCGACTTTGAAGCGGCGTCGCCCGGCTTGGCGGACGACGCCTGATCAGTTGACGCCAGCGCAAGAATCGCCACATAAGGAGCCACGCGAGGACGACTCATGGTTTTACAGCGCGTAAGGCAAATGACCGCCGAAGAATTCCTGGACTTCGCGGAAAGCAGCGAGGAGCATTATGAATTCATTGATGGCGAACTGCATCAAATGACAACGGCGAGATTCAACCATAACGTCATCTGCTACAACCTGGGTTTTCATCTGGGCATGCTGCTGGCGGGCGCGGATTGTCAGGTTCTCGGCACTGGGCAGGGCGTAAAATCTGGCCAAGCGCGGTTCTTGATTCCTGACTTGAGCGTCGTCGGTCGCCCTTTGACGGACGCGGACTCGCGCCTGTTGCTCAACCCGACCCTGGTAGCTGAAGTGACATCGCCAACTTCAATGGATCGAGACCGCCTTCTAAAGACCGAACTCTATTGGGATGTCCCATCGATTCAAGCCTATGTCATCGTAGAGCAGGAGTACCCGCTGGTGGAGCTCTATACCCGGCGCGCGACCGGCTGGCAGATGCAGCGCTTTACGGACCTCGGCGACGAAGTGCCTCTGGAGGCGCTGAACTGCCGCTTGCCCCTGCGAGACATCTACGGGCGAATCGACTTTGAAGCGGCGTCGCCCGGCTCGGCGGACGATTCTTAAAGCAAGGAGGGCGATTCCTGCAACCGCCCACTTGTCTTCTGTCCTGGCGTCCCGAACTGAGCGGCGCGCCAATCTGAATTCGAGAAACTATTCCGCTTCAAAGGGCGTCACCTCGCCCAGGGTCTCGAGCTGCTCCTGTATCTCGCTGGCGTCGCCGACGACCACGATGATAAAGTCCTCCGGCTGGATATAGGTGTTGGCGATAGATAGCACGTCGTCTTTGCCGACGGCTTTGATATGACCCAGCCACTTGTTCAGACGGTCCAACTCGACGCCGCGGATCTTGTAGGAGGCAACCGCTTCAACAAAGTCCTGATAGGTCTCTAGCCCGAAGACGAACTCGCCGACGATGCCATCGCGGGCGTCGTTGATTTCATCGTCCGTCAGCGGCTCCGTCTGGATGCGTTCGATTTCGGCGAAAACTTCTTCTAACGTCGCGGCGATGACGTCGTTGCGGACGGCGGCGGTGACGACGAAGCGGCCAGTGTCGGCCGGATAGCTGAAACCGGAGCCGATGCTGTAGGTATAACCCTTCTCCTCGCGGATATTCTGCACCAGGCGCGAAGAAAAGGTGCCGCCCAGGATGTGGTTCATCACGCGCGCCGGGAAGTAATCGAGGCTGGCGCCCTGAATGCCGATATTGCCCAGGATGAAATGCGCTTGCGTGCTGCCCGGGCGATCGACCAGCAGGATCCGCTGCCCGCTGTGCTCTGGCAGGGCGGGGTAGCTCACAGCTTCGGCGCTGCCATCCCAGTCGGCGAAATGCTGCCGCGCGTAAGCCAGCCCTTCGTCTGTCGTGATGGCGCCGGCGATGACCAGCAGCGCGTTATCGGGCTGCCTGCGCGAATCGTAGAAGGCGACGACATCGTCGCGCGTGATGGAGTCGAGCGACTCGAAGGTAACGGGATTGCCATAGGGATGCCCCTCGTAGAGGACCCGCCCGAAGGCGCGCCCGGCCAGATAGCTGGGTTCGGCCAGGTTGGCTTCCAGCGCGCTGATTCGCTGCGAGCGTTCGCGTTCCAGCTCGTCGTCGGGGAAGTTGGCGTTCAGGGTCATATCGGCAAGCAGGTCAAAAGCCAGGTCCGCGTCTTCGATCAAGGCGAAAACGCCGAGGGAGACGCTGTCGCTGCCGGCGCTGCTGCCCACAGCCCCGCCGACCTGCTCGATGGCGCCGGCGATATCCTGGGCGCTGCGAGATTCGGTCCCGCGCGATATCAGGCTGCCAGTCATGCTCGCCAAGCCCGGCAAGTCCTGTGGCGCCGCGCTGCCGCCACCCGCGAAGTAGACGTCAAGCGAGATGATCGGCATGTTGGGCTGTTCGATCACCACCACTTCCAAGCCGTTGTCCATTACGTTCTCGGTGATGGTCGGGAAATTGAATTCGTTCGAGTCCAGCGGGGGCGGCGGCTCCGCCTGGGCGATGACGTAGCGGTAATCCGGCTCGGCCTCGAGAGCGTCCTCGTCGGCGTAGGGCTCGACCGGGGGCGGCGCCTCGGCATCGGTTTCCACCACGCTGAAGACATGGCGATCGCTCGCTTCCAGGTATTGCTTCGCAACGCGCTGGATGTCCTCGCTCGTGACCGCCTGGTAGCGGCCAATGCCGGAGAATACCGCCTGCGGATTGTCGAAGTAGTAGCTGGCGCTCTGCACGCTCTCGGCCAAGCCCAGCGCCGTCTCCAAGCCCAGGATGCTTCGGCTGCGAATGCCGGCGATGACTTTATCCAGCTCTTCCTGCGGGACGCCCTCGTCGATGATCTTCTGCAGCTCTTCGTAGGACGCTGACTCAAGCTCTTCCAGGTCGACGCCGACATTGGCGATGAGAATGAAAGCGAACATGCCGGGCCCGCGATTATCGAAGATCCAGGCGTCGGCTTGCAGCGCCATGCCGGTATCGACCAGTCGTTTCGCCAGGCGGCTGGAATCGCCAACGCTCAATACCCGCGAGAGCACATTGAGCGCCGGGAAGTCATCATGGGTCAGCGGCGGAATCTCGTAGGCGACCAGCAGGGCGGGCAGGTTGATGAAGGGGTCTTCAATCGTGATGAACTCGGCTTCGGCTTGATCAACAGGCGTGAATTCCGGTGGCGGTGGCGGGTCGTCGCCTCGCGGTATCTGTCCAAAGAGCGCTTCGACCAAGGCGCGCGTGCTATCAATGTCAATATCGCCGGCGACCACGAGCGTGGCGTTGTTCGGCAAGTAATAGGTCCGGTGAAAGGCGAATACGTCTTCGATCCGCGCCTCGTTGACGTCATCGATGCTGCCGATGGCGGGCCGCTTATAGGGTTCGTAGGAGTAGGGCACGGTGATCAGAGCCTTGACCGCGCTGCCATAGGGGCGGTTGTCGTAACTGCGCTGCAGCTCTTCAATGACAATGGCGCGCTGATTATCGAGGCTCTCCTGCGTTACGTCCAACCCGCCCATGCGATCGGCTTCGACCCAGAGCGCCAGCGGCAGCTGATGCGAGGGGACGGTTTCGTAGTAGGCGGTATAGTCGGGCCCAACGTAGGCGTTGGACGAGCCGCCAACCCGCTCCAGCAGGTGATCCATTTCGCCGCTCGGGACGTGGGCCGAGCCTTCGAACATCAGATGCTCGAAGAGGTGGGCGAAGCCGCTCTTGCCCGGCGGATCGTTGGCGCTGCCCACGCGATACCAGATATCCACGGCGACGGTCGGCGCCGTGGTATCGCGCACGAGGATGACCTCGAGGCCGTTTTCCAGCCAGTAGTGCTCGAGGTCAAGCGCTTGTTCCGACTCGGCAAAACCGAATCCGCTAGCCAACAGCAGGACCAAGATAAACAGCATGCAACGCTTCATACCTTTGATCTCCTTTCGATGCACAATTCCACTGTAGCATGAAAGGCAGTCGTTAGAAAGACGTTTGGTCGCTGTAAAGCGTCTGTATATCTATGGGGAAGAATCAGAAGCCTGAGCTTGGCGTGATTGCGCTATGCGCGGTCGGCGTCGCCGATACTGAGTTTGTTGATCGTTAGGGGTATCGTGTGCCTCAGCTTGGATTGACGCAAGTTGTGGAGTGCTAGAGCGTAGGCACAGCTTCGGTGGAAAATGTAGATCCGAAAACTGTCGTTGGTTACATATATGATGGATCATATTGTGACAAGCTCCGCGCAACTACTCACGGTCCGATTGAATGAGATAACTAAATGTCAGTAAATGATGCGATACGAATCGAAACTTCCGATGATGCGCCGAAGATTGCTTCAAACTTCTGTCGGCACATCTTCGACGAATACGAGATCAAGACACAGGAATACGACGGCCGGAGCCAATGCTTGGTCGAAGTTTATCCCTTTTCTATAGACTTTAAGCCAAGCTATCCGGCGATCGTTACGTGGGCAGAGCATTACATTGACGGCTTCGGATTTATTCCCAACTACACTATGCCGATATTCTATAGCAGGAGCGCGCAAAACTGGATCCAAATCAACGGCGGATATGATATTCCGCCATTACGAAACGTCGTGCTCAAAGGTGTACTCGGGTTGATCAAAGCTACCGATTACAATCTCATTCTTAAATTGGACGAGCCGGAGCGCGAAGTGCTAATCCGACATGATGGCAAGCTAACATTGTTGGATGATACTTTCTGGACTGAAGAAAGACTGCGCCAATTTGCCGATATTCCATACGAGTCCGGTAAACTTGTCCCATGGCCTGGCGGGGACAGACTCTACATTGGATCGACAGATGACCATGAAACCGTAACCAAGAGATTTTGCGAGCAGGCGTTTGAAGACTTCCGCATCCACTCGTATCGGCAGCCTGGCGCGAATACTTCTGCAACCAAGGCAATCAGCAACGATATTGAAGTGAATGCGGTTGAATACGGACAGAAGTACCGGCAGTGTCATAATTCACACCGACAGAACCTTGGTTTCGTGCCAAATATCTTGATGACCATAAACTATGGCAAAGATAAGACGCTTGATGATAATTCGCCGCAACGAGATGCGACTATTCGAGGCGCGATCGGACTTATCATGACTACCGACTACAGTTTGGCGCTTCCATCGGATTTGGGCACAAGTGTTGCATTGCTGTACCGACCTGGAAGTCTGCCGCGAGTGGCTGAAGAGTATTGGTCCGACGAGAGACTACGGTTATTCGGCGACATGCTCTTCATAGCTAACGATGCCGTGAGGCTCCGCTACTATCCTGAATAGTGCCCCTGCATGAAAGGCAGCCGAGACGAGAAAAAGCGTTCCCTCGTTCCGTGACAGCCGCCCTGTTCGTAACTTGAATTACAGCACCGGCGCGCTCGCCGCCCGCGTGATTAAGATGAACAGGCGGGCAATCTCCAGAGAAAATCCCGGCAATACGGATTCGCCGGGGAGGACGCCCTCCGAGTCGATGAACTTAGTCTGGATTTCGCCGTCTTCGTCAAGTGTGCAAACTTCCACGCCCTTCTTTTCGGGAATAACGATCCAGACTAGCTGTGTTTCGCGTCGCAAATAAATGGCAGCCCTTTGTCGTAACTCGGCGAGCGTATTGCTCGGCGATTTGATTTCGACGGCAAGATCTGGCATCGTCGGCGCCCATTTCTTTTGCAGCGGCGGCGCAGTGCCATCGGTCCGTCTGAACGCTACATCAGGACCAAGAACCGTGCTGCGGTCTTCGAGCGAGTAGTAGCCAGATTCCACCGTGGGGATACCCAGTTTGCGTTGCGGGTCAAAGAGTCGAAAATAATGAAAAATGTCGCCGGCAAGATAGCCATGCTCTTCACCGGGTGGCGCCATCTCGATGATCTCTCCATTTATAAGCTCAAAGTACCTGTCGGCGTTTTCCGGTTGGCAGACGAAGCGCCAGAAGGCGTCAACGTCGTAAACGCGCTCTTTTAATTCCATTGTTGCCTCCAGCGCCATTCCCCATTCGCAAGTGATTGTACCGCGCGGATATTCGCGCATTCCAAAGTCCAGGGCGTCCAGCAATACGGCGCGGCAAGGAAGGTTGCCCCCGCTGGCTGGGAAGGGGAGACCGGGCCAGCGTTCCACTGGGTTAAGGCTGCGGCGTCTTGTCGATGGTCAAGGTCCAGGGCGCGGTTATTCGGCTGAGCTCGAGGTAGAACTTGCAGTCGTCTTCCGCTTCCACCAGATTTGCCGCGCCGCGAATCCCCTGTCCGGCGGAGAAATTGAGAATCAAGCCGTCCACATCGTTGCCACAGCCCTCCAAGTCGACGCCTTCGACCCGGGCGCTGCCGTCGGTGGTCATCGTGAGAATATGCAAGCCTTCGGCGATGGCCAAGGGACCCAAAACCGGCTGCGCGCCCTCATCTCCGCTGTAGACCTGCCGATCCTCCGAGCAGTCGGTTAACCCGCCGACCGCCAATGAAATGATCGCGCCGAGCGCGGCAATGGGGTCTTCTTCGAGCGACGCCAATTGCGCTTGAATATCGGCTTGCAACTGGGCGGCGTCGCAAGCGCCATCGGCTTGAAGCCATATCGGCAGCATGCCGATCGCGGCAATGATCAGGCAAAGAAGCAGCGTTTTCATATTCCGTCCTCGCGTGAATGCACAGTAAAAGGGCGACTCGCCCCCTAGAGCACCGGCGCCCCGGCCGCCCGCGGAATGAATTGCCCGGCGCCATTCTGGCCCAGCCATTGATCGCCATCAACCAGCTTGCGACCGCGCTGGTAAACCTGCACCGGCAAGCCCGTTACGGTCATGCCCTCGTAGCAGTTGTAATCGACGCGCATGTGATGGGTTTCGGCGCTGATCGTGTGTTGTTTCTGCGGGTCCCACACCAGGATGTCGGCATCCGAGCCGACGGCGATCGTGCCTTTGCGCGGGTACATGCCGAAAATCTTGGCGGGATTCGCGCAGCAGAGCTCGACGAAGCGCGTCGGCGAGAGCTTCCCGCTGTTGACGCCCGCCTCCCACATCACCATCATGCGGTCTTCCAAGCCCGGCATGCCATTGGGGATCTTGGCGAAGTTGCCGAGGCCGAGTTCCTTGCCCGGGCGGCGGTACGTCGGGTCTTGTTTTTCATAGCCGACCCAGTCCGCCCCGCCCGTGCGCTCGTTCCACTCCTGCCAGGGCCCATGCCCGCCATCGTACCAGAAGTCGCAGTGATCGGTGCTGACGATTTGCAGCGAGCCATCGCGGACGGCTTGCCACAAGACGGCATGGTCATGCGCGCTGCGGATCGGTGGCGAGCAGACATATTTGCTGCCCTCGAAGCCGGGCGCGCCCAGGTGCTCGTCCACGGTCAGGAAGAAGTATTGCACGCAGGTTTCGCCCATGACCGGGTAGCCAATCGCTCGTCCCCGCCGAATCGCCTCGACCGCCTGCTCGCAGGTGACATGCACGACATAAAGCGGGCAGCCGGTGATGCCGGACATGACGACGGCGCGGTTGGTGGCTTCGCCCTCGATCTCGGGCGGGCGCGATGAAGCATGCCAGATCGGGTCGGTCTTGCCGGCCGCCAGCAGCGCGGGGGTCAGCGCCGCTTCGACGTCGCCATTCTCGGCGTGCACCATCACGATCATGCCATTGTCCGCCGCCACGCGCATGGTCTCGAAGAGGGTGGCGTCATCAATCTGGAAGACGTTCTTGTAAGCCATGAAGAGCTTGAGGCTGGTGATGCCCTCGTCCAGCATGGTCGGGATCTCTTTCATGACGGCGTCGTTGAGGTCGGTCACCGCCATGTGAAAGCCGTAATCGATCTGGGCGATATCGCGCGATTTCGCCCACCAGGTCTCCAGCCCGTCATGCAGGCTGCCGCCGATGGGCTGGACGACGAAATCGATATGCGTAGTCGTGCCGCCAAAAGCGGCCGCCTGATGCCCCACGTCGAAGTCGTCATTGCTGATCGTGCCGCCGAAGGGCAGGTCGAGGTGGGTGTGCACGTCGATGCCGCCGGGCAGGATGTATTTGCCGGCGCAGTCGACGAGGTCGTGAGCGTCCGCGTTGAGATCTTGGCCGATGAGGGTGATGACCTCGCCTTCGACCAGGACGTCGGCGCTTACCATATCGCTGGCGGTGATGATGGTTCCGTTTTTGAACAAGGTGCCCATGGAAGTCTCCTTCGCTATAACTGCCCGCGCTAAACCCCGCCGCCATGCGAGAACAGGTCTGTATCATAACCCGAATCGCTGCGCCCGACGGGACGCGGCATATCGAATTGCGCGCCAGCCAGCATTTCCGAGACGGTCAGCATCTGCAAGCGCGCGTAGGCGACCCCGCCGATCTCGACATCGCCGGCCAGCGCCATCGTCGCCAGAAAGTTCTTTTTCTGCTGAAAGCCGGGCTCATGCAGCAAAATCAACCCCGCCATCTGAATATTTTCATATTGCAGCACGCTGCGCAAGGCGCGAACGCTGTTAATCCCAACAGTTTCGCCGCCTTTGACCTCGAGCGCCATGCATTGCAAAATCTATTCGCCGGGCATATTGAAGTAGATGCGGCCATCGACGCCCTCGTCGGCGCTGCGTTTGACGTTGATTTCTCGCCCGTCTTTTGGCCGCGTCTGCGCTTGCCGGTCTCATCTAAGACATTGAGCGTCTTGGGGCCCCCATCCGCCATCCGCTCGCGCATGATGGTCTGGCAGTCGCCGTAAAAGACTGTATTCAACTGGCGCGCTCCTCTTTGCGCTAGAACGAAATGCCGTCGTAAATCTCCGCCAGCGGCAATTCGCATTCCAGGGCCGGCAGGGGAATGATGGCGTCCTGGCCGGCGTATTCGACAGTTTGCCAGCCACTTTCTTGGCGCGTATCAACCTCGACCCGCGCTTCGAATTGGTCGATGACGAGGTAAACCTGAAGCGACGGGATGCGCTGATAATAGAGACGCTTTTCTCCTCGATCTCGGCTCACTGATGACGGCGAGGTTACTTCTCCTACCAAGGTGGGATTCCATAAATTGACCGCCCGGTCATCCGTCGCCGGGTCGCCGCAGAAAACGCAAAAGTCGGGGTAAACATAGCGCGTTGGACTCACGCGGTTGCGCATATCGCTGCTGACGACGCGGCAACCGCTCCCTTTCAGGCGCTGCCAAAACGCGCCGATGCAGTTCGCCATAATGATGCCGTGATAAAGTGTGCCGCCGCTCAAGGGAATGATCTCTCCATCTATGTATTCATATCGAGTATCGGTCGCTTCATCGAAAGCGAAGTATTCCTCGACCGTCATTTGGCCTACGATGTCGATTGCCATTGTTCTTCCTCGCGCGCTTGCTGTAAGCGACAGTATATCATTTTCGCGCCATCGAAATCGGGCGAACGAATTGATAGCGCCGACCAGGCAAATGGGGGCTAATTGAAAGCGGGGATGATATTCTCGCCATACTCGGCGACGATGCGCTCTTCCTCGCCGCACATCAAATAGATATTGAACTGCGTGACGCCAGCCGCTTCCAGCAGTTTGAGCTTGGCGATATGGTCGTCGACGCTCCCCAAAATACCGAAGGCGTCAATGATGTCCTCGGTGATGAAATCGAGGTGGTCGGCGTCTTTATCGGCGTGCTCCTTATAATCGTAACCCTTGCGCCCTTCGATGTAGGCGGTCAGGCTGGCGGGGATGTCGGGGCTGTCCATGCCATAACGTTCGACGATATCGGCGACGTGGTTGCCGACCATCGCCGGAAACCAGCGGGTTTGCGCGCGCGCTTTGTCCCTTTCGCCGACCCAAACGGGCGCCGCCGCCATGATTTGGTAGCTCGACATGTCCTTGCCAGCCGCCTCGCCGCCAGCGATCGCCTGCTGGCTGAACCACTTGACAAGACCCGGATCCGCTAGCTGAATCACCAGCCCATCGCCACTGCGTCCCGCGCCGGCCAAGGCTTTGGGTCCATAAGCGGCGATCCAGATGGGCAGCTCATAGCCGTTCGCCCAGGGGAGCTGGGCCGAGGTATCATCGTAAGCGACCTCGTCGCCACGCGCGAACCCGCGCAGCGCATCGGCGAAGCGCTCCATATTGGCGACGGTCATCGGCTTCTTGCCCAGCATGCGCCGTGAACTGTCGCCCCGCCCGATGCCGATCTCGATGCGGTTGCCGCTCTGCGCCGCCAGCGTGGCGTACATGCTGCCCGCCACCGACCACTCGCGCACGCCCGGGTTCGTCACCAATGGACCGAAAATCATGCGCTCGGTATGCGCCATGCAGAGCGCCATCGTCAGGTAGCATTCGCGCCAGAGCACGTGCGAATCGAAGAACCAGCCATACTTGAAGCCAGCCACTTCCGCCTGCTTGCAGAGCGCCACCGTGCGCTTTGGCGAAATATCGCCCTTGAAAGTGATGCCGAAGTCCATAAGTCTGCTCCTGAAGATTAAAGAATTTGCGCTAATGGGCGAGTCGCCGCCTCGCCCCTACAGCCTGTCATGCGCGCGGGCGACCCAATGGCTCGCCCCTGCAATGTCCTTTGGGCGGCAGATCGCTTGTCGGTCGTGGTGATGCCGTTTCGCGCGCGGATTACAAGTATCTTAGACTATTCTTCATGCTCTCGGCGGTTTCGTTGCGATGGAGCGCTTGCAGCACTTTCATCATAGCGCCAAACTCTCTGCTCTTGAAACGAACGAATGCGATCCCGCAATGCGTAGGATCAGTCTTTGCCAATTCCAAGAAGTCCTTGTCTTGTGAACAAATCACGCGTCCCAACATGGTAGCAAAACGCAATTGCTCCAGATCACCGCTGCCGCACATTTCAGCCTTCTGCGTAGTCAGGACATCAATGCCTTGACTGGCCAGTTGTATCGCCACTGTTTCCGGCATGTTTTCGTCGAAGTAAAAGCGGATTCGCTGCTCAGACAAGCCGCGCTTGCTCCAGCCTGCTTGCTCTCGCTGCTAGATCCGCGTCGATTTCCGCCGGATGCAAATAGTAATATGCCATGGCAGCGTGGACTTGCGCCAAGCCAATGTCAAAGTGGGCGGCGGTCTCTTCATCTTCGTTTGCGCCTTGCTGCTGGTGCATGACGATATCCGCCACGCATCTGTCGCTGCCGAGAAGGCAAGGGCGACCGCCTAGCGCCTCGGGATCGCTGTAAACAAGACTGATGCTTTCGGTTCGGGGCGGCGCGTCTTTTGGAAGTCCATTTGCTGGAACTGGTCGACTTATGTACCAGTCTTGCGCCGCCTTTTCGCCCAACACCTCCAGTTTCTCACTGAACATTCTGTCCTCTTCAAATTCGGAGTCGACTTCAGCCCGGTGCAAGTAGTAATAGGCGAGGGCGGAATGGACTTGTAGCAAGCTGAGTCCATAAGTTTTGGCAATGTCCTGTGGGCTGAGCTTGTTGTTACCGTGCCGCCATTGGGCTACATATTTCACTTTTAGAGATCTGCCTATAATGCAGGGGCGGCCTGAGCGCCTCTTGATATCGCGCCAGACGACATCAATACTTTCTATCGTTTTCATGTTTGCTCCCCATTTATGGGCGACCAGTTCGGTCATCCCTACAATCGCCTTTCCGGTCGCCCGCGCCTTCAACTGGCTCTGCCCAATGGCTATACGCTACAAGTATCTAAGCATATGTCTCATCGAGTCGGACGTTTCATATTTGTGCAATTCTCGCAGGGCTTTCACGACTGATCCGATTTCGCTGCTCTTGGATTTTATGAAAGCAATGCCCCAATGGTCGGGATACTTTTGCGCGATCTCAAGAAAGTGTTTATCTTGTGTACAAAGCACACGACGCTCTTGAACCGCGATAGCAAGCTGAGCCAGATCGGGCGTACGCGGCTCTGTCACGGTCTTTGCAAGCAAAACATCAATGCCCAGTTGCCGCAATTCGGTCGCCGCCGCGTCCGGCATGTTTTCGTCGAAGCAAAAGCCAATCAACTGCCTCGTCAATGCCCAACTCCTCCGCCTGCGTCTCGAACTCTGTATCCTCCGCTATTTCGGCGTCGATTGCTTCCCGATGCCGACGATAGTAAGCGAGCGCTGCCTTTACCTCCTCCAAGGCGATGCCGTAGTAGTCGGCGACGCCAGCAAGATCCCCATTGGCGAGCTGCCGCCTCTTGACAATATCTGTGACCGCGATGCGACGGCCCGCCAAGCAGGCGCGGCCGCCCCGCACAGCTGGGTCGCGGAAAATGCTGCCGAGGTCTTCATCGAAAGCCATTTTCATCTCCTTCGCGCTAGTGTTGAGTGTCATGCTCCTTGCCGCAGCGTTCCAGCGCCCGCTGCGCCACCCGCACGTTGATTTTCGGCGCCGCCTCATGATAGAAGCGCGCCGCTGCCGCCGCCGCCGCCGCTTGACCGGCCGCCGAGCCATCGCGCAGATCCAGCTTGTAATTGTCCGCGCTCAACCCAAGGATCGGCTCCAGCGTAATCTCCACCACGTTCTCGCGCCGGACCCGCTCCAGCTTCTTCCGCCGCTTTTCGGCCGCTCTGGATTTTGCCGCGTCGCCAATGCCGGCGTAGTAAGCGCCAAGCCGCGCTTCCAGCTCAATGGCGAAGGTGAAGACGGCGCCAAAGGTGTTCAAAGTATCCGAAGATGCCATGTCCGCTCCTTGATTAGATTCTCGCCTCGCGCGATTCTGCTCCCCCTCCCTCCTGGGGGCTGGGCGGTGGGGGGCAACCTAAACCCACCGCTCGATCACGATTTTGCGCTCGGTGTAGAACTCGATCGAGTCCATGCCTTGCCCGTGCAAATCGCCGAAGAACGAGTCTTTCTGCCCGCCGAAGGGGAAGGAAGCCGAGGGCGCCGCCACGCCGATATTCACGCCGATATTGCCGGCGTTTACGCTGTACTTGAACTCGCGCGCGTATTTTCCATTGTTGGTGAAGATGCTGGCGGCATTGCCATAGCGGCTCTGATTGATGATATCGACCGCGTCGTCAAAGTCGTCGGCTTGCATCAGCGACAGGACGGGGCCGAAGACTTCTTCATTCGCCATCACCGTATTCGGCTGGACGTCCGCGATCAGCGTGGGGCCGACCCACGACCCCTGCTCGTAGCCCGCGACATTGAAGCCGCGCCCGTCGACGACCACGTCGGCGCCTTCGCCCTCGCTCTGCCCGATCATGGATTCGATGCGGGTTTTGGCGGCGTCGCTGATGACCGTGCCCATCTGCGTCGTCTCGTCCAGGCCATAACCGACCTTGAGCGCCGCCACCTGCTTCGCCAGTTCGTCTTTGAGCTGGTCGTAAGCGTCGCCGACGCCTACCGCGACCGCCGCCGCCAGACAGCGCTGCCCGGCGCAGCCATAAGCCGCCCCCAGGATATTCTTGACGCTGGCTTCGATATCGGCATCGGGCATGACGGCGATGTAATTCTTGGCGCCGCCCTGCGCCTGCACCCGCTTGCCGTTGCGCGTGCAAGTCTCGTAGATGATCTTCGCCACCGCGCTCGAGCCGACGAAAGACACGCCGGTGACATCGGGATGTTCCATCAGCGCGGTCGCCGAGGGCACGCCCCCGTTTACGAGGTTTACCACGCCTTCCGGCAGGTCCAGCTCGTCCAGCAGCTTGAAGAGGAACTCGGTGGCCAGCGGCGTCTGTGGCGATGGTTTCAGGATGAAGGTATTGCCGCAAGTGATGGCGGTCGGCAAGAACCAGAGCGGCACCATGAAGGGGAAGTTGAAAGGCGTGATCGCCGCGAAGACGCCGGCCGGCTGCCGCACCGTCGTCTCGTCGATGCCGGAGCTGATGTCTTCCAGCCCGTCGCTGCGCATGAGCACCGGCACGCTCATGGCGAAGTCGATGCTTTCGATGCCGCGCCGCACCTCGCCCCGCGCCTCGTCCATCGTCTTGCCATGCTCGCGCACAACGATCCGCGAGATCTCCTCGAAATTGTCCTCGACCATGACCTTGAAGTGGTGCATGGCCTGCGCGCGCACCAGCACCGGCGTGCCGCGCCATTCCTCGAAGGCGGCTTTTGCGGCGCTCACGGCGTCGGCCACATCGGCCGCCGTCGAGTCCGGGCATTGCGCCAGCAACTCGCAGGTCGCCGGGTCATGCACTGGCGTGAAGTCGGTGGCGCCGGCGTCGACCCACTCGCCATCCACGTAGTTTTTGACTGTTCTGCTCATGTTAAGCTCCCTGTGCTTGTCGGCCTGCGCTGATATGAGTGATTTTAACACAGGGCATGGCGGTCTGTAGGGGCGATAAACCCCGCGGTCCTCCATCGGGATGGGGGATGCTAATTTTGCTCGTAACCCCCGCCACGACTACGTTTGTAGCCACACGCGCCGCCCTGCGACCGCGCACGTTAAATGCCTTGCCGCGATGTCGCCCTCCCCCTCCCTGACGCGTCGGCGGTCCGATAGAGGAAGTGAATCGGGCGAGTCACCGCCTCGCCCCTACAGCGGGTTGCTTTGTTAGTCCGCCGCGCCTGCTGTACAATAGACGCGAGTCAACGAATCAAGAGCATCGGAGCGGCGCCAATGACCCGTTCAGCAGAAATCATGGAACGCTATCGCCAGGTGATGTTCCCGGCGGCCGCGCCTTATCATGGCGATAATCCGCTGATCGCCGAGCGCGCCAAAGACCAGTACATCTGGGATATCGAGGGGGTGCGCTACCTGGATTTTTTCGGTGGCATCCTCACCGTCTCGGTCGGGCATTGCAACGACGAAATCAGCGAGCGGACGCTGGCGCAGCTGCGGAAGCTCCAGCATACCTCGACCATTTACGTCAACGAGGGCATGGTCGCGCTTGCGGAAAAGGTCGCCGAGCTGACGCCGGGGCGCCTGCAAAAGTGTTATTTCACCAACAGCGGCACCGAAGCCAACGAGACGGCGGTGCTGGCGGCGCGGATGTACACCGGCAATCCGATAGTCATCACCCTGCGCCACGCGTACGCCGGGCGCTCGCTGCTGGCGATGAGCCTGACCGCGCACGGATCCTGGCGCTTGGGCGGCGTGGTCGATCCCTACGTGAAGCATGTGCGCAACCCCTATACTTTTCGCGCGCCGGCTGGCTTGAGCGCCGAGCAAGTCGTTGACCTCTGCGTGCAAGACCTGGAAGAGACCATCGCGACCACGACGGGGGGCAAGATCGCCGCTTTCATGGCGGAGCCGATTCAGGGCGTCGGCGGCTTTATCGTACCGCCGGATGCGTATTTCCGGCGCATCATGCCCATCGTCAAGGCGGCTGGCGGCGTCTTCATCAGCGACGAGGTGCAAACGGGCTGGGGGCGCACGGGCGAGAAGTGGTTCGGCATCGAGCATTGGGGCGTCGAGCCCGATATCATGACCTTCGCCAAAGGCATGGGCAATGGCAGTCCCATCGGCTGCACGATTGCGGCGCCAGAAATCGCCGACGCCCTCCAGGGGCTGAGCTTTTCCACCTTTGGCGGCAACCCGGTGACGATGGCGACGGCGCTGGCGACCATCGAATACATGGAAGCGCATGACACGCCCGCGAACTGCGCCGTTCAGGGCGCGCGAATGGCGGAGAAGCTGGCCGAGTTCGCGGCCGAGTTTCCCATCATCGGCGAAGCGCGGGGCATGGGGCTGATGCAGGCGCTGGAAATCGTGAAGCCCGGCGGCATTGAGCCCGACGCGCCGCGGACCGCCGCTTTCGTCGACCTCTGCAAGGAACGCGGGCTGCTGCTGGGCAAGGGCGGCCTTTATGGCAATGTCGTGCGCATCGCCCCGCATCTAAACGTGTCGAGCGAGGATATGGAAATCGCCATGGCGATCATCGCCGGCGCCCTGGCCGAAGTGTCGTAGCACAAATGAACTTCATAGGGGGGCGAACCACCGGGACGCCCGCAGCCGATCGCAGCTGTAGACACCCGGCCGACGGCGCCGCCGCTTGCGCAAAATACTTTGCGCTCCGCTGTATCTGACTCCCCTTCCCTAGCTTGCTGAGGCAAGGGGCCGGGGGATGGGGTGAAATCTGCCCACAAACCGGCGCGGACTGGCGTTGCAGCGTAACGCCCCTGTAGATTCCGCGCGAACAAAGCCTCCCCCTGACTCGTCGGGGGAGACCGAGGGGGTGTAGTGACTTCACATTCCCGCCTTCAAAAGCTGCGGAAGCCCTCGCAGCTCGCCTTGACGCTGCTGGCGCTGGCGCTCGTGCTGGCGTCAATGGGCGAGTCGGGCGGCGTTGATCTGCAGGACGAGACTCTGCGCGAATCGACCCTGGGCCGGCTGGCGCTCTGGATGGCGGATCAGAGCGGCAAGGCGGCTGACGAGCTCCTGTCCCCGCTGGCGCGATACGCCGACCACTGGGCGAACGAACTGGGCGAAGACGCGCTGGATGCCGAGATGCTCTTCATCGCCATCCGCAACATCCGGCTCCTCTATTACGGCGCGCTCATTCTCATGCTCGTTTATGCCGCGATGGCGGTGTTTCTGCGCCCCCGGCGGGCGCCACGCCTGCACTTCGCCGTCATCCTGATGCTGGACGGGCTGCTCTTTTTTGTGCCGACGCTGGCGGGCAGCAACGCGCTGCCGCTGATAACGGCCGCGATCCTGGCGCTGCTGGCGGCGCTGGCGGCGGGGCCGGGCCGGGTGGGGCGCGCCGTCGGTTTCTGCCTGGCGCTGTCTTGCCTCATGGTCGCCTGGGAAGCGGGCAAAGCCTTCGCCGATTCGGTGTCGTACAAGATCCTGCTGCCGCAACAGTCCTGGATTTACGAGACCAAAGCGACGATGGACGAGGCGCTGGCGGCGCTGGCCGCGGGCGAGGTGGATTACGTTATCGCCGACCGCAAAGACCTCGACGACTTGATGCCGCCGCATCCGCCCAAAGGCGAAGACAATGAAGCGCTGCCCTATCCGGACCTGCGTTATCTGGCGAGCCTGGATCGGCGCGAAGGCGTCGCCATGCTGCCGATTGCGCCGGCTTTCCCCGGGCGCTTGAGCATCGCCCTGCGCGCCGATGTCGCCCCGCGCAGCGCTGCCGTCCGCGATATCTTCGGCGGGCGGATCGCGACCATCGCCGGCGGCTTCGCCGACGAGCGCTTCCTCAGCCAGCCGCGGCGCCTGGTCCTGCTCGATCTGAAGATACTCAACGACCTGAATCTGCCGCATTTGCAGATGATCGCGGAAGCCTTCCTGCAGCCCGCCCGCCGCAACGGCGAATTGCTGCTGCTGCGCATCCTCGCCGACGCGGGCCTCTATACCTTCAGCGAGGCGATCTTCGGCTTCGTTTTTGGCGCCTGTCTTGGTTTCATTCTGGGAACCGTCTTCGCGCACTCGCCCTTGCTGGAGCGGGGCTTGCTGCCCTACGTGGTCGCCTCGCAGACGGTGCCCATCCTGGCGATCGCGCCGATGGTGGTGATTTGGCTGGGCGCGGGGCCGCTGTCGGTGGCTGTCATCGCCGCTTACCTGACCTTTTTCCCGGTCACCATCAACACCTTGCGCGGGCTGCGGTCACCAGCCCCCGACCAAATCGAATTGATGCGCTCCTACGCCTCAAGCCGCTGGACGATCCTGTGGAAGCTGCGATTGCCGGCCTCGCTGCCCTATATCTTCACGGCGCTGAAAGTATCAGCCACGGCCAGCGTGGTGGGCGCGATCATCGGCGAGCTGCCCTCCGGCATCGGCGACGGGCTGGGGCGGGCAATCCTGGATTTCAGCTCGGATTACAGCCTGGTCTCGACGCCGAAGCTCTGGGCGTCGATTATCATGGCGGCGGCGGTCGGCATTTTCTTCTTTGTCTCGGTCAGCCTGGCGGAGCGGCTTGCCTTGCGCGGCTACATTCGCCAACATGAGTCGTAGGGGCTGCTCCGCGAGTCGCCCGCTGAACGACAGGCCAGGGCTAGGGTAGAATTACTGTATGGCTGACGAACAGACTCAAATCGCCATCTCGGCGCGAGGCCTCAACAAGGTCTTCAATCCAGGCGCGGATGAAGAAGTGATCGCCCTGCAAGACATCAGCCTCGCGATCCAGGCGGGCGAGTTCATCTCCCTGATCGGCCCCTCCGGCTGCGGCAAATCCACCCTGATGCGGCTGATCGGCGATCTCATTCAGCCGACCACGGGCGAGCTGCTGGTCAATGGCAAGCCGCCAGCCCGCGCCCGCCTGGATCGCGATTATGGCATGGTCTTCCAGGCGGCGACGCTTTACGACTGGCGCAGCGTGATAAAAAACGTGCAGCTGCCGCTCGAGGTCATGGGCTACCCCAAAGCCGAACGCCAGCGGTGCGCCCAAGCCATGCTCGAGATGGTCGAGCTCGGCGCCTTCGCCAGCCACTATCCCTGGCAGCTCTCCGGCGGCATGCAGCAGCGCGTCTCGATTGCGCGGGCGCTGGCTTTTGATCCCTCAGTCCTGCTGATGGACGAGCCCTTCGGCGCCCTGGATGAATTCACCCGCGAACGCATGAATATGGAGCTGCTGAAAATCTGGGAGCGGACCGGCAAGACCATCGTTTTCGTCACGCACAGCATCGCCGAAGCCATCTTCCTGTCGAGGCGCGTCGTGGTCATGTCGCCGCGCCCCGGGCGTATCACCGAGGTCGTCAGCAACCCGCTGCCCTACCCGCGCGACTTCAACACCCGCGACGACCCGGCTTATCACGCGCTGGTGACCTACACGCGCGAGCTGCTGCGCGACGCCGTCGGGGCGGATGCCGCGCCGCCGGAGGCGAGTGATGACCCTGGCTGATTTTCAAAATGGCGAAACGCTGCGCGCGAGGCTGGTCCGCCGGCTCGTCTATTACCTGCCCACCATCGCGATCGCCGTCGCCGTCGTCCTGTTATGGGAATTGACGGTGCTGCTCTTCGATATTCAGCAATTCCTCTTGCCCAAGCCATCAGCCATCTTCGCCGAATTCATGCTGCAAGTCGATTTGTGGCTGAGGCCGGGCGAGCGCTCCATCCTCTTTGACGCGGGCGGCGCGACCTTCTGGGAGGCGCTCGGCGGCTTTGTCATCGGCTGCGGCGGCGGCGTCTTGATCGCGCTGGTCACCTCGCGCTGGACCATCGTCAGCGAGGCGACCATGCCCTTCGCCATCGCCGCCAATTCGGTGCCGATCATCGCCTTCGCGCCCATCATGAACAACTGGTTCGGCATCACCAACCCGGCCTCCAAGATGGCGATTGTGGCGATCATCGTCTTCTTCCCGACCATGATCAACACCGTGCGCGGCTTGACGCTGGTGGACGCGGCCCAGCTGGAATTGATGCGCGCCTGCGCGGCGACGCCGACGCAGGTGATGTTCAAGCTGCGCATCCCCAACGCCCTGCCTTTCATCTTCAGCGCCTTGCGCGTCGCCAGCGCCCTCAGCCTGATTGGCGCGGTCGTCGCCGAGTTCTTCGGCGGGCCACGGGCGACCCTCGGCGTCTATATCACGCAGCAAGCCTCCGACTTCGACTTCGCCAAAGCCTGGACCGCCATTCTGATGGCCTCGCTTATCGGCATCGGCTTCTATCTGGTCGTGCTGCTGCTGGAGCGCCGGCTGATGCCTTGGCACGTCTCCCTGCGCGGGGACGCCCAAGCCTGAACCGTGTCGGGGCGCGAAACCATGGAAATGTAGGGGCGAGACTTGTCTCGTCCGCGGGCGGAAAGCCCGCGAATGGCTTTCGATCAACCGCCGGCCGAGCGTTGAATGAGCTCAATCAAGAGTTGGCGGAGTTCCACAATCTCGGCTTGGGTCGCATTGTTCAGGTGAATAATCAGCCCGCCCAGTAGACCGCATATTGTCGTCAATAAAGCGACGTACAGCCACAGCAGGGCGCGATGCAGTTCCGCTTTGGTCGCCGCATGTTGTGAGCGCTCTTCGAGTGTGGCGATGCGTTCGCCTTCTGTTTTGACGTTTTCCGCCATCAGGTTCTTTTCACTAGCGTTCACCGCCGCCATGCGCGTTTCCACGAAGTTCTATACTCGCTTCAAGATGATAACAGAATTCGGCAACCTTAACCATGCTGTTGCCGCCCCTAGAGTCGGCGCCGATCAACGGAATTGCAGGGGCGAGCCATTGGGTCGCCCGCCAATGAGAATCAGCCGCAGAAATCGCCCCGCGGCTCCACGTAATCGGCGCTGATCCAGCCGCGCTGGCCGTGAAAATCGATGTAGTACCAGCCGCTGGAATACTTGAAAGCCGTGAGCCAGGCTTCCCAGGGAACCAGCCCGACGACCGCCCCGTTTGGCGAGGCGCGCAGATTCAAGATCGCTTTCGTCCGCACCATGCAGTTTG
Organism: Aggregatilineales bacterium; assembly: GCA_963662925.1. Taxonomy (GTDB): domain Bacteria; phylum Chloroflexota; class Anaerolineae; order Aggregatilineales; family Phototrophicaceae; genus UBA6055. Next base: position 226,998 of record OY759987.1, read on the forward strand.
TCAAGGGCTTTGACGAGATCGCCGAGGGTTGGGGCGCGGCGGCTGCGGGCTGCTCAACGGGCGCGACAAGCGGGCCCGGCGGTCCCTCGGCCGGCGGGTCGCCATAGGGCGAGTCGGGCATCATCAGCGCGATCGTGCCGGCTTTGCCCAGGCGCGCGCAGGTGAAAATGCCATCGCGGAAGGAAGCCAGCGGCGAAACCGTTCTTGGCGATGTCGATGCGTCGAGGAAAAGCGTTTTGCCGGCCTGCGGAAAGCAGACCTCGAGGGTCGGGCGCGCCCAGCCCCAGACGTCCACCGCGTCCAGTAAGCCGCCATCGACCACCCATTGGATGCCGACGCCTCCCGCGTCGAGGCGCTGGAACTGGATGCCATCGCAAAGCCCGAAGGTGGCGCGCAGGCGCAGGTCGGATGTCGCGTTCAGCTGCTTGCCGGTGCAGATGGGCGTGGCTGTGGGAGCGAGCGCCGTCGCAGTGAGCGCCGTCGCGCGCTTGGCTCTGTTGGTGGCGCGGGCGGCTGCCCGGCCTCGGGCGACCTCCAGCGTTGCCAGCCGCTCCTGATCGCTCTCAACAGGCGTTGCCGTCGCTGTAGGCGTGTCTGATGGCGTTGGGGTGTCGGACGGCGTTGGCGAATGCGTTGGAGTGTCTGATGGTGTTGGCGAATGCGTTGGCGTGTCTGATGGTGTTGGCGAATGCGTTGGCGTGTCCGATGGCGTTGGCGTATCGGTGGCGGTTGGCGTGTCTGACGGCGTTGGCGAATGCGTTGGCGTGTCTGATGGCGTAGGCGTATCGGTGGCGGTTGGCGTGTCTGACGGCGTTGGCGAATGCGTTGGGGTGTCGGAAGGCGTGAGCGTACCCGTAGGCGTGTCGGTTGGCGTTGGCGTGTCGGTTGGCGTAGGCGTGTCGGATGGCGTAGGCGTGTCGGTTGGCGTGTCCGTTGCGGTGGGCGTGTCGGATGGCGTGAGCGTATCAGTTGGCGTGTCGGACGGCGTGAGCGTATCAGTTGGCGTGTCCGTTGCGGTGGGCGTGTCTGTCGCCGTGGGCGTGTCCGTGTCGGTTGGCGTGTCGGTTGGCGTAGGCGTGTCGGACGGCGTGAGCGTATCTGTTGGCGTGTCTGTCGCCGTGGGCGTGTCCGTGTCGGTTGGCGTGTCGGTCGCCGTAGGCGTGTCGGACGGCGTGAGCGTATCTGTTGGCGTGTCCGTCTCGGTGGGCGTATGCGTTGGCGTAGACGTCGCCAGCGAACTGTCGACGGCGCCGGCGTCGCAGTCGGTTGCCGGGCGCGCGCCGCCGGCCTGGTCAGTCGGATACGCGGCGCAAATGTCGTCATCGCCGAGCTGCTGGGCCGGGCTGTCGGCGGTGAGCGGGTAGTAGCCCGCCGTCAGGCTGGCCAAGCCCGGCCCCCCGCTGGCGGCTGGGCTGCAAGCGCCATCCTCGATCAGGTTGCCGACGTTCTGACCGGGCGAGGCGTTGCCGCCAAAAGCGCAGTCAACATTGCTGTCGGCGCTGGCGATAATGCTGTTGCGAATGCTCAAGCCCCGGGTAGCGGCGGCGGACCAGGTATATATGCCGCTGGGCGCCGCGCTGCTTGAGTTGTCTGAGTGATTGTTGTACAGAGTCGCGTGCGTCAGGGTGGTTGTGCCCGCGCCAATGGAAATGCCGCCAGCAATCGAGCCGGACCTGTTGCCGGAGATGGTGCTGTTGCTGATGACCAGTTGCGAAGCGGCGCCGGAGACGTCGATGGCGCCGCCATTGCTGCTGGCGACGCTGTCGGATATCGTGCTGTACGTTATCGTCAGCGAAGCGCTCCAGGCGTAGATCGCGCCGCCATGATTTGAGGAGCGTGAATTGGCTTTGCTTTTCGTCAAGGCGACATTGTTGAGGTGGAGGCTGCTGTTGAGTTCGAGATAGAACATGTGATGCGTCTGAGCGCCGTCAATCGTGAATCCGCCGCCTTCCAAGGTGAAGGCGGACGCGACCTTCGGCAGGTCCGCGCTGAGCGTCACGTTCTTCGTGAGGCGGATCGTATCGCGCAGGTCGCCGCCGGCAGGGCAGCCCCCGTGCGCGGCATTGGCGTTGGCGGAGCGGATGGCGTCGGGCAGCGAGCAGGTGTCGTTGACCACGATGGTGACGCCCGGCGATGGCGTGTCGGTTGGCGTAGGCGTGTCTGACGGCGTTTGCGTATCCGTGGGCGTGTCGGTTGGCGTAGGCGTGTCTGACGGCGTTTGTGTATCCGTGGGCGTGTCGGTTGGCGTAGGCGTGTCTGATGGCGTTTGCGTATCAGTGGGCGTGTCTGATGGCGTTTGCGTATCCGTGGGCGTGTCAGTTGGCGTAGGCGTGTCGGTTGGCGTAGGCGTGTCTGACGGCGTGAGTGTTTCAGTCGGCGTGTCGCTGGCGGTTGGCGTGTCTGACGGTGTTGGCGTGTCGGACGGGGTGGGCGTATCGGTCGCCGCCAACGTGCTTTCGACCGCTCCAGCATGGCAGTCCGTCGCCGGACGGGAATTGCCAGCCTGGTCAGTTGGATAAGCCGCGCAGATGGCGTCATCGCCAAGGTCGATCGCCGGGCTGTGGGCTTGGAGCGGATAGTAGCCGGAAACGGTGAGGCTGCCCAAAGCGGGACTTCCGCTGGCGGCTGGGCTGCAAGTGTCATCCTCGATCAGATTGCCGACATTCTGGGCGAGGCTGCCGACGCAGTCGCTGGCGTTTATCGTGCCGGCGATGATGCTGTTGCGCAGAGAGACCGACGCGCCGCTCGCGATATAAAGCGCCCCGCTGGTGGCGCTCGCCTCACTCTTGTTGATGGTTATATGCGACAGGGTTGCCGTGCCGTAGAGCGTCATGGCGCCACCGCTGCTATTGGCATAATTGAAGGAAAAGGTGGAATTGCTCACCGTCAGCGTGGCGTCAGCATGATTGTAGATGGCGCCGCCATTCAAAGACCGATGGTCGTAGAATGTCGACCGCGTAATCGTCGTCGTGCCAAGGTTCCAGATTGCGCCGCCGGTGCCATCTCCCCGTCTGCCGTTGGAGATATACATATTGTCAAACTCCGCATGGACATCAGCGTTTATGCGAAATAGTTTGTAATAGGCGGAGCCGCTGATGGAATAGCCCATGCCTTCGACCCGCACAGCCGCGGATACAGAGGGCAGATTCTCTTCTACTGCTACGTTCTCGGTGAGGCGGATGGTATCGCGCCCGGTCGTGCCGGCTGTGCAGCCGCCGCGCGATACATTGTCGTTGGCGGAGCGGATGGCGTTACTCAGCGAGCAAGTGTTGTTGACCAGGATGGTAGCGCCGGGCGCCAAGGTGGCCGTGGCTGTTGGCGTATCGGTTGCGGTGGGCGTGTCGGTGCGAGTCGGCGTATCCGTTGGCGTGTCAGTGGCGGTGGGCGTGTCGGACGGCGTGAAAGTATGCGTTGGCGTGTCGGTGGCGGTGGGCGTGTTTGTATCCGTTGGCGCGAGCTCGCCAATGGGCGTTGGCGTGTCAGTAGCCGTTGGCGTGTCAGTAGCCGTTGGCGTGTCGGACGGCGTGAGTGTCTCCGTCGGCGTATCGGTGGCGGTGGGCGTGTCAGTTGCCGTGGGCGTATCGGTGGCAGTCGGCGTGTCGGTTGGCGGGACGGGCGTATGCGTCGGCGCAGGATCCCGTTCCACCGCGCCGGCGTCGCAGTCGGTCGCCGGACGAGTATTCCCCGTCTGGTCGATCGAATAAGCGGCGCAGACGGCATCATTGCCGATCCCAATGGCGGGGCTGTCCGATTCCAGCGGAACATAGGGCACGCCGCCCGCCTGCGCGCCCAGCTTTGGATCGCCGCTGGCTGCCGGCGAACAAGTGTCATCGTCGATCAGATTGCCGACATTCTGGTTGAAAGTCGGACCGCTGCCCTTGCGGCAATCGACATTGTCATCTGTGCTGGAGATGATGCTGTTGCGCAGGCGGAGGTTGTTATCTACAGTGGCGTAATAGAAGCCGCTGGGGTCCGTATTGTCTGTGCTGAGGCTAATGTTGTTGTACAGCGTCACATGCGTGATTGTGCCGCTAAAGCCATTAAAACTGATCGCGCCGCCCCTACCAGCCGCGGTGTTGCCAGTGAAGGTGCTGTTACTCAGCGTCAGTCTGGTGGAGTGTGCCACAGCCAGGGCGCCGCCGGCGCCATTGGCGGTATTTGAAGTGAATGAACTGTTGGTAATCGTCACATAGTCCCCGCGGGCATACACCGCCGCGCCAGAACTCCTGCCAGCGACGGATTTGCCTCTGGTCAGGTGAGCGTTGTTGAGCGTGAAGTTGCCGTGATGCGGGTCGTTGATATAAAAAATCTGATATTTGTCATCGCCATCTATCGTGTATCCGCCGCCCTGCACAGTGATCGTTGAATCAATCTCGGGCAAGCTGGCAGTGAGGGTAACATTGGCGGTCAGCGTGATCGTGTCTGCGCCGCTGCCGGCCGCGCACTGGCTGCCGCTTGGCGCGCTGTCGTCATTGGCGGATGTAATGGCTTGCGCCAGGGTGCAGTTCGCATTCACCGTGATATCCGCCGCCAGCGACGCCGGCGCCGCCAAAAGCGCCAGCAAGACGCAAACCGCAAATGCAGTCGCGCGCTTCATGTCAAGGATCCTGGTCGCGCTCCACAGGCGATTCGGGCGGCGAAGCGAGCCCAAAAGCGCGGCGCAGAAAGCCAGGGACGCCGCTATGCGCGCCAGCCCGCTACCGCCAGGAGAACGAAGAAAATCATGCTGCGCCACGGCGCGGTCTCCGCTGCAATCGAAGCCACCGGCAGCGAGCCACTTTGTCGCGCGCAGCCGGCGCGGATTCACAGTTCGTAGGGGCGAGCCACTGGGTCGCCCGCCATCCTGCGGAAGTCGCCAAGTTTTGGAATTGCAGGGGCGAGACTTCCTTCGCCCGCCAACGAGAATCAGCCGCAGAAATCGCCCCGCGGCTCGACGTAGTCGGCGCTGATCCAGCCGCGCTCGCCGTGATAGTCGATGTAATACCAGCCGTCTGAATAATTGAAAGCGGTCAGCCAGGCTTCCCAGGGCACCAAGCCGACGACTGCCCCGTTTGGCGCGGCCCGCAGGTTGAGAATCGCTTTCGTTCGCACCATGCAGTTGCTCAAGGGCGTGGACGAAATCGCGGTGGGTTCGGGCGCGGCGGTTGGGGCCGGCTCAGCGGGCGCGACGAGAGGGCCGGGCGCGGTGTCGGCCGGCGGGTCGCCAAGCGGCGAATCCGGCGCCATCAGCACGACCGTCCCGGCTTTGCCCACGCGCGCGCAGGTGAAAATGCCATCGCGGAAGGAAGCCAGGGGCGACGCCGTTCGTGGCGACGCAGCCGCGTCAAGGAAGAGCGTTTTGCCGGCCTGCGGGAAGCAGACTTCGACCGTCGGCCGCGCCCAGCCCCAGACATCGACCGCGTCCAGGAAGCCGCTTTCGACGACTCGCTGGATGCCGATGCCGCCGGCGTCCAGGCGCTGGAACTGGATGCCATTGCAAAGCCCGAAGCTCGCGCGCAGGCGCAGGTCGCGGCTTGCGTTGAGGATGGCGCCGGTGCAGACGGGCGTGGCTGTGGGAGCGAGCGCCGTCGCGGTGAGCGCCGTCGCGCGCTTGGCTCTGTTGGTGGCGCGGGCGGCTGCCCGGCCTCGGGCGACCTCCAGCGTTGCCAGCCGCTCCTGATCGCTCTCAACAGGCGTTGCCGTCGCTGTAGGCGTGTCTGATGGCGTTGGGGTGTCGGATGGCGTTGGCGAATGCGTTGGGGTGTCGGATGGCGTTGGCGAATGCGTTGGCGTGTCGGATGGCGTTGGCGAATGCGTTGGCGTGTCGGATGGCGTAGGCGAATGCGTTGGCGTGTCAGAGGGCGTGTCGGTCGCAGTCGGCGTGTCAGAGGGCGTGTCGGTCGCAGTCGGCGTGTCAGAGGGCGTGTCGGTCGCGGCGGGCGTGTCGGTTGGCGTGGGCGTATCAGTCGGCGTGAAAGTGGCGGTTGGCGTATCTGTCGGCGTTGGCGTGTGGGACGGCGTGAACGTATTCGTCGGCGTGTCGGTTGCGGTCGGCGTATCAGACGGCGTCTGAGAATGCGTCGGCGTGTCTGTCGGCGTTGGCGTGTCGGACGGCGTGAAAGTGGCGGTTGGCGTGTCTGTCGGCGTTGGCGTGTCGGACGGCGTGAAAGTATGCGTCGGCGTGTCGGTGTCGGTCGGCGTGTCGGTTGCCGTGGGCGTATCGGTTGCGGTGGGCGTGTCGGACGGCGTGAAGGTTTCCGTTGGCGTGTCAGTGGCTGTTGGCGTGTCGGTGGCGGTCGGCGTGTCGGACGGCGTGAAAGTATGCGCTGGCGTGTCAGTAGCCGTTGGCGTGTCTGTCGGCGTGAAGGTTTCCGTTGGCGTGTCAGTCGCCGTTGGCGTGTCTGTCGGCGTGAAGGTTTCCGTTGGCGTGTCAGTGGCTGTTGGCGTGTCGGATGGCGTGAGTGTTTCAGTCGGCGTGTCTGATGGCGTTGGCGTGTCGGACGGCGTGAGTGTTTCAGTCGGCGTGTCTGATGGCGTTGGCGTGTCGGATGGCGTTGGCGTATCCGACGGCGTTGGCGTGTCGGACGGCGTGAGTGTTTCAGTCGGCGTGTCTGATGGCGTTGGCGTGTCGGATGGCGTGAGTGTTTCAGTCGGCGTGTCAGTCGCCGTTGGCGTGTCGGATGGCGTGAGTGTTTCAGTCGGCGTGTCTGATGGCGTTGGCGTATCCGACGGCGTAAGCGTATCAGTCGGCGTTGGCGTGTCGGACGGCGTGAGTGTTTCAGTCGGCGTGTCTGATGGCGTTGGCGTGTCGGATGGCGTGAGTGTTTCAGTCGGCGTGTCTGATGGCGTTGGCGTGTCGGATGGCGTTGGCGTATCAGTGGGCGTATCCGTTGGCGTTGGCGTGTCGGTTGGCGTTGGCGTGTCGGATGGCGTTGGCGTATCAGTGGGCGTATCCGTTGGCGTTGGCGTGTCGGTCGCCGTGAGCGTACCGGTCGGCGTGTCGGTCGGCGTTGCCGTCGGCGTGTTGGTCGCGCTGGCAACGTACTCCACGGCGCCGGCATCGCATCCGGTCTGCGGTCGGCTTACGCCCGCTCGGTCCGTAGGAAAGGCTTGGCATACGCTGCTGTTGCCAATGCCGATGGCGCCGCTGGAGCTGGTCAATGGAAAGTAGAGGGGGCTGCCAGTCGAGGCGGCCAGGCCGCCCACTGTCACGCTGGACGTGCAATACCCTCTGCCTCTGCCGATGACATTGCCGACATTCTGCACCATGGACTGCGCGTCTCCCACCATGCAATCTTCGTGCGTTGAGTCGTCGCTGACTATGATGCTGTTGCGCAGGGAAAGTCGTGTACGAAAGGAACCTACGTTGATTCCGGTACCGGCGGCCCAGCCGGTGTTGTTGTACAGGGTTACATGTGAGATGGTGCTGGTGGCGTTATCAATGTCGGGGTTTGCGAAATAGATAGTGCCAGAGGCGGCCCATTGTGCTGACCCTGCCTCATTGTCATAAAATGTGCTGTTGCTGATGTTGACCTCGCCATAGGCATGTATCGCGCTCCCGGCTGACCCGGACTTGTTGGCGATGAAGGCGCTGTTGGTTACCGTTAGCGTAGAGCCGTCGTTTGTAGAGATTGCGGCGCCATTAATGGAGGTAAAGCCCTTGGTGAGCGTGATATTGTCAAGCCGCAGATGGCCTGAGCCCAAATGGAAAATTTTGTACGTGTTCCCGCCGTCGATCGTCGTCCCATTGCCGTTGATGGTGATATCGCTGGTTACATTCAACCTGGTTGACAGCGCGATAGTTTGATTGGCGGTCGCAAAGTTAATCGTGTCCGCGCCGCTGCCGGCTGTGCAGTCCGTGTCGTGGCTGTTGCTGTCGGTGTTGGCTGCCAAGATGGCCGCCGACAGCGGACAATCGTCGTTGACGGTGATATCCGCCGCCAGCGACGCCGGCGCCGCCAAAAGCGCCAGCAAGACGCAAACCGCAAATGCAGTCGCGCGCTTCATGTCAAGGATCCTGGTCGCGCTCCACAGGCGATACGGGCGGCGAAGCGAGCCCAAAAGCGCGGCGCAGAAACCAGGGACGCCGCTATGCGCGCCAGCCCGCTACCGCCAGGAGAACGAAGAAAATCATGCTGCGCCATGGCGCGGTCTCCTCTGCAATCGAAGCCACCGGCAGCGAGCCACTTTGTCGCGCGCAGCCGGCGCGGATTCACAGTTCGTAGGGGCGAGCCACTGGGTCGCCCGCCATCCTGCGGAAGTCGCCAAGTTTTGGAATTGCAGGGGCGAGACTTCCTTCGCCCGCCAACGAGAATCAGCCGCAGAAATCGCCCCGCGGCTCGACGTAGTCGGCGCTGATCCAGCCGCGCTCGCCGTGATAATCGATGTAAAACCAGCCGTCTGAATAATTGAAAGCGGTCAGCCAGGCTTCCCAGGGGACTAATCCGATGATCCTTCCGCTTGGCGCGGCGCGCAGGTTGAGGATGGCTCGCGTCCGCACCATGCAGTTCGTCAAAGCCGTCGATGGCGCCGCGGTGGGTTCGGGCGCCGGTCCAGCGGCGGTTGGGGCCGGCTCCGCTGGCGCGACGAGAGGGCCGGGCGCGGTGTCGGCCGGCGGCTCGCCAAGCGGCGAATCCGGCGCCATCAGCACGACCGTCCCGGCTTTGCCCACGCGCGCGCAGGTGAAAGCGCCTTCGCGGAAGGAGGCCAGGGGCGACGCCGTTCGTGGCGACGCAGCCGCGTCAAGGAAAAGCGTTTTGCCGGCCTGCGGGAAGCAGACTTCGATCGTCGGCCGCGCCCAGCCCCAGACATCGACCGCGTCCAGGAAGCCGCTTTCGACGACTCGCTGGATGCCGATGCCGCCGGCGTCCAGGCGCTGGAACTGGATGCCATTGCAAAGCCCGAAGCTCGCGCTGAGGCGCAGGTCGGAGGCCGCGTTCAGCCAGTCGCCGCTGCAGCCGATTGGCGTTGCCGGGGGGCCGCCGCTGCCACTGCCGCTGCTGCTGACGCCGCCGCTGCCGACGAGCGCTGTCGATGCCTGGGCGAAGTACTGCACAGCGCCGATATCGCAGCCGGTGGCCGGCCGGGCGTTGCCAAGTTGGTCTTTCGTATAGGCGGCGCATTGCGCGTCTATGCCCGCCCCGATGGCCGGGCTGCCAGCTTGAAGCGGCAAGTAGGGGATGCTGCCAGTCAGCGCGCCCAGCCTTGGATCCGCCACCGTAACGGTGCCGCAGTTGTCGCTTTGGGGTCCGTTCCAGGTGATGATGCCGCGTTGCGTAATGCTGTTGTTGAAGCTGCCCCCGCACAATACGCCCCCGCCGGTCTCGCTGCGGCCGATGATGCTGTTGTACATGTTGACCGTGCCGGCGCCAACGATGCCCGTGACTAAGCCGGCGCTAGCGCTGGTGTTGTCCCAGACGGTCAGCTGCGCCAGCGTTACCGTGCCGCTGGTGACAGCGATCGCGCCGCCGTTGTTGGCGGAATGGTTTTTGGTGAAAGTGCTGTTGCGAATGTTGACCGAGCCGCCAGCGATCATTACGGCGCCGCCTTGATAAGCCGACCGGTTATTGATGAAGGCGCAGCGATCAATTGTGGCGTTGCTGCCGGAGCTGAACGATATTGCGCCCCCGTCTGCGGTGGAGGTTGTGCTGTTGTCTTTTATGACGCAATCCTCCAGCCACAGCTTGCCGGCGACAGCCATCGCGCCGCCGTCGCCGTCAGGGTTGCCGCCGCTGAGTTCAACATCGCGCAGGATGAAATCGCCGCCGCTCGCGACAGACAAGAGGCGGATGTCCTGTGTGGTGGTTATGCGGTGGCCACCGCCCTCCATAAAGATGTTGCTTGTAATTTCCGGGGCTTCCGTATTCAGCGTCGAGTCCACCTGCAGCCAGATGACATCGCGGCCCACCTCGTCCTCGACGCCAGCAACGCAGCCGTCGGCGTTCGCATTGCTGTTCTCGTTGGCGCTGGTGATCGCTTCCCGCAGGTTGCAGGCGGAGAAGGGAGTAGCGGTATTGTCAACGCCGCTGTCCACATAGATATCCTTGTAGCCGCCGCGTTCCACCGCGCCGGCGTCGCAGCCGCTCTCGGGACGGCGCACCCCAAACTGATCAAGGTTGTATTGCTTGCAGATGGCGGCGTTGCCGAGGCCCAGGACGGGACTGCCGCTGCCGGGCAGCAAGGCGCCGCGTGAATCAGCGCTCAAGCTGGGATCGCCGGAGGCGGCTGGCGAGCAGCTGTTGTCTTCGATTAGGTTGCCGATGTTCTGACTGAGTGATACGCCCGAACCAAGAAAGCAGTCCTGGTTGTCGTCGCTGCTGGCGATGATGCTGTTGCGTATGCTAAAGCTGTTGCTCGAAATAAACACGCCACTGGGGATGGCGTTGCTGGCGCCGGCGGACAAGTTATCGTGCAGCGTAACATGGGTGAGGGTCGCCGTTGCGCCGGCAAAGCTGATGCCACCGGCAATGCTGCCGACACTATTGCTGATAATGGAGCTGTTGCTGATGGTCAAGTTAGATTGCGCGCCGGAAACATACATAGCGCCACCGTCCGAAGAGGCGTAGCTATCGCGAATGGCGCTATTCGTCACTGTCACCTGCCCCTGCCAGGCATAGATTGCCCCCCCATAATTGTTGGAGCGCGAATTGGCTTGGCTCTGAGTCAAGGTGATATTGTTGATGGTCAGGTTGCCGCTGCCGGTCACAAAGAACATGTGATGCGAATCAGCGCCATCAATCGTATAGCCGTTGCCCTGCACAGTGATGGTCGAAGTGACTCGCGGCAGATCCGCGCTCAGCGTGACATTCGCCGATAGCGTGATGGTGTCCGCGCCGCTGCCGCCCGTTTCGCAACTGTTGTTGGGGCTCTGCTGCGTGTCGCCGTTGGCGGAGCGGATGGCGTTGGCCAGGCTGCAGCTGCTGTCGACATTGATGGTCGCCGCCAGGCTGGGATGGGCCGACAGCGCCAGCAGCATCGCCAGCAGAATCAGCGCCAGCACGCGCGCCATCCCGCCAACAGGCAGGGTCGAAAAGTGAAAGTCAATAAGCCTCAATGCTCGCAACATGGCCGCCTCGCCGTTCATGAAACACTGTGGCGAATAGTATATCGTAAGCGGCGAAAGTCGCAAGTGAGTATCATAAATGCGAGTTCGCAGCCCGTTTCGGCAGCCAAGCCCCCGGCCCCTTGCCCCCAGAACGAGGGAAGGGGAGACTTGCAACAGTTTCGCGCGTCTTAAGCCCCTACCTCTTTATGGGATGCCCGCCATAGAGAGGGCGGGAAGGGCTTTGGGGTGGGGGTAAAGAATCGTAACGCCAGTGCAATAGACCCTCCGGTTCCGTCCCGCCTTTGCCCCGCCCCGCCCAAATCCGCTATACTTGCAGCATCCGCAATTGAAGAATTACTCGTTTAGAAGGAGGAAACATCATGCGTAAATTGCTTGCTACCGTTGCCGTTCTCGTTCTACTGGTCGCGGTCTCGCTGACAGCGGCCGACGGCCACATGACGCCGATCAAGCTGCAATTGCAGTGGGTGGCGCAATCGCAGTTCGCCGGTTATTTCGCCGCCGTCGACCTTGGCTTCTATGCCGATGAAGGCTTGGACGTCACCATCCTGGAGGGGGCGGTCGAGATTGTGCCGCAGCAGGTGGTCGCATCGGGCGGGGCGGAGTTTGGCTTGGCCTGGGCGCCCAAGGTCTTGGCTTCCAACGAACAGGGCGCCAACCTGGTCAATATCGCCCAGGTCTTCCAGCGCAGCGGCACGCTCGAGGTGTCCTTCGTTGACACCGGCATCGAATCGGTCGAGGACTTCGCCGGCATGCGCATCGGCACCTGGGGCTTTGGCAACGAGCACGAGCTCTTCGCCGCCATGCGCGCCGTCGATATCGACCCGGAAAACGCCGATGACGTCACCGTCATCCAGCAGCCCTTCGATATGTCGCTGCTGCTGAATGGCGAGCTGGACGCGGCCCAAGCCATGACCTACAACGAATACGCCCAGGTGCTGGAAGCGGTCAATCCCGATACCGGCGAGCTCTATCAGCCGGAAGACCTGAACGTCATCGACTTCAACGATGTCGGCACGGCCATGCTGCAGGATCACGTCTTCGTCAACGCCGACTGGCTGGCGGAAGAGGGCAACGAGGATATCGCGGTCGCCTTCCTGACAGCCAGCTTCCGCGGCTGGATCCACTGCCGCGACAATCCGGATGAATGCGTCGGCATCGTGCTGGACAACGGCTCGACCCTGGGCGAAAGCCACCAGACCTGGCAGCTCAACGAAATCAGCAAGCTGATCTGGCCCTCGCCCGCTGGCATCGGCGTCATGGACGAGGACCTCTGGGCGCAGACGGTGGCGGTTTCGATTGAGGGGCTGGTCATCAGCGAGGCGCCGGGCATGGAGGCTTATCGCACGGATCTGGCGCAGGCGGCTTTGGAATCGCTGGAGATGGATGGCGCGGACGTCGTCGGCGCGGACTGGATGCCGGTCGAGGTGGAGCTGCGGCCCGGCGGCGAGTAGCGGACAAGTCAAGTCTTGTATGGGCGAGACTCTGGCTCGCCCAATCGAATCCACCGACAATTCAGAGTTGTAGGGGCGGCGCTTTTGTCGCCCGCTTACGCTCGTGACAAGGACTACCATGCGCCGCATTCAGCCTTGCTTGGCTCTGCTCTTGCTGTTGATGTTCAGTTCTGCCGCTCAAGGCGATACCCTAGTTCCCTTGCGCCTCCAATTGCAATGGGTCACGCAAGCCGAATTCGCCGGCTATTACGCCGCCGTCGACCTCGGCTACTATCAAGATGAGGGGCTCGATGTCACTTTGCTTGACGGCTCCGTAGAGATTGTGCCGCACCAGATGGTGCTCGCTGGCGCAGCCGATATCGGCCTGGGCTGGGTACCGAAAGTCCTGGCTGCCAACGAGCGGGGCGCGGATCTGGTCAATATCGCGCAGATCTCCCAACGCAGCGCGACTTTGCAAGTATCCTTCGTCGATGCCGGCATCGAATCGATAGAGGATCTCCGCGGCATGCGCGTCGGCTCATGGGGCTTCGGCAACGAGCACGAGCTCTTCGCCGCCCTGCGCGCCGCCGGCATCAATCCTGATAATCCCGATCATGTGATCGTTGTCCAGCAGCCTTATGATATGTCCCTTCTATTGAATGGCGAGATTGACGCGGCCCAGGCCGTGACCTACAACGAATACGCTCAAATCCTGGAAACGGTCAATCCCGATACCGGCGCGCTTTACCAGCCCGAAGACTTGAATGTCATCGACTTCAACGATGTCGGCACAGCCATGCTGCAGGATCATGTCTTCGTTCATGCGGACTGGCTGGCGCAAGAGGATAACAGGGACATCGCTATCGCCTTCTTGAAAGCCAGCTTCCGCGGCTGGATTCACTGCCGCGACAATCCGGATGAATGCGTTGAGCTTGTTTTGCAGCGCGGACCAACGCTGGGCGAAAGCCATCAGCGCTGGCAGTTGAATGAAATGAACAAGCTGATCTGGCCCTCGCCGGCTGGCATCGGCGTCATGGACGAAGACCTCTGGGCGCAGACGGTGGCGGTTTCGATCGAAGGCTTGGTCATCAGCGAAGAGCCAGGCATGGATGCCTACCGCACGGATCTGGCGATGGCGGCGCTGGAATCGCTGGAGATGGACGGCATGGATGTCAATGGCGCGGACTGGATGCCGGTCGAGGTGGAGCTGCGGCCCGGCGGCGAGTAGGGGCTACCCATCGGGTCGCCCGCCGCAACATCACAAATCGTAGGGGCGATATATCATGTCGCCCGCCGCAACATCACGAATCTGTAGGGGCGATTCTGTGAATCGCCCGCCCGCCGATTTACAATTTGCGCGTAGGGTCGCTGTCTGCGCGACCTGCGCACAGCGTTAGCTCGCTCCCTCTGCGCTGACCGCTTGCGACTGATTATGGCGCTGTCGAAACTGAATCGTGAGAGTTATGCCGAATCCGCCAGCGCCGTTATTTCGCGATCCGATCTACGATGGAGCGGCCGATCCGACGGCGATCTGGAATCGGCAGGAAAGCGCCTGGTGGCTGCTTTACACCTGTCGGCGCGCCAATGTGGCTTGTCGCGGCGTCGCCTGGTGTCACGGCACAGACATCGGCATCGCCAGTTCGACTGACGGCGGAAACAGTTGGCGTTACCGCGGCATCTTGCAAGGGCTGGGACTTGAGCCGGGCCGCAACACCTTCTGGGCGCCCGAGGTCATTTGGCATGACGGCGTCTACCACCTGTATGTCAGCTATGTCCGCGGCGTGCCGCACGACTGGTCAGGCTCGCGCAGCATCGTACATCTGATGAGTGATGACCTTTGGAACTGGGTCCACCAGAGCGTCTTGACCTTGTCATCCGAGCGCGTGATAGACGCCGCCCTGCACCGCATGCCTGCTGGCCATTGGCGCATGTGGTACAAAGACGAAGTCAAGGCCTCGCAGACCTGGGCGGCCGACAGTGACGATCTGTACCACTGGACTGTAAAAGGTCCGGTTATCACCGATTGCCCACACGAAGGTCCCAATGTCTTCTTCTGGCGTGGTAGCTACTGGATGATCACGGATCCCTGGGAAGGGCTGGGCGTCTATCGGTCGGCGGACGCCGAAAATTGGCGCCGCTGCGCTAACATCCTCGACACGCCGGGCTTGCGCAGAGATGACGGCGCGATCGGCGCACACGCCGATGTATTGGTGAATGGCGAGCGCGCCTTCGTCTTTTACTTTACGCATCCGGAATGGGATCGGAAAGAGCTGTACGGCATGGACGAGATTTATCCGACACATGTCAAGCGAACGGCGCTGCAAGTGGCCGAACTTGAGTGGCGAGATGGCATGCTGATTTGTGATCGCGACAGGGACTTCGATTTTAGGCTGCTGCCCGGATGATGCGCCGCAGCCACTCGACGGAAGCAAAAAGGGCGAGCCTTGGCTCGCCCCTAAAATTACGTGGTTGGGGTGTCCCGCGTTAACTCCTGTGCATGGCGCGCTTTCGGGCCAGCATGCGCTCGCGGGCTTCCGTCATGGACGATGTGGATGTGACCGGAGAGACGCGGGAGCCGGTCGAAGTAGAGCTGCGTCCTGGCGGCGAGTAGTCGTCGACGGAAACACCATCAACACAACAGGCCCGCCTTCCGGTAGGCGTGTTTCGTTTTCTCCGATTTCGGAGGATGAGAATCATACATAATCCGCCGGCGCCATTGTTGCCCATTTCTATGACGTCTGGCCAAGAGTTGCGCCCTCCCCCGAACGTTTCAATAGTTCCTGTCACGCACGATACCCTGACCGTTTCTTCAGTTGAATTGCGGACGTACCAATGAAATCCTCATAAATCCTTATGTTGGTCGCCGTACTGGTTCTGTCGCTGACGCCTGGCATCACCAAAGCCCAGGACGTCTCCGGGACCTTGAGCTTCCTGAGCTGGTATACGCAAGATTGGTGCCAGCCGCTGCTGGACGCCTTCCTGGAACGCTATCCCGATGTGGAGATTGACTATCAGAATGCGCCGCCGGCGGGAGGGCAGTACGGCCAGCGCCTGCAGTTGTTGGCGAGTTCTGGCGAGCTACCCGATTTGTTTTACGTTCAGCCGCCCACCACGCTGCTCGCGCAAAACGGTCACCTGGCCGATCTCAGCCACCTGGATGCTGTCCAGGCCTTGCCCGAGGGATTCACAGCCCTGTACACCCATGACGGCAGCACCTATGCCTACGCGCCCGACGCCTGGATTGGCGGCGTGTTCAACAACAAGGCCCTCTTCGCCGAGAACGATATCGTCGTGCCCGAGACCCATGCTGATCTCCTGGCGGCCGCCGCGGTGTTTCATGAGATGGGCATCAAGCCGATAAGCTTCAGCGCTGACAATCTGGTGGACATGGTCTTCTACGGACATAACACAGAAGTCCTGTCGCAAGACCCCGGCTTCAATTCCAGGATTGATACCGGCGAGACCGCCTTTGCCGAGGGCTATCTGGATGCCTTCAACACCTGGAAGACGGAATGGGTCGATACGGGCTACGTCAGCCAGGATATGGCCGCGATTACTGATCCCCAGCGCTTTGACGAATTTGCTGTCGGGGAAGCCGCGATGACGATCTCGGGTCCCTGGGCTATCGGAGGCATGCTTGAAACCAATCCGGAGCTTGATCTGGGCATCTTCTCCTACGTCGGGACGACCGCGGACCGAGAATACACAATCGGCGCCGTGAACGTCGGTTTGGCAATATCTTCACAAGCGCAGAATCCGGCGGCGGCGGAAGCCTTCCTCAACTTCCTCGGTTCGGAAGAAGGCCTGGGCATCTACCAGTCCAGCACCGGCAATTTCCTTGGCGTCGAGGGCATCGACTATGACGTCCATCCCGTCATGGAGCCGATGAGAGCAGTCGGGGCGAGCGGCAATTTTGCCTTTCCGCCCGTCTTCTGGACCAATGTCGGCACACTGTTTCCAATGTTTGTCAAAGGCGCCCAGGAGATCCTGCTGGGCGTGCTGACCCCGGAAGAACTCGTCGCTGAACTCGATGCCAAACAGGCGGAATTGATGGAAGGCGGGGGCTGAGGCAAGGGCCACCGCAACATCTTCATGGTCACGGCAGGTCTGTCATGTGCAGACCTGCCATCTTTCCAATACCCTGCAATTCAGCGTTTATCATGTCGTTTGTACGCCAGGCGCCGTCGCTGACAGAGGCATGCCCGGCTTTCATGGCGACCATCCGGTAGCCGGATGATACGGGAAATGTCGAAAAAGACGCTTGTTCAATCGTTCAGAAACGAGCTTCCCTGGCTGCTGCTGGTTGCACCGGCCTTCCTCATTTACCCTGTCCTGACCATCATTCCGCTGTTTCACGCCTTTTTCTATTCTTTCACCAACTTCAACGGTCTGGCGCCCAACCCGGATTTCGTGGGCCTGGACAACTACCTCCGGGTTTTTTCTACCAGAGCAGTCTCCACTTCCTTTTCGAACAACATCGTATACGCGGTCGCCGTTCCTCTCATCATCACGCTGCTGGCGATTCCACTGGCGTTGCTGCTGGATTCGCAAATGCGCACGCGCCACCTGCAGCGGGCCATATTCTTTTTCCCCTCGGTCATCAGCGCCCTGTTTCTGGGCTATATCTGGAACTTCGTCCTGTCACCATCATCCCAGGGGTTGATCAACAGCCTGCTACTGTCTTCCGGCCAAAGGAAAATGCTTCTGCTGGCGGACCCGAAAGCAGCGATGGCCCTGCTGATTCTTGTGACCGTCTGGACGAGCGCCGGCTGGCACTCGTGTATCTACCTCGCCAACCTGCAGGTGATTGACCAGGCGCTCTACGAGGCAGCCAGCATCGACGGCGCCGGCGCCATGCAGAGATTCCGCTTCATCACCTTCGCCAACCTGGCGCCGGCCATGACGATCAGCGTGCTCTTTCTGCTGCTGAACAGCCTGAAAGTCTTTGACCTGCCCTTTTCCCTGACCGAAGGCGGACCCGGTTATGCGACAACCATGGTCACCCAGTCGATCATTACCGAAGGAATTAACTCCAACCGTATCGGCTTCGCATCGGCCATGTCAATCATGTTTCTGGCCCTGATTGCTCTGGTGACCTTTTTCCAGGTCGGCGTCATGAGCAGACGCGAAGAGAAGCTGGCATGAGAAAGAAATACACGCCGACCACACTTTTCACCGAGTTCATCTTGCTCGCCGTCTGCATCGTATTCATGGTCCCGATTTATTACCTCTTCGTCAGCACGTTCAAGACGCAGCGGGAAATCGTCGAGGCGCCGCTGGCCTTGCCGAGCAGCCTCAACCTTGTGAACTGCATGCGCGCGCTGGAGACCATGGACTTCTTCCGGCACTTCTTTAACTCGCTGCTCATCACGTCGCTGTCTGTAATCCTGATCGTCGTTTTGGGTTCGATGGCAGCCTATGCCATCGCGCGGCGCCCCAACCGACTCACGAAATTTCTGCGCTCCTACTTTCTGATTGGAATCATGGTCCCGCTGCAAACCACCATGCTGCCCCTGTTTCTGATCATGAAGCACCTTGGCCTGATCAATACCTATCAGGGATTGATCTTTCTCCATAGCAACGGCGCTGTATTCGCGCTCTTCCCGTACACAGGTTTTATCCGGGCCATGCCACGGGACTTGGAAGAGGCGTCTTTCGTCGACGGCGCTGGCGTGTTTCGCACCTTCTGGCAAATCGTATTTCCCCTGCTGCGACCGGTCACGGCCACGCTGGTCATTTTCAACACGATCTGGATCTGGAACGACTTTCTCCTCAGCTACCTGTTCCTGAGTTCGAATGACAAGTCAACCCTGATTATGCAGGTCTACAACGGCGTCGGCCTGTACTTCACCGACTGGTCTATCATGATGCCTGTGCTGGTTCTGGCGGTCACGCCCATGATCATCTTCTATATCGTTATGCAGCGGCATATCGTCGCTGGTTTGACCGCGGGCTCCTTGCGAGGATAGCGCAAGGCCACGCTCCGGATATCGGAGAGACCCGCGAAAAATACACGCCCGCGTTGTGCGGGCCTGTTTCTCTTGTCGCTTTTGGCCTTAACTCCCGTGCATCGCCCGCTTCCGCTCCAGCATTTTCTTCCGCGCTTCCGGGCTGCCATCGTGGCTCGTGCCGAACCAGTAATCAAAGGGCATGCCCATCTCGCCGTAATTGCATTCGAAGTAGCGATGATGCAGCGAGTGGTAATAAGAGGCGCCTGACTTGACCTTGACGCCGTCTTTGATCACGAAGTCATCAAAGCCGCCATGACCCAAAATCGCCGCGAATGTGGCGTGCTGCCCATTCATCATCATGTGGATGGGATGCGACGCCACCACCCAGTGAATCAGCATGCAGGTGTAATAGAGCAGGTGCTCGATCGGATGCATCGACAAGCCCGACCAGGGACCGATGTCGATGTTTCTGTGATGCACGTGATGGGCGATCTTGTAGAAGAACTTCACGTGCAGCAGGCGGTGCGCCCAGTAGAAGTGGAAGTCGCGCCATAGCGGCACGAGAACCAGAATCAAGAGGAACCAGACCGGCTGCGCGCGCGGGTCCACGAAGGGGATGATGCCGTTGGCGTAAGCCCATAGCATGACCACTTCAAAGCCGGTCCAGATCGTGCCGGCGCTGACGACGCTCCAGAAGACGTTGTCGCGCACCTGGTCGTTCCACAAGAACTTCTTGCTCTTGCCCATCCAGTTCGGCGACCACTTGTACTGGTAGCCCTGCGCCTTGTTCGACCACAGGCGGACGTGCAGCACGGTCGCCAAAGCGATAAGCATGACCTGGTTGCGGATGAATACCTCGGCGATCCAGCCGGCGCTGAACTCCCTCATGCGCGCCATCTCCGGCGTCAGGAACATCCAGGTGACGGTCGCCACGATCATGTACATCAGATTGACGGGCCAGATATAGTCCTTGACCCACTTGGCTATTTCCCGCGGATTCGGCGGCCATACGAACACCGGATTGGGGGCGATTTCTTTTTCAGGCTTCCAGTAGCCGCGCTCGTCCCGCGGCATGCCGTCAGCCAGTCCGTCTCTTTCTGCGCTTATCTGTGCCATGGTCTGTCAACCTCAAATTATGTTGTCGATTCAAGCATATCGCGGGCTTGCGGCGTCCGCAAATCTGGTAGTGTATCCCTTTCGGTTGAAACAAAAACCTTTACCACCGAGTACACCAAGTTTCATTGAGGATACAGAGGTAAGGATTCGGTTTCAGCAATCATCCGCCTTTGCCGAATGCCGCTCTTGGCAGTGTCGCTGCCATATTGTCTCATAACAATTTTACTCGGTGTCCTCTCTCTTTTCTCGGTGTGCTCGGCGGTTTATTTTTCAGTTACTTGATTGGCTTGCTTCTATACGTCCGTGGAGAGGCAGTATCTTGCTCAACAGAATTTCAGCCGTTTTCGATACACTGCCGCAAATTTGTCCGTCCGCGAGACTGATGACATGCAAGGACATGCGTGGAATCGCACACATGCGCTGCGGCTGCCAACTTGCTGGGGCGACCAGCCTTGTCGCCCGCGCCCGTCTATGCGTCGCTTCGGGCGACTTGATAAATCGCCCTTACCGCATCGCCAGACGGGGGTGAATCCATATAATTCAACACGGCCCGGCCAGAACAGTGAATCATCTACTCGCCCGCCGTGTTCACGACAAAGCCTTGCATAAAGTGCTTTTGCAGCGCGAAGAACAGGATGAGCGTGGGAATTGACGCCGTCAGCGCGCCGGCCATCTGCTGCGGGATGGAGCCTTTGCCGTATGTGCCAGAGAGCGTCGCCAGCGATGTCATGATCGGGCGCACATCGTCCGACTTCGCCAGCACCTGCCCAAAGAGAAAATCGTTCCATATCCAGCTGAATTGCGTCACAAACAGAAATAGCGCGGCCGGTTTCGCCATGGGCAGCACGATGCGCAGATAGGTTTGAAAGGAAGACGCCCCGTCCAACGACGCCGCTTCAATCACTTCCCGCTGCAGTCCGACGAAGTAATTGCGGAAGACAAAAATACAGAAGGGCACGGCAATGGCTGAATAGAAGAGCAGCATGCCCGCGCGGGTATCGTAAAGGCCGACGGTCTGGTAGAGCCCAAACAAAGGCATCAGATACATCTGAAAGGGGAAGACGGTGCCGCTGTAAATGATCAGAAACCAGAAGAAGGGGAAGCGGATTTTCAGCATGGCGATGGAATAGGCGGCGGATGAGGCTGCGATGACGGCCGCCATGGAGCCGACGAAGGCGTATATGAGACTGCTGAGGATCCCCTTGCCGATGCCCGATAATTCGGAAGCGGACGCGATGTTGTCGAAGAGCGTCGCGGCATTCTGTGGCAAAGCCAGGATTCCGCTTTGAGATTGCTCAATGGGGGTTTTCATGCCGCTCAGCACGACGATCGCCAGCGGGGTAACCCAGAGAAATGCGAAGAGACAGAGCAGCCCCAGCGCGAGGTAGCGGCCCAGAAAGCGTTTCTGTACAGTCAGTCTCGGCATTATGGGGCGCTCCGTTTCAAGGTCGCTCGCAGATACCAGATGGAAAACACCAGCACAATCGCGGACAAAATCACCGCCACCGCCCCGGCATAGCCCATCCGCCACATGATAAAAGCCTGGCGATACATCGTCACCGCCAGGGTTTCTGATGAGCGTCCCGGTCCGCCTTGGGTCATCACCCAGACCAGATCAAAAGTCATAAAGCTTCCGATGACCGACATGATGACGACGATTGCTGTGATTGGTCGGAGCAGGGGCAGTTTGATGCGCCAGAAGAGTATTCGCTCGCCGGCGCCATCTATCTTTGCCGCTTCGATGAGTTCTGGCGGTATGGTCTGCAAGCCAACGAGGAAGAGCGCCATGCTGGGCCCCAGCGAGCGCCATGAAGCGGCGACGATCATCGCCAGGGTGTTCGTCGGCGCAAAAACCATCCATGGGCGCGCCAAGGCGTCCAGGCCCGCCCAGCGCAAGGTTTCATTCAGGACGCCATTGTTGGTGTAGACATAGCTCCAAATGGCGGCGACCACCGTCGTCGACAATATCGCCGGCAGATAGATTAGCGTTTTCAAGACCCGCTGCCCGGGGATGCGCTCCAAGACCACCGCCAGCAGCAGACCGCCCCCGACCGGCAGCAGCAGGCTCCCCCCGGTCCATACCAAAGTGTTCGAGAACGACCGGGTGAAAGTGGGATCGCGGATCGCGTCAACGTAGTTCTTTAAGCCCACAAAACGGGGCGGCGTAATCAGATCCCAATCGGTGAAGCTGATGGCAAGGGTATGCGCGACCGAATACAGCAGGAGCCCGCCCACGAGCAGAAGCGCCGGCAACAGATAGAGATAAGGCTCGGCATTGCGGAAGAGCGTCCGCGCGAGTGTCCGGTACTTCATTATGAAGCGGCTTGGCCCCCAACCCCCGGCCCCTTCCCCCAAAATGAGGGAAGGGGAGTTTCCCCAGCGTCTCCGCGGTGTTGCAGCCCCTCCCTCTTTTTGGGAGAGGGGTTTGGGGTGGGGTATGCAGTGGCGCCCCCATTTCCAGATGCTATTCGCCGCCAGCGCTCGCCCAATAATCCTGAGCAATCTGCTCGGCGCCGTCCATGACCGTCTGCAAGCTGGTCGGATCCAGCACAAACTGACCGAGCAAATCGACCACCTGTTCGACGATTTGCGGCGGCGTGGCTTCCCAATAGCGCGTATAGAGCTCGTAATCGCCATTGGCGACCGCCGTCGCCAGATCCACCAGATGTCCCGGGCGCGTCTCTGCGGGCGCCAGCAGATTTGGCGAGTTGATGGCGCTGGTTTCCGCCCAGATCGTTTGCGCGTCCACGCTCATAAAGTAATCGGCAAACTCCAGGGCGATATCGCGCTGCGGCGAGTTTTCGGCGATCAGCAAGGGGCGTCCCTCAATGATCAGGCTGCGATTGCCCGCTTCGGTGACGCCGGGCATGACGAAGATGCCATAATCCTCGCCGGCGTTGAAACCGGCGCGCGCGAGGGTGGCTGTATACCAGTCGCCAATCAGAAACATGCCAATACTGCCGCTTACAAATGGTTCCGCCCAGTTATCGGCGAAGTCGCCCGGCTGCGAGAAGTAGCCCGCATCCAGCAGATCGCGCCACTGCTCCATAATGGCGATCACCTGGGGATCGTTGTAGGCTGTCTCGCCCGACATCACACTCTGATAAAGGGCGGGATCAACGCGCACCATCATTTCTTCGAACCAGATGAAACTGCACCAGCGACAGCCAACCACATCGAGACCGAAGGGGGTTACGCCATTGCTCGATAGCGTTTCCGCAACCGCCATGAGCTCGTCCCATGTGGTCGGGACTTCGAGACCATGTTCGGCGAAGACATGCGCGTTGTAGTAGACGACCCAATAGTTGATCATCTTCGGCAAGCCATAGGCGCGCCCCTCGAAGCCAAAGGAACCCATCATGCTGGCCGGGTATTCGCCAAGTTCAATGTGCTTCTGCCAAATTTCGGTGACGTCCGCCAGCAGCCCGGCGTCCACCAGGTCTTTCATGCGATAGCCAAACCACCAGTCGAAAAGCGGGAAAGCGTCTTCGGTCGGCAGCGCGCCGCGCACCGCCGCCTGATAAGAGTCGGTCGAAGTAAAAATCACCGTGTTGAGGCCGATGCCAGTCGCCTCAAGCGACGCTTCGCCGACGGCGTCCTGACCCGCCTCGTGCCAGGCGGCGTCATTCGCCCAGTCGATCACGATCGGGTCGTCCTGCGCCGCCACGCCACCCGCCATGGCGAGCAGCAGCGACAGCGAAACCAAAATAAGCCTATTCATTATCGCTATCCTTTCGCTTCAACTTCGTACAAAAGCAAAGCCTAACCGAAATGCCGACGGCTTTCAAAATCTGGTGCGTCGGGAAGTATCGAATCACATGGAGATTGGCTTGTCTCTCAAAAGGATTGTAGGGGCGACTCTGTAAGTCGCCCCTACAGATCGGTAGTGAGGCGAAAAATATTCGTCGAATTTGGCACTCCCCGCGTCGAGGCCGGTGAAATCACTGGATGCGCCAAGCGCGAACCCCGCGCGCAATCCGACCGCCGTCACTGACAGGCAGCGCAGGGATTCGGGGCGTGTGGCCGCGCGACTCAGCCGTGCATCGCGCGCATCCTAGCCAGCATCTTCTCGCGCTGCTCCGGCGAGCCATCGAAGTTCGTGCCAAAGAGATGATCAAAGGGCACAGCCGGCTCGCCATAATTGCATTCGAAGTAGCGGTGATGCAGCGAATGCCAGTAGTTGCCGTACGGGATCTTCACATTGTCATTGACGACAATTTCCTCAAAACCGCCATGACCGGCTATGGAGCCGAAGCTGATCGACTGGCCCTGGAAGATCATGTTGATCGGATGCGCGCCGATGAGCGCATGAATCAGCATGCTGGCGTACATCACCACATGTTCAATCGGGTGCTGCGACAGGCCCGACCAGGGTCCGACTTCGATATTCCGATGATGCACATGATGAATGTGTTTGTACAGAAACTTCTGGTGCAGCAGGCGGTGGCCCCAATAAAAATAGAATTGGTACCAGAGTGACGACAGGAAGAGGATCAGAACGAAGGCGACCGGCTGCTCGCGCGGATCAAAATAGTGGATGATTCCATTGGCGTAAGCATAGTGCAGCAAGACTTCAAACCCGGTCCAGATCGTGCCGGCGCTGGCGATGCTCCAGAACATATTGTCGCGTACTTGATCGTTCCAGAGGAATTTCTTGCTTTTGCCCATCCATTTCAGCGAGAGCTTGTATTGATAACCCTGCGTCTTCAGCGACCACATGCTGATATGGAGGACCGACGCGTAGAAGATCAGCATGATCTGGTTGCGCAGGAAAATCTCGAGGATCCAGCCCGCGCGAAATTCGGTCATCCGCGAGGTCTCTGGCGTCAGGTAAAGCCAGGTCACGACCGCCACAATCATGATGATGATGTTGTAGGGAAACAGGTACTCTTTCAGCCACAAGGCGGCGGCCCGCGGCTTGGGCGGCCACGAAAGCCAGGGGTTGGGCAGGCCGACATCGCCCTCGGGCCGCCAGTATCCGCGCTCGTCGCGGGGCATGCCATCAGCAAGACCGTCTCTTTCTACGGATATATTCGCCATTTTAATCGACCTCCCGACGCCACAATAACCTTCTTATGCTGCGAGTATAACCGGTCGCGCGTTAGAATGAAAGCGACTGGCGACGGCGTTTGTAGACACGCGCGCCGCAAAGCGACCGCCCGCGCAAAAAACCTTGTATTTCGCAGCGTCAACGCCCCTTCCCTAGCTCGCTGGGGCAAGGGGCCAGGGGATGGGGATGGGTATGGTTGCGGGCTTGCCAAGGCAAGCCCCTACAGGCGCAAATTCTGGCGGAGCTGAAGGATGTGGTTAGCTGCCCGCAATGTAAACAGGGGCGAGCCGCTGGCCCGCTCGTTGAACGACTTTACTGGCGCAGGCGGGCAATTCACAGAATCGCCCCTGTTTTATTCGCGAATGATATCGACGGGCGTTACAGCGTAACGCCCCTACGGCTCTGTCATTTGATGACGATCTGTAGGGGCGAGGCGCTGACTCGCCCTTAACCAACGCGAATTTTATTGCGTGGGCGGTCGCTTTACGGCGCGCGTGTCTACAGGAAGTGTTCATAGTGTGAATTTGTGGGGGCGAGGCGGCGACTCGCCCGTCGACAGCATTCGCGATCGGAGCGGGGAATCATGAGCAAAATCTTCGTGGTCGGCAGTTACAACACCGGCTTGACGATCCGCGTCCCGCGCAGGCCCGCGCTGGGCGAGAGCCTGGTCGGCGATTCCTTTGATATGGGACCGGGCGGCAAGGGCACGAATCAGGCGATTGGCGCGGCGCGGCTGGGCGCGGAGGTTCGCCTGCTGGTCTGCCTGGGCGGCGACGCCTTCGCCCAGGACGCGCTGGCGCTGTATCGGCGCGAGGGGATCGAGGTCGACCTCGTCCAGCAGATGCCCGGCGCCTACAGCGGCATCGGTTTCGTCAATATCCTGCCATCGGGCGAGAACTGGATCACGGTCGATCTCGGCGCCAATCTGTTGATGAGGCCGCGACACGTTGAGAATTGCGCCGCCCTGTTCGGCGAATGCGAGATCTTGATGACGCAGTTGGAGATTCCGCTGGAGACCGCGCTGACGGCGCTGCGCATCGGCAAGGAAAGCGGCGCGCTCACCATCTTGAATCCGGCGCCGGCCCGGCGGCTCGAGGGCGAGCGTCTGACGGATGTCGACATCCTGACGCCCAACGCCAGCGAGGCGCGCCTGCTGCTGGGCTTGCCGCCGGAGGACCCCAGCCCGCCCCTCGCTTTGGCGCGGCGACTGCTGGATCTCGGCGCCGGCAGTGTGGTGGTCACGCTGGGCGAAGCGGGGGCCTTGATCGTGAACGCAGAGGGCGCGCGGCGCGTACCAGCCATTCCGATAAAGGCGGTCGACGTCACTGGCGCCGGCGACAGCTTCAACGCGGCAATGGCGGTTGCCTTGGGCGCGGGCGAAACGCTGGACGACGCCGTCGCCTTCGGGGCGCGCGTGGGCGCGTATACGGCGCTTCGCCTTGGCGTGATCGACGGCTTGCCGACTCGCGAGGAACTGGCGAAATTCGGGCGCGACGCTTAGCCGCCGCTCAAATGCGAACGCGTCTTTCCAGGATGACGGATGGCGCTATGCGCAGGTCAATCCCGCTTTCGCGAATGGCGCGGCTTTCGGCTTCGGCGATGCCGTCGTCCGTCACCAGCGTTCTGATGTCCGGCGTCGCCAGCACCTGCGCCATCGCCATATAACCGATCTTGCTGGAATCAAGGACGACGACCGTCGCTTCGGCCGAGCGCGTCATCGACTGTTTGACGGCGGTATCCAACACATGCGAATCGCCCAGGCCGGCCTGAATCGTGAAACCGACGCCCGAGATGATTGCCTTGCGAGCGAAGAATCCCTCGAAGAATCGTTCCGCAACGGGCCCAATGAAGGACTCGGCCGTCGCGCTGAGCAGGCCGCCCGTGCAGAGGATCTCGCACTCCGGCAGATAGCGATTCAGCGCGTCGATCGTTCGCACGCTGTTGCTCACGATCTTGAGGTTGCGCTTTTCCGTGAGGAAGGGAATGACCGCGCGCACGGTTGTGCCCGAGTCGAGAAAAAGCACATCGTCGTCGTCTACAAAGTTCACCGCGACGTATTGACCAATCGCCCGTTTCTCCTGGGCGCGGGCGGTCGCGCGTTCGAGATGGTGCGAATCCCGCTCTTGAAGGACATCGCCATTGTAGACCGCGCCGCCATGCGACATCGTGACGTGGCCGGCTTCCTGCAGCAACTTCAGATCGCGCCGTATCGTCATGGTCGACTTGTGAAAGCGCTTGCCCAGGTCGATGATGGTATCGGCGTCGACCTGCGCGAGGTGGCTTAGAATGGCGCGGCGTCTGACTTCTGGCAGCATGATGATCTTTTCCTCCGGCGCGACTATGGCTGGAATGGGGACCGCTTTGCTCTTTCGCGTCGCCTGGCGCCGCTTACGAAGCGACCGGAGTGCCCTTTGCGAAAAAGAATAACATATGAGCACGAACTTTGTGGAATACAAAGCCCCAATTTATCGCATTTGCCCGCCGCATCGGCTAATCGACGCGGTAGCGGCTGATGGCGGCGGCATCGAGACTGAGGCTCAAGCCGGCGCCGTCGTTTGGCCGCAGCCTTCCATGCTCGAAGCGAATCGACTCGCGCATCACCGAATGCCGAAGCGGATTAAAAAGCTGGTTGTATTCGTAGATGAGGAAGTTGGGCATGACGGCGCAAGCGGCGATCGCGGCGACGATGCCGACGCCGGCGCCGACCCCGTGTGGCGCGACCTTCACGTTCTCCAGCAGCGCCATGTCGGCGATCTTCATCATGCCGGTGACGCCGCCGCAGCGCGTGATATTGGGCATGATCACGTCGGCCGCCTCCGCCTTCAGCAAATCGCGAAACTGATACCAGCTGCCAAGCCACTCGCCCGAGACGACCGGCAAGTCGACGCGCCGCCGAATCCGCGCCAGGTCGTCCGGATATTCCGGGTGGACCGGCTCCTCCAGCCAGAAAATCCCCAGCTTCACCAGGTCTTTCGCCAGGGCGATCGATTCGCTGACGGTGTAGGCGCCATTGGCGTCGACCAGCAGTTTGACATCGCCGCCGATGCTTGCGCGCGCCGCCTCCACATGGGCGATATCCCGGCTGATGCCGCGCCCGATCTTGAGCTTGACCGCGCGGAAACCCTGTTGCAGGAAGTCGCGCGCCTTCGCGGCCGAGCCATCGGGCGTCGCCATATAGGGGATTGGGCTGGCATAACAGTCGATCGTCTCGCGCATGGGCCCGCCGAGCAGATTCACCAGCGAGTCGGCGTAGATTTTGCCGCGCAGGTCCCAGAGCGCCATGTCGACGCCGCTGAGGCTCATGGGCGCGAAACGCAGCGCTTCGTGCATGGCCGTCCACAGCGCCTGGATATGCCGCGGGTCGGCGCCGAGCAGCATGGGAGCCAGCGCCTCGTTGATATGCGCCGCCGCGCCGCGGGGTCCCGGTCGCCCCATCGCCTCGCCGATGCCGACCAGCCCCTCGTCCGTTGATATGCGGACGATGACCGCGCCTTGACCGAGCAGCGGGTTGTTCCGCATGCTGAAGGCCGGCTGAGAGAGCTCTGGCGGGACGATATCCAGGGCGTCGGCGAAAGCCGCGAATAGGGGGATGGCTTCGACTTTGGTGATTTTCACAGATGGTCTCGTTACGCTTTTCGGTCAGCTTGGGGGCGCTGCCGCCACCGCCGCAAGTTAGTGTTCTGCGACATCGCCAATTGAATCGGGAAGGGCCGGGCAATGAAGTCCCCAAGTCGCTGGATCCAGGATCGGTTCCGTTTCAGATGATTCGGAGGTCGAATCGCGCGATGCCGGATTGCGCTTTTCGAAGCCGTCGAAAACTTTCAGCAATTGATGCCCATTCGCGTCCCACACCCGAATATCCAGTTTGCCGACAATGGCGAAGCGACTGCCGTCGGGATGCCAAGCTATCGAATCTTCGTGGACTCGCCCAAATCGCCGGGCATGGCTGCCTTGCAACTCTGCGCGCAGTTCAAAGGAACTGCCATCAAAGACGCCTATGCGACAAAGCCCCGCGTTTCCGTTGGTCGCGATCTGCGAACCATCGGGCGACCAGCTTATATCCACGATATTCCATTCATCGTACCAGTAATCCTTTATCGTGAAGGCGCTGCTGAGAGCGAATATACGCTGCTTTGTCGCGCCTAGGGCATCAATGGTGTATCCAAGGTCCGTGACTATCTTGCCAGTGTCATGACAGGCGGCCGCCTCGAAAGCCAGGTCCAAGCGTACATTGTCAATGCTGATTCTATGAATGGTTGTGTTCTTTACATAGTCGACAATGTATACGTCATCGCGAGTCACGATGGCGAAGGCGCTGTCGTCAAGCCAGCATAGCGCTAATGGACGGTTGTAGCCGACGTCGAATGTCTTCTGACTTTCGCGATAGACAAACAGAGCCTCACTCGAAATCGCGTCTACAACTTTTACCGTGCCGTCATACTCGCCGGCGACAATGAGCCGGTCATTGGGATGCCAGCGGATCTCGCTGGAAAGCCGGGGAAATCTGAAACTCGAAATGACTTTCCGCTGCGCCGCGTCGATGACCAGTACGGGAAAATCGCCGCTGAATGGCCGCTTATAGTCGTATCTCTTTTCATAACGGTGATTGCCGACAACTATCCAGTCGCCGTTCGCGTGCCAATCGATGGTCGTGGGCAGATACCCTTCCAGCTCAGGGATTGGAATGCGCGCGATCTCTTCAAAATCCGAATCGAACATCCAGAGCCCGGTCGAGCTGGCAACGGCAATGGCTGCGCCATCCGGGCTCCAGGCGATTGCTGTCGCTACGCCGAGGTCCTTCGCGAGCGAGACATGACTTGCAAAAGTGAGGCAGATAACCGTTGCAGCTGCGATGAGCGGTCTCACGCGAGCCTCTCAGGGAGTTTGCGCTCTCGAATCGTCTTTACTCCGGACACTTGATGTGATTCCGGCGCAGAAGCTCCAATCGTTCCGCTTCGTCGCGATCTTCATCCCCTGAAGCGGGGTAGAAGGGGACGGCGAATCCATCATATCGCTTGAGCAGCGCGAACGTGTCGGCGTCCCAGAGACGAATGTCGAATTGACCGACCACAGCAAAGCGGCTTCCATCGGGATGCCAGGCGATAGAATCAGCATATCGCAGATAATCGTCAACGCGCGAAAAACTGCCTTGCAATTCCGCCAGTATCTCGGTGGTTTCGCCATCAAAGACGCCGAAGCGGCACATGCCGCCATTGCCGTTGGCAACTATCTTGCTGCCATCCGGCGACCAGGCGACCGAAACATAATTGAAGGCGTAATTGTCGAGCGTCGCTAGTTGCGTATCCGTTCCCAAGCGACGGCCGACATCAAGGTCAAAGACCAGACCGCCGGCTGTCGCCATTCTGTCATCGTCGTGACAGTCAGCCGCTGACCCACGGAGATTGCCCAAGGTTTTGAGCGTCGTTTGATCAGAGACGCGGACCAGAAATATGTTGTAATTTCCCAGCAAAGCAATTTCATCGCTGTTCAGCCAGCACAGCGCGTACAGATGGTTGAGGCGTTCTGCCTCAGGTCTTCCGATCCGGATCAGCATTTCGCTCGTAAGCGCGTTCCAAGTGATGACTTCAAAGAAACTTACAGTCGCCAGAACGTTCTCTTTTGGGCGCCACCGTACCGATAACGGAAATTGAGTATTAATACGGGTGATAACGCGTTGGTGTTCTGCGGAAAGGACCAATACGGGCGTATCATCATTGCGAAAGCTTATGGCGATCATGTCGCCTGTCGCATTCCAGTCAATCGAATCGGGCGGATTGCCTTTGAGTTCCGGCGTCGCCACGAATCCTTTTTCATTGAACTCGGTATCGAATAACCAGACGCCAACACTGCTGCCGACCGCAATCGTCGCACCATCCGGGCTCCAGGCGATAGCCGTCGCCCAGCCGCGGTCTTGCGCGCGCGCCATGCCGCCTTCAAGCGTGAAACAGATTAGAATCAGCAGCGCAATGCGGCAGCGCATCTTTGCAGCCCCTCAAGGTCATAGCTGGCGCTTGTGTGGCAGTATAAGCGGCAGCGCCTCGATTGCGCCAAATCGAAGGGATAGCGTATGGGAAGACCCAATACAGCGGGGTCGGCAGCCTAACCCAACACCGGATTCAAACGCGTCGCCGCCAGATCGCCCGGCGCGGTCCCTGGCAGCCAGTGGTCGCGGTCGTTGACGCGATGCGTATTGTCCAGGTCGCTCACGCGCGTCCCATCGGCGAAGTAGATCACCGTCATCGCGGGCCGCATGCGCTCGGAATTGTTCGGCGGCGCCGAGTGCAGGGTCCAGCCGCTGTGGAAGGTGGCCGCGCCCGCCGTCATCGCCTCCGCCTGTTGCAGGGCAAAACCGCGGCGCTCCACGAAGGCGCGCAGCTGCGTTTCCGACTCGTCGGAGATCGGGATATCGCCGAGATATCCCTCGGCCTGCGAGCGAGAGGCGAATTGCAGCGTGCCCATATCGGCGTCGATATCCGCCAGCGTCATCCACATGGTGATGGCGTGCCGGGTGGCGAGGGGCCAATAATGCTGATCCTGATGCCAAGGCGTGATGCCGCCGCCCGCTTCCTTGAACAGCGCCTGATCGTGATAGAGCCGCACCCGCTCCACGCCCATCAGCCGCGCGGCTATGCGAGCGAAGCGTTTCGCCGTCACAAATTCGGCAACCTTGGCGTTGCGCTCCCACAGATTGGTCGTCTGCAAGAAGGCTTTGCCATAGGTGTCGCGGTCTTCCAGGGCGCGCGTCTCTTTGTTGCGCCGGGCGACGGTCGCTTCGATGGCGGCTTTGTATGGCGGAATGCAGTCGGGCGCGAGCACATCGTCCAGCAAAATATGCCCGTCGCGCTGATATTGCGCGACCTGCTCGTCAGAAATGGGATAAATGGCATCCAGCATCATTTTGATACCTCTCGCTGTGGAGACAATCTCTGCAAGTCAAGGCAAGGCGCGCGACACTTGCCACAGATGCAGTTCCAACCAGGTTATGCGAAAACTAATCAGACTTTTGGCATACGCGGGACGAGCCACCGGCTCGCCCCTACAGGCACCCGATGATACCAGCGTTATTATCTCGCGGGTCAAATTTTCAATTGCTTACATTCGGATACTGTGACACAGATGACCAGAGCTTAACCCTTGCTTTTCTCTCGGTGTCCTCTCTCAAACTCGGTGTCCTCGGTGGTAATTTCTTGAATTTCTTTCTTGGTTTTACTTCTTTGCCCTCTTTGTCTCTGTGGCAGAGAATCAGTGATCGTGCGCGACATCTTCATGCGGCACCAGCACCATGAAACCGGCGCTGTCGCCCATCATCGATTTGACGCGGTTGTCATCGAAGCGCTCGCCATAGAGCTCGGGCGCGTTGGCGGCGCAGAGCGTGCCGAAGCGAGGCTGGGCGTAGGGCAGGTGGGTCGCGCCGCGGGCCAGGATATGCCTGTGATTGGTGGCTCCGTTGGCGTCGGCGCCTTCATAATGCGCGCGGTTGCTGCCGTGGTCCCAAGCGATGCGCGAGCGGGCGTTGCAATAGTGGCTGACGAAAGCGCGCCGCGGCCGGTCGGAATCGTTGCGGTGCGAGCGATGGAAGACGTGCCCGCCGAAGAAGACGACATCACCCGGCTCGGCATAAATCGGCTCTTCCCGGTCATATTGCAGCGCGACCTGCGCCAGGGTGTTCACCTCGGTATCGGGATGGCTGACGCTCTTCACCGCTTCGATATCGCCGAGGATCGTATCGCCCTGCTGCGTCACGCCGTCGCAGTCGGGGTAAATCGGCTCGTGCTGCGACCCCGGCGTCATCCATAGGCAGCCGTTTTCTTCGTCCGCCGGGTCAATCGCCATCCAGGCGCCGATCAAGGTATCGGGCTGGGTCGGGATGTAATAGGAATCCTGATGGAAGCCCTGCCCGCCTTGCCCCGGCTGCTTGAAGAAGAGCATCGTCTGCAAGCCCAGGATATCCGGTCCAATCAATGCCTCGAGCACATCGACGATGCGCGGATGCAGCAGGAAGCGCTCGGCGATCTCGCAGGTGCGATGCGGCATGTGGATGCGGTCGTAGAAGCCCCGGCGCTCGGCCTCGCTCGCGTCCGCCGGCGGGGAAGGCAAGCCCGGCATGGCGCGTCGCCCCGCCATCATGTCATCGGTGAAATCGGCCAGCTCGCGCGCTTCTTCCGGCGCGACCAGGCCGCGGGCGACCAGATAACCATCGCGGCGGAAGGACTTGTATTCTTCCACGCGGACTTGATAAGGCTCGTATGTTCTTGTGAGCGCTTCTGCCAATGCCATGCCGTTGACCTCGGTACTCGTTGACAATTATAAGATTATCGCTTTCTGGCAAAATTTCAACGTGGCGAGGAGCGCACAGTCAATTGCGCGCAGCAATGGATATCCGCCACCGTACGATGGCGCGGTTGAATCACATCACTTGAAATGCCGTAGGCGCTTGCTTGACCTAACAGAACTGGAATTCCTATAGGTCAGGATTGTCTGGGATAAGATCTGCATCAGCCAATATCTTGTTGATGTGGCGCATCTCCAACTGGATATTCCGGAGTATCTTGGAATGCTGTTCCAGTATCTGAGAATGCTCTTCTTGCGTATCCTTGATCGGCTGCAGTTCTTCCCTGATGGCGGCAACCACCGCATCGGCAATTCGTCGTTCCTGCGATGATAATTGGATCGGCCGTCGAGTCTCACTATCTGAAGGTTGTACGGGCAAAGCCATGCCAAATCTCCTCAATTCCTGTAGATGTTGATTCAAGGCATAGACGATTACTCCTAGGTGGGCTTGCGCAAGACCTTGGTAACATGCTCTTGTTTGAACGTGAGTGCCAGAACGTTCACATTAGGGCGTTTCTGCGTACTCCATTTGCTAAACGCGCTGGCCCACGACTTTTGCGTATATTTGAATCGTACCATGATGGCAGGACGTTTGCCAGGTCGCCGCAAATTCGCCAAGCCTGTCACACAGTTTCCTATTTTCGGTTCTATACAGATGTCAGTGTGCAAGAAGGGCAGATGCGGTCAAGCCATTCAGATGTCTTTCAGGACGGAAGTTTCACTGGGAAAGTGATTTGGAGGATATAGAGACGCAAAATGTCTTTGTATCGGAAAAAACTAGACCGGTTTACCTGGTGGAAGATCATGGACAAATGACGGCTCTCGAACATGTCGATATACTTGTCGAAACCCGCGAATCGCTAGCGAAAGGAACTCAGCATGGAACAGCGAAGATTCGGCAGCACCGACTTGGCCTGCTCGGCGATTGGCTTCGGCACCTGGGAGCTGGGCACGACCCAATATGGCGAGATTGACGTTGACGAAGCCGTGCGCGCCGTGCGCATGGCGATCGATCACGGCGTCACCCTTTTCGATACGGCCGAGGTCTATGGGCCATTCACCTCCGAATCGCTGCTGGCGCGCGGCCTGGGCGAGCGGCGCAAGGACATCGTGCTGGTGACCAAAGTCGGCTTCGTCTTCCACGACGACCCGTCCATCGTTGGCGACGCCGCCATCGTCGGGCGCGACGCCTCCGCCGCCTACATCACCGAACGGACCGAAGGCTGCCTGAAGCGCCTGAACACCGATTACGTCGACCTGATGCTGATTCACTGGCCCGACATGCAGACGCCGCATGACGAGACGATTGGCGCGCTGGAAGCGATGAAAGCGGCTGGCAAGATCCGCCACTACGGCGTCTCCAACTATGACGTGCCGATGATGCAAGCCTGCCAGCAAGTCGGCAGCCTGGCGGCCAACCAGGTCGGCTACAACATGTTCGACCGGCGGACGGAAGCGGCGGTTTTGCCTTATTGCCAGGCGCAGGGCATCGGTTTCATGGCGTATGGCAGCCTGGCGTTTGGCTTGCTGACCGGCGCCTTGACGCCCGAAACCGAGTTCGCCGAGAATGACTGGCGCGGACGCGGCATGGCTTTTGGCTTGCCCCTCTTCACGCGCGAGAATTTCCTCAAGGAACTGCGCGTCACCGAGCGGCTGAAAGCGCTGGCGGCCGGCTACGACAAATCGGTGGCGCAGTTGGCGCTGGCTTGGGTGCTGAGCCATCCGGCGGTCACGGTGGGGCTGGTGGGCATGCGCAACGAACGCGAACTGGAAGAGAATATCGCCGCCGTCGATTGGCGCCTGACCGAGAGCGACCGCGCCGAAATCGACCGAATTTTCGCCGAAGAAGGCGTGCCGACCTATGCCGACGCGCGCCAAATGACGGACACATCCAAAGGCGGCGACTCCCACGCGGAGTAGCGCCAGTTTGTCTTTCGGTCGGGGAGGGGTTTGGGTGGGGGTTTGCGCGGGCGGCGACGCTCAGCCTTCCTGCAAGCCAGCCGGCGCCAATTCACCGATTGAGCGCTCCAGTTCCGTGGACGAACGCAGCGGCCCGTCTTCGACGATGGGTTCCGAGTTGGCGCTGGCCGGCAGCGGCGTATCGTACTGATAGGCTGGTTCGTTTTTTTGACGATCCCAAATCATGCGCATTTCTCGCCAGGCGCCCAAGAGCGTCCGCGGCGCCGGCATGTCGTGCTGGATTTCGCGGTAGAGCTTGCCGAGGTTGTAGCAGGGCACGCCGGCGTACATGTGATGCTCGATATGCCAGTTCATCCGCCAGTACAGGAATGAAAACAGCGGATTCAGCTGGATCGAGCGCGTATTCTTGCGGAAGTCGCGGCTGTGTTCGCGCAAGCCGCAATGCTGCGTCAAGCCGACAAAATACGAGAGCCAGTTGCCGATGAAAGCCGGCAGCGTGAGCAAGAGCGGCAAGACCCACCAGCCCGTGACGATCGCCACGATCAAAACGCCGCCGTGAAACGCCAGCAAAAAGCGCGACCACAGTATCGAGCGCCGATGCTGATCCGGCTGGTCATTATGCAGCGCCGTCAGCCATTCGTTGATCGGCGCGCGCTCATCGGCGGGCACGCGGCCGACCGCCCCCAGCGCCATGATGATCACGGTCGAGATCAAGCCGCCTTTGCCGAAGGCGCGCCCGCGCTGCGTCAGCAGATTGATGGTGAACATCTGCAGCATGAAGGACGAAGCCAGCGATGGCTCCAATGGCAGCAGATTCTCGCGATCGCCTTCCGGGTGCAGGGTGTAGCGATGGTGGTAGGTGTGGCTGCTGGCGTAATCGAAGGCGTCCCACCAGCCGATCAAGCTGAAGAGATAAAGAAAGACCTTGTTCAGCCATTTGGTTTTGAAGACGGTGCCATGCCCCAGTTCATGCGGCGCCGTGCCCGTGAAAAAGCTGGCCACCGTGCCATGGAAGAAAAGCGCGGCCAGCATCGCCAGCCACAGCTCGTTCCACCAGAAGCCAAAAACGAGCGCCCCGGTGAAAATGAAAAGCGCGGCATGCCCGCCGGCTTGCAGCCAGCCCTGGGCGTCGCTCCGCCGCGAGAGCTCGCGCAGAGCGCCCGGCTTCATCGGGCAACGATACCAGTCGACGCGCAGGGTCTTGCGAACGTCCGCCAAGGGTTGATAAGTCATCGCCATTTTCCCGCCACTTCCTTTACGCATAGTCTAGCTTCTCTCGCCGAATGTGTCATCCGTGAGCGCGCATTGCGTCCCGCAACGATCAACTCCCCTTCCCACCATCTTTATGGCGGGCATCCACCTTGCAGGCGCAAGGGGCTGGGGAATGGGGATAGAACCGCGCGCCAAGCGGCCAGTATCGGGCAAGCCTTGCACCTGCATATTGCCCGGTTCGCGCTAAGTCCAAGTCAGTCGAGAAACAAGGATTTGCCATGGAGCCGCGGAGCGCACAGAGAAAACCCCTTGCATTTCTCTCGGTGAACTCTCTCAAACTCGGTGTCCTTGGTGGCGAGTTTTTTGAACTACTTGCCTGGTTTTACTGCTGTTATGTGTGAGCCAAGGCCTGATTTGCGAAGGGCTGTGGAAAAAGCCGAATAGAGTATGCCACGAGAGACATCCCGAAATATTCGCGACGCCACTCTGCGCGAGTTTGTGGCGGCGGGCGGGCGTTCTGTGTTACAGTGTAGACCAGCGTAAACTTAGACAAAGGAACGTGAGCAGATGATTCGCAAAATCAGTCTCGCTGTTTTGTTCGTATTTTTGCTGGGGCTGCTGGCGGGCGCCGCCATCGCGCAGGACGCCGTCGGCATCACCGTCCGCTGTAAAGCCAGCCCGCCGGAAGAAGACTGGCGCTGCAACAACTTCGCCGAAGTCGAAGCCGAAGTCGAAGCCGACTTGGGCATCGATATTGACCTGACCCTGATTCAGGACAACGCCGGCTGGGGCGATTACAAGAATGAATTCGTCCTGGCGTCGGAAGCGGGCGAAGCGCCCGACATCATCCTGTCCGGGCACGAAGATATTGGCGCCTGGGCGCCGGCCGGCTTCATCATCCCGCTGGATGACGTGATCCCGCTGCACAGCGAGTTTGAGGACATGGTGCCCTCGCTTTGGGATTCGCATGGCTACGCGGGCCAGATCTGGGGCATCCCGCAAGACGCCGAAGCCCGCCCGATCTTCTACAGCAAGCTGCTGCTGCGCGATCTGGGCTGGAGCGAAGACGACATCGAATCGCTGCCCGACCGCGTCGCCGCTGGCGAATGGACCTTCGCCGATATGCTGGCGACGGCGGAAGCCGCGATTGACGAAGGCATCGTCGACGCCGGCAACGGCTGGTGGCACCGCCCGAGCAACGGACCCGACTTCCTCTATTACTACTTCGGGCATGGCGGCGAAGTCCTCGACGAAGGCGGCAACTTGGTGGTCGATAGCGACGCCCTGGTCGCGACTTACGAGCTGCTGGGCGGCGCCGTCGCTTCCGGCGTGCTGCGCTCCGACGTCATCGGGCTGGACTGGAACGAGGTCTGGCATCCGACCGTGGCGCAGGCTGATACCGTGCTCTTCGCCGCGGGCGGCACCTGGAATTGGCCCAACTGGGCGATCAACTACGTGGCCGACAAGGGCGGCGACGAGTTCCTCTTCGAGAATATCGGCTTGACCCTGATCCCGGCCATGGCGACCGGCAAGGCCATCACGCTGACGCACCCGCTGACCTATATGATCAGCAGCGGCAGCGAGAATCCGGATGTCGCTTTGGCGCTGATCGCGGCGATCACCACGCCCGAGCACAACAATAAACACGCCATCGACAGCTTCCATCTGGGCATTCTCAACGCGCAGCTGGAATCGGAAGCCTACGCCAACAACCGCTTGCTGAGCAGCGCGCACTACATGCTCGATCACACAACGGCGCTGCCCAACCATCCGGGCTGGAACGCCTGGTCGAACGCTTACTTCCTCGGCATCCAGGCAGTGGAAACGGGCGAAGCTGACGCGGCCGGCGCCGCCGATATCGCCATCGCGCAGATGCAGAATGAACTGGGCGACGGCATCACCGTTCGCTAGCATCGTAAAGTCTGTAGGGGCGACTGACGGTCAGTGTCTACGCGACCCTGTGAGTCGCCCTCCCGAAAATCGCAGAACTGTAGGGGCTACCCATCGGGTCGCCCGCAGGCAAAATCGAATCTGTAGGGGCGACTGACGGTCAGTGTCTACGCGACCCTGTGAGTCGCCCTCCCGAAAATCGCAGAATTGTAGGGGCTACCCATCGGGTCGCCCGCAGGACATAAACCGCTCATGTCCGAACCAGCCAGTTACGCCAAATCGTCGGCCGCCGCCAAAGCCAGCCAGCGCAGCGCCCTGCGATCCTACCTCGGCGCTTACGGCTTCATGGCCCCCGCCGGCGTCCTGGTCATCATCTTCTTCTTGATTCCGGTCGCCATCGTGCTCTACCTCAGCGTCACCAACCTGGCCAGCTCCAACTTCACCTCGGATCTCGCCAGGATGGAAGTCGTCGGCTTGAAGAATTATCAGACGCTGCTCAACGACCAGTTCGCCCGAAAGATCTTCTTCAATACCATTTTTTACGTTTTGGTCACGCTTTCGATCTTCAACGTCTCGCTGGCGCTGATCGTCTCGCTGCTGACGACCCATATCGACCGGGGCGCCGGCTTCGTCTTCCGCGCGCTCTGGATTTTGCCGCGCATCACCTCGCCGGTCGTTTATATCTTGATTTGGAAGCGGATGATGGCGGAAGCGCCCTTCGGCATCCTCAACCAGTTCAACGAGTTCCTGGGGCAGCCGACCTTCAACTACGTCTCAACGAATCCCTGGGTCTTCGTAGTCATAGTCAACGGTTTCATCGGCGTGTCCTTCGGCATGATCATCTTCACGTCGGCGATCGAATCGATCCCGAAAGACCTGCTCAACGCGTCGCTGGTCGATGGCTCGTCGCGCATGCAGCGCATACGCTTCGTGATTTTGCCCTTGATCCGCTGGCCCCTGCTCTTCGTGGTCACTTATCAGACCCTGTCCCTGCTGACCTCGTTTGTTGAGATTCAGCTCTTGACCGATGGCGGGCCCGGGCTCTATCGCACCGAGGTCTGGTCGCTGACGGCCTATCATCGCGCCCTGTCGAATTATTTCGGCAACGCCCAATGGGGCTATGGCTCGGCTTTCGCGGTGCTGCTGGTCATGATCGGCGTCGTGCTGGCCGTGATTTATATGCGCGTTTTCCGCTTTGACGAGTTGATCGCCGAGCCGCGGGTGGAGGCGCTATGACCGCGCGCGAGAGCCTCTTCGAGGGCGACAAACTCAAGGTCGAAGAAGCGCCGCCGTCCCTGCAGCGGGATTTGATTGAAGGGCTGCGGCTGGGCTTCATCGGCATTGCGATTATGCTCGCCGCCGCCTTTTTCTTCAGCGGCGTCGTGCATCCGCTCTTCGCCCTCGGCAGCGTCGAAGAAACGGTGACGGACGTTCTGACGCGGCTCGCGCTGCTGGCGATGCCCTTCGTCGCCTATATCGCAGCCGCCAGCGTCGCCCGCCGCTACAGCGCGAGGGACGTTCCGCGGGCGCTGGCTCTGGCGCTGACGTGCTCGCTCGTGCTTTTTGCTCTCATCTCCGCCGGGCATTACGCGCTTGGCACGGGCGTGTTCGCGCCCCGCCCCTCCTTGCAGATGAGCCTCAGCCAGACGGATGCGGGCATACGCGTCGACGCGATCGTGCCGGGCGGCGCCGCGGACACGGCCGAGATGCAGGTCGGCGACCTCATCACGGCGATCCGACGCGACGCCGTTGATCTCGCCGCGTTCAACAAACGCCTGGGCCAATCGGAGGACGACGCGCCCCTTCGTCTGCGCTTCATCCGTGGTGGCGAAGAAATGCAAGAGACCGTCCGCGTCGTTCTGCAAACCGATAAGGATTTGCGCCGCTTGACGCCCGGCCTCGCGCTGGGGCTGGTTTTCACCGCCATCATCATCTTCCTGCCCGGCCATTGGGCGCCCTATATCGCGCTGGTCGGCTTGCTCTCGCCTTTGCTGGTCGGTTATTTCTGGGTCATCGTCGCCACGTTTTCCTATCGCACGGAAGGGCTCGTGCCGCTGGACAGCAACGACAACTTCGGCGGCTTCACGCTCAAGAACTGGGAATCGATCTTCGCCGGCGACATCGCGGGCCTGGAGTTCAATATCTGGCCCATCCTGATGACCTCGCTGGCGATCGCCGTGGTGATGACTTTCGTCGTGCTGCTGGTCTCGTCGATGGCTGGTTACGCCCTCTCGCGCATGCACTTTCCGGGTCGGCGCTTCTTCCTGTCCTTCACCTTGATCCTGCATGGCTTCCCCGCCATCACCCTGCTTATACCGATTTTCATCGTCTTGCTGCGGCTTAAAGATGTTCCTTTCGTCGGCGAATTCATCGGTTTCAATACGATTGGCGGCATCGCCCTGGTCATGGTCGCATTTCAGCTGCCCCTGGGCGTCT
Organism: Aggregatilineales bacterium; assembly: GCA_963662925.1. GTDB lineage: Bacteria > Chloroflexota > Anaerolineae > Aggregatilineales > Phototrophicaceae > UBA6055. The sequence continues at coordinate 267,378 of OY759987.1, forward strand.
GGCTGATGAAGGGCTTCTTCGACAATATCCCCTGGGACATGGAGCGCTCGGCGCTGATAGACGGCGCTTCCCGCTTTCGCACTTATTGGGAGATCCTGCTGCCGCAGATTCGTCCCGGCTTGCTGGCCCTGGGCATCTTCGCCTTTATCGGCGGCTGGAACGCCTACATCATCCCGGCGACTTACTCGATCGGCACGGGCTTGAGCAATCTGCCCGTTTTCTTGAACGAGCTGATCGACGAAACCGCGCCGGTCGATTGGAACCAGGTGGCGGCCGTGGGCTTGTTCCAGCTGATTCCAATCTTCATTTTCTTCATATTCGCCCAGGAATATCTCTTGAACATTTATGCCGGCGGCACGAAGGGCAGCTCGTAAGGCAGTTTTGCCGGGAGCGCTGAGCCATGGAAATACGCATTGACAACTTGACGAAGAAATTCGGCGATGTCGTCGGCGTCGAGGACTTGACGCTGCATATTGACGATGGCGAGTTCGTGGCTTTTCTGGGGCCTTCCGGCTGCGGCAAGACGACCACCCTGCTGACCCTGGCCGGCATCTACAAGCCGACCGATGGCCTCATCCGCTTCGGCGAGCGCGTCGTCAACACCGTGCAGCCCAAAGACCGCAACATCGGCATGGTCTTTCAAAGTTACGCCCTCTACCCGCACATGACCATCTTTCAGAACATCGCCTATCCGCTGAAGCTGAAAAAGGCGCCAAAGAGCGTGCAGAACGAGCGCGTGCGCCAGGTCGCCAACGTCATGGGCATCGGCGATTTGCTCGATCGCCGGCCCGGGCAGCTCTCCGGCGGGCAGCAGCAGCGCGTCGCTCTGGGGCGCGCCCTGGTCAAGGAGCCGGATGTGCTGCTCTTTGACGAGCCGCTCTCCAATCTGGACGCTCGCCTGCGTTTGACCATGCGCGGCGAGATCAAGCATCTGCAGAAGAACCTGGGCATCACCTCCATCTACGTCACGCACGATCAGGTCGAGGCGATGACCATGGCCGACCGCATCGCCGTGATGAGCGGCGGGCATTTGCAGGCATTCGACGCGCCCGACGAACTCTACGACCGCCCGAAAACGCGCTTCGTGGCTGGCTTCGTCGGCAACCCGCCGATGAATTTCCTTGATGTAGAAGTCTCGCAAGCCAACGGCGGCTTTCTGGCGCAAGCCGATTCGATCCGCCTGCCCCTGGGCAAGACGCGCGGGGAAGCGGCCGCCGCTCGCGCCGGGTCGGTTACCATGGGCATCCGACCGGAAGATATTCAAATCGCCGACGACGGCGAAGTCGATGGCGAGATCTTCGTGGTGGAGCCGCTGGGGCGCGAAGACCTGATCGACGCCCGCGTGGGGCCGCACAGCTTCATCCTGCTCGCCGATACCGAAGCGCGGCGCCGCGCTGGCGAGAGAGTCTCGCTGAAATTTGATATGACGCAGGCGCAGTTCTTCGACCCGCAGACCGAACGATCGCTGCTTTGGCATCAATAGGCGCGGCGGTTTGCGCGATGCCGGACGAGCAGCTAAAGAACCTTCAGCGACTTGAAGCATCCGGGCCGGATTGCGAGCTCGCCCGGCGCTACGCCCCCGTCATCCGTTTCGACGAGCGCGAGCCCTTCCTTCCCTCTGTTGCCGGTTACACGATATTTCGAGAAAAGGCGCCCTCCGCCTCCTTTCCGCGCGAAATCCAGCGGGCGGACAAGGTCGCTTTTGTCATCGAATACGCGATTTGGTGGGATTGGGACATTCAGCATCTTTACGAACTGGAACATGTCTGGGTTCATGTTGGCGCAGACGGCGACATCATCCATGCCGAAGCCAGCTGGCACGGGCGCTTCCACGCGATGCGGGGCGACGACGGCAATCCGCCGCTGCAAGACGGGCGGCTGACGCTATATTCGGAGCCGGGCAAGCATGCCTTCGCGCCAAGGCCGGCAATGCTGCTGCGGCGCAAGGCGACGACCCTGGCCAGCTGCGGGCCCCGCGCCGGCCTGATGGGCTTGCACGTCACGCCGCTCTTTGAGGGCATCATCCAGGACGACAACCCGCTATACAGCCGCCTGGTTCACACATGGCTGGAGCGCCGGCGCTTCGAGCCGTCCTTCAAGTTTTCGCGGCGCTTCGACCTGCGTCAGGCGATCATGCTGCCCTGGCGCGAGCTCTTCGCGTGGATACCGGCGCGCGTGACCGCCTGGCTGGAGCGTCTGCGCGCGACGATTCCGCCGGAGCAGCGGCGCGTCTTGCGCATCGCCCATCGCGGCGCCTCGGCTTACGAAGCCGAAAATTCGCTCGAAGCCATGCGCGCGGCGGCCGACCTGGGCGCTGACATGGTGGAAATCGACATCCGCACGACGGCGGACGACGTCCCGGTCGTCATCCACGATAGCAATCTCAAACGCACGCATGGCGTCGACGGCGATGTCTCCGACTTCACGCTGGCGAAGCTTCGCCACATGACGGCGGCGGATGGAGGGATCGTGAGCTTCGACGACGCCGTGATGCGCTGCCGCGAACTCGGTCTTGGCATGTATCTGGATATCAAGCGGCTCAGCGTCAATTCGGCCAGCGCCATATTCGCCTCGCTCGACCGCCACCGGTATGTGAAATCGACGATCTTCGGCTCGTTCCGCCCCGATTATCTCGCCGATATCAAAGCCGCCCGCCCCGATGCCAAGACTTCGATTCTCTTCGGCGCGGTCGATATCGACGCCGTCAAGCTGGCGCAGGCCGTGAACGCCGACTACGTTCATCCCTGCTGGGAAAACCGCGCGGAGCAGCCGCATAAGCTGCTGACGGCGGGCTGGATCGACGCGGCGCGGGAGGCGAAGCTGGGCATCGTCTGCTGGCATGAAGAACGCCCGGCCGAGATTGCCGCTTTGCAGGCGCTGGGCGTCGACGCCATCTGTTCGGATAAACCCGAGCTGCTCGTGCCTTAGGCCGGCGGATTTGTGAGAGAATTATGACTGCGGAAACGTTATTCCCGACCAGCGTCATCGGCAGTTTGCCTCGCCCGAAATGGGTGCTGGATCTGCTGCTCGCCCATCAAGACGGCGCGCTCGGCGATACTGATCTCGATCGCGCCATGGACAAAGCCGCGACCTTCGCGATCGGCTTGCAGGAAGCGGCCGGCGTCGACATCATCTCCGATGGCGAATGGCGGCGGATCGGCTACTTTGAAGTCTTCGCCCAGATGGTCGAGGGCTTCCAACCGGCGGAATATCAAACCCAGGCGCTTTCGCCGGAGCTGCTGCCGGATAGCGGCTTGGCGCCGCCACAGCAGTGGACGCTGAAAGAATTCAAACAGGCGCTCGTCGTGGAGCGCATGGCCTATTCGCGCCCGATAGCGGCCCAGGGCGCAAGTTATCTGCGCCACAATACCCGGCGCAAGACAAAAGTCGCCTTGCCATCGCCGCACATGATCGGCGGAAGGCTCTGGCATAGCGAATACTCGCGCGACGCTTATCCAACGCGCCGCGATTTCATCGAAGCCGTCATTCCGATTCTGCGGGCGGAAGTCCTCGCCCTGCGCGATGTCGGCGTCGATGTCGTCCAGTTCGACGACCCCTGGCTCTGCTTTTTCGTCGACCCCGAGCACCGCGCCCGCTTCGCCGACCCTGATGCCGAAATCGAGCGGGCGATCGACGACCTTAATCGCGTCCTGGCGGGCGTCGCCGGCATCAAGACGGCGCTTCACGTCTGCCGCGGCAATCGCGCCCGCACCGTCTATGCGAATGGCGATTACGAGCCAATCATGCCCCATCTGCTGCGCGCGGATGTCGACCAGCTGGCAATGGAATTCGCCGTGTCGCAGGCGGGCGACGTGGCGATCTTCGGCCAGTTCCCGACCGACAAGGAGATCGGCCTGGGCGCGGTCGACGTTCGCGGAGAAATCGTCGAGCCACCGGAAATCATCGTCGAGCGCGTCGAAAAAGCGCTGCGATACCTGGAACCGGAACAAATCACGCTGAACCCCGATTGCGGCTTCGCCCCGACCAGCACCAATCCGATTTCGCTGGAAGAAGCCTACCAGAAGCTGAAGACGATGGCGCAAGCCGCCGACATCTTGCGCGAACGTTATGCCTGAAGACCCTCCGCCCTATCGTGCCATGTAGACTTTCGCGCGGCAAAGCCACCGCCCACGAAAAACGATTCGCCAATGAGCCGTATCCCAATTGCAGCGATAGCTGTAGGGGCGTTACGCTGTAACGCCCGATGAAAACGTTGGCAAACAAAACGGGGCTGCCTATCAGGTCGCCCGCTGGGGGAGGGATTTAGGGTGGGGGAAAACAGCGCAATATGTTAGATTCCGCTTGCCGCGCAAACAAATGCGAAACCGGAAAATGGAACGCTCAAAACGATTCGACCTGCTGGCGAAGCGTGACATCAACAAAGAGACCTACGTCGAGCCCTGGCCAGAAGCCGGCTTGATTGTCGCCGACAGCCCCTACGATCCGCCGCCCAGCGTCAAGCTTGAGGCGGGAGCCGTCGTCGAAATGGATGGCGTGCATCGCAGCGACTTCGATGCCCTGGATATCTTCATCGCGACCCGGGCCTTGGACCTGGACGTGGCGGAAGAGGCGATGGCGCTGCCTTCCAAAGACTATGCGCGCATGCTGGCCGATATTAACGCGCCGCGCGAGGATATCGGCCGCTTGATCGCCGGCTGCACGCCAGCCAAGCTGACCGACATCATTCGCCACCTGAACGTGCTCGAGATGATGATGGGCCTGGCGAAGATGCGGATTCGGCGCGCGCCCGCCAACCAGGCGCATGTGACGAACTGGCGCGAGCACCCGGCGCTTCTGGCGGCCGACGCGGCCGAAGCGGCGCTGCGCGGTTTCGCCGAGGTCGAGACGACCGTGCGCGTCGCCCGTTTCGCCCCTTTCAACGCGCTCGCCATCCTGGTCGGCACGCAGACCGGGCGCGGCGGCGTGCTGACGCAATGCTCGGTGGAAGAGTCTTTGGGCCTGCGCCTGGCGATGAAAGGGCTGACCAGCTATGCCGAAACGCTGTCGGTGTATGGCACGGAGAAGACCTTCGTCGATGGCGACGACACGCCTTGGTCAAAGGCTTTTCTGGCATCCGCCTACGCCTCGCGCGGCGTGAAGATCCGCTTCACTTCCGGCACGGGCTCGGAAGCGCTGATGGGACGCGCCGAACAAAAGTCGATGCTCTACCTGGAGGCGCGCTGCCTGCTGGTGGTCAAGGGCGCCGGCAGTCAAGGCGTGCAGAACGGCTCGATTTCCTGCATTGCCCTGCCGGAGGCATTGCCCGGTGGCGTGCGCGCGGTGCTGGCCGAGAATCTGCTGGCCTCCATGCTCGGCTTGGAAGTCGCGGCCGGCAACGACGCCCTGGCTTCGCATTCCAGCATTCGCAAAACCGCCAAGCTGATGCTGCAATTCATCCCGGGCGCCGATTTCATCTTCAGCGGTTACAGCGCCATCCCCAAGCGCGACAACCTCTTCGGCGGCGGCAATTTCGATGCCGAAGACTTCGACGATTACAACGTCTTGCAGCGCGATATGCAGGTCGATGGCGGCGTCCGCCCGATCACCGAAGCCGAGGCGCTTTCGATACGGCGAAGAGGCGCCCGCGCGATCCAGGCGGTCTACCGCGAGCTGGGCTTGCCGGCGATCAGCGATGAAGAGATCGACGCCGCGGCGGTGGCGCACGGCAGCGATGACATGCCGCGGCGCGACATCGTGCCCGACCTGGAAGCGGCCGACGCCTTCATGGCGGGCGATGACGATTTCGTCGCCGTCATCCGCGCCCTGCAGCGGAGCGGCTTCGACGATGTCGCCGACAACATCCTCGAGATGGGAAGGCAGCGGATCGCCGCCGATTATCTGCAGCCATCGGCCATTTTCGACGCCGACTTCAAGGTGCAGAGCGCGATAAACGACGCCAACGATTACACAGGACCGGGCAGCGGTTATCGCCCCGAAGGCGCGCGCTGGGCGGAAATGCAAGCCATCCCGCAAGCAAAGTCGCCGGAAGGCTTTGTCGACCCGCATGTCGGCGAGCCGCTTTCGCGCCTGGTCGAGCTTGGGCCGGCGGCAAAGGGGGGGCAGCGCGAAGTCGTGCTGGCGCTGGGTCCGGCTTTTGGGACGGCGCTGGCGAAGACCATCGGCGGCTTGGACCACGAGGCGGTGCTGCAAGCCATCTTGACCGGCGTCGCCGCCGAGGGCATGATCGCGCGCCTCGTCCGCGTCTACCATTCATCGGATTGCGCCGCGATCGGCTATGTCGGCGCTCGCTTGAGCGGCAGCGGCATCGGCATCGGCTTGCAATCGCGCGGCACCGCCGTCATCCACCAGAAAGACCTGGCGCCGCTGAACAACCTGGAGCTCTTCCCGCAATCCCCCAGCCTGACCCTGGCGACTTACGAGAGCATCGGTCGCAACGCCGCCCGTTACGCGATGAGCCTGCCAACTGTGCCGGTCGCGGTCGAGATCGACAACGGCGCCCGCCTGCGCTTGATAGTCAAGACGGCTTTGCTGCATCGCCGCGAGACCGACGAAGTCCGCCCCGAGAAGCCGCCGCAGGAATTGCGCTTCGACTGGGAGCCGGCCTGATGACGGAATCCAAGCGGGCCTATCCGCTGCGCGACAGCCATGCGGAGCGCCTGGAAACGCACACTGGCCGCCCCCTGAGTGAAGTCACCGCCGAGGCGATCGCCGCCGGCGAACTCAAGGGCGATGACCTGCGCGTCCATGCCGACACCTTGCGGCAGCAGGCGCGGATCGCGAGCGAGGGCGGTTATCCACAACTGGGCGCCAACCTCCTGCGCGCGGCCGAACTGACAGACCTGCCGAACGACGAATTGCTGAAAATATACGAGCTGCTGCGCCCGGAGCGCGCCTCGTATGACGATTTGATTAAGCTCGCGGATTACCTTGAAGAACGATATGACGCGCGGGAAAACGCCGCCTTCATCAGGGACGCGGCGACGACCTATCGCGAACGCGGTCTGCTGCGGCGCTAAGCAAGACATTCGTCGTGGAATCTGTAGACACGCGCGCGGCAAAGCCACCGCCCACGCAAAACGATTCGCCAATGGGCGGCATCCCAATTACAACGATAGCTGTAGGGGCGTTACGCTGTAACGCCCGTTGAAAACGTTAGCGAATAAAACAGGGGCGAGCTATCAGGTCGCCCGCTCGCCGAATTGTAGGGACATATCATTGCGGGCGATTCACAGAATCGCCCCTACAAGCAACTGATATAGGGTTGTCCGATGACCGACCATTCGCTCGAAGACAAAATCAACTCCCATTCGCGCCCGAGCGACCTGAAGATCACCGACCTGCGCATCGTCAACCTCGAGCCGCTGCCTTTCAACGTCACGCTGCTGCGGCTGGATACCAATCAGGGCATCAGCGGCTATGGCGAAGTCCGCGATGGCGCCAGCCCGACCTACGCGCTCCTGCTGAAATCGCGCCTCGTGGGCGAGAACCCCTGCAATATCGACAAGCTCTTTCGCAAGATCAAGCAGTTCGGTTATCACGGGCGGCAGGGCGGCGGCGTCTGCGGCATTGAAATGGCGCTCTTCGACCTGGCGGGCAAAGCTTATGGCGTTCCAGCCTATCAACTGGCGGGCGGCAAATTCCGCGACAAGGTCTTGATTTACAGCGATACTGACGCGGTCGCCGACGGGCGGGCGATGGGCGAGCGGCTGAAAGGGCGGATGGAAGCCGGCTTCAAGTTCCTCAAGATGGACATCGGCATCGGCTTGCTGGCCGGCGTCGAAGGCGCGATTTCGTCGCCACCGGGCGCGCTGGAGCGGCGTGATGTAATGCATCCCTTCACCGGCATCCAACTCACAGACATCGGCATCGAGCGGCTGGTCGAATACACGCGGGCGGTTCGCGAAATCATCGGCTACGAGATTCCGCTGGCGGCCGATCACTTCGGGCAACTCAAGGTCGAATCCTGCATCCGACTGGGGCAGGCGCTCGATCAATTCTCGCTCGCCTGGTACGAAGACATGATCCCCTGGCAGCTGACCGCGCAGTGGCGGCATTTGAAAGAGTCGGTGCTCACGCCCGTCTGCACTGGCGAGGACATCTACCTGAAAGAGGGATTTCTGCCGCTGCTGGAAGCCGGCGCCGTCTCGGTGATCCACCCCGATCTGGCGACTTCCGGCGGCATCATGGAGACCAAGAAAATCGGCGATCTGGCGCAGGTTTATGGCGTGCCGATGGCGATGCACATGGCCGGCTCGCCGGTCTCATTCCTGGCGAACGTACACTGCGCCGCCGCGACCGAGAACTTTTATGTGCTGGAGAATCACTCGGTCGATCTGCCCTGGTGGAGCGATCTGATCGATGGCGTATCGAAGCCGCTGATCGTCGATGGCTACGCGCCCGTGCCGGAGGGGCCCGGTCTGGGCTTTGGCGAGCTCAACGAAGAGGTAATCCGCGAGCATATCGACAAGACGCGCGCTGATGGCTACTTCGATTCGAGCGACGCCTGGGATGACGAGCGCTCGCTGGATCATTTGTGGAGTTGACATGCGCTTGGCAAAGTGTTAAGCGCGCTGTAGGGGCGAGCCATTGGGTCGCCCGACAGTACCTGCGATCTCTGTGCCTCTGCGCCTCTGTGGCAAACGTTTGAAGGAGAGGCGGCAATGCAAATCCGCGACATCCACATCACCCCCGTCGCCGTGCCCGACCCGCCCCTGCTCAACGCGGCCGGTCTGCACGCGCCCTACGCCCTGCGCCTCATCCTCGAGATCGTCAGCGATGACGGCCTCTCCGGCTGGGGCGAGATCCCCGGCAGCGAAGCCACCCGCGCCGCGCTGGAACTGGCGTCCGAGCGTCTCGTTGGCATGGATCCCTGGAATCTGAACGCCATCGACGCCGCCCTGCAATCGCTGGCGAAACCAGACGACCGCGGCGCGCCGCCTTGGGATCAGCGGACCGGGGTGCATATCCGCAGCGCCATCGAAGTCGCCTGTTACGATCTCATGGGCAAGTCGGTCGGGCGACCGGTCGTCGATTTGCTCGGCGGCGCCCTTCGTGATGGCGTGCCTTTTGCCGCCTACCTCTTCTACAAATATGAAGGCGCTGGCGGCGAATTCGGCTTTGCGCGCGACGACTCGGCGAGCGGCTGGTTCGCGGCTCGTCAGGCGGCGGCTCTCGACCCGGCCGGCGTCGTCGCTCAGGCTCGGGCGATGATCGCGCAGTATGGCTTCAAGTCGATCAAGCTCAAGGGCGGCGTCTTCGAGCCGCAACAGGAAGTCGATGCGATTTTGGCTTTGCGCGAGGCCTTTGGTCCCGAAATGCCGCTGCGCCTCGACCCCAATGCGATCTGGCGCGTCGAGACGGCAATAGAAGCGGGGAAACAGCTCGAGAGCGCGCTCGAATATTACGAAGATCCGGTGCGCGGGCAGGCGAATATGGCGGCGGTGGCGCGGTCGGTGGATATCCCGCTGGCGACCAATATGTGCACGACCTCCTTCGCCGATCTGCCCGGCAGCGTCGCCCATCAATCTGAGGCGATCATCCTGTCCGATCATCACTTTTGGGGCGGCTTGCGCGCATCGCTGGAACTGGCGCGTTTCTGCCAGGTTTTCGGCCGCGGCTTGTCGATGCACTCCAACAGTCATCTGGGCATTTCGCTGGCGGCGATGACGCATCTGGCGGCCGCGACGCCCAACCTGAGCTACGATTGCGACACGCATTATCCCTGGCAGGCGGGGCACGATCTGCTGGTCGAGCCGCTGGAATTCGAGGAAGGCGCGATCGCCGTCCCGCGCAGGCCCGGCTTGGGCATCGAAGTCGACCGCGTTAAGCTGGCGAGCATGCGCGCGCAGTATTTCGCTTGCGGCTTGACCGAGCGCGATGACGAAGCGGAAATGCAGAAGGTTCAGCCGGGCTGGACTTTTCAGGCGACGCGCTGGTAGCTGACTTGTCCCGCGTGGCGAAAATGTAGGGGCGAGGCGGTGACTCGCCCGCGTCGCAATATCACAGGCATTACTCCCCTTCCCTCCCTGTGGGGGCAAGGGGCCGGGGGATGGGGGGCAAAATCAAACCATGACAATCGAAACGTCCGCGCTCCTCGACGCCCTCAACAGCGTCATCGGCATCCCGCTCATCCCCTTTGCCGGACGGCGCATCGACTACGCGGGACACGCCCTCAACGTCGATTACCTTATGCGCAACAATTCATTGAGCGGCGGTCGCCCGCGCGTCGTCTCGATCGCCGGGACGAGCCTGGTGCATCACATTGGCTACGACGATCAGGTGAACCTGCTCGATATCGCCGGGCGGCGCATGGCGGGCGAGGGCGTCCTGATGGCGGCGGTCGCGCCCAATCCGCTGCCGGCCGCGGCTGCGCTGATCGCGAGGCTGGCGGCTTTGAAGCGCCCGCCCGACGTTTATCTGATCATGCCGCTGACCGGCACTTATGGACCCGCGGGGCTCTATGAAACGCTGATGGAATTCGCCGCAGAGCAGGCTGGCGAGCATGGCGCGCGCTTCCTCTATTGTTATCGGCGACCGCGCGACCGCGACATGATCATCCGGCTGCTTCAAGACTCGCCCCACTTTATCGGTGTCAAGATTGGCACGAACGAAGCCGATGTGCCGCCTTTCGCCCAGGCGCTGGACGCGAGCAAGATCGTCATCTGGGGCATTGGCGACCGCTCGACGGCGGCGGCGGAGATGGGCGCGAAGGGGCATACATCGGGCATCAACATCGTGGTGGCGCGCGCCTCGGACGCGATCAACAACGCGCAACGCGCCGGCGACTATGCGGCCGCGCGAGCGATCGAAGCCGATATTTCGCCACTGGAAGACATCCGATTCATGGAAGAGCGCGCCTACAATTATTCGGCGGTCATGGAAGCCATCAATTGCGGCGGCTTTGACGACGTGGCGGGCGGCAGCGGCGGCCCCTTCAACCCGCCCGTGCCAGATGACATCGGCCGCCGAATCAAACGCATCATGGCCGATATCGCGCATTATCACAATTAGTCCCGGCGAGCCGATTGAGGGAGTATCCTCCGTGTCGCGGTGCCTCTTCCTTTGTGAAATCCCGCCCGGAGACAACCGTCGGGGCGTTACGCTGTAACGCCCGCCTCCGAAATTAATGTTGCTAGGGCGACCCATTGGCTCGCCCCTACAACTTCTGTTTGTAAAGGGATATTCGCGAGGATTACTGATGAAAATCACCGACGTACAAGCATGCGTCATCGGCCGGCAAGAGCCGGATAGCGGCGGCAGCGTCTGGACCTTCGTGCGCGTCTACACCGACGACGGCATCGTCGGCACCGGCGAATGCAATTCCGGCGGGCCCGGCTTCAGCGGCTTCGCCACCAAGCAGGCCATCCTCGCCCTGAAGGACCTGCTCATTGGTGAAGACCCCTTCAACATCAACATGCTCTACGAAAAGATTCGCCGGGCGGGAAGGTATGGCGGGGCGAGCGGCGCGCCGCTGATCTTCGCGCTGACGGGCATCGACAACGCCCTGCACGATATTGTCGGCAAGGCGCTCGGCGTGCCCGTGTACAAGCTGCTGGGCGGCAAGTTCCGCGATGACATTCGCCTCTACGCCGATTGTCATTTTGGCGAGGACGACAGCCCGCGGTCCTTCGGCGAGAAGGCACTGGAAGCCGTGGCCGAGGGCTTTGGCGCGGTCAAATTTGATGTCGACTACACCGGGCATGGCAAGCTCGACGCCTTTAACTGGACAGTTGGCGCGCGCGAGATGACGCATATCATCGGCTTGGTGGAGGGCGTGCGCGAGGCGATCGGCTACGAGATTGACCTGGCGATCGACTGCCACGGCCACTTCGACCTGCCCTCGGCCATCACCCTGGCCCGCGCGCTGGAGCCGCTGCGGCTGCTCTGGCTGGAAGAGCCGCTGCCCGCCGAGAATGTCGACGCGCTGGCGCAGGTGCGCGCCTCGACCTCGACCGTCATCTGCACCGGCGAGAATCAATATACGCGCTTCGACTTTCTCGAATTGTTCGCCAAAGGGGCGGTCGACGTCATCATGCCCGACCTGGCGAAAGCGGGCGGCATCGCCGAGGGGAAACGCATCGCCGACCTGGCCGACGCCCACTACATCCCAATCGCGCCGCATAACGTCTCATCGCCACTGGGCATGATGGCCGCCTGCCATCTACTCGCCGCCGTGCCCAACTTCCTCTTCCTCGAGTTTCACGCGCGCGGGATTTCCTGGTGGAGCGAGCTCTGCGATGGCGAGAAACCCTTCGTGCGCGATGGCCGCATGACCGTGTCCGAGGCGCCTGGCATCGGCGTCGAACTCAACGACCGGGTCGCCAGGTCGCTGCTCTGGAATGGCGACAGCTACTTCGACTAGCGGCGCGGGATTTGGCGGCGCTTCATTTAGACGCTATAATGAGGGTCGCTGAGCTAGGAATGGGGAGCAGAGACGCGATATGGATTGGGCCAATGTGTTGGAAAACGCGCTTCCTGTTTTCACGATTTGTGGCGTATTTTTCTTGTGGCTGCGCCAGGACAACAAACGGCTGGACGGCGAAATCAAACAGTTGCGCACTGACATGACCACACAGAACGAGCAGCTGCGCAAGGACGTGACCGAACAGAATGCCCAGCTTCGAAAAGAGATGGCCGAACAGAATGGGCAACTGCGCAACGAAATGAACACCCGTTTTGACGCGACGGAAGCTCGGCTGCGCGGCGTCGAAACCAATCAGGCGCGCGTAGCTGGTTTGCTGGAAGGCTTGGCGCTGACGGGCCGCCTGCCAGAGCCAGAGGCCGCTCTCGACTAAGCTGCCTCAATTGTCTGCTACAGACTGATCGCCTTCCCGCTATCGCACGCCTCGACCACGCCAAAGACGAATTCCATCGTGCGCATATTGTCCTGCGCCGTCGTACCGACAGCCGTGCCATTCGTCACCGCTTCGTAGAATTCCTGCAGCAGATAGTCCTGTCCTTCGCGCTCCATGCGGACCAGCGGAATCTCTCGTCGCGCGTCATGTACGCTGGCTGTTCCGCGCGCGCCCTCGTCGACGCGCAGCAGCCGCTGAACGAAGACGCGATCGTCCTCGACCAGGAGGACGCCGCGCTCGCATTCGAAGCGCCAATTGGCGTTCCAGCTGGTCTCCAGCGCCTGCGAGCACCAGGAGCCAGCGTAGGTCGCCTGAATGCCGTTCGTGAAATGAATCTGGGCGGCCGCGCTGGCGTCGCCCGCAAACCAGCTCCAGGGCGGGTTCCAGCTCCAGGCGTTGATGACGACGGCGTCGCTGCCCAAGAAGTAGCGCATCAAGTCGAAATGATGGATGGACATGTCGATGATCAGCGGATGGCGCATCTGCTCGCGGAAGCCGCCGAAATGCGGTCCCCGATAGAACTCGGCGCTTATCGCCGCCAGCGCGCCCAAGCCGCCGCCCGCCAGGGTCGCCTTGATGGTCTGAGTCACTGGCCGGTAGCGGTAATTTTGGGCGACGGCGCATAATTTCCCCGTCGCCTCGGCCGCCGCGACGATCGCTCGCGCGTCGTCCAGGTCGCCCGCCAGCGGTTTCTCCGACAGCACCGGCAGACCGGCTTCCAGCGCGCCCACGCAGATCTCGCGATGGACCTCTGGCGGCGTCACGTTGAGGACGGCATCGGCGTCGACCGCCGCCAGCGCCTGTGGCAGCGATTTGAAGATCAGCGATTGATCCAGCCCGTGGGCTGCGGCTTGCGCCCGGGCGATGTCGGCCTTGATTTCGACGACTCCCGCGAAGTCGACATGGGGCGACCGCTGGACGGCGCGCAGCCAGGTATCGCCCATGCCGCCGATGCCGACTTGGATGACTCTCATCGACTGTCCTCCCGCTGGCTGAGCCTGGGGCAGTCTAGCAGATTCAAGGATGGCGCGCCATGATCGCCCTCGAAGAACGCGCGGAAGCTGTTCGTCGGCATAGCGGGAGAGTTGCCGCGCCGGTATTCCATTGTTGTTCTGCGCTCGCCGCCTTGGCGCTTTCGCGTGGCGAGCCTGGGCTTCTGGCGCCGCCATGCGAAATTGCCAGCGCCCACACGCTAAGTTACAATCCCAAGACCTCTCCCGCGCGGCGGGGGCGGTTGTCTGTTTGCTCGTATGTATTCCATAGAGGAGAGTCACATGTTCAAGCGTACGCTACTTATCTGTCTCGTGGTCAGCCTCGCGCTGCTCACGTCGGCGGCTGTCATGGCGCAGGACGATATCCTGCTTTATGGCGGCAATCAGGACATCGACAATATCGACCCGGCCAGTGGCGAGAATTACTCGATCAACGCCGCGCTGCGCAGCCTGTACGACGCGCTTTTCATCGCCCGCGGTTACGACATCGAGCCGCATCTGGTCGAAAGCTGGGAAGTCAACGACGACGCCACGGTGTGGACCTTCACGCTGCATGACCACGCGGTCTTTCACGATGGCAGCCCGGTGAACGCAGATGCGGTCGTCTACAGCTTCAACCGCATGATGGCGATTTCGGGTCCGCCGACCTGGCGCTGGGAGACGATCACGGACGAAAATTCGGTACAGGCGCTGGACGACCATACCGTGCAGTTCAACCTGACGCGGCCCTACGCGCCCTTCATCGGCACCTTGACGCAGGTATTCATTGTGAATCCCGCCATTGTCGAAGCCAACTTGGGCGACGACATGGGCCAGACCTACCTCCGCGACAATGCGGCGGGCTCGGGTCCTTTCATGCAGGGGCGCTGGGAAATCGGCAATCTGTATGAATTCGTCGCCGTGCAGGACTACTGGGCGGGCTGGCGCGGCGAAGACCATCTGGACGGCTTCGTCTGGATCATCCAGCGCGATGGCGCGACGCAGCTGAATTCCATACTCGCCGGCGAGACGCATATCGCCGATCAAGCGACCCCGGCCGATAAGGACAAAGTCATCGAGTCGCCCGATCACGTATGGGAGGAACACCCGGGCACCTATGTGAACACCTTGAAGATGAACAATCTGGGCGAATTCACCAGCGATCTCAACTTGCGGAAAGCGGTTGCGCACGCGATGAATTACGAAGCCATGGTGCAGGCGCAGGAGGAAAGCATCAGCCTGATGTTTGGGCCCACGCCTGATTACTTCCCGGGCTATGTCGACACGCTGGATTACCCGACCTACGACCTCGACAAGGCGCGCGAATACCTGGCGATGACGCCCTGGCCCGAGGGCGGCATAGAGCTCGACTATGTGTACGTGACCGAGCTCTCGCATGAGATCGTGCCAGGGCTGATCCTGCTGGAAGGCTTGGCGGAAATCGGAATCACGATGAACATGACGCCCATGCTCTGGCCCGATATGGTCGCCAGCTGCGGCTCGCCGGAGACGGGACCGGACATCATCAACATCTACACCGTGCCGTCCTTTATTGATCCCGACGCCCATCTCTACAACCAGTACCATTCGGATCAGTGGGGCAGCTTCAACTCGTGCAGCTTCTACGAGAACGCGCGGGTGGACGAGCTGCTGGATACGGCGCGCGTCACCGGCGACGCCGCCATGCGCGAGGCCATGTACATCGAGGCGCAGGAGCTGATCAATGACGACCAGCCCTCGGTTTGGATGTATACCCTGAACAGCGGCACGGCGATAAACACCTGCGTCAAGGGGTATCGCTACTCGCCCTACTATCAGGTCACCGCGCTCTTCCAGGATTTGTGGATGGAGGGCTGCTAGGGATTTGCTACTTGCCTCCCCTCTGCAGGAAATGGGGGAGGCTTTTTCCACTGCGCGGGGCAGAGGAAAGCAATCCGCCGCGCCAGATTTGCGCGCCGACCGACTCTCATTCATGCAGGAAACAATGTCGGAAGAAATCACACTAGAACTTGAGACGCTATTTGCTGATCTGCCGGGCTTGCCTCGGTCTTTCGCAAGTTTGTACTACGAAGCCTTGCTGCTCTGCTTGGAATACCACGTCCATGTCCCTGGGGTCGAATGTGGCGTGTATAGCCTAGAGGCTCCGATGGCGAAGCCTAAGCTGCTGTGGTCGGGCAGTTTGGACGATCGGATCCGCCGCGCTTGGGGAGCGGCAGCCAACGCCATTGCAGACGCTGCCGTTGGCATGGCCTACCTGATTACGCCACTCTTTACCGAGTACACTGTGATCGAGTGCGCCAATGTCGGCGATGGAATAGATTATTGGCTGGGATTGAAGAGCGAGGCCAATCAACTGACATTTCAGCGACGCGGACGGCTGGAAGTGTCAGGCATTCTGGATTCCGCGAGCAGAAGCCGCGTAACGCAGCGCGTAAGGGAAAAGTTGGAACAGACAAAAAGATCCGATTACACTGGATTGCCAGCCTATGTCGTCGTTGCCGAGTTTAGCGCTCCCCTAGTTGTTCTGGAGAAGCGAGAATGAATAAGGTTCAGACTATCAATGGCCTGCACCACGAAGCGATGGAGTTTACCGGCCGCTCAATGCGGGCGAAACGATATGGCGAAACAGAGGAATACCTCCGCTTCACACGCCTCGCGCTGGAAAAGGAAGCCGCCGCCGCCGACCTCATGGTCGACGAAGACATCGAACCCACCCGCTCCGTCCTGCATCGCTCCGCTGCTACGCTTGCCTGGCGCTGTCAAGAGTACAAAAGAGCGAAGAAGCTCATCCGCCGCGCGCTCGCCGGCAGCCCGCCCGGTGTAATCGAGCGCGAGCTGACTGAGCTGCTCGGCAAAGTTGAGACGGCGCTAGGCAACGGCGCCAGGCAGCCAGCTGAGGGCATAAAGACGACCGACCAATCCGCCAGCCAGATCGGCGTCTTGAAGATTGCCACGGCGCTGAATGCCAGCGAATGCGTATTGATCACGCGCGATGACGAGAAGTGGACTATCGAATTGCCCGACGAGCTCATGAACGAGATCCTGGGCGAGTATTTCAACAAGGAAGTGCAGGTTGTGGGAAAACGGATGAAGAGGACGCGCCTGCTGCAGCGCATCCGCGTGGAACGCAAAGACCAAATCAGAGCCATATAGCTCAGTCGTATTATGGAATTGACAGAAGGCCAGAATCGCAGCTCATGAACCTCCGTTTCTACATCCTGCGGCGCATCGCCCTCATCATCCCCACCCTCGTCGGGCTCAGTCTGCTGACCTTCGGCATCGCCCGCATCGTGCCCGGCGACCCGGTCGGCTTGGCGGCCGGTCCACAAGCCACGGAAGAGATCAAGCAAGCCTTGCGGCGCGAACTGGGGCTGGATCAGCCGCTGCCGATTCAATACCTCAATTACATGACCGGTCTCTTTCGCGGCGATTGGGGCGAATCGCTCTACACCCGCCGGACAGTCATCGGCGATCTGCGCGCCTTCTGGCCCGCCACCCTCGAGCTGACGACGGCGGCCGTCATCTTCGCGACCTTGCTGGGCGTGCCGGCCGGCGTCATCTCGGCGATGTATCGCAACCGCCTGCCCGATCATGTCGCCCGCGTCGTCTCGCTCTTCTTCGTCAGCTTCCCGTCATTCTGGCTGGCGATGATCTTCCAGACCTGGCTCGGGCGCGATCTCGGGCTCTTCCCCATCGGCAAGCGCTTGCCGGTGCTGGTCGCCCCGCCGGCGCCGACGACCGGCTTGTTCCTGATCGACAGCCTGATCCAACTCGATTTCGAGACCTTCCTCGTGTCGTTTCGGCATCTCTTCGTTCCGGCGCTGGTGCTGTCCTTTGGCGCCTTCGCCAGCATCACCCGCATCACCCGCGCCAGCATGGTCGAGGCGCTGGAAAAAGACTTCGTGCGGATGGAGCGCGCGATTGGCATCCCCTACCGCGTCATCATCTTCAAATACGTGCTGCGCAACGCCCTCATCGCCACGATTACCGTGATTTCGCTTAACTTCGGCTGGCTGATGGCCGGCGCGATCCTGATTGAAACGATCTTTGACTGGCCCGGCCTGGGGCTCTACGCCGTGCACGCCTCGCTCAGCCTCGACTTCCAGCCAATCATGGGCATCGCCATCCTGTACGGCGTCGTGTTCAGCGTCGTCAATATCCTGACCGATATCGTCTATGGCATCCTGGACCCGAGGATACGCTATGGCTGAATCCCGAGAGAAGAGCAAAGCCGCCCGCTCCGCCCGCTGGGAGAATATCGCCCGCGGCCTCTACCGCTTCCGCTCGAACACGCTGTCGATGATCGGTCTCGTCATGCTGGTCTTCATCCTGCTGGTGGCCATCTTCGCGCCGGTCATCGCGCCCTACCCGGAAGACGCGGCCGGCAAGACCCGCGTCATGGCGCGCCTGCAGCCGCCCGGCGACGAGTTCGCCTTTGGCACCGACAAAGTGGGGCGCGATATTTTCAGCCGCGTCGTCATGGGCACGGGTCTCGCGCTGCAAGTTGGCACGGTCATCATTTTGCTGGCGACAACCATCGGCGTCACGATCGGCGCGATTTCGGGTTATGCCGGCGGCTGGGTCGACGACCTGCTGATGCGCGTCACCGACATCTTCCTGACGGTGCCGGCGCTGGTGCTGGCGATCGCGATTTCGGCCGCCTTGGGCAAGGGCATAATCAACGCCATGATCGGCATTTCGCTGGTTTGGTGGCCCGGTTTCGCCCGCTTGACGCGCAGCTTGGTGCTGTCGCTGCGCGAAGAGCCTTTCGTGGAAGCGGCTTATGGCATCGGCGCGGGGCATCGGCGCATCATCTTCCGCCACATCCTGCCCAATGCCGTATCGCCGATCATCATCAAGATGACCACCGATTTCGGCTTTGCCGTCTTGACCGCGGCCGCCCTCGGTTTCATCGGCTTGGGCGCGCAGCCGCCAACGCCGGAATGGGGCGCGATGATCAACGACGGCCGCCGCTACTTCCCGGATGAATGGTGGATCGCCACCTTCCCCGGCATGGCGATCTGGCTGATGGTCTTCAGCTGGAATCTGATCGGCGATGGCTTGCGCGACGTGCTCGACCCGCGCTCCCGCCGATGATTCACCACAGGGGCAAGATCAACAATGAGAGCTTTATCACAGAAGCAAGTCAAGGTAGGTCGTGAAACAAGGATTTGCCACAGAGACGCGGAGGGCACAGAGAAAACCCCTTGCTTTTCTCTCGGTGTCCTCTCTTAAACTCGGTGTACTCGGTGGTAAGTCTTTGGTTTACTTTCTTGGTTGTACTGAGGAAACGAGCGAACACAGAGGGCGCAGAGGGGAAACTGTCATCACAAATCTCAACCAACCCGCGCGCTGAAACGCCCGTCAACATTTGTCAATTGAGCGGGCGGCGCAGCATGCCGCCCCTACAAAGCTTGGCGTTGAAATGACCGATCTGCTCAACATAGACGACCTGCACCTGGAATTTGACACCTACGATGGCGTCGTCAAGGTCTTGGCTGGCGTCAATCTACGGATGCGCCGCGGCGATGTGCTCGGCTTGGTCGGCGAGACCGGCTGCGGCAAATCCATGACCGCGCTGTCCGTGCCCCGCCTGATACCGATGCCCCCGGGCCGGATCACGGCCGGCCGGGTGACCTTCGATGGCGAGGAACTCCTCAGCAAGAGCGAAAGCGAGATGGAAGCGTTCCGCGCCGCCCGGCTGGGCATGATCTTTCAAGACCCGGTGACGAATCTCAATCCGCTCTTCACCATCCGCGAGCAGTTGGTGGACGCGGTGCTCTATCAACGGGCGCAGGGACGGAAGGTGCCGGGGCGCTGGCGCGGCTTCACCCCGTCGGCGCGGCAATTGCGGCGAGACGCCCATGAACGCGCCGTCGAGTTGATGCGTCTCACTGGCATTCCCGATGGCGAGCGGCGGATTTACGATTATCCGCATCAATTCAGCGGCGGCATGCGGCAGCGCGTCTTGATCGCCATGGCCCTTGCGGGCGACCCCGACCTGCTGATCGCCGATGAGCCGACGACGGCGCTCGACGTCACCATTCAAGCGCAGATCCTGCGCCTGATCCGCTCGCTGGTGGCGCAGCTCGGCTTGACCGTGCTGCTCATCACGCACAATCTCGGCGTGGTGGCGCGCAGCTGCGAGCGCGTCGCCGTCATGTACGCCGGCCGAGTCATCGAAGAATCGCCGGTGCGCGAGCTGTTCCGCAACCCGAAGCACCCTTATACCCGCGGTTTGATCGCGGCCGTGCCCCAGAAGGATGTCAGTCGCGGCGGTTTGGAAGGCATACCGGGCATGATTCCCAACCTGATTGATCCGCCGGCCGGCTGCCGCTTTCACCCGCGCTGCGAGCATGCGATGGAGATTTGCCGCGAGCGCGCGCCAGCCGCGATTGAGGTCGGCGCCGGGCACAGCGCAGCCTGTTACCTCTACCCGGAGGACGCATGAGCCATCTGCTGGAAGTGCGCGAGCTGCGCAAATACTTTCCCGTGCATGGCGGCTTGTTTAACCGGAAGACAGCCGACTTCCGCGCCGTAGATGGCGTCAGCTTCGAGTTGCAGGAAGGCAAAACCCTCGGCCTGGTGGGCGAATCGGGCTCGGGCAAGACCACCATCGGCAAGTGCATCCTGCGGCTGATGGAACCCACCGCCGGGCAGATCCTCTATGACGGCAGCGATATCACCCATCTAAAACAGCGCGACTTGCGCCGCCTGCGCAGCGAGATGCAAATGATTTATCAGGCGCCGGCCGCCTCGCTCAACGGCCGCATGACCGTGGGGCAGATCATCGGCGAGCCGCTTTGGATCCACGAGCGCCTCAAAGGCGACGAGGCGCGCGACCGCGTGCTGCAGCTGATGCATGTCGTCGGCTTGAAAGAAGAGCATTATTATCGCTATCCGCACGAATTCAGCGGCGGGCAGCAGCAGCGCATCGGCATCGCCCGCGCCCTGGCTGTGCGGCCCAGGTTGATTGTGCTGGACGAGCCGACTTCGGCGCTGGACGTCTCGGTGCAGGCGCAGATCCTCAACCTCCTGCAAGACCTGCAGGATCAATTCGACCTGACTTATCTCTTCATCTCGCACGATCTGGGCGTCGTGCATTATATGTGCGATGAAGTGGCGCTGCTCTATCTGGGCAAGATCGTCGAGGTCGCCGACACCGAGGTCATCTTCGAAAAGCCGCGGCATCCTTATACGCAGGCGCTGATTTCGGCGATCCCCGAGCCGGACCCGGATATGCAGCGGGAGGAAATCATCCTGCGCGGCGAGTTGTCATCTTCCCAGTCCCCTCTGACTCGTCGGGGGGGATTTAGGGGGGGTAAGGGCGGCTGCCCCTTCGCGCCTCGCTGCCACGCCGAGAAGCTGGACGCCTGCGAGACGGACGCGCCGCCACTGCTGGAGGTCGAGCGCGGGCGCCAGGTCGCCTGTCATTTGCATCCCGCCACGGAAACGAATTCGGCCTGATTCGACCCCGCGCCGCAAGCGCTGCGAAAGGATGGGAAGAGATGAAGCGACTGCGAATCGGCATCGTTGGCTGCGGAGAAGTGACGCAGATCATTCACCTGCCGACTCTCTATCAACTCGGCGATCTCTACCAGGTCACGGCGCTCTGCGATGCCAGCGAGACGGTGCTGGCGGGCGTCGGCGGCGCCTGGGGGATCGCGGCGCGGACGACTGATTATCGGGCGCTCGCAGCGCTGGAGGACGTGGACGCCGTCTTGATCGCCAGCCCCAACGCCAATCATGCCGAGGCGGCGATCGCCGCTCTGGAGGCCGGCAAGCACGTCCTGGTCGAGAAGCCGATGTGCCTGAATCTGGCGGAAAACGAGGCCATCATCGCGGCGAAGGAACGCGCGGGCAAAATCGTCCAGGTCGGAACGATGCGCCGTTACGCGCCGGCTTTCCTGGAAGCCTGCCGCATCGTCAAGGGCATGGGAGAGATTCACCTGGCGCAGGTCCATGACGTCATCGGCCGCAATTCTCTCGTGATCAAACCGACCTCGCGGGTCGTCAGAGCGGACGATATTCCGCCAGGCGTCGTCGACGCGATGCGCCAACTGGAGGCGCGGCAGATCCAGGCGGCGATCGGCGAGGCGCCGGCCGCTCTCATCAGCGCCTACAAAATGATGCTCGGCTTGAGCACGCACGATATCTCGGCTATGCGCGAGTTGCTGGGCATGCCCAGACGCGTCCTGCACGCCACGCAGCGGCATGGAGGAAGATACCTGACGGCGACCTTCGATTATGGCGATTACGTCTGCCAGTTTTCGACGGGCGGCAACGGCATTCCACGATATGACACCTGGCTGCAGGTTTACGGCGCCGACAAGAGTCTGCGCGTCGATTACGATACGCCCTATGTGCGCAACCTGCCCATCACGCTGCGCCTCGTCGAGTCGCTGGATGGCGTCGCCACCACAGAAACGATGTCGCATCCGGGCTGGGGCGACGCCTTCACCGAAGAGTGGCGCGCCTTTCATCACAGCGTCCTCAGCGGAAGCCCGGCGAAGACCTCGCCAGAAGACTTCCGGCAGGATCTGGTCTTGTTCAGGGACATGATCAAGCTCATGGCGGCCGACGACGCGGCGCGGGCGAGCCTGTGATGCTGCGCGAAGTGACATTGGAGGACATCCGCCCGATCGCTATCGGCGCCGGCATCCTGGGCACGGGCGGCGGCGGCAATCCTTATCTTGGCGGCTTGCACCTGGCGTCGGTCATCCGCGAGAAGGGGCCGCAGCCGGTGATCGACCCCTTTGACCTTGCCGACGATGCGCTGGTCTGCGTCGCCGGCAGCATTGGCGCGCCAACTGTGAGCATTGAGAAGCTGCCCGAAGGCACGGAGATGTCGCGCGCGCTGCGATTGCTGGAGGCGCATACGGGCCGCCGGTTTGACGCGGTGGCCATCGCCGAGATCGGCGGCGCCAATTCGATGCAGCCCTTGATCGCCGGCTTGCAGGCGGGCATACCCACCGTCGACAGCGACAGCATGGGGCGCGCTTTCCCCGAGATTCAGATGTCGTCCTTCCTCTTCGGCAGCGAGGCGACGGTTGCGCCTTACGCCATGGTCGACGCCGCTGATAACGCGGCCATCGTGCCGCATGCCGCCAGCGACCTCTGGGGCGAGCGCATCGCCCGCAATATCGCCGTCAGCATGGGCGCGCGCGCCGGCTTGGTCGCCTGCATGATGAGCGGCGCGCAGCTCAAAGCCTCGGGCGTGCATTTCACCTTGAGTTTGGCGCATTACCTGGGGGCAAAAGTCATCGAGGCGCAGCAGCGGAAATCGGACGTGCCGCAGGTGGTGGCCGAGGCGCTCGACGGGCAGGTCATTTTCCGCGGCAAAATCTCCGATGTCAATCGGCGCACGACCAAGGGTTTCGCGCGCGGCTGGGTGCGGATTGACCGTTTTACCCCCCTCGGTCCCCCCGAAGCATCAGGGGGAAGGTTGGAGATCGAATTTCAGAACGAGCTGCTGATCGCTCGGATCGACGGCGAAGTCGTGACGACCACGCCCGATCTCATCTGCATCGTGACTGAAGACGAGGGCGAGCCGGTCACAACCGAGATGCTGCGTTACGGCACGCGGGTGGCGGTGATCGCCGTGCCGGCGCCTTCCCAGCTCAAGAGCGAGGCGGCGCTTGAGGTGGTGGGGCCGGGCGCTTTCGGCTACGATGTCGCCTTCCGTCCGCTGCCGGGCGGGGTGATTGGACGGAGTCCGTAGAGATTCACCACAGAGGAAAAAGAGGAAACACAGAGGGCACAGAGGAAAATGATACAGGGGCAACTCGGAAGACATTCTTCCGAGTTCGGTAAGTGGGCAACTATTAGATTGTTTCAAATTGTTCGACATGGGAGACAGGCGCCATTATTGCGCTTTCTGCAACAGTTCATAGGGAGCAGCGAAATACATTGTAAATTCAACTGCGAGCAACAAGAAAATCTCCGTGTCCTCCGTGCCTCTGTGGCTAAACTATATGACCACCCCCAACTTCGCCAGCTGCGCGCACTGGATTGGCGACTCGCCTGCAAACTGGACTCAAATTCACAAGTAGTTCCAATAAAGTCATGCCAAAACTAACCAGAATTTTGGCGTACTCGGGACGAGCCACCGTCTCGCCCCTGTTTACATTGCGGGCATATTTCACCCCATCCCCTGGCCCCTTGCCCAAGCGAGCTAGGGAAGGGGAGTTACGACACTGCGAAATGCAAGGTATTCTGCGTGGGCGGTCGTATTGCGGCGCGTGTGTCTACACGCATTCGAAGATTTTGCGAGTTTGCTGCTGTGACCTTGTTTGCAATTACTTGCTCGGTTTTACAGAGACTAAGAGGCATAGAGAAAACCCCTTGCTATTGTCTCGGTGTACTCTCTCAAACTCGGTGTACTCGGTGGTATACTTTTGATTTACTTTCTTGGTTCTACTCAGAAGGAGAACCCACAATGAGAATCGGAGTAGATGTCGGCGGGACGAACACCGACGCCGTCTTGATGGATGGCGCGGCAGTCGTCAGCGCGACCAAAACGCCGACCACCGCGAACGTGTCGGAGGGCATCGCCAAAGCCTTGCGCGCCGTGATCGAAGACTCGGGCATCGACCGGGCGGCAATTGATGGCGTGATGATCGGCACGACCCACTTCACCAACGCCGTGGTCGAGCGCGCGCATCTCACGCCGACCGCCTGCATAAGGCTGGGCTTGCCGGCCACGGTCTGCCTGCCGCCCATGGTCGATTGGCCCGATGACCTGCGCGATTTGGTCGGCGGCAATTCGCACTTGGCGCATGGCGGCCACGAATTTGACGGGCGCGAAATCTCGGAATTTCAGCCGGATGAGGTGCGCGAAATCGCCGAGAAGATCCGCGACGCCGGCTTGGACGCCATCGCCATCTCATCGGTCTTCTCGCCGGTCAACTCGGCCTTCGAAGTAGAAAGCGCCGAGATCGTCCGCTCGGTGATTCCCGACGCCAATATCACGCTCAGCAGCGAGATCGGGCGCATCGGCCTGCTGGAGCGCGAGAACGCCGCCATCATGAATTCCTGCTTGCGGCAGCTGGCGGCGCGCACGGTCGACGGCTTCAAAGCGGCGCTGGACGAGCTGCAGATCAGCGCGCCCTTCTACATCAGCCAGAACGACGGCACGCTGATGAACGCCGACTTCGCCAAGGAGTATCCGGTGCTCACTTTCGCTTCGGGGCCCACCAACAGCATGCGCGGCGCGGCTTTCCTCAGCGGCTTGCGCGATGCCATCGTCGTGGACGTCGGCGGCACGACAACCGACATCGGCGTCTTGCAGCACGGCTTCCCGCGGGTAGCGGCGCTGGCGGTCGATATTGGCGGCGTGCGCACCAACTTCCGCATGCCCGATACCTATTCGATTGGTTTGGGCGGCGGGAGTTTGATTAGCCCCCACCCAGCCCCTCAACCCCCGGCCCCTTCCCCCGCAAGGAGGGAAGGGGAGACAAGCTCAATCCCCGCAGACGCCAGTTCTCCCTCCCTCTTTATGGGGGAGGGGGCTAGGGAGTGGGGGTCCATCAAAGTCGGTCCTCGCAGCGTCGGCTATGAGCTGACTGAAAAAGCGCTCGTCTTCGGCGGCGACACCTTGACGGCGACCGATGTGATTGTGGCGGGCGGCAGCGAGGATATTGGCGACGCCGGCGCGGTCGCCGACCTCGACTCAGGCTTTGTGAGCGCAGCGCAAGCCCGCATCATGGAGATGATCGCCATCGCCGTCGACCGAATGAAGACCAGCGCCACGCCCGTGCCCGTCATCGTGGTTGGCGGCGGCAGCATCTTGGTCACCGCCGAGATTGAAGGCGCTTCCGAGATCATCAAGCCCGATCATTTCCCGGTCGCCAACGCCATCGGCGCGGCCATCGCCCAGGTCGGCGGCGAATGCGACCGCATCTTCTCCCTCGCCGAGCTCAGCCGCGACGAAGCGCTGGATCAAGCGAAAAGCGAAGCGAGCGACCGCGCGGTCAACGCCGGCGCCGATGCCGCCAGCATCGAAATCGTCGATGTCGAAGAGGTGCCGCTGGCCTACCTGCCCGGCAACGCCACCCGCATCATGGTCAAAGCCATCGGCGACCTGGTGGAGGCCTGACATGCGCGGCATCGTCAACATCAAAGTCTTTGTATGTAGGGGCGAGGCGGCGACTCGCCCTTCCACCAGATTTCCAAACTGTAGGGGCGTTACGCTGAAACGCCCGCAACCCGGCGGAGGCCTTCATGCGCGTCTTCTATACGAACTGTAGGGGCGACACTTGTGTCGCCCTAAACTGGCGGAGTGCGTTCCATGCGAATCATTGACGAATCCGTCCTCGAAGACCTCGCCCTCGGCGCGGCCGTGCTGGGCACAGGCGGCGGCGGCGACCCCTACATCGGCAAGCTGATGGCGCGGCAAGCCATCCGCGATTATGGGCCAGTCGAGCTCTATACGCTGGACGAACTGGACGATGAGGACCTGGTCGTGCCGACCGCGATGATGGGCGCGCCGACGGTCATGGTCGAAAAGATGCCCAACGGCGACGACATCGTCAACGCCTTTCAAAGCGTCGGCAAATATATCGGCAAGCCCGTGCGCGCGACGATGAGCATCGAAGCGGGCGGGCTGAATTCGGTGGTGCCGATTTATTGCGCCGCTCGCCTGCGCGTGCCGATGGTCGACTGTGATGGCATGGGGCGCGCCTTCCCCGAGCTGCAGATGGTCACGCATACGATTCACGGCATCTCGTCGACGCCCTTCGCCATGTCCGACGAGCGCGGCAACACCGTCCTGATGGAGACGATCAGCAACTTGTGGACGG
The DNA here is from genome assembly GCA_963662925.1 of Aggregatilineales bacterium. Lineage (GTDB taxonomy): Bacteria > Chloroflexota > Anaerolineae > Aggregatilineales > Phototrophicaceae > UBA6055. Next base: position 293,964 of record OY759987.1, read on the forward strand.
AGACCTTCGCCCGCAGCGTAACGGTGAATATGGGCGCCATGGCGATGATCGCGCTTTATGCCGCCACCGCCGCCCAGCTGCGCGAAGCCGCCATCCCCGGCACGATCACGCTGGCGGAAGAGATCGGCAAGGTCGTGCGCCGCGCCCGCCTGGAAGAACACGAGCCGGTCGAGACGATTCGGGAAGCGGTGGGCGGATTCTTGATCTTCAAAGGCAAGATCGGCGATGTCGAGCGGCGGACGGAAGCCGGCTTCGCCAAGGGCGACGCCATGATCGACGGCATCGACGACTACGCCGGGCAGCGGCTGCAATTGAGCTTCCAGAACGAGCATCTGGCCGCCCGCATCGACGGCGACTTTGTCGTTACCGTGCCCGATCTGCTGGCGGTGCTGGATGTGGATACCGGCGAGCCAATCACGACCGAGGGCTTAAGATACGGCTTCCGCGTCGCGATTATCGCCATCCCCTGCGCCGAGAAATGGCGAACGCCGAAGGGACTGGAAATCGTAGGTCCCGGCTACTTCGGCTACGATACCGAATACGTCCCGGTGGAAGCGCGCTACGGCTGACGAAATTCGTAGGGGCGAGCCATTGGGTCGCCCGTTTGCCAACAAGCAACTTGTAGGGGCGAGCCATTGGGTCGCCCGCTTGCCAAGGCGAAACGGGCGTTGCGGCGTAACGCCCCTACAGCAATCTACTTTGATAACGAACACTAGGGACGACTCTGTAAATTGCCCGAAAGGCAAACGCAATGCGACTCCTGCGCGAACAAGAAATCGAAGACATCGCCTTGGGCGCGGCGGTGCTGGGCACTGGCGGCGGCGGCGACCCCTACGTCGGCAAACTGATGGCGCGCGAGGCCGTGCGGCAATACGGACCAGTGGAGCTCTACACGCTGGACGAGCTCAATGACGATGACCTGATTGTGCCCTCGGCGGGCATGGGCGCGCCAATCGTCATCATCGAAAAGCTGCCCGCCGGCGATGACATGATCCGCGCCTTTGAAGCGCTGGGCAAGTATTCGGGCCGCGAGCCGCGCGGCACGATGAGCATCGAAGCCGGGGGCTTGAACTCGATCATGCCGATTTATGTCGCCGCCCGCCTGCGCATCCCGATGGTCGATTGCGATGGCATGGGGCGCGCTTTCCCCGAGATCCAGATGACCACCTTCACCGCCCACGGCATCAGCGCCAGCCCCTTCGCCATGTCGGACGAGCGCGGCAACGTCCTGCTGATGGACGCGGTCAGCAACGCCTGGGTCGAGACCTTCGCCCGCTCCTGCGTCGTGCACATGGGCGCCGAGGGCATGATCGCGCTCTACTCGGCGACGGTGCGGCAGCTGAAAGAAGCGGCGATTCACGGCACGATCACCCTGGCGGAAGAGATTGGCGCGACCGTGCGCAAAGCCCGCCGCGAAGAAGCGAATCCTGTCGACGCCGTGCGCAACGCCGTCGGCGGTTTTCTCGTGTTCCGCGGCAAGATCGTCGATGTCGACCGGCGGATCGAAGGCGGCTGGAACAAAGGCGACGCCAGGATGGCGGGCACAGGCGACTACAGCGGGCAGCAGCTCAACCTCGACTTTCAGAACGAGCATCTGGCCGCGCGCGTCGACGGCGAATTCGCCGCCACCGTGCCTGATTTGATCGCCGTGCTAGACTCTGAGACCGGCGAGCCAATCACGACCGAGGCTTTGCGTTATGGCATGCGCGTCGCCGTCATCGCTTTCCCCTGCGCGCCACAATGGCGAGAGCCGGCCGCGCTGGAATTGGCTCACCCGCGTTACTTCGGCTACGATGTCGATTATGCGCCGGTGGAGGAGCGCTTCGATTCATGATGCGCCAGGTCACTCTCAACGACACCCACGCCATCGCTATCGGCGCCGGGGTGCTCGGCACGGGCGGCGGCGGCAGCACTTACCTGAATCGCCTGCGCCTGAACCGCGAGTTGCATGCGCGAGGCCGCCCCGTCCCGGTCATTCAAGCTGATGACGTGCCGGATGATGCGTTGGTCTGCGCGGTTGGCGGCATGGGCGCGCCCACCGTCAGCAACGAAAAGCTGCAAGAGGGCCACGAGCTCATGCGGGCGGTTCGCGCGCTGGAAGCTCACCTGCGAAAGCGGATATACGCCATCGTCATCGGCGAAATCGGCGGCGGCAACGCCCTTGGCCCCATGATTACGGCGCTGCAATGCGGCTTGCCGGTCGTGGACGGCGATGGCATGGGGCGCGCCTTCCCCGAGCTGGACATGGATACATTCATGATCTACGGCGTCGCGCCGGCCCCGTTCGCCTTGGCCGACGTCCATGGCAACGTGACGATCTTCGAGCGGATTGGCTCGGCGAAGCAAGCGGAGGAATTCGCGCGCAGCCTGACGATCGAAATGGGCGGCTCGGCTGGGCTGGTCATGCCCGTGATGACCGGCGCGGAGCTAAAGCGCACGATCATCCGCGACACGCTCGGCCTGGCGAAACGCATCGGCGAGGCTGTGCTAAGCTGCCGCGCGCGCAGCACCGAGCCGGCCGAGACTGTCGCGGCGCTGTGCAACGGCAAGGTCCTCTTCAAGGGCAAAATCATCGATGTCGAGCGCCGAACCGTGCAGGGTTTCGCCCGCGGCCAGCTCAAAATCGCCCCCTTCCGTCACAACAATCTTCCCCCTGATTCGTCGGGTCGCGTAGACACTGACCTGCGGGGGAACGGGGGAGTCCTCGAAATCGACTTTCAGAACGAGAACCTGATCGCGCGGCTTGGCGGCGAAGTCCTCTGCGCCGTGCCCGATTTGATTACCTTGGTCACGCTGGACGATGGCGAGCCGATCGGCACTGAATCGCTGCGTTATGGCTTGCGCGTTGCCGTGCTGGCGCTGCCGGCGCCAAAGGAGCTGAAGACGCCGGAAGCATTGGCGGTCGTCGGTCCGAGCGCCTTTGGTTATGATGTGGAATTTGCGCCGCTGCCGGGCGATTTGCTGTGAGGCGATAATCTCTAGCTTGCTTGACAGCATGAAGATCGCCTATTACGATTGAAGTATTCTAGATGAGTTCGAGTGGACCGGTAAAAGATGTCGAAGACGCGGACTTCACGACAATTTGCCAGTGAGCTTTTGGCCACGATTGCGTCACGGCGGCGCGAATACTTGACATGCGTGGCGAAATACATAGCCACTCGGCAGAGCGAGGAGATGTCTGTAGTCAGAGAGCAGCTTGCCAACAAATTGCCCGACATTGCGGATATCGCAAGCGACGCGGAAGTCGCCAGGGCAATGAAGACAGTAATCGGCGCCAGCGTAATGGAGATATTGACTGAGACTATTCTAAGAGAACTCAACGGCGCTTTGGCGAAGTTGGACATGACCAATTTGCCGGCGGAACGCTTGGAAGAGATCGCAATGGATGCGGAAGGTCCCGGCAACCTATCGGCTTCCTTTTATCAACTACTCCGAGACTGCGCCAGTGGCTGTGAAGAAGCGCCGCTTCATTATCCACAAGCCAATTTACAGCCAGATTGGATACACGAACTATACGCTCAAGTTGCGGCGAAACTGGTTCGTGAAATCGAATTGGAAGGCTTTCGTGCAATGCCCCAGCACCAGGCAATTGACCTTACATTTGGCAGTCTGCCCAATTTGCGCTTTAGGCGAGACGAATTTGGCAAGCGCGAGGTCTATGAAGTCCTGGAATGACCTACCTTTTGGATACTGACATTTGCATCTTCATCATGGAAGGCCGCAATCGGCATGTGGCGCGAAAATGGCTGTCTATACCCAGCGCGTCAATGGCTTTAAGCGCCGTGACAACAGCCGAAATGTATTCTGGCGCTGCTCGCAGTGATCATCCGGAACGATCGCGCGAACGACAAGAGGACTTCTTCGAGCAATTTGTGATTCTGCCGTTTGACAAAGCGGCTGCCGAAGTCTACGGACAAATTGATGGATTCCTTAAGCGCTCGGGCGCAAGCCTTGACCCCATGGATACCCAAATTGCCGCCATCGCGTTGACGCGCAACTTGATCCTCGTCACCCACAACACGCGCCACTTCAACCGGGTTCCGAATCTCGCGATCGAAGACTGGGCAACCGAATAAACATCTATTAGGCGCCAGCGAATGTCCAAGCAGCCCCACATCATCATCTTCAACCCCGACCAATGGCGCGGCGACGTCATGGCGCATCTCGGCAATCCCGCCGCCGTCACGCCGAATCTAGACCAAATTATCGCGAACGACGCCGTATCCTTTCGTCACGCCTTCTGCCAGAATCCCGTCTGCACGCCCAGCCGCTGCTCCTTCATGACTGGCTGGTATCCGCACGTTCGCGGGCATCGCACCATGTTCCACATGCTGCGGCCAGACGAGCCGGTCCTGCTGAAGCAGCTCAAGGACAGCGGTTACTATGTCTGGTGGGGCGGCAAGAACGACCTCGTCCCGCGGCAGAATGGCTTCGCCGATTATTGCGATGTCAAATACGAAGCGCCGCGAGACTTGCGCCCCAATCTGCATCGCGCCGACGACTGGCGCGGCGACCCCGCGGGCGACAACTATTACTCCTTCTACGCCGGCAAGCTGGAGTCAACCCCCATCGCTTCTTCCGACGAGTCCGAGGGAAGCGCAGGCGATAAGGTCTATTACGACAATGACTGGGCGATGGTCGATGGCGCCGTCGATCTGATTCGCAAGGCGCCGGCCGATAAGCCGCTCTGCATCTACCTGCCCTTGGGCTATCCGCATCCGCCCTACGGCGTCGAAGAGCCTTGGTACAGCCAAATCGACCGCGAGCGACTCCCTGCGCGGATTCCAGCGCCAGATTGGGAGAAGAAGCCCAAGCTGCTCGCCGGCATTTATGAACGCCAGGGCCTGCAGGGCTGGGGCGAAGAGCGCTTTACCGAGCTGCGGGCGACCTATTATGGCATGTGCGCGCGCGTCGACGCCCAATTCGGCATGATTGTAGACGCGCTGAAAGACGCGGGCGTCTATGACGACAGCGCCATCTTCTTCTTTTCCGATCATGGCGATTTCACCGGCGATTATGGGCTGGTGGAGAAGACGCAAAATACCTTCGAAGACTGCCTGACGCGCGTGCCGCTGATCGTCAAGCCGCCGGCGGACAAATCCATCGCGCCGGGCGTCCGCGACCAACTGGTGGAGCTCATCGATTTCACCGCTACCGCCTACGAATGGGCCGGGATTGAACCCGATTACGATCACTTTGGGCGCTCGCTCGCGCGCTTGATCGCTGGCGCTGATGAAGAACACCGCGATGCCGTCTTCTGCGAGGGCGGGCGGCTCTTTGGCGAAGAGCAGGCGAAAGAGAAAGAGAGCCCGGCTTACGATGACCCCAGCGTCTTGTATTGGCCGCGCGCGCAGATGCAGAAAAGCGAATCCGGCTCGCACAGCAAGGCGACTATGTGCCGGACGCGCGACTTCAAATACGTCCGCCGCCTGTACGAGCTTGACGAATTATACGACCTGCGGCGCGACCCGGGTGAAGTTCAGAACCGCATCAACGATCCGGCTTATGCTCCCGTCTTGAGCGAATTGCGCGAACGGCTGCTGACCTGGTATCAGGAAACCTGCGATGTCGTGCCGCGAAAGACCGATGTTCGCTGAGCGGCTCTCTATGTCCTCAGTTCCTCAGCAATCGAAAGTAAGCAATCGAAAAGTTGTCCCGCGAAATATTGGCGCTAGAATCATCGAATGCATGTAGGGGCGAGCCGGCGGCTCGTCCCGCGTATGCCAAACATAAGGTTAGTTTCCGCGCGACGAACTTTCCCTTGCTTATGTGGTGAAATCCTAGCCGCAGCCAGCCGTCACGCCATACTGCACGCGAAGTCGCTGATTGGCGGGCACAGCCTCGAGCTGGCATTCAACGCCGTTGCTCCAGACGATGCGCAGGTCGGCGCTGGCGGCGGACCCCAAGCCAAAATGCAGCGCCAGTTGATTGTTGCCGCCCAGCCCGGCGCCGATGCGAACCGTCTGCATCTGCCGCTGCCCGTCGGGCGTCGTCAGATAAACCGTTGCGCCCACGGCGTCGCGATTGACGTCGCCCGAGCCGCGCAGATCGACTGAAAGCCAACGTTTGCGCCCGCCCTGATTCTGATACAGGCGATAACCGCTGTTCCAATTGCCGGTGACCAGGTCGAGGTCGCCATCGTTGTCGTAATCGGCGTAGGCGACGCCCAGGGTGGGAAGCGCCTCGTCAATGCCGCTGCCCGCGCTGAGGTCTTCAAAGCGGTAGCCGCCGCTATTGCGGAAGAGAGCGTCGGCGCGCGGATTCATGAAGGTGGTCTCCAGCTCGGGGAAAGACTGGAAGTATTCGGTCGAGGCGACGTAAAGGTCCTGCCAGCCATCGTTGTCGTAATCAAAGAAGACCGCGCCCCAGCCGACCCCGCTCTCGGGTCCATAGTTGATGGCGACGCCGGATGAATAGGCGCGGCTGCGGAATTCGCCGTCATCGTTGCGCAGCAGGTACATGGTATAAACCATGTCGGTGATGTAGAGATCGAGATCGCCATCGTTGTCGTAATCGGCGGCGTCCACGCCCATGCCGTTGATCAGCAGGTCGGCGCCGGCATCGACCGAGGCGTTCGTCCAGCACCAGTGCCCGCAGCCGGCGCCATCATTGCGCCAGAGCACGTTGCCGATATCGTTCTGCATCTTGTCGTTGACCACGTACAGGTCCTGGTCGCCATCGCCATCGTAATCGAAGAAGGCGGGCGCGAAACCGGCCCCGAGCGTCAGGGCGTAATCCAGCGCCAGCGTGACATCGGTGAAGCTGCCATCGCCGTTGTTGTGATAGAGGCGGTCTTGCTGCGCGCTGAAATCGACCGGGTCGCATTCCGGGTAGCAGGACCAGTTGGTCAAATATAGATCGAGCCAGCCATCGCTGTCGTAATCGCCCCAGGCGGCCGAGGCGCCCTTGCCGATATCGCCAACGCCGGCGTCCAGCGTGACATCGGTGAAGCCCGCGCCTTCGTCGTTGCGAAAGAGCCGATTTGCGCCGAAGTTGACGATGTAAAGATCAAGCCAGCCATCGTTGTTGTAATCCGCCCAGGTCGCGCCGCCGCTTGGCACGTCGGGCAAGCTGAGCAGCCGCGAGTGCTGGGAGACAGAAAAGCGGCCATCGCCCTCGTTGCGATAAAGCGTGTTGGGCGCGAGGTTGCCGGTGACGAAGAGGTCGATAAAGCCGTCGCGGTCGAAGTCGCCCCAGGCTTGCCCGATCGCCAGGTAGCCTCGCATCGCTTCTTTGTCGTCCCAGATGGCGCGGTGGCCCGCCTTGATGCCGGCCTCGAGGCTTACATCGCGGAAAATGGGCGTCTGCGCCGCTGTGACGCCGGCGCAAATTGTCGCGACTAGGATAGATCCCAGCAGCCGCGCCCAGTCAACAATCTGTAGGGGCGACTCTGTGAGTCGCCCACGATAAGATCTGTTCAAACCTCCACCCCAAAAAATTACGCGAATCTACGAGAGACGCCCCGGTTTTATTCGCGAATTATATCGACGGGCGTTACAGCGTAACGCCCCTACACCGTTGTCATGTGATGACGATCTGTCGGGGCGAGGCGGTGACTCGCCCTTAACCAACGCGAATTCTTTTGCGTGGGCGGCGACATTCTCGCGCGTCTGTCTACAATGATTGCGCGTCGGCGGGCGACCTGATAGGCAGCGACTACGAATCCGGAAATTCATCGCGCGGTCGTCCGGGCGTAGGGCGGCCAATCCAGCGGCACGCCAAGCTCGTCTTTCAGCAGGCACTGGAAATCGCGCAGATGGCTCTCCGTATTCCTGACCTGGCGCGGCGTTAATCCCTTGTCCAGGCAGTAAGCCGCCAGCGCGCCGACCGCTTCGCCGATATTCCACTCGACCGGATGCAGGCGATAACAGCCGTTGGTGATGTGGGTCACGCCCAGATTTTTGCAGGCGGGCAGCAGGTTCTCGACGCGCTGCGGGATGAGCGAGCCCAGCGGAATCTGGAAGGGATAGCAGCTGATATCGATGTAGTTGCGCAGGCCCGTGCTGGGATGCAGGTCGATGCGGTAGCTGCCAATGCCGACGCTGTCATCGAATTGCTCGGCGGCATCGAAACCCTCGCGCTGCTCGACGCCGACATGCGCTTCCAGCACGGTGAATTCAGCCAGGATGCGGCGGGCTTCGCGGACGTAGACGTACTTCGCCATGCCGTCGGTCGTGCCGACGATATCGGGGCGCAGCCGCAAGCCGGGATAGCCATAACCCTTGCCGTCCGAGCGCGGCGCTTCGGTCTGCATCCAGTACAGCATGGAGAAGCTCAGCTGCTTACACTCGCGTAAGGCCGCTTGTTTCGTCTCTTCGGAGACGCCCAACAGCGGCTTCAGCCAATAATCGATCTGGGGCCAATTGACCAGCGTGATATCGCTCGGGAAGGCGCCCTCGGGATAATGATCTTTGTACAAAATGCGGCGGAAATGCCAGAGATCGCCCGGCCCGCCAGTGTAGCGATGCCGGAAGCCGGCGTGGAAGATCTGGCGATGCACCGGCTCGAGCGTTTGCGGGCTGGAATAAACCCAGCTCAGCTGTTTATCGGGCCAGAAATCGGCTTTGTAGCCGCGCCAGAAGTCGTAATCTTCGGGTTTGTCGATCGTGTGATCTTCGCCGGGCAGGTGATCGACGGCGAAGCACCAGGATATGCTCTGCTGATCCAGCGGCAGCGGATCCCCCTCGACGGCGTGCAGCTCGCCGGTCTGCGCCTGGCTCTCGGCGCCGATGATGGAGTCGACCTCCGCCAGCTCCAGCAGGTCGCCGAGCTCGGTGGCATCAAGAATATAGGGCGCGGAGATGACGACCTGATCGCCCGTCCGCGCGTCTTCCAGCGTGACCGCCAATACCTTGTCGCCATCGGTTTCGGCGACGACGGGGATGTGATAGAGCAGGACGTCAAGCTGCATGCTGGAGCGGTAGGGCGCGAGCATCGCTTCAATGACCGCCAGCCCGACGCGCGGCTCGTGGCAGAGGCGGCTGACGTTGCCCTGCCCCGGATTCCAGTTCATGGTGTAGCGCGCTTTTTCGGTCAGCGGGTAGTTGCGGCGGTAATAATCGCGCACGCCATCGGAGAAGCGCATATACGAGGCGGTGGCGCCACATTGATCGACCCAGGGGTTCTCGTCGGGCGGGACGGCCTGGGCGGTGAGCTGGCCGCCGATCCAGTCGATCTCTTCGCTCATGATGACGGATTTGCCGAGTTTTAGCGCCGCCAATGCCGCGCCGATCGCGCCCGTGCCGCCGCCGACGATGAGGATGTCGCAGGTTCGTTCTTTCATGGATTCGTCCCCACAGTTTTTTGACAACTCCAGCACAACTATATTATACTTCCGGTGGCCAAAGTTTGTCTGCAAGGAGCTTGTGTAGTGGCCGAACTCGCTGTTGTAATCTCTCTGGTAGGGTTGGCGTTTCACGCGGTGGTCGTAGTCTTTGTGATGCTCGGGTATTTTCGTCGCTTCGCCACAAAAGATGATATCAAGGGCCTGAACGACAGGCTGGTCGGCGTCGAAAACAGGCTGGGCAGCGTCGAAAATAGGCTGGGCATCGTTGAAACCAGGCATGGCGCGCTTGCAACCAGTCTGGATCAAGTCAATGCCAGATTGGACCGTATCGATAAGAAGGCCGACGCCGCGCTTGAGCTGCATAATGCCGTCCACATCGACATTAAAGTGATGCAAGCCTTGGTAGAGCGCTTCGACAGCTACTTCGAAACCCCCAAGCTGAAATCCTCCTAAACCTCATACGGCTTGCCCGTCACCGACGGCTCGCGGGCGAGTTCGCGGCGGATCTGCGCGACTGTTTCCGGCGCGATGCCGAGCGCCCGGGTCACGATGCGGTCGATGGCTTGGCGCGTTTCGTCTTCCATGATTTGCGGCAAGGGCAGCAGCGTATAATTGCAGAGGGCGTCGTAGGCGGCGGCCAGGGCGGCGATTTGGCTGGCGTCCATGGCGGTGAAGTCGGGGACGGGGATGCGGCGCAGGTCGTCCATTGAGAATTGCGAATAGGAAAGGTCGCGTATGGAGCGATTGCCAAGGATTGCCAACGCGCCGATTGTTGAGTTCAGGTAAGCGCATATCGCTTTTTCCATTACTACGCCCCCTGTATTGGGCTTGCAAGGTACCCATGCCGACCCCAAGACCCGCTCAGGCAGCCGAACGCTCACCACCCGGACAGTATTCAGGCGGGCGCGAGCGGCAATCAATAGCGTTCCGCGCTGCTTCCAAAGCGCCTTCGCCTGTCGTGCTCTGCCGGGTTTCGCGGCAATATATGTATCGTGCGATGCCTCCAGTGTCTGTGTAATGTCCGTTTTGTGATCCCATAGCGCGACCATCGCGAATTGATTAGGCACGTCCGATCTCTTGAACATCCCGCGTAGTCCACGACCATCGGGCCCAATTTCAGCAATTTGTCCCAGTTCTGTGGTGGTGAAAATCCGTCCGGCCTTCAGCGACTGAAACTGTTCACACAAGTATGGAGATAGAAACTGCACCGCGCCCCAATTGCCCGCCTCAATGCGCTCACGCGGCCAATGCTGAACGGTCCCTTGTATTTGTTGGGTATTGCCTTCGGCGATATCACGCGCAACCCCAAGCGCGGCGGCCGGCGTCGATGGATTGTGGTATAAGTTGACGATTTTCGTTGGCGCGGTTGCCCCCACCCCCAAACCCCCTCCCCCACGAGGAGGGAGGGGGCTTTTGTCGCCGGCGCCAGGCTTCGGATTGATAAAGGCGCGTCGTACTTTGCGCAGTGACGCCGCCAGATGATTCTCAACTTCGTCATTAGTTAGTCGAAGAATACGGATGCCAAGCGCCTCAATCAGTTCCTGTCGGATTCGGTCAGCTTCGACCTGCCGCATATGAACGGGACCGTCCACCTCAATCGCCAAGCGCTCTGTCGAGCAATAGAAGTCAACTGCAAAAGCGCCGATAGCGACCTGGCGGCGAAACTTGCGCCCATCAACTTGCCGCTTGCGAATGGCTCGCCAGAGCATGTCTTCCGCGTCTGTTGGATTCTTGCGCAGCTCACGCGCCACCATTTGCATACGCCGCTCCAGCGCGGGCGAAATACGCCATTTTGCAGTGGGCAACGGGATCAATTCACTGTCCAGCTCGCGTGCGTACTCCCCCTCCCTCCTCGTGGGGGAGGGGGCCGGGGGGTGGGGGTGAAACCGACGACAAATGAGCAGCATTTCTCCTATCGAAGTATTTTCAGAAAAATAACTGCGCGCCGGGTCATGCGATGTAATGATAGTGTCGATATGAAACTGGTCAGCAAGAAACTTGCGAATCCCAAGCGCCGAGGCGTTGGTGGCTGTGACAAGCGGCAGCACCGAAGCCAAAATGCCGCGCTGTGACTTGAGTATATGATTGGCCAGAACGAGAAACGCGTTTCCATTGCTTGACAAATGCACAGGCGATTCCGCAAACAACGCCTTCTCCCGCGCCTTGAGCCGCTTCTCGTCCCCCCGACTGAACTGGTCGTGCCGCAAGCTGTCCCGCGTGAAGGGCGGATTCATAATCACCAGATCGGCCCGCTCGGCTTTGGCGATTGCCCGCTGCGTCTCCACCTGCTCAACCCCCGTAGGCCATGGCAAGAGCCGCGGCTGGCGTTCCGAGTCCTGGCTCAGGAACTCCAGCGACCCCAGGTACGCGCGCCCATCCTCCACGCCCAGCAGCGCCCGCCCGATCTTCATCTCCTTGAAGGTGGTCGTCGGCGAGAGCAAACCCAGCGTGGTCGCCGCCAGGTGCGTCGCCGTCAGGTTCACGTCATAACCGGTCAAGATGTTTTCGATCAGATGGCGCGAGACGGCGTCCTGCCGCGCTGTCTTGGACAGGTCGCGAATGCGTTCGGCCGCCGCCATGAGCAAGGTGCCCGTGCCGCAAGCCGGGTCGGTGATTCGCATCCGGCTTATCGCGCCGGTGTCCGACCAGTCGAGCATGTCTTCGCGGATCGCCAAAGTGGCGAGCAACGTGGCGGCCGCAGTCGTCGTATAGAAAGAGCCGTCGTAGCGCGCCGTTTCCAGGACGCGATGAAAGATGCGCCCGAGCAAATCGTGGCGCAAGCCGACGATGTTGCGCACGACGCGGATGGAGGCTTTGGCCACGCCCCGGACCGCCGCGCTCAAAGCCGAATCCTGGGCGCAGCCTTTCAGCGCGTTGCGGGCGGTGGCGAAAATCGGCTTGTAATCGACCGCCAGCCACAAATCCCAAGCCGCGTCAAAGGCGCCGATCGGGTCGTCGCTTTCGGCGCATTCGCTAACCATTGGCGGGGGCCAGTCGCCTTCAAAGGGCTTGGGGCGCGGCAGGCGATTATCGAGCAATGGCGCGATGCCGGCGCGATGCTTGTCCAGCTGTGAATGAAACATGACGGCGGTGGCGATGACCAGCATGGCGCGTTTCGCCGCCTGGTTGAAGCGACTGGACTGCGCTTTGCCGTATTCGATTCGCGTCGCCTTGCCTTTTGGCAGGTCCAGGCAGGCCGCCAGGCTAGCTTTTTGAGCCTCGCTTAGGCGGTCGACCGCCTGATCCAGACTGAATGACAGAAAACCCGCGAGTTGGTCGGGGTCGCCCAGCTGGTCGGGAACCCTGCGAATGACGCGCGCGAGTTGGTGGATGTCAGCCGATTGCCACTGCGTCTTGCTCGCTGGCGGACGGTCTTTATGCGTGCGCAAGCTGTGGATCAATTGGCAGGCGCGCAGGTCGTCGGCTGAAGCAAGCCCGTCGGGATAGCAGATGGCGATGGCGCAGTCCGCCAAGTCCTGCAGCAGGCGGCTGTCGGCGTCTTTTATCGCCGAGGCTTTTTTGCCTGTGGCGAATCCCCGCTCGGCTTCCAGCGCGACCTTGACGCCATCAAGCCGCGCCTCAACATCAATCCGCTTCCCGCCAGCCTGCGCGCTCTCGGGCCTGGCGTCCAGCCCCTCTGCTCGCAGCGCCTCCGCCAGCCAGCCATTCAGAATGTTCTCGTGCATCGCGACCGCGCGCCGCGTCACATAGTTGCGTCGGGCCGGCTTGGCTCGCCGGCCGCTTTCATATGTCCTGTGCCCTGCTGGGGCTGGTAATGATAGCCGTTCTCGGCGCACCACTCGGCGATCGGGTTGTGGCCGCCGGTGAAATCAAAATGGGGATTGTCATCGACCGGCTCGCCCACCAGATAGCGCTCCATCGGCGAGAGCTTCTCCACCAGCGCCGGCGCCTGCTGGCGATAATCGGTCGGCGTCACCCAGTCGTAGCTGTAGCCGATCATGACGGCTTTGCGCGTGCGCTTGGTCAAATTGGCCGCCCCCGCGTGCCAGGTGCGGTTCTCGAAGAAGACGGCGTCGCCCGGGTTCAGCAGCGGCTCGACCTTGCTGGCCGGGTCGACCTCGCCCTCGGGGATGTCGATGGGCTGCTTAAGCTGGTTGCTGCCGGCCGCCATCATGGTGACGCCGCTGTTCGGTTCGCTCAGGTCGGTCAGATAATACGCGACTTTCAGCGAGTGCCGCGGAATGTTTTCATCGCCCAGGTCGCGCATGGACATATAGTGATCGCGGTGCCAGCCGGGCAAACGCTCGGTATCGGGCGACCCGGGCGGGTCGGGCGCGCGGTAAATCAGATGGCTCGTCAGCAGCGAGAGCCAGGGGCTGAGCAGCTGGGCGACGACGGAGAAGACCTTGGGATTCGTGATCAGCGGCAGGAAAGCCTCGTCCATCGAGACGCAGTTGCGGAAGCCATCGTACTTGCCGCCGGGCCGGCGCTGGCGGTTCAGCTGGCGGTCGGAGGCGATCAAGCGGTCGCCGGCTTCGATCAGCGACGAGACTGCCTCGCCAGCGATCGCCTCGCGCAGGATGAGGTAGCCCTCATCATCAAATTGTTGTTTCTGCTCCGGCGTGATTTTGACGAAATCCATTTTTGTCTCCTTGGCGGGCGACCCGCTGGGTAGCCCCTACAATTATCGCTTTGGCGGGCGGACGACCCGGTGGGTATCCCCTACAGTTCCTGCGCTTCGGCGTATAGCGCGGCTTGTTCCGCATCGCTTCGTTTACTGACTTCAGTATAGATAAGATCCAAGAGTTCACCGCGCGTCCCGCTGAAATCAGCCAGCGCCGGCGTATTCGCCCAGGTCGTCCAGTTTGCGCCGTCTTCGTCCGAGACAGGCGCGTCGAGATCCGCCTGGTAGCTATCGCCCAGGAAGCCGCGCAAAGCGAAGAATTGCAAAGCCTCGTAATGCTCGTCGCCCGGGCAGGCGTCTTTGTAATAGGTCAGCACCGCGCCGGACCTCAGCAGACGCCGCTGCAGCTCGACCACGTTGGCATCGCGGACGTTCGTCCCTTCGTCCAGGCTGACGTTGATGGCGGCGCCGGCCGCTTCGCCCAGCGCCATCCAGCAAGGCTCCATGCGCAAGGTGCTGAAGCCGATATGCGTGCCAGAGGCCGGCACGGGAATCAGCATATTCTCGATCTCCAGCGGCACGATGACGCCGTAGGGCACGCAATAGGGTGTGGTGGGGTAGGTGAATATGCCTTCAGTATGCGGCCGTCCAGGTTCGCGTTTGTGGCAGGCGTGCGAATCCAGGGCGTAGTGGCTGGCCGTGATGCTTTTCGCGTGTTCGCGCGAGCCGCGTTTAGAGAGGGCGTCGTGGGCGGTGAAAAGATACTCGCCGCGGATGCGCCGCCCCTCGCGCACGTAGATCTGGCGCGGGAAGTGGCCGTTGTCCTGGAATTCGTCGCTGGCCAAGCCCCAGCGGTTGCAGCGCTCGCGGAAATCGGCCGGCAGCGATTCGTCATTCTGCGCGAAATAAAAGAGCCCGAGGATGTAATCGCGCAGGCGCCGGGCGAAGCGATCGCGCCAATCCCAGCTGGCGGTGGGGTAGGGCCAATTCTCCTCCGGCAGGTCGGTCGAGATGAAAGCGGCGTGCTGATTGTTGCCGTCGACTTTCTGATTGGGCACGCGCGCCATATTGGTGATCGCGCCGATGCCGTCAAACTCCAGCGGTTTCGGCGGCCCCGCGAAGCGATTGAGCCGGACGTCCTCCGCCAGCGACAGAAACTCATCGCGGCTGTACGTCCCCGGTTTGTCGATGCGCGTCCTGTTTTCCGCATTGTCGGTCAGCGAGAGGCGGTAGTTGTACGATTGCACGGCGTTGTCGGCTTGCCCGGTGGAATAGCGTTCGTCGACCGGGGCGTCCCAGCGCTGATAGAATTTGCCGGCGCAGGGTTCGCCATATTCGTCCGCCCCTTCCCGCCCCAGCATGTAGGGGGCGCCGGCCGCGGCTGCCAGGTCGCCTTCGTAGGTGGCGTCGACGAAGACCGACGCGCTGTAGATCTCTTCTTCGCCGGTTTCGCGGTTGACAATCTTGATCTGGCGCAGCGCGGCGCCCGCTTTGAAGGCCTTGCTCGGCTCGTGATTGAATTGACGCAGCCTTCGCACTTCCAGCTTGTCGCCTTGTTCGGCGATCATGTCGCGCAGGACCAAAGCGGCGACATGCGGCTCGAAGCGGTAGCCGTCGCTGCAATCGCTGACCTGCTGCGAATCGGCGCCGTAGGTATCGCTGTAATGCTGCTTGACGCGCCCGACGAATTCCAGGAAGAGCCCGCCAGTCGCGCCGCGCGTGTGGATGTCGGTGGCGCCGAGTCCATTGGCCGGCAAGCCGCCGATATGCGCCGTCCGCTCGAGGATGACCGCGCGCCGTCCCGCTTTGGCGACGGTGATGCCGCACATGATGCCGGCTGGCGTGCCGCCGACGATGACGGCGTCGAATTCGAAGGTCGGTGGAGTTGACATGCGGGTGTCCTGGAGATTACTTTGCGAGACGGGCGACCCGATGGACGCGGTTGAAAACTGCTTTCACCCCCACCCCAAAACCCCTCCCCATCAAAAGGGCGAGGCCTAAACGGGCTCGTCTGCGAGTTGTCTCCCCTTCCTTAGCTCGCTGGGGCAAGGGGCCGGGGGATGGGGTGATGTATCTCAACAGGCTACGATGGCTCGCCCCTACAGATCTGCATTTGGCGGGCGATCTTGGTTCATTCCTTCAGCGCCAGCGAGACCAGGACCGTGATGCTTTCGCACCCGTTGACGGCGCCGCGAATCCGCAGCCAGCCGCCGAAATGCCCCACCTTGCAAAACACGACCTCGTCCTTCTTTCTTGGCAGCTCAAAAACAGCGCCTTCGTCCGCCCAGTGAATGCCGTCGGCGGAAATCTGCACGATCGCTCGTGCGGCGAAGCCCGGCGAGACGTCCAGCGCGCGGACGAAGAAGATCGCCTCGCTGGCCCAAGCCGCTTCGTAGGGCTCGGTGGCGAAGTCGCCAGTCCAGCGGACGTTGCGCTCGACAATCGCGGTATAGCTACGTCTGAGCGCCATGATCAAAACTCCCCGCTGAGAAGCGCCGAATCGAGGTAGAGGAAGGCGCGTTTGTCACGATTAGTCTGCACCCAGAAGGCCGCGTTCAGCATGCAGTTGAGATTGGGCATGGCCGGGATGGAGATGTATTTCAGCGGATCGCCTTCGTAGACGAGGTCATTGCATTGGAAGCCGAGAAAGCGCCGTTCAGCGAGATCAAAATTCACGCGCAGATAGTGCCAATTCATCTTGGTCGCGATTTCATTGTAGCAAAGCTCCTGGGCCGGCGCGTCGACGAATTCCCAGAATTCAGGTCCGAGATGCGGGGTCGACACCGTCTCGCCCCGATCGCCGATTTTCTGGAAGGGCGGTGTTTCGCCCTTTACTTGCCAGCGATTGATCATCTCGCCGCCCTGCGCGTTGAGGTAACGCAGATGCGGCATCCATCGGATTTCCGGGTTCATGCCGTCCTGCAAATCGAATAGAACGCCGAATGCGCGGATGTCGTCAGCGGAGAGACGCAATTCTGAGGCCTCCGGCTTGAAACAGAAATAGGCTTCCAGCTGAACAGGTCCAGGCTTGCGAAATGTCACCCGTTTGATGCTGGTGGCGAGCGAGCCCTCGGATGCGCGACTCGAAAGCTTCAGCGCATAAGTGCCTTCCATAGAGCCGGCTGTGCCGGTATCCCACATGGTTAAATTGCTGATCATCGGCGGCCGATAATCGGCGGAAAGCGGTATGATCGAGTCCAGCGTACGCTCATAATTGCCGATCAATTCAGACCAGCCGTTCACGCCATCGTCGAAGTCGTCATAGAAAATAATCCGCCTGAGCGGATCGAAGCGGCTCAGGCGAGGGTCTACTGAAATCACGCTCATTTAGACCACCTCAAATTACGGCTCGTTTGACCATCGATGCCAGCGGCAGTTTTTGACAGTTTGCGCAACTCGCGTTACACTCTACCCAGATTGGTACCGTAGCGAAGTAACTTGCCCAAGTATAGCCAACGCGCAGGAAAGCGCAAATACTTCGCCGCCGCGGCCAATATCTGTGGTTTTGGCTTTCGAGCCAATGTGTAAGCACCGTTGGAATCTTTGTAAGGAGAAGATCATGAGGCGTTCACATTTTGTAAGACTTGTCATTGCGCTTGGCATTTTGCTTTCGCTGGGCCTTTTGCCGGTCGCGGCCGATTGCGACGGCGAGGTCATTGAGCTCGAGTTCATGAATTGGTGGGGCGCCGCCCGCGAAGCGCTGATGGACACGCTCATCGGCCACTTCGAGGCGGAGAACCCCTGCATCCGCATCATCAACCAGGTCCAGCCTTGGGATAACCGCGCCGAACTGCTGGCCACCGCCGCCGCCAGCAGCAACCCGCCGGGCATCATCATGTCGACGCGGCCGGAGACCTATCAATTCGCCATCAGCGGATTGATCATCCCGATCGATCACTTCGTGGACGCGCATGGCACCGACCTCAGCATCTTCTATGATGGCGAGATCGGTCTGCAATACTGGAACGGCGAACTCTACGGCTTGCCGATGCCGACCGCGGGCGGTCTGACAAGTTTGTACATATACAACAAAGACATGCTGCGCGATGCCGGCTTTGACCCGGAAGCTCCGCCGAAAACCTGGCAAGAGTTGGAGGAGATGTCCGCGGTCATTACCGTTGCCGATCCCATGGGCGTTGATGTCATGGGCACTCAAGTAATCGGCATAACGGGCGGCGATGCGTCATTTGTCTCCTGGCTCTATACCAACAATGGCAGGTATTCGTCGGATGATGGCCGCACCTTGCTGTTCAACAGCCCGGAAGGCATAGAAACGCTGGAATGGATGGTCAACTTCACCAACAACATCAACGGCGGTGTGGAAAATGTGGCCGACTTCTTCCAGGATACGGCCTTCGCCCAAGGCGATCATCCCTGGTACGAGGATAAACTTGCGTTCCTCCGTATCAACACATCCTTCTACGGCCACTACAACGTGAACGATCCGGACGGTTATGCCGATACGAGCCACTGGGGCACGATGCTGCGCCCTTACAACGGAGACAATGCAGATGCTACGCATGCCGGCACAACCGGGTACAATTACAGCGGCGCCTGGGCTTACACGATTCCAGCCGTGCACCCGCCCGAGAAGCAGGAAGCGGCCTTCAAGTTCGCCGAATTCATCGGTGTTCATCCCTTGGGCGGCTGCGCATTCCTTTTCGCTCAGAGCCGGCCCTCGCCGGTGAAGGAATGCAACGAGAATCCGGCTTACTATGAAGTCAACCCCACGTGGTCGGTGGTGCTTGAAGGCTTGGCCACCGATGTGGCCGTTTCGATCACACCGGTTCAAGGACAGCTGTCTGAACTCCTTGCCAACGCTGTCGAGGAAGCTCTGTTCGGCGTGAAGTCGCCGGCCGACGCGCTGAACGATGCCCACGCCGAAATGCAAGCGATCTTGGACGAGTTCTGGGCGGAATTCGACGCCGAGAATATGTAGTTTCCCCGTCCCTAAATCCCTCCCCCATTTAGCGGGAGGGACTTTGCGTAACACGGGGCGGTTTCACACGGTGATTGCCGCCTCCAAATCTCCCCTTCCCGCCTTGTGGGGGCAAGGGGCCGGGCGATGGGCGTGGACCGCCCGCCGTTACAATCACAAACCGTAGGGGCGAGACTCGTCTCGCCCTCCAGCAAACCGTTGAGGCGCAATATCGTGCAAGCCTCCCCGAAGTCCAAGCATTCTCAACCCGACGCCGACTGGAAAGTGCGGCTGCAGGAATGGTGGTTCCGCAACCGCGCTTTGATCGGCTTCGCTTTCATCTTCCCATGGTTCGCCGGCTTCATCATCTTCGACGCGCTGCCCTTCATCTACAATCTGTATCTGAGCTTCACCGATTATCAGATCGGCACAAAGGGTGTACCGCCCTGGATCGGCTTGGAGAATTACATCGAAATCTTCACCGATGACAAGCTTTTCGGCAAGAGCATGTATAACACGGTGTATTATCTGGGCTTCAGCGTGCCCTTGCGCCTGATCTTCGCCTTCTTGATCGCGCTGATACTGAATTTGCGCGTGCGCGGAATGGAGCTGTATCGTACGCTATTCTACGTGCCGTCGGTGGTGCCTTTGGTCGCGGCGACGGTGATATTCGCTGGTTTTCTCAACACGCGCTATGGATTCCTCAATCAATTTCTCGTCTTGATTGGCGCCACGCCGGTGCGCTGGCTGTCTTCGCCCGACGCCATCAAACCGTCGCTGATTCTGCTCAGTCTTTGGGGATTCGGCGGGCAAATGATCATCTTCCTCGCCGGTTTGCAGGGCATTCCTGAGGATCTCTATGAAGCAGCGGCGATCGATGGCGGCACCGGCTGGCATCGCCTCATCTATATCACCGTCCCACTGATGACACCGACGATATTCTTTAATTTGCTCTTGGGTTTGATTGGCGGCTTTCAGATCTTTGAACAGGTCTTCATTCTCATAGGGACGCATGGGGGACCCTTGCAGTCTGGCCTTGTCTATATGCTGCATGTGTACAACAAAGCCTTTCGAGATTTCGAATTCGGCTATTCCGCCGCGCTGTCTGTTATTTTGTTCCTCATCATCTTTGTGTTGACCATCATGCTCGTCTACACCTCGAATCGCTGGGTGTTTTACGGGGATGCGCAGGACGATGAGACCTAGGCTTTGGATGTAGGGTACAGGCATGATTGAAGATCCCAGAGCAAGAATGGTTCGCTACATCATGATCTATGCGATTTTGACCGTGGGCGCGATTGTGATGATGGTGCCGCTGCTCTGGACGGTCTCGACTTCGCTGAAAACGCGCGACAAGATCACCATCCGCCGTCTGGAGTTGATCCCGGATCCGATCGCCTGGGAGAATTATCCTTACCTCTTTGAGGCGCGCCCGATCATGCAATATACGCGCAATACGATGGTCATCGTGGTGGCATCGCTGTTTGGCGCCTGGGTGCCCTGTACGCTGGCCGGTTACGCCTTCGCGCGCATTCCCTTCCCCGGGCGGAATATATTCTTCGGCATTTTGCTGGCGACAATGATGCTGCCTTATGTGGTGCGATTGATTCCCTTATTCTTATTTTTCGACGAGATCGGTTGGACGCGCACCTTCGGTCCGCTGATTTTGCCACGCGTCCTCGGGCATAACGCCTTCTATATATTCTTGTACCGCCAGTTTTTCCGCGGCATACCGGAAGACATTTACGATTCGGCGCGGATTGACGGCTGCTCCGAATTCGGCGTCTGGTGGCGTATCTTCATGCCGATGTCGCGCCCGGTGCTGGCGGCCGTGTCCATTTTCGCCTTTTCCTTCGCTTGGAACGACTTCCTGAATCCGCTGATTTACCTGGGTTCGAACAAAGATTTGTGGACCCTGGCGCTGGGCTTAAACGCCTTGCAGGGCTTTGAAGGCGAGGACAACAGCCTCAACCTGATCATGGTCTTCTCGATGCTGATGATCATCCCGATGCTGGTTGTCTTCTACTTCGGGCAGAAGCATCTCATCAGCGGCGTGACGGCGCAGGGCAGCCTCAAGGGATAAGGTCTAGTCCGTTGCGCTTTGGCGGGCGAAATGGCAGGTCGCCCCTGTTTTATTCGCGAAAGCAATCGGCGTACGTTTCAGCGTAACGCCCCTACAGCCTTGTCATTTGATAGCGATCAGTAGGGGCGAGACGGTGACTCGCCCGTAAACAATGCGAATTCATTTGCGCGGGCGGCGGCACTGTCGCGCGCGTGTTTACAGGTCATGCCTTGAGCGTGACTTGCTGCGGATGTTGAGCGTCATGTCAGATTCTGCCTCTGAAAAACCCAACATCGTTTACATCGTCCTCGATCAATGGCGCGGGGACTGCCTCGGCATCGCCGACAGCGCCCACCCGGTGATGACGCCGCATTTCGACCAGATCGCCTACGAAGGCCTCTGGTATCGACGCGCCTACGCCGATTGCCCCGTTTGCATGCCACAGCGCGCGACCATGCTCACCGGCTTCACCGCCAGCCAGCATGGCTCGCCCCAGAACTTCATGAGCGGGCCGCGAACGCCGATCGACCGCTCGCAGAGCCTGCCCCACCGCTTGACGCGCGAAGCCGGCTATCAGACTAAAGCTGTCGGCAAGATGCACTTCTGGCCCGAGCGCGCCCGTTTCGGCTTTGAAGATATCAGCCTGCATCCCGACGATTATGTCAATTTCCTGGAAGAGCGGGGTTGCGGCGGCTTTTATCGCGGGCATGGTTTGGGCGGCAACGAAGTCTATCCCGCGGTCAGCGCCGTGCCGGAGCATCTGACGCATACGCATTGGATCGTCGATGAGGGCATTCGCTTCCTGGGGCGGCGCGATCCGGATTGCCCCTTCATGCTCTGGCTGGTCTTCGAGGCGCCGCACAGCCCCTTCGATCCGCCCGAGCCCTACGACCGCCTCTACGATGATTTCGCGATTCCCGAAGCGGCAGTCGGCGATTGGGCGGGCGGGGCAGACGAACCGCCGGCGCTGGCCGCCGACCGCATCGCGCGGAAAGCCGACCGCATTTCGCCGCAGATACTGGAGCGGACGCGCCGCCACTACTACGGACAGATTACGCATATCGATTATCAGCTGGGGCGTCTCTTCGGCGAATTGCAGAGCCGCGGACTCTACGACAACAGCGTCATCGTCATCACATCCGATCATGGCGAGCATCTGGGCGATCACGGGCTCTTCGCCAAATCGACTTTCCTGGAATCGTCGGCGCGCGTGCCGATCATTCTGCGCCTGCCGCGCGCAACCCCCCTCGGTCCTTCCAATGAATTTGGGGGAAGGTCAAGCAATCGGCGGGTGGATAGGCCCGCGCTGACCGCCGACATCGCGCCGACCCTGCTGGAACTGGCTGGTCTGCAGCCGGAGGCCGGTATGGATGGCTGTTCGCTGCTGCGCCTGCCAGAGGAGCGCTTGATCTATGGCGAAACGCGCGATTCCGTCTTCGCCACCGATGGGCGTTTGAAGTACATCTATTACTTCGCTGGCGGCGTCGAGCAGCTTTTTGATCCCATCAACGATCCCGACGATCGCCGTAATCTGGCCGGGCAGGGCGACCACGCGGCGGCGCAGGAGCGGCTGCGGGCGGCGCTGATCGACTACCTGCGCGGCGAGGGACGCCCGGCCGTGGCTGAGGGCGACCTGCTGATCAAAGACGCGTCGCTGGATGTCGACGAGCTGCGCGCGCGGAACACAGCCGCCTGGCGTGGGCCGCTGCGCTACGGCCAAGGCTACGGCTAAGCCGAAGCGCGCGCTTACTGCAGCTCCAGATAATCGCCCACAATCGTCGTGAATTCGATGATGTTGCCGAAGGGGTCGCGGCAGAAAAACCGCGGCCGCCCGGGGATCGCCTCGACGTCGTATGGCGCGTGCCCGGCCGCCGCCAGCTTCTGGCGCATGCCCGGCACGTCATCCACCACCAGGCAGAAATGCCGATTGGACGTATCGCCGATTGGCTCTTCGCGGAAGCAATGCAATTCGGCGTCGTCCCCCAGTTTGAACCAGATGACCTCGGCCGCCTGGATGCTGTTGGGCGCGACGATCTCTGGCAAGCCCAGCAAGTCGCCATAGAAAGCGCGCGTTTCCGCTTCGCTGCCGGGCGGGCGCGGGATGCTGACGTGCTGCAACTGAACGTTCATCGCTCTTCCTCAATCCGCTTTCTCGCCAATGTGCGGATTCTACCAAGCGCTTCCGCGGCTTGACAGTAAATCGCTGAAAGTTTATGCTGTTGTGGTATTGTTCAGACAGTGTGCAAATGCACGGCGGGGAACGGGCGATGGCGGACGCGGTCCTCATGCCAAAACTGGGAAACACGGTGGAAAGCGCCATCATTCTCGCTTGGCTGGTGGATGTCGGCGATGCCGTCCAAGTCGGCGACGTCCTCTGCGAGATCGAAACGGACAAAGCCACCCTCGAGGTCGAGAGCAGCGCGGGCGGCCAGCTGCTGGCGCATTTGTATGAGGCCGGCGACGAGGTCGCGGTCATGCGCGCGATCGCGGTCGTCGGCGCGGCGGGGGAGTCAATCGAACAATGGGAGGCGAGCGCCTCTGTTTCGGAAACCGACCGGCCGACCCCGATATTGCGCGAGGGAGCTCAAAATCCGATAACGCGGACGAAAGCCGAGCGATTCATCTCGCCCCGGGCGCGCGGGCTGGCGCGGCGGAAAGGCATTGACTACCGCGACCTGGCGGGCAGCGGGCCGGGCGGGCGCATTATCGAGCACGATATCCAGGCGGCGGTCGCGGCGCAAGTCAGGGTAACGCCGGTGGCGAAAGCGATGCTTGACAGCGGCGACTACCGAATCGCCAGCGAGACGCCCTCCGGCGGCCGCGTGCGGAAGCAAGACCTGGAGCGGGCTAAACAAGAGGCCGGCGTCACGAAAATCGCGCTCGCAGGGGTGCGAAAGACGATCGCCCGCCGCATGCTCGCATCCAGCCA
This sequence comes from Aggregatilineales bacterium, assembly GCA_963662925.1. Lineage (GTDB taxonomy): Bacteria > Chloroflexota > Anaerolineae > Aggregatilineales > Phototrophicaceae > UBA6055. The sequence goes on from OY759987.1 coordinate 317,744, forward strand.
GACGACGGCGCAGCTGACGCTGAACGCCTCGGCCGACGCCCGAGCGCTCCTGGCTTTCCGGCGGCGGCTGAAAGGCAGCGGCGAAGCGCTTGGCCTGCGCGGCGTGACCATCAACGACTTGATCATGTTCGCGCTGGCGCGGACTTTGTCCGCCTTCCCGGATGTAAACGCCCGTTTTGAAAATGACGCGATTTACCAGCATTCGGCGGCGCATCTGGGCATGGCGGTGGATACCGACCGCGGGCTGCTCGTTCCGGTCATCCGCGACGCCCAGGCCTTGAGCCTGAAGCGGCTTTCGCAGGAAGCGCATCGCCTGGCGGAAGCCTGCCGACGAGGAAATATCCAGCCGGACGAGCTGGCAGGCGGCAGCTTCACGGTCAGCAGCCTGGGCGCCTTGGGCATCGAGAGTTTCACGCCGCTGCTGAACCCGCCGCAGGTCGCTATTTTGGGCGTCGGCTGCGTCCGGCTGCAGGCGGTGGCGGTGGCGGATGAGGTGGAGTTTCAGCCCTGCGTCGGGCTGTCGCTGACGATCGATCATCGCGCGGTCGATGGCGCGCCGGCCGCCCGTTTCCTGGCGCGATTGCGCGAGAACCTGGCGCAGATTGAGTTGCTGGCGGCCATTTGAGATGGAAGCGCGGATAGCAAATGCAAACTTATCGCCGAAATCACCGAGGATGTTGAGGTCGCCGAGATTGTAGACACACGCGCCGCAAATCGACCGCCCACGGAAAAGGATTCGCGTTGGTTAAAGGGCGAGTCACCGCCTCGCCGCTACAAATCGTCATCAAAAGACAAAGCTGTAGGGGCCTTACGCTGCAACAACCGCCATCGAAATTGCTGTTGCAAGGGCGACCCAGCGCCTCGCCCCTGCAGGTGAATCCGTTGCGGCGAATAAAACAGGCGCGGTTGACCCGCAGAGTCTACGCGCGGCGCTGCAAAGCCGGTTTCGAACTTGTGCGGAAAGGGATGTCGCCTTGCCAAAATCGCTGACGATTGACCCGGCTGAAGAACGCCAAAGCTCGGTCCTGCGCGCGCCGGATATCCCGGTCAACGCCTACATTCCCGACCCGGTGGCGGAAGCGGCGCTGTATTCGCGCGAACAGCTCATTTGCGTCTATCACGACATGCGCTTGATTCGCGAATTCGAGACGGCGCTGGACGGCTTCAAGAAGGCGGGCGTCTATCGCGGCGTTGAATATGCGCACGCGGGACCGGCGCATCTGTCAATCGGGCAGGAGGCGGCCGCTGTCGGGCAATGCCTCTCTCTTGAGCCAGGAGACTTCATCCTCGGCTCGCATCGCAGCCACGGCGAAATCCTGGCGAAGGGGCTGGCCGCCATCCGGTCGCTGGACGAAGCGCGCCTGTTGGCGATCATGGAAAACGCAGCGGGTGGCGCCGCCCTGCGCGTCGTCGAAGCGCTCGGCGATTTCACCGATGTTCGGGCGCTGGCGTCCGCCTGGCTGATCTATTGCGCCTACGCCGAGATCTTCGCGCGCGAGACGGGCTTCAACCGCGGCCTGGGCGGTTCAATGCACTGCTTTTTCCCGCCATTTGGCATCATGCCCAACAACGCCATCGTCGGCGGCTCGGCCGATATCGCCCTGGGCATGGCGCTCTTCAAGCGGATCAATCGCAAACCCGGCATCGTCATCGCCAATATCGGCGACTCGTCCAGCGCAAGCGGACCCGTCTGGGAGGCGATGAACTTCGCGGCGATGGATCAATATCGGACGCTTTGGGACGCCGATTTGGGTGGCGCGCCCCCGATCCTCTTCAACTTCGTGAACAACTTTTATGGCATGGGCGGGCAGCCGCAGGGCGAGACCCTCGGGCATGGCATGCTGGCGCGGATTGGCTTGGGTATCAACGCCGAGGCCATGCGCAGCGAACGGGTTGACGGCTACAATCCCCTGGCCGTGGCCGATGCCACGCGGCGGATGAAAGCGCTGCTGCTCGCCGGGCGCGGGCCTGCAATGCTGGATGTCATCACCTATCGCTACAGTGGGCACTCGCCCAGCGACGCCTCGTCATATCGCGCGCGCGACGAGATCGAACGCTGGCGCGCGCAGGATTCGATTCGAGGCTTTGGCGATTATCTCTGCCACAACGGATACGTGGACGAAGCCGAGCTTGAAGACATCGAAGCATCAAGCATTGACTTGGTCGCCAGGATCGTGGCGGCTTCGGTCGATCTGGACTTGTCGCCGCGACTGGACCCTTCCGGCGATGCCATCGGCGCTTTGATGTTCAGCAACGAGCGCGCCGCCGCCCTCGATGAGCGCGCGCCGGAGGTCACGCAGCCGCTGGATGAAAGCCGCCTGAAAATCACCGCGGGCAAATACCGTTTTGGCTTGGACGAGCGAGGGGCGCCGCGGCCGAAGCTCAAGACCCTGACCTATGCCGAAGCCATCTTCGAGGCGATGATTCACCGCTTCTATCGCGACCCGACGATGATCGCCTTTGGCGAGGAGAACCGCGATTGGGGCGGCGCGTTTGGCGCCTACCGCGGCTTGACCGAGGCGATTCCCTATCACCGGCTCTTCAACACGCCCATCTCGGAAGCGGCGATCGTGGGGGCGGCGGTCGGTTACGCCCTGGCTGGCGGGCGCGCCGTGCCAGAACTGATGTATTGCGATTTCATGGGCCGCGCCGGCGACGAAATCTTCAACCAGATGGCGAAGTGGCAGGCGATGTCCGGGGGCTTGCTGCGGATGCCGCTGGTGCTGCGCGTGTCGGTCGGCATGAAATACGGCGCGCAGCATTCGCAGGACTGGAGCGCGCTGGTCGCCCATATCCCCGGCTTAAAGGTCTACTTCCCGGCTACGGCCTACGACGCCAAAGGCATGCTCAACCGGGCGCTGCGCGGCACGGATCCGGTCGTCTTCTTCGAGAGCCAGCGGCTATACAGCCAGCCAGAGACGCTCTTCCGCGACGGCGTGCCAATTGACTATTACGAAGTTGCCGAGGGCGAGCCTTACGTGCATCGCCAGGGGCGCGACATCACCATCGTCACCATCGGGGCGGCGCTGTATCGCGCGCTGGAGGCGGCTGAGAAGCTGGAGCGCGAACATGATCTGAGCGCCGAAGTCATCGACGCCCGCTTCCTCAATCCGCTGAATTACGCGCCGATCATCGAATCGGTCAAGAAAACGGGAAGAGTCCTGCTGGCCTCGGACGCCAGCGAGCGCGGCTCCTTCCTGCATACCATGGCGTCGACTATCTCGCAGCTGGCCTTTGATTATCTCGATGGGCCCGTCGCCGTCCTGGGCGCGCGCAACTGGATCACGCCGCCGGCCGAGCTTGATTGGAGCTTCTTCCCGAGCGCCGACTGGATGATCGACGCCATTCATCAACGTCTGCTGCCGCTGCCGGGGCATCAGCCGATGAGTGCGCAAGCCGCCGGCGACATCGTCAAGCGCGCCCGGGCCGGGGTCTAGCCATGCTCAGCGCCGCCCGTCATGAGCTGCTGGCGAAAGTCGCCGCCATGTATTACGAAGACGAGATGACGCAGAACGACATCGCCGCCGCCCTGGAGTTGTCGCGCGTCAAGGTTTACCGCTTGCTCAAGGAGGCGCGCGAAATGCAGGTGGCGCGCATTCTGATCGATTTTCCCATCAAGCGCTCGCTGGCGCTGGAAGCGCGGCTGGTCGAACGATTCGGGCTGGAGCGGGCGCTGGCGCTGCAGTCGGGCTTGACGGACGCGGCGCTGCTCCGGCGGCAGATCGCCCAGCTGGCGGCGCGTTACCTGGAGGGCGAGCTGGCCGATGGCATGGCTTTGGCGATCTGTTTCGGCAGCACGACTTACGAAGTCATCAGCGCCATCCGCCCCGATTTTAAGGCGAATGTCAAGGTCATGCAGGCGACTGGCAGCCTGTCGCTGGCGCTGAAGGAATTCGACAGCTCGGCGCTGACGCGGCAATTGGCGCAAAAGCTGGGCGGGGAAGCGTTATACTTGTCCTCGCCGCTGCTGGCGGATAGCGCCGAAGCCGCCGCGGTCATCCGCGAACAGACGGTTGTCGCGCATTCGCTTAAGCAGACGCGGGCCGCCGATATCGCGCTGGTGGGCATCGGCGATCTGGATCCGGCGACATCGGGTTTCGTCCGCGCGGGCGTCGCCGATGCCGGGCAGCTGCGGTCTTTTCGCGAGCGGGGCGCCCTTGGCGACATGGCTTGGCGGATTTTCGACGGCGACGGCAAACGCTTCCCTTGCGCGCTGAACGAGCGGATTATCGGCATCTCGCTGGAGGAGCTGCATGCCGTGCCGCTCACGGTCGCCGTCGCGGCCGGCGAGAACAAAGCGGCCGCCATCGCCGGCGCCTTGCGCAGCGGCGCGATAAACATACTTTGCACCGACGAAGCGACCGCGACGAAAATCTTGACAACCAATGTGTAGGGGCGAACTTAGAATAGTAACTGTAGGGGCGATCTGCCAGGTCGCCCGCGCGGAAGTATGTAGGGGCGATCTGCCAGGTCGCCCGCGCGGAAGTATGTAGGGGCGATCCGCCAGGTCGCCCGCGCGCACGTATGTAGGGGCGATCTGCCAGGTCGCCCGCGCGCACGTATGTAGGGGCGATCTACCAGGGCGCCCGCCGAAATATACGATATGTAGGGGCTACTCTGTGAGTCGCCCGCCGCATCAATGGTGGGGCGATCTACCAGGTCGCCCGCGCGGAAGTATGTAGGGGCGATCTACCAGGTCGCCCGCCGAAATATACGATATGTAGGGGCTACTCTGTGAGTCGCCCGCCAGACGCTGGAGGATTCCATGCCAATCGGAGAAGTCACGCAGCAGGTGAAGATCGCCGCCGGTCTCTTCTGGGCGGATTACGCCGTCCTGGGCGCGCAGGTTCGCGAGCTGGAAGCGGCCGGCGTCGACTGGATTCACATTGAAGTGCGCGATGGCAAATATATGGATTTCGGCATGCCGCGCGGCGGTTTCGATATCATCGAGGCGACTTGCGCCAGCACGAGCCTGGAAGTGGAGGCGCAGCTGCAGATGCTGCGGCCCAGCTTCAGCGTCTTCGATCAATTGGCCGATCTCGGCGTCAGCCTCATCAGCCTGCCGTTGGAAACGACCAATGAAATGATCTTCCAGAACATCACCTATATCAAAGAGAAGCTGGGGCTGAAAGTCGGGGTCTGGGCTTGGCAGGGCGCGCCGGCGGTCGCCTTCGAGCAATTCATTCATCCGCATGTCGATATCATTGAATACGAAAGCCGCGCGCCTTTCTGGAAGCCGACAAGCGGGGGCAAAAGCCCGCATACGATTGACCCGATCGTGGTCGAGACCATGCGGAGGCTGCATCGGATGATCGCCGAAGCCGGCTTGGAAGACCGCATCGAGCTGATGGAGGACGGCGGCTTGAACGCGGGCAACGTCGCCGAGTTCATCGCGGCCGGCATGACCGTCGGCGAGTTCTCGTCGCCGCTGCTGAAGGGACCGGCCGGCAAATTGCGGCCGGGCACGGGCGAGATCAGCGCCGCCGTGAGCAATCTGCGCGCGGTCATGCGAGAAGCGAGCGACAAGTATCGGGACGAGCGGGGACTCATCCAGAACGCGTAGACACACGCGCCGCAATGCGACCGCCCAGGCAAAACACATTGCGGACCGCTGGGTTTCGCTCCCCTTCCCTAGCTTGCTGGGGCAAGGGGCCGGGGGATGGGGTGAAATCTGCCCGCAATTAAACAGGGGCGATTCTGTGAATCGCCCACGAAAACCATATTGAGGAGTTGTCAGATGCCAAAGATCAGGATCGGGCTCATCGGTTACGGCGGCATCGGGCGCGTGCATGCGGCCGCCTATCGCGCCATCCCCTTCCATTACGGCTTACGCGCCGACAGCATCGACATCGCCGGCGTCGCGGCCACGCGCCCCGAGACCGCCAAACTGGCGGCCGCGGAGATCGGCTGCGCCTTTTTCACCGATGACTATCGCGCGCTCATCGCCCGCGACGACATCGACGCGGTCGATATCTGCACGCCCAATAATTCGCATCACGAGATTGCGCTGGCGGCGGCGGCGGCTGGCAAGCACATCTATTGCGAGAAGCCGCTGGCGATGAACGCGAAGGAAGCGGCGAGCATGGCGGCGGCGGTTCGCGCGGCGGGCGTCAAGGCGCAGGTGACCTTCAATTTCCGGTTTTTCCCGGCGGTCATGCGCGCCAGACAGCTCGTGAACGCCGGCTTCCTGGGGCGGATATTCTCCTTTCGCGGGCGCTACCATCGCGCCAGCTACATCGACGGCGGCAAACCGATGTCCTGGCGGCTGCGGCGCGAGCTCACCGGGGGCGGCGCGCTCTTCGACCTCGGCTCCCATATCCTCGATCTGCTCTATTTCGTCCTCGGCGATTTCAAGTCCGTACGCGGCACGCTTGATACGCTGATTGCAGAGCGCCCGGCCGCGGCTGGCAGCGACGAGATGAGGGCGGTCGATGTCGATGATATCGCCCTGCTGCATGCTCGCCTGGCGGGTGGCGCGCTGGGCACGGTGGAAATCTCGCGCATGGGCACGGGCGCCGCCAACGACCTGGCTTTTGAGGTTTTCGGTCAGTTGGGCGCGATCCGCTTCGACCTCAGCGATGCGGCCGCGCTTTACGTCTATGACGCGCGCGAATCGGACGCGCCACTGGGCGGGCAGCGCGGCTTCCGCAAGCTGGAGGCCGCAGGCCGCTACCCGGGGCAGCGGGCGCCCGACTGGACTATGACGCCCGGCTTCATGCGCGCCCATGCCGAGTGTCAATATCAGTTCATCCGCGCGATCTGGGACGACGCGCCGACATCGCCTTCCTTCGACGATGGCGCTCATGTACAGAAGATCATGGCGGCGGCGGAACGCTCGTCAGAAGAAGAAAGGTGGGTGCGACTGGCTGAACTGTAGGGGCGATATGCTAAATCGCCCTAGCGCGACTGATTTCGGTGGCGGGCGTTACAGCGTAACGCCCCTACAGCTTTGTCATTTGATGACGATCTGTAGGGGCGAGGCGGTGACTCGCCCGTAACCAACGCGAATCGTTTTGCCTGGGCGGTCGCATTGCGGCGCGCGTGTCTACTTGTTTCGTCAGCCAAGGTGTTGGATGATCCACTACGACTACATCATCATCGGCACGGGCATGGGCGGGGGAACGCTCGCTTACGCCCTGCGCGACAGCGGCGCCAGCATCCTCTTGCTCGAACGCGGCGATACCCTGCCGCCAGAGCCGCAGAACTGGCAGGTCGAGGCTGTTTTCAAGCAGAACCGCTACAAGCCAGCGGAGGAGTGGATTGACGCTTCGGACGGCAGCCGCTTCAAGCCCGGCGTCCATTACTACGTCGGCGGCAACACCAAGGTCTATGGCGCGGCGCTGCCTCGTTTCCGCGTCGAAGACTTTGGCGCGCTGGAGCACGAAGGCGGCACGTCCCCTGCCTGGCCCATCAGCTACGACGACCTCGAGCCCTATTACGGCATGGCCGAAGAACTCTTCTTCGTGCATGGCAAAGCCGGCGACGACCCCTGCGAGCCGCCGCGTGCCGGCGATTATCCCTACCCGCATGTCGCGCACGAGCCTTATATCGCCGCGCTGATCGAGAAATTGCGCGCGCAGGGTTTGCGACCCTATTGCCTGCCGATGTCAGTGGATCTGCGCGCGGGCGGGCGCTGCATCCGCTGCAACACCTGCGATGGCTTCCCCTGCAAGCTGGGCGCCAAGGGCGATGCCGAGATCTGCCTCGTGCGGCCCGCGCTCGAAAGCGGCGCGGTTGAACTGTGGACGAATGCGCTGGCGCGGCGAATCCTGACCGACCTGAGCGGCAAACGCGCGACCGCCGTCGAGGTCGAGAGGGGCGGCGAATCGCTCACGGTGTCAGCCGACCGCATCATCGTCGCTTGCGGCGCGGTCAATTCCGCCCTGCTGCTGCTGCGCTCGGCGAACGCGGCCCACCCGGATGGCCTGGCAAATTCATCCGGCTTGCTCGGGCGGAATTATATGATGCACAACAACACCGCCTTGACCGCCGTGAAGCCGCTGGAAAAGAACCCGACCGTCTTCCAAAAGACGATGGCGGTCAACGACTATTATTTTGGCGATGACGATTTTGGTTTTCCAATGGGCAACCTCCAGGCGCTGGGCAAATTGCAGGCCGGCATGCTGTCAGCCGCGAAGCCCTGGCTGCCAAAGCCCCTGCTGCGGGCGATGGCGAATCGAAGCATGGACTGGTGGGTGATGTCGGAAGACCTGCCCGATATCGAAAATCGCGTCTTTCTCGGGCCTGGCGGCGAGACGCGCGTTCAGTGGCGACCGAACAACCGCGTCGCCCATCGGCAGCTGATACAGCGCGCCATGCAAATGATGCGGCGGGCGGGCTACAGCCTCGTTTTCACCGAGACCCTGGGCATAGCGACCAACTCGCATCAATGCGGCACGGCGCGCTTCGGCGACGATCCCGCCGAGTCGGTGCTGGATCCTTTCTGCCGGGCGCATGACCTGGACAATCTGTACGCGGTGGATTCGTCGTTCTTCCCCTCGTCGACGGCGATGAACCCGGCGCTGACGATTTGCGCGCAGGCGCTGCGGGTGGCTGATCACCTGCAAGGCAAAGCCCCGCTGAAATCGGAGCTGCGGGCATGAGCGCGGTCATCGGCATCGATCTCGGCGGCAGCAAGATCGCCCTCGGCGTGGTGGATCAGCGGGATGAGATCATCGCGCGCCGCCGCCTCGACACCGATTCAGACCTGGGCTTGGAAAGCGTCATCAAGCGCATCGCGGCACAGGTCGACGGGCTGAAAGCGACCTTGCCGGCGGGGAAAAAGCTCGCCGCGGTCGGCGTCGGGGCGCCGGGTCCTGTCGATCATGCCCGCGGCCAGCTCTTGACCTTGGTCAACCTGCCGGGCATCTCCAACACGCCATTCGCCGCGGCTTTGCAGGCGCGTCTGTCGCTGCCAGTCGCCCTCGATCACGACGCCAAAGCGGCCGCTCTGGGCGAGTTTCACTTCGGCGCGGGAATCGAGCGCGACAGCCTGATTTATATCGTCATCGGCACGGGCGTCGGCGCGGCCATCATCTATCAAGGGCAATTGATTTATGGCGAGGGCGACAGCGCCGGCGAATGCGGGCACATGACGGTGGATCCCAATGGTCGCCCCTGCCACTGCGGCTCGCGCGGCTGCCTCGAGACCTATGCCAGCGGACCAGCTCTGTCCAGGCATTATGCTGCCGCCACCGGCGAGGAAGTCGATGGCGCAGAAGTGACGGCCAGGGCGCTGGCTGGCGACGAGCGCGCGAGGGCGCTGCTGGCTGGGGCGGGGCGAGCGCTGGGCATCGCGATCGCCTGCCTGGCCATGACGCTGAATATCGAGCGATTCGTCATCGGCGGCAGCGTGGCGGGCGCGGGCGACCTGCTGCTGGACCCCGCGCGAGCGTCGCTGAAGCGCTATTCCTTCAAGGCGGTGTCGGCGCGCGTGCAGGTAATCGCCAGCGAATTGGGGGAGGACGCGCCAATCCTGGGGGCGGCCTGGCTGGCGCGGCAGCGGCTGATGGGCCGAAAATAGACAGGCCTGCGCCCCAGTGGACGCCCAAGCAAAAGAAATCGCGTCTTGCCACATTTTACTCCCCTTCCCTCCTTGTGGGGGCAAGGGGCCGGGGGATGGGGGGCAGCCGCGGGCAAATAAAACAGGAGCGGGCGATGTATCACTACGCCGATGAACTGCCAGAGGGCGCGATTCTTCAGGGTTATGATATCTGCATCGTCGGCGCGGGCGCGGCTGGCATCGCCATGGCGCAGCGGCTCGCGCAGTGCTCGCTGAAAGTGATCCTGCTGGTCAACGGCGGGCCGGGCGATCGCGGCATCCCCTCGGAAGCGCGTCAGTCGCTCTACGAAGGCACGGTCGGCGATTTTCTGCGCCAGGTCGATCCCGAGTTTCCACAACGCTCGCGCTTGAACATGTATGGCGGCACGACCAATCATTTTGGCTTTTGGGCGCGCCCGCTGGATGCCGCCGATATGATGCCGCGCCCGGGCTATCGCAAGGCGCGCTGGCTCGTGGATCAAGCGGAGCTCGCGCCCTATTATCGCGCCGCGCATGAATTCGGGCAGTTTGGACCCTTCAACTACGATGATATGCGCTTCTGGGAGCGCGTCTTGTACGCCCGCTGTTTTGACGCGCGGCCCCGCGACAAGCTCAAGGGCGCGATCATGCGGGCGCAATATGACGCGAACCTGCACGACTTCCAGGCGCAGTTCCGCCGGGAGCTGGAAACGGCGGCGAACGTCACCGTCTTGTTCAAGGCCTGCCTGCTGACGATCGCGACCGACGAAAACAGAAGCCGCGTCGCCGAGTTGAACTGCTCGACCATTGGCGAGGCGGCTGATGGCAGGGCGATAGCGGGCAAGAGATTTCAAGTGCGGGCGCGGACCTATGCGCTGGCTTGCGGCGGCATCGAAAACGTACGTCTCCTGCAGCTTTCCGGCGGTCTCGGCGATAATCGGCGCGGCATGCTGGGGCGCGGCTTCATGGTGCATCCGCTGCTGACGAATGCGGCGCGCGTCTACTTTGAAAAGCCCGTCGCCTCGGAGATTCGCAATTTCTTCCGCGAGCAGCAGATCCGCCTCAAACCGCTCCCCAAGGCATTGGAAGGACCGAGCGGGGTTAGCGCGGGCGATTATCGCCACATGGTCGAGCCGCTGGTGAACCCCGAACTGATTTTCGACTACCTGGTGTTCAACGCCTGGGGCGTGCTGGCGCCAAAGCATCAGACCCTGCTCGAAGAAAGAATCGGCAATTTTCGCATCATCCTTTATTTCCGCGATGACGGGCGCTCGGCGATAGTGAACCTCAATTGGGAGCAGACGCCAAACGAAAACAGCCGCGTCACGCTGAATCGCGAGCAGGTCGATCCCATCTTCGGGCAGCCGCTGGCGCATATCGACTGGCGGTTAAGCGAGATCGACAAACATAGCGCCCGGCGCGCGCTGGAAATCACGCTGGACTACTTGCGCGATCACGGCGGCCGCCGTCATGCGATGATCACGGACGTGGCGGGCGGCGCGGAAAGCTGGACCTTGCCGCCGCATGAAGGCGCGCTCGAGACCGGCGATCATCACATGGGCGCGCTGCGGATGTCCGCATCGGTGGAAGATGGCATCGTCGACAGCAATTCGCGGCTGCACGCGGTGGACAATCTCTACATCGCCGGCTCGGCGGTTTTCCCGACGGGCGGCTATGCCAACCCGACATTGACGATTGTCGCGCTGGCGCTGCGGCTGGCCGATCATCTGAAGCGCGTCTGCCGCTGACGGGGGCGGCCGGCGCTCTTGCGCAACGCGATTTGTAGGGGCGAGACTTGTCTCGCCCCTACACACGACGGTGAGAAATCGGATCTGTCGTCCACGCGCGACGGTGGATTATCGGGCTTGCAACAGGGCGTCAACCTCCGCGCGATAGGGGGCGCTGTCAGCGGCGCCGGGCCTCTTGACGCAGAGCGCCGCGGCCGCGTTGGCGAAGCGCGCGGCATCGCCCAGCGCCAAGCCTTCGGACAAGCCGACCGCCAGCCCCGCGTTGAAGGTGTCGCCCGCGCCGGTCGTATCGACCGCTGCGACCGGGAAGGTCGGGACGAGCAGGCTGTCCACTGGCGAGACGATCCGCGCGCCGGCCGCGCCCAGGGTCACCACCGCCCGCTGGTCGCCGCGGGTCAGCAGGCCGCGCGCCGCGGCAACGACATCATCGACTTCGCTGCCGCGCAGGGTCTCGAGCTCGATCTGGTTCGGCGTGATGTAATCCGCCAGCGCGATCGTCTCGGGCGAGGCGCCGTCGGCCGGCGCTGGATTCAAGATCGTCTTGACGCCGAGGTCTTTGGCCGTCCGCAGGGCGTAGGGCACGATGTCGAGGTTGATTTCGCGCTGGACGACGAGCATATCGGCTTCGGCGATGCGGTCGCGCGCGGCGTCGATGTCGTTCGCTCGCAGGCGCAAGTTGGCGCCTAACACGACGACGATCATGTTCTCGCCGCCGCTATCCACCAGAATTGTCGCGACGCCGGTGGCGACCTCGTCATCGCGCGTGACGAAGTCGTGATTGATGCCTTCCGCGTCCCAGATTTCATAAGCCAGGTTCGCGAAAACGTCATTGCCCAGGCGCCCGATGAAGCTGACATCGGCCCCCAGGCGCGCGGCCGCCACCGCTTGATTCGAGCCTTTGCCGCCGGCGCCGGTGAGGAAGCGCTCGCCAGGCACGGTCTCGCCCGGGCGCGGCATGCGCTGCGTATAGGCGACCAAATCGGCGTTGAAGCTGCCCGCCACCACGATCTTCGCTGTCATCTTCGCGTCCCTTTACCTCTAGCGGCGATTCACTATACTCTATTGTGTTCGATTTTCGCGCATACGACTAGCGACAGGATTGGCATGGCGAAACTGCAAATCGCGCTGGACGGCGACCTGGCGGCGGCGCTGGATACCTTGTCCGGGGTCGCCCCCTATATTGACATCGCCGAGGTCGGGACGCCGTTGATCTTCCGCGAGGGGATGAAAGCCCTGCGGACGCTTCGTGCTGCCTATCCGCGTTTGACGCTGGTCGCCGACTTGAAAATCATGGACGCGGGCGAAGCGGAAGCCGATATCGCCTTTGCGGCCGGCGCCGATATCGTCACGGCGATGGCGCTGGCCGCGGACGACACGATTGCGGGCGCCTTGCAGAGCGCGCGAGAGCATGGCAAGCGGCTGATGATCGATATGATGCAGGTCGGCGACCTTCAAACGCGCGGGCGGGAGCTGGTGGAACTGGGCGTCGATCTGCTCTGCCTGCATACCGCTCACGATCAGCAGGCGGCGCAGGGCTCGCCTTTTGCGCAGCTGGCGCTATTGCGGGCGGCGCTGCCATCGACTGCTTTGGCGATCGCCGGCGGCGTCAAACTGCGCGACCTTGAGCGTATCCTGCCGCTCAAGCCACAGATTGTCATCGTCGGCTCGGCGATCACGGCGTCGGCGGATCCACGAGCGAGCGCCAGGCAGTTCCACGAGAGGATGCGAGCCTATGGACACGAGCGAACTGATTGACGCGATTCTAGCCGATATCGGGCGCGTATTGCGTCAGGTCGATCCGGGGCAGGTGGATGCCGTTTGCGCGGCGATTCAGGCGGCCGAGCGCGTATTCGTCGCCGGCAAGGGACGCAGCGGCTTGCAGATGAAAGCCTTCGCCATGCGCCTTGCGCACCTGGGCTTGCGCGTGCATGTCGTCGACGACGCGACGACCCCGGCAATCGGCAAGGGCGACCTGCTCTTGATCGGCTCTTCATCCGGGCGCACGGGCTCGCTGCCGCGCTATATCGACGTGGCGCGGGAGGCGGGCGCGGCGCTGGCGCTATTCACGGGCAATCTCGCATCGCCACTGGCGGAAGCGGCGCCGACGACCGCATACATTCCGGCGACCAATTTCAAGGCGGGGCGCGAGTCGGGAGTCGTCTCGGTCCTGGTCATGGGCTCGCTGTTTGAGCATTGTCTGGGCTTGCTCTGCGATCTGATCGTCATCCGACTGAAAGCGGAGCGAGGCGTGGACGAAGCGGCGATGAACGCGCGGCACGCCAATCTGGAGTGAAGCCGCATGGAGGCGGAAATGACAAGATCTTACGCCGAGATCCTGGCGGAAGCTGATCAGGCGGTCGCCGGCGCCGCCGCCAAGCTGGGCGATGACCGCCAGCGCCCCCGCTATCATCTGATGACAGCCGCCAATTGGATCAACGACCCCAACGGGCCCGTCTATCACGATGGCTATTGGCATATGTTCTTCCAGCACAATCCATTCATCGCCGATTTTGGTCCGATGGGCTGGGGGCACGTTCGCAGCCCGGATCTGGTGAACTGGGAACATTGTCCCATCGCGCTCATGCCGACCCCCGGTTCTTATGACGGCGCCGGCTGCTGGTCGGGCAGCGTCGTCATTCACGATGGCGTCCCGCACATGCTTTACTCGGGCGTGGCTGATATGACGCTGTGGAGCATTGACGACGACATCCCCCCTTCCGACCGCCAGCGCATCCCGCAGGGCTATTATGACGAATTCCTGCTGGAGATCGATCAAGAGACGCAGTGCCTCGCCACCAGCGCCGACGGGATGATGACCTGGGAGAAGCATCCAGCCAATCCGGTGATTCCGGCGACCCCCGCGGGCTTGGATCTGATCGGCTTTCGCGATCCCTATCTGTGGCAGGAGGGCGACGGGCGCTGGCTTATGCTGCTCGGGACGGGAATCAAGGGGCGGGGCGGCGCCGCGCTGCTGTACCGCTCGTCCGATCTCATCGAATGGGAGTATCTGAACCCGCTCTACATCGGCGACCCGGCTGAAAGCGGCCTCAACTGGGAATGCCCCAACTTCCTGGATTTTAGCGCCAAGCGCATGCTGGTCGTCTCGCCTCATGGCCGTCCGATCTACTGGCTGGGGGAGTATGCGGAGGGCCGGTTCAAGCCGGAAGGACCGGCGCGGCGGCTCGATTGGGGCGATGTTTTCTATGCGCCGAACAGCCTGCGCGATCCGGCCGGGCGCTGGCTGATGTGGGGCTGGGCGCGGGAGGCGCGTCCGCGCGATCAATACGCGGCCGCGGGCTGGGCCTCCTGCCTTACCTTGCCGCGCGAAATCTCGCTGGACGCAGCGGGCGAACTGCGCGTCAAGCCGGCGGCGGAAATAACGAAGCTGCGGGGCGAAACGCTCTTCGAGGGCGATGTGGAAGTCGTGGCGGGGGCGCCCCATGCGCTTGGCGGGGCGAGCGGCGACCGCCTGGAGATCGCCTGTCGGGTCCTGGCCGCCGATTGCGAGCGGCTCGGCCTCCAGTTCCGGCGAAGCCCTGCTGGCGAGCAGTATACGGAGCTGTCCTACGATTTCGCGAAAGGCGTCCTGGTCTTGAATCGCGATCGCTCGACCGACAGCGCCGAGGTCACGGTCGCGCCCTGTCAATGCGCGCTCGCCCTGGCCGAGAACGAGCCCTTGGACCTGCGGCTCTACCTCGATAATTCGATCATCGAGGTCTACGCCAACGACCGTATCACGCTGACCAGCCGGATTTATCCAACGCGGACCGGGGCTCAAGGGCTTTCGCTGTATTGCCTTGGCGGGACGGCGCGGGCGAAGGCGGCCGTCTGGAAAATGAGTAGCATTTGGGGCGACACAAGCTACACTATGCCCTGTCGATAATTCCCATTCGGAAAGGACGAAGCGATGAAGCAGATTATCAAGATTGTTATGGCAGCCGCCCTCTTGCTCTTGACGCTGGCGCCCGCGAGCGCTGAGGACGCGACCTGGACCGGCGCCTTCGTGCTCGGCAGCTGCTGCGAGCCCAACTCGCTCGACCCGGCCGCCATGGGCATCTCGCAGACGGAAGGCTATGTCATCAACGCGATGTATGAGGGGCTGACGCAATACTCGCGCGCTGGCGAGATCACGCCGCGCCTGGCGACCAGCTGGGAAATCAGCGAAGACGCGCTGACCTACACGCTGAGCCTGCGCGAGGGCGTGCGCTTCCATGACGGCTCGACCCTGGATGCCGAAGACGTGGTCGTGTCGCTCGAGCGGCACGCGGCGCTCGGCATGGGCAATCTGGGCTTCATCTTGGCGCCCGTGGCCAGCGTGACCGCCACCGACGACATGACCGTCGAGATCCAATTGAGCTCGGCCGACTTCCAGTTCTGGGCGGGCTTGCCGCATATCAAGATCTTGAGCGCCGACGCCATCGCCGCCAACGAAAACGATGACGACATGGCGGGCGATTTCTTCCGCGAGAACGCGGTGGGGACGGGTCCCTATCAGCTGGTTCGCTGGGACCCGGGCCGCCAGACCGAGATGTCGGCCTTCGCCGATTACTGGGGCGGCTGGGAAGGACCGCATGTCGAGACCTTCATCGCCCGTTACGGCTTGGATTTCTCCACGCGGCTGCTGCTGATGGAAGACGGCGAGGTCCATTTGATCGACTGGGCCGGTTTATCCGATGTGCGGCGCGCCGCCACCACCGCCGCCATTCACCTGAACTTCGGCAATCCGCTGCAGGGCTTCTACCACTTTATTAAGCAGGATGGCCCGCTGGCGGATAAGAAGGTGCGGCAGGCGCTGATGCACGCCTACCCCTACGACGCCATGATCGAGGTGATGCAGGGGTTCGCCGTCCCGCTGACGTCGCCGGCTTTGGGCGGCACGGTCGGGCATTGCGATGTCTTCGAACCCGCGCAGGATATGGAGGCGGCGCGGGCGCTGCTGGCGGAATCGGAGTACGCCGATGGCTTTTCCGTGCGCCAGGCCTATCGCCACGCCAACGAGCCACGCCGTTTCGCCGCGGTGCTCTTCCAGGAAGCGCTGGCTGAACTGGGCATCGAAGTCGTATTGGACGATATCCCCTGGGGCACCTTCATCGACGCCCAGCGCAACTTCGATACCGCCTACGACATGAGCAGCCACTGGCTCAATATCCCGATCCCCTATTCGGGCGAGATGCTCTTCCGCCTGAACCATTCGTCCTTGATCGACACCGGCACGGGCAACTGGGCGTGGTACAACAATCCAGAATTCGACGCCTTGCTGGAAGAAGCGCCGACGCTGGCGCCGGGCGACCCGCGGATTGACGAGCTGCTCTGCGAAGCGCAGCAGATCCTCATCGACGACGCGGTGGTCATCCCGGTGATGCTCTCGCAGTATATCGATCTGACGCACTCGTCGGTGCGCGGCTACCAGTACGATCCCTACGGCTTCCCGGGCGATCTGCACGTGCATGACATCTGGCTGGAAGACTAGCGCCTTTCCCGAATACGAGCCTGACGCGGAACGCGGCTGCCTTTTCACGCTGCGTTTCGCGACTTTCCAATCGCGATGGGCAAATTACTCCTAGAGCGCCTGCTGACGCTGGTTCTCAAGCTCTTTGGCATGGCGGTGATCCTCTTCGTGATCACGCAAGTGCTGCCGGCCGATCCCGCGGCGGTGGCGGCCGGCACCAACGCCCGCCCGGAGCAGATCGAGAAAATCCGCCAGGACCTGGGCTTGGACCGGCCCTTTCACGAGCAGTTCGTCACCTATATTTCTGGCTTGCTGCGCGGCGACCTGGGCCAGTCTCTGCTGACGCGGCGGGAGGTCAGCGATGATTTGAGGCTGCGCTTCCCGGCCACGCTGGAGCTGGCGCTGCTCTCGGGCTTGGTCATCGTCATCATCGGCGTCGGCTTGGGCATCATCGCGGCGGTCAAAGCCGGCGGCGCGCTGGATTTTGCTATCCGCGCCTTTGTCGTCGTGAGCATGGGGGTGCCGCCCTTTGTGCTGGCGCTCTTCCTGCAGCTGATCTTCGCCAAATGGCTGGATTTGTTTCCGCTGGAGGGTCGCCTGCATACGCTGATGGCGCCCCCGCCGTATGCGACTGGCTTGTACACGGTTGATAGCTTTCTCGCCGGTCAATGGGATATCTTCTGGTCGAGCTTGCGGCATCTGGCGCTGCCGGTGATGGCGTTGGCGCTGGGGCGGCTGGCGGTTGGCGCGCGTTTCACCCGCAGCGGCATGCTGGAGACGCTGTCGCAGCCCTACGTGCGCACGGCGCGGTCGAAAGGCTTGCATGAGCGGCGCGTGATCTTCCGGCACGCCTTCCGCAACGCCCTGATTCCGGTGGTGACGATGCTGGGCATTCAGATCGGCTTCCTGCTGAGCGGCGCCGTCCTGGTCGAGGTGGTCTTCACGTGGCCCGGGCTGGGGCGATACGCGGTGGAATCGGTGCTCTCCTTCGACTTTTACGCGGTCATCGGCGCGGCGCTGGTCATCGCTGTCATTTTTGTCGTTTCCAATACGATTGTCGATCTGCTTTACGCGCAGCTGGATCCGCGAATCAGCCACCGATAGCTGATACTTCCGTTTGAGGGCGAGCATGGCATTTGAGCTCGGTTTTGATATTGGCGGCACCTTCACCGATTTCGCGCTTTTGGACGCCGAGAGCGGCGACCTCGAAATTTTCAAGGCGCTGACGACGCCGGCGCGCCCCGAAGACGGCGCTTTGCAAGGCATCGCCACGTTCCTGGCGCGGCGCGGCTTGCGTCATGAAGCGCTGCTGAATATCTTCCATGGCACGACCTTGGTCGCGAATACGCTTATCGAGCGAAAGGGCGCGCTTGTTGGCTTGCTGACCACCGCCGGCTTCCGCGACATTCTGGAGATGCGCACCGAGCAGCGTTACGCGATTTATGATCTGTTCTTGCAGTATCCGCCGCCGTTGAGCCCGCGTCATCTGCGCCGCGGCATTCGCGAGCGGATCGACCGCGATGGCCGAATCCTCGAACCGGTCTGCGAAGACGACGTGCTGCGCGCGGTCGCCGATTTCAAGGAAGCGGGCGTGGAGGCGATCGCGATCGCCTGCCTGCATGCCTATCGCAACCCAGCCAACGAGCGGCGCATCGCCGAGCTCGCGCGCGAAGCCTGGTCGGATGTCCCGCTAAGCCTATCCAGCGAGATCGCGCCCGAGATCCGCGAATACGAGCGGACCTCGACGACCGTCGCCAACGCCTATGCGCTGCCTCTGATGTCGCGTTATTTGAAGACGCTGGACGATAAGCTGGCGGCGTCCGGCTTCGGCGGCCAGTTCTATCTCATGCTCTCGTCGGGCAGTTCGGCGCTGGCGTCTTCCGCCCGTGCGCAGCCGATTCGCCTGGTGGAATCGGGCCCCGCGGCCGGGGCGCTGGCGGCCGCCTATTATGGCGGGCTGGCGGGCAGAGAGGACTTGATCTCCTTTGATATGGGCGGGACGACCGCCAAAGTGGCGCTGATTCACGCGGGCAAACCGGCGGTGGCATCCAACCTTGAAGTGGCTCGCGTCCATCGATTCACCAAAGGCAGCGGCTATCCTCTGCAATTCCCGACTGTCGACATCCTCGAAAGCGGCGCCGGCGGCGGCAGCATCGCCTGGATGGACAGCCTCGGCCTGCTTAAGGTGGGCCCACAGAGCGCGGGCTCGGAACCCGGCCCCGCCTGTTATGGCTTTGGCGGCGCGCAGCCAACGGTGACAGACGCCGACTTGGTTCTGGGCTATCTGAACGCCGATTATTTCCTGGGCGGCGCGATGCGGCTGGATCGCGCGGCGGCGGAGCGGGCGCTGGCGGGGCTGGCGAAGCGATTCGGCTGGACGATCATTCAAACCGCCGATGCCATCCATCAATTAGTGAACGAGAATATGGCGGCGGCCGCGCGCATTCACATACTGGAAAGGGGCCGCGACCCGCGCAGCTACGCCATGATCTGTTTCGGCGGCGCTGGACCGGCGCATGCCGCGGGCGTCGCGCGGATCCTGGGAGTTCCTGAAGTCATTGTCGCGCCCGGCGCCGGCGTCGCCTCCGCCATCGGTTTGCTGATCGCGCCGGTCGCCTTCGATTATTCGCGCTCGCATCCCACGCTGCTGGCGGCGGCCGACTGGACCGCGGTGGCGCGTCTCTTTGCCGAGATGGAAGCGCAAGGGCGGCGGATGCTGCGGGAAGCGGGCATATCCGAAGCCGAGACCGCGATCGAGCGCAGCGTGGACGGCCGCTTCCAAGGCCAGCTGCACGAGATTCAGGCGCCGCTGCCACAGGACCTCCGCGCGATGAAGCCCGACGACTTCATCAGGCGATTCAAGGCACGTTATCGAGAACTTTATCATTATGTGCCCGATCATACGCCGATCGAACTGCTGACCTGGCGCGTTCGCGTGGCTGGCGAGCGCGCGCCGGTGAAGCCCGCGCGGCTGCCACGAGCTGGCGCCGATGCCGCCCCCGCCCGCAAGGGAGAGCGCCGCGCCTATTTCTCCGACCTGGGCGAATTCGTGAGCGCGCCGGTGTATGACCGTTACCGCCTGGGCGCTGGCATGACATTCGCCGGTCCAGCAATCGTGGAAGAGCGCGAATCGACGATCGTCGTGCCGCCGGGGATGCGCGCGCGCGTCGACGACTATGGCAGCCTTCGCCTTCTTAAAGCGCGAAATGGATAGCTGGGAGGCGCAATAGATGCGGATCCTGTGGATAGACCCGATTGTTGAAGACCGGCTTTACGTCGACGCCTTGCGTAAAGCCTTGGGCGACGCGCGCCGCCCGGATACGCAGGTAGAAATCATCTCGCTGCCGGCCGGCCGCAGTCCGCGCCACCTGCGTTATCATGCTTATGAAGCCTTGGTCGTGGCCGACATTGTGACGGCGGTTTATCGCCTGGCGGCTGATTATGACGCCTTCGTGATCGGCTGTTTCTATGATCTGGCCCTGCGAGAAGCGCGGGAAGTCTCGGGCAAAGCCATCGTCACCGCGCCCTGCGAAGCGTCGATCGCGATCGCAAGCCAGCTGGGCAATACCTTTTCCGTCCTGGTCGGCGCCGATAAAGCCATCCCCAAAATGCGCGAAAACATCCGCCAATATGGATTGGAACATCGTCTGATGTCGATGCGGCCGCTGAATATGGCGGTGCTGGAATTCCAGTCGCAGGCGGAACGGACGCTGGAGGCGATGCGGCGCGAGGGCAGAATCGCGGTGGAAGAAGACCGCGCAGAAGTCATCGTGCTCGGCTGCAGCGCCGAAGTCGGCTTCCATAAGACGCTGCAGGACGACTTGGGCGTGCCGGTCATTGATTCGGCCCTGGCGCCATTCAAATACGCCGAATTTCTGGCGGAGGCGGCGCGGCGTTTTGGCTGGCATCCCAGCCGGCGTTGGGGCAGCGAGCCGCCGCCGGATGACGAGATACGCGAGTGGGGGCTCTTCTAAGCATGCGGATCGCCGCCGGGGCCTTACAGCGCAAAGCCCTTGTTTACATTGCGCCTCCTGCCATTGGGCGAGTCACCGCCTCGCGCCTACAAGTGCTCTCTTTGATTACTAACTGTAGACACACGCGCCGCAATGCGACCGCCCACGCAAAACACTTTGCGTCCCACGACATTGGACTCCCCTTCCCTCCTTGTGGGGGTAAGGGGCCGGGGGATGGGGGGTTGTCTGCCCGCAATGTAAACAGGGGCGAAGCGCTGACTCGCGCGTTTTCGGCGTAGGCCGGCAAATGACGGGCTTGCCAAGGCAAGCCCCTACAGAAGCGATTGCAGCGTAGCTAAGGAAGAGCGATTATGGCGGACAAGGGACTGGACGAGCTGACGCTGGAGATCCTCTGGCAGCGGCTGATCGCGGTCGCCGACCAGATGTCGACGACCCTGGCGCGAACGGCTTTTTCCACCACCATCACCGCCTCCAACGATTATGGCTGCGTGCTGATTGACGCCGACGGCCTATGCCTCGCCCATGCCCGGCGCAGCCTGCCGATATTCAATCGCACGATGCCGTATACGACCGGTCTTGTTCTGGAGCGCTTCGGGCGCGAGAACATCCAGCCGGGCGATGTCTTCATCTCGAATGACCCATGGGAGAACGCCGGGCACAATCCCGATATCACCGTGATCACGCCATTTTTCAAGCAGGGCGCGCTGGTGGGTTTCGCCGCGAGCATCGCCCATCACGCGGATGTCGGCGGCGCGGTCGATACCAACCAGGTGCGCGACAGCTATGAAGAAGGGCTGCTGATTCCGTTGGTTCGCCTGTATGGCGCGGGCGAGCTTAACCAGACCGTCATCGATTTCGTCGCCGCCAACGTGCGCTTGCCGACGGCGGTCATCGGCGATATTCACGCCCAGGCGGCCGCCAACCAGACGGGGGCCGAACGCTGCCTGGCGCTGCTGGATGAGTATGGCTTGCCGGATCTAAGCGCGGTCGCGGCCGAGATTCACGAGCGCTCGGAGCGGGCGATGCGGGCGGCGATCGCGGAATTGCCCGATGGCGTCTATCGCTCGACGGTCCTTGTCGATGAGTTGGATCAGCCATTGCAGCTGGTTTGTCGGCTGGAGGTGCGCGCGGACGAGATTTTCATCGATTTCAGCGGCACGTCGCCACAGCAGCCGCGCGGCGCCATCAACGTGACTTTCACCTTCACGCAGGGGCAGATCTCGTATGCGCTGAAGGCGACCCTGCTGCCGGACGCGCCCGGCAACGATGGCTGCTATCGGCCAATCCACGCCAGCGCCCCGCCCGGCTGCATTTTGAACGCGCGCAGGCCCGCCTCGGTCAGCCAGCGGCATCGCATCGGCGCGCATATATTCGGCGCGGTGATTCAAGCGCTGGCCGAAGTGCTGCCGGATCGCGTGATCGCCGGCTCCGGCTTTCTGGTCAGCACGCGCGTTTTCGCCGTCGACGAGGGCGGCATCAGCCACTCGTATCTGTTCAGCGCCGGCGGCATGGGCGCCAATGCGCGGACGAATGGCATTTCGACGGTGCAGGTTCCGGCTCTGGCGGGCGCGGTGCCGGTCGAATTGTTCGAGCTTGAAGTGCCGATCGTGACGCAATGCCGCGAATTCGTCATGGATTCCGGCGGGGCGGGAAGACAGCGGGGAGGCCTCGCGCAGCGCATGGAGCTGGGTTTGCTGCCGGGCTATGCGGGAAGGGCGACCGTTTCCGTGCATGCGGCCGGGCAGCATGTGCCGCCCTTTGGCTTGCATGGCGGCGAGGGCGGGGCGCCGGCCGAAATCCTGCGCGAAAGCCGCGTCTTGAGCCGCGCCGAAAAAGTGAGACATGCCAGCGCGCTCCCGCTTAACGATGAGGCATCGACAGTCGGCTTTGCGACGGCGGCCGGCGGCGGCTATGGACCGCCAATGGAGCGAGCGCCGGCCAATGTCCAGGCGGACGTTCGCGACGGCTTGGTCTCGCTGGCGCAGGCGGCTGCGACTTATGGCGTCGTACTTGATCCGGCATCGCTGGAGATAGACCGTAAGGCGACGGCGGCGAAACGGCGGGCGAATGAAGTTTGAAGGGGCAAGCCGCGCACGTACACACACGCACGACAATGCCGCCGACCACGCAAAACGATTCGGCCGAAGGCGGTGTCCCAATTGCAACGATAGCTGTAGGGGCGTTACGCTGTAACGCCCGTTGCCTCATTCGCGAACATAACACGGGCGACCTATCTGGTCGTCCGCTTGAACGCAAGACTGCAAAGGGCGGCGCGTGTGGCGACTCTGGGGTATGAAGACCTTGCTTAGCCTGTCCCGGCGGAATCCCGGTCTGCTGGCGGGCTTTCTGCTGCTGCTGCCATTTCTGCTTTTCGCGCTGCTGCCGGAGGTCTTCGCCACGCACGACCCAATCAAGACCTCGATTCGCGAGCTCTACAGCCCGCCCGGCGCCGATCACTTCTTCGGCACGGACGAACTGGGGCGCGATGTCTACAGCCGGGTCGTGCATGGCGCGCGGATTTCGCTGGTCTCGGCGGCGCTGATCATCGGCATCGCCTGCGCGATCGGCGTCGTTCTGGGCACGATCGCTGGTTATTGGGGCGGCTGGAGCGATCGCGCGATTATGATCTTGGTCGACCTGGTGCTGGCTTTCCCCAGTTTGATTCTGGCGCTGGCGGTGAGCGCGGCATTGGGCCCGGGGCTTCGCAGCGCGATAATTGCGGCGGCGGCGGTCTGGTGGCCCGTCTACGCCCGGCTGCTGCGCGGCGTCACGATGCAATTGGCGCAGATGGAATTCGTCACCGCGGCG
The DNA here is from genome assembly GCA_963662925.1 of Aggregatilineales bacterium. Lineage (GTDB taxonomy): Bacteria > Chloroflexota > Anaerolineae > Aggregatilineales > Phototrophicaceae > UBA6055. The sequence goes on from OY759987.1 coordinate 341,243, forward strand.
CGGGCGATGGGCGCTTCGGCCCCGGCGATCATCCTGCGCCACATCTTGCCGAACGCCGTTTACGCCATTGTCGTGCGCATCAGCATCGATCTGGGGCTGGCGGTGCTGCTGCTGGCGAGCTTGAGTTTCATCGGCTTGGGGGCGAGCGCGCCGACGCCGGAATGGGGGGCGATGGTGGCTTGGGGGCGGCTCTATTTCCTGACCGAGTGGTGGATCGGCGGCTTCCCGGCCCTGGCGATAACCTTGGTGGTGGTCGCCATCACCATGCTGGGCGATGGCTTGAACGATCTGCGCGTCGTGCGCTAGGCGTGGGTTCGGACGGGCGACCCCAGCCCCGCAGGTACTGAGGTTGTAGACACACGCGCCGCCCTACGACCGCCCACGCGAAATACTTTGCGCTCCGCTGCATCTGACTCCCCTTCCCGAGCTTGCTGGGGCAAGGGGCCGGGGGATGGGGTGAAATCTGCCCGCAATGTAAACAGGGGCGGGGCGGTGACTCGCCCTCCCGCCAACCAACCGACTGTAGGGGCGAGGCGGTGACTTGCCCTTAAGCAACGCGAATCGCTTTGCGTGGGCGGTCGCATTTCGGCGCGCGCGTCTGCAAACAGCGATACAATTGGGTTTAGCGGCTTGTGAGGGAAACTGAGACATGGATTTCAATGCGCGACTCGACAAACTGTACGCGATCATGCGCGAGGCCGGGCTGGACGCGGTCGCGCTGATTCCCGGCCCCAATCATCGCTATCTGACAAATGCCGAGCATTATGTGTTGGAGCGCCCAATCGTGACCTTTTACGCGCCGGAGCGGCCGCCGATCGCTGTCATACCGGAGTTGGAGATTCCGCTTTTCGAGCGCCATCCCGTGCCAGCCGAGCTCGTGTCCTACACCGATGCCGAGGGGTATGCCGGCGCCTTCGCGAGGGCGCTGGACCGGATGGACGCGCGCGGGAAAACGATCGGCGTCGAAGGCTTGTTCATGCGCTTCTTTGAAGGCGAGATCATCCGTAAATCCGCGCCCCAGGCGACGGTTCTTGACGCCACAGAGTCGCTTGCCGAATTGCGGCTGCACAAGGACGCCGATGAGATCGCCCTGCTGCGGCGCGCCATCGAGATCTCGGAACGGGCTTTGGGGGCGATGCTGGACGAAGTGGAAGTCGGCATGAGCGAGATCGAGGCGGCTAACATCCTGGAGAGTCACATCCGCGCGCTGGGTGGCGATGGCTTGTCCTTCGGCACGATTCTGCATGCCGGCGCCAATACGCCGCTGCCACATTCGGGTCCGCTCGAGTATCGCATTCAGCATGGCGATCCGCTTATCGTCGATTTTGGCGCGACCTACGAGGGCTACTGCGCCGATATCACGCGCACGGTCTTCATCGGCGCGGTCACAGACGAGCAGCGCGCATTCTACGACGTCGTGCAAAAAGCCAACGAGGCTGGTCGCCAGGCGGCGCGCCCGGGCCTCACATGCGAATCGGTGGACGTGGCGGCGCGGCAGGTCTTCATCGACGCCGGCTACGAGCATTTGATTCGGCATCGCACCGGGCATGGGCTAGGCATGGAAGCGCATGAAGAACCTTATATCGTGATTGGCAACAAGCGCGTTCTGGAACCGGGCATGGTCTTCACAGTGGAGCCAGGCATCTATCGCAAGGGTGCAATCGGCGTGCGGATCGAGGACAATATGCTGATCGCGCAAGACGGCGCCGAGAGCCTGACGACCTTTCCGCGTGAACTATTGGTCGTCTAGGCGCGGTCATCGCTTGAAGCCATGTCATACTCGCTGGAAAAGGGATAAACACCATGAAAACTGAACTGACGCAGGAACAGATCGACTTTTATCAGGAGAATGGCTACATCGTCATTGAGGATTTCTTGTCGCCGGACGAGTTGGAGACCTGGCGGCGGCATGTCGACGACGCCGTGGCGCGGCGTGGAAACCGCAAGCTGGCAGACCGAAGCGAGTCGGATGACGAAAGCGAAGAGGGCAAGTATCGCCGCCTGCGCTTTGTGCAGCGCCTCAATTTGTGGACCGACCACGCGGGCATGCGCGAGTTGATGCTGGACCCGCGGCTGGGCAAAATGGCGAGCGAATTGGCCGGCGTGGACGGCATGCGCATCTGGCACGATCAGGCTCTGAACAAGCAGCCTTGGGCGAACCCGACCGGCTGGCACCTGGATAATCCGCTCTGGTCCTATTCTTCGCGCGATGCCCTAAGCATTTGGGTGGCGCTGGACGACGCCACGCTGCAAAACGGCTGCCTCTATTTCTTGCCGGGGGCGCATAAAACCGCCTCATTCGACACTTCGAATATTGGCCCGAATATCAGCGACCTCTTCGATATCTATCCGCAGTGGGCGGAACTGGAATCCGCCCCGGCGCCGATGAATGCCGGGTCATGCAGCTTTCACAACGGACTCATGCCTCATGGCGCGGGCGCGAATATGACCCCGGGCTGGCGGCGGGCGATGACCTGCGCTTATATGCCCGATGGCTCTACGTTCAACGGCATCAAGAACATTCTGCCGCAGGATGTATTTGAGTCGCTGGAAATCGGCCATGTCTTTGATGATGACAGCACGAATCCGCTGATCTGGCACAAGTCGAAGCCATACGCGACCGCGTAAACCAAACCGGTCAACGCTTAACTCGTCATGCCGCGCGCATTCGCAAAGTTTATGGAATGCGTTAGAATGTCCGCACAGGCATCAAGATTCCAGGAGAGCAGAACGCCATGACCGAGTTACAAGAGTTGCGCGTCTCCAATGACGCCATGAACGAGCCCGAAGAATTGCAGCGCCGGCTTGATGACGAGGGCTACCTCTTTTTCAAGCGGCTGATCGATCCCGACAAGATGTGGGAGCTGCGCCGCGAAATGATGAGCATGATTCAGCAGGTCGGCTGGCTGATCCCCGGCACCGACCCGATGGACGGCATCGCCGATATCAATATGCGCTATACCGAAGGCGACAACGAATACAGCGCCGGTTACGCCGAAGTCTACAAGATCGAGAACTTCCATCGCAGCGGGCATTGGCCGGAATACCTGGAAATCATCGAGAAGATGGTCGGTAAACCGATCATGCCCCACCCGCAAAAGATCGCGCGCATTTGGTTCCCCAAATACACCGAGCATACGACGCCGAAGCATCAGGACTTTGTGCACTTCCAGGGCAGCTTCGACAATATCACCTGCTGGGCGCCAATCGGCGACTGCCCGATTGAACTGGGCGGCTTGGCGGTGATTCCGGAATCGCACAAGGTCAACCGCGTTTTGGATCATCACTTCTCGCTGGGGGCTGGCGGGCTGATCGTGCACGAAAACGAGCATGAAGACATCAACCCGGTATGGTATTCCACCGATTACGAAGCCGGCGACGCCCTGTTCTTCCCGGCGCTGACCATTCACCAGGCGCTGCCAAATTATACCGAAGACAAGCTGCGCCTGTCGCTGGACAATCGCTATATGGTCGTCGGCGACAAGGTGGCCGAGCATTTGCTAGCGCCGCACGATCCAAGCCAGCTTTCCTGGGACGATATCTACCCAGGCTGGCAGTCGGATGATCTCAAGTACTACTGGAAGGATTATGACAATCCAGTTGTCGAGCGAGATTTGCGCTATGTCGACAAAGCCCGAGTGGAAGTGTTTGAATTGGCGCGCGACGGAGACGAGCACGCCATCTATGCGCTGAAGCGCGACGCCAAAAACAGCCCCGATACCGTAGAGCCGGAAGTGTGGGCTATCCTGGACGAGCTAGGCGAAACAGTCTAACGAGCGCCGCTGCATCGGATGGCGGCTGGCTCGGGAGGGCAGGTCATGGCTTATCAGGAATTGGCGGAGGTGCGCAAGACCCTTCGCGTCGACTGGTATCGCTGCAAGACGCGCCCTGGTCTGCTGCGAGAGCTTTCGCGGCGAAGCGACGCCCAAGGCTGGTTTCAGGCTGGCGGGCACCTCGCGCTTTTCGTCTTCACCGGCGCGCTGGTCTTCTATTTCTGGTGGCACGGGTTATGGCTGGCCATGCTGCTCGCGCTCTTCTGTCACGGCACCGTGACCACGTTTTTCCGCGGCGTCGCGCCGCATGAACTTGGGCATGGCACGGTCTTCAAGACGAAATGGCTGAACAAGTTCTTCATGTATCTGTTCAGCTTGATCGGCTGGTGGGACCACTTTGACTACGCCAGCAGCCACACCTACCACCATCGCTATACGCTGCATCCGGAAGGCGATCGCGAAGTGCTGCTGCCGATAGAGCCATCGCTCGCCTCGACCTTTGTCTTGCAGTTGTTCACCGTCAACTTAATGGCGCATCCCCGACGAATCGTCAGCGGAGGCGGATTTGTTTCCACGGTGATCTTGACGATAATGGGCGCCTTCGGTCGTGAGCACGAGTCCTCCAGCGAGTGGATAAGGGCGCTGCATCTCGACCAACCGGAGGAGCATCAAAACTCGAACATGTGGTCGCGCAGCTTGCTGCTTTTCCATGGCTCGGTGCTGCTCATCGCCATCGTTTCTGGCTTGTGGGTCTTGCCGCTGATATTCTCGACCTCAGCCTTCACTGGCAATTGGCTGGGCTATTTCGTGGGCTTGCCCCAGCATTGCGGCTTGCGCGACCAAAGCAACGACTTCCGCAAGAATACGCGCTCGATGAAACTGAATCCCTTGTTCTCGTTCCTGTATTGGCGCATGGAATGGCATATCGAGCATCACATGTTCGCCGGCGTGCCCTGCTACAACCTGGCGAAGCTGCACCGTGAAGTCGCCGGCGACATGCCGGAACCGCGCACGCTCATCGGCGCCTGGAAGGAAATGCGCGAAACCTGGCGGCGGCAGAAGATTGATCCCGATTATCAGTTTGATACGCCGCTGCCGGCGACCGCGAAACACGCCCGCGAAGACGCGCCTGACGCCCGGCTCGAGGGCTCCATCGGCGAGCTCGCTCCCGCCGGGCTGCAAGAAGGCCAGTAGCTTGGCCGACGCCAGGCTTGAATCCGGCCGGCGCGGAAGTCGGTCACCGGCGCGAGTCGGGTTTTGACGCGCCTGCTTCTGCTAATGCGATCGTAAGGCGGTGATCTATGGATTATCAGGACCTTTCCGAAGTTCGGAAGACGCTGCGGGTCGATTGGTATCGCTGCAAGACGCGCCCGGGGCTGCTGCGCGAGCTATCCCGGCGCAGCGACGCCCAAGGCTGGTACCTGGCTGGCGGGCATCTGGCGCTGATCATCGTCACCGGCTCGCTCTCATTTTACTTCTGGGCGCAAGAACTCTGGCTGGCTTTTCTGCTGGCGCTCTTCTGCCACGGCACCGTTACCGCCTTCGTCCGCGGCAACAGCACGCACGAACTCGGGCATGGCACCGTTTTCAAGACCAAGTGGCTGAACAAGTTCTTCCTGTATCTCTTTAGCCTGATCGGCTGGTGGGATCCTTTCGATTACGCCAGCAGCCACACCTATCACCATCGCTACACCCTGCATCCAGAGGGCGATCGCGAGGTGCTGCTGCCGATGGAGCCGTCCTTGGCGTCGACATTCATGCTGCAGCTCTTCACCGTCAATCTGCTGACGCAGCCGGGGCGCACTTTTGGCAAGGGCGGTTTCATTTCAACGGTGATCCTCACATTTTTGGCGGCGGTCGGGCGTGATCCAGCGGCGGAAAAGGCGCCCGCCAACGAATGGATCCGGGCTTTGCACCGCGATCAGCCCGAGGAGCATCGCAACGCGGTTCTCTGGTCGCGCGTCCTGCTGCTTTTTCATGGCGCGATCCTGGTGATCGCCGTCATCACCGGCTTGTGGGTCTTGCCTTTGATCATCTCCGTCGCCGGGTTTACCGCCAATTGGCTTCAGTACTTCGTCAATCTGCCCCAGCATTGCGGCTTGCGCGACGACACGCCGGACTTCCGAAAAAGCGTGCGCTCAATGAAATTGAACCCATTCTTTTCCTTCTTGTACTGGCGCATGGAATGGCATATCGAGCATCACATGTTCGCGGGCGTACCCTGCTACAACCTGGAAAAGCTCTACAAGGAAGTCGCCCATGACATGCCGGCGCCGCGCACGTTGATAGGCGCCTGGAAAGAGATGCGCGAAACCTGGCGGCGGCAGAAGATTGATCCCGATTATCAATTTGATACCCCGTTGCCAGCGACAGCCAGTCATGCCCGTGAAGACAAGCCAGACGCGCAGCTGGAAGGTTCCATTGGTGAATTGGCGCCGGCCGGCTTAAAAGAGCGCGCTTGAGCAATCGCCCCCTTTGGCGCCATATACGAATGTGCAGGGGCGACTGAACCGCAGTGTCTACGCGCGGCGGCGAGTCGCCCGTCGTCTGTATAAGCGGGCAAAGGCATGTCATGCGCCAGCAAAATCGAGCCACACCCGTCTTCACCCGCGAAATCCTGGAGCGCCTCCATGCGCCGGCGCCGCCGCCAATCAAAGCCTTTCTCGATGAATCATACTCGGTCGATCGCGCCAAGGTCGACGAATACCAGGCGAAGGGCTACGTCAAGCTGGAAGGCGTCATCACTGGCGAACCGCTGTCTTACTACCGCGAACTGATCGGCTTGGCGGTCGGGCATCGCTTCAGGGATGACGACCGGGCGCTGGCGGAAAAGCGCGTCTACGAGCAGAGCTTCCTGCAAGCCTTCAACCTCTGGCGCCACTATCCCGCCATCGCCGAGTTCGTGCAGTGCCGGCGCTTCGCCGAAGTGGCGCGGCAAATGCTTGCGGTCGATGGCGTCAAATTGTGGTTCGATCAAGCGCTCTACAAAGAACCCGGCGGGCGCGTCACCGATTATCACGTGGACGCCGCCTTCTGGCCCCTGCAACCGGCGGAAAAGACAACGACGATTTGGATTGCGCTGGTCGACGCGCCGATTGAGCGTGGTTGCATGGCTTTCGCGACCGGCAGCCACAAGCTGTCGCCCGATGCCGAATTCATCGATATCTTCAACGCGCAGGACGAGATCGCCATCGGCGGCAAGGCGCGCCACTATCCTTGGGAGTGGGCGCCCTTGAAACAAGGCGATTGCACCTTCCACTCGGGGCTGGTGTATCATCGCGCCGGCGGCAACAGCACCGACGAAATGCGCGAGGCGATGACGATAGCGTATATGACGGCGGACGCGATTTTCGACTGGCCCGAGACGAACCCGGAAGCGGGGCGGCGGCATGGCTTCGCGACGGCGGGTTTGACGCGCGGGGATCTGTTGGAGTCGAGTTTTGCGCCGCGCCTAATCTAAGCTATACTCCCGCGATTACGGGAATTCATTCGGGCAATTCGCAAGCCGAAGGAGGCGCCTACCGCGATTGGACAGCTTTACGCATCATCAGCGCATTTAGTTGATTTCAAGAGAGGAAAGAGACATGAAACGCCTGAGTTTACTGATTTTGCTCGCCCTGTTCATCATCGTCCCCGCGGTCGGCGCGCAAGACGTCGTCACCGTCACCTGGTGGATGGAGCCGAGCGGCTCCGACGATCATGTGCAGGAACTAATCATCGACGCCTTTAACGCCGCGCACGACAATATCCAGATCGAGTATCAGCCGCAGGAATCGATCAACGACCAGTTGCGGCCCGCGCTGCAAGCGGGCGTTGGTCCCGATATCGTGTGGCTGGCGGGCAACGCGGCCGCCTCGCAATATGTCGCCGGCGGTTTCCTGCTGCCATTGACCGGTTATGCCGACGTCTATGGTTGGGCGGACAAGCTGCTGCCCTGGGCTTACGGCGCTGGCATTGTCGCCGGAGAACTGTATTCGATTCCGGTCACCTACGAGAGCATGGTGCTCTTCTACAACAAGACGGTCTTCGAGGAGAATGGCTGGGAAGTGCCGACAACGGCTGACGAGCTTTGGAGCCTCGCAAACCAAACTGCCGACATGGGTTTGGTGCCCTTCCCCTACGGCAACGCTACCTGGCAACCCTCCAACGAGCATTTGATGGGCATCTACCTCAACAACTACGGTGGACCGGACAATGTCTACGCGGCGCTGACCGGTGAGAAAGCCTGGACGGACAGTGAATTTGCGGAAGCGACCGATTTGCTGCGCGAGCATATCGCCGACTTGGGCTGGTTTGGCGGCAGTCTGGAAGACTACTATTCGCTCGGCGGCTGGGACCCGGCAGCGATGCTGGCGTCAGGCGAGGGGACCATGATGATGAGCGGCACCTGGATGTTCCGCGGTTTGGATCCCACATTTGCCGAAACGGGCATGGAATGGGATTGGGCGCCCTTGCCGCCCTTCAGCGAAGACGCGGATATGCAGGTTGGTCCCTACTCTTATGACCTGGCGCTGGGCGGTAATCTTGGCGTGAACGCGGCGACCGAGCACCCGGAAGAAGTTGGCATCGTGCTGGACTTCCTCTTGAGCGACAAGGCGCGCATCCTCGAGCTGGCTTCGACCACCGGCTTTGGCGAATGGGTGATTCCGCTGCGCTATGAGATTGAGGATTTCCCGCCCGGCACGGATGAGCGCGTTCTGCGTTTCCATTCTGATTTCGCCGCCACAACGGGCGCGGGGCGTTATGGCTACACCGCCTGGACCTTCTGGCCCGCGCGCGCCAATCAGCAGCTCTGGGAAGCGATTGAGCTGGTCTGGGCGGGCGAAATGAGCGTGGAGGAGTACCTGGAGAATCACGCGGCTGAATGGGCGCAGGATGCAGCCGACGGCTTGGTGCTGTCGATATTGCCGCGCGAGTAAAGCGAGCCGGCGACAATAAGGACCTGTAGGGGCGACCCATTGGGTCGCCCGTCGCAGCCAAATGACACGTTTCTGGGCGCCTTGGTAGCGCGCGTAGGTCGCGTAGACACCGACCGGCGACACTGCGCGTCAGTCGCCCCTATACCCATTTGACTATAACGGAAGATCGTCCCGCAAGATGGCGTTCAAGATCGACAGCCGCGTTGGCGTGACGACGGCATATCGCTGGCGTCAAGTTTTATCGAACTATGTGTTCCTGGCGCCGGTCGTCGCCCTGAACCTGATCGTCATCGTCATCCCGTCGCTGACCAGCATCTACATCTCCATGACGAAGTGGTCGGGCTTGAATCAGCCGGAATTCATCGGGCTGGCGAATTTCGATCGGCTGATCAACGACCCGATCTACTGGAAGTCGTTGAGCCACAACGTGATATGGACGATCTTCTTCCTGACGATTCCGGTCTTCATGGGTTTGATGGGCGCTTTCCTGCTCTCGGGCATCAAGCGCTTCCAGATGGTCTATCGCGTCGCCTTCTTCATTCCCTATGTCATCGCCAGCGTGGTCAATACAGAATTGTGGCGGACGCTGCTGCATCCGCGTCATGGCATCGGCGCCTGGCTGGCCAAGCAAGGCATTGAGGGCTTCGACATTCGCGTCTTCGGCAGCAAGCATACGGCGCTCTATGGCGTCGCCTTCGTCGACTCCTGGCACTTTTGGGGTTTTTTGGTGATTGTCTACCTGGCGGCGATGTACCAGGTGCAGCCCGATTTATATGAGGTGGCCATCCTCGAAGGCGCCAGCCGCTTTCAGCGCTTCCGTCATGTGACCGTGCCTGGCATCAGACCGACGCTCGTCTTCACCTTGCTGATGATCATGATCTGGTCGGTGCCGGCATTCGATTATATCTACCTGCTGACCGATGGCGGACCGGCTCACGCTTCTGAAGTGTTAGGCACATATTTGTACAATATGTCTTTCTTCCGCTTTGAAGTGGGTTACGCCGCGTCCATCGGCGTGACAATGGCGCTGATCACGGCTTGCATCGTGGCGATATTCGTCATTCTGCGGCGGAGAGGCTGGGAGATATGATGCGCTTGCGCTCTGGCCGCAGGGAATCGACGGCTTTCAATCACGTCATCCTCTTCTTGCTGGCGGTTTTCGCCCTCGGTCCGGTGCTCGTCCTGTTTCTGAATTCGGTCAAGACCAGCGAGCAGATCGCGCAGAATCCTTTTTCGATACCGGCCGAGCCACGCTGGGACAATTACACGGTGGCTTATGAGCGCGGAAATTACGCCAACACGGTCAAGAACAGCGCCATTCTGACGGCGGGCACGGTCATCGGCGTGCTGATCGTCGGCGGCATGGGTGGCTACGCCCTGGCGCATTTGGAGATCAGGGGCGCCAACATCATCGCCTTTTATTTCCTGGTCGGCACGGCGATTCCGATTCAGCTTTATGTCGTGCCGCTATTTTTCCTGTGGAAGAATTTCGGCCTGCTGAATACACATCTCGGGCTCATCATCATCTATTGCGCGACCTCGTCGCCCTTCGCCACCTATCTCATCCGTTCGTATATGGTGGCTCTGCCAAAAGAGTTCATCGAAGCGGCCAAGATCGATGGCGCCAGCAAATTCCAGGTGATGACGCAGGTGATCCTGCCGCTGTCTTGGCCCGGCTTTCTCACGACCGGGTTGATCGTCGGCTTGGGCGTCTGGAACGAATTCTTGATCGCGGTCACCTTCATGCATCAGCCGGATCTGAAGCCGGTGGCGACCAGTCTGCGCGCCTTCCAGGAGCGCTTCACGCGCGATTGGGGCTTGACCAACGCCGCCTCGGTCATCATGCTGCTGCCAGTTTTGATCTTGTTTTTGCTGATGCAGCGGCGTTTCATCGAAGGATTAACGCAGGGCGGCATGAAGATGTAGCGCTCTCAGTACAATAGGAGGCTGTTATGGAAATGACTGTTTCGCCAGAGAAACTCGCCCTGCAGCTGCGGGAAGACGGCTTCTGCGTCATCCCGAATATGGCGGACGAAGCGCTGCTGAGCAAGACGCGCGCTTGCGTCGAGAAAGCGCTTTCCAAAGTCGATGCCGAAGGGCGCGAGAACACCAAAGCGCCCGGCAGCCTGATCGACTCCAACTTCTATCCTGAGTTGGCGGATTTGATCGGCAATCCGCTGGCGCTGGACGCCCTCGCGCGAATGGGCTTGGAGGATATCAAGTTCTGGAAAGCCGTCATCATCAGCAAGCCGCCGGGCGGGCCCCGGCTGTATTGGCATCAGGATTGCATCATGTGGGGCGATTCACGCGCCTACAGCGATCGCGCGCCCATGATCTTCCTCATGTATTATCTCGAAGACACCCGGCGCGAGAACGGCTGCCTGCGCCTCTTGGCTGGCAGTCACAAATATCGCCACGTCTTGCACGACATGGGCGAGGCGCATACCAAAGACATCAACCGCATGGACAACCCGGATGATCCGCGCTTCCTGGATTATCCCAATGAAGTTGACGTGCCGGTGAATGCGGGCGATCTGGTGGTGGGCGACGCGCGCATGTTCCACGCCACGCACGAAAACGCCTCGAACGAGCAGCGCACCGTCATCACGATCTGGTTCCATCCCTTCTATGCCGACTTGCAGGAAGAGACGCAGAGTTGGATTCACATGGCGATGCATAAACAGCATGAGACCTGGACATCGGAGGCGCTGGCGAAGATTGCGCCTCTCGTGCCCGATTATCAGGGGCGGGTCGAACCGATGGCGCTGACGCGGTCGCCGGATGCGCGCTTGCCTTGGCCCGCGGTGTAGCGAAACGCGGGAAGGCGTCAAGATGAACCGACTGAGCCCGGTTGCTGAAGACATTGGCTTGAGCGACGAGCAGATTCGCTCCTTCTGGGTTGATGGTTTCCTGGTGATAGATGGCGTCTTCCCATACGAGGACATTGAGCTGCTGCGCGAGGCGGCCGCGGCGCCCGAAGTCGCGCGCGACTGGCGCAAACAGGATGTGGTGAATTTGTTGGGCAGCGCCCTGGAGCGAGGCTTGCGACAAACTTCACCACAGAGGAAAAGAGGCGCCACCGAGGACACAGAGATTGTCTCATGCGCTTTATGTTGGCGACGGACTATAACTTGGAAGACGCGCGGAAGAGCAAACTCCCGCCGCTAGAGAACTGCCCTAAACACTCTGTGTTCTCTGTGCATCCTCGGTGTCCTCTGTGGTGAAAAGCTGTACAGCATGCGCGACGGGAGAACCTCCACGACTTTCACCACTCTCGTGTCTTGAAACATTTGTTGACGCGGCAAAACTGTGGTATGTTTTCTAGCGGCGTCAGTTTGCCTGAGCGGGCAACCGGTTGTCGCAAGTTCGCGTTGGCTTTTACCCGGACAATGAGGAGGCGGCTATTGAAGAATGACCAGCGGCAAGTTCTGACAGGTCAAGAAGCTTGTTTAAGGAGGAAACATGAGCGCAGACAAGAAAATGAGTCGCCGCGATCTGCTGAAACTGGCGGGCGTTGGCAGCGCCGGTCTGGTCATGAGCGGCTTGCCGGTGACGGTGGTCGCGCAGGACGCGGTGACGATCAAGGTGCAGGCGCACGGCCTCGATGACAACCAACTGCTTCCCATCGCTGATCTCTTGGTCGCAAAGCATCCCCACGTCAGTGTTGACTGGGTCGTGCTGACGGGCATTGATCACGAAGAGGTGGCTGCCAAGATTTTGGCGCTGGTCGCGGCTGGCGAGTCGATCGATGTGGGTTATGCCGCCACCGAAGCGACGCAGCTCTTCGCCGGTCAAGGTTTGGCGGCGCCGCTGGATGATCGCATCACCGGCGATGCTGATCAAGACTTCTGGACCGATTACTTCGCCGATGTCCATCCGTCCTTGGTCGAGGCCATGATGTACGAAGGCAGCTTATACGAGCCGCCGCGCGACTTCAACGCCGCCAACATGTACTTCAACACCAACACTTTGGCCGAGAACGGTTTCGATGTTCCGGGTCCGGATTGGACGAAGGACGACTTCGTCGAGATCGCGCGCGGCATCACCAAGAAGGACGATTCGGGCAACACTGACGTCTTCGGTTATGCCTGGATCAACCGCCTCTGGGGCAGTTGGATGCCCTGGATCTTTGTCGCCGGCGGCAACCTCTATACCGAGGAACGCGCCCCGGGTGGCAATTGGTGCTGGGATGGCTACTATGAAGGCGATCCGGCCGTCGAAGGCCGCGGCGGCGGCTTCCGCTGGCGCACGCCGATCGCGAATTCGGATGAGGTCGTCGAGGCGCTGCAATTGGTCGTCGACCTGTGGCAAGAAGGCGTCACCCCGGATATCGAGATGGGCAGCGGCGCGACCCTCACCGGCTTTTATGCCACTGGCAAGCTCGGCATGACGCCCGCTGGCGGATTCTGGGCTGGTCGACTGAAAAACGAGGGCATGGAAAAGGGCGACTTCGATGTGCAGCTCTGGCCCGCCTGGCGCAACCAGAAGCATCAGTTTGGCACCGGCGGCCACTGGCTGGCAAAGGGAGCGAAGGCGCCGGAAGAAGGTTGGGAGTTCATGAAGATCGAAGTCAGCCGTGAAGGCTTCGAAGCCAGCCCATTCTTCTATCCGGTGATCATCACGACATCGGCGCGCCGCTCGTACAGCCAGGCTGCGAATTACGAGTCGACCGGACCGGCCAATTACGAAGTCTTCTACGATACGCTGGATAAGCATCCGTCGACTTCGCCGATCCCGGCGCCGCCCTGGGCGAACCCGATGACGACCATCTTCACCACGGGGACGAGCAATGCGATGTCCGGCGCGATGAGCCCGCAGGACGCGCTTGATCAGATGCAGTCCGAGTTGGAAGCGCTGACTGCTCGTCAGCCGCAGTACTACGCCGACAATTAAGACAGAATGTCATGTAGAGTCAATACGCGCTGTATTGGCTCTACATCATTTGCAGATCAAGGACAGGCAATGACGACAGCAAAAGGGGCGGCCGATAGCCGCGGCGGGTTCTTGCATTGGCTGCTGCAGGATACCATGGATGGCTTGCGCCGGCGCCGCGCTATTCTGGGCTACTTGTTCTTATTGCCGACCTTGCTCGGTATTTTTGTATTTACGGCGGGTCCGGTATTTGTTTCCTTCGGTCTTAGCTTATTCCGCTGGAACATATTCAGGCCGCCAGATTACATCGAATTGGCCAACTACGAGCGTTTGATAGGCGACGTCAGAATCGCCATCAGTTTTGGCAATACGCTGAAGTTCACGGTTTTGGCGGTCGCCACGCAAGTGTCCATCGGCTTGATTCTGGCTTTGGCGGTGCACCGCATATCCAATACGGCGATGCGCTATTATTTCCGCACGACTTTTTTCTTGCCGCTTTTGATGTCTGGCGCCGCTGTCGCCGTTGTCATGGGATATATTTTTCACAAGGAATTTGGACCGCTCAATTATTATCTGGGGTTGATGGGCGTCCAGCAGATACCGTGGAAGACGTCAGCGGATTGGGTGATGGTCACTATTGTCATCACGTCGGCGTGGCGCAACTTGGGTTTCACCTTCATTTTGTTCATAGGCGGGCTGTCAAATATCTCGCAGGAAGTGCTTGACGCGGCTGACGTTGATGGCGCGCAGGGCTTTCGGCGCTTGTGGTCGGTGACGATCCCGCTGCTAAGCCCGCAGATCCTCTTCGCCACGGTCACGGGTGTGATTGGCGCGATTCAGGTATTTGAAGAGCCCTTTATCATGACGCGCGGCGGGCCGGGCAATGCCAGCCGAACCGCGGTCATGGTGATGTATGAACACGCGTTCAAAGATATCGAATACGGGTATGGCTCCGCCATTGCCGTCGTCTTGTTCCTGGTCATCATGGCTTTCACCGCGACGCAGATGTGGATGAGCCGGCGCTGGGTCTTCTATCAGTAAACACGGGCAGTAAACACGGGCATGGGTCAATCGCTGGAGAGCTGTGATGACCGCTAATGCAATTCGCAATCCAGGTGAAGTAAGCGCGCTGGAGCACCAACGGCAGGTCTTGATGCACCGCGCGGGCAAGATCGTGCCGGTCGTCCTGCTCTTCCTGCTGAGCATGGTCGTGATCGCGCCTGTGGTCTGGACGATCTCGACATCTTTGCGGAAAGGCACCGAGTCCTTTACCGTTCCGCCGCGCTGGCTGCCGACCGATATGGCGGTTGAGAATTATGAGCAAGTCTTCAAAAAAGTGCCCTTCGGCCGTCAAATCATTAACAGTACGCTTATCACCTGGGGAACGGTGATCGGCCAGCTCATTTCCGCGTCGCTGGCGGGTTATGCCTTCGCCCGTTTGGAATTCCGTGGGCGCGACGCTTTATTCTGGATTGTGCTGGCGACCATGATGATACCGATTCAAGCGGTGGTCATCCCGGTCTTTATATTCCTAAGGAATCTGGGATTGGTCGATACGCTTTGGTCGCTCATTTTGCCAGCCGTGCCGACAGCTTTCGGTACATTTCTGTTGCGCCAATACTTCCTGACTGTCCCGATCGAATTGGAAGAGGCCGGCTTGATGGACGGCGTCAATCAGTGGCAGCTCTTCTATCGGATTTATCTGCCGCTGGTCAAGCCGGGGATGGCGGTGCTGGCGGTGCTCAGCTTCAACTTCCATTGGAATGAATTCTTCCGTCCGCTCATATTCCTCATCGACAACGACAATTTCCCGATTACCTTGGGAATCTTCCAATTGCAGGGTTACATGATGACCGGGGCAATCGCCGTTGTGCTGGCGGGCGTCGTGATGTCGCTGGTACCCGTCACCATCATCTATCTCTTCGGTCAGCGATACCTGATCGAAGGCATTATGCGTGGCGCGATCAAGGGTTAGCGGTGTACATCCAAGATTGTCGGCGCGCATGAGTGTCTTCTACAAGCCAACTGACGGCTTCGTCGGCGATGTCATCCCCTTCTATTGGGATGGCGTCTACCACGCTTTTTATTTGAAAGCGCCTTTGCCGCCGCTGCGAGACGGCGCGCATCACACGCCCTACGCCCATCTGGCCTCGCGCGATCTCGTCTGCTGGGAAGAATTGCCCTTGGCGATTGAACCCGGCGGCGCGGGCGACCCCGATTCGGTCAGCTGCTTCACTGGCTCGGTCATCGAGCGCGATGGCCGCTTCTATATGTTCTATACCGGCTTCATGGGCGAAGGCGAGCCGCAGACCGTTTGCCTGGCGACGAGCGATGATCTCGTCCATTGGGAAAAAGACCCGCGCAACCCAATCATCGAAGCCGATACGCGCTTTTACGAAGCGATTGACTGGCGCGACCCCTTCCCCTTCTGGAACGAGGACGCCGGCGAATACTGGATGCTGCTGGCGGCGCGCGAGAAAGCGGGACCCGATAATCGGCGCGGCTGCATCGCCCTGATGACATCGCCCGACCTCGAGACCTGGGAAGTCCAGCCGCCTTTCTGGGCGCCGCGGCTCTATTACACGCACGAATGCCCGGACCTCTTTCGCTGGGGCGATTATTGGGCGCTGGTCTACTCGACCTTCAGCGAGCGCAACATCACGCATTATCGGCTGAGCAAATCGCTGTCGGGGCCCTGGCTGGCGCCGGAGAATGACGCGTTTGACGGACGCGCTTTTTATGCCGCCAAGACCGCTGGCGATGGTGAAAGGCGTTTCGTCTTTGGCTGGAACCCGACGCGTGAAGGCGACTGCGACGCCGGCGCCTGGCAGTGGGCGGGGTCTATGGTCGTGCATGAACTGCGCGACTTGACCGCGGACGGTTTCACGCTCGCCTCGCCGAGGGCGCAGGATGACTTGTTTTCGGGGACGCGCGACCTGCGTTTCCAAGCCCGGATTGGCGATTGGCGTACCGATTCATCCATCTACGCGGCCGAAGCGGTCGATGGTTTCGCCGCTTGCACAATGGGCGAAATGCCGGGGGCCGCCTTGATCGCGGCGCGTATCAGCGCCCAGCCGGGGACGCGGGGCTGCGGCCTGCTGCTGCGCTGCGACGACGCCTTGGAGCGCTATTATCAGATCCGCTGGGAGCCGGGGCGCGCGCGCGTCGTCATTGACCGTTGGCCCCGGCCCGGCGACGAGCCCTACATGCTGGAGCGGGCGCTGCCCGGCGCGGTCGGCGATCAATTGCGGCTGAAGATCTTCGTCGAAGGCACGGTCCTGGTCGTTTATGTCAACGACGCCGTCGCCTTGAATTGCCGCATGTACAACCACGCGAGCGGTCGACTGGGGCTCTTCGTCTCGGAAGGCGGCGCCGCTTTTGAAGACGTAAGCATGCGCGCGCTCCCGCCGCAATAAGCCTATGAGTGAAGAGAAATCGTTTCCCACGCGCAGAATTTATAAGCCTGGTCTCGTCTTTCAGCCGGAGGCGCAGCGGAATATCGGCGCTGGCATCGACAAGCTGGTGGCCGCCATACGCCCGACCCTGGGCCCCACGCCGCGGACGGTGGCGGTGACTCGGCTGGATGACCTGCGGAAGACGCCGGAAGTCCTCGATAGCGGGGGCGTGATCGCGCGCAAGGTGATCGAAATGGGGCGGCGCGATGAGGATATCGGCGCGATGCTGGCGCGCGCTTTGATCTGCCGCCAGCACGAGCGGATGGGCGATGGCAGCGCTACGGCCGCGGTGCTCTTTCAGGCGATCTACAAAGGCGGGGTTCATTATCTGGCGGCTGGCGGCAATGCCATGCGTCTGCGTCATTTTCTGGGGCGCGCCCTGGCGTCCGCGCTCGCCGATCTGGATGAGCTGACGGCGCCCGTCCGCGGCAAAGACAAGCTCGCGCAGGTGGCTGAGGCGATATGCCACGATCGACCTTTGGCGAAACTGCTGGGCGAGATCTTCGACATCATCGGCGCCTATGGGCAGCTTGACGTGCGCAAGGACCGCGGGCGAAGGCTGCGCCGCGAGTATATTGAAGGCATGTTCTGGAACAGCGGCCTCGTCTCGCGCGATATGATCGAGAACCAGAAGGAATTGCAGACGGTCTACGAAGCGCCGGCGATCGTCATCGCCGATTTTCAGATCACCGATCCGCGCCATATCATGCCGATGCTCGAACTGGCTGTCGACCTGAAGGTGGAGAAGCTGCTGCTGATCGCGGGCGAGCTATCGGGCGACGCCATCGCCGGATTGATGATGGCGAATGGCAAGCTGAAGAATTTCGCGGTCATGGCGGTGCGCGGGCCGGGCATGAACCCGGATGATCGGCAGGCGGCGATTGAGGACTTGGCGATCGTGACTGGCGGCTTTCCCCTGTTGAGCGCGATGGGGCAGAACCTGAAGGACATCCGGCGCGAGAACTTCGGGCGCGCGCGGCGGGCCTGGGCCAGCCCGCACAATTTCGGCATCATCGGCGGCAAGGGCGATCCGCGGCGGCTGCGCCGGCACGTCAGCAATTTGCAGGCGCGTTATGCGCGGACGGACGAGCCCGAAGAGCGCGATCGGCTGCGGGCGCGAATCGGCAAATTGATGGGCGGGTCGGCGACCTTGTGGGTCGGCGGCTTATCCGAGAGCGAGATCGAGGCGCGCAAGGCGCTGGCGGAAGCGACGGCGGCGGCAATGCGCGCGGCCGTGCGTGATGGCGTGCTGCCCGGCGGCGGACTTTCGTATATGAAATGCCGCGAGCGTCTCCTGTCCCGGCTGAACGCGGCTTCCGACCCGGATGAACGCGCGGCGTATCGCATCCTGCATGAGGCGCTGGCGGAACCGGCGCGGGCGATTTACGAAAACGCCGGCTACGAAGCGGGCGAAGTGCTGGCGCGCGTGATGCGGGCTGGCGCCGGGCGCGGTTTTGACGCGCTGCGCGGGCGACTGGGCGATAATGGCCGCCTGCTGGATGGCGCCGCCATACAGAAAATGGCGCTGAAGAACGCCGTGATGACGGCTGGCATGGCGCTGACGATTGACGTGCTGGTCCACCATAGAACGCCGGAAATCGCGCGTGATCCGGGCTAGGGCGATGGCAATGGATTCGGTGACGACGCTCGCTCTGGCCGATGCCGATGACGCGATATACGCCTTGGCCGCCTCGCCAGATGTCGCGCGTGATGGCCTCTGTTTCGCCGCTTGCGCGTCCGGTCTGTACCGATCGCAGGATGCGGGCGGCAGTTGGGCGCGGCTGCCGGCCTTCCCCGAGTTGGCGACGACGGCGCTGGCCCTATCGCCGGCTTTCGCCGAAGATCGGTCGGTCTTCGCAGCGGTGAAGGGTGGCGTTTTGCGCTCGAGCGATGGCGGCGACTCGTGGTTCACGACCGCTTTCGCGGCGCCTCCCCCCGTGTTTTCCGCCCTTGTCGTCTCGCCCGATTTTGCGCGTGATGGCATGCTGCTGGCGGCGACGCTGGAAGACGGCGTCTTTTCATCGGTGGATCGGGGCCTACGCTGGCAGCCTTGGAATTTTGGCTTGTTCGACCTCAACGCGCTTTGCCTCGCGCTTTCGCCAACTTGGATCGAAGACGAGACGGCTTACGTCGGCACGGAGACCGGGCTTTACCGCAGCGCGAATGGCGGGCGCGCCTGGCGACCGACCGGCTTCCCTGCGGAGCTCGCGCCGGCGCAGTGCCTGGCCTGCTTTCGAGAGTCGGGCGCTGGCGGTCACGCTTTGCTGGCGGGCACGGAAAGCAAGGGACTGCATGTTTCGACTGACGGAGGCGAGGCCTGGGAGCGGCTCGCGGCTGATGCCATCGACGGCGCGGTCAACCAGCTGCACCTGCGAGAAGACTCGCATGGTAGCTTCCGCCTCTACGCCATGACCGATGACGGCGTTATGCGATCGGACGATTGCGGGCGCGGCTGGAGCGAGCTATTGCGCGTCGACGGCGCGGCGACCGCGATGCTGCCGCTTGAGGACGCCCTGCTGCTCGGCGTCCAGGGCGAAGGCCTGATGCGCATATCACAGTCTTGAGCCAGCGATGAGGCGGGAGAGCGCTATGGATGCCGCGATATTCGATTTCTTCGTCGGTGATTTTAAGTGCGTATCCATCAGCGATGGCAGGCAGCCGATCGACGCCGAGACCCTGCCGACCTTCTTCAGCGGCGCGTCGTCTGATGAACTCGCGGCGGCGCTGCGGCGGCACGGCATGAGTCCCGCCGGTTTCGAACTGCAATGCAGCCCGCTCTTGATTGACACGGGGCGCGAGCGCGTCCTGATCGACAGTGGCGGCGGTTCGGTCTTTCACTCACACCTGGGCAAAGTGATTCCGGGTTTGGCGGCGGCGGGTTATCAGCCGAGCGATATTGACATCATCGTTCTGACGCATGGCCACCTCGATCATGTCTGCGGCGGGATAGACGGGGATGGCGCGATGGTTTTTCCGCGGGCGCGTCAAGTGATGGCGCGGGACGAATGGCAATACTGGACGGAGGAGACGGACGCAGCGGCGATGGGCGAGAGATTCGTCGAGGATGTGCGCTTCACGCAGGAATGCTTGCGGGCCATGCGCGACCAGATTCAGCTCATCGAGCCTGGCGACGAGATCGCGCCCGGCATCCGCAGCATTGCCACGCCGGGCCATACGCGCGATCATATCTCGCTGGCGGTCGCCTCGGGCGAAAGCCATCTGCTCTGCGTCGCCGACACGATGGACCTGCCGATTCATATCGAGCGGACGGACTGGCATCCTGATTGGGACGAGCTTCCGGAATTGGGCATGCGCTCGCGGCGGATGCTGCTGCGGCGGGCTGTCGAGATGAAGGCGCTGATTCACGCTTTCCATTTTCCCTTTCCGGGCCTTGGCTGGGTCCGCGCGGACGGCGATGGCTGGCGCTTCAAGCCGCTCGCATAGCGGACCGCGAAAGCATTGGGGCGAGGCGGATATGCGCCTGCGGGGTCGGGTGGCGATAATCACGGGGGCGGCTTCGGGCATCGGCCGGGCGACCGCTCTCCGTTTCGCGCGGGAAGGCGCGTCTGTCGTCATCGCCGATATCAATCGAGCCGGCGGCGAAGCCTGCGCGGATGAGATCCGGGCTGCGGGCGGGGCGGCGACCTTCATCGAGACTGACGTCCGCCACGAGGGCGATCTGCGAGGCATGATCGACAAAGCGCTGCATGCTTACGGGCGCCTGGATATACTCCACAACAACGCCTTTTGGAACGCGCCGGGCAGCGCAAAAGACATCACTGATGCGGATTGGCATGGCACGCTGGCGGTGACGCTGACGGCGGTCTGGCAAGGCTCGAAGCTGGCGATCCCGCATTTGCTGGAGAGCGGGGCCGGCGTCATTTTGAACACGGCATCGGTGCATAGCATCGTCGGCTTGGCGGGCAGCGCGGCCTACCAGGCGGCGAAAGGCGGCGTGCTGTCGCTGACGCGCGCCATGTCGCTGGAGCTGGCGCCGCGGGTGCGCGTGGTCGCGATTCTGCCGGGCGCGATATCGACGCCCGCGACGCAAGACGTGCCGGCCGACGCTCATGCCGAGTTCCTCAGCCAGGTGCCGATGGGGCGCATGGGAAGCGCGGATGAGATCGCCAGCGTGGCCGCCTTTCTGGCCTCCGACGAGGCGAGTTACATCACCGGCGCCGGCATCGTCGTCGATGGCGGTTATACGACGCGTTAGGGGCGAGCGTGAAAATCTCACCGCAGAGGGTCGCGTGGACACGGACCGCCGAAATGAGGAAACACAGCATTAAGTCTAGGTAAGTCGTGAAACAAGGATTTGCCACAGAGCCACAGAGGGTATAGAGAAAACCCTTTGCTTTTCTCTCGGTGTACTCTCTCAAACTCGGTGTCCTCGGTGGTGAGTTTTTTGAATTACCTAATTGGCTTTACTGAAAACGCTTAGGAAGAATGATCGGAACCGTATGACAAGGCAGGGACAGCCCGCCAAGCCCCCCGTGCCTGGATATTGCCCGTAACGAACGAGGAGAAAATCGAATTATGAGCGCAGGCAGCACAGTCGGAAATCCTTCAATGACGCCGAAGTATGACTTCGCTGGCAGCTTGCCCGAGCAGGAGGCGCAGCTGGCGGAAAACTCGATGATGGCGCGCTTCGCCGCCTCGCGCCGCGACTTGGCGAGCGACCGGCATCGACCGCTTTATCATTTCGTCAGCCCGGAAAGCACCTTGAACGACCCGAACGGCTTGTGCTTCTGGCAGGGGCGCTGGCACCTGTTTTATCAGGGCTATCCGCCGGAAGACGCCGGGCGCGTGCATTGGGGGCATGCCGTCAGCGATGATCTGATCCATTGGCGCGATCTGCCCTACGCGATTCATCCCGAGCTGGAAGAAAGCTGCTATTCGGGCACGGCGCTGGTCGAGGACGAGCGCGTGATCGCGATTTATCATGGCACGAAGCTGGGCAATATGGTGGCGCTGTCTTCCGATCCGCTCTTGCTCAATTGGGAAAAAGTGGGCGATGGCGCGGTCATCCCCCTGCCAAAATCGCCCGACGAGCCCCTGCCCTATACCGTCTTCGACCCCTGCATCTGGCGGAAGGGCGATCATTATTACGCGCTCTCGGGCGGCTGGCTGCCCAATGGACCAGCCAAGAAGCAGATCCGCGCCAATTTCCTCTTCCGCTCGAGCGATCTGGAAAACTGGGAGTATCTGCATCCCTTCATTGAAGACGACTATTATACGGTGGTGAACGATGACGGCGCCTGTCCTTATTTCTGGCCCATCGGCGAGGACAAGCACATCTTCCTCATGTACAGCCACATGACCGGCGGGCAGTATCTGCTGGGCGATTATGACAAGGCGCGCGACAAATTCGTCGTCACCGATGGCGGCTTGTGCAACTTCGGTCCCTCGACGCCATCGGGCCTGCACGCGCCTTCCGCCTGTCCCGATGGCAATGGCGGCGTGGTCGTCATCTTCAACATGAATCAAGGCATGCCGACGCGCGGCTGGAATCAGATCATGACCTTGCCGCGCCTGCTCACGCTGGATGACGACGGACGACTGCTGCAAGCGCCAGCCGGCGACATCGAATCGCTCCGTTATGATCGGCGGACGGTGGACGCGATGACGCTGCCCGCGAACGAAGAAATTGTGCTGGATGGCATCAGCGGGGACGCGATGGAGCTCGATCTGGAGCTTGACCCGGCCGAGGCGCCGCTGGTGGAGCTGAACGTCTTGCGCGCGCCGAATCGCGAAGAGGTTACGCGAATCGCTTTCTTTAAGCATCGCGGCAATCGTTATCGCCAGCGCTTGTCGAAGACCTTGGCGATGAATGCCAGTTCGGCGGCGATGGCGGAATTGCCCCAGCGTTACGAGAGCCTGGTCTCGATCGACACGTCGTATAGCTCGCTGCTGCCCGAGGCGCTTTCGCGGGCGCCGGAAACCGCGCCAGTCTTCCTGGAAAATGACGAGCCGCTGCGGCTGCGCGTCTTCATCGATCGCAGCGTGGTTGAGGTTTATGTCAACGGAAAGCAATGCCTGGCGTTGCGCGTCTATCCCTCGCGCGAGGACAGCGTTGGCGTGTCGCTGCGGGCGCAGGGGAAGGCGGCGGCGCTGAATCGGCTGGAGGCCTGGCAGATGCGCAGCGTTTGGGACTAGGGCGCCAGAACCCCCGGCCTCCTTGCCCGCAGGGAGGTATGTAGGGGCGAGACTTGTCTCGCCCTCCGCGGCTGCCAAGCCCACCCCCGGCCCCTCCCCGACGAGTCAGGGAGGGGTGTAGGAGGGACGAGCCGCCGGCTCGCCCCTACAAACGACGTGGGATGCAGGGTATTTTGCCTGGGCGGCGGTATTGACGAGAGATGAAAAGCGAGATTGACGATGCAGTTCATTAAGCCCTTCGTCACCGAAGTTGACTTTGCGACTGGCCAGCTCTCGTCGCCGGATTACGTGATCCAGCGCCGGCTAAGCGATATGGCGGCGATGTACGCCGACCGCGAGGAAGCGGCGCGCGTCCTGGCGGAAGAGGGCGACCGGCTCATCTATGAGGTGCAGGGCGTGGAGCTGCCGGTCGAAGAGGGGCAGATTCCACATTGTACGACGCGAATCCGGCCGGGGCGCGTCGGCGATGAGTATCACATGACCAAGGGGCATTATCACGCGCGGCGCGAACAGGGCGAGGTCTACTTTGGCTTGTCCGGGCGCGGCTTTCTGATTATGCAGACCGAGGCCGGCGAGACGAGCGTGCAGGAGATGGTCGCTGGCAGCGCCGCCTACGTGCCGCCGTATTGGGCGCATCGCACGGTGAATGTCGGCGAGCGGGATTTCGTCTTTTTCTCCGTCTGGGAAGCGCGGGCCGGGCACGATTATGGCACGATTGAGCGCGACGGCTTCCGCAAATTAGTTGTCGAGCGCGATGACGGGCCGGCGGTGGTCGATAATCCCAGTTATCGTTGAGCGACTCAAGGCAGGCGCATGACCCAGCCAAATATCATCCTCATCATCACCGACCAGCAGCGTTACGACACGATAAACGCGCTGGGCTTCCCCTATATGGACACGCCCAACCTCGATCGCCTGGTCAACGAGGGCGTCAGCTTCGACAATTGCCATATTTCGGCGCCTTCCTGCGCGCCGGCGCGGGCGAGCTTTTTCACCGGCTATTATCCGCACGTCACCGGCATCATGCGCAATGGCGACCGCTGGCGGCATTCCTGGGTCGAGGACCTAAACGCGGCTGGCTATCACTGCGTCAATATCGGCAAGATGCACAGCAAGCCCTTTACGGCGCCGCTTGGCTTTCACGATCGCTTCGTGGTGGAGAACAAAGACCGCTACTTGGAGGGGCGCTATTTCTTTGACGAGTGGGACAAGGCTTTAAATGCGCGCGGATTGGTCAAACAGCAGCGGGCGCTCTATCGGCAGCGCGACGATTATCGCGAGCGGATGGGCGCCTTCAGCTGGGATCTGCCGCCCGAGACGCAGTCGGATAATTTTGTCGGCGGAATGGCGCAGTGGTGGCTGAATACTTATCCCAAGACCGAACCGCTATTCTTGCAGATCGGCTTCCCCGGCCCGCACCCGCCTTATGACCCGACGCCGGAAGCCGCTGCCGCGTATATCGACCGCGATTTGCCGCTGCCGGAGGCGAGCCCGGCCGAACTGGCTGGCTTGCCGCCGCCCTATGCGCAATATCGCCAGCACACCGCCGAGGTTGATCACGATTCGGTCGTGCATTTGCTCGAGCCGTCGCGCACTCAGCTGCAGCGTCAACGCGCCTACTACGCCGCCAACGTCAGCATGATTGACCGGCAGGTCGGGCTGATCCTCGAGGCGCTCGAGGCGCAAGGCTACCTGGAGAACAGCATCGTCGTCTTCACCAGCGATCATGGCGATTGTCTGGGCGATCACGGGCTGAGCCAAAAGTGGACGATGTACGACATCATCACGCGCGTGCCCGCGATTTTCTGGGCGCCGGGGCGAATCTCGGCTGGCCGGCGCATCGGCGAGCTCTGCCAATGGATGGACGTCGGGCGGACGCTGATGGAGCTGGCGGGCGTGCGACCCGCGGCCGATTCGCAGGCTGTTTCGCTGCTGCCGGCGCTGCGAGGGAGGCCTTGGCGCGGGCGCGAGCTCGTCTTTGCCGAGCATCCGGCCGATGGCAATTACGACGGTCCCTACCAGTCGATGATCCGCAGTCGCCGATTCAAGCTCGTGCATTTCGCCGGCGCGGATTACGGACAGCTATTCGACCTGGAGGCCGACCCCGGCGAGATCGACAACCGCTGGGGCGACTCGGCGCTGGCGGATGTCAAGCGGGAACTGATGGACGCGCTGCTGAATTGGCGGCTGGAGAGTACGCTCCAGACGCGGAATCTTTTTCAGGATCATCGCTGAGCCCGAGTCCCAACCCATCCTCCTTGGCCGCGTCACGTCATAAGTTGACTGCAGGGGCGAGACGTGTCTCGCCCGCCACGACGGCAAACCTCACGCCCGGCCCCTCCTGCCGTCTCTATGGCAGGCGCCCGAAGCATCAGAGAGGGGAGTTGTATGCTATGGGACGCAAAGTATCGTGCGAGGGCGGGGATACTGTCGCGCGCGGGTCGGCAATTTACGCGGCGGGAGAATTTTCGCGCATGAAGCGCTCGACCTCCGCGCGGGATTTGGCGCCGGCCATCGGTCCCTTCGCCGTCACCGCGAGCGCGCCACAGGCATTGGCAAGCCGGGCCGCTTCCGATGCCGATTTCCCCTCAAGCACGCCCGTGAGCAAGGCGGCGTCAAAGCAGTCGCCGGCGCCGGTGGGGTCAATCTCCTCAACGGCATAACCATCGACATCAATTCGTCCAGCGGCTGAGTAAACGCTGCAGCCGGCCGCGCCGCGGGTCACGACCACGATGCGCTCGGGGCGGGTACGCAGCAGCGCGTCGATCGCGCCATCCACCGTCTTGGCTTGCGTGAGCTGCAGCAGTTCGGCTTCTGTCGGCAGGAAAATATCGGCGGCGGCGATGAAGGGATCAAAGGCGACTCGCGCTTCAGCCGGCGGCAGCAGCTCGGGGCGCAGGTTGGGGTCGAAGCTGAAAAGCGCGCCGGCGTCCAGCGCCATGTCAAGCGCCTCGCGGCAGACTGTCAAGACGGATTCGCTCATCGACAGGGTGGAGCCCATGAGGTGGAAGCAGCGCAGCCCGTCGAAGAGGCGCGGCTGGAGCATGTCGCTGGCGATATGGCCGCCGGCGCCCAGGCTGAAGACAAAATCGCGCGAGCCATCGGCATTGTAGGCGACGAAGGCAAGGCCGGTGGTCTCGTCGGGAAGCCGACGCAAGCCGTCCGTGACGACGCCCTCCGCTTCCAGCTGATTAAGCAGGCATTGGCCAAAAGCGTCTTCGCCAACCGAGCCAATGGCGGCGGTCGTCAAGCCCAGGCGGGCGGCGAAGATGAAGGGCGCGCCGCTGGGGTAGGGGCCGACGAAGGGACCGGGCTGGTCGAGCGGCTGGTCGATATCCGCTCGCATGATTTCGACCAGCGCTTCGCCGATGGTGAGAAGGTCTGGCATGACGCGATTTTCACTCCCGGTTCAGCGGCTCTGGGCATAGAGGCGCCGCGCGCGTTCCCATTCTCGTTGCACGCTGGGCGCGAAATCCCAAGTGTGTCCCTGGGCGTAGTAGGCATTGATGCGCCCACGAGGATAGGCCGTGCCGGGGCTGAACTTTTGCAGCGCTTCGATCGCCACTTGATCGCAAATGGGCTCTTCGGCGATATTTTCGTATTCGTGGGTGTGCACGCCGGCGAAAGACCGCTGGACGTGGCAAGTCTCGTGCACGATGATGGCGGCGGCGTAGGCGACGGAATGCCAGACCGGCACATTGAAGGACTTGTGAAGCGTGCCATAGCCGGGCTTCGCCTGCGACTGGCGGATTTTCTTGATGATGTTAGTGGTGTAAACGTGCCACTCCGGCGCCCGGGTCTTGAGCAGACGCATCGCGCTTTTGTGCTGGGCGATGAAGGCGCGCGAGCCCTCGAGTATCACGCCATCAACAATCTCTTGAATCGGCTGATTGCATTGCCCGTCGTTGCCCTCGAACCACCATTTGCCCATTATGAAGTCGAACTCGAAGGCGCAGTTCCAGCCCAGCGCGCAGCAGCTATCGACCGCGCCCGCCTGAACGCTGGGAGAGCCGTCGCACTGCCCATTCTGAAAGGCGTAATAGCCATTCGTCCATTCCTGATCGCTGACGCAGCGCCAGCCGGTGAAACAGCAATTGTTGATCGCGTTGGGCTCGGCGCTCGCGGCTGGCTCCGATGCGCTGGATTGCGAGCCGGCCGGCGCCGGGCATTGTCCATTCTGAAAAGCCCAATAGCCGTCTGTCCATTCCTGATCGCTATGGCAGCTGCGATTCACGAAGCAGCAATTGTCAATTTGCGACGATGCCGCCGCCTGCGCTGGCGTCTCGTCAAGGCGGCTGTAATTCACCCAGTCCGCCAGCCAGACCGGGTTTCCCGCTCGGTTGATCTTCAGCCATTTGCCAACGTGATCCGCGACCTCGAGAATGGCGCCCGATCTGACCGTGGCGGCGATATCTGCGCCGAGGCTGGGCGCGTCTCGTAAATTGAGGCCGCGATTGGCGCGGATGGAATAGCCTTGCGCCGATGCGATGGCGGCGAAGACAAGCAGCGTGATAATTGCCGTCGCGAATCGCCTAGCTTTCAAATCCAAGCTCCCCATGCCGAAACGAAGCATTGCGATCGAGCTCAATTCGGGCAATTGTAACACGTTGCCAGCGACGGACGTCGAGCCGCTCGCGCTTGGAGGGCGGCAGCCCAGCGCTTAGCCTTTGAGCGAGCCGCTGAGCAAGCCGCTGATGATGAAGCGCTGGAAGATGAGAGCGAAAGCGATCGGCGGAATCACCGAGACGACGCCAGCGGTGATGATGCTGACGAAGCTGACATCGACATCGGTGGCGAAGAGCGAGACGACCACCGTGCTGGTGTAGGAGGCGGGAGTCTCCGAGAGCAGCAGCGCGAAGAGGAACTCGCCCCAGGTGAGCAGGAAGGCGAGGATGGCGGCAGAGGTCAAGCCGGGCAGCGAGAGCGGCAGGATGATCTTGTGAACGACTTGCAGGCGGCTGCAGCCATCGATGCGCCCGGCGTCTTCCAGCTCGAGCGGGATGGTTTTGAAATAAGATTGCAGCAGCCAGATGACATAAGGCAGGATGAAGGACAGATTGATGAAAACCAGCGAGACGATTTTGTCGCTCATGCCGATCTTTTTGGCCACCAGCACAATGGGGATCGCCAGCGAGAGGGCGGGGATCAGGCGGCTGGCGAGGATGCCAAAAAGCAGGACGCTGCGCCCGCGGAAGGTGAGGCGCGCCAGGGGATAGGCGGCGTAGGCGCCGGCGAGAACGGCGATGGCGGCGACGCTGCCGGCGACGAAGAAACTGTTGGCGAAGGAACGCAGGAAAATCCGCGATTGATAAGGCACGCCCGACGCTTCGCCCAAGACGGCGCCCTCAAAGATCTCGCGATAACTATCGAGCACGATCGGGTTGGGCAGCCATTGCGGCGGCCGGTTCAGCAGCTGACGTTCGTACTGGAAACTGGAGCTGACCAGCCAGAGAAAGGGGCCAACCGTGCCCGCCAGCACGATTGCGGCGGATACGTAGATGACGACCAGGCGGATGCGCGCGCGCCGTTTCATTATTGCTCCACCCCCTTGTCCAGGATGACGTAGAACAAGATGGCGAGCGCCAGCGTGATCCCGCCCAGCAGCATGGCGATGGAGCTGCCCGCGCCAAAGTCGAGCTTGCGGAAGGTCTCGGTATAGATCGTCCAGCCCAGCACATTGGTGGAATCGGCGGGCCCGCCAGCGGTGAGCACAAAGATGATGTCAAAGACCTTGAGGGCGAAGATCATCTCGAAGATGATGACGATGCTGAGCATGGGGCGCAGCATGGGCAGGGTGATGAAGCGGAAGCGCTGCCAGACGCTCGCGCCATCGACGATCGCCGATTCGTAAATGTCGCCGGGGATGGTCTGCAAGCCCGAGAGCAGCAGCAAGGTCGCCAGCGGGATATGAATCCAGGAATAGGCGATGACGAGCCAAATCATCACGCTGGGCATGCTGCCGAGCACGTTCTGGTATTCGCTGATGATGCCGATTTCGTAGGCGACGGCGTTGACCAAGCCGTATTGCGGATTGAGCAGCCACTTCCACAGCAGGGCGTTGACCACCGACGGAATCGCCCAGGGCACCAGCAGCAGCGCGCGCAAAACGCCGCGCCCCGCGAATTTCTCGTTGAGCAGCAGCGAGATGAGCAGGGCGACGAAGACGATGAGCACGACCGCCAGGAGCGCGAAGGTGAAAGTCGTGCGCAATGGCTCCCAAAAGTCGCTGTCGGTGAGCCAGTCAATGTAATTCTCCAAGCCGACGAAGCGCTCGCGGCCCGGTCGCTTAAGGTTCCAGTTGTGCAGGCTGAGGAAGACGGCGATGCAGAAGGGCGCCAGGATGGTAGCGGCGATGACGAGCACGGCCGGCGCGCTGAAGAGGACGGCCAGCAGCCCCTGGGACATTTCCTTGCGCGTGTCGGCGGCTTTGGCTTGCATGATGGCCGTCCTTTGCCCCCATCCCCCGGCCCCTTGCCCCCACGAGGAGGGAAGGGGTGTTGACGCTGCGAGCCGCAATGTATTTTGCGTGGGCGGTCGCTTTGTGGCGCGTGTGTCTACAGATTCACGCCAGCATCTTGAATTGTAGGGGCGACCTACTAGGTCGCCCGCTAGATCTCGTGATTGGGTGGCTTAGTAGCCCCAGTCTTCCTTCAGTTCGTTCCATTCTTCAGCCAGTTCGGCGAGGACATCGCCCTTGTCGGCATCGCCGAGGATGGCGGCTTGCAGCGGACCCCAACTGCCGATTTCCCAATCGAAGAAGAAAGGCACGAAGCGGTAGGGGCGCGAGATCGCGTACTCGGATTGCTCGCTGAGCAAGTCGGGATCAATCCAGCCCGAGATCGAGTTGCGCACCTCTTCATCTTCATAGAGCGGCGCCGGCGAGAAGCCCAAGCCGAATTCCAGCGCCCAGCGTTTTGGCACGTAGTAGACGCCGGTCGCGTCTTTGCCGCCGAGGAACTGGACGAGCTGCCAGGCGGCGTCCATGTCCGCGGCGTTGTTGGTGATGGCGTAGAGGCGGACGTAACCCCAGGTGCCGCTGACGACCTCGTCCGTGCCGGGGATCAGCGCGTTCTTGATGTCGCCGGCCGCGTTGGACTGTTCGGGGTCGTTCATGGCTTTCAGCGTGTAGTCGGTGGTGGTCATGTAGCTGGTCGTGCCCGCCGCCATCAGCAGGGTGCCATCGTCATCGGTCAGCGAGGCGGGGTCGATCAAGCCGGCGTCCAGCCCTTCGGTCAGCCAGTCCAGCGATTCCCAGGCGGCGCTGCCTTCCAGGTGGAAGAGGGGGTTGAAGTCGTCGTCAAAGAGCCTTCCCCCGCGCGCGGCTGTCAGGGTCTCCCATTCGCGCAGCAGGTAATTCTCGCCACTGCGCAGCTGCATCAAAATGGGATAGTCGACGACGCCGGCGTCTTTGATCATCTGCGCTTGTTCCAGCATTTCGCTCCAGGTGGCGGGCGGCGCGTTGATGCCGGCGGCTGCCAGGTGCGCGGCATTGTAAGCCATCGTCTGCACGCCGGAATAATAGGGCAAGCCATAGACCTGGCCATCGTAGGACATCTGCTCGATGATGCCCGCCGGCAGATCAGCCAGCAGCTCGTCGGCGCCTTCAAGACCTGATATCGGCAGGATCCAGCCGGCCGATGCCCATTCCGCCAGGTAGCTGTCGCGGACGTAGGCGACATCGAATTCGGTGCCGGCCACGAAGCTGGCGACCATCTTGTCGCGGTATTCATTGCTGGGGAAGGGCAGGAAGACGGCGTCATGCCCGGTCTGTTCGGTGAAGCGGCCCAGGTTCTCGGTGACGACATCCACTTCGTAGGGCCAGCCAGTCAGCTTCAGGCCATCGTCTTGCGCGAAAGCCGCCCCGCCGATGAGCAGGATCAGGATCGAGAGCAATAGGAAGAGAGTCTTGCAACGGTACATTTCTTCACCTCGTTTCGATAGTGGAGAGCCTGCGGACATGTGAAACGGTCATTTGCTTATCGGCGCCTCCATTTCCAGTCTAATCCGAACGATGGGCGGAACGCGCCCCGGTCCGCAGGCGCGAAAGCCTGCGAAACTGGCAGAGTCCAATCGCGCGGCCTCGAGGACACAGCCCCCATCCCCCGGCCCCTCCCGCCATCTCTATGGCGGCCATCCCCAGAACGAGGGAAGGGGAGACATGTAACTGATTCGCGCGTCTTAAGCCCCTCCCTCTTTATGCGCCGCGTAGACACTGGCGGTCGGGGAGGGGTTTGGGGTGGGGGTCATTGGCGGCCGTGTCCACTATATTTGACACTGCCGCGAAACGGGCGCTGCTTGAAACGGGTCATGGTCGTCTGCTATAGTCTTTTCCACCTGCTTAAAGCTTAGCGTGGCGAGACTGGCATCGAACTGCCATGTTTCTGCCACATGTATTGGCATGGGCATGGCGAGCTACGGCGGCGACTTTGAAACGCATATTCGCGAGCTCTTGAGCAGCCTCTACGATTATCTGAAGCTGGCGGCCAACCCGATCGCCGATGCGCTGGCGGGCGACGCTGGCGGCGACGAGCGCGTGCAAGCTATCCGCCAATCCCTTCTCGAGGCGATAGAAGACATGCGCCGGGACGACCAGCGAGACCCAAAGGCGCGCGGCAACCGCCTCTACCATATCCTGCAGCGGCGCTATGTCGACGAGCTAAGCACGAACGAGGCGCTCGCGCAGCTGGCGCTTAGCGAACGGCAGTATTACCGCGAGCATCAGCGGGCGATCCAGACCATCAGCCAAATCATCTGGGATCGCTATTTCGCCAATGGCGCGGCGGAAGCGCAGACCGCCCGTCATTCGCTGGCGGACGAGCTGGATTATCTGAATGTCGATGGGGGCCACCGCCTCTTGCATCCTCGTCAAGAGATCCAGGCGGCGCTGGTGGCCACCAAGGTGATCGCGGCGCAGAGCGGCGTCAAGATGCGCGTGGCGGCGGCGCGCGAGGCGATTACGCTGGATGTCTCGCAGCCGGTGTTCCGGCAGTTCGTCGTTTATCTGCTTCACGAATTGATTGGCGCGACCAGCCCGGGCGGCGCGATAGAGATTGAACTGCGTGTCGTCGCGGGCGCGCCAGTCTTGGCTATTTCGAGCGATGCGCTGCGGGTGGATGGGTCGAGCTTCGGCGCGCGGCTGCTCGCCGACGAAACGGCGGGTGAATTGCGGCGGCACATGAAGGCGGAATTGCGCTGGGCGGAAGAAAGGGCGCAAATCATTGTGGCGTTCAAAAGGAAGGTTCACAATATCTTGGTCGTCGATGACAATCCGGATACGATAAGCCTGTTCACGCGTTATTTGGCCAATCTGCCTTACCGGCTGCTTTCGGCGGCGGGCGAAGGCGACGCCATGGCGATCGCGCGCGAGACGCCCCTGCTCTGCGTCATCCTGGATGTGATGCTGCCGGGTAAAGACGGCTGGCAGATCCTGCAGGGTTATAAGAGCCACCCGGCGACGGCTGATATCCCGGTCCTGATCTGTTCGGTGCTGGAGATGCAGGACCTGGCGCTGTCGCTGGGCGCGGACGGATACATCAAGAAGCCGCCGGCGCGCGCCGAGTTCCTGGCGATGCTTGGCGCCTGGGCGGAGTGACAGCATGAAGCGGCCCGAGGCTTTTGCAGGCGCCAGGGCGCTAGAGACGGAAGGTTGGAGGCATGGCAAACGTCAAAGTGAGAATCGGCATCGTCGGCATCGGCAACATGGGCAAGACGCATGTGAAACATGTCATTGACCTGCCGAATACGGAGCTCGCGGCTGTCTGCGATCGCCGGGCGGAGCGCCTGGAAGCCCTTTTTGCCCCCGCGGATCCGGATGACAGCGCTGAAGCGGCTACGGTTGCCGCGGAAACGGCCGGGGTGGATGCCGCCGAAGCCGCGCCGGACGAGACGCCGCCGAATGCAGCCGCAGGTCACGAGACCGCCGACCGGCTCGCGGAGACGGCGCGCTTCACCGATTATCAGACGATGCTGGACGCGGTTGAACTTGACGGCGTGATCATCGCGACCCCGCATTATGAGCACCCGGATATGAGTTTGCTCGCCTTCGAGCGCGGCATCCACGTCCTGGTGGAGAAGCCGATCGCGGTGCACGTCAACGAGGCGCGGCGCATGATCGACGGCTTTCTGCGGGCGCGGTCGGCGTATCCGAACCTGGTCTTCGCGGCCATGTTCAACCAACGCGCCTGGAGCCACTGGCGCAAGATCAAGGCGATAGTCGCTGGCGGCCAGCTCGGGCGGCTGATCCGCTGCACCTGGCTGATCACCGATTGGTTCCGCGCCCAGAGCTATTATGACAGTGGCGGCTGGCGGGCGACCTGGCGCGGCGAAGGCGGCGGCGTGCTGATGAACCAGGCGCCGCACAATCTGGATCTGTATCAGTGGATTGTCGGCATGCCGGCGCGGGCGCAGGGTTTTGTCAGCTTTGGCAAGCATCATCAGATTGAAGTGGAAGACGAGGCGACCGCCTATTTTGAGCACGATAACGGCATGATCGGCCACTTCATCACCACAACCGGCGAGTCGCCCGGCGCCAACCGGCTGGAGATCGCCGGCGAAAATGGCAATCTGGTCTACGAGGATGGCGAGCTTGTCTTCTGCCGCAACGAGTGGTCGTCGATCAAGCAGATTCGCGAATCAGAAGATGGCTTTCAGGCGGCGCCTTTCACGCGCGAGGCAATCGCCTTCGAGCCCAAGACGACGCATGGGCATGAGCTGATCATCGAGAATTTCGCCGACTCGATTCTGAGGGGGGCGGAGCTGATCGCGCCGGCGAGCGAGGGGTTGAATTCGGTCGCGATGAACAACGCGATCATTTTGTCGGCGCATAAACGTCAAATGGTGGAGCTGCCACTCGATGGCGACGAATTCGCCGCGCTATTGGAAGCCTATATCGCTGAGCCACCGGCCTAGGCGAGGCCAGGAGAGACTGATGACACAAATTGCCGCGCAGCTATTCACCATCCGCGACTTCACCAAGACCCGCGCCGACTTCGCCGCGAGCATGACGAAGGTCCGCGACATCGGCTACCGGGCGGTGCAGGTATCACAGATCGGGGACATTGCCGACGCCGATGTCAGACGGATCTGCGATGACAACGACCTGACGATCTGCAATACGCATGTTTCGGTCGACGATCTGCTGGAGACTCCCGAAGCCGTAATCGCGCAGCACAGGCTTTGGGGCGCGCGCCACGTAGCGATCGGCGGCATGCCGCTGCAATACCGCCAGAGCGAAGACGGCTTTCGACGCTTCGCCGCGATCGCCAATGGCATCGGCGAGCGACTCGCCGCGGCCGGGCTCACCTTCAGCTATCACAATCATAGTTTTGAATTCCTGCGCTTTGGCGCGCGCAGCGGCTTGGCGCTGATCTTTGACGAGACGGATCCGCGCTTTGTGCAAGCCGAGCTCGATACCTACTGGATTCAGCATGGCGGCGCCGACCCGGTGGCGTGGATCGAGCGGATGCGAGAGCGGATGCCGGTCGTGCATTTGAAGGATATGGTCATGCTGCCCAGCGCGGATGGCCGGGGGCGACAAGCCATGGCCGAGGTGGGCGCGGGAAATATGAACTTCCCGGCTATCCTGGCGGCTTGCCAGCGCGCCGGCGTCGAGTGGTACGCGGTCGAGCAGGATATTTGCCAGCGCGACCCCTTCGAGAGCCTGGCGATCAGCTATCGCAATCTGCGGGCGATGGGATTTTCGTAGACACACGCGCCGCCCTGCGACCGCCCACGGAAAAAATCCTTGCGGCTCGCAACGTCAACTCCCCTTCCCTAGCTTGCTGGGGCAAGGGGCCGGGGGATGGGGTGTTGCACTCGCAACGTAAACAGGAGTCAGCGTTCCGTGAAGGCTGGGCGAGTGGCCGCCACCGGATTTGCGTTTGCACGAGCGGGCGACCTGATATGCCGCCCAGCGGATTTGGCCTGGTGCTGGCTAATGCCAGGGCTAGAGCTAGCCCCCGGCGGCGCGAGCGGCGCTTTCGCTCAGGGTAATCGTCTCCTGGCCAGTCAACTCCGCCAGGATATTGGCGCTCACCCAGAGGCTCTCGATTTCGAGCGTGTTCTTGATGCGCATGACACGGGCGTCGGCGCATTTGGACGGGTCGCTGCGGAAGGCGTCGTAGAGCCCGGCTTTGATCGTTTCCTCATCCGTTTCGAAGAAGAGGGGCATGCGGCAGCGCTTCAAGGAGCCGCTGGTGAACATGTTTTTCATCGTCTTCTGGAAGTCGATCTTGTCGAAAAGGGTCTTCGACATGAAGTCGGCAAAGCCGTAAGTCGTGGCGTTGCCGTGCGATTCGGGCGTCAGATCGAGAACGACGATGCGCCGGACGCGGGGCGAGACCGGTTCCAACTCGCCTTCGACCATCCAGCGGCCGATGATATTCGTATCCATGCCGGCGCCGCTGATGTTCTTGCCCATCTCGTCGATGATGAGCAAGTCGATGTCCTCCACCGGCAGGCTCGGCATCAGCTCGCGCGATTGCTGCAGGAGGCGCTGGTCGCCTTCGACGACCGTATCGGCGGTGAAGCCTTCAAGATGGGCGACGGCGTGATAGCCGTCCTCGACGACGCCGAAGCCGGCCACGAAATTGACCTTCGCGATCAAGTGCCGGGCGACGATCGGCATGTAATCGCGCAAGCCCACGGTGCTTTGCTGATGAATGGTGCGGGCGCCGGTCTCCTTGCCCAAGCCAATCGCCAGCATTTTCAGCAGCCCGCTCTCGTGGGGGCCGTGGAAATCGGTGTGGACTTTCGCCCGATTGGTGATGATCAAGCCATCGGCTTCGTAGACGTTCTTATCGATATAGGCGGGCAGGCCGCAGCTGGTCTGGCCGGTGTCGACGACTTCCATGGTGGCTTGGATGGGGCAGCCCATCGATTCTTCGGTGATGCCCAAGCCCGAAAGGACTTCGATTTGCCCGGCTGGCGTCGCGCCGCCGTGGCTGCCCATGGCCGGCACGATGAAGGGCTCGCCGCCGGATTCCTTGACCAGAGCCACCAGTTTCGCGGCGATCGTGTCGATGCTGGCGACGCCGCGGCTGCCAAAGCCGAGGGCGATGCGTTTGCCATTTACGGCCTCCGCTAGTTGCAGCCGTTCCCAATCGGCGGCCAAGGTCGCGTCGATATCGACGGGCTCGCCCTTGGGCAGCGCCTGCTTGACGGGATAAAGGGTGGGAAGCGTCACGTTTTCCATGGCTCGGCTCATTCTGCTTGTGATATGGCGTTAGCGGATATTGTAGCGCCTTGGCGGAGGATGGCAAAGGGCAAGCCCCATCAGGAAGACTGTCCTGTTTCTTGGGAACCATAGCGCTTTACCACCGAGGGCGCCGAGAAATACTGAGGACACCGAGAATCTTGCGCGAAAAACGGCGTTCTTTGCGGCTATGGAGTCATTGCGAAAAGACTGGATTTGGACAATGGAAATTCTACCGACTTCGATACACTGCAGCGATTTGCGCCGCGGATTAGTGATGTAGGGGCGAGGCGGCGACTCGCCTGCTTGCCAATCCAGCAATCTTCTGCGCGTTCACAGCCAGACCGCAGTCTCTGAGCCGCTGGCGGGCGATCTCGATGTATTCCGCAGAGATATCAATACCGATGAATTCGCGCTCATGCAAAAGCGCCATCTTGCCAGTCGTGCCAGAGCCGCACATGGGGTCGAGCACGAGATCGCCCGGATTGCTCCATGACAGAATGTGGTCGAGCGCGAGCTTTTCCGGGAAGACGGCCGGATGCTGGAAGGCGATTTTGTCCCTCGTCGTCCCGCCCAAGCCAACCGCGTAAGACCAGATATTCGTGCGCGTCTTCTCTTTCTTGAGTTCGCCCAGCTTCTTCTTGTTGACGCCATCCGGCAGCTTGTTGTGGGTGAGCATCTCCATGCCGTGGCGCTGGGTCGGGACTTTCAGCGGATTGAAGGTCGCGGGTTTGCCCTTTGACATGACAAACATCATTTCGTAGGCGTTTGTGTAGGCATTGCTGCGCATGAAGGGCGTGTTCTTTTTCTGGTAAATCATGATGTCGTGCGCCGAGAAGCCGATCTCCTGGAAATAGATGGCTTGGCGGAAGGAGGTCAGGCTGCGTCCGCCGTTGATGCGGTCGCCGACCACCCAGACGACAACGCCACCGGGGGCGGTAACGCGGAAGAGCTCGTCGGCGATGTCCTCAAACGGAAAGTCGTAGCCTTTGTAATCGCGCAGCTTGTCATAAGGCGGGGAGGTGACGGTCAAGTGGATGATATCATCTGGCCAGCCGCGCATGACTTCCACGCAGTTGCCGACTATCAGTCTACCTTTGCTGCGCACCGTCTGTTGCGCTGTGAAGTCCGAGGCAGTAGCCTTTTCGCTCAACGCACAGTCTACCTGAGATATCGTCAATGGTATCTGCTGCATAAGCAACCTCAGCCTTCTATCACGGTCAGATCCAATGCTGCTTGTATAGGCAATGCAAAACTAAATTAGACAGTATTATGGCAAATTTCTCCTGCTTCGCCAAATATATGTAGTTAATCTGTTCATACGCGAGTTTGCGGAAATGAGGGGGCGCGTTATAGACGGATCGCGTCAAGCAGGCGCCGCTCGCTCTTGCGATTCAGATAATCGACCAGCGCGAAAGTAGCGAGCAGGCCAACAGCTTGGACGAAGCCGACCCCGCCGAAGAGCGCCAGCATCGGTTTATGGCAGCTGGGCTCGCCCTGGCAAGCATCATGCAGAAGCAGACTGAAGCCGAGCGCCAGGCCGATTCCCACAATGGCGCCGCCGACGCTCAGAGCCAGGGCGACCCTCAGGGACGAACGCCGCGCCTTGCTTTTCTCGAGAGAACTTGGATCCATGCGCTTGCCCTTTCTCCAGATGGCGACCGAGAAATAGCTGCCAAAAGAATAGCACAGATGTTCTATCGCTGTCAAGTCTCGGTTTCTTCTGTGCCCTCGGCGGTCCATAGCCCTGTTTGGAACTCGCTGCGCGACATGAGCCCTTGAGATTCGCCTCTCGCGTGAAGGCGCGGTTTTGTGGCGCGCGCGCAAAGGTGCTAGAATCGCGGGGCGAGAAGGGACTTGGAGAACAATGATGCGGGCGGATGGCAAGCCGACCCTGCTGGATGGCGGGATGGGGCAAGAGATCTATAACCGGGGCGGCAAGGGCGGCTATGGCGAGTGGGCGGTGGCGGCTTTGCATGAAGACCCGGACATGGTGCGTGTGCTTCACCGCGATTACATCGAGGCCGGCGCCGATGTCATTACCACCAATACCTATGGCGCGACGCGGATGCGCTTGGCAGCGGTGGGCTTGGAAGAGCGCTTCGAGCGGCTTGTGCGCTACGCCGGCGTGCTTGCTTGCGCGGGGCGCTCCGAAAGCAGCAATCGAGGCGCTCTCATCGCTGCCAGCCTGCCGCCGCTGGAAGCCAGTTATGTCAATGAATTTGAACTCTCGTATGAAGAGACGCGCGCGCAATTCGGCGAAATCATGGACTTGATCGCTCCCTATGTGGATATCTACTTGGGCGAGACCTTGTCCACGTCGTTTGAAGCGCGGGCTTTCCTGGAGGCGGCGCGGGGGCGGGGCAAGACCACCTGGCTGGCGCTGACGCTGGAGGATCACGGCGGCGTGGATTTGCGCGGCGGCGAGTCCCTGGCCGATGTGATCGCTCTGGCGCGCGAATTTGCGCCCGATGCGCTGCTCGTCAATTGCTGCCCGCCGGAGAGCGTCAGCGCGGCTTTGCCAATTCTTCAGGCGAGCGGCATGCCTTTCGGCGCCTACGCCAACGCTTTCGTCGAGATTCCAGCCGCCTGGGACGAACGCGGGGGCGTCATGCAGCTGGAGACGCGCGCGGATCTCTCGCCCGAAGCCTACGCTGCGGACGTGGCGCGCTGGATCGAGGGCGGGGCGGCGATCGTCGGCGGCTGCTGCGAGACGGGCCCCGCCCATATCGCGCGGCTGCGTCAGCTGATAGACAGCGGCGAATGAGCGATCGCAGGCAACCCATGATCGTCATCTGGACAAATCCGCCCAACAAGAACGGCGTTACGGGTTTGCCGTGACCAGCCCGCCAGCGCCTGCCGATCGCGATTTGGCACAACTCGTTTCTAACCCTTGTATTGGAGAATCTGCAAAGCAATGAAGACGAAAACGGCAGTCATCACGGGCGCGGGACAAGGGACGGGCCGGGCGATCGCGCTGCGGCTGGCTCGGGCCGGTTTTCATTGTCTGCTGCTTGGCAGGACGGCGAGCAAGCTGCGCGGGGTGGCGGACGAGATCGCGGCGGAAGGCGGCGGCGCCAGCGTCCATGCCTTCGACCTGACCGATGACGGCGCCGTTGCCGGCTTTGGCGCGGCGCTGGCGGACGAGACGGTCGATGTGCTGGTCAACTGCGCCGGCGATTGGCTTATCGCGCCAATGGAGCGCACGAGCAACGACGAGCTCGATCGCATCTTGGGCGTGAACTTGCGCGCGCCCTACCTCTTGACTCGCGCGCTGCTGCCCAGCCTGCGCCGCAGCGACAACGCCAGCATCATCAATATTGGCTCCCTGGTGACGGAGATTGCCGTGCCGTCGGTCAGCGCGTACCGAGCCGCCAAAGTCGGGCTGAAGGGCTTCACGGGGGCGCTGGCGGCTGAACTGAAGTCCGAGCGGATCCGCGCCGTCATGATCTCGCCTGGTCCCGCCGAGACGCCGATGCGCGAAGCCGCGTCGCCCGGCATCGACAAGGCGGTTCTGGTGCCGCCGGCGACGATCGCCGAGATGACGCTGGCGGTTGTGGCTTTGCCGCGCGGCATCACAACGGGGGATTTTGCGCTCTATTCGATGGCTTGGGAGTAGCCGATGGCGCGCCTTGCCTCTGGCCGCCCGACGCCGAAGCTTGACGCTGAATCCGCACATCAGCGCCCAGCCGCTGGACCAGCATGTCATAAGCCCCGTCCCAGATATCCATCGCCAGCCACTGACGCCCGAGGCGCTCGGCCGCCACCGCTGTCGTGCCGCTGCCGCAGAAGGGGTCGAGCACGATATCGCCCTTGTCGCTCGAGGCGCGGATGATGCGCTCGTAGAGGGCGACCGGCTTCTGGGTGGGGTAGCCGGTGGCTTCGGGCTGGTTGCCGCGCAGCGCCGGGATATCCCACACATCGCGCATGACTGCTTCACGGAAATATCCGCCGGCGTCCTGTTTGATCTCGATATTCGCAAAGCCGTATCTGTGCTTGAGGTACGACTTTTCGCGCTGTGGATGAAAGATGTAATTGGCGGTTTTGCTGTAGAAGAGGAGGGTATCGTGCTTCCGGCTGAACCAGCGTTTGCCCGCGCCACCGGTTTTGTAATGCCAGACGATTTCGTTGCGGCAGTTGTCGCCGCCGAAGATGGCGTCCAGCGCGAGCTTGACCGGGGCCTGCGCCGCGCTGTCGATCTGCAGGTAAAGGCTGCCATCGCTTCGCAAGACGCGATGCATCGCAAGCAGGCGGATGGCCAGCCAGCATAGATAGGCGCGCATGCCGTCGCCGTGGATCAGACGGGCGGCTTCGATCAAGGCGGCGAGGGCTGGATGGCGCGCGCGGATGTGGT
Organism: Aggregatilineales bacterium; assembly: GCA_963662925.1. Lineage (GTDB taxonomy): Bacteria > Chloroflexota > Anaerolineae > Aggregatilineales > Phototrophicaceae > UBA6055. Next base: position 381,964 of record OY759987.1, read on the forward strand.
CGAACCAATGGGGCTGGACGTCGCGGTCCCAAGCCCAGCGATCGCGGAAACCGGCGCCATTTTCGCCCCGATAGAAGCTGCGGCTCTTGTTGAAGGGCGGGTCCGTGGCGACGAGGTGGATGGAGTTGGCTGGCAGGGCGCGCAGGAAAGGCAGATTGTCGCCGAGACAGATAGTGCGGTTTCTTGGCGTCATGGCTGCCAGAGCGTCGCCTCGATGAAGCGCTCGCCATCGCCATCGGGACGATCGTTGAAATAGTAGGCGGCCACGACCGCGCCAACGAACATTTGCGTCTTGCTGTCCGGATTGTTTGCCAGCCCGCTAATTGGCTGGCAGTCCGATAATGGCGACGAGCGCGGCGGCGCCCAAGGCGATGGCGAGCGAAAGCCACCAGCGAAGCGCGAAAGGATAAGCCGGTTCATCGCTCTCCGTCTTCGCCTGCGCAGATTTGACTTGCGCCCAGCGGAGCAGCAAGAAGACGCTTGCCCCAACGAAGACGAGCATGGGCGGCCCAAAGCCGTGTTCAGCCGAATGCGCGGTATTGAGCGCGACTATCGCGATGGCGGCAAGTCCCAGAATGCGGGGCGAAACGGCATTGGCGAAACCGACCAAGGCGATGGCGGCCGCGAGTATCCCGATGATGTTGGCTGCAACCCGGAGCGGCTCTACCATGTCGACGGCGATATGGACCGCGGCGTCAAGGATGTTCCATGCGAGCAGAAGGGCCGGCAGCCACAGAATCTTTCGAACGCCGTTTGATCTTTCCATTGTTTTGCTCCTGCTGTCGAAAAATCCCCGCGGAAGGCGGCAGCAAGGGCTTGCGCGCCACTGCCCTTTGCATCACAGGCGATCACTCCTGCGGCGGATATTGGGCGTCCGCGAAGACGACCTGATGATAACCTAGCCCGAGATTGTCGCGCAACACATAGTACAGCAATTGTCGTCGAGGCAGAGGGTTCGGTTGCGTGGGGTCATGGCTGGCGCGGGTGGGCTGGACGGATGCCGCGCAGCCTGCCCTTATCCGCGCGCGCTACTGACCCGCCAGATCCTTCGACCAGCCGCGGGCTTTGACGCCGAGAATGATTTGCATGGCGCGCGCGTCGAGAAGCCGGGGCGCCGCGTCGAGACGCCCCAGTCTAACGGGTTTTCCGGGATGTTCCCAGGGTTTCGGCGCGTCAAGCTCAGTCGTCGTGATGATCCTCGCCCTCTTCCAAGGCTTGCGCGACTTGCGCTTCTTCTTCGGCGATGCGCTCCGGCGAACAGTACAGGCGCTCCAGGAAGGCACGATTGCCTTGGCGGAGATCAGCAGCCGTCAAGCGATCTACGTATTCCTGCAATTCTGGCGCGATGATTATGTCGGACGTTTCGGAGACGGTCTGCGCCAGCCGCCGCAGTTCTTCCGCGGCCGCGGGATCAGCAAGGGCGTCTTCGGATACGCGAAGTTCGCCGTCTTCGATCATGATGTCTGTCAAGTCGTAGAGCGCCTGAGAAATCACGACATTCTGGTCGCTGGCAGAGTCCAGATTGAGGCCCACGCCAACCGCGTCTTGTACATAGATCCCGGTAGTCGCGATGTCAATGTCGCCATTCAGATAGCCGATCAGAATACGCGTGACATCCACTCCCTGGGCATAGTATTGCGACGAACCGGCGCCGACAGTCGCGCCGTCAAAGATCGCGCCCATGGTGGCATGGAAGACCGGCAAGCCGTTCTCGATTGCGATCGTAGTCAGGATTGGCATGCCGCGAATCGTTATCAGATCAGCTGGAATGAAGAAGGCTTCGACGCCCCGGCTGATCAGGCTTTCCGCCGCGGCCGACAATTCGGATATGGAAGCGACAGCGGCGATTTCGACCGTAATTCCCAGTTCCTCGCTGTGCTCCATGATGTCTTCGGCGCCATGCAAACCGCTCGTTTCGGACGAACTGTGAATGACGCCAATCGACTGAATATCAGGTTTTTGCAGCCGCAAGAGGGGGACGATGCGGCCATAAGTCGTCTCGGTCTCTACGCCAGAGACATGGTCGGCTTTTAGGCAAGAGGCTGGCGCGGTTCCGCCGGCGAATGGATTGTATTCGGCGTTCACATCAACCTCAGGATGGAATACTTCATGCGAGGCGGTGGCCGGATGAAAAACCGAGGTGAACAGGACCACGGGCGGTTCGTCGTACTCGGCGGTCAAGCCAATGGCGATTTGCATGACGGGCAGCCCAATCGTAAGCAGCACATCCGGTTCCTGGTCTAGCGCCTCTTCGACCATGAGGTTGACAGTTGCAAAGTCGAACGCTCCGTCGCCCCAGAAGATATTGAGTTTTTCGCCTTCCAATTGCCGGCGCGCGTCCAGTACGGCGCGTTCGTCCGCATTGATGAAGGCGTGCGATTCCAGCATATCTATAATCGCGCCTTCGGAGACTTCGTAAGAACTCACGGGTCCGTAGCGCAGAATCGCTACTGTGGGGTTGTCATCCTGGGCGCTGGCGGCGAATGCCAGCACAAGAAGAAGCAGCAGGGCGACTAAGGCTCGCCCCCCCCGCGTATGCGCCTGCGCGTAGGGGTAATCGACGGCTTTGCCCCCTAAGTCTTCTTGACCATTGGTCTCATCGTATCGTGCCTCCTATTTTCCAGCGGTCCGCCAACTCTCGGCTGACGCGCGACTTATTTCGTTGAGAATACTGGACATTCCTGATGCGCGCAACTTTCGAGCGACTTGGGCAATGGTGAATTACATTGATGACGCGATAAGCTCCCCATCCCCCGGCCTCTTGCCCCCACAAGGAGGGAAGGGGAGTTGTCTCTCATTACAAGCCGACGAAGTCCTGCTGAATGCTGTCGACTCTAAATATCGTTAGTCTCGAGATGCAGGCTCATGGCTGCCAGAGCGTCGCCTCGATGAAGCGCTCGCCATCGCCATCGGGACGATCGTTGAAGTAGTAGGCGGCGACCACCGAATCGTCATCAAGCACGACGGCGCGAACGTAACCCATATCCCAGCAGCCTCCGCCAGCGCGCAGCACGATCTCCCGGCTCCAGCTCATCCCTTCGTCTTCGCTGAGGCGCGCGCAAATCGTGTAATTGTCGCGCTTGCCATAGAAGAGCAGCAGCCGCCCGTCGGAGAGCCGTTTCAGGCAGGGCGGGTTGCCGGCGTGGCCTGGCTGTTGGAATTCGACCGGGCGATTCAGCCAGCGCCAGGAGCGAGCGCTGTCATCCGAGGCGTAGAGATCGATCCAGCTGTAACCGCGAGCGCCCTTGCGGCGGCGCAGCGCGCATACGAGACGACCGCCAGGCAGCTGAATTGTCGAGGGCATGGTGGCGAAGTCGCCTGCGCCGCTTGGCTCTTCCAAGACGTCCGCCAGCCGCTCGAAGCGCATCCCGCCGTCATCCGTGCGGACGCAAATTGTCTTGCCTTCTTCGCCATCGCCCTTGTTGGCGCTCAAGAAGAGCAGCGCCGAACGCTCGCCCTGAATGATGTAGTCCGTGCGGGCGGCGATCCCCGGCGTGCCGAACATCGGTAGTCTGTAAGGACCGTCCCAGCTGCGGCAGCGATCGCCGGAGACGTAGAAGAAGGAGAATACGCCGCGCCTGAGGCCCGTGCGCCCCAGCATCAGCGCGGAATCCGGCTGCGCGAAGTTCAGCGGCTCGCTTGGGATGGCGGCAGTGGTCGCCTCCATGACCTCCGCCAGGCGCAAGCCCGCGTTCATGTGCTCGTCCGCCGAGAGGCCGCGTCCACCCGGACGGCTGCCATTGAAGGCTTCGAGCTGCCAGCTTTCGCCGCGGTCGAGGCTGCGCGCCTGCATATTGACGACCGGCTGGCTCTTGTCGATGGCGTGCCCGCGTTCGACCGTCTGATGCGCGCCGACGGTGAAGCCGACGACGATCTCATCGCCCCAATGCCAGATGCCATAATTGGCGGGCCAGCCGCCGAAACGACCCGGCTCGCGGAAGATGGTGACTTGGCGCATGATTCAACCCTCCAAATGGCAGGTCATCTGCCGGATTTCGCCCAGGTGATAAGCGCTGTGAGTGATGATGCCGAGCATGGACGAGAGCTCGTTTATGCCCTCCCACTGGTCGGCAGCGTCGAGATGCCCTCGGACGCGCTCGTAGTCGCTGCGCAGGTCGGCGATCATCCGCGCCCACTCGGCGTCGTCGACAGCGCCGACCTCTTCCCAAATCTGATCCCAGTTGACGTAGCTGAGGTCGCGGCTGAACATGCGGTCTTCCAGCACGCGCAGGTAATAGGTGGTATGGGCGACATGAGCGGCGATGGTGGCGCAGTTGCCCATGGGCTGCGAGGCTTGGGCGGCCGAGATGTCGGCCAGCGTCTCGAAGAGCGATGTGCCTTTATCGAGGTAGGCGCCTTGGACGTTCTCGAAGGTCTCGGTCAGCAGGAAGCGGAAGCCGGCCGCGACTTCGCTGATGGCGATTGTGTTGGGCATGCTCGATTCCTTTGCTACTTGCTGCCGCGGATGGAGGGCTCGCGGCTGAGTTTAGTTCGCAGGATGTCGAGCGGACCGCGGTCGGCGAGGATGGCGGCGGGCAGGCCCAGCACTTCGCCATAGAAGCGGCGGTCGATGAGCTTGCGGTTGTCGTCGATGTCGAGCTCGTGCAGCGGCTTGAGCGGGAGCTGGCAGGTCTGGTCGAAGATCCGGGCGGCGGCGGCGAGTTGGGTTGGGGAGAGGGCGGTGACGTCCAGGACGGGGAGGGAAAGCAATGAAACCTTGGTAACTCTGCCTCTACCTGCCTGTTGCCTCGAAGAGTGCCACCAAAACATCAAAAGTCCCACTGTAGTATTTGCCCAAACTACCAATGCCTTTTCATGTTCTGCTGCCGGCAACTGCACAGACAGCCAGGCGGTGCCGCCTATGGTCTTGCGTTTGGTGAATTGCATGGAAACTGGTTGGCTATTGAATTGAAAGTCTCGGTTGGAATGGCAGTGAGATGCAGACGCAAAGACCGCACGAATCTTCCTGTCGATAATGTCTTGCTCATCTTCCGTTGGCGCGGTTATGGGCAGGCCTTCACGATCAGCCTCAAACTGAAGCGTAGTCTCTCGCTTAGAGTTGTGCGCCCACAAGACAGGGTAAGACGGAACATCGTTTGGTTGCAACTCTCGCAGGTCAAAAGGACCGCGTGCGGAACCATCCGGGTTTTTCCCGTTGACATCACGATCAATTGGACCGACGCTGCCAATATGCTGTATCTGGGCAATGGGCAATTGAACCGTATCACCGCGGAGTTGCGCCGGCAGCCACAGGCGTTCTTCACTGGCGAGTTGATATGCGCATTGCGCGAGCGACAAGTCGGCAACACGCGCTAGCTTCCAGCTTCCTGACTTGGGTAAGGGCGCGCTTAGGGCCTGCCCAACACGTTCACGTCCGATGACTATATCATTACCACCTGCTGGTCCGTCTTCAAGCCTGCGTAAGGTGTTGGCTGCGAGGAATTGTCTAATTTGTCGAGCAATGTAGACGCTGGATGTTATTGAACGCGGTCGACGATTTAGTACGACAAAGGTGGCTCGCGACTGCCGTTTACCATTCCGCTTGCCCACAACCAGACACTCCGCCATTCCTGTATCGGCCGAAAACGACATTGACTTGCTGTCGCCCCCTGCAATTGATATCAAGATTAAGTTCTCGTATGACTCCGCCAGTCGAAGGCGACACTTTTCCCACGACGACCCATTCAGTAAAGACAAGGGCATAACCATCGCCAGCATGCCGTCTTGCGCCAGCTTTCTATCGGCCAGCGCCAGAAAAATAGACGCCTCGCCGGCGTTGCCATGCGCGATCGTCCCTCTCGTCAGCTTTCGCGCTGCGGTGGACATTGCTTTCTGTTCTTCGGCGCTGGAGCCAAAGGCGGCGAACATCGGATTTGGCACATTTTCGTGCTCGCCCTCGTGGTTAGTGGCGCGCGTAAAGGGTGGATTCATGATTACCAGATCAAAGGAGACATGCGGCGCGTGCTGCCAGGCATCCAGTTCCGCTTCGCTTGCGCCTGCGATAGCTTTCGCCGTTATCTCCGAGCCTTGCAGAAGCGCCATATCGCGCAGCAGATCAATTGAGCCAAGCGCAATTGTGTCGTCTTCTTGCAAGCCGTAGGGCAGCGTGAAGACGCGGCTGCCCTCATACTTTACGGCAGGGTGCGCGCTGGAAAGCATCGACGCGGTCAAATGCGCGGCGGCCGGCAGAATGTCACAGCCCACCAATACGTTGGACATCATATCGGAATGCAGAGAGGCGGAATCGCCCCCATGCAGCTCGTGTAATTGGCTGATGCGTTGGTAAGCAGTGGATAAAAGAGTGCCAGTACCACAGGAGAAGTCGGCGATGCGCAATGACTTGACCCGCTCGGGATCCGACCACTCGTCGTCGCTAAGCAAACTGTCGCTGTTGACCGCCAGCCCAACCAAGAGCGCGGCCGAAACTGGCCTCGTATAATAGGCGGCGAGGAACTTCCTGTCGGATATCAGCCTTTGAAAGACGGCGCCGGTCAAATCATGCGAACGCATAAGGTTGTTTTCCAGCAGCGCTTCTACCGTGAGAGACATTCGACCTACTAGCGCCTTGCCCGTCTGAACTGAAAATTTGGATAGTAGGCGCGTGGCAATATCGAAAATCGACCAGTAATTGACTTTCAATATCTTTCTCCACTCCGCGGTAATCTCAGTTTTGCGTAATCCGTAGAATCCGCCCCTTAATTCGTCCAGCGTGCGGATATGACGTAATTCTTCGGAACTCCCCGCCAGCGCTTCGTGAAACATGAAGGCGTTGGTCATGACGGCCGCCGCCATTTTTCTGGTTTGCGGGCTGTCTTGCTGGTGAAGCGCCTCCGCGACCCGGTCGATTATTCCAGAGTGCGTCTTGGCAACGTCGTCGAGCAAGCCAGCCGCCTCGCTGATGCCCACTTCCAGGATATTTGCAGCTCGGTCAATGAGCAGGGGCGGCAAGGTGGCGGATTGAACTAGAAGAGAAAGGTCGTGGATTCCGCCGGTTAGCCAGCCGCTTTCTGGATGGCGCGCAAAGCTTTCGGCGCTTCGGCCGGTATAATAGGCGAATTCAAAGTCGCTTGCTGATTCCAATGCCTCCTTCAACGCGCCCCCTTGCACATTGCGCAATCGCGTCGGCAGGCGTATGGCAATAGCGGAGAGAATTGGACTGCCAGTTCCACTTAGCTTCTCGTCCAAACGCGCAATGGCGTCCGCTTCAACCGTCACAGCCGGCAGCACTTCCGTCTCAATGACGACAGGCGCGGTATAGGGTTCTGTAACTAATATGTCGGGCCGGCGCGACCTCGAACTGGCAAGCAGCCCAGTCGTCTCCGAGCGCACGACTTCCGAACCGCGCCAGGCCCACCGCGTCCCGCGCAGCAATTCCGCCATCGTGTCATTAATGGTATGTTCAGTCGTTGCCATGCCCCTGCGCCCAAATAAAATGGATAGCGCCACCCCTATTCTACCCACCCAACTCGCTTGCAAACAGCCACAGCCCGTCGATTATAATTGAGCCAAGACCGCGAGACTCCATGCAAGCCTGCGCCCCGGGCCGAAGCCGAGTCGTGAAGCGAAAGGGAAAGACACCATGCCGAAGAAAATCACAAAGTCCGAAGCCGAATGGCGCCAACAGCTCGACCCCGAGCAGTTCGCCGTCCTGCGCCAAGCCGCCACCGAGCGCCCCTTCACCGGTAAATACGTCAACAGCAAAGCGGCCGGCGTCTATGCCTGCGCCGCCTGCGGGCAAGACCTGTTCTCATCGGCGACCAAGTACAATTCCTTCTGCGGCTGGCCCAGCTTCTGGGACGTCATCGACGAGGCGAAGGTCGATACGCGCCTCGACCTCAGCCACGGGATGCGCCGCGTCGAGGTGACCTGCAAGCGCTGCGATTCGCATCTGGGGCATGTCTTTGATGATGGACCGCGCGAAAAGACCGGCCTGCGCTACTGCATCAACTCGGTCGCGCTCGATTTGCAGGAATCGCCCCCAACCCCCGGCCCCTTCCCCCAGAACGAGGGAAGGGGAGCCAAACGTTAGCCCGGCGACATTTGCAACGAAAGTCCCTCCCTCTTTATGCGCCGCGTAGACACTGGCGGTCGGGGAGGGATTTAGGGTGGGGGCAAGCATGAACCCGCGTAACGAACGCCGCGAGCATTATCGACACCGCCTGGCGATAGCGACGCGCTGGCGGGATAACGACGTTTACCATCACATCAACAATGTCATCTATTACGAATTCTTCGACACCGTCATCAACGGCTATTTGATGGAGGCGGGCGGGCTGGATTTCAGCGGCGGCGACCAGGTCGGTTTCGCGGTCGAGACGCATTGCCAGTTCTTGCAGCCGGTGCAGTTCCCCGAAGTAGTGGACGCTTGTCTGCGCGTCGGCAAGCTGGGCAATTCCAGCGTGCGTTACGAGATCGGCATCTTCAGGCAGGGCGATGAGGCGCCGGCCGCAGTCGGTTATTTTGTGCACGTCTTCGTGGATCGCGTGACGGGCGAGCCAACGCGGATTACGGGCGCCCTGCGCGAGGCGATGGAGGCGCTGCTGGCGTAGGCTTTAGAGACGCGCGGAAGCCGAGCCTTCATGCACGCCAAGATAGCCTTTGATCATCTCTTCGTCCCGTAGGCACTCCGCGGCCCCGCCTTGGAAGACCAGCATCCCCTCGCGCAAGACAAAAGCATAGTCGCAGTATTGCAGGACGCGGCGCGCGTTCTGCTCGACCACGATCAAGGTGATTCCCTGGCTGCGCAAGTCATGCAGAATGCCGAAGAGATCGGTGGCGATGGCTGGCGCCAAGCCCGCGCTCGGCTCGTCCAGCAGCATAATCGTCGGCTTGCTAAGCCAGGCGATGGCGATCGCCAGCATCTGATGTTCGCCGCCGCTGAGCAGGCCCGCCTGCTGCGCCCCGCGCCGCCCGAGGATGGGGAAAATCTCCAGCAGCGTCTTTAAGGCGCTCGGACGATCAGCCTTTGAAAGCCCGCGCGCGCCAAGCTGCAAGTTCTCTTGGACCGTCAGTTCGTGGAAGATATTCTCGCGCTGGGGCACATAGGCGATTCCCAGGCGCGAGATCGCCTCCGTGGGCGTCCCGATCAGCTCGACGCCGCCGGATTGAATCGAGCCGCCGAAGACCGTGTTCAGCCCCATAATCGCCTTCATCAAGGTGCTCTTGCCCGAGCCGTTGGGCCCGAGCACGGCGCTGAATTGCTGGTCGGCGAAGGTCAGGCTGAGGTCTTGCAAGATTTCCAGCTTGCCGTAGCCGGCGGTCAAGCGATCAACGATGATCATCTCTGTCCACCCCCATTGCCACACACAATCAAATGTAGGAGCGATTCTGTGAATCGCCCGTTTGCGCGCAAATGGCAGGTGGGCGACATAATATGTAGCCCCTGTTTTCTTCGCGAATGATATCGACGGGCGTTACAGCGTAACGCCCCTACAGCTAGGTTTTTTGCTACGATCTGTAGGGGCGAGGCGGTGACTCGCCCTCTAACCAACGCGAATTCTTTTGCGTGGGCGGTCGCATTGCGGCGCGTGTGTCTACGTGCATTGGGCGGGGCAGGCGGGCGATATACAGTGTCGCCCCTGCACCTGGTAGCCAATACAGTCGGCTCAATCCCCAAAATACACCTCGCGCACCGTGGCGTCATTGGCGATGTCGTCAACGCTGCCCTGCGCCAGCAGATTGCCCAGGTGCATGACGTAGACGTAATCGGCGAAGTCGAAGAGGATCTCCAGGCGGTGCTCGACGATCAAAAAGGTGATGCCAAACTCGTCCCGCAGCCGCGCGATCTGCTGAAAGATCTCGTATGCCAGCTTTGGCGCGACGCCCGCCGTCGGCTCGTCCAGCAGCAGCAGCCTGGGCTTGCCCATCAGGCAGCGGGCAATCTCCAGCAGTTTCATCTGCCCGCCAGAGAGATCTGACGCCAGCGTGTCATAATGCCGGAGCAGCTGCACCTGCTCCAGCACCGCGACCGCCGCCTCGGCCTGGGCGAATTCGTCGCGCTGCCAGAAGCGCCGCCAAGGGGCATACCAGGGATGCTCGCCGCGCTGCCCCTTGACCGGCAGCAGCACATTATCCAGCACGGTCATTTTGAAGTAGAGCGCCGGCTCCTGGTAGCCGCGGGCGATGCCTTTCTTGAAGACCTCGTCGGCCGGCAGCCCGCTGATGTCTTCGCCACCGAAGCGGACTTGCCCGGCTGTGAGCGGGGCGCCGCCAGCGACCAGGTCGATCAAGGTGCTCTTGCCCGAGCCGTTGGGTCCAATCAAGCCGACGATGGCGCCGGCCGGCACGTCCAGCGAGACGTCGTCCACCGCGCGCAGCCCGCCATAATCTTTGCGCAGGTTTCTAAGTTCGAGCAAGTTCATGGCTTTGCCTTTGGCGCGGGGGCGGCCGGCTTACCAGGGCAGCCCGCAGAGATCCAGTGCCTGGCATTTGGGAAGGGCTTTGCGCCCTGCCGCAATCATCGCTTCATGCCAGCGAAAAACCGTCTTCGTCCCGTATTGGAGCGCCAGGGTATCCCCGCTATAGCGCTGAAAGCCAAAGCGTCCATAGAAGCTCAGCAAGTCGGCGCGACAGTACAAAAGCGAGAAATCCACCCCTTGCTGGCGCGTGAGGAAGTCGACGGCTTGGCCGATGGCAGCGCTGGCATACCCCTTTCCGCGATGGGCGGGGTGTGTTTTGACGCCGCCGAGCCCGCCGAGAAGCGCTCGCTCGCCATCGCAGATCCCGAATCGCGTCACAACGCCAGCATAAGCCGCCAGCTCCCTTTCATCGAGCCACAAGAGAAAATGCCATTGCGGGGGCGCCCACTGCGCGGGAAGCGCCGCGGATTTCGCCCTTGGCCGCGGCGGAAAAACAGCCGCCTGCAGCGCGTCGAGCGATTGCGCCTCGTCGGGGCCCGGTTGGTCAGTTACCTGGATGCGCCAAGGCATGGCCTCAGGCTCGCTCCGCGCTGGATTGAGCCGCGCTCGCCCGCCGCAGGACTTCGTGGGCATCGGTCGTCAAGCGCGATTCTGGCAGCAGCCCGGCTGGACGATAGCGCAGCATCCAGAGCAGGACCACGCCGAAGACGATGAAGCGCACATAATTGAACTCGATTTCGGAGCCGCTCATATTGAGGGCGATGGCGCCGATCTGCGTGAAGCGATCCATGATTGCGATCAATAGCGCGCCAAGCAGCGCGCCGCGGTTATTGCCGATGCCGCCCAGCACGACCATGACCCAGACATCAAGCGTGAGATTGACGACATAATCGTTGGTGTTGACGAAGCCGGTATTCAGCGCGAAAAGCACGCCGCCGATCGCCGCGATCACCGAGCCGACAGCCATGATTTGGGCGCGCGCGAGGGATATGTTCTTGCCCAAACCGCGCGTCACCGCTTCATTTTCGCGCAAGCCCTTGAGCATGCGGCCAAAAGGCGAGTGGTTCAGCCGCTGACTGTAAAGATAAGCCAGCAGCGCCAGCGCCAATGCCAGCAGCATGAATAGCAGCGCGCTGGTTCGCGGGTCGTCGACGAAGTAGAAAGGCTGGGCGACGCCCGAGATGCCATTATGCGAGCAGATGAAGTCGTCGGCGCCGCGGACGACGATGCGCGCGGTCTCGCCGCCAACCAGCAGCACCAGCGCCAGGAACCATTCCTCCTTCAAGCGCAGGGTGACATACGAGACGGCGAAGCCGACGGCGCCGGCGATGACTGCCGCCATCACCATCGTGACCGCGAGGTTGATGAAGCCCGCGACCGGCTGGCTCGCCATAATCTCGGAACGCAGCTGCAGCGCGCCGCCCATGGTCGGTCCACAAGGGTGGATCGCTTCATAACCCGCCAAGAGCGGAAGCAGGCGCGTATAAGTGACGCCGGCCGTATAGGCGCCAATCGAGATGAAAAGCGCCTTGCCGAAATTGGGCACCCCCGCCACGCCATACTCCAGATTGAGGCTGATCGCCATCAAGGAATAGATGCCGAAGAGCGTCAGCACGGCGATGGCGGTCGCGCCGATGTCGATGTTGATCATCGCCCCAGCGCTCCCGAGCGTTTGATGATATTCGTGAAACCTTGCGGGCGCGTCAACAGGACGGCGATGATGATGATGAAGGGAATGGCGGGCTTGTATGCGAGGTCGACGCCGTAATTGGCGTTGAGGAAGAGCATGACCGTGTTCTCAGAGAATGCCACGATGTAGGCGCCGAGGACCGTGCCCGTAAAGCTCGACAAGCCGCCCAGGATGGCCGCGGCGAAAACCGAGATGATGGCGGCCCAGCCCATCAAGGGACTGACAGCCGTCTGCAAGCCCCAGAGCGCGCCCGCCACGCCAGCCAACCCGCCAACCAGCAGCCAGGTGGCGCTCTTGACGCGCTCGACCGGGATGCCGATGACGCGCGCCAGCGTGATATTGCTCGCCAGCGCCCGCATCTCGCGCCCCAGCGGCGTCGTATTGAGCAGCAGCGTCAGCAAAACCACCAGGACGAGGCTGGTCGGCACGACCCAGGCGAAGAGATTGCTGAGGATGAGGTAGCCCTCGCGATAGAGGATCTGCAGCGGGATGCCGATGCGCAGATCGAAGATATTGAAGTAATCGGCGATGGTGAACAGGATGTAGCGGACGACCAAGCCGACGGCGAAAGACGACAGAATCAACGTATAGAAAGACACCTGCCGTCTTTCCAGCGGCTTGAAAACGAGCAATTGGCTGAGCAGAGCCGTCAGCGCGCCAACGACGAAAGCGGCGGCGATAATGACGAGCGGATTCAGCACGCCCGAAAGCGAGACGATCAGCGCGGCATAGGCGCCAGCGGTGACGTATTCGGCGTGCGCGAAGTTCGGCAGCTTCATCACGCTGAAGGTCAGGGTGATGCCGAGCGCCATCAAGGCATAGAGGCTGCCAATCTGGATGGTATTGACCAGCGATGTCGTCAGCAGCGCAGGCGGCATAGATTCATCCTGTCCCCGAACCCCGCCAGAAATGGGCTTGTAGGGGCTTGCCTTGGCAAGCCCTCCTCTTTGCGGGCGAGTCGCCGCCTCGCCCCTGCAATTCCGCTCTGTGGCGGGCGACCTCAGTTATAGGTGATCGTATCGTTGTTGCCGTCGTATGTGCCGATCACCTCAAAGCCGGAGCCGTCTTCCATCACCTGGCGGATGCCGTAACTGGCGATCGCCTGGTCGCCATTCTCGTCCAGGAAGGCTTGCACCGCCGTGCCAATGTAGTGATTGCTGATGAAGGGCAGCATCGACTTGACCGCGGCGCCATCGTTGCCGGCCGCCAGCATGGTCAGCATGGCGATATTGGCGGCGTCGAAGGCATAGTTGGTGAAGATGCCGGGCTCTTTATCGAACATAGCCATGAAGTCGGCCTCGAATAGCGGCGTCAGCGGCGTGGTATCGGCCGATTGCGACACGGTGACGAAATCGGCGTTGGCCAAGGTCTGCGCGTGGCCCGGGTCTTCCAGCATTTCGTCGGAGGTCATCGCTTCGTTGCCCAGCCACTGCACCGCGGTCAGGATCGGGTCGATCTGCGCGACCTGCACAAAAGCCTCGGCCGCGCCCGGGAAGCAGACGCAGAAGAAACCTGCCGAATCGCCGAAGCCAGCCAGCGCCGCGCTGACAGCCGCCGCTTCTGTCGAGAGCTCGGTGGACTGTGGCGCGTAGGCGAAGGAGACGACATCGGAACCGCCACGGGCTTGGAAGTTCTTGGTGAACTGTTCGTTCATGCCATTGCCAAAGGCGTCATCGACATGCAAGACGACCATGTTCTGGTGGCCCCGCTCGAGCGCGATGGTGGCGAAAGCCTGCGACGAGAAGGTATCCGGCGGATAGATCACGCGGAAGATATTGTCGCCCGGTATCGACGCGGCCGGTCCGCTTGACGCCATCGCCACAATCACGACGCCGTTTTCATCGGCGAACTGCTTGGCGCCGAGGACTTCCGCCGTCGTCAAAGGACCGACGACAACCTGGGCGCCGGTGGTCTGGACGATGGTCTGCAGCGCGCGCGAGGCGCCTTCGGGCGTCTGCTCGGTATCGGCGCTGGCGGTCTCGAAGCGGATTGACGAGCCAGCCGCTTCCAGCTCGCCGTTCATCTGGGCGACCGCCAAATCAATGCCGCGCTCGAAATCTTGCCCGAAGGTGCCGAAGGAGCCGGTGAAGGGCAGGGCGACGCCGATTACATAGGTCTCGATGTCGTCTTGCGCGGTCGCCGTCGCGCCGAGCATGGCCGCCAGCGCGATGATGAGCGTTATGAACAAGAATTTCCTGGTCATGGCTTTTCCCCTGTCAATACTCATTTTTCGGATTTGTGTTCAATATAAAGTATAACGACCTGGCCGAATCTTGGCAAAAGGAGAAGGGTTTCGTCCGATCAACGGAGTTTGCAGACCAGCGCGCGGCAAAGCCACCGCCCAGGCAGAATACGCTGCGTCCCGCGAGCATTTTGCTCCCCTGCCTGATGCTTCGGGGAGGGGCCGGGGGTGGGGTTTGATTCTCACAGCGTCGCCCCAGCGGATTTCGTCCATTGGGACGCTTATGCGGGTTGTTCTGACGCTTTCTTGTCCAATCGGATCAAACAAGTCTCGCCCCTGCAATTGGCCGCTAAGGGACGTGCCTCATTTCAGCGCGGGGATGACCTGCTCGCCAATGAGGCGGATGCCGCTGGCGGCTTCGTGGACGCCATGGGGCGTGCCTAGCTCGATGCGCCGGGCGCCGGCGTCGTAGAGGCGGGCGCACTGTTCAATGATGTCGGCGGGCGCGCCGGCGAAGATGAAGCGGTCGAGGATGTCGTCGGGGATCAGCCGCGCGGCTCGCTCGGTCTCATTCGCGTTGACATGCGCCTGCACGCGCGCCATCAGCTCGGGCTCAATCGAGAGCGTCGGATCCAGCCAGGAGACGATCGGCATATAAAGCGAGACGGCTTTGCGCGCCACCCAGCGGGCGGCTTCGCGGTCCTCATCCACGACCGAAACGGCGCCGATGACGATCTTGACGCTGCCGATTGCTCGTCCCGCGCGCGCCTCGCCTTGGGCGATGTATTCAGCCATCAGCGGGATCATGTCTGGATTGGCGGAGCCGCCGATTTTGACTTCGTCCGCGACTTCACCCGCCAATGCCGCCAGCTGCTTGCCCCAAGTGCCAATTTGCAGCGGAATCGGCGCGGATGGCAAGGGATAGGGCGCGCGGACGTGCTCGGCGATCCGATAGATGCGCCCGGCATAACCAGCCGATTCGCCAGAGAGCAGCTTGCGAATGATTTCGATCGCTTCGCGCATGGCCGTGATGGGCGGGTCCAGCTCGCGGATGCCATGCTCCGTCAGCCAGCCGCCGCGCACCAGCCCGATGTAGACGCCGCCTTTCGCCACGTCCGCCAGCAGCGCGGTCTGGGCGGCGATGTCAATGGGGTGCATGCGTGATGGCGGGACGCCGGCGGGGCCGAGGCGCGCACGCTCGATATGCGGCGCCATAAGCAGCAGGGGACCGTAACTCGGGTGGTATGGCGCGTCGCAGTAAACGCTGACGGCGTCGAAATCGTATTCGTTGACAAGCTTCGCCAGCGCAACATAGTCGCGCGCGCGTTTGTCGGTCTGAAAGGCGATGCTCAGTTCGCGATTTGTCATTGGCGGTCGGCATTCGTTATCATGGTCAGCACGAGGGTCATTATAGCAAGGGGCGGGCGAAATTGAGGCGGTTTCCGCTCGCTGGGCTTGCGTGGCTCTGGCGGCGAAAATCTCACATTTGCCAAAGACGATTCAAGCAGGCGCGACCAGCATGAGCGACGCCAAGCGGCCAAGCATGGGAGAGATGAAGGCGGAGCGGAAGCGGCTGGCGACGGCGCGCGGCCTGCTGACGCGGGAGCGCAACAAGCTGGCGCGGGAACGCGAAGAATTGCAGGCGCTGCTGGCGGATGTGGAGCGGCGGCAGGCGGATCTGGCGGCAAAGCGCGAGCGGATGGCGGCGGCGCAAGCTGAATTGCGCGCGAGTGAATCGCGGGCGGCCGACCTGCGCGGACAACTGAACGAAGCCGCTGCCAAGCTGGCGAGAGCCGAGGCCGAAGTGGCGCTGACGCGGGCGTCGATGAAAGCGCTGACGCGGAAGGCGTCCAAGACCGTGCCGAAGCGCGTGAAAAAGCTCGCGCTTAAGAAAGCAAAGAAACTCGCCCGCAAGAAAGCGCGGAAGAAACTCGCCAAATCTCAGGCGACGATCCGTGACTTGGAAGCGGCGCTGCGCGTGGCGCAAGCAGACCAGGAGCCGCCCGCTCCATAAGGCGCGTTCAGCCGAAGACGCTCAGCGGCATGTGAAAGGCGACGACCCAATTGGGCGCGTCGACGATCTCGGCGATTTTCAGGTCGCCGGCGACGCTGCAGATGCAGTAAGCCTGGCTTTCGTTCAGTCCGCGATTTGCCACAAGCCACTCGATCATGTAGCGCACCGCGTTCTTGGCGTTCTCCATCAGGTCGGGTCCATGGGCGGTGGTGATGTGATAACCGGCGCTGTCGGTCTTGGTCATCGGGCTGGGGCGCTGGATCTGCAACTCGCGGATGTTCAGATCCCGGCGGAGCGAGAAGCGCATGGCGACGGTCATTGGCGATTCGATACCGGTGCCGCTGACCTCGCCTTGTCCTTGGGCGCTGTGGCAGTCGCCAGTCGAGAAGAGCGCGCCTTCCGCCAGCACGGGCAGCCAGAAAGTCGAGCCGACGACCAGATCGCGCGTATCTACATTACCGCCGTTGACGCGGGGCGGGATGGTATCGAGGCGGCCCGGCGCGGCCGGCGCGACGCCGACGCAGCCGGGGAAGGGCTCGAAAGGCAGCGTGATGTCGTCCACGCCAAAATGACAAGAATCGCCATCCAGTTCCCAATGATGGATGTAAGCGAAATCAAAGTCGTCTTGCAGCAAGCCGAAGTGGGGGATATGCCCGGTCCAGCCCCAGCCCTTGTGGCGCATATCGAGGATTTCCACTTGGAGCGCGTCGCCGACGGCCGCGCCCTTGATATAGATGGACCCGGTCAAGGCGTGGATCAGGCTGAAATCGAGGTTTGCCAGGTCCTCGGCGGTTGAGGCCGGCGTCACCTGGCCGACGGGTTCGGCGCATTCGATGACGACCGTATCGCCGGGGTCAATCGTCAGGCGCGGCGTGACGGAGTTGTCCCAGAAGGGTTGAGTGACGCTGTCGTCGAGAGTGTGTTCAGCCATGATGTCTTCCTCTGTGTCTCTGTGCCTCAGTACAGCCAAGAAAGCAATTCAAAAACCTACCACCGAGTACACCGAGAGAAGATTAAGGGTTAAGCTCTGTGCCTCTGTGTCTCTGTGGCTTAATTACAGCAAGTCGATCGCGTCCCAGTTCCCATTCGCGCGGGCGGCGACGCGATGCCCCGTGAGCCCGGTCGCGTCTTGCCTCGCCAGCATGACGAAAGCCGGCGCCAGCAAGGCGGGGTCGACCCAGGTCTGCTTCTGCGCGTCGGTATAGTTGGAAGCCGACATGGGCGTGTTGATTGGCGCGCCGGGCGTGGCGCAGTTGACGGCGATATTGAAAGCCGCCCCTTCGAGCGCCAGGCACTTCATCAAGCCTTCAACGCCGTGCTTGCCGGGGTTATAGGCGACTTCTTCTATGAAACCCTTGTAACCGGAGCCGGATGAGAGGTAGACGATGCTGCCGCCGCCCGCCTCGATCATCGGCTTCCAGACGGCTTTGCTCAAGATAAAGGCGGCTTGCAGGATGATGTTGATTTCCATCTGCCACTGCGCCAGCGTAATCTCCAGCATCGAGCGCGTGATCAGCAGGGCGGCATTATGGATCAATACGCGCGGGCTTCCATACTGTGCACGCACTGTATCGATAGCGGATTGCGTGTCGGCGGCGTCGGACAGGTCGACCGCGATCGGCAGGACATCGCCGCCAAGCGCGGTGAATTCGGCGGCGACTTCACCCAGGAGATCGCTGCGGATATCCAGCAGGGCGACTTTCATGCCTTCGCGGACGTAAGCTTTGGCGATCGCGTAGCCGAGGCCTTGCGCCGCGCCGGTGACGACCGCGGCTTTGCCAGCCAGTTCGCCGCTCATAAGCCCTGCCCCGAGCCGCGCAGCCGTGGATCGAGAAAATCGCGCAGCCAATCGCCCAGGATGTTGAGCGAGACGACCGTGAACATGATCGCCAGGCCCGGGAAGACCGCCAGCCACCAGGAGCCGCTCAACAGTTGATTGCGGCTGTTGGCGAGCATCGCGCCCCAGGTCGGCACGCTTTCGGGCACGCCAAGACCGAGGAAGGAGAGCGACGCTTCGGACAGAATGACGCCGGCGACGTTGAAAGACGCGATGACGATCAGCGGCGTCAGGATGTTGGGCAGGATGGTGCGCAGCATGATGCGCGCTTCGGTGGCGCCCGAGGCGCGTGCCGCTTCCACGTATTCGCGCTCGCGCTGCACAAGCGTCTCGGCGCGGGCGATGCGGGCGTAGGTCACCCATTGCCCGATGCCCAGCACCAGAACCAGGTTCAAGACGCCTTCCCCGAGAATGGTGAGCATCATGATGGCGAAGAGGATAAAAGGATAAGCCAGCTGAATATCGGCGAGGCGCATGATGATGTCGTCAACGCGGCCGCCGAGGTAACCGGCTGTCAACCCGAGGATCGTGCCGACGCCGCCGCCCAGCCCGACCGCCGCCAAGCCGACGAAGAATGAAATCCGCGCGCCGTAGACCACGCGCGAGAGCACATCGCGCCCGGTGGAATCGGTGCCCAGCACGTATTCAATCTCGCCCTGCCGATTGGCGCTAAGGGGTGGCTGCAATGTATCGAAAATCTCAATGCGGTTGGGATCTTTGGGCGCCAATTCCGTCGCGAATATCGCGCAGAGCGCGATCAAAAGCAGAAAGATGATGGCGACGACCGGATAGCGCGCCTGCACCATGCTGGAAGTGGCTCGCTGCAGGAAGGACTGCGGCGCGTACATCTCGTCGTACTGGCGCTCGAGCTCGGCAATGCGGCTTTTGGACATCGCCGGCGTCGGCTTTTGTGAGGCGCTCATTGTCTTCAATTATTCCAGGCGAATGCGCGGATCAAGGAAGCCGTACATGAGATCGGCGATAAGGTTGGCGCTGACGAATAAGAACGAGAGCAAGACGACCGCCGTCATGACCAGCGGCACATCGCGCTGACTGACCGCGTCAAATACCAGGCGGCCGACGCCGGGCCAAGAGAAAACGGTCTCGACCACGATCACGCCATTCAAAAGGAAGGCGAATTGCAGCGCCAGCACCGTCACGATGGGGATTAGGGCGTTGCGGATGGCGTGGCGAATCATGACCGCGCGCTCGTTCAAGCCTTTGGCGCGGGCGGTGACGACATAATCCTGCCGCAATACTTCCAGCACAGCCGAACGGATCAGGCGCGAATTGCGGGAGATCGAATAAACCGAAACCGCCACCATCGGCATCAGCAGGTAACGGATGGCTTCGGGCAGGTTGGTCAGCGCCTCGTCGATCCTGCCTTCGAAGAGCGGTTTGAGAAAAGCCACGTGCCCCGAGACCGGCATCCAGCGCAGGGTGACGGCGAAGAAGAGGATGAACATCAAGCCCAGCCAGAAGCTCGGCATCGATTGCCCCAGCATCGCGCCCAGCATCAAGGTGCCATCGGTCATGGTGCCGCGCCGAGTCGCCGCGAGCACGCCGATGGGAAAAGCCACGATGGTCGACAAGAGAAAGCCGCCGATAGTCAATTCCAGCGTCGCCGGCATGCGCTCCATAACGACGTCAAAGGCGGGCACGCGGTGCGTCAGCGAGTTGCCGGTATCGCCGCGCGCCAGATTGAAGATAAAGTCGAAGTATTGGATGTGCAGCGGGCGGTCGAAGCCGAGGCGCTCGCGCGCAGCCTGGCGCTCTTCGGCGCTGGCGCGTTCGCTGACGTAAAAGAAGGTCGGGTCGCCGGCCAAGTGGATCGACAAAAAGGTCAAGAGGGTGACGCCGAGGATGACGATAACCGTGAGCAGCAGGCGGCGTATGATGTATTTGTGCATGGGGCTTCGGCGCTCCCCCCCATCCCCCGGCCCCTTACCCCCACAAGGGGGGAAGGGGAGGAGAGAAAAGTCCCTCCCTCTTTATGGGGGAGGGATATAGGGTGGGGGTAATCCCTACATATCTTCCTTCAGCGTCGCGGAATAGCCGGTGATGAAGTAATCGGCGCGCGACTGGTAGTTGATGCGGTTGCTGACCGCTTCGGTGCGTGGTCCAGCGAAGAGCATGATCCAGGGCGGGTCGTTGTAGAACTCTTCGAGCATGGCGATTTCCAGCTCGCGCTCGGCTTCGGGGTCGCCCGTCAGCGAGGGCAGCGTGTCCCAACCGGTGCACCAGAAATCGTTGTCCCAATTGGTGTAATTGGTCTCGGCTTCACCGCAGCCGGCCTCGTGGCCCGGGATATCGGCCATGTCGTACTGGGCGCTCCATTCGCTGCCGCCGGTGCGGCCGAAGTAGAGGGGACCCAAGTCGTGGGTGATCAACGCTGCCACCCAGTCGCCCGATTCCTGGAAGATGGCTTCGGTCTGAACGCCGACATCAGTGAGCATCTGCGCCGTCGCCAGGACTACTTCGGGCGCCATCGCGCCAGTGAGGCGCCGCGCTGGCATCTCGAGCGAGAAGCGAACGCCGTCCTCGCCACGCGGATAACCGGCCGCATCCAGCAATTCTTCGGCTTTGGCCGGGTCATAGGGATAGGGCTCCAGCGTCGGGTGATCGGCATTGCTGGGGTTGACCAGGCTGGTAGCGCGCACGCAGGTGGTGAGCAGCAGATTCTCGCAGATGGCGTCGGTGTCGATGGCGTATTGCAGCGCCACGCGCACATCGGTCCTCATGATGGCTTGGGCGCCAACATCGTCGGGGTTTTCAACGCGGAAGGGCGCGTCCGGGTTCAGGTTGAAACCGATGTAGGTGCGGGTCGTGCCGGGGAAGAAACGCGCTTCCGCCATGCCCGAATTGCGGATGGCTTCGGCTTGGTTCGCCGGGAATTCTTTGTAGATATCGACATTGCCTGTGATCACTTCCGCCACGGCCGTTGACGGCTCGGGGATGAAGCGCCAGACAAGATTTTCAAAGCCCTGCGGACGCAGACTAAAGCCTTCGACCGCTTTCAGGCTCATGTATTCGCCGGGCACCCATTCGGCCATGGAATAGGGACCGCTGCCGACAACATTGCGCGCCGCTTCTTCAAACGACATCGCTTCGTAGGAGTCCTTGCAGTGGACCAATACTTCCGAGTACAAGCCCAGGCGCATGGCGCGGTTCTGCGGCTTCCTCGCGACGATAGTCACGTCCAGCTCGCTGTCAGCGCGCGCTTCGACAAAGCCAGTCGAGGCGACAACGAAGCCAGCCGAGTTGCCGGTGAAGCCGTTGGCCGGGTCCGCCATGCGGTTGAAGCTGTAGGCGGCGTCTTCAGCCGTCAGCGGCTCGCCATCATCGCAGGTCAAACCTTCGTGCATGTGGAAGGTCCATTCCGTGCCGTCTTCGGACACCGTGAAGCTGTGCGCCAGGTAGGGGTCTATCGCGCCGCTCGCCTGCCCCAGTTCATAGAGCGTGGCGAAGGTGTGCATCATAATGCGGAAGTTGCTGCCGCCGGTGGCGCCGCCCACCTGGGACGGGTCCATCGAGCCCGGCTCGCCGTTGATGGCGATGACGAGGGTGTCGTCATCCGGCGTCGGCACCGTTTGGGCGGCGCTCATCAGCGGTACCAGTCCGAGGACGATGATGAGCAGCAGCGAGAGCGTTAGCGTAGACTTCTTGTTCATGTTTTGCTCCTTGCTTTGAACGACTAAACTAACGAGTAAGGGACATCAGTGTCGTTAAGCGCTCCTTTCCGACCGAACCGGCTATGGCAGGGATGATAGCGCATTGGGCGGAAAAAATCACCCCGCGCGGCGGGAAGTCACAGACGATAGCGTGCCAGCACCGGCAGCATCCGCTCCACCGCTTCTTTCAGCGTTTCGATAGGCTCCAGCATGGTGATGCGCAGGTACTCGCGCCAGGCATCGCCAAAAGCCGTCCCGGGGAAAACCAGCACGCGCCCTTCTTTCAGCAGCAGATACGACAGCTCCGTGGCGTGAATGCCGGTCGCCGAGCAATCGGCCCAGACGAAGAGCCCGCCCCGCGGCTCGCCATAAGCGAAACCCATGCGATCGAGCCCGTCCAGCAAGACGGCGCGACGCTGGGTATAGATTTCCAGGTATTCAGCCACGCAGTCTTGCGGTCCCTCGATGGCGGCCAAACCCGCCCATTGCGAAACGGTGGCGACTGGGCCGGTGGTGACGGCCTTGATGCGGGCCATGGCCTCGATGACGTTGGCCGCGGCGGCCGCGTAGCCACAGCGCCAGCCGGTCATGGCGTAGGCTTTGGAGAAGGCGTCCAGGGTGATCGTGCGCTCCGCCATGCCGGGCAGCGAGCCGATGCTGAAGTGCTTCCAGGGCGGGTAGACGATCTTGCCATAGATTTCGTCCACGATGACGATCAGGTTGTGGCGGATGGCGACCTCGGCGATGGCGCGCAAACGGTCTTCGGTGACGATGCCGGCCGTGGGGTTGCTGGGCGTGACGATCAGCAGCGCCTTGCTCTTTGGCGTGATGGCCGCTTCGACCGCGTCCGCTTCCAGGTTGAAGGCGTCTTCGCGGTTGGTGGGCACGGAGACCATGACCCCGCCCGACCCGCGAATGGCGTCATCGTAGGAGCTGTAGCGCGGGTCGGGCACGAGGATTTCGTCGCCGGGGTCGATCAGCGCCTGTATCGCCAGGAATAAGCCTTCTTGCCCGCCGGTGGTGAGCATGACGTTTTCGGCGGCGACCGGCAAGCCATTGACCGCGCGCAGATGCCCGGCGATGGCTTCGCGCAAAGCCTCCAGTCCTTTGACAGGCGTCGGCCCGGTTCGTCCATCGCGGATGGCGGCTTTGGCGGCGTCGACGATATGCGGCGGCGTATCCAGGTCGGGGTCGCCCCGGCCCAAGGCGATGACATCGTCCATGTCGCGCGCCATTTCCATCAAGGCGTAACGCAGCTGCGTGCCATCAGCGGCGACCGCGCGCACTTCTTCCGGAATGTTGGGGTTCGCTTCTGCGGTCATTGCGCGCTCCTCACCCATTCCAGGCCCGCCCATTGCGAGACGGCGGTTGTGCAGATGGTGATCGCTTGCTTGCCGGCGCGCAGACGCAGCGCCATTTCCGAGCCCGCCATCCAGCCCAGCCGCCAGCCCGCCATGGGATCGGACAAGGAATCGATAGTGACGACCCGCGCCGCCAGTTTCGGGTTCTGCGCCGGGTGAAATGGCGGATCGGTCTTGGCGAAACTAAGATCGTAGACGATCCACCAGTCCGTCTCTTCCGCGCGCTGCAAAAGTTCGATGCTGGTCTCGCGATAGAGGTCCGGCGTGATATAGAGCAGGCTGATGTCGTCTTGAATCGCATCGACGATCCTTGCGCCAACGAGATGCGCCGCGCCGCGAATCAAGCCGCTATCGCCCGGGCAGAGGATGGACCCGCCCGGCCCCGCCAGCAGCGTCATGCAGACGTAACGCGCTTCGGTCGAGCCGCAAGTGATGGTGACCTCGGCGGGATCGACGCTGACCTGGTAGCGCTCGCGCAGATGATCGGCGACCCAGGCGCGAAATTCTGGGATGCCGGGTCGGTCGGTGTAATGGGTTTCGCCGCGATCGAGGGCGGATGTGGCCGCGACAATGACGGACGCGGGCAGGTCGGGCGCGTCGGCGATGGGCGCGAGTGGAGCATTGAGCCCGGCGACGCGCTGGGCGAGCGGCCTGCTTAGTGTCTGTGGCGTTTGCATTGGGCTGCAATTCTCCATGACAGGCGACTTACAAGGTCGCCCCTACACTTGCGTTTTGGCGGGCGACCCACCACCGTTTCGTAGGGGCGCGCCGGTGGCTCGTCCCGCATTTGCGTTTTGGCGGGCGACCCACCACCGTTTCGTAGGGGCGAGCCGGTGGCTCGTCCCGCATGCGTAAATTGGCGGACGGTACTGAAGATTCTAAATGTCAAATTCAATCCCCAGCGTATTAGCCAATTGACACAGATTTTCATAAACATCCGCATCAAGCTGGGCGCCGTCGCGGCGGTAGGTCATTTCGCGCCGGTGATCAATTTCGCCGGGCACGAGGATCTCATCGAAGCCGGGCCGCCGGGCGCTGGACTTGATCTCGGCGATGAAGGCGTCCATGCGCGCTTTGAACCGGGCGGCGGGCATGAACCATTCGATGTCGATGGCGATGAAAGTATGCGCCACGTCCAGCTGGGCGATCGAGCGATCATGAAAGGGCGCCAAGCCGAAGCCGCCGCCAGTGATGACGCCCGTCAGCACATCGGTGAAGAGCGACAAGCCATAGCCCTTGTATTCGCCGATGCCCAGCAGCGCGCCGGCCATGGCCGCGGTCGGGTCGTCAGTTTCCTCCCCCTCGGGCGTCAGCGCCCAATCGCGCGGCATCTTGCGCCCCTCGCGTTCATGCCAGCGCATCATGCCCTTGCCAGCCGTCGTCAGCGCGATATCAAGCACGACGGGGAAGTCGCCTCCGGTTGGCGCCGCCAGCCCCCAGGGGTTGGTGCCGACCCGGGGCTCGCGCCCGCCCCAGGGGGCCATCTCCGCGCCGGCGTTGGTGATGGCGATGCCGATGCAATCCGACTCCAGCGCCCGCCGCGCGTGAAAGCCGGAAGAGCCGAAATGCGTGCTGTTGTAGACGAACGCGGCGCCGATGCCGCAGGTCTTGGCTTTGGCGACGGCGATGTCCATGCTGTCCTGCCCGACCACCGAGCCCATGACCATGTTGGCGTCGATCAGCGCCAGCGCCGGCGATTCCTTGATGACCGTGATTTCCGCGCCTGGCTGATACAAGCCTTTTGATATGCGGTCGTAATAGCCGGTCAAGCGGGCGACGCCCTGCCCCTGGCCCGGCAAGCAGCGCAGTTCGCTCCCCATCAGACCGGCGGCGCAGATCTCGGCTTCGCGCGGGGAGAGGCCCATCCGCATGAAGGCGCGCTGGACGAAAGCCTCGAGCGCGTCGACGTCAACGCGGATCATTGAGATGGGCATTGGTCAGCGTCCCTGTTTCGCGAGTAAATGGGCGACGCGCCCCCAGGTTGCGTACGGGCGAGCCGGCGGCTCGCCCATACAACCGTCATCTACGCGTTTGCGGGCGACTTGATATGTCGCCCCTACAACTTTCGATGTATTGTTCAGATGCCGCGGATCGACTTGTACTGCTCAAGCTCCGCCGGCGTGTAGACCTGCATCAGCTCGAGCTCGATGCCGCCGGTCTCTTGTTCCAGGAAGGCGACATAACCTTCGGGATGCGGGTGCGATCCCGTCACCTTGCACGAACTGCATTCTTTCAGCGAGCCGCCTTCGGCCTGCGCCGTTTCCAGGGCGGCGTCGATATCGGGCACGGCATAGCAGATATGATGCAAGCCTTCCGTGCCGCGCTCGGCGATCCACTGGCTGAAGCGGCCGTCGGCGTCCAGCGATTCGTTCAGCTGATATTCGATTTCGCCGACATTGAAAATGGCGACCTTGATGCGCGCCTTCTCAGCGACGACCACGCGCGCATTCAAGCCGACGCCGAGCAGGGTCTGATAGCGTTTCAGCGTCTCGTCGACGCTCTTGACGGCGAATGCCATGTGTTTGATGCTTGACATGATAGGTTCCGATCGTTTGCAAATTCGGGCGAGCCACTGGGTAGCCCGCCCATCAACAGCAGGCGCGACACTTTACAACAGCAGCTCCTTCAAATTCACGCCCGGCGTGACCATTGGCGCGATGTCGCCGCTGGCTGAAGTCATGATCAGGCTGATGCCTGGTCCATAGCCGGCGCGGGGGCTATCCCCCTGGGCGATCACGCCGATGCCGACCGCGTCGCGCAGATAGCCATGATTCCAGCTGCTGTCATAATCGGTCAGCGCCACCACATCGCCCAGCCGCAGCTCGTCCAGGCCCGCCTCTTTCACGGCGTCGCCGTCGGCCGTCTGGATGTGGATGGAGCCGCCATCGCTGACCAGACCGGCGCCCGCCCCCAGCAGATGCGGCGGCACGGCAGCCACCACCGGCACGGAGAGCTTGCCCTCGCTGTCCGTCGTGACCTCGAGCGCGTCGACCAGCTCGGGCGAGCAGCCCTTGAGCATGACGTCCGGATGGTCGTCGAATTTCATGCCGACGCCCTTGGCTTTGATGACGATCTTGTCGCCGATCGCCAGCTGTTCCAGCACGTCGCTCTCGAAGTGGATGATGACATGCTCGCTGAATCGGCCCGTCTTGCCGGTGACTGTGCCGCGGGCGCGCTGGGCGTTGCCAGTCATGACGATGGCGGTGTTGCCGACGCAAGCCAGCACATTCAGCCCGCGATTGCCGGTCGCCTCGCCCATCATCACGCTGACGCCCGGATGCACGCAGTCGGCCAGCCAGCCATACGCCGAGTCGCCAACCTTGACGTTGTAGACGATGCTGCCATAAGCCGGCAGCAGGAAGGGCCTGCCATCAGCCGCGAGCGAGTAGGGCATGGCCGGCAGCGGCGGCATGCGCGGTGGCGTGATCACGCCTTGGACCGATACGCTGACGACTTGATCCGCATTGTTTTTTGCGCTCATGATGCCTCTCGTATATTCAGGTAATTGGCGATATTGGCGGCGGGGTCGATCACCCAGTCGATGCAGGGCTCGTCGCAGGTCATCAGCGTGAGGATGCCGGGCCCGTGCCCGGTCATCACCGAGTCGCCGTGGATGCACAAGCCGATTGTGACGGCGCCGGGTTTGTAGCCGCGTCCATAACGATGATCGGCGTGATTGACGACCACCAGGTCGCCCAGGCGCATTTGGTCGATGCCGAGCTCCGCCATCAAGGCGCGGTCGCCCGACATCAGATCCTGATCGACGAAATCGGGGTTGAGCTCCGCGCCCGAGCCCATGATGCGCACGGGCAGTTCCATCGTGACTGGCACGCGAATCGTCCGCTCGTCGACGGCTTCGATGGGCAGGCTCTCGATCAGGCGCGGGCTGCATTTCTTCAGCGTGATATGCGGGTAGTCAGTCAGCTGCAAGCCTTGACCCTTGGTTCTTATTTGCACAGCGTCGCCCACGTTGATGAGGTCGGCGACATCCGGCGGAAAGTCGACCAGCAGGCGGGCGTGTTCGCCAGTGACGATGCCCTCGGCGCCTTTCGCCAGCCCGCTCATCAAGAAAGCCTGATTGCCCATGCAGGTGAGATAGTGCATGGCGTAATCGGCGTCGAGGTCGGGGTGGGCGATGGACGCGCCCGGTTCCAGGTGGTCGGCGGCGTAACCGAAGGCGCTGTCGCCGACGCGGACGCCGTAAATGAAGCCGGACATGCCGGGCAAGATCATCGCCTCGCCCGAGGCGTGCGGGATATAGCCGCGCACGGTCGGCTGGCTGACGTAGCCGACGACCGCCATCTCCACCATTTGGTCGGCATTGGTTGCTAATCCCATAGATTTCTCCTTATCGCGCAGTTTGCGGCGCGCGAAGCCCAAGGCCAACCGCATTGGCTCCAACGCGAATGCCGCGTCATTTTCGACAATTCTGAACGGGTGAGAATGTAACATATCACTATTGGAAACACAATTGCAGCTTGTTTTCACCCGCCACGCCCGCGCCCCCACGACGCCTGTAGACACACGCGCCGCCCTAAAACCCGCCATCGTCGATTGCCGGGGCGATTCTGTGGATCGCCCGCCAGCTCGCAAGCCTCCCCCTGGCTCGTCGGGGCGATTGAGGGGGATTGCCTCCCCCTGACCTGTCGGGGGGACCGAGAGGGTTGAATCACGCCGGCGGGGCTTGCCCTAGCATATTGGGGCGCGATTGGATAGATTTCAGCTAGTTCACCGACAAACGAGGGCAGGAACGATGACGGATCAAATGAAGGCGCTGATCGCCGACCCCGGCTACGACGACGCCATTAGCGCGCTCGCCGCTGATTTTCCCGGGCTGGAGTTGATTGGCGCGAGCGACGACAGGGACGCGGCGGCATTGGCGTCGGCCGATATCGCCGGCTTGATCGCAGGGACGGCGCCGGTCGACGCCGCTCTGCTGGAAAAGCTGCCGAGCCTGCGCGTCGCCATGAAGCTGGGACGCAGCTATCACAATTTTGACGTTGAGGCGCTGCGGGCGCGGGGTCTGGATGTCGCCTGCGTGCCACGGAAGGGGCCCAACTGCGTCGCCGAGCTGGCGCTGACGCTGATCCTGGCGCTGAGCAAAGACCTCGTCATCTCGAACGAAGCGGTGTCGCTGGGCGCCTATCGCTATCGCGGGCTGAAGCCCGAAATCACCGCCGAGCGCAAAATGGCGTTCCACTGGATGCACAATACGCGCGTGCACGAAGTCGTCGGCAAGACCCTGGGCATCATCGGCATGGGCGAGATCGGCTGCGAGCTGGCGCGGCGGGCCAGCGTCATGGGCATGCGCAATCTCTACTACAAACGCAGTCCGCTTTCGGCTGAGCTGGAAGCCGCGTTCGACGCCGGTTACGCCGGGCTGGACGACCTGCTGGCGACTAGCGACTACGTCTGCGTGGCGACGCCGCATACGCCGCAAACGGAAGGCATGCTGGGCGAGCGCGAAATCGGCTTGATGAAAGAGAGCGCCTTCATCGTCAATATCGCCCGCGGCGGCATCATCGACGAAGACGCCATGATCGAGGCGCTCAGCGAAAACCGCATCGCCGGCGCCGGGCTGGACGTCTTCACCTATGAGCCCCTGCCGGCCGATAGCCCGCTTTGCACGCTGGATAACGTGATCCTGTGCCCGCATATCGGCGGCGGCAGCGGCACGAATCGTAATATCGAGCTGGGCGCGGCGCTGGCGGAGATGAGCCGGCTGCTGGCTGATTAACGCGCGGGCGGCGTCTGGCTAGCGAGGAAGCCGGCGATGAAAGCCGTCTCGCAGTTGGGCAGGACGATCTCGTACCAATTGCTCATGTCGTCGACGACATCGAGCCGCTGACCGCGGGCCGCTGTGGTCACGATGGCGCAAGTCGTCGAGGCGCAGGCGCGGATGTTGGCGATATTGGCGGCGCTGACGTAGTAGGTCTTGCTCGCGCCGTCCAGGCTGCCGCAGGGCGAGATGAAGTCGCCCGCCCGCTCGAAGAACTGATGAATATCGCCGGCCAGCCTCGGCAGATAGGGGATATCCCAGACCGGCGCGCCCGCCAATTCCAGCGCGAGCATGGCGACGGCGTCAGCGGCCACCGAACGCATGAGCAAACCCATTTCCAGGGCGTCGCCGCAGCGTGGCAGGTATTCCCAGAGCAGCTGGCGGAAGGCGTAAGACTGGTCGATGAACGCGGGAACTTCTTGCGGCAGCGCGAGGGCCAGGGCGGCATCGCTGAGTTGCCAAAACGCCGGCGCCAGGTAGGCGAAAAAGAAGACGAGATCGGTGTCGGCGCATGCGGGCGCGGCTGCGCGGCGATCGCCCAGGGCGGACGGCGTGGCATCGAGGCTTTCCAGCATCGCCCAGGTGGCTGAAACCAGCGCCTGGCCTTCGGCGCTGGACCCCGGGTCGCGCGCAATCGCAGCCGGGGCCCCCGCCGCAACCGCGCTTTGCAGGGCGGCGTCGGCGAGGACCTCCGCGAGCCGCCAGCGCAGCTCAAAGGCTTCCGCGCAGTGGGGCAGGGACGCCAGGCGGTTATCACGCAAGGCGATCTGGGCATGACCAAATGCGGTCAAATCGGCGCTGGACGCGGCTCTTTCGGCGCGGTCGAGCAAGGCGGCGACCTCGGCCTGTAGATCATCGAGAGCCGGCGTAAGCTCGGCATCAGCGCAGGAAGGCAGCTGATTGGATCCGTAACTTCCCGGCGCTGGCGCGCGCGTCTGGCTGGCGGCTTCTTGCGAATACTGATCCCGCCACTCGCGAACCGTCCCTAGACTGGCTTCCAGCCCAGGATGAAAGGGATTCAGCGCGGCCGTCCGCTCGCTGTAACTGAAAGCCAGAAGGGCGGCGGCGTCAGTCGCGGCTTGGCTGATGGCTTGCAGCAAGTTGATGGACTCGGCGCAGGCCGGCAGGGTCTTGAGCGTCTCTTCGCGCCAGCGCAGGATGTCGTCGATTGCGCTCAGGGCGTCGGCCTTTTCGGCCTTCGCGTCGGCGAGACCAAGCAGGGTCGCGGCCGCCTCGTCAAGCCGGCCCCAATCGTCCGCCGCGCAGTCGGGCAGTTCGCGCGCTTCTGCGGGCATGGCTTCGGAGCGGTCGATGCCGAGCATCGCTTCCAGCAGGATTTCGATGCGCGCCTGATCATCGGGCAGGCGCTGGCGATAGGGGCTGGCGCCGCTGGGCAGGCCGGCCAAATCCAGGGCGGCTCTCGCCATGGCGTCGCCACCGAGCTCGATCAGCAGGCGCTGAATCGCCAAGGCGTCCGCGCAAATCGGCAGGCTGGCGAGGTCGCCGCGCTTTTGCAGCGTGATCTCGCTGACGCGCGCCAGTTCGTCGAGATCGGCGATGGCCTCGTCGAAGAGCGCTTGATGGTCGACGATCGTGTGAAAGGCGGCGAGGAATTCATCGGCGGCGCAGATGGGCAGACGGCTCTCGGCGCGCAGCGACGCGGGCAAGAGACTTGGCAGCGCGAAAATGACGAGGAAGACTAGCGTACGCATCAAAAGGACCTTCCGAGATTGGCGCTAAGCGGTGCGGTATCGCCGCCGGCAACGCTTTTAATGCTGTAGTTTACTTTAGGGGCGCGGGCGGGCAAGTCCGTCTGGCGCGAAACGCGGGATGACGGCTTCGCCGATTTCCTTGATTGACGCCAGGATGTCGGGGCCCAGGGGCGGACCGAAGCTGATATGACGCGCGCCGAGGTCCGCCAAGCCTTCCAGCCGCTCCAGCAGCGCCTCGACCGTGCCGGCGATGCCGATGCGCAGCATTTTCGGCGTCACCAGGGCGCGCGCTTTCCGCCGGTCGCCATCAATATGCCAGGCTTGGCGGATTGGCTCGAAATCGGCTTGCGCGAGGCCCAGCCGCGCCAGGAGCATGGGGCTCATCGCGTGACCGTAATAGGCGATCTTGTCGGCGAGGGTCGCTTCGGCCGCCGCCTGATCGGACGACAACGAACACCAAATGCAAGCCGCCAGATCAATGTCGGCGAGTTGGCGCCCCGAGCGCGCCAGCCCGCGCTGAACATGGGGCAGGATCTCGCCGAAATGCTCGGGCGGGAAGAGCAGGGGCAGCCCGCCGTCAGCCACTTCGCCGATCGCCTCGAGCATCCGCGGGCTCATCGCGCCCAGGTAAATCGGCACGCGCCGTTCCGTTTTGAAGCGAAGCCAGGCTTCTTCCGTCCATTGCAGGGTTCTGCCCGCGAAAGCCGCGTTTTGATTCGACGTGAGCCGGTTGATGGCGCTGATCGCTTCCAGCGCGCGCGTCCGCGGATAATCGAAATCCAGCCCCAGCCAGCGAACGAAGTCTTCCGCGCCGCTGGATATCCCCAAGTTGAAGCGCCCGCCAGAGAGCTCGTCCAGGCTGGCCGCGAACATGGCGATCTCGGCCGGGTGCATGGTGAATGGGTTCAGCACGCAGCTGCCGATCTCGATGCGCTCGGTCGCCATGGCGACGGCGGACAGGATCACCGGGGCGCTGCGCAGGAAGAGGTCGTCGCTCACCCAGAATTGGTCGAAGCCGGCGTTCTCAGCCGCCTGGGCGTAGCGAATATAATCGCGGACCGGCTGGTCGTTATTGAAACGCAGGCTGAATTTCATGGGCTGGGGGCGGCGATGATGGCTTCGGCTTCCATCTCGACCAGGTAGTCTTCGCCGACGAGGGCGTGAATGTAGAGCAGGGTGTTGGCGGGGCGGATATCGGCGAAGAACCTGCCGTGCGTTCGTGCCACCGCTTCCCAATCGGCATCTGGCGCGAGGTAGATCCGCGTTCGCACGACGTCAGTGAGCCTGGCGCCGGCCTCGTGCAGCGCGCGCTCGATCTTGAGAATGATGAATTCGGTTTGGGCGGCGCTGTCGCCGATGCCGACGACGGCGTTGGCGCCATCGGTGGCGGTTGTGCCAGAGACATGCACCGCGTCGCCCAGGCGGACGGCGCGCGAATACCCGGCGATGC
Organism: Aggregatilineales bacterium; assembly: GCA_963662925.1. Taxonomy (GTDB): domain Bacteria; phylum Chloroflexota; class Anaerolineae; order Aggregatilineales; family Phototrophicaceae; genus UBA6055. The sequence continues at coordinate 414,018 of OY759987.1, forward strand.
GCTCATAATCCGTGCCCGATGAGATGTTTTGTCGTGCCATAAAGCCCTCGCGTGATATGTCTAATTCAGCGCCCTTTGCCCAGCATGACCAGGACGACGCCGGTGAAGATGACGACCGTCGCCAGGATCCCGCTGCCGGCTATCGGCTCCGCCAGCAGCGCCGCCCCCAAGAGAACCGCGATGACGGGGTTGACGCAGGCGTAACTGGTCGCCAGCGAGGGCCGAACGTGGCGCACGAGGCGCGTATAGGCGCTGAAAGCCAGGAGCGTGCTGACAATCGCCAGATACGCCAGCCCCAAGGTCGCGAGCGCCGTCGGATCCGCCGGGAGGCCCTCGCCCCGCGCCCAGCTGATCAGCGCCAGCGCCAGGAAGCCGCCGCACATCTGAAAGAGGATGCCGCTGAGGCCGCGCGGCAGGGAGAGCCGATTGCCGGTCACCGTGCCAAATGCCCACATGAGCGAGCCGGCCAGCACGACGGCGGCGCCCAGGGGCTGGCTTTGCAAGCCGCCTTCGAGGTTGAGGATCACCAAGCCGCTGATGCCGACGACCAAGCCCAAGCCTTCCACCGCGCAGGGACGGCAGCCAAAAGCCAGCGATATCAGAGTCGCCCAAATTGGAACCGAGCCGACTGCGAGCGCCGTCAGCCCGCTGGCCACGCCCAGCCCTTGCCCCAGGGTGATCGCGCCCACCCCGGCGAACATCAGCGCGCCGATGCCTATCGCGCAGGCGGCTTCGCGCGCGGTTGGCATGGGGGCCGATCGCAGACGCAGGCTCAGCGCCAGGATCATGATCGCCACCAGCAGGCGAGCGGCCGTGAGCATGAATGGCGGGTAGTTTTCCAGCGCGATTGCCGTCGCCAGATAATGCGAGCCCCAGATCAAATACAGGGCGCCGAGAGAAGCCACCACCGGCAGCGGAGGCGCTTGGGTGGCGATGTTCGCGCGGGGAAGCGGCAGAATTCGGCTGACGCTCATCAGAAATCGTCCCGGCGCCTGGCCGGCGGGCGAAAGTCCAAAGCCAAGGCGATGGCTTCATCGGCGCTGCCCCAGGACAGCGTGAAACCGACCGAGCCATGCCCGTAGTTGTGGATGACGGCGCGCCCATCGTCCAGCCGCTCCAACTCCAGACGGACCTCGTCGCGGCCCGGGCGCAAGCCGACGAACTCGCGCAGAAGGGGCGCCGCCGCCAAGCGCCTTTCAATTGCGGAACAGCGCCGCCGGATATCGGCCGCAATCGCGGGGTCGAGCTGACGGTTCCAGTCGTTTTTGGCTTTGACGCCGCCGATCAAGACGCCGTCCGCGCGCGGAAAGATATGGTCGACGCGCTCGTTATCCATGTAGCCGACGCGGATGCCGGGCGCGTCCAGGAGCATGGTCTGCCCGCGAATGGGATAGACGGACTTGTCGCGCGCGATTTCTCTGGCGCCGACCCCCGTGCAATTCACCAGTAGCGGCGCATCGCCCCGGAGCTCATCGAGGCTTTCCAGGGTTCGCGTCTCCAGGCTGCCGCCGGCCGCCAGAAACTGATCAAGCAGGCGCTGCAGATAGATGGGCGGCGCAACCATGGGTACGTCCATCAGATAGCCGCCTGTCAAGCCGCCGCGCAGCTCATGCTTCGACAAGCGCTGGAAGAAGGGCAGTCTGTCGCGATACCAGGGGTCGGGCGCTTTTGCCGCGTAGACCTCGCGCATGCGCTGCAAAGTTACGCCGCTGCCAGGCGCTTTGGTCAGGGGAAGCAGGTAGTCCAGCGTGGCGGCCGACCAGCGCCTTGCTCGCCCATGGAGGTCCGAGGCCGACCACATGGCGCCGGCGGCCAGGGAGGTGGTGGCCTGGGGCGGGTCGCGCGTGATGATGCCAACATCGTACCCGGCGAGTTGGGCGCGGCGGGCGGCGCTCAAGCCGATCACTCCGCTGCCGATGACGATGATTTCGGGCATTTTGGCCGCCTTTCTGGCGCGACTGTCGTGGCGCGCATTGTAGCACAGGTGGCGCGCGCCTGGCGCCGTCGTCATGCGCGATCCCGCAGGGGGGCTTCGGGGCGGATGCCCGGTGGAATGCCAGCTGGAGATTTGAACTTGATCTGGCGAACGCGGCGCTAAGTCGCGTGTAAGTGTTATACTAGGGTTGCAGTATTGATTTCATAAGGAGTAAAGGCGCGAGAGATGGTCAAGAGAACTGTGTTGTTTCTGGTGTTGCTCGTCGCGGCGACCGCGGCGGGCGTATTTGCGGACGGCGACGAAGAAAAGCCCACAGTGGCGCTTCTGCGTTTCGGTCCTATGTTCAATTTCTCGCTGATTCAAGACGGCATGACGGGCATGCTGGTCCACGCTGGCGTCATCAGCGAGGCGGAAGCGGCGGCATTCGAGGCGGATGGCGAGTTGGATGGCGAAAACATCCGGTTGACGATGGGCGACGCGGCGCTGAACTTCGCCAATCTCAGGCCTGTCATTGAAACGGCGCTTGACCGGGGGGCGGACGCGCTGGTCACCCTGTCGACGCCGATGACGCTGGCGGCGCTGAACGCCACGCTGGACATGGACGAGCCGCCCGCCATTTTCTTCGCCGCGGTCTACAATCCTTTCGCGGCTGGCGTCGCGCGCTCAGCTTGCGTCAAGCCGGCGCACGTGACTGGCGTGCAATCCGTGACGCCCTACGAAGACATCGTGCCGCTCCTGCTGCTGCAAGACCCGGAGATCAAGACGGTCGGCGCCATATACAGCTCGGCGGAAACCAGCGGCAGAATGGGCGCGGAGCGGATCGCCGCCGTCGCCGAGAGTCATGGACTGCAAGTCGAAATCGCCGCCATCACCGCGATTTCCGATTTGATCCCGGCGGCCGAAGGCTTGGTTGCAAAGGGCGTCGAAGCCTTTCTCATCCCCTCCGACCTGCTGACCGTGGCCGGCTTGCCGTCTCTCATGCAGGTGGGTGTCGAAAACGGCCTCCCGGTTTTCCATGCCACCGCCAATACCCTGAATGACGGCGCGACAGTATCCGCCGGCGTATCCGAAGTCGACATGCAGGGCCGGATGCTCGGCGCGCTCCTGGCGCGTCAGCTGAAGGGCGAGCTGGACATCAGCCGCACGGGCATCGGCGAGGTCAGTTCGCTTACGATCGGCGTCAACCTGGATACGGCCGCCCAGCAAGGCATCGAAATTGCCGAAGCTTTGCTCGTGCGCGCGGACGCAATCTTGAAGGACGGCGCCGCCTCTGGCCGGCAAGTCATAGCGGCGCTTGAACGGTTGGGGATGGCGCCGGAAGTCATTGAGCAAGTCGCCCCGGCGATCACTGCCGCCTTGGCGGGCGGCGGCAAATCCGAGTTGGATCTGCCGCCGGAGGTCAACGCGATTGTGCAGCAGGCGCTGGCAGCGCAAGGCATGCGCGCCGATATCGAGGCGGCGCTGGCCAGTTTGCGCTGTACTGATGAAATGATCGCCGAGCAGCAGGCTGCGCTCGAAGCGGCCGAGAGCTAGATATTCGCGCGGCCTCCATTTTTGCCCAAACCAAGGCCAAGCCACAGGCGGGCGATCCACGGGTCGCCCGCTTTTGATTGGGCTAGTCTCCCTATCGCCGCAGTATTTGACAAATTGATGGCGCTGGGATATTTTCGAGGACGGCGATTTTTCAATCAGGAAGGCGACAGGAGAGTGAGACATGTCAAGAAGCGTGAAGTTGAGCCGGCGCGAGTTTCTGCGCATGGCCGGCATGAGTTCGCTGGCGGCCGGCGTGTATGCCATACCCGGCGTGGGCCAGGTCATCGCGCAGGACCCGCAAGAAGTAACGGTCATGTTTTGGGATGGCCCCCCCTTGATTGGCATCCGCGAGAAGGCGCTGGCGCCATTTGACGAAGCCTACCCCGATTGCAAGCTGAATTTCACCTCGGTGCCCGGGGGACCGAACCAAGGCTATAACGACAAGCTCTTCACCAGTTTGGCGGCCGGCATCCCGCCCGACGTCTTCATCATCGAGATCGGCGAATTGCCCGGCTTCCTGAACCGCGATCTGCTGGTCGACCTGAAGCCCTATATTGACGCCGACAATTACGATCTGTCGCAATTCCCCGACTTGGCGATCGAAGCCTATACGCACGAGGGCGGCATCTATGGCGTGCCCGACAACGTGGCGGCGCTGGCGATCTATTACAACCAGGATCTCTTCGAAGAGAACGGCGCCATGCTGCCCACCGCCCAATGGGATGACGAAGGCTGGACGGTCGATGACTTTTTCAGCGCCTGCGAAAAGCTGAAAAAGGTCGACGCCAATGGCCGGACGACGCACTTCGCTTATGACGTGAATGGCTGGGACAAGCACTGGCAGACCTGGGTGCGCGTCTTTGGCGGGCAGGTGGTGGACGATCCCTTCTTCCCGACCGAATGCACGCTCAACGAAGCGGGCGCGGTCGAAGGCTTGCAGTTCTTCGCCGATTTGCGCTGGGAGCATGGCTTCGCCCCAAGACCCGAGGCGCTGGCGGAGATGGGCACGGGCGCCTTGATGCAGACCGGACGCCTGGGCATGTTCGTCAGCGGCAGCTGGAGCTTCCCCAGCTATCGCGAAGCCGATTTCAATATCGCGCTGGGTCATTTCCCGGCGGGGCCCGGCGGGCGCGCCAATTACGTCTATTACTTCCCGCTGGTCGTGCCAAAGACGAGCGAGGCGCCGGAATGCGCCTGGAACCTGCTGAAATTCTTTAACGGTCCCGCGATGGAGACGATCATCAAGGAAGGCGGTTTGCAGGGCACCACTTTCGAGGCGCAGGAGAAGTGGTTCGTCACCGATCCGCTGCCGCCGGCGAATAAGCACGTCATGCTGGACGCGGCCAAGCACTTTGTCGCGCCCGACCCCGTCTTGACCAACTGGGGCGAGATCACCAGCATCATGGCGGCGCAGATCGACCTGCTGCTGATCGGCGAAGAACGCGACGCCCAGGTCGTCTGCGACGAGATCGTGAGCCAGGTGAATCCGCTGATCAAGGAGGGCCAGTGGCGCAGCGGCTGATGCTGGAGTCTCTGGTCGGTTTCGAGGGGTCGGCGCTGTGGAAATCTCTAGACCCAGGCGCTGCAATGCCACCGCCAAAGCAACGGATTTTGCGTCCTGTAGCGACTGTAAGGGCGAGCCGGCGGCTCGCCCCTACGGATCACAATTAAAGGACAAAGCTGTAGGGGCGTTAGACCCGCAGTGTCTACGCGCGGCGCTGTAACGCCCGTCGAAATCAATCGAAACACAGCCGGGGCGGCCTGCCGGGTCACCCGCCATAGACGCGCGTCTGAAGACATGAGCCTCGCGCAATTCGTCAAGAACCAGAGCGGCCTCAGTGGCATCAACGTCGGCTACAAGCGCGGCGAAACGGTGCTGGCTTGGGCGATGGTCTCGCCTTGGATCGCCGGCTTCCTCCTGCTGACGGCTTTCCCGATGATCGCCTCGCTGGCGCTTTCCTTTTTCAAATGGGACATCCTTTCGCCGCCGAAGTGGGTCGGCTTGGCGAATTACGTCAAGCTCTTCTCGGTCGACCCGCTGCCGATGCACGCGCTGAAGATCACGGTGCTTTTCTCGCTGGCGTCGATCCCGCTCAACATCGTCTTCGGTTTGGCGATCGCCATGCTGCTGAACACGAATATCCGGGGCCTGTCGGTCTTCCGCACGATCTACTATCTGCCGGCGATCCTGTCTGGCGTTGCGGTGGCGATTCTGTGGCAGTGGATATTCTCCAGCGATTTTGGTCTGCTGAATACGGCGCTGCGGGTCTTCGGCGTGGAGGGGCCCGCCTGGCTGGGCAGCAAGGTTTGGGTGCTGCCGGCCTTTGTCATTATGCGCCTGTGGAGCGTCGGCGGCGGCATGGTGATTTATCTGGCGGGCTTGCAGGCGATCCCGACTGATCTGTACGAAGCGGCCGAGATCGACGGCGCCAACTGGTGGCAGCGCGTCTTTCGCATCACCCTGCCCATGCTCAGCCCGACCATCTTCTTCCAGCTGATCACCGGCGTCATCTTCACGATGCAGATCTTCACCGAGACCTTCATCATGACTGACGGCGGTCCCGCGAATTCATCGCTCTTTTATCTTTTGTACCTGTATCGCCAAGCCTTCCAGAATTTCAAGATGGGCTACGCCTCGGCGCTGGCATGGGTCTTTTTCGTCGCCATTCTGCTCTTGACGCTGATCCTCTTCGCATCTGCCAGGTTCTGGGTCTATTACGAAGCCGAATCGGACGAGGACAACTGATGAGCAGCAAAGGCGTCAGCTTAAGCCTTCGTCAGGTCGCCAGCAAGATCGTCGTCTACCTGATGCTCGGTTTCGGCTCGATAGTGATACTCCTGCCGCTGCAGTGGATGATTTCGACCTCGCTGAAGCCGCTTTCGCACGTATTCCGCTTCCCGCCCGAGTTCTTTCCGCAGAAGATTGTCTGGTCGAATTATCCCGATGCCTTGACGCAGCTGCCCTTCGATCTGTATTTTCGCAATACGGTCATCATCGTGATTTTCTGCCTGCTCGGCGAGGTGATCGTCTCGTCCATCGTGGCATACGCTTTTTCGCGCTTGCGCTGGCGGGGCCGCAACGCCCTCTTCATCGTGGCGCTGGCGACGATGATGCTGCCGCGACAGGTGACCTTGATTCCGGAGTTCATCATATTCAAAGAACTGAACATGATCGACACCTTCTGGCCCCTGATCCTGCCGTCGTGGTTTGGCAATCCCTTTTACATATTTCTCTTGCGGCAATACTTTCTGACGCACTCGCGCGAGCTGGATCAAGCGGCGGTCATTGATGGCTGTTCGCGCTTTGGCGTCTTCTGGCGCATTACCCTGCCGATGTCGAAGCCAGTGCTGGCCGCGGTGGCGATCTTCTCCTTCCAATTCCACTGGAATGACTTTTTCCGCCCGTTGATTTTCCTGTTCAGCGAGGAGAATTATACGCTGGCGCTGGGCTTGCGCTTTTTCCAGGGCACGTATGGCACGGAATGGAACTCGCTGATGGCGGTCTCGCTGGTGGTGATGCTGCCGCTGATCATCGTCTTCTTCTTCGCGCAGAAGCACTTTATTCAAGGCGTCGTTTTCACGGGGTACAAATGAGGCAAAACAGGCGGATGCAGGGGCGAGGCGAAAAATGGAAGTGATGCAGGGGCGAGGCGGAAAACTTAGCGGTTGTAGGGGCAAGGCGGAAAACGTAGCGGTTGTAAGGGCGGGGCGGAAAACGTAGTGGTTGCAAGGCGAGGCGGCGACTCGCCCGTCAAAGGGACGCGCTAATCCGATTTCTTGCCTTTGTCCTCGCCTTTGCGCGGCTTGGGGGCATCGGCGCTTGGCTTTGGGTGTTCATTCGGTTTTCCGCCCGGGAAATAGGTGCGGATGTGATGAATGCCTTTGGAATCGACTCGGTACTCGGTGATTGGCGTGTTGCAGGTGACCCAGTTGTTTTGTTTCAAGGCGAATTCTCCTTAATGCGCCCAGCGCAATTATAGCGCATCGCTCACATATATGCTATTCCGGGATAGCAGATTCCACTCGCCGAATTCCAATACTTCAATATGAATCTCGTACAATCCGGCGCCGACAAAATCAAGTTCGTTCAGTTGGAATTGCATGAGATGACTCTCAGACAACAAAAAATCGATCCCGAAGCGCCATTCCGCCAATGTTTGATGGTCGTCGGCGGACACAATCCGCAGCGCAGCCGGGAATCTTCGCTTGTCCGAGGCGGATTCCCTGAACCAGTACGATAGCAGGAATACAGGGGGGTTAAGCGATGCTCGCAGGGGCGGCGGCTCTTCTATGTCAATGCGAAGCATGGCATCCGCAAACACCTCTTTCAATGTTACAGTTCCATCTTCGTGAGTTTCAAAGTCCCTGCACAGCACTGACCATCCAAGTCTCATTCAGCGCTCCTCGCGCAATTGTTGGCAAAATGAAGTCTTGATACAAGATAATAGAGGACTAACCCGCCGTGTTCAATTGAAAGCCTTGGCGGAAACGAATTGCGGACCCGAAAGGAAATGCAAAAATCATGCGGACCAAAGCGAAACACAACAAACTGCATCCGCTGGAACACGACGCCGTAACCTGGCAGGACGGCTTCTGGGGAAGGCTGCACGCGCTTTGTCGAGAGACGATCTTGCCCAACATGCGAAAAGCGCTGGACGAGCCGGCAAACGGCGCCGTTTTCAGCAACTTTTACGCGGCGGCGAGCCCCCAAGAAGGCGAACGCAAAGGCACGATGTGGAGCGACGGCGACTGTTACAAATACATGGAAGCAGTTTCGCACGTCTATGGCGCGACCAAAGAAGCGGCGCTTCTCGAGCAGCTGGACGAGCTGATTGACGTCATCGGCCGGGCGCAGGAAGCCGACGGTTATATCAGCACGCCGATGCAGCTGCGCGCTGACAAGGAACGCTGGACTGACCTGCACGACCACGAACTCTATAACATGGGGCATCTGCTGACGGCCGCTTCGGTCCATCACCGCATCACCGGCAAGCGCAACTTCCTGGGCATCGCGATCAAGCTTGCGGATTATCTCTGCGAGCGCTTCATGCCCTGCCCGCCGGAATTGGCGCACTTCGGCTTCAACCCCTCGAATACCATGGGCGCGGTCGATCTCTATCGCGTCACGGGCGAGGCGAAATACCTGGAACTGGCGCAAACCTTCGTTGACATGCGCGGCTCGCGGCCCGGCGGCAAAGACCTGAATCAGTCGCTGGTGTCGCTGCGGGACGAGACGCGCGCGGTCGGGCATGCAGTGACGGCGGCCTATCTCTATTGCGGCGCGGCTGATGTCGTGGCGGAGACGGGCGATGAAGAATTGCTCGCGGGCTTAAATCGCATCTGGGAAAACGCCGTGCGCAGCAAAATGTACATCACCGGCGGCACCTCCGCCCAGCATCACGGCGCGTCGCAGCGGCCCGAATTCGGCGGCGCGGCAGGACCGGTGCACGAGGCGTTTGGCTACGAATACTCGCTGCCCAACGCCACCGCCTACAACGAAACCTGCGCCAATATCGCCCACGCCATGTGGAATTGGCGCTTGCTCAACTTGTCTGGAGACGCCAAATACGCCGATATCGTCGAGCTCGTCCTCTACAACAGCATGCTCTCGTCCATGAGCCTGGACGGCCTCAGATTCTGTTACACCAATCCCTTGCGCTGGTATGGCGAGGAGCACCCGCTCTTGAGCCAGGACACGCCCGAGCGCTGGGTGCATCTGTATTGTTATTGCTGCCCCACGAACACGGCGCGCACAATCGCCCTGCTGCATAACTGGTTCTACAGCGTATCGGACGAGGGCTTGTGGCTGCATCTCTATGGCGGCAACAGCGTGAAGGCGATATTGTCCGATGGCTCGTCCTTCGCCTTGACACAGCAAAGCGAATACCCGTGGGAGGATCGCGTTCGCATTACGATTGAGGAAGCGCCGGCGCATGACGTGGCTCTGATGCTGCGCGTGCCGGGCTGGTGCGACGCCGCGGAACTGTCCATCAATGGCGAAACGAGCGACCGGCCATTGCCGCCCGCGAGCTACGTTGAAGTCAAGCGCGTCTGGCGGGCGGGGGATCGTATTGAGCTGAGCCTGCCGATGCGGCCGCGTTTGATCAAGGCGCACCCCAAAGCCGAAGAGATTCGCAACCACGTGGCGGTCATGCGCGGACCGATCGTCTATTGCCTGGAAGGCGTCGACCTGCCGGCGGGCGTCTCCATCCTCGATGTCTACGCGCCGGACGACATGGGTTTGCAGGCCAGCCGAGAAGACGACCTGCTGGGCGGCCTCACCGCGATCAAGGGCGTCGCCCGCCACATAACCGAGCGGAACGGCAGGCAGGGGCTGTATCTGGAAGCGGGGAACGAGCGCGAAGCCGATCTCGATATCACGCTCATCCCCTATTACGCCTGGAACAACCGCGGCGTCAACGAGATGACGGTTTGGCTGCCGCGGCGCTACTGAGACCTGGCGTTTACCAGGAAATCGCCGACGAACGCGCGTTCAAGCCGCGGCCCGCACAAGTCCTGGCGCGGGCGTTGCAGCGTAAGGCCCCTACTGCTCCAGGACGGAGCGGGGCCGGGCGAGGCGCGGATTGCACAGCGGTCCATTTCGCCCCTGATCACAACTCGGACTTTATGCCGCTGGCTAAAATCGGTATGGTAGACGGCGGCTGCAATTTGCGCTGAAGGAGCGCTTCGCTCGACGATCCCGGTATATGGTGAAAATAGCGGCGAAACTTCCCCTCACTCGGCAATACGCGCCCCGCAGTTCCTTACTGCGCAGTCTTCTATTCCTCAAGAAATATCGCCGCATCGCCGTTGGCGTCTACCTGCTGGCGCTGGCGAGCAACGGCTTGGCGGTCGTCATCCCGCAGACGATTCGCTGGATCGTCGACGCGGGAATCATCCAGCAGAATCTTGGCATCTTGCAGGCGTCGCTGCTTGGGCTGCTCGGCCTGTCGCTGGCGAAGGGGCTTGTCGATTTCGTGCTTGGGCGCGGCACGGAAATGGCGTCGCAGGGCGTCGCCTACGATATTCGCAACGCCATCTATGAAAAGCTAAGCGAGCTGTCCTTTTCGTATCACGACCGCGCGCAGACGGGGCAACTGCTGGCGCGCTCGATTTCCGACGTAGAGCGAATCCGCTTCTTGACCGGGCGAGGGATCGTGCGTCTCTTCCAGCATTCCGTCTTGATGCTGCTGACCTTTATCGCGCTGCTCCTGATGAACCCGCGGCTCGCGCTGCTCTCGATGATGCTGATGCCGCCGCTCCTTTACGTCGCCTATCGCTTCGGGCGGATTTACCGGCCGCTTTCGCTAGACCTGCAGCATCAGCTGGCGGAGATGACGAGCGTGCTGGAACAGAACCTGCGCGGCGCCAAGATCGTCAAAGCCTTCGCCCAGGAAGACGCGGAGATCGAGCGCTTCGAAGCGGAAAACGGCAAGTGGTTCAACCTGGCGCAGGCGCAAGTCGCGGCGATGACCAAGCACATTCCCCTGCTCGACTTGCTCGCGGGCTTGAGCACGGTGATCATCATTTGGCTGGGCGGCAGGTTCGTCATTGAAGGCGGCTTGACCTTGGGCGAGCTGGTGGCTTTCACCGCCTATCTGGGACAGCTGATTATGCCCGTGCGGCGGCTCGGGGTGATTATCCCGGCCGTGGCTATGGCGTCGGCGGCTGGCGAGCGCATCTTTTCCGTGTTGGACGCCAAGTCCGAGGTCACCGACTCGCCAAACGCCCGATTGCTGCCGCGGATCACGGGGCGCGTGCGCTTTGAAGACGTCTCTTTTGCTTATTTCAATCGGCGCGTCGTGCTGGACCGGCTCAATTTCGAGGCTGAAGCGGGCGAAGTGGTGGCGCTGCTGGGCGCGACCGGCTCGGGCAAATCGACCATCATCAATCTCATGCCGCGCTTCTATGACGTCACCGGCGGGCGGATCACCGTCGACGGCATCGACCTGCGCGACGTAACCTTGAATTCGCTGCGCGACCAGATCGGCATCGTGCTGCAAGAAACTGTACTCTTCGCCTCCAGCATCCGCGAGAATATCGCTTTCGGGCTCGACGATGTGAACGAGCGTGACGTGATCGAGGCGGCGAAGGCGGCGCAAGCCCACGACTTCATCATGGCGATGCCGGCGGGCTACAACACCGAAGTTGGCGAGCGCGGCGCGACCCTCTCCGGCGGGCAGAAGCAGCGCATCGCCATCGCCCGCGCCCTGCTGAAGAATCCGCGCATCCTGCTGCTGGACGACGCCACCTCGAGCGTCGACGCCGAAACGGAGCGCCAGATCCAGATCGCGCTCGAAAGGCTGATGGCGGGCCGCACCTCCTTCATTATCGCGCAGCGCCTGAGCACGGTGCGGATGGCGGACAAAGTGCTCGTGCTGCAAGGCGGCCGGGTGGCGGCGGCCGGCACGCACGAAGAGCTGCTGGAAAGCTCGGGCTTATACGCCGAGATCTATTATCGGAACTTGCGCGAGTGAGTTGGTGGGCTTGAGAAACTGGGTCTCATTTTGCTGTCAACAGGTCACTCAGGTAGAATTTGCTTTAATGAAGCGAGAAGCCCTTGGGGACGACGCGGATGCGACATGACTGGACATTGCTTTGCACAGAGGTTCATCCTCATGACTCCGGCTGGATAGGATTGGGGAATATATTCTCGACCTTGCAGGTAAGCAGTCCTTATGGAAATGTCGAGACTGCAGCGACCGTTCTCTTGGATCCTCCAGCTCTCTTGGGGTCTCACTGGACAGCGGAATTTGAAAGTGATAGGCGCATTCACTCAGCGATTGTTCAGCTTATGGCGCCTGGTGGCGAGTATGTTTAGTGGGGCGAAAGCGTGGAATTTGACTTTCGGAACCAGGCAACATTTCTTATGGTCTACATTTTGCGAAACGTTGAGTTTGTTGGCTCTGGTACGTACGAATATCATGTACTATTGGAGGAAAACCGTATAATAGGCGAATGGGGACGAGCCTCTCTCGCAATCAGTGAGGCTTAAAGGAGTTGCGAAACAATGTCGAAACTGAAGGCCAAGATTGTTCATGACACGAAAGTTGTTGTGTTTCACCCTTCGCCAAATAGGGTCACTTATCCCAAAGACGCGGGTTCTCCCCTGCTAAAGCGACTTGCGCCCAGGCGACCGCCACTCAATCCAGCGCCGCCGGAGGAGGACGACGATGCTTCTCCTAAGACTGAAGACGAATCTTGAAAGCGCCCAGCAATCATGAAGTATGTAAAAGCCAAGATTGCCCAAGACGTAAAGAACGTTGTTTTCTATCAGTCGGAATCGGAAACTGCAGTCAGGTATCCCGAAGACGAGGGCTCGCCCCGGCTGAAGCGGCTCGCGCCAAGAACGCCAAGGCCCTATCCGCCACCGCCGCGGAAGGACCCCAAGCAAAGCGACGCTGAAACGGAGTAACATATCGGCTTCTCAATTGGCACGGCGGGCTTGGGAAAAGGCAGCCCGCGCGGCACGCTGGAAAGCTACGCCGACAAGGTAGAGGGCCGTTCCTTCAACCTGCGGGTGATCTGGCATCTGCTGGTTTTCCTCAAGCCCTATTCCGTGCACATGCTGGGCGCTTTCGCGGCGATGCTGGCCGTCTCCGGCTTCACGCTGCTGGCGCCATTCCTGGTCAAGCTGGCGATTGACGGTCCCATCCTGGCTGGCGACATCCCCGGCTTGAACGAAGTCGTACTGCTCATGTTCGCCGCCTTCGTCGGGCTCTATCTGGCGTCGATGGCGCAGCGCTACCTGCTCAGTTGGGTCGGGCAGCGCATACTCGCCGACTTGCGCTCGGCGCTGTTTCGACATTTGCAGGAACTGCCGCTCGCGTATCATGACAATCACATCATCGGCGTGACGATCTCGCGCGTCATCAGCGATGTCGGCGTGATCAATCAGCTGCTTTCGCAGGGGCTGATCACCTTGACCGGCGACAGCCTGCTGCTGGCTGGCATCGTCATCGTGATGCTCTCGCTGAACTGGCAGCTGGCGCTGGCGACCTTCTCCATCATTCCGGTGATCGTGCTGGCAACGATGATCTTCGCGCAGAAGGCGAAGCTGGCATTTCGCAAAACGCGCGCCCGCAACGCCCACATGATCGGCGACCTGGCGGAGAACCTGAGCGGCATCCGCGTGATACAGGCTTTCGCCAACGAAGAAATCAGCAGCGAAAAATTCGACGAGGTCAACGGCGCCAACCGCGACGCCCATGTCGAGGCGATGTCGCTGTCTTTCGTTTTCCTGCCCACTGTCGAGTTCCTCGGCATGGCCGCGACCGCGATCGTGCTGCTCTTTGGCGGCTTGAGCGTGGCGCAGGGCAGCCTGACCCTGGGCACGGTGATCGCCTTCCTCGCCTATGTCAATCGCTTCTTCCTGCCGGTGCAAGAGCTCAGCCAGCTCTACGCCACGATGCAAACGGCGATGGCGGGCGGCGAACGCGTGATCAACCTGCTCAACACCGAGCCGGCCATCAAAGACCGCCCGGACGCCGCGAAAATGCCGCCGATCGCGGGAAGAATCGAATTCCGCGATGTGCATTTCGGCTATCACGCGAGCCTGCCGGTGCTGCACGACATCAATCTCGATATTCCCGCGGGCACGATGGTGGCCCTGGTCGGCCCCACAGGCGCCGGCAAAACCTCCATCGCTAATCTCATCGCGCGCTTTTATGACGTCAGCGCGGGGAGCATCTTGATCGACGGCATCGATATCCGCGAAGTCGAACAGCGCTCGATGCGGGCGCAGATGGGCTTGGTATCGCAAGACCCCTTCATATTCGCCGGCAGCATCGCCGATAACATCCGCTTTGGGGTACCGGAGGCGACTGCGGAAGCGGTGAGCGCCGCGGCCGATCTGGCCAATGTCGCCGAGTTCGCGCGCGACTTGCCGCATGGCTACGAGACCGAAATCTTCGAAGACGGCGCCAATCTGTCGGTCGGGCAGCGGCAGCTGATTTCAATCGCGCGGGCGATTCTGGCCGATCCGCGCATATTGATTATGGACGAAGCGACTTCAAGCGTGGACATGGTCACCGAAGCGCTGATCCAGGATGCCCTGCGAAAACTGCTGAGCGAGCGCAGCGCCGTCGTCATCGCGCATCGGCTGAGCACGATTGTGACCGCCGATCTCATCTGCGTGGTCGATGACGGGCGCGTGCAAGAGACGGGCACGCATGCGGAATTGCTGGCGCGGCGCGGGCTCTACTACGAGCTCTACCAGCGTCAGTTCGTCGACCTGGCGGATTGAGGCGCCATTTTCTGCGCCGGAGCGGGTAAATCGACGGCGGCACTCAGCAATTATTCGTCGTCGGGGGTGATCCGCGGCGCATCGTCCGGCTGCTGCTTGGGCCGCCTGGGCGCCATCCGCTTGAGCTTTGGCGCATCCTTGTCGTCGGGATCTGGCATCTTTGCAGGCTCAAGCACGCCAATGACATTCTTGGCATCGTAGATAAGCGTGACCGCTGGCTCTTTCATAGCACGCAGCTCCTGTATGCCCTTCAAACCAATTGTACGCTAGCTCGTCCCCACTCGCCTCGTTCAGCAAAGTCGGCGACCAGCACATGAAATTCGTAAGTGCCGAAACCCGTGTACCTCATGTCAGGAATCCTGTCAATATAGCGGTACACTATCGTATGTCGAAAGTCAAATTGCAAATCGCGTTCATCCAATACGTCCTCACCGCCCGGCGCCATCAGTTGCAGCAGGCCGGGGTAAATTCGCCGGTCAACATCGAATTCCGCTGTCCATTGCGAAACGATCCACACCGGCGCATGCATAGGAAGCACCGTATTCGTGGGCGATACTCGATAGGGATCGCCGACTCTTATTGCGGTAACGACATTTTTCATGGCGATGTTGCCTGCGGGCGAGGCCTCGACTTCCGAGCATAGCAAGGTCCAGTCGTGTCGCATCCGCCAATATCTCCTCCGCGAATCAAGCGCAGCATCAACTATAGTATGGATGATGCGCTCAGCGAATACAATGATGGCGATAGCCGCGAATATCAGCGGCGGTTGGCTGCAAAGGGAGGCCCCAGTATGAAAGCGCTTATCACCGGCATCAGCGGGCGCGTCGGCGCGAACCTCGCCCGCGAGATGAAACGGCGCGGCTATGAGATCCGCGGGCTGGTCATGCCGGGCGACCCGCAGGCCTATAAAGCGGCGGCGCTAAACGTTGAGATCCTGGAGGCGGATATGGCCGATGGCGAGCGGCTGCGGGCGGCTGCGGACGGCATGGACCTCATCGTTCATCTGGCGGCGCAGATACCCCAAGGCGCGGACCCGGCCGAGCGCATGCTCGACGTCAACACGCGCGCCACCATGAGCTTGCTGGAGGGCGCCCTGCTTTCGTCCGTTCCACTCCAACGCTTCGTGCTCGCCAGCACCTACCAAGCCTACAATCCCTTCGTCACCCAGCCGGTCACCTTTGATGAAGACTCGCCGCAAGAGCCGATCGACATTTACGCGCTGACCAAGCTGCTGTCTGAGGAGGTCTGCTTCGCCTACATGCGCGAATATGGCCTGCCCGTCACGGCGCTGCGCTACTGTTCAATCAAAGCAGCCAACGAGGTGCTGGGCATGCTGCGCCCCGCCTGGCTGAATTTCTTCATCGACATGACGCTCTCCAAGAAGCGCATCCCCTGGTTCGGCGCGGAGCATATCGCCGAGACAAAGGCGATCATGAGCGAGCTGCTGAAGACGCCGGATGCGGTCTGCGCCGTGAGCGACGCTGCCGGCGCGCCTTGGCGGCTCGTCGTCACCGACGTTCGCGATGTCGCGGCTGGCACGATCCTGGCGCTGGAAAACGACGCCGCA
Source organism: Aggregatilineales bacterium (assembly GCA_963662925.1). GTDB lineage: Bacteria > Chloroflexota > Anaerolineae > Aggregatilineales > Phototrophicaceae > UBA6055. Next base: position 430,299 of record OY759987.1, read on the forward strand.
ATCGGCGAAGCCTTCAATATGACGGGCTGCCCGCCGGTAACGTATCCGGAGGCCGCGCGTCTCCTCGCCGATGCGACCGGCCGCCCCTATCGCGAGGCGACGATGCCCTTCTGGCGCGGCGCGGACGCCTCGACCGAGAAAGCGCGTTCAATGCTGGGTTATGCCCCGCAGTTCAGCTTTGACAAGATGGTAGAGACGGCGCTGGCTTATCAATGCGGCGAGGCGATCGACCAAATCCCGAATTAGGGGCGCGGAGTTCCACACCCCTTCCCTGGCTTGCCGGGGCAAAGGCCCGGGGGGATGGGGTGAGGTTGCGGGTGACGGGCTGGCCACGGCAAGCCCCTACCGAGACTCTTCCAGCCCGCGCAGGAAATCGAGACAGAGCTTCATACCGACAGACGCCGGCGGCAGCTGATGCGGAAACCAGCGCCGTTCGTATTCCAGCGAATAGAAGCCGTCGTAGCCCATATCGGTCAACGAGTCGACGATCGCCGCCCAGGGCACAATGCCATGACCGAGCACGGTGGCGATGCGCTCCGTGCCCCGCCAGAAGAAATCCTTGACATGAACATGTTGGATGCGCCGCGCTTGCAGGGCGAGCGCCAATTCGTGCGATTCGCTGTTCATGAAGGCGAGGTTGGCTTGGTCGTACAAGACGCCGACATTGGGCAGATCGACCGCGCGCGCGATCGCCATGGTCATCTCGGCCGAGGTCGCCATCGTGTCCATGTGGTTCTCGATATTGAGCCGCACGCGGCGGGCTTGCGCGTATTCGCCGACTTCGCGCAGCGATTCCGCGAGCCAGCCCAAGGCGCTGCCCTGCTCGGCGGGGAGGACTTCGCGCCCGCCAAAGACGCGAATCGCCGGGCAGTCCAGCGCGCCCGCCATATCGACCGCCGCTTTGAGTTCGGCGACCGCCTTTTTCCGCGCGCCGGCTTCCGGGTGGTTCATATCTTTGGCGTAAGGCACGAGACCGGCGATGGCCAGCCCGGCCCCCGATGCGCGCTGGCGAAGCGCGTCGAGGGCGCGCGCGCCCGTCTCAAGGCTGAGGCCGCAAGGGTAGTCTTCTGCGCAGATGATCTCGATGCCATCCAGACCGAGCTCGGCGAAGAGGTCCAGCGCCTCGGTCACCCTGACCTCCGGCGTTCCCATCGTGTGTCCGACAATTTTCATTTTTCAGCCCTTCGCCAATTGAACGCGCATGATGCCAATAGGATACATCGTTTGCGCTCTACCGCGAATTCCGGGCGGCATCTGCGCGCTCCGACGGTCGATTCGTGGAACCGCCCCGAAGCCGCGCGGCATTCGGCGTCGATGTTTCGCCCGCAGGGACAAAATGCGTTAGGATTAGGCGCGAGTTGGGAGGCGCGGACGGGATGGAGAGCGAATGCGAGAGCGGCTGATTTCGCGAGCGAATGCCGGGGCCGATGCCCTCTCAAAGCGCGTCACGCTGATCGACTGCGACGTGCACCCCTACCTCCGATACGCGGATGAGCTGCGCGACTATATGCGCGAGCCATGGCGCAGCCGGGCGATCCCCTCGCGGCGGCAGATCTACCTGCCCCCAGGCGATGGGCGGCGGCTGGACGCATTCCCGGATGATGGCGCTCCCGCCGGCGCCGATCCGCTCATGATGGAAAAACAGGTGCTGCGGGGCATTGGCGCCGACTACCTCGTCTTGATCCCGTCTTCCAGCGTCAGCATCATTCCCGATCCCACCTTTGCCGCGGAAGTCGCGCGCGCCTGGAACGACTGGCAGCTGGACACCTGGCTGGGCAAATACAACTGGCATGGCCGCTACAAGAGCTCCATCGTCATCGCGCCCCAGCATCCGGAGCGGGCGGTGGAAGAAATCGAGCGCCTGGCCGGTCATCCGCATCTGGTTCAGGTGCTGGTCGGCTCAAGCGCGCCGGCCGCTTATGGCAAGCGCCAGTACCATCCGATATGGGAAGCGGCCGCCCGCCACAGCCTGCCCGTCGCCCTGCATGTGGAGAGCCCGGTCGGTCCATCCCCGCCAACGCCCTTGGGGTATCCCACCTATTTCCTGGAATTCCACACGCTTTACCCGGCTATCTATATGACGCACCTGGTCAGTTTGATCGCGGAAGGCGTCTTCGAGAAGTATCCGGCCTTCAAGTTCGTCTTCGTGGAAGGGGGCAGCGCCTGGCTGGCGCCGATCATGTGGCGGATGGACAAAGACTGGCGTGGCGCGCGCAGCGAAGTTCCCTGGCTGAAGCGCAAGCCCAGCGATTACCTGCGCGATCATATCCGCTTTTCGACCCAGCCGATCGAAGAGCCGGATAACCCGCGGCATTTGCTGCAGATTTTCGACATGATGGATGCCGAGCATGTGCTGATGTTCGCCTCCGATTATCCGCATTGGGATTTTGACGACCCCCAACGCGCCTTCCCGCGGATGCCGGCCGCGCTGAAGCGGCGAATTTTCTGCGAGAACGCGCGTGAATTGTATAATTTGCCGGCGACGCGCCCGGTCGATGACTTGGATTCAGTCGCTTCGTCTGCCCAACCGACAGCTCCAGAGGCGACCGATTGAATGGCGCGGTATATTGTGGGCAGCGTCTCCGAGTTGCCGCCGAGCAGCCGCCGCATCGTCAGCGTGAAGGGACGCGAGATCGGCGTCTTCAATGTGAAGGGGCGCTATTATGCCTTGCGCAACCTTTGCCCGCACCAGGGCGCGCCGCTCTGCCGGGGCGAACTGACCGGCTTGGCGTGGTCCGACGAGCCGGGCGAGATCGAATGGACGCGCGCCGGCGAGATTCTGCGCTGCCCCTGGCACGGCTGGGAGTTCGACATTCGCACGGGAAGCACGGTCTTCCAGTCCCGCGCGCGGGTCAAGACCTACGACGTGCATATTGAGAAAGCGGCGCTCGAGCGCTTGATCGAGGGCGTGGAGACCTACCCGGTGCGGGTCGAGGACGAGGTGGTGATCCTTGAATACTGATCGCCAGGCCATAATAGACCGGTTGGTTGTAGACACACGCGCCGCAAAGCGGCCGCCCACGCAAAACACATTGAGGCTCGCAGCGTCAACTCCCCTTACCTAGCTTGCGGGGTGCGCGTAGACACAGCACTACGGCAAGGGGCGGCGCCGCGTAGACACTGGCGGTCGGGGATGGGGTGGTGCGCTCGCAATGTAAACAGGGGCGCGGTCGCGTAGACGCTGACGGCCGCCGGTGACTCGCCCGTGACTCGAGACGAGGAGCTGCTGACATGCGAATCGCCATGATCGAAGTGGGGCACTGGCACGCCGGCATGCACCTGCGCTCTTTCCAACTGGCGAAAGATGTGGAGATCGTCGGCGTATCGGATCATCAGCCGGGCGTCGCCGCCGCCTTCTCGCGGCAGTCCGGCGGGGCGGCTTTTGAGCGCTATCAAGACATGCTCAAGGCGACGGCGCCCGACTTTGTGGTTGCTATGGGAAGGCATGTCGATATGCCAGCGATCGCCCGATATGTGATTGACGCGGGCATCCCCTGCGCCCTGGAAAAACCCATCGGCGTATCGGCGGCAGACCTCGCGCCGCTGGTAAACTTGGCGGGAGAAAGAGGCTTGTTCGTGGCTGTGCCCCTCATCAATCGTTACAGCGGGCTTTGGCGGCAATTGGACGACTTGGAGGCGGCCGGGCGGGTCGGCGCGCGCTCGCATTTTCACTTTCGCGTCATCAATGGTCCGCCGGAGCGCTACGAATTGGACGGCGTCGGCTGGATGCTGGATCCGGCAATCGCCGGCGGCGGCTGCCTGCGCAATGTCGGCATTCACACGGTCGACGGCTTCCTGCGCTACACCCAGGGCGAGGCGGTCGAGGTCCTCGGCGCGGCCATCAGCTATCGCGTCCACGGGGCGGCGATTGAGGAGTTCTGCGCGGCGGTTTTGCGGTCAGAAAGCGGCGTCATCGGCACGATCGAAGCCGGTTATTCTTACGCCTCGATGAAACCGGGCGGCGATTTTGAGTGCCGGCTTGCGGCGGCGAACTGCTACCTCGTCGACCGCAATGACGTTTTGGAAGCGGCCACCCTGGATGATGACAGCGCGCGGACGGAAACGATTGCCGATCAAGGCGCGCGCTACGATCTGTTCGGGCGCGATACCCTGGCGCGGCTACGAGACGGTCGTCCCCCAATCGCCAGCCTGCGAGACTGCTATCGAGCGATGCGCGTCATCGACGAGATTTACGAGGCGGCCGTCATCACGCCTTATGCTTCGTAATCGAAATTAGGAGAAAGGAAAGCCATTGACACAGGGGAAAGCCACTGTTTCGCTTCAGCATCCAAGAATTCACATCTAAAGGGAGGACGAAATGTCAAAGAAGTTTCTGCTCATCCTGTTAATCGCCATGCTGGGCGTCTTCTCCGCCGCCGGGCAGTCGGACGAAATGGGCTCGTTCCTGGTCGGCGAGTTCGAAGGACCCACCATCATCACCGACATGAACATGATGCCCGAGTCTTACAGCGAATCGCCAATGCTGAGCGCCATGGTCGAGGCGGGCGATCTGCCGCCGGTCGAAGAACGTTTGCCGGCCAATCCAGGCGTCATCCAGCCGGCGCATGAGATCGGAACCTATGGCGGGCAATGGCGCCGCGGCTACACGGGCCCGGGCGATGTGTGGAACGCGCGCCGCATCGCCGGCAACGACAATCTCTTGTTCATGGATTACACCTTGAACGAGATCAAGCCCTGGGTCTTCGACAGCTGGGAAGCCAACGACGACTTCACCCAATTCACCTTCAGCCTGCGCGAGGGGCACAAATGGTCGGATGGCGCGCCCTTCACCGCCGACGACATCGTGTTCTGGTTCGAGCAGCTCTTCCTGAACGAGGAGTTCCTGCCGGCGCCGTCGACTTTCCTGTCGGTGAATGGCGAATTCGCCACGCTGACCAAGATCGACGATCTGACCGTGCAATACAGCTTCAGCGCGCCCTATCCGCTCTTCCTCAAGGTGATGGCGACGCCCTCCAGCAACATCGCCAGCCACGCGCGACGCGGCTGGAACGGGCACGGCGGCTTTGCCCCGGCGCATTACATCAAGCAGTTCCATCCCAACTTCGCCGATGAAGCCGACTTGAACGTCATCCTGGAAGAAGGCGGCTATTCGAATTGGGTCGATCTCGTGAAGACCAAGAACGACTGGGCGCGCAATCCCGATTTGCCGACTTTGGCGCCCTGGCGCGTCAAGCTGGCGCCGGCGGAAAACCCGGTCTATGTGCTGGAGCGCAATCCCTATTACTTCAACGTCGACGCCGAAGGCAATCAGCTGCCCTATATCGACTCGATCGTCCTGACGCTGGCGGAAGACCTCGAGGTGCTCAACCTGCGCGCCATCGCCGGCGAGTACGATATGCAGAGCCGCCACATCGACCTGCAGAAACTGCCGCTCTATTTGGAAAACGCCGAGCGCGGCGATTATTCGATTCGCCTGGACCCGGCCGATTACGGGGCGAACGTCCTGCTCTTCTTCGGCATGACCTACAGCGCCGATTCCGAAATCGCCGGCTGGCTGCAGAATGTCGATTTCCGCCGGGCGGTGTCGATGGGCGTTGATGGCGGGCAGGTCAACGAGACCTTCCTGCTGGGCTTGGGCGAAGCGCGCTCGGTCGTGCCGACGGCGGCCAATCCCTATTATCCCGGCGAGGAATACGAGACGCTCTATACCGCCTTTGACGCCGACGCCGCCAATCAACTGCTGGATGACATCGGCTTGTCGGCGAAGGATGACGAGGGCTACCGTCTGCGCGCGGATAATGGCGAACGCCTGACCCTTACGCTGACGACGCCGGGCGCCAGCTTCGTGCCCTATCCCAAGATCGCCGAGATGGTCGCCAGCCAGCTGGGCGGCATCGGCTTGCACGTCATCCCCGAGCAGCTCGAGCGCAGCCTGTGGCAGTCGCGGATCGACAATGGCGAGATCCAGCTGAGCCTCTGGGACAATGGCGGCACGGAGGACGTCTTCCTGCATTACAACAACACCTGGCTTTGGGCGCGCCCGAATTACACCGACTGGATGCGCAGTGGCGGCGCGATCGGCGATGAGCCGCCAGCCGCGATCAAAGAGGCGATGGAAATCTGGGTGAGCGGACCATCCCTGCCGCCGGCCGAGCGGATTGAAGCGGGCAAGCGGTTCTGGGTGCTCTTCGCCGAGAACGTCTGGCAAGCCGGCATCGTCGGCAGTTCGCCCGCGGTGCTTGGCACGCGCGTCGTCAAGAACAGCATGGGCAACGTGCCCGCCAGGCAGCTGGCCAACGTGCTCTGCATGACGCCCGGCTGCACCTTGCCAGAGACCTACTTCCTGAATCGCTAGGAGATTCTACCCCCCCCCCCCCACCCCAAACCCCTCCCCGACCGCCAGTGTCTACGCGGCGGAAGATGAGGGAGGGGCTTCACGACGCGACTGACCCGTGAAGAGCGCGCCCCTTCCCTCCTGGTGGGGGAAGGGGCCGGGGGTTGGGGGGTAGATCACTAGACGAACCGCATTGCCATGCTGGTCTACACGATTCGGCGTTTTCTGCTGGCGCTGCTCACCATCTGGGCGATTAGCGTTTTGGCGTTCGCCATCATCCAGCTGCCGCCCGGCGATTACGTCACCGCCTATATCGCCCAATTGGCCAGCAGCGGCGTTGACGTCACGCCGGAATTCGCGGAGAACCTGCGCCAGCAATACGGCCTCGACAGCCCTATCTGGGTGCAGTATGCGAAGTGGATGGGGCAGATCGCGCGCGGCAACTTCGGGCGCTCGCTGGAGTGGCAGGTTCCCGTTCTCGATATTATTGGCGATCGGCTCTGGCTGACGATGGCGGTGTCGCTTTCGGCGGTGCTGCTCACCTGGGGCTTGGCGCTGCCGATCGGCATCTATTCGGCGGTGCGACAGTATTCGATCGCCGATTATATTTTCACCTTCATCGGCTTCATCGGCTTGGCGGTGCCCAGCTTCCTGCTCGCGCTGATTTTGATGTACCTGGGCTTCCGCTATTTTGGCGCCAATATCGGCGGCTTGTTCTCGCCGGAGTACCAAATGGCGGATTGGAGCCTGGGCAAGCTCTGGGACCTGATTAAGCATTTGCCGCTGCCGGCGCTGATCCTGGGCATGGCGGGCACGGCTCAGCTTGTCCGCATCATGCGCGCCAACCTGCTGGATGAATTGCGCAAGCCCTATGTCATCACCGCGCGCGCCAAAGGCATGTCCGAATTCCGGCTGGTCTTGAAGTATCCCGTTCGCGCCGCTCTCAATCCCTTCGTCAGCACCCTCGGCTATCTCTTTCCCTTCATCATTTCCGGCAGCATCATCGTCGCGCTCGTCCTGGGTCTGCCGACGATTGGTCCGCTGCTGCTGCGGGCGCTGGTGGCGCAGGACATGTTCCTGGCCGGCACGATCGTGCTCTTCCTCGGCGTCTTGACCGTGTTTGGCACCTTCATATCCGATATTCTGCTGATGTGGATTGACCCGCGGATTCGCTTTGAGAGGCGAGAATGAGCAAAGCGCTTACGCCGCCGGAGAGCGGGACCGCGTTCCATAGCGAGCTGGACGACATCCCGATCGCTTCCGCCGCCGAAGAACGAGTCTCGGTCGCGACGCAGTGGCAGTTGATGTGGTGGCGCTTTCGCAAGCACCGGCTGGCGATGATCAGCGGCATTGTGATCGCCGCCTTCTATCTGGTCGCCATTTTCGCCGACTTTCTGGCCTACGCCGACCCGCATAAGACCGAGGCGTTCCGCTCCTTGATCGCGCCGCAGCCGATTCACTTCTTCGATGAAGGCGCCTTCCGCCCGCATGTGTTTGGGCTGATTGGCAAGCGGGATCCGCGCACTTTCAAACGCGTCTATGAACCCGACCCGGAACAAAAGATCCCGCTGCGCTTTTTCGCGGAAGGTTACGAGTACAAATTCCTCGGCTTGTTCAAAACGAATCGTCATCTGATCGGCGTTGATGGCGGCAATGCCGAAGAGCTGATATTCCTGCTGGGCACCGATCAACTGGGGCGCGATCTGTGGTCGCGGCTGATGATCGCCTGCCGGCTCTCGCTGACGATTGGCTTGGCCGGCGTCACGCTGAGTTTGGTGCTCGGCGTCCTGCTCGGCGGCATATCCGGCTTGTATGGCGGGGCGATCGATACGGCGATTCAGCGCGTCATCGAGATCCTCCGTTCGATCCCGACGATTCCGCTCTGGATGGGGCTGGCGGCGGCGATGCCACGCGATTGGGGCGTCGTCCAGGTGTATTTCGCGATTACCGTGATCCTGTCGCTGATCGGCTGGACCGACCTGGCGCGCGTGGTTCGCGGCCGCTTCCTGGCATTGCGCGAGGAGGACTTTGTGCTGGCGGCGGAGCTGGCGGGCGTCGGGCAGATGCGCATCATTCTGCGCCACATGGTCCCGTCTTTCCTCAGCCACATCATCGCGGCGACCACCCTGGCGCTTCCGAATATGATCATCAGCGAGACGGCGCTAAGCTTCCTCGGCCTCGGCTTGCGGCCCCCCGCCGTCAGCTGGGGCGTGCTGCTGCAAGATGCGCAGAACATCCAGACCGTGGCGCTTTCGCCCTGGTTGCTTTCGGCGGCGATTCCGGTGATCATCGTCATCCTGGCTTTCAACTTTTTGGGCGATGGCTTGAGGGACGCGGCTGATCCTTATGGCTAATCGATGGAAGACGGAAATGCACGCGATGACTGGCGCGCCTATCCTGACGGTGGATAACCTGAAGACCTGGTTCTTCACCGACGAAGGCCTGGTGCGGGCGGTGGACGGGGCGAGCTTTGACCTGCGGGCCGGCAAGACCGTCGGGATCGTCGGCGAGAGCGGCTGCGGCAAGAGCGTCACGGCGCTGTCGATACTGCGCATCGTTCAAAGCCCGGGCCGCGTCGTTGAAGGCGAGATCCGCTTGCGGCGCGTCGATGACGAGGGCAAAACCGGCGTCGTCGATCTCGTCAAGCTGGATGACGAAGGCGCGGAGATTCGCGCGATTCGCGGCGCCGAGATCGCCCTCGTCTTTCAAGAGCCGATGACCTCCTTCAGCCCGCATTACACCATCGGCAATCAGATTATCGAGACCATTCAACTGCATCAGGATGTCGGCAAAGCCGAAGCCAGAGACAGAACCATCGAGCTGCTGCGGATGGTCGGCATCCCCCGGCCCGAACGGCGGATCGACGAATACCCATTCGAGCTCAGCGGCGGTTTGCGGCAGCGCGTGATGATCGCCATGGCCCTGTCCTGCAATCCCAGGATCTTGATCGCGGACGAGCCGACGACCGCGCTGGACGTGACCACGCAGGCGCAAATCCTGGACTTGCTGCGCGAGATTCAAGAGCGGACGCGGATGTCGGTCATCATCATCACGCACGACATGGGCGTCATCGCGGAAATGGCTGACGACGTCATCGTCATGTATCTGGGGCGGGTGGTGGAGAGCGGGCCCGTTGACGAGATTTTTCACGCGCCGAAGCACCCCTACACCCAGGCCTTACTGCGTTCGATCCCCAGCATTTACGCCGAGCCGCGCAGCAAGCTGCCGACGATCGCCGGCTCGATTCCGCATCCGCATAATCGCCCGCCCGGCTGCCCTTTTCATCCGCGCTGCATTGACGCGATGCCGGGCAAATGCGAGAAGCACGTCCCGCAACTGCTGCCGATCGGCGAGTCGCAGATGGCGAGCTGCTTTCTCTATCACGACCCGGAGGAGGGGCTTCGCGCATGACGACGCGAGCGAATGGCGGCGCGCCACTCCTTGAAGCGCGAAAGCTGAAACGCTTCTTCCCGATTCGCAAAGGTCTGCTGCGGCGGGTCGTGGGCCAGGTGCGGGCCGTTGACGAGGTAAGCTTTCATATCAATCAGGGCGAGACGCTTTCGCTGGTTGGCGAGAGCGGCTGTGGCAAGACGACGACCGCCCGCTGCATCTTGCGCGCGCTGAAACCGACCGCCGGGCAAGTGCTCTTCCGAACGTCTTCCGGCGCTGTGGTCGATACCGCCCGGCTGCCAAAGCCGGCGCTGAAGCCCTTCCGGCATCAAATGCAGATGATCTTTCAGGATCCCTTTTCATCGCTCAATCCACGCATGACCGTCTTCGATATCATCGCCGAACCGCTGCTGGCCAGCGGGATGACGAGTCGCGACGAGCGGCGGCAGCGCGTGGAAGAGCTGCTGGAGCGGGTGCGGCTGCGCCCCGAATTCATGCAGCGCTTCCCCCATGCGTTCAGCGGCGGGCAACGTCAGCGTATCGGGATCGCGCGGGCGCTGGCGCTCAACCCCAGCCTGATCGTCGCTGATGAGCCGGTGTCGGCTTTGGACGTCTCGGTGCAGGCGCAGATTCTCAATCTGATGCTCGACTTGCAAGACGAGCTGGGTTTGACCTACCTTTTCGTCGCCCACGATCTGAGCGTCGTCAAGCATATCAGCGACCGGGTGGCGGTGATGTACGTCGGCAAAATCGTCGAAATCGCCGAGACAAAGCAGCTTTTCAATTCGCCAAAACATCCCTACACCGAAGCCCTGCTCTCGGCAGTGCCCAAGCCCGACCCGCGCCGGCGCTCGGAGCGCATCGTGCTCCAGGGCGAAGTCGCCGACCCGGCCCATCCGCCATCCGGCTGTTATTTTCATCCGCGCTGCAGCCACGCCATCGACCGCTGCCGGACGGAGAGACCGCAACTGGAAGAGATTCAGCCCGGTCACGTTGTCGCCTGCCACCGCGCGCGCGAGATCGACTTGAAAGGCGTCGGCGCGCAGGCGGCGATATAGCTGGGCCCAATTTGAACTGCCATATTTCCCGCCGAGGACACGGAGTTTTTTCGAGAGCGCCGACAGTCAATGTATCGTGGAGGATCTCGCCACGCATTCTGGCTGTAGGGGCTTGTCTTGGCCAGCCCGCTTTCTTGCGCAGCATACATGGAATTACCTGTGCGTGGCACGTCAGTGAAAATCAGGACACATCGGCATAGCCTTTCTCGGTGTTCTTAATCCTATCGGTGGCCTCGGTGGTCAATTATTGCAAAAGACCCATAATGACTAGACCCAATGAAATTCAAATTGGCATCGTCGGCTGCGGGCTGGTCGGGCGGCAATACGCCGAACGCCTGGATAGCCTGGGCGTCGCGGTCGCGGCGGTGGCCGATCCACAGCTGGAGCGCGCGCGGGAAGTCGCCGCAAGCTGTGGCGCCGCCTGCTATTCGGACGCGCGTTCGCTGCTCGATCAGGAAGCGATCGATCTGCTCTGCGTCTGCTCGCCAACGCCCTATCACTATGAGGCGGTCCTGGCGGCGGCGGATCGAGGACGGCATATCTTCTGCGAGAAGCCGCTGGCGGAGACCCTGTCGCAAGCGCGCGAGATGTGCCGCTCGGCGCGCGAGGCGGGCGTCATGCTCGGCGTCGGCTTCAAAATGCGCTACGAGGCGGTTTTCGCCCGCGCCAAAGCCATGATCGCGGCTGGCGACATCGGTGCGCCGCTTTATGCGATCTTCAGCTATTTTCAGGAGCTTCCGCCGCCCGAGCGCCGCTGGTACACCGATTTCGGGGCGATGCGCGACAACCTCGTGCACGCCATCGATCTGTCGAGCTGGCTGCTGGATCGGCCGCCCGCCAGTGTACAGGCTCGGCTCGATTATCGGCTGGGCTTCGCAGGCGAGGACAAAGCCTTTCTGCAGATCGCCTATGCCGATGGCGCGCTGGCGTCAATTCATGGCGGCTGGGTCGGCGCTGAATACCCCAAAGTGGCGGCTTCTGACGACCTCTTGTTTCAGGTTGTGGGCGAGCGCGGTTATCTCGCTGGCGATCGCGCCGGGCATTTTGTGGCGGCGACCAGGCGCGGCATAGAGCGGCGCCGGCTCGCGCCTGTGGATAGCTTCAGGGCTGAGCTGGCGGCTTTTCTAGCGGCTTTGCGGCGTGGCGATCCCCCGCCCGTGCCCGCCAAGGCCGGTCTGGTGGCGCAGGCCCTGATTGAGGCCGCGTTTGAGTCTCATCATGAGCGAAAGTCGGTCGAAATCAACCCAGGCGTCTTCTCATTCTGAGGCATCGGGCGCGTTGCTCCAGCTTTGCAGGGTCTGCCCGCCATCGATCAGCAGGGAAGCGCCGGTGATGTGACGCGCGTCTTGCGAAGCGAGAAAGGCGACGGTGGCGGCGACATCACTTGGCTCGCCAACGCGCCGCAGCGGAATGCGCCGGGCATAGCGGGCGAAGAAAGCTTCCCAGGCGGACGGATCGTCATGCGCCTGGCCAAAGCTCAAGGGCGTCTCGATGATGCCGGGGCAGATGGCGTTGACCCGGATGCGATAGCGCCCGAGCTCCAGCGCCAGGCTGCGCGCCAACCCGTTGACCGCTTCCTTGCTGGTCATGTAGGCGCCGCCGCCATGAATCGCATCCCAGCCGCCGGTCGACGAGCCCATCAGCACGATCGCGCCGCCGCCCGCGTCGATCAGCGCCGGAACCGCCGCCTTGCAGCTGAGGACCATGCCGCGCAAGTTGACGCCCATGACGCGATCCCACTCTTCAATTGGCATGTCGACGAAGGCGAATCGCTCGCCGCCGACGCCCGCGTTGGCGAAGAGAACGTCCAGCCGTCCGAAAGCCTCCAGAGCGGCTTGAACCATGCGCTCGCAGTCCTCGCTCTTGGTTACGTCCGCCTTGACGGCGATGGCTTTTGCCCCGATTTCGCTGGCGACGGCTTGAGCGCCCTCCTGATCCAGGTCGGCGATGACCAGCTTCGCGCCTTCATCGGCGAAGCGGAGCGCGCTCGCCCGCCCCAAGGCGCCGGCCCCGCCGGTCACCAGGGCGACTTTGCCGCTGAAACGCTTCATCCGCGTACCTCCAGCTGACGCCGGGCTGGGGGCGTATTGCGGCTGGCGCGCGCGACCAATACGCCGTCGATCATCACGCCAGCGATGCCCGGCGTATCGCCGATGCGCAGGGCCTCCAAAGCGTCGGAAGCCGCGCTGCCAACTGGCGCGTCCATGAAAACCAGGTCGGCTTCCAGGCGCGGCGCGATCTTGCCGGCAGGCAAATTGTAGACCGACGCCGTGCTGCCGGTCGCCATCGCGATGGCGCGTTCTGGCGGAATCTCGCCCAGGGCGCTGACCCAGGCGATCGTGCGCAGCATGCCCAGCGGAATCACGCCCGTGCCAGAGGGCATATCCGTGCCGATGATGACGCGCTCCAGCGCATCGTACTGGCGCGCGAGATCGAGGATGCGCGGGATGATGGCGGCGTTGCCACATTGAATTAGCTCGAGGGCGGCGTCGGTTTCGGCGATGATTCGCTCGATATCGGCAAGCGCTGGCGCGGTCGGCCCGCCATTGAGGTGCGAGGCGATATGCGGCTGCACAATGACCGCCTCGTCGGCGCCGATGGCATCGCTGCCAGGGATGGAGGCGCCGCCGATATGCATCATGACCGTCATGCCGCAGCGCTTCGCCCAGACCACCATCTCGGCGATCCTGTCCCAATCATGAAAGCCGCCGAGCCCGACTTCGCCGAGGTGCCGGACGCCGGCGCTCGCCATCTCTTCGAAATCGGCTTCGGATAAACCGGCTTGCAGCAGCAGCCCGCCACCCTGGACTTTCATGCCGCCGGGGCGATGATTTGCCCAGGCTTGCGCGCCGACGATCGCCATGGATTTCGCCGCGAGCGCCCCGGCTGGCCGGCCCGGCATGTGCACCTCGCCAGCCGAGATCATGCGCGTCACGCCGCCATGGACGCAGCTGGCGATGAAGTCGACGATCTTTTGACGCGGGCTGTAGTCGCCGATGACGGGATGGACATGCGAGTCGATGAGGCCTGGCATGACGGTCGCGCCATTGGCGTTGATGATTGCCGCGCCCGGCGCCGGCGCCAGCCCCTGGCCGACCGCGGCGATGAGACCCCCGCGGATCAGAATCGAATCGCCTGCGAGGGCGGGCGAGCGGAAGTCGCCGGAGACCATCTGTCCGATGTTGGAAATCAGCGTTTCGCTCATCTGGCGCTTTCCCTTGCGCGCGCCAATACCCTCAAAATGTCGGCGAGAGTGACGACAGCGCCATAGTGGGTATCAATATCGTATAAAGTGACTTCTTGCGCTTGCGGGCTGGTGGCCATCACCAGGTCTTCCGGCACGAGGACTTTGTAGCGCAGGAAGAAGGCGTCATGCACGGTGGAGCGCACGCAAATATTGGTGACGACGCCGGTGACAATGACGGTGTTGATGCCGCGTTCGCGCAAGCTGAGATCGAGCGCCGTCTGGAAGAAGCCGCTGTACCGCCGCTTGGGGATGATGATGTCGCGCTCGTCGACCGGCAGCTCGTCGACGATTTTGGCGCCCCAGGAGCCCGCCAGGCAGTGGACGGTTCGCGTTTCGAAGAGGCTGTCATCGGGCGGCAGGCATTGGTTGAGCCAGAGCACGGGCATGCCCGCCGCGCGCGCCGCCGAAAGCAGCCGCCGGTGCGGTTCATACAGCGCTTCGCCGCCATCCAGCACCATCGCGCCGCCCGGTTTGAAGAAATCGTTGAGCATATCGACCACGAGCAGGGCCGCGTTTGCCGGGTCGAAGTCGCTTCGCAGCGTCTTGCTTTGCGCCGATTGTTTTTCCGAAAACGGGTTGACGGTTGTCATCGTTTCGCCTTTCCCAAGCCTCAGGCCGCCCAAGGCTTTTACCGGTTATGCGCCGTCGATGTCGTCCAGCTGCAAGCCGCCAACGCGCGCGTGCGGTCGTCCGCCATCGGTCGCGGCGATGACGACCAGGATTTCGTCAGGCGCGGGCGCATTGTCTATGCGGAAAGCCATCGCGTCAAAATGAGAGCGTACGTACATCTCGTCTTTGTGATGCAGGGGCAGGTCAATCGTTGTGCCCGGCCCGCCAATTTTCTTCGCGGAGGGGATGATCGCCGCCCCGCCCCCAACCGCTTCACGCAGGGGCGCGCCCAAGGCCGGGTGCAGCAGGGCGGCGCCATGTTCGAGCTCGCCATTCCAGCCGACGACGGCGCCTTTGCCATAGCTCTGCGGCTCGCCATTGAGTTGCGCGACCGCCATTTCGCCCAGCAGCTTTCCGAGTGCCGCCCCGGTCTCGTAGAGCGGGCTGAGGTCGGCGACATAGCGCCCGGCGAAGGGATTTTTGATCACGGCGCCGACGGCGACTCTGCGCAGCGGCGTCGTCAAGGGGCGGAAGCCCTCGATGTGGATGTCGTCTACGATTGTGCGAACGCGCCTTAGCTGCATTCGTAATCCTCCCAGGCGTATTGCGGTTCGTAGCCGAGCATGATGTTGGCTTTCGCATAGTCAAACAGCGATTGATTGCCCGTGAGCCGCCGGCTGACCTTGGCATGCGGATACCAGGCTTGCGCCAGTGCCGCGCTGTCGGTTTTCATGAAGGTGGTGGCGGCGCTGACGTAGAAAGCTTCGTGTCCGCGGATCTCGGCTTCGAGCGCGAGTTGGCAGGCGCGCGCCACATCGCGGGTATCGATGTAGCCCCAGAGATTGGTCGCGCCGGCGGCGGGATCGTGCCAGAGCGGCTTCAGCGTGGATGCGAAAGTCTCGGGTTTGTGGATCCAGGGGAAGCGTAGGCTGACCACCGAAAGCGCCCCGCCCATCCGCCGAACAAAGGCATTGGCGATGTCCTCGCCCAGGGTTTTCGATAGGGCGTAGGCGTCTTGTGGCGCTGTGGGATGCGCCTCGTCAATCGGCAGGCGTTCAATATGGATTGGCCTATGGGAGAAGGGCAGCCCCAAAACCGACATGCTGCTGACGTAAACGACGCGCGGGATGGCGAAGAGCGCCGCGGC
Organism: Aggregatilineales bacterium; assembly: GCA_963662925.1. GTDB lineage: Bacteria > Chloroflexota > Anaerolineae > Aggregatilineales > Phototrophicaceae > UBA6055. The sequence goes on from OY759987.1 coordinate 446,045, forward strand.
TTCAAAGATGTTGAAGGTCGCCATCGTGTTCGTTCGGAAGACCTGATCGGGCGTATGGTGAATCGGGCGCGGGATGGCGGCCAGGTGCACGATGGCTTCCGCGTGCCGACAGGCGCCGACAACTTGTCCCAGGTCTTCGCAATTCACCAGCCGGAATTCGGCGAGCGCGCGGGGCGGCGCTGCGCGATCAATGCTTTTGACCGCGTATCCCGCTTCCAGCAGATGCGAGACGACGGCGAAACCCGCGAGGCCGCTGCCGCCGGTGACGACCACGTTCATCGCGCTTCTCCCTTTCCAGCCGGCTGAATTTGCGGCATCAGTCCAGCGTCACTGGCTCCATCCAGTTGGGCGCGCCGACGGTCGTGACGCTGAGATGCGTCATGTCGCCGCCTGCGACCGCGCCGTGCCAATGCCTTTCGCCCGGCGGGAAGTGAATGACATCGCCCGTTTCGGCGACGCCGCCCTCGCCATCTTCATTGCCGAAGCGGCACTGGCCCGCGGTCACCAGCAAGACCTGCTCGCCCGGGTGCGTATGCCAGTTCGTGATGGCGCCATCAGTGAAATGCACCAGCGCCAGGGTGACGCCGCCTTCCGTCTGCGCCGAAATGAGCCGCTCCAGCTGCGATGCGCCGCCGGTGACGTAGATGTTCGCGCTGGACTCTCGCTGCGCTTTTGGCAAGTGTTTCATCTTTATCGCTCCTTATATGCAAGCCAAATAAAGAATTAATCACCGAGTACAACGAGTTAAGAGAGTACATCAAGGGTAAAGCGTGGAATTCTCTCCGTTCCTAAGTAATTCCAAGTAAGTCGTGAAACAACTATTTGCCACAGAGGCACAGAGAGTACAGGGCTTAACACTTGCTATTCTCTCGGTGTACTCTCCCAAAACTCGGTGTCCTCGGTGGTAAATCTTTGCAATACATACTTGGTTCTTCTTATGCGCCTCTGTGGCAAATCGCTTTTCCATGACTTCCCCGCGCTCGGTTGGCTGGTCTAAGCCGGGCGCGTCAGAGCCCAGCGCAAGTACAGGATGCCGGCGACATAGAGTGAGGCGCCGGCCGCGATCAAGACATAAGAACGGCGGGGCGCGCCTTTGAATTCGCCCGTCGCCAGGCCCCAAACATAAGTCCACAGTTGCGATGTCGTGCCGAGGGGCCAAGACACGGCGGCGGTCAAGGCGCCGGTGGCATAGGCGTTGATCAGATTGCCGCCATAATGCGCGCCTGCGGCGATCAGCGAATAGCGATGCCGCTTCCAGCCGACCCGCAGCAGGAGGGACCATTGCTTGCGGCGCGTCAGCTGGGCGCCAGAGGTCAGCAGCGCGCCGACGAGCGAGCCAGTCGCCAATACCAGGATGTAGGCCAGCGGCGTCAGCCCAAACTCGCGGCTTGGCGCTCTCAAGGAATACGACAGTCCCAGCGGGTAGGCGGTGATGATGGCGGAAGCCAGCGCGACCAGCAGCATATTCTTGATGATGAGGCGCCGGCTGGTGGCGGCGGCGGCCGCTCGCAGCTGGCTGGCCGCCCCTTCAAAGAGCGAGCGGTCGCGCAGGATCCGCGCGCGGACGGTGGCCATGGCGGCGGCGAAGAAGAGCAGGCAAGCCGTCATGAGATCGAGGGGACCGATGGCGGGTGGCGTGCCGCCGACCAGCGCGGCCAGCGACGTGCCCAGGATCAGGCTCATAAAGGTCTGAATCGGCGCAGTCACCGATAAGCCCACCGCCGAAAACACGGTCAGCGTCAATCGTACGCCGACGACGAAGGTGGCGCCGGCGATGAGGGCGACGATGACGATCGCCGGGCGCTCCCGCCAGGCGCGCGCCAGCTCGTCAAAGTGTCCCTCCGCCTGCGCGACCAAGGCGATGCCCCAAACACCAACAAAGGCGAAGACGTAGAGCGCCAGAAAAAAGGCGTCCAGCGGATAGCCGTCCAGCTTCTTGAGAACGACCGCCCACGAGCCCCAGAGAAAGGCGTTGAACAGGCTGCCGAAGATCGCGATTTCCTGGGTCATCAGACGCGAATGGCGCGGATCATCTCGACCGCCAGCTCGACATCGGCGTTGGCGTCGGCGCCGGTGGTGCGCGGCTCGCGGTCTTCGCGGATGCAGTCGTAGAAGTGCAGCCATTCGCGGCGGAAGGCTTCGTCATGCGAGGCGGGCACGACCTTGCTCGTGGGCGAGCCATTTTCGTTCGCCTTAATGGTCACCGTGGTCGGCGCGTATTTGACATACGGGTTGGGGAAGGCGATGCTGACGGTCTCATGCGCGCCGTAAGCCGTCAGCTGCTCGTCCCACCAGAGGTAGTGCGGCCAGACGCCGGCTTCGAAGACGCAGCGCCGCTGATGCCCAAAATCGAGCACCGAGACGATTTCCGTCGGTGAGACGGCGTCGCTGAAGAGCACGCCCTCCGCCGCGCCGAAGGCCCCGCGCAGGATCGCCAGATCGTGGCTCGAAAGCATCAGCAGCATATTATAGAGCCCGGCCAGATGCCCGTGACTCTCTCCCAAAGCCGCCTTGGACTTGGCTTCGATCCTCGCCGCGCCAGCGTCCAGGAGCGCCTGCGGAATATCGTCGCCCGCCACCAGCGTGTATAGCGGTTCGTGCACGCTGAAATCGCCGGCGAAATCGTGAACGCGGATCAGCCGAACGTCGTCCATCGCCCGCATCCGCGCCGCGCCGTATTCATAGCCGGGATCGTAGCGCTTCATATAACCGACCATGAGCTTGACGCCGTTTCGCTCGACCGCGCTCAGGACGCTCCGGCCTTCGGCCGGGTCGAAGGTGAAGGGTTTTTCGACGAAGAGGTGCGCCCCGGCTTCGGCAGCGGCTTCGGCGATTTCGCCATGATCCATGGTCAAGACGGCGACGATGTCGATATCGGGCTGGGCGAGCAGGTCGCGGTAATCTGTGTAGCGATTCTGGACGCCATACCAGTCGCCGACGGTGTTCACGACTTTTGGCGAGATATCGCAGAGGGCGGCGATCTCAAATTGCGGCAGCTCCTTGAGATAGGGCAGGTGCATGATTTGGGCGATCTGGCCGCAGCCGATGACGCCTACGCGTAGTCTCTCCATTCACGCCTCCTTCTCAGCGATATCCGGTCTGTCGTCTTACAAAGCGGGCGAGCCGGTGGTTCGCCCACACTGGCTTCTGTCAAATCGTCCGCTAGCTTTTGACGGCGCCGGCGGTCAAGCCTTCGATGAACCAGCGCTGCATCGCCACATACAGGATGATGACGGGAATGGTGACCATGCTGAGGGCGGCGAAGTAGAGCGTCCAGTCGGCTGAATAGCGATAAAAGAAATTCACCAAGCCCAGCGGTATCGTTTGCAGCTCCGCCTGCCGGATGAAGATGAAAGCGAGAAAGAATTCGTTCCAAAAGAACATGCCTTGAAAGATCGCGACCGTCGCCAGCCCGGGCCGCGCCAAAGGCAGCACGATATGCCAGAAGACTTGCAGGCGGTTGGCGCCATCGACCAGAGCCGCGTCTTCCAGCTCGGGCGGGATCGACATAAAGAAGCCGCGCAGCAGGAAAATGCTGAACGCCATGGACGTGCCGGCGTAGACAAAAACCAGGCCAAAGCGGCTGTTGAGGATGCCCAGCGTCCGCACCACGATGAAGAGCGGGATGACGGTGACCTCGGGCGGGATCATCATGGTCGCCAGGATCAGGAGGAAAATCGCCTGCCGCCCAGGGAATCGCAGACGCGCGAGGGCGTAGGCGGCGATGGAGGCGACAATCAGGAGCACGGTCAGGCTGAGAATGGTGATGAGGATGCTGTTGCCGATGCGCGCGCCCAGATCGGCGATTTGCCAAGCGTCGGCGTAATTCTGCCAGACGATCAGGCGCGGCGGTCCCCAGACGTTGTTGAACAAATCGGCATCGGTTTTCAGCGAGCCGAAGACCATCCAAAACAGCGGGTAGATCGTCTGCGCGGTGGCCACGATCAATATGGCGTAGACCAGCAGCAGCTTCAGGCGGTCGCTGAGCTCTTGCGAGAGCCAATCGCCGAAGATGTCGCTGCCGCTCTGCCTGGCGCTGGTCGCCATGTCCTCTCCTCGGCTCAGAAGTTGTATGTGCCGCTGCGGCCGATGCGAATATAGGTGAAGGCGATGACGGCGACGACCACGAAGAGGGCGAAACCCATGGCCGACGCGTAACCCAGCTTGCCGAAGCGAAACGCCTGCGTCACCAGATGCGTCAGCACGACCTCGGTCGTGTGGTTGGGTCCGCCGTCGGTCATCACGTAGACCAGTTCGAAATTGCGCACGAAGGCGCCATTCAGCGAGAGCAGCACGCTGATGAAGGTCACCGGCGCGAGCAGGGGCAGGGTGATGCGCGTGAGCCGCGTCCAGGCGCTGGCGCCATCGATGATCGCCACTTCGTACAAGTCTTTCGGGATGGATTGCAAGCCCGCCAGGAAGAGCACCATGTGAAAGCCGGTCCACTTCCAGATGTCGACGGTGATGATGGCGCCAAGCGCTGTCGCCTGATCGCTGAGCCAGGCGCGTATCCAGCCCTCCAGCCCCACGAGCTCCAAGCCCGCGTTGAGCAGGCCGAAAGTGGGATTGTATATCCAGGACCAGAGCAAGCCGATGACCACGAAGGACAGCGTCACGGGCAGGAAAAGGGCGGTGCGGAAGAAGATGACGCCTTTGATCTTCTGATTGACCAGCAGCGCCAGGAAAAGCCCCAGCGCGTTCTTCACGAGCACGACGGATATCGCGAAGACGATGGTATTGGTGACCGCCTTCAAGAAGATGTCGTCGCGCTCGATCAGCCGAATGTAATTCCGCGTCCCGATGAAAACGGGGGCGTTGAAGCCGTCCCAGCGGTGAAAGCTCAAATAGAAGCCATAGGCGATCGGGATGAGCACGAAGACGATCAAGAGGATGATCGCCGGCGTCATCATCAGATAGGCGGAGAGATGCCGGTATACGCGCGGGTAACGTTTACGCTCCGCCAGCGCGTCGTCCGCGGCCGCCCGGTTTTCAAGACTTGAAGGCGTCTTAATGATCTCTTTTTCCCGTCAGACCATCAACGGCGGTCAAACAAGCCGTCCCAAGAATCCAATGATGTTGACTGCCTTATAGAAGAATTTGACAAAATAGTCGAAAGCATTGTAGGGGCGACTCTGTGAGTCGCCCGCCTACTCTCAGGGTCCGAGCCGCCAGGAACCCCGCCCGCTTTCACGCGATATTAAGCTGCAAGCCCAGGTCATTCACCACGTAGTCGATGCTTTCGCGGCAGCTTTCTTCGGCGGTCTTGTGCGACGCGTCCAGCTCGATAAGCGCCAGCCCGTCGTACTCGCTCTCCAGCATAATCTCGACCATGGCGGGAAAATCGACGACGCCCGCCCCCAGCTCGCAGAAGGAGAGATAGCGGTCGTAGCCCTCCAGCCCTTCGAAGTCTTTGGCGTCCTTGAAGTGGATGTAATCGATGTGCTCCATATAGGCGCGCATGACGTCGACGGGGTCGGTGTCTTTGATGACCAGGTGCGCGGGATCGATGCACAAGCCCACGAGGTCGGTGTCGACGATCGCCATGAAGCGGTCGATCTGTTCGCGCGTCTCCAGGAAGCAGTCCAGATGCGGATGATACACGGTGCGGATGCCGAGCGTGTTGCTGAAGCTGCCCAGCTCTTCCAAGGCGCCAGCGAAGCGCTTGAAGTCTTCATCCGTCTGCGCCTTGCGGCCGACGGGCGGGCCGCCGCCACAGACCAGGATATTCGCGCCGAAGCTGTGCAGGAAGCGCGTCACCGCCATGACGCAGTCGCGTTCGTATTCCCAGAGCTCGGGGTCGGTGTATTCGCAATTGGCGTAGAGCGACGAGAGCCGCAGGCCGTAATCGGCCTGCGCCTTGTTGAAGAGATGCAGCCGGCGCAAGAGCTCGGTATCGCTCTTGGCGGGCGGCAAGCCCAGGCTCTCCAGCGTCATGTAGCGGCGCGCGAAATCGTCGCCCAGGCTGTTGAATATCAACGCCTCGTACCAGACGAAGCCGACTTCCGCCAGAAAGGGGAAGCCTTCTTCCGGCCTTCCCTCGAAGTCCCAGGTATTCAGGTGATAACCGATTTCAAATTTCTGCTCTTTTGGCATGGATCGGGGTCCTCATTCGCGGGCTTTTGCCGGTGGATCCAGGCCGCGCTGGACTGGATCCACCAATGTCAGTTTGCTAGCGGAAGCGACAGTCTCGCTCAGTCATCGTAGGAATAGCCATCGAAGACGAGATCGTCAAAGACATTCTGAATCGAAGCCATGCCCTCTTCAGCCGTGATCGTGCCGCCGACGATGCCCTGAATGGCGCTTTGGAAGGCGTCGTTGATTTCGGTCGGCCAGATCCAATCGAGGAAGCGCGCCGTATTCGGGAAGTGGTTGGAGCGCAGGTCATCGGCGATGGACGAATCGACGACGGTCACGCCCTTGATCGAGGTCGCCAGCGGTTCCATGATGCCGAGGTGCTTGTCGGCGATATCGGGCCGCGACAGATATTCGAGGAAGGCGACGGCGTGCGGCAAGGCGTCGTCGCTTACGCCGCTATAGATGCAGTAGCCGGAATCGGGACCGCCGCCATGCCCGCGCGTGCCGGGAACGTCGGCCAGCTGCGGGAATTCAAAGACGCCCCACTCAAAGTCGACGACATTGGCTTCGATCCAGGGCAGTTCCCAGGTGCCGCCATAATAGATCGCCGATTGCTGGCTGGCGAAGGCGCTGCGCATGCCGTCCCAATCCACCGAGAGCGAATCGCGGTCGAGGATGCCGTCATCGACGAACTGCCCGATACGCGCCAGCGCCTCGACATCGGCGGCGTCGGTGAATTTGGCTTCGCCGCGCAGGTTCTGCGTCGTCTTGGCGATGGAATCGCCCATGGTCTGCGAAGCCGTCTCGAAGTACCACATCGGCCACATCCAGACGTTCTTGCCCTGATGCAAGACCGGCACGTAGCCAGCCTCGTTCAGCGCCGCCGCCACCGCGATGAAGTCGTCGTAGCTGTCCGGCTCCGCCAAGCCGAGCGCGTTAAAGACATCGACATTGTAGAAGAAGGACGAGGTGGAGACGGGCGAGACCGGGATGCCGTAGACGCGTCCGCCGATGGTATAGGCGTCCAACGAAGCCGGCTCGAAGCGGTCGACCCAGTCGGCGATGTCGTCGGTGATGTCGCGCAGCACGCCGCGGCGGACGTAAGCGCCATTGGTCGGGTTGGCGGCGCAGCCAATGACGTCCATGCGCTCGCCGGCCAAGTGCGCGGTCAGCAGGCGCGTCACGCCGCCGTCAATCGGACCCTGCGCGTCCCAGACGACATCGGACACGTCCGGGTTTTCCATCAGGAAGCCGTCGATGACCTCCTGCTCGACTTGCGCTTGCACGTCATCCGGCGCCATGGAGCCGAGGTTGTCGAGCGAAGTGGGGCCGAAGACGTGGAGGACAAAGCCGTCCTGAGCGGCGGCGCCGCCAAATGAGAGCAGCGCCAACACAAGAATCAGCGAACAGAAGACAAATTTCTTAAGCATCTCTCGAGTTCCTTTCGATAAACTTGAAACTGCGGAATGCGTTATCGCAATCGCAATATAACGAAAATCGCTTAGTCAAGCAAATACCGGTGGCGGGAGGGGTGAAAACGCTAAGACTGATCCTTTGGCAAACGCTCTACTATCTTTACCACAGAGGACACCGAGGATACACAGAGAGCGCAGAGTTCTTCATTGGCTTGGAAAAGTTTCCGTATAGGCGAAGCGTAGCGCTTCTGCGGCCGCGAGTGAATTGGAACCGACACAAAACGCATAATATAACTCTTGAATACTCTGTGTTCTCTGCGTTGCCTCCGTTCCTCTGTGGTGAAATATGCGCGGGACCCGTCATAGAACGTTTTCCAACAGATTCATTACGCCCCGGCGGGATGCTATGCCACAATTGACGCGACTTGGACGCGCCTCCCGCTCTCGTGGCTTTGAATGGCCGCGCTTAGCAGGCGCTGGATGCGGGCGCCATCAGCGAAATTGGGCGCGATCTCGCTGTCGTTGATGATGCCATTGATGAATCCGCGGATCATGAAGTCCTCGCGGCGGAACATGTCGCGGTAGGTGTTGTGCACCGAGTCGCGCCGGGCCTCGCCCCAGACGCGGTCGGGTATCGGCAGTTCGCGTATCATGCCCTCGCCGACGCGCGCCCCCTTGACCTGCTGGATTCTGTCCCAGTCAATGAAATTGTAAAGCGTGCCAGCGGAACCGTGCAGTTCGATATGATGCGTCTGGCCGAAGGGCGTGTCTTCGTAACAGAGCGCGCTGCAGTGGATCAGGCCCAGGGCGCCGCTGCTGAATTCCAGCGTCAGCATGCAAGAGTCGTCGGCGACTTCGTAAGGCTCGCCAGCGGGGTCGTGCGGCGGTCGCGCGACCGTGAAGCCGAGCCGGCAGGTGATCGCGTTGATTTCGCCATAGAACCACTCCGCCAGATACAGAAAATGCGAACCGAGATCGCCAATGATGCCGCTGCCGGCGATGCCGCGATCGAAGCGCCAGAGGTACTCGCCATCGCGCGCGAAGCCGGTGTAGTAGCGCATGTTGAGATGGTAGGGCTCGCCCAGGTAGCCGTCGTCTATCAATTCTTTGAGATAGCGAGCCGTTGGCATGTAACTGTAGGTGAAGGGCACGAGGGTCTTCAGCGCCTTCGCTTCGGCCGCGGCCCTCATGTCGCGCGCCTGGGCGTAACTGAGGGCGATCGGCTTTTCGCAGAGGACGTGCAAGCCGGCGTCAAGCGCTTTCATGGCGATCGGGTAATGCGAGCTGTTGGGCGTGGCGATGACGAGCGCGTCGAGATCGGCATTTTCGATCATGTCGCTGTAGTCGCCGTAGACCTGCGGGATCGCCCAGGTCTTGGCGATCGTCTCGGCTCTCTCGCGGCTGCGGCCACAGATGGCGACCGTCCGCGCCTTGGGGTGGCTGGCGAGCGCGGGCAGGTGCATGGCGTCCGCCCACCAGCTCGTGCCGACCATGCCAACTGAGACTGTATTGCCAGACATGAAACTCTTCCGTAAAATGGCGACAAGGCGCTGCCAGCCTATTGTAGGGTTATGACGGCTTTTCGGCAAGAAAAGCGCTGACAGCGGGGCGAATGCGCAGACTGATTGACACCGAATTGATTGAACGGCTGCTCTTTAGCGCGGTAGTCATTGGCCTCCTGCTGGCGGCTGGCGGCGGGCTGCGTTATGGCATGCTGGCCAATCAGCTCTCGCAAAACGCGGCGGCGCAAATCCACGAAGCGGGCGGCGAGGTCGAGATCGAGAGCAAGAGCCAGGCCCAGGGCTTGATGGCGGCTGACATCGAACGGCGGCGTCTGGCGGCCGAGCAATTTAGCATGATGATCCTCGGCGGGGTCGGGCTGGCGCTCTTGGGTTTGGGCTGGCTGGGCATGGACGTCTTGCGCGGGCGGCGCGCTTCGACGGATGCTGAGGATTCGTTCGCGGGATCCGTGTGACGCGATATACTGCATCGGAATTATTACTTCTAACAGAAACCAGAATTTCTGTCATGGGACAAGAACTCGCTCCTGAGGCTTCTGAGCAATCGATTCGTCGAGCCTTGGCCTACGCGCTTCAACCGCGTATAGCGCTCCGCAGCTTCCTCACCAGCGCCATCATCTGGCTGCTTATGGCGAGCGCGATGCCGGCCTACGCCCGCTTGATCACTCCCGGCCAGCTGTCCAGTTTCTTCGCGGCCGGGCTGGCGATTGTGGTGGTCAGCCAGATCGTCATCGTTGTGACTGCCGCGCTCTTCAGTTCCGACCACACGACGCAGGTTCTGCCGCAGGCGCCCACAGTCGTGATACACGGACTGATCGTGGGCGGCGTGGTCGAAGCGCTGCCGCCCGATACGCCGCCGGACGAGACCTTCGCCCTTGTGTATTTGGTCATCGTCTTATCTTCGATTTTGGCTGGCTGCGTTTTGGCGCTGCTGGGCATCGCGCGCGCGGGCCTGCTGGTGCGTTATATCCCGCACCCGATCGTTGGCGGCTTCATGGCGGGCTTGGGCTGGCTGATATTTGACGCCGGCTTCAAGATCCTGGTTGGTCTGCGGCTGAATCCGGCATCCTTGCCCCAGCTGCTGGAGGGCGACGTCTTCATACGCTGGCTGCCGGCGATCGTCTTCGCCTTGTCTATTCAGGGGATGCGGATCCGCGTCAAGAGCGCTTTGCTCTTGCCCGGCCTTATCGTAGCCGCCTTGAGCCTGTTCTATCTCTGGGCTTATTTCATCTTTGGCGATGTCAGCCAATTGGCGGAAGCCGGCTGGGTGGCGCCCAGGGAGTCAACGACGCCGGACTGGACCTTGCCCGATCTGTCCGCCATTTCGCAGATTGACGCGGGGATCGTCGCCTCAGTCGCTGGTAGCGTTTTTGCCTTGACAGTCGTCCTTGCGCTGAACCTCTTCCTGCGAGCCAGCGCCCAGGAACTCATCGTGAACCGCGAGCTGAACCTGAATCGCGAAAGCGTCGTCATCGGCCTCGGCAATATTGTATCGTCGCTGTCCGGTGGCGGCCTCGTCGCCTATCACGCGATCGTTTCGATCACGCTGGTGACGACGATGCGCGTCAATGGTCGTCTGGTGAGCCTCTTCCTGGCGATCATGTTCGCGCTGACGTTTTTCTTCGGCGGCGCTTTCTTTTCGCTTGTCCCGCTATTTGTTCCCGTCGGGCTTCTGATGTCATTCGGCTTGCAATTCATGAATGAGTGGCTGGTTGAGGGCGCGACCAAGCTGCCGCGCAAGGACTACATCATTGTCGTAGTGATAATGCTGGCTACCTCGCTGCTCGGTCTCTTGCCCGGCATCGCCCTCGGATTCATCGTGGCGGTTACCTTCTTCGCTTTTGAATACAGCCAGATGGATGTCATCAAGCAGGAGCTCTCTGGCAGCTTCCATCGCAGCAACCTCGACCGCTCCTTCGCCCAGAACCAGCTGCTGCAAGAGCAGGGCGACAAGATATTGATTTTGCGCTTGCAGGGTTTCATTTTCTTCGGCACCGCCTACCGCTTCTACGCCCATGTGAAGTCGCGCGTGTCGGCCGCGGAAGGCGGTCGGCTGCGCTTCATCATTCTCGACTTCAATGCGGTCCGCGGGCTGGACGTGTCGACGATTGTGGATTTCCAAAAGCTGAAAAAGGCGACGGACGGCAAAGGCATAGCGTTGCTCGTTTCGAATATATCGCCACAGTTGCTGACGCTGCTGGCGTCTGGCGAGATCGTGGAAACGCGCCCGGAGGGGCCAGCGCATTTTGACGACCTGGATCACGCGCTGGAATTCTGCGAAAACATCTTGCTGAAAGAGGCGCGCCTGCTGGATGACCAGCGCGTCGCCTTTGAGCGCCAGCTGACGCAGCACGCGACGATCCGCCAGCGCGACGCCGAGGCCGCGGGCGCTTTCCTCGAGCGGATCGAGACGAAGGCGGGCGATGTCGTCTGCCGGCAGGGCGACGAATCAGACGCGATGTTTTTCATCGAATCGGGAAGGGTCGACGTCATCCTGGCGGTTGAAGGCGGCGGCGAGCTTCGCCTGCGCAGCATGACCGCGGGCGCCGTGATTGGCGAAGTGGGCTTCTATCTGGGCAAAGCGCGCTCGGCCTCCATTGTGGTGACCGAAGACGGCGTCTTGCGGCGCTTGAGCCACGAGGCGCTGCGACAAATGGAAGAGACGGCGCCACAAACCGCTTCGGCGATTCACGTGCATATCGCCAGCTTGCTGTCGGATCGCTTGTCGACTACCAATCGGCTGGTGCAGGAATTGATGGATTGAGGGGCGCCACGCCCTTGGTCGCCTCCCTCGTTAGTTCTCATAATCCTTGCCATAATCCATATCCGGGATCGGGCTGACGCTGGTCCAGCCGCCATCCACGACAATCGCTTGACCAGTGATCTTCGCCGATGCGGACGACGCCAGGAAGAGCGCGGCGTTTGCGATATCAGCTGATTGAATCGCCTCTCCAATTGGAATCAGGTTGCCCCAGCGCGCTTCATAATCGGGTTCGTCCTTGAGGTTGCGCGGCGTGACGACGGCGCCCGGCGCCACGCAGTTGATGGTGATGCCATGCGGGCTCAGCTCGAGCACGAGGTTGCGCGCGAGCATTTCCAGCGCCGCTTTTGTCATGCCATAAGCGCTCAGGTAGGGCACGGCGCGGTGGCCCGTGACTGAAGACATCAGCACGATGCGCCCGCCATCGCCCTGGGCGCGAAACTGACGGGCGGCCGCCTGCGCCAGAAAATAGCTGCCGCGCAGGTTCACGCCGACGACGCGCTCGAAATCGGCCGGCGCATAATCGAAGAAATCGCCCCAGGAGGTCAAGCCGGCGTTGCAGACGCAGACGTTCAGCCCGCCAAAAGCCTGTACCGCTTTCGCCACGAGCGCGCGAGTCGCGTCAACATCGGCGACATCGCCGGGCGCGGGGATGCATGGCGAGCCAGTCTGGGACGCGATGGCCTCGGCGGCGGCTTTGGCGCGTTCGGGAAGGATATCGTTCAAAATTACCGACGCGCCTTCCCCGCAGAATCGACGCGCGACTTCATAGCCGATGCCTTCGCCGGCGCCCGTGACGATGACCGTTTGATTCGCAAATCGCTTTTGTGTCATAATCCGCTCTGCTTACTGTATGCGCTGCGGGTATTTTAACCACCGCGTTCACCGAGCACACAGAGGAATCTCCACTGTCATTTAGATTCGTAGGGGCTACCCATCGGGTCGCCCGCAAACATTAGGATCTGTAGGGGCTACCAGCCGGGTCGCCCGCAAACATTAGGATCTGTAGGGGCTACCCATCGGGTCGCCCGAATTCGCAAAACACATGTGGGGGCGCCTACCATGAAAAACGACATCTACGGCGGCGCGGAGCTGCTGCCAATGACGCGGACGCGCGGACAAGGCCGGGAAGGCGCGCTGCCCCTTGACGAAGACATGCTGCTCAACGAAGCCAGCGGCAACCTCTTCGCCATGACGCAGAACGTGGCGATGGGCTGGCATCCGGAAGAGGTCAATCGCGAGCAGTACGTCATCGTCAGCACGAAGGGCGGTTTGCGCGCCGAAGACGGCCGCCCGATTGCGCTCGGCTACCACACGGGCCACTGGGAGATCAGCCTGCTGGTGCAAGAGGCGGCGCAGACGATCCGCGCCCAGGACGCGATTCCATTCGCCGTTTATTGCTCCGACCCCTGCGACGGGCGCTCGCAAGGCACGAGCGGCATGATGGACAGCCTGGCCTACCGCAACGACGCGGCAATGGTGATGCGGCGCATGATCCGCTCTTTGCCGACCCGCGATGGCGTCATGGGCGTGGCCACCTGCGACAAAGGGCTGCCGGCCGCCATGATCGCCTTGGCTGGCTGCGGCGACTTGCCCGGCGTCATCGTGCCCGGCGGCGTGACCCTGCCGGCCGAAGGCGCGGAGGACGCGGGCACCGTGCAGACGATCGGCGCGCGCTTCGCCCATGGCATGATCACGCTCGATTACGCGGCCGAAATGGGCTGCAAAGCCTGCGGCTCATCCGGCGGCGGCTGCCAATTCCTGGGCACAGCCGCGACCGCCCAGGTGGTGGCGGAAGCCCTGGGCTTGAGCCTGCCGCATTCGGCGCTTTTGCCCTCGGGCGAAGCGATCTGGCTCGATAACGCGCGGCGCTCGGCTTTGGCGCTGGTGAACCTGAAAGCGGCCGGGACGACCCTCTCCGACATCCTGACGCCGGCGGCGCTCGAGAACGCCATGCTGGCGCATTCCGCTTTTGGCGGCTCGACCAATTTGCTTCTGCATATCCCCGCCATCGCCCATGCCGCGGGCTTGAAGCCGCCGACGGTCGACGACTGGATCCGCGTCAACCGCAGCACGGCGCGCCTGGTCGACGCCCTGCCCAATGGGCCGCGCAATCACCCGACCGTGCAAGTGTACATGGCCGGCGGCGTGCCCGAAGTCTTGTGTCATCTGCGGCGCATGGGGCTGCTGAAAACGGATGTCATGACGGCGAGTGGCGACACGCTGGATGACGCGCTGGACTGGTGGGAGGGCAGCGAGCGGCGGGTTTTGGCGCGGGAACGCCTGCGCGAAAACGACCGCATCGACCCGGACGACGTCATCATGTCGCCCGATCAAGCCAAGGCGCGCGGCTTGACCAGCACCGTCGTTTTCCCCATGGGCAATATCGCGCCGCAGGGCTCGGTCATCAAAGCGACCGCCATCGACCCCTCGGTGATCGACGCCGACAACCACTATCGACATCGCGGGCGGGCGCGGGTCTTCACCTCCGAGCGCGCGGCGATACGGGCGCTGAAGGGATTGGAAGGCGAAGCTATCGAGCCGGGCGATGCCCTTGTGCTGGCCGGCGTCGGGCCCATGGGCACCGGCATGGAAGAGACCTACCAGCTGACCTCGGCGCTGAAGTTCATCCCCTGGGGCAAAACCGTGCCGATCATCACCGACGCCCGTTTTTCCGGCGTTTCCACCGGCGCCTGCATTGGTCACGTGGGGCCCGAGGCGCTGGCCGGCGGACCGATCGGCAAAATGCGCGATGGCGATCTGATCGAGATTGAGATCGACCGCAATGCGCTGACGGGCGCGGTGGACTTGGTCGGCACGGCGGCAGGCGAACTCTCGAAGGAAGAAGCGCGCGCGCTGCTGGAATCGCGAGAGCCGCATCCGGGCTTGAATCCGCATCCCGATTTGCCGGACGATACGCGGCTGTGGGCGGCTTTGCAGGCGGCCAGCGGCGGCGTCTGGGCCGGCAGCGTCTATAACGTGGACAAGATCACCGATGCCCTGAACGCGGGGCTGAAAGCGCTTTCGGCGACCGAGTAGAGAGCTGTAGGGGCTACCCATCGGGTCGCCCGCCGCGCCCGTCGAAAGCTGTAGGGGCTACTCTGTGAGTCACCCGCCGCGCCCGTCGAAAGCTGTAGGGGCTACTCTGTGAGTCACCCGCCGCGCCCGTCGAAAGCTGTAGGGGCTACCCATCGGGTCGCCCGCCATTGCGCAGACGTTGTAACCGGAGGACCCGCGAATGTCCACCCAACTCAACCAATCCAACAAAGAAGCCGTCTGGGATTTCTGGCAGAAGCTGAACCACGTCGGCGTGGAGAACATTGCGGAAATCGCGCGGACGGCGCTGCAACCGGAGGTCGACTGGAACGTCTCGGCCCCCATCGATCAGCTGCTCGGCGCGGAAAACGCGATTTCGGGCTTCTGGGCGCCGCTCTTCCGATCATTCCCCGACCTGCGGCATGAGCCCTATGTCTTCATGGGCGGCATCGACGAGAGCTCCGAGCTTTACGCGACCGCAGGTAGCGAACAATGGGTCTGCGGCTGCGGCTACCTCACCGGCACATTCGCTGAAGACTGGCTGGGCATCCCGGCGACGGGCCGAAAGACCAATATCTGGTTCGGCGTCTTCTATGTCATGGGCGCGGGCAGAATCGCCGAAGCCTACTTGCAGCTCGATATCCTGGCGGTGATGCGCCAGGCCGGTTTTCAGGCGTTGCCGCCGGCCCCTGGCGCGGAAGGTGGCAAGATACCTGGACCGCTCGCCAAAGACGGCATCCTGTTGACCGAGCAGGACCCGCCTGAGTCGCGCAAGAGCCGACAGCTGGTGCAAGCGATGGGGCAGGGCATGCGGCGCTATCTGCGAAGTCGCGATGGCGGCGACCTGCGCTCCATGGAGCAGGAAAAGTACTGGCGTCCGGATATGAAATGGTATGGACCCAGCGGCATCGGCGCCTGTTTCAGCAAAGAGGAATACGAAGATTTTCATCAGCGGCCCTGGCTGGAGGGCTTTGGCGACCGCAATATCTCGCGCGCTGGCAGCGGGCGGCGGATGGGGCGCATCGGCGAGGGGGCTTTTTGCGCGGGCGGGATCTGGGATACGGCCTACTCCCGTCATAACGGCATGTATGCTGGCGTCGCCGCCACGGGCAAGCTGCTGACGCTGCGCGACTTCGACTGGTGGAAGCGCGAGGGCGACTATCTAATCGAAAACTGGGTGCCGATTGATATGATCGACCTCTTCCGGCAGATGGGCGTCGACCTGATGGCGCGGCTGCAAGAGCAGGTGGAGCTGAGGCGGCGCGGTAAAAGCCTTTGGTAGAATCTCGTCCAGTGGCTTGCCGTTGTATCAGCGGGGCGCGTCAACTATACTCCACGCAAACGCGTTTGAAGGGAATTGGGCTCATGCTGACAGCGGAACAGATCGCCTTTTATCACGAAAATGGCTTTATCGTGGTCGAAAACGTATTGAGCGGCGACGAATTGGCGGCGCTGCGCCGCGTGACCGACGAGTTCGTCGAACGCTCGCGCCAGGTTTCCATGAGCGACGACATCTTCGACCTGGAGCCGAACCACAGCGCCGAGCGGCCGCGTCTGCGGCGCATCAAAAACCCGATCGGGCAGCACGAAGTCTACGACCGGACGATGCGCCACGAAGGCATCCTGGATATCGTCGAGCAGCTGGTGGGCCCCGGCCTCCGCCGGCACAACACCAAGCTCAATATGAAAGAGCCGGATCATGGCAGCGCGGTCGAGTGGCATCAGGATTGGGCTTTCTATCCGCATACGAACGATGACGTGCTGGCGGTTGGCGTCTGCCTGGACGATATGACCGAAGAAAACGGCTGCATGCTGATGGTTCCGGCATCGCACAAGGGCGAGCTGCACAGTCATCACGAGAACGGCGTCTTCGTCGGCGCGGTGAGCGAGCCGGACTTCGCGCCGGGCGAAACGGCGAAGTGCCTGGTGAAAGCCGGCGGCATTACCGTGCATCACGCGCGCACCTTGCACGCCTCGACGCCCAATCACTCGGCCTCTCCGCGGCGGCTGCTCCTTTTCGAATACTGCTCGCTGGATTCCTGGCCCCTGCTTGGCGCCAGCTACGATGAATACTGCGCCAGCGTCTTGCGGGGCGCCCCGAGCGTGCGGCCGCGGCAAGAGGCGGCCCCGGTCATCATCCCCTTGCCGAAGCCGGAGAACGCCGGCTCGATCTTTGAAATTCAGGAAGCCTTGCGCAACCGGGAGATGGCGCGGCAATAACCTCTGGCAAGGTCATTACGTCTTGGCGGCGCGCGGCAAGCGAGTCGGCCAGCGATGTCGCCCTCCCCGACCGCATTTCGCGCGCGAGTCTTACAGGTTTGCATTGTCCTCGCCGGCATGGTTTGCCTTTGCCTGGTCGCCATCCAGCCCTTCAGCCTGAGCCAGATGCCGCATTCAGCCGATGGCGCGCTGCAGCTGTATCGCGTCCTCGCGCTGGAGCATTCGCTGCGCGTCGATCACCCGTTGTGGCCCCGTTTTTCGTCGAGCCTCGTTCATGGCTATGGCGCGCCGCTATTCAATTTCTTCCCGCCGCTGGCTTATTATCCCGCGAGCCTGGCGCATCGCCTGGGCTTGAGCTTTCTGGATGGCTGGCTGCTGAGCATGGCGCTCTACGTCATTCTTGCGGGCGCGGGCGCCTTGCTGCTGGGGCGGCTTTTGACGCGCTCGATGCTGGGCGGCTGGGTGGCGGCCGCGGCTTACGTCTATTCGCCCTATCTACTCTTCGACAGCGTGGCGCGGGGCGCGACCGCGGAGTTGGCGGCGCTGGCGCTGTTCCCCTTCGCCATGTATGGCATGACGCGCCTGGCTTTCTATGGCCGGCGGCGCGACTGGCTGATCGCGCTCGCTTGCCTGACGCTTTTCATTCCTCTGCATACCCTGATCACGCTGCATGGCGCGGCGCTGCTGGCATGTTATGGCTTCTTCCTGATTTGGCGAGCGGATGACCGCCGATCGGTCGGCATTCGCCTGTCGCTGGCGGGCGCGCTCGCCCTGATGCTGACGGCTTTCTATTGGCTGCCGGCGCTGGCGGAAAGGGACGCGATCAAGCTGCCGCTGATCGCCGAGCAGCTCGGGCATATCGACCCGACGCGCCACCTGCGGCCGCTCACGGAGGTTCTCTCCCCGCCACAAACCGCCGATCCAACGCGGCAAAATCAAGCGCTTCCAATCACGCTGGGCTGGATTCAGTTACTCCTGGCGGCGCTTGGCGCGGCTTTGAGCTGGCGCGGCCGCTTTCGGTCATATCGCGCGCTGATGCTGGCGCTTTGGCTCGCCGTCGCTTGTCTCGTTTTCCTCAATACCCCGCCTTCCGCCTGGTTCTGGGAGACGATCCCGCTGCTTGGCTATACGCAGTTTCCCTGGCGGACGTTGGGCCTGGCCAGTCTGCTGCTGGCGCTGCTGGCGGCTCTTGGCGCGCGGCTGCTCTGGGCGAGCCTGGCCGGCGGCAGGCGGTCGGTCGCCATAATCGGCGTCATCACATCCGCGATGATGCTCTATGCGCTGCCCTGGACCTACACGCTCTATCGCGCTGATATCGACCCGAATGACAGTCGCGATTTGCAGCGATTCGAGCGCGAAGGCGGCCAATTGGCGCTGTCGTCTTATGCCGAGTATCTGCCGGTCAGCGCGGACGCGGACCAGCTGGACGCGAACCGACTGCTGGAGCGATTTCAGCGGACCGATGTGATATCGCGCCTCGCCCCGTCGGCCGCTTTGCGCATCGTGGACCAGGAATGGGGCGGAACCTGGACGAAGCTGAGCCTGCGCTCCGCCGCGGCGCAGACGCTCGTTTTCGACTGGCTGTATACGCCGGGCTGGGCGGCCGCGATTGATGGCGACGAGATCGCGGTTTTTCCCTCGGCGGCGGGCTTGGTCGCGCTGGACGCCCCCGCGGGCGAGTTCGATTTGCGTCTGGCGCTGAAACCGACCCCGATCCAATCGCTGGCCCATGCGGCGAGCGGCTTGGGCTTGGCTGGCGCGCTCTTGCTGCTGCTGCTCTGGCCGCGGCTGCGATCGCCGGCGGGCGCCCCGATCGCAGGTGTAGAAAGCGCCTCCCGCTGGCATCTCGCTTTTGCGGCGCTTGGCATCGCCGTTTTCAGCCTGAAAGCCCTAGTCGTGGATGCGACTGAAACGCCATTCATGCGGCAGCGCTTCGGCGGCGTGCAAGAAGCGGACGCCCTAGCCAATTTCGCTGATGCGATCGACCTGCTCGCCCTTGAAGCGCCTCGCGGGGAAATATCGAGCCCGACCTCGACATTCAAGCTGTATTGGCGCCGGCGCGACTTGCCGCTGGAACGCGATTATGCCAGCGTCATTCGCATGCGCGATCCACAGGGGCTGGTGGTCGCCGAGGCGAGCTCCTTCATGCCTGGCGGCATCGCGACAAGCAACTGGCTGCCCGGCGCTTATATCGAAGACCGGATCGCGCTGACGGCGCCGCCCTTCACGCCGCGGCTGCCATCCCCCTATCGCTTTGACCTCAGCCTCTACGATGTCGAGAGCCTGCGCGAATTGAGCGTGATGAACGCGGATGGCAATCCAGCGGACGTCAGTTTCGAGATCGCCCGGCTGCCGCTGCGCTGGGACGTGCCGCCACCGCCGACCCCGCTCGATCCACTGCACGCCGCCGACGATGACGACCTCGCGCAGCTACATGGCGTATCGGCGCTGCCAACTGAAGCGACCGCCGGCGACAGCTTGCGCTTCAGTTGGGTCTGGCGGAAACTGCGAGACAGCCCCGCGGACCTGTTCGCGCGGGTGATTTGGCTGGCTGCTGACGGCGCTGAAGCGGCTTCCGAGGCGCTGCCGTTGGTGAAGGGCTATGACTTTGGCGATTGGCTGGCGGGCGAAACGAATCGGGGGCATCACCGCCTGATCGTGCCGCCGGCCTTGCCAGCGGGCGATTACCGCCTAGGCCTGCGCCTGCTCGACGCCTCCGGGCTGGCGATCGCGACCCGCATCGAGCTGGATCAGACGATGCGCCTGACCGTCCCGCGGCGCGACTTTGAAGCTCCGCAATACGACATTGAAGCGCGGGCGGAATGGCATAACGGCATCATCCTGCATGGCTACAGCGCCCGCGCCAATGGCGAGATCGAGCTGGTCTGGGGCGCGAATCGCCCGCTGAACGAGAGCCTGCGCCTCTTCGTCCACGCCTTGGACGCCGATGGCGCGATCGCGGCGCAATGGGATGGCGTACCCGTCGATTGGACACGGCCCACGACCGGCTGGATTCCAGGCGAATACGTAACCACGCGACACAGTTTCGCGCTGCCGGCCGGGGAATATCGCCTGCGCGTCGGCTGGTATGCCGCCGCGACGGGGAAACGAATTGGCGTGGGGGCGGCCGACGCGCTCGAGCTCCAGGCGTCGCTGGTGATTGAGTAAAGCCAGGCGCGAGCGTCGAAGTTCGTGGATTTCGCCTTGCACGGGAGGATGCCTGTAGACATACGCGCCGCAATGCGACCGCCCACGCAAAACACATTGCGGTCCGCTGGGTTTCGCTCCCCTTCCCTAGCTCGCTGGGGCAAGGGGCCGGGGGATGGGGTGACATCTTCCCGCAATGTAAACAGGGGCGACTTCTAAGTCGCCCGAATGCGAATCGTCTTTAACATGGGCGATTCACAGAATCGCCCCTGCAAGGCTTGTCCGGTACACCGGATTTGACGCGAATTCTGCCCCCGTCCCCGACCGCCAGTGTCTACGCGGTGCGGCCCCTTCTTTAGCTCGCTGGGGCAAGGGGAGAATCCCTGGACACATTCCCCGCCATTTCGCGACTATTCGCTCAGATGCGTCAGCTGTAGGGGCGAGCCGGTGGCTCGTCCCGCTCGCTACACAATCAGAACCTGGCGGAAAATCGTCAGTATCGGACAAGCCTTAGGGATCACGACTGGGGGCGAGTTCAATTGTGAAGCCCACGATTATCGACGCAAGAAGCTTAGCTGCCGCATTGACGACTGGCGCGTTTTGCATTAAGATAGTCCGTCCTGAACAGATATTCTATGGAGAGCCAATATGTTTAGGGTGACCAAATACCCGCAGGGCGCATTTTCCTGGGCGGATAACACCTCGACAGATCCGGCGGCGGCAAAAGCCTTCTATATGGACTTGTTCGGCTGGGGCGCTCTGGATATGCCCATTGGCGGCGACATGTTCTATACGATGTTCCAGAATCAAGGCGAGCACGCGGCCGGTTTCGCCGGCATGATGCCCGATATGCAGGCGCAGGGCATCCCGTCGCATTGGACGAATTACGTGACGGTTGACGATGTCGACGCCTTCGCCGGCCTGGTCACGGACAATGGCGGCACGATTCTCTTCGGGCCCATGGACGTCTTCGACAGCGGGCGGATGCTGCAGATCATGGACCCGACGGGCGCGGCGCTCGGCTTGTGGCAGGCGAAGGCGCATATCGGCGCCGGCATCGTCAACACCGTCGGCGCGATGTGCTGGAACGAATTGCTCACGCGCGACGCCGAAGCGGCCAAAGCCTATTACGGCGCTTTGTTCGGCTGGGAATACGTCGCGGACGAAAACGGCTACATCATGATCCTGAACGGGGGGCGCAACAATGGCGCCATGATGCAGATGGACGAGAGTTTTGGCGAGATGCCGTCCATGTGGCAGCCTTATTTCACGGTCGCCGACATCGACGCGTCGATTGCGAAAGCGGGCGCGCTGGGCGGGACGATCATCATCCCCAGGACCGAAGCGCCCGGCGCCGGTCATTTCGCCTACCTGTCCGACCCGGCCGGCGCCCATTTCTATATGATCCAGCTGATCCAGGCGGAGCCTTGGGAAGACTAGACCTTGCAAAAGGGCGAGTCGCCGCCTCGCTCCTTCAGATCGTGGTCAATTCGCATTCGTGTAGGGGCTTGCCTTGGCAAGCCCGCCCATGCAAATCGAGTCGTGTAGGGGCTTGCCTTGGCAAGCTCGCCACGCCATAGCCAAATCGTGCAGGGGCGTTACGCTCCAACGCCCGCTATCAAAGGAGAAGCTCCATGTACACCGTAACCAAATACCCGCACGGAACCTTCAGCTGGGCGGACACCAGCTCGACCGACCCGGCCGCCGCCAAGCAGTTCTACATGGATCTCTTCGGCTGGGGCAATATCGACATCCCGGTCGGTTCAGACCAGACCTACACCATGTTCCAGCATGAAGGCCGGGCTTCGGCCGCGCTAAGCCCAGCCACGCCCGAAGCCCTCGAGCAGAATATCCCATCGCACTGGAACTGCTATGTCACGGTCGATGATGTCGACGCGCTGCTGCCGGTCGTCACGGAAAACGGCGGGCAGATCATCTTCGGCCCCATGGACGTCTTCGACAGCGGGCGCATGGCATTCCTGATGGACCCGACGGGCGCGGCGCTGGGTTTGTGGCAGGCGCGGAACCACATCGGCGCCGGCATCGTCAACACCGTCGGCGCGATGTGCTGGAACGAGCTGCTCACGCGGGACGCCGCAGCCGCCAAAGCCTTTTACAGCGCCGTGCTCGGCTGGGAGTTTTATGGCGACGCCCATTACATCCACATCAGCAACCGCGGGCGCAACAACGGCGGCATGATCCAGATGGACGAGAGCTTTGGCGATACGCCGCCCTGCTGGATGCCCTATTTCAACATCGGCGAGATTCAGGCCGGCATCGCGCGCGTCAAGGAACTGGGCGGGCAGGTGCACATGGGTCCAAACGAAGCGCCGGATACGGGCTTTTGGGCGCTGGCGACCGACCCGGCCGGCGCGCATTTCTACATCATGGAGCTGATCAAGGCGGATCCCTGGGAGGAATAGCCGCGCCCCCCCTCCTACAGATCGCCATTTACCGCGCCTTTCTCGCGAAGGCAGCTAAGGCGCCACACATGCTCGTCGCGCTCCAGCAGGGCGTCGGCGGCGGCGGGCCCCCAAGAGCCCTTGGCGTAGTTCTGCATCGGCGGTCCGCAGGGGTCGCATGCCCAGCCCTCGATGACGGGATCGACGATTTCCCAGGCGCTTTCGATTTCGTCGCCGCGGATGAAGAGCGCGGCATCGCCATTGATCGCGTCCAGGATCAGGCGCTCGTAGGCGTCGGGCAGGTCTTCGGACTTGAAGGCGTTGTCGTAATGCAGTTCCATATCGACTGATTTGGCGATCTGCTGGTCGGGGATTTTGGCTTCGATGGTCAGGTGAATGCCCTCGTCCGGCTGGATGCAGATCGAGAGCATATTTCGCGAGAAATCGCCGCTTTCGGCGAGCTCGAAGATGCTGTTTGGCGGGCGCTTGAACTGGATATTGACCTGGGTGGTCTTCTGGCGCATGGCTTTGCCCGAGCGCAGATAGAAGGGGATGTCTTTCCAGCGCCAGTTGTCGATGAAGAGCTTCAGGGCGGCGAAGGTCGGCGTGATGGAGTCGGGCGCGACGCCTTCCGCGCGGCGATAGCCCTCATACTGCCCGCGGACCGTGTCTTCCAGTTTGATGGCGCGGGCGGCCTGCAAGACCTTGACCTTCTCGTTGCGCAGGGCGTCGGCGTCGAATGCCGAGGGCGGCTCCATGGCGATCAGCGACAGCAGCTGCAGCAGGTGATTCTGCACCATATCGCGCATGACGCCGGAGCTGTCGTAGTAGCCGGCGCGCGTGCCGACATCGACCGTCTCGGCGACCGTCACCTGGACGTTGCTGATGTGGCTGCGGTTCCAGATCGGCTCGAATATGGTGTTGGCGAAGCGCATGAAGAGGATGTTCTGCGCCGTCTCCTTGCCCAGGTAGTGATCGATGCGATAAATCTGCGATTCGTTGAAGACCGAGTGCGCCGCCCGATTCAGCGCCTGCGCCGACGCCAGGTCGTAGCCGAAGGGCTTTTCGATGACGATGCGCCGCCATCCGCCGTTTTCGCGCGCCATATCCAGCGCCCCCAGGCTGGCGATGACGTCTTGATAAAACTCCGGCGCGATCGATAGATAATAGAGCCGGTTGCTGTCGCCGGCGTCCAGGGCGTCGAGGTCGTCTTTGAGGTTCTGGTAGGTCTCGGGCTGGGGCAGGTTGACTTTGCTGTAGGAGAGCATCTGGCGGAAGCGCTCCCAGGTCGGCTCGCTGTAGATGGCGGCGGCGTAATTGCGCAGCGACCGGCGGGCGTGGTCGATCAGGGTCGCGTCCGTCCATTCGCGCCTTCCCACGCCGACGATCCGCAGCGGCGCTGGCAAGCGTCCCTTGATGAAATTGCTGTAGAGCGAGGGAATCAGCTTGCGGCGGGCGAGGTCGCCGGTGACGCCGAAAATGGCGATCACAGTCGGTCGGTCGCGCATCGTCCCTCCTGCAGGTCATGACAATCGCGCGTATTCTAGCGCATCTTGGCGGTGGCAACGACTATGCCGATGCGGGCGCAATCGAAGCAAGACGCCGGCTTGTGTTACAATGGCGGCAGCGATAGAAGGAGAGTGACATGTTGTCGATGTATGACGTCTTGCAACAGGCGAAAGCGCTAACGCCCAGCGAGCGTAAAGAACTGCTCCGATTGCTGAATATGATCGTTGAGGTGGAAGATGGCCTTAGGCCCGCGCCGAGCCTACTCGACCTGCGCGGCAAAGGCAAAGGGACTTGGCAGGGCATTGATGTGGATGCCTACATAAATGACTTGCGCGACGAATGGGATGACGATTGATGAAGGTTGATGCTGCGTTGAAAGGCGCCCGTCGCCTTTACCTGGATACTGCGCCCCTGATCTACTGGGTAGAAGCGTACCCGGGCTACGTGTCGAAAATGGATCGGATTGTTCGATTCATAGAGACTACGTCGTTGCAAGCCATGACATCGGTCGTGACCTTGGCGGAAGTCTTGGTTCAGCCGCTCAGGATCGGCAATACGGATCTTGCACAGGATTATCTCGACATTTTTGTGGTCAGACGCGACTATGATTTAGTGGATATCTCGAACGAAATCGCAATTTCCGCCGCCGCGATTCGAGCGCGTTATGGCTTGCGCACGCCAGACGCCATGCATGCGGCGACCGCAATAAAATCGGAATGCGACGCTATCCTCACCAACGACAAACACTTCCGACGGGTAGAGGACCTGAATGTTCTCCTGTTAGATGAAATGGAATTGTGAGACAGGCGCCCTTATTTGCGCGCTTCGCCGCCCCAACGCTCGGCAATCGGCACGACTTCGCGTTCACAAACTTGACAGGCATCCATGTCCGCTCTTTGGAAGATGTAGCTCCCGCCAGCCCGCGACGCCATGCCGATATGATGGCCCGCCCGGTCCAGCGCGATCAGGTTCATGCCACCGATGTAATCGCCGCCCAAATCCCGCAGATCCAGCATCGCTTCCCGCGCAGCGTCTTCCAGCGACATGCCCAGCTTGAGATAGAGAACGAGGCTGCGCGCCGTCCCCGCGCCGATCGCCATCTCGCCCATGCCGGTGCAGGCGCAGGCGCCATAGCGATTGTCGGCGTAATTGCCCGCGCCGATGATTGGCGAATCGCCGACCCGTCCCGGATATTTCCAAGCCCAGCCGCTGGTGCTGACGCCTGAGGCGATATCGCCCGCGCCGTCGATGGCGATGAAATTCACGGTGCCGTTCACGCGCTCGGGGTCGGTCGCCAGCCGCGCCAAATCGATCAAGGCAACCTCGTCTGGGTGACGGACGACCCGCTGGGTAGCCCCTACATCTGCCAGCCGGCGGCGCCAGACCGCCTTGATCTCATCAGTCAGCATCGCGTCCCAGCGTTCAGCGCCGATCTCGCGGGCGAAGCGTTCAGCGCCTTGCCCAGCCAGCAGCGCATGCGGCAGCGCCCGCTCCATGACCTGGCGGGCGACCGAGATGGCGTAGGGGAAGCCGCGCATCAAGGCGACCGCGCCGCCATCAAGAGTCGCGCCATCCATGACGCTGGCGTCCAGCTCGAGCTCGCCAATTATGTTCGGGTAGCCGTTATAGCCGACGCTGTGTTCTTCCGGGTTGGCTTCGACCGCGCGAATGCCGATCTCGACCGCGTCCAGGGCGCTGCCGCCATTCTTGAGCGCGCGCATGGCTTGCTTGATGCCGACGGCGCCGTTGCTGCTGGCGATGATGAGCATGAGCAGCGAACTCCGTATGAATCGTTTTCACCACCGAGAACAGCGCGTTCAGCGAGGGCGCAGAGAGTCGGTCGTCCCCTATGCGCTCACTTGAAACTGTAGCGAGTCTCCCTGTTTGAGATGCCGCCCGGATGAAAACGCGACCCCGCCCAAGCCAGCGAGGGCGAATTCGCTAAAACTGATCTCGCCGCCGCGGACGCTGAATTCCACATCGCAGACGCTGCCGTTTGGACGAAAGGCGCAGCTGCCCCAGGCGTAGCCGCTCGACCAGACGACTTGGCGATCGGCATCGGGCGCGGCGAAGCGGATCGTGCCATCGACCGCCGAGTAGTGGAAGCCGGTCAGCGCCAGGATAGCCGCCCAGCTGACCATGGCGCGGGCGTAGTGGTGGCCGCATTCGGCTTCATCAAAGGGGTTGCGCTTTCGCCCGTCATAGCGGTCGCGGATGGCGGCGATGCACTTCAGCCCGTTGTCAATATCGCCTTCGTAGAGCATGCCAATGGCGGCCGTGTATTCGAAGCCGGTCATCACCTCGTTGTAATAGGGGAAGGGGCGGGCGGGCCGCTCGCCACGCGGGTAGGTCGCCATCAGCAGCGCCGATTCTTCATTGAGCACATAAGAGCGCATGTGATTGAAATGGCCATACATGCTCTCCTGGAAGTTGTAGCGCATGATGCTGTCCAGCGCGCGTTTGACCTTGTCCGCTTCGAGCAGGTAGCCGAGTCCGCAGACGTGGGCGAGGAGCTGGCCGACAAGTTGATCGACGAGGCAGCCGGCCCCGAGCTGCAGAACCGGCTGGGTCGGGTCGGCCGCGCCCATGTCGCTCATCAGCATGCCGAGCACCGCGTCCACGCCTGTCGCCGGGCGAATCTCGTGTTCGTAATAATCGCCATTGAAGAGGTTGGCGTCGATCCAGGCGCTGCCATTGTCGTAGAGGCGGCGGCAGTCCTCGGCGATGTCGTCGTCGCCCATGGCCCGCGCCATTTCTTCCATCGCGCGCAAGGCGCCCAGATACCAGATGCCCATCTGTGGATTGGGTCCGTAATATTCGACGTCCATGGTATTGTGCTGGCAGCCTTCCATGACGCCATCTTTATCCGCGTCCCAGCCGCCCGGCAGCCAACAGAATTCCAGCGCCTTCCGCGCCTTTTCCCACATCGCCCGCAGCCGCTCGTCATCGCCGCTTAGCTGCCAATCGCGGTAGAGTTTCATGATGCAGCCCATCTGGCCATCGGCGGCCGCCAGCGACCAGGACTGCGCCTGCTCCAGAGGCAGCTCGATGCGGAAGCTCATGCCGCCATCGTTTCGCGTCGCGTGATTGAACTCGACCTCGCGCATGCCCAGCGCCAAGCCGCCGAAGAGGAAGGCGGTCGCCTGCTCATAATTCCATACATGGGTGCAAGAGCCGAAGCAGCAGCCGGCGGTGTCGTCGCAGCCTTCCCAGCCGAACATGAAGCCATCCGGCGTGCGGAAGACGGTCTGCGAGCGCAGTGTGCTCAAGTTGAAAAGGGCCGCTTCCTTGACGACGGCCGGCAGGTCGCTCTCGCAGATGGCATCGACGAAGGCGCGCGTCTCGGCTTCTAGCCAGTCCAGATTCTTGGCTGTGTAAGCGGCCGCGTCCCAGGCGTCGGCGTATCGCGTCGTGTAGTAGTTGCCGATAATCGCGCCTTGCTGGTTGGGGCTGTGCGGGTGATTCGAGCCGGTTTCCTTCCAGGTGACGCGATTGGGGAAGTGCCAGCTCAGGAAGAAGGCGACCTCGGCCGCGCCATTCGCCGGCACGTCCAGCGAGACGCAGAGCGAGCCGGTCGGGTTGTCCACGCCATCGCGCTCGCGCTCCTCCAGCTGGCCGTCGTCGCTGAAGTCGTCCCAGAAATCGAGCAGGGAATCGCCCCAGCTGTAGTTCGCCCAGGCGGTTCGATGGCTGATCGAACCCTCCTGCTGCGCTTCCCCCCATTGTGATGGGGGGATTGAGGGGGGTAGCGGCGTCGTTAATGCCAGCGTGCCCCATTGCGGCGCGGCGCGGTCGACGCCGGCCGATTCCATGAAGACGCCGGCCAGCCCGTCGGCTTGGCGATAGCGGTTGCGGTTGTCTTTTGGCTGGCCGCTCGTGCCATCGCTGCCGATGAAATTGTTCAGGCTGCCGCAAATCGCCGCTTCAATATCGGCGTTGCTTTCGTTGGTCAAGACGAAGCGCAGGATGGCGACCGGGATGCCGCTGTTCTCGCTGTCTGTAGGGATCAGCGGGTTAAAAGCGTGAAGCTCTGCCCGCAGCGGAACGTCGGCGTCGTTGAGCGTAACCGTTCCGAAGGGATAGGCGGCGTCGAAGCGGCACTCGCGGAAGCGGGGCAAGCCGTGATTCGGCACCGTGGCCCCCCGCGCGCCTTCGTAATCGGCCGGCGGAATGACGCCTTCGAGGGCGGTCGCCGTCTTTCTGCCATCGACGGATTTTGTATAGAGGCTGAAGAAAGTCTGCTGAAGGTCGAAACCTTTGGCGGGCCGGTTGACAATCTCCCAGTCGTGCAGGTTGCCGCGCCCGCCCAGCGAGACGACTCCCGTGCCGATGCCGCCGAGGGGCAGGCCGATCTGCCGCAGGTGATCCTGGTCGTAGCTGACTAGTTTGGGGAAGCCGTTCCCGTTTGAAGCGGTCATTCTGTCATCCTATTGCTTGCTTGACGTGTCAACTGTAGGGGCGAGACTTGTCTCGCCCGCAATGCGATTGGGAATTCATTTCGGGCGACTTGATAAGTCGCCTCTACACGCCGCCCTACACTTGCCCCTGCGCCTAACCTTTCAACCCGCTGCGGGTCAAAGCCTCGATGATCCAGCGCTGCGCCGCGACGAAGACCATCAGCACCGGGATGATCGCCATCGTCACCGCCGCCATCACCACCGACGGATTGCCCGAGCCCATATAACCGGTCAGCAGGGCGATGCCTTGCGGCAGCGTCATCTTGTGCCAGGAATTGAGGAAGATCAGCGGCAGAAAATAGGCGTTCCAGGTGGCGTTGAAGGTGATGATGCCGAGGGTCGCCATCGCGGGGCCGGCCAGCGGCAAGGCGATCTGCAGGAAAGAGCGGATGTGCCCGGCGCCATCCACCCGCGCCGCGTCGAAGAGCTCCTGCGGCATCTGCTTGAAGAACTGCCGCATCAAGAAGACGCCGAATGCGCTGATCAGCCCGGGCAGGATGATGGCGAGCGGATTGTCGATCAAGCCCAGATCGCGCATCAGCAGAAAGATCGGGATGATCGTCACTTGGCCCGGCACCATCAAGGAAGCCAGCAGCAGCAGAAAGAGCAGATCCCGCCCGGGGAAGCGCAGGCGCGCGAAAGCGTAACCCGCCAGCGAGCAAGTCACCAGCTGCCCCAGGGTCACGGCGACCGTGATGCGCATGCTGTTGATGAAGAGATCGACGAAAGGCACGCTGGATTCAAAAGGCGCGAGATAATTCTCCCAGCGGAACTGCGTCGGCAGCCAGGCCGGCGGCAGCTGGAAGCTCTCGCTCGTGGGACGAAGCGAGGTCGAGAACATCCAGGCGAGCGGCATCATGACCAGGATGGCGGCGATGGTCAGAATGACGTAGGAGATGACATCGCCCGTATTAATCGGTTTCTTCGGCTTGCCGCGCGCTTGCCCAAAGGCTGTCGCTTCTGTCGCTGCCATAATTCAATCCGTCATTTTCGCGTTGTTCATTTCGAGAAAAAGCCAGCTCCGCAAAACCAGAAGCCCACTCAGTATGCGCAAGCAAGTTATGCAAACGCTAACCACCGAGCGCGCCGAGTTTGAGCGAGTACACCGAGAGAAACGATAGGGCTAAGCTCTGTGCCTCAGTGTCTCTGTGGCAAATCAGTGTTTCACGACTTTCACACACTTGCTTCTGCGCCTTCGGTGTACTCGGTGGTGAATTGTCTTCTAATGCGTTTGACATAGGCCGCGTATTCGCCGCAATCAGCGCTCCTCCGCTATTCGTAATGCACCCAGCGGCGGCTGATCCAGAACTGCAGGGCGGTCAGCACCAGGATGATGGCGAAGAGGGTCATGGATACGGCGGCGGCGTAACCCATATTGAAGGTGCGGAAGGCGATCTCGTAGATGTAGAGGACGACGCTTCGGGTGGCGTCGCCGGGTCCGCCGGCCGTCAGCACGATGATGGTGTCGAAGACCTGCAGCGCGCCGATCATGAAAATGACGAGGATGAAGAAAATGGTCGGGCTGAGCAAGGGAATGGTGATGCGGAAGAAGAGCTGGCGTTCGTTGGCGCCATCCAGCTGCGCCGCTTCGTAGTATTCGTGCGGGATGCTCTGCAAGCCGGCCAGGAAAACCAGCATGGCGAAGCCGGTGTTCTTCCAGACGTCCAGGATGATTATGGCCGCCATCGCCCAGTGCACGTTGCTCAGCCAGGGAATCGGCTCGATGCCGAGTACGCCGAGATAATAGTTGATGACGCCTGTGTCCTGCTGATAGAGGAAGCGCCAGATGACCGCGATATAGGTGTGGGCGATGAGCACGGGGAAGAAGAAGATCGAGCGATACAGATTGCGCATCAGCACCGGCAGCCGCCGATTGAGCATGACCGCCAGGATCAAGCCGATGCCGGCGTTGAAGAAGACGGCGAAAAGCGTGAAGATGATGGTATTGACGTAGGAGATGCGCAGGCGCGGATCGGTGAACATCTGCGCGTAATTTTCGAGGCCGATATAGGTCGAGCCGCGCAGCAGGCTGAACTCCTGGAAGCTGATGCGCATGGATTCGATCAGCGGGTAGAGGATGAAGATGACGAAGCCGATATAGGTCGGCAAAATGAAGAGATAGCCGACGAAAGCTTCGCGGCGTTTTGGCGTCAATTCTGGCAGGAGGCCGGTGTTTTGCATCTGCACTCTGTCAATCGCGTAAATGGCGGGCGCCGCTGCCCCCGTTCCCCCGGCCCCCGTGCCCCCCACACGGAGGGCAGGGGACTATGCTCGCAAAGGAGCGACCTTAAAGCCCCTCCCTCTTTATCGGGTCGCGCGGACACGGACCCGCCAGGGAGGGGTTTGGGTGGGGCGGTGGACTAGCGGTCTAGCCCTCGGCGAGGCGCTCGGCCAGCTTGTCCATGGCCGCCGTCAGCTCGATATGCGCCATCTCCAAGCCCTGCTCGGGCGTCAGGGAGTTGGCCATGATCTGGTCCATGTGTCGCATGAAGATGCTCTCGAGCTCGGCGAAGTTGGCGGGCGACGGCACCGGTTTGATGTCTTCCAGGCTGCCGAAGAAGCGTTGGGCGTTGGCCGGGAAGCTGTTGAAGAGATCGTTCTCGGTGGCGCTGCGGCGGGCGGGCAGCGATGTGCCGACGGCGACCGCTTCCATATCCGTCTCGAAAGCGGCGAGGTCTTTGATCAGCTCGAGCGCCAGCGGGACGTTCTCGGTCGTCTTGGATACCGCCCAGCCGCCGGAGCCGAAGACAGTCGTGCCTTTCCGATTGCGCGGCCAAGGCGTGATATCGACCGTGCGCCAGTCGGTGGTCACGTAGGTATCGAAGGGCCAGCGCCCGGCGCCGGTCATCGCGGCCGTCCCGGCCATGAAGAGCTCGGTCATATTCGTGCCTTCGACCGAGGGGGCGACGCCGTGCTCGTGCACCAGCGAATGCACGAACTTGACCGATTCCAGCATCTTGGGGTCGTCCAGGTTGGATTGCGACCAGTCTTCGGTCAAGGTCGCGGTGTCGTTGGTGTGCCACCAGGGCGTCAAGCCGAAGTTGAAGTAGGGAATCGCGAAGCCGAATTGCTTGTCGCCGCCTTCGCCGTGAGTCAGGACCGAGGCGGTCTCGAGGAAGTCTTCCCAAGTCCAATCCTCAGCCGGCGGATCCAAGCCTGCTTCTTCGAACTTGTCCGGATTGTAGTGGATGATCATATTGTTCCACTCGCGGGTGAAGTAGTAGGTCGTGCCGTCGGGCCCCTTGAGGGCGTCGTGCAGCACCGGCTCGACCTCGTCGACGATCGCGGCCAGCTCTTCGTCGGCGGCGATGGCGTCGTCCATCGGCAGCACGAGGTCTTCAAAGATGGTCTCGCGCGTGCCTTCGATGGCGATGGCGATGATGTCGGTTTTCAAGCCGCTGGCGGCGCGCAGCTTCAGGTTGGTGATGTAGTGGCCCCAGCCTTCGGGCCAAGGAATATAGAGGTCTTCCACGAGGACGTTGGGATAGCGCTCGTTGAAGCGGGCGATGGCGTTGCCGAACATGCGCTGCTGCTCGGTGCCGCCAAAGTTGTAGATGACCAGGTGGCCGGCGGTATCGCCCGGCGGCGCCTGCGCCAGCGCTGTGCCAAGCGGCATGCCATAAGCGGCGGCAAAGGCGGCGGCGCTGCCCATGCCCGTGGCCTTCAAGAAATCGCGGCGGGAAAGGTTTCTAGACATGTTTCTACTCCCTCTTTGCTTAAGGAAACTGTTGATGCGCGTACCCCCGCCATTATAGCGCGGCGATTGCAAGTTGCAAGCAAGACCTTCGACGCGGGCGATCCGGGATGAAGTAGCGGGCGACTCACAGAGTCGCCCCTACATATCGCTGTAATGGCGGGGATTTGGGTGTCTTCCGGCTACTGCGAATCGCGCAGCAGGTCGCGTTTGCCCCTTGGCTGGGTCGGGCGGGCGTTGCCGTCGAAGATGGCGGTGAAAGCGTCGATCTGCGCGGCGGAAAGCGTCATTGGCGTATCCAGCAGCAGCCAGCGCACGATTTCGCTGCATGGCGGCGTGGTGAGTGAACCTTGATAGGTATAGAACCTGCGCGCTTCCGGCAGCAGGGTGGCCAATTCAAGCGCCTCGCCCATCGCTTCTGGCTCGCCAGCTTGTTCTGGCAAATGGTCGAGTACCGCCGCGTAAGCCGCGCTGTCGTCTTCGCCCGCGCTCAGCATGACGCCGACGACCGCCAGCGCGCCCGAATTGGGGTCTTGATGCACGAAGTGGATTTCCATCGGCGCCGCCGTCCCGTCGATGGTGTGTTCGCTGGGCGCATGGAAATGGAATTGCAGCAGGTTGTAGCTGATGCCGTTATAGACGATGCCGCTGCCGGCGTCGACATTCACCTGGATCGTATGCCCGTTGTTGAAGATATTGTTGGCGCTCTCGCCATAACGGAAGTCGATGTCGACCAGGTCGAGCGCGCTGGCGTTGCGGATGTCGATTGGCGACTGGGCGCTGCCATCGGCGCAGAGCGAATAGTCGGGCGAAAGCGCGCCCCAGTTGGCGGGGCCGGCGTCGCCGCTGTAGCCCCAATGGATCTCGTCGGCGAGCGCAATCATGAAGAACCCTGCTAGAAGAGCGATAGCGGGCAATGCGATAAATATGGCGTATGACCTGGCGAGCCTCACGATATTTGCTCCTGGTCTTCAGATTCGTTGGCAGAGTGTAGCGCATACCGACCCGTCCGCGCCAGTTGACGAGCGGCGGGTAGTGTATCCATTTCGGCTGAAATTCAGACGAGCCAAATTGCGTTTTACGACAGGTCGCGCAGGCACTCTCCGAAAAAACGCGACGTACACGAAGAACAAGGCATATTCCGCCTATGATCCTCGGTGAACTCGGATTAGCTCGGCGAGCTCGGTGGTAAAGCTTCTGGTGTTTCAGCCGACAACGATACACTTCCCGAGCGGCGCGCGGGTGTCGACTTGCGCCGCCTATCGTCTATAATACCGCCATGATTCGGCGCAGGCGCATCGCCCCGCCAGACGAGCGGTTTTGAGATTGAGGAGCGTCCAATGACTGACCAAGGATTCACCCCCCCGACCAGCGAATGGTATCGACCGACCGCGGACATGATCGCGCAGGCGAACGCGCCCGATTACGAGGCGCTCTACGATTTGGCGCGGAAGGACCCTCAAGCCTTTTGGGCGGAGCGCGCCGAGACCCTGTCCTGGTACAAGCGCTGGGACAAGGTCCTCGATGACGGCAACCCACCCTTTTACAAGTGGTTCGTCGGCGGCAAGACCAATATGGCGCTGAACGCCCTCGACCGGCACGTTACGACCTGGCGGCGCAACAAACTCGCGATCATCTGGGAGGGCGAAGACGGCGAAAAAGTCACCATGTCGTATTGGCGGCTCTGGCAGGAAGTCAATAAATTCGCCAACGTGCTGCGGAGCATGGGCGTGCGTAAAGGCGACCGCGTCACCATCTATATGGGGCGCGTGCCGGAGATCGCCATCGCCATGCTGGCCTGCGCCAAGGTCGGCGCGCCCCACAGCGTCGTCTATGGCGGCTTCAGCGAGCAGGCATTGGCCAGCCGCATCGAAGACGCGCAAAGCAAGGTGCTGATCACCTGCGATGGCGCCTGGCTGCGCGGCAAAATCGTCCCGCTCAAGGACACGGTCGACGAGGCGGTCGCGCGCTCGCCAGTGGTGGAGACGGTCATTGTCGTCAAGCGGACGGCGCATGAGATCCACATGGAGCCGGGCCGCGATCATTGGTATCACGATTTGATGGCGCTGCCGATCGCCAAGCCAAATGCCGAGACCGAGGTGATGGATGCCGAAGACCCGCTCTTCATCCTCTACACCAGCGGCACGACCGGCAAGCCCAAGGGCGTCCTGCATACGCACGGCGGGTATCAGGTGTACACCGCGACCACGCTGGACTGGGCTTTTGACATTAAGGAAGAGGATCGCTGGTGGTGCGCGGCCGACCCCGGCTGGATCACCGGGCACAGCTATATCGTCTACGCCCCGCTGATTCTGGGCGCGACCAGCATCATCTACGAAGGCGCGCCGACCTATCCCGATCCCGACCGCTGGTGGCAAATCGTCGCCGATTATGGCGTGAGCATCCTCTACACGGCGCCGACGGCCATCCGCGGTTTGATGCGCTTCGGCGAAGACTGGCCCCGGCGCCACGACTTGAGCAGCCTGCGTCTGCTGGGCACGGTGGGCGAGCCGATCAACCCGGAAGCCTGGCGCTGGTATCATCGCGTCATCGGCGAAGAACGCTGCCCCATCATCGATACCTGGTGGCAGACCGAGACCGGCGGTTTCATGATCACGCCCTTCCCGTCCGTCGGCTTGAAGCCCGGCAGCGCGACCCGCCCCTTCCCCGGCATCGAGGTCGATATCGTCGATGAGGACGGCGCGCCGGTCGGTGTGAACGAGGACGGCAACCTGGTCATCAAGAGCCCCTGGCCGAGCATGATCCGCACGGTCTACGGCGATGACGAGCGCTTCCTCAGCCAGTATTGGGAGAAGTATCGCGCTCAAGGCTGGTATCTGGCCGGCGATACGGCGCGGCGCGACGAAGACGGCTACCTCTGGGTGATTGGGCGCAACGATGATGTGCTCAAGGTCAGTGGCTACCGGCTTGGCACAGCCGAAGTCGAGTCGGGGCTGGTCAGCCATAGCGCGGTGGCCGAGTCGGCGGTGATCGGCGTGCCGGACGAATTGCGCGGCAACAAGATTTACGCCTACTGCATCCTGGTGGAAGGCGTCGACGGCTCGGACGCGCTGGAGGCCGAGCTCAAGGCGCACGTGCGGCACGAGGTCGGTCCGATTGCCGTGCCGGCGCGGATTGAGTTCGTGGACAACCTGCCGAAGACGCGCAGTGGCAAGATCATGCGGCGCGTGCTGAAGGCGCAGGCTCTAGGCCAGCCGCTGGGAGATTTGAGCACGCTGGAGGATTGAGCCCGGCGCCATTCATTGTCAACTGTAGGGGCGTTACGCGTAACGCCCGCACAAACCAACAATCGTAGGGGCGAGACTTGTCTCGTCCGCTTGGACCAAGGCTGATAGGGGCGATGATGTGCCTCGCCCGCCTAAACCAACAATTGTAGAGGCGACTCTGTGAGTCGCCCGCTCCTGCCGCGTAATCCGTGCATTGCTTCAATATCGACTAGGGGTCGCGCATTTCTAGCTTTACGGCATTCAAGTACTTCTGAAAGATCTGACGCGCTAACGACGCGAGGCGCAGCTTCGTCTTTTTCCCTTATCCACTCAGTACGCGCGCAATCTATCCGCGACCGAATAATCTCGTGCGCCGCCGGAGAGATGTCGATTCCCACGAAGTTTCTTCCGAGATCGTGAGCTTGAATCAATGTCTCGCCGCTTCCTGCGAAACAGTCGAGCACAATGTCGCCAGGATCGGAAGAAGTCAATATGATGCGCCGTAGCATTTCAGGATTCTTTTGAGTGGGATATACAGGATTCTGCGGATCCTTGTACTCCCAAATGTCCTGCGGCAGCCTGCCCTTCGCTTCGTCGGCGTATTTGATCATCCGCGGATTGCCGGTTGAACTCCAGGCGATTAGTCCGCTGGCCTCCA
The DNA here is from genome assembly GCA_963662925.1 of Aggregatilineales bacterium. Taxonomy (GTDB): domain Bacteria; phylum Chloroflexota; class Anaerolineae; order Aggregatilineales; family Phototrophicaceae; genus UBA6055. The sequence goes on from OY759987.1 coordinate 482,166, forward strand.
GTTCGTCCAGCTTTTCAGGACGGTAGCGCCAATGTCGTCCTGCCGGCGGCATAATACCGCGCCAAGCCTCGCCAGTTTCGCCGTTCTTTGTCTCGCCTGGCGCATGAAGGGGCGTAGTCGTGTAACGTCTTCCTGAATCATCCAAAAACGGGTAAAGTCGCATTAGATCTTCCGCATCTTGCGGTTCTCGCTGTGGATTCCAAGTGATTTTCTTTGGCGACACCGAATAGAAGAGAATGGTGTCTCTGATATTTCCATAGGAATGACGCGCAAAGTTTTTCGGATTGCACTTCATGCGACTAATGCTATTGCGAAAGTTGCGCGCGCCAAACACTTTGTCCATCAGCAGTCGGACATGGTGCTCCACCGCAAGGCCGATATGCACATAAATTGAAGCTGTCGGGGTCATCACCAGTCTTATGGCGCGAAGCTGCCTCTCAAGCATGTCAAGATAGTCTTGGCCTTGCCTACGGTCGGAATAGGCCAATGAACCGTTTGCGCTTACGGCGTTCGCGCGATTTTCGCTGATCAGAAAGTCGTTGCCAGTCGCGATGGGCGGGTCAATGTATACCAGGTCCGCCAGCAAGCCCCGCCGCGTCACCAATGCCAGACCGTTAAGATTATCACCTGCGTAAAACAGGTTTCCGCTCATCGTTTCACATATTCATCTGCTATCTTATTGATAGTTTATCGGCTGAGTCTGGGATATGCAAAACTGTAAGCTGAACTCCGCCAAGGCGATTGAGAGAACGATTGCGATTTCCCGATAAAGGCATCCTCCTCGCCCTCCTCCTCCCGCTGATCGGCCTCCTGCCCATCTTCGGCGAGGGGCTGGCCAACGCCGCCGACGCCCCTTTTCACGCCCATCGCATCTTCGCCCTGGCGCGCCTCATCGAAGCCGGCGACTTGTACCCGCGCTGGGTCCCTTATTTTCACCTCGGCTACGGCTATCCCGTCTTCACCTATTACGCCCCGGGCGCGACGCATATCGGCGCCTGGCTGCATCTCATCGGCTTCAATGTCGTCGCCGCTTACAATCTGACGACCGCCTTCGCCTGGTGCCTCGGCAGCCTTGGAATGTATCTGCTGGCGCGCCAGTTCCTGCCGCCGGGGGCCGCGCTGCTGGCTTGCTGCCTCTGGGTGTACGCGCCTTCGCGTTTCTACGAATTCTGGTGGCAGGGCAGCCTGGCGCAAATCGTCTCCACTTCGTTCATTCCGCTGCTGTTTTACGGCATCGTATTGACGCGGCGCGAGCCCAATCCGCGCGCCAGCTTGTGGATCGCGCTTCCCTTCGCCGCAATCGTCATGACGCATACGCCGACGACCTATATCGCGGGCGTTTTCGCTCTGCCTTGCGCTCTGGCGGCGGCGCTTTATGGCGGCGATTGGCGGGCGGCGGCCAGGCGTTTGTTGTTCATCGGCGGCGGATTTGCGCTTGCGGCGGGCCTGTCTGCGATTTTCTGGCTGCCGGTCGCGGTTGAACTGGGCTATGTGAAAATCGGCGGCGAGCTGCGCGACACGGTTGACTTTCTCAAGGCTCACTTCCTCAGCGTCCGCGAGTTGACGAGCCTGCCGCAGCTCATCGACAGCAATGACGCCACCTTGCTGATGCCGCGAACGCTGGGTCTCGTCGGGCTGGCATTGACCCTGCTGGGCGGGTGCGCGCTTTTGATCCGACGGCGCTACGGTCTGGCGCTGCTCTTGCTCGGCGGGTTGGGGGCCGCGATTTTCCTGACCTTGGAACCGTCGCTTGAACTCTGGCTGACGATGCCCGGCTTCCGCAATCTGCGTTTTCCCGAGCGCGTTCTGCGCGTGGCGGCGCTTATGGTCGCCCTGCTCGGCGCCTCCAGTCTGCTGCTGTTGCCGGCGCGTTGGCGGGCGCTGGCGGCTTTCGTCCTGTCTACGCTGGTGATCGGGCAGGCGCTGCCGCTCATGCATCCGCGCGATGACGATCGGGTCTGGCCGGCGCTCTCGGCCAAGGACGAGATCGAGATGGAATTCACCGAGCGCAACTGGGGCACGACCGCCTATAACGAATTCCGACCGATCTGGGGGGAATCCACCTCGTACGACTTGCCGCGAGACCTGGCAGGCTACGTCAGCGCGCCTTTGCGAATCCGCGTCCGCGAAGCCGATTTCGCCCGGACGCGTTTCGATGCCAGCTATCGGCATCTGGCGGACAATCAAATTGCCATTTCGGTTATTGGACGGGCGACCGACTTGCGTTTGCGCCAATTCTATATGCCGGGCTGGCGCTTGACCGTTGATGGCGAGGACTATCCATTTGAAGCGGACGAGCATTTTGGCTTGATCCAGTTTCGCCTGCCCGAAGGCGAGCATCTGCTCCAGGTAGATTATGTCGGCACGGGCGTTCAGCGTGTGGCCGCCTTGATTAGCCTGGCCAGCCTTGGCGTCGCCGTCTTCATATATTGGCGCGGCCCGCGGCAAGTTCGCCCGGAAACCGCCGAGCCCGACATTTCCGCCCGCGGGGCGATTCTGACTGGCGGCGTTCTGATTGCTTTTGCCGTCTTAAACAGCGCCTGGCTGCAAGATCAGGTTTTCCGAATATCGGGCGATGATGGCAAACCGGCCTACATGCGGCGGCCGGCGGATTTAACTTTCGACGGCGCGGCGACCTTGTTGGGATATACCTTGTCCAGCGACTCTATCAGCGCCGACGACCCCCTCGAGATTCGCCTGTATTGGCAGCCCGAAGGCGAGCAAATCGCCGAATATCGGCCGATTGCGCAATTGGTCGATTTGACGGTCTCGCGCGCTTTGGCGGTCAGCCAGCCACTGCGCTTCGAGGGCGGCTCGTTATCCGATTTGGCGTCCGGGCAATTCATGTCCGATGGCCACCGACTTAGGCTGTTTGACGATGCTCCCGCCTATGTAGGACGAATCTCGATTCAGTTGATGCGCAAGGATGACAGCGGCTCCATGGCGGAGCTGCCTGATGGCTCGCGGCGCGTCGTGCTGCCCGATGTCATCGAGATCCACGGACCCTATCGCGCGTTTGACGGGCGCTCTCGCGCGATTGATTTTGGCGGCATTCTGACCTTGCACTGTATAGAAATATCGACGGCTGGGGACGAGCTCGCGGGCGTCTTGCATTGGGAGGTCATGGCGCGGCCGCCCTTAGACTTTCATCAATTTGCGCATGGCCTGGACGAGCGGGGTCAGCTGATCGCGCAGAACGACGGCGAGCCATTGGACGGCTTATACCCGACATCATTGTGGCGCGCGGGCCAGCATATCGTCAGCGGCTTCTCCTTGGCTGCCGCGGAGGAGCTGGCGCAGGTCGCCTTCGGTCTCTACAACCCGCGAGACGGCGCCCGCCTGACAATCACGCGCGATGGGCGAAGGACCGATCGATTGCTCTTGTCGCCGGCCGACGTCTCTTGCTAGCCGCGAAAGCGAAGTCAGCGCCCAAACGCCGAAACTGCGCTATAATCCAAGCGCGCCGAGGCTGTAGCTCTTGCTGGAAAGCTCCATGATGACCGACCCCCCGCCCGCCCTCGAAGTCCGCGGAATCAGCAAGCGTTTCCCGGGCGTCCTGGCGAATGACAAGGTCAGCCTGAGCCTGCGCAAAGGGCAGGTCCTTGGCTTGCTGGGCGAGAACGGCGCCGGCAAATCCACGCTGATGAACATGATTTACGGGCTCTACCAGCCGGACGAAGGCGAAATCCTGGTGAATGGCCAGCCAGTCGCAATCGCTGGCCCCAAAGACGCCATCGCCCTCGGCATCGGCATGGTGCATCAGCATTTTCAGCTGGTGGACGTGCTGACCGTGACCGAGAACGTCATGCTCGGCAACGAGAGCGTCAGCGGACCTTTCTTGCGGCGGGATCGGGCGCGGCGCGAAATCCGCGAACTCTCGCGCGAATATGGCTTGGATGTCGACCCCGACGCCTTGATTTCCGATCTGCCGGTCGGCATTCAGCAGCGCGTCGAGATCATCAAGGCGCTTTATCGTCATGCCGATATCCTCATCCTCGACGAGCCGACGGCGGTGCTCACGCCCCAGGAGACCCGCGGTCTCTTTAAGATCATGCGCGCCCTGCTGGACAGGGGCGTCAGCATCATCTTCATCAGCCACAAGCTCAAAGAAGTGCTGGAAATCTGCGATGACGTAATCGTGCTGCGGCGCGGCGCCGTGGCCGGCAATGCCGACCCTGCGACATCCACCGAGGCCTCGCTGGCGTCGCTCATGGTCGGGCGCGACGTCATCCTCGAAGTCGATAAAGCCGTGGCCGTTGCGGGCGATGAAATTCTGAATGTCGTCAACCTGCGCGTGAATGACGATCGCGGCTTGCCGGCGGTGGAGGGGCTCAGCTTCGGCTTGAATCGCGGCGAGATCCTCGGCATCGCCGGCGTGCAGGGCAATGGCCAGACGGAACTGGTCGAGGCTTTGACCGGCATGCGCGCGGTCGATGACGGACGTTTCTTCATCAAAGGCATCGAGATCAGCGGCGCCTCGCCGCGGCGCGTTACCGAAATGGGCGTCGGTCATGTGCCGGAAGATCGGCAGCGCGACGGCTTGGTGTCGAGCTTCACCGTGATGCACAACCTGGTGCTTTGCAGCTATTATCAAGATGCCTTTTCCCGCGCCATCGTGGTGGACGACCGCGCCATCGCCGATAACGCGCGCCAGTTGGTGGAGCAGTATGACGTGCGTCCGCCGATCATCAACAATATCGCCAGCGGCTTATCGGGCGGCAACCAGCAGAAAGTGATCGTGGCGCGGGAGTTCTCGCGCGATGTCGATCTGCTGATCGCCTCGCAGCCGACGCGCGGGCTGGACGTCGGCTCGATCGAATTCATCCACCGCCAGATCATCCGCATGCGAGACGCCGGCGCCGGCATCCTGCTGGTCTCGTCGGAGCTGGACGAAGTGCTCAGCCTGGCGGATCGCGTGGCGGTCATGTTTGAAGGCGAAATCATCGACATCCTGTCCATCGAAGAAGCCGATCGCGATACGGTTGGCTTGCGCATGGCTGGCGTGCGCGATGAACGCCAGATGGTTGGTGAATCGTGACCGTTCCCGCGGAAAACAGACGGCGCGGCGGCGTCATCGGCTTGTGGGCGAGTCTCTCGCCGAGCCTGGTGCCGCTCTTGGCGGTCATCACCGCTTTCCTGGCTGGCATCCCGCTGATCACGATCACCGTCAGCGACAACATCTTGCAGCCCAATATCGCCGAAGGTCTGCGCGTGTCCTCCACCGCGTATGTGGCGCTGGTCGAATCCATCACGGGTTTGACGATCAATGAAGCGGCTTCCGCCCATGACTTCGACGAGATGCGCCTTTACGCCAGCGAAAACGAAATCACGACGCGGCGCAGTCTGTCGCGGCAAGCCCGACCCTTCGAGCGCGTCCTCGAGGTCGGCATGGCGGAGACGCGCGCCTACGCCGAGTTCTTCGCCCGTTTCGATATCAGCGAAGAGGCGGCGACCGCCATCAGCGACCGCGCCGCCACCATCCGCGAAGTCGGCGAAGAGCGCCTGCGCGAGCTCCAGCCGCTGCTGGACGGCCTGGGCGAGCTCAAACGCTCGGACGCGCGCGCGCTGACGGAACTGGCCGCTGCTTACCCCCAGCCCCCGGCCCCTTCCCCCACGAGGAGTGAAGGGGAGAATCAAGCCGAAGACGAAGAAAACGATGCCCGCTTTTTCACCTTGGTTTTGGGAGATGAAAGTCCCTCCCTCATTTTGGGGGAGGGATTTAGGGTGGGGGAACGCGCTTTGGCTGGTCTGCGGCTGATCGACGAATACGGCCAGGTCGGTCTGCAGCGCAGCCACGACGCCTTGACGCGGATGGACGCCTTGGGCATCGACGCCGCCAGCCCCGAAGCCGCGACCATCGAGGCGATCGTCGCCGCCGATTTTGACGACGCGCGCGAAGCCATCGAAACGCTCGCGGCTTTGGACGCGCTGGGCATAGACGACCCGGCCGCCTTGGGCGCGCAGTTCCGCATTGTCGGCAAAATGTACGATGCGGAATACCTCGCCGGCGAGTCGGTGAATGCGGCGCTGGACGACCAGCTGGACGCGGCGCTGCGGCGGCATCTCGTGATCCGCCGGCCGGGCAATCGCGTCTTGAGCGCGGACGACCTCGGCGGGGCGGCATTCGGCATCTTGAAGAACGATCAGAGCCTGGAGGCGCCCTTCCTGCGGCTCGGCGACTGGGTGCTGCTGTTTTTCCCTGCGAACCTGGAGAAGACGATCGTGCGCGCCATTCCCTTCATCATCGCCGGGCTGGCGGTGGGGCTGGGCTTCAAAGCCGGTCTCTTCAACATTGGCGCGGAGGGGCAGCTTTACGCCGGGGCGATCGCCGTGGCCGCCTTGGGGGCTTTCGCGCCGCCAGCGAGCTCGCCGCTCTTCTTGCTGCCGGCGGTGATTTTCTTCGGCATCCTGGGCGGTTTCCTCTGGGGCGCCATACCGGGCGCGCTGAAGGCATTCACCGGCGCGCATGAAGTCATCACCACGATTATGCTGAATTTCATCGCCATCCTGATCGTCGACTGGCTGATCAAATCGGTGGATCCGGTCATCCTGGGCGATGTCCAAGCCAGCGTGCCCAAGACGCCGAAGGTACTGCCGGGCGCGATGCTGCCGACGATGGACGCGATTACCGAGCCGCTCGCGCTGATTTTGATGATGGCGGCGGTAGCGGTCGTCGCCTTCCTGCTGAATTACCTGCCGGCCCGGCGCGATAATCCCCAGGCCGCGCTGCGTGGCGGGCTGATCTGGGCGGGCGTCATGAGCGGCTTGCAGCTCTTCCTGGTTTTGATCGCCGTCGGCGACCAATCCAAACTGCATTTTGGCTTCTGGCTGATGATCGGCGCGGTCTGGCTGACGGACTGGTTCCTGACGCGCACGACCCTCGGCTTCGAGCTGCGCACGGTTGGCGCCAATCAGAACGCGGCCAAATACGCCGGCATGAGCGTGCCGCGCAACGTGGTGCTGGCGATGGCGCTAAGCGGCATGCTGGCGGGCTTGGCCGGCGCCATCGAGATCAGCGGCGTCGAGCATGTGATGCACCCGCGTTTCTTCGCTGGGGTCGGCTTCGATGCGATCGCGGTCGCCCTGCTGGCGCGCAACAATCCCAAGGGCATGGTCTGGGCGGGCTTGCTGTGGGGCGGGCTGCTTAGTGGCGCGGCCCTGATGCAGATTCGCGCCGATATCTCCATCGACCTGGTGAAGATCGTGCAGGCGCTGATCATCATGTTCGTCGCCGCCGACCAGATCATCCGCTTCTTGTGGCGCGTGCCGAAACGCAGCGCCGAAGAAGAGGGCGATTTGGTCTTCTCGACGGGCTGGGGCAGCTGATTATGACAGCCGCTGACAAGACAAAAGCCGGGCGCCGGCTGAGCCTTAAGCTGACGCGGAAGCGCATCATCGCGGTCGCGCTGCTCGTTCTTGGCGCCTTCATTGTCGTCGAAGCGGGGCGGCTCGACAGCGATCTCGTCACTACCCTGACTTTCGAATCGCGCTCCGGTGGCGAGGCGCCCGCCGTCGCCGATATCCCGGTGCCGACATCAGCCTATCTGCTGGTCGTCGGGCTGCTTTTCGTCTTTGGCGGCGCGCTTAATCTCTACGAGTTTCAAGTCCTCCGCTGGCGGCGGCTAAGCCTGGCATTGATGGCGGTCTGTGGCGCGCTCTTCATCCCGACGGTGATCATCGCGGCGGCCGCTGGCAACGACACCAATCTGACCACCATCGTCGCCGAGAGCCTGCGCCTGGCGACGCCGGTGGCGATCGGCGCCTTCGCCGGCATCTGGTGCGAGCGCGCCGGCGTCGTCAATATCGCCATCGAAGGCATGATGCTCTTCGCGGCCTGCTTCGGCTTCACGACCCTGTTCTTCCTGCGCGGCACGGCGCTTCCGCTGGAGTCGGCGCAGCTGCTCGCGGTCGTCATCGGCTTGCTCGCCGGCGGCATAATCGCGCTGCTGCATGGCTGGCTCTCGATCACCTTCCGCACGGACCAGATCGTCAGCGGCACGGTCATCAATATCCTGGCGGTCGGCGTGACCAGCTTCGTTCGGCGCGAATACCTGTTATCGACCGAGGCTGGCGCGGCCAAGCTGGGCAATGTCGCCATCCCGCTTCTCAGCGACCTGCCGGTGGTCGGCGAGGCGATCTTCACCAATCAGCCGATATTCTTCTTGATGTTCGTCATGCTGGCTTTCACCCATATTGTCATGTTCTTTACGCGCTGGGGCTTGCGGACGCGCGCGGTTGGCGAGCACCCCCACGCGGCCGACACGCTGGGCATCCATGTCAATCGCACGCGCTGGATCAACGTCTTCATCAGCGGCATGATCGCGGGCTTGGCCGGCGTCTGGTTCTCGCTGGAAGCGACCGGCAGCTTCAATGATGGCATGACGCGGGGGGCGGGCTTTATCGCGCTGGCGGCGATGATCTTCGGCAAATGGACGCCGATTGGGGCTTTCGGCGCGGCGCTGCTCTTCGGCTTCTCTGATTCGCTGGGCATCCGCCTGCAGATGGTCGGCGTCGGCTTCCCGGTGCAGTTCCTGCAGATGGTGCCCTACGCGGTGACCCTGGTGGTGCTGGCCGGCTTCATCGGCCGCGCGAGCCCGCCAAAGGCGATCGGGCAGCCTTATGTGAAGGAGTGAGATCGTCTATATTTGAAGCCGACAATTGAAGATGAAAGCGCCTTGGTCATGTTGATTGAAATTCCTAACGATGTCGCCGAACGACTGCAAGCAATGGCGAAAGCGCGGCGCATTACAGTGGGCGAGGTGGTAGATATTTTGATAGTTCGCGAGGAAATAGCCGATAAACGAAACCGTCGGGAAAACGCCGAGTTGTTTCGGAAGACAGAAGAAAAGGCGGCGGCGGAGGCCGAGGCGAGAGCCAATTGCGATCTTAAGCCCGGGGATGACGGCTGGCCCCCGCCAGGCTCGCTGGCTGAGCTCGCGCAACTCGCTCGCAAAGCAGACTTGGGTGCGCTCAGCAGCAGAAAGGTCGAAACATCGGCGGGCGCCGGCGACTTCCTGAATGCGGAATTCGCTGACCACATTACACGGAATCGGGACAAGTGAGCATCCTGGTCGATACCGGCTTTGTCTATGCGTTATTCCGGCAGGCTGATCCTCACCATGAACGAGCAGCAGCGTTTTCGGAGGTCAACTCTGAGACGCTGCTGTTGCCGGCGGTCATTCTGCCTGAGCTGGGGTACCTGTTCGCGCGCGACCATGGATATGCCGGTATAGTACAATGGCTTGATCAATTCAGGCATACGAAAGCGCGATTCGAACCAATGCTGAATGAGGACTTAGCCCGGATTTAAGAAATTGCGCAACAGGTCGCCGATTCGCGTTTCGATATCGTCGATTGCCGCATTATGGCTATGGCGGAAAGACTGCGCATCTCGAGAATTGCGACTTTCGACAGACGAGACTTCAGCATCGCGCGTCCCCTGCATAGCAGCTATTTTGAGTTGCTGCCTTGAAATTCACTCCCTTTCCGCCTCATGCGTCGCCGCCAGGCTCTCCACTCTGCGAATGGCGGCGTTGAAATTATCGCCGCGCAACAGTATAGTACGCTTGGATGCGCACACATCGCCTAATAGCTTCTCGGGAGAGACTCATGAAAAAGCTTGTATTGATATTGAGCCTGGTCGCGCTGATGCTGGGGCTGGTTCCCCTGGCCGCGGCGCAGGACGGCGTGGAGACCTTGTGCCTGGTGACCGATATCGGGCGCATCAACGACGGCACTTTCAACCAGTCGGCGCACGATGGCGCGGTCGCCGTTTCCGACGAGTACGACCTCGAATACAACTTCATCGAGACCCAGGCGGAAACCGACTACGAAGCCAATATTCAAACCTGCATCGACGAAGGCTTTGAAGTAATCGTCACGGTCGGCTTCCTGATCGCCGACGCCACCTACGCCGCGGCCGAAGCCAACCCTGAAGTCTACTTCCTGGGCGTCGACCAATTCCTGATGGATGGACCGACCAACTATGTCGGCATCCAGTTCCGCGAAGATCAGTCCGGTTTCATGACCGGCGTGCTGGCCGCTTTCGTGGCCGATTGGCTGGAATCGGACATCATCGGCGGCGTCTATGGCATTGACATCCCGCCCGTCAAGCGCTTCCGCAACGGCTATGAACAGGGCGCGCGCCACGTCAATCCCGACCTGACGATACTCGGCGTCTACATCGACAGCTTCATCGCCGAGGATCGTGGCGCTTCGGCCGCGATGCAGTTCATCGGCGAGGGCGCTTCCGTGCTCTTTGGCGGCGGCGGGAAGACGGGGACCGGCGCAATACTGGCGGCCGCGCAGGAAGGCGTCTACGTCATCGGCGTGGACAAGGACGAGTGGGTCACGAGTTTTGGATCCGGCGAAACGCCCGGTTCGGAGTTCATCATCTCCAGCGCGATGAAACGCGTCGATCAAGGCGTCTTTGATATGGTCGCGATGCTGGCGGAAGGCGACATGGACAGCTTCCCCGGCGGCGGCGTCTTCACGATGGACGCGGCGATGAACGGCGTCGGCCTGGCGCCCCCGAACGAATCGGATATCCCGGAAGAGGTCTGGGATATGGTGAACGAGGTCAACGCCGGGCTCATCGAAGGCGAGCTCGAGACCGGCGTCAACTTGATCACGGGCGACCTGCTGGACGACGGCGCCGACGACGATTCGGAGGAATCGAGCGGCTAGCGCATCGCCCCTTTTTTGCGCGAAACCATGGAACAGCCTCATCAACGGATGGGGCTGTTTTGCGTCGGCGAGCTGGCCCCGGGGCGCGGCGCTTTCGGCGTCACATTCGCCACTTGAAACCAGTTTCAAAATGATGCTTGACAAGCCGGAGAGGGTAGCCTAGACTGTCTGAAACCGGTTTCATAGCGTGTTTTCTTATGAGCGGCAAGATCACGATTCAGCGAGTGGCCGAGCTGGCGAACGTGTCCAAAGCGACCGTATCCCGTGTGCTCAACGGCTATCCGCACGTCCGCCCGGCGCTGCGCGAGCGCGTGCAGACTGTCATCCGCGAAACGGGATATCAGCCCAACAACATTGCGCGCCTGCTGGCTTCGGAGCGTTCGAGCATTATCGGCTTGGTGATTTCCGCCGGCGCTCGGATGGTTTTCAACGACGCCTACTTCCCCGCGTTGACGGAATCGATCTCGAAAAGCGCCGCGGACAAGGGTCTTATCCTGGCGCTATTTGTCTCTTATACCGAGGCGCAGGGGCAGAATTCGCTCAGCGCCATCCTGTCCGCCGGCTTACTGGATGGTTTGATCATCACGGCCGATAACAAGGGCGACGCCTTTATCCCGCAGCTGCTGGCTGCCGATGTGCCTTTCGTTTTCATCGGACGGCCCGGCCGCGTGGATGGCGTCACGTATGTGGACGCAGACAACGTCGGGGGCGGTTATCTGGCCACCGCCTACCTCATCGACCTGGGCTACCGCCGCATCGCCACTATCGCTTCCGACCAGAACGCCGCGGGCGACGATCGTCTGCTGGGTTATCGGCGGGCGCTTAAGGAGCGCGGCCGACCCTGCGACAGCGACATGGTCGCCTTTGGAGATTACACTTTGGAGAGCGCCTACCGCGCAATGAAGCGCTTGATCCCGCAGAAGCCGGACGCGGTTTTTGTGGCGTCGGATACGATGTCGCTGGGGGCGCTGCGGGCGCTGCGCGAGGCCGATTTGCGCGTGCCACAAGATATCGCTATCGTCAGCCATGATGATTTGCCGCCGGCCACGCAGGCCGATCCACCCTTGACCACCGTGCGCCAGCCAATCGGGCAGGCGGGTCACAGCGCGGTGGAACGGCTGGGGGAGATGATCCTCGGCGCAGCCTCGACGCCGCCACAAGGCTTCATCAATCCTGTCGAGTTGATTGTCCGCGCCAGTTGCGGGGCGGCGCAATTGCCCTAATCTCCGAGAATGGAAAGGCATAATATATGGAGAAAAGCGTCATTGCTCGTCTTGAAACCGCTTTCAGGCAGTTAGGCGGAAGCAGTTTCATCGTCCACCGTTTTGTTCGCAGCTTTTAGCATTCAGGAGCAAGAAATGCATATCAACAGGCAAGTTACCCGATTTGTCCTTCTGAGCTTGATTTTGGCACTGGCCGTCGGTCTGGTCGGCGCGCAGGATCCGGTTCGCATTCGCTGGTATGTCGGCTTGGGCGCGGGCACCGATGCGCCGCTGGTCGCCGCGCAAGAAGCGGTTGTCGCCGACTTCAACGAGTCGCAAGACGAAATTGAGCTCGTGCTGGAGATCGTCGACAACGCGCAGGCTTACGACGTCCTGAGCACGCAGATCGCGGCTGGCAACGCGCCGGATATCGTCGGCCCCATGGGCATTCGCGGGCGCGCGTCTTTCCCGGGCGCCTGGCTGGATCTCACGCCGCAGATAGAAGCCAGCGGTTACGATCTCAGCGATTTCGACCCCGCGCTGATTCAGTTCTATCGGGTCGAGGGTGAAGGCCAGCTAGGCATTCCCTTCGCCGTATTCCCGTCCTTCCTGATGTACAACATCGACCTCTTTGATGAAGCCGGCATTCCGTATCCGCCGAGCGCCTATGGCGAAGCCTATATCGACTGGGATGGGGCGGAGCGCGAATGGAATATCGACACCTTGAGCGAAGTCGCCAAGATTCTGTCGGTGGATATTGACGGCAATGATGCCACGATGGACGAATACGACATTGAGAATATCGTGCAGTTCGGCTATGGCAGCCAGTTCACTGACGTCCGCGGCCGGGCGACGCTCTTCGGCTCGGCCAACTTCGTCGACGCCGATGGCGCCGCCGTCATTCCTGATGCCTGGCGCGAAGCCGAACACTGGTATCACAACGCCATGTGGAAGGATTACTTCTACCCCAATGCCGTCTACAGCGGCAGCGAGATCATGGGTGGCGGCAGCGCCAATTGGTTCGACACCGGCAATATGGGCATGATCACGATTCACCTCTGGTTCCTCGGCTGGGGCACCGCCAACCTCGACGCCGCCTGGGACTTCGCGCCCGTGCCAGCGCACAAGGGCGTCGCCACCGCCAAGCTGCATGCCGATACCTTTGGCGTGATGAATAGCAGCGCGCATCCGGATGAAGCCTTCACCGTACTGACTTACCTGCTGGGCGAGCGCGCGGCAGACCTCACCAGCCTCTATGGCGGCATGCCGGCGCGTTTGAGCCTGCAAGAAGACTTCATCGCGCGCACAGTCGCCGCCCAGAGCGAGGTCTACCCCGATGTCGATTGGGCGAACCTGAATTGGGATGTCGTCTTGGCCGGCTTGCAGCATCCCGACAACCCGAACCACGAAGAAGGCATGCCGAGCTTCCTGGAAGCCAGCGCCCGTTATGGCGAATACGGCCAGCTGGTGGATAACAACGGCGATGTCGATGTCGACGCCGCCCTGGACGCGCTGCGCGACGACCTGCAAGCCATCTTTGACGCCGATATGTAAGGCGTTTCGAGGTAAATCGCTTGCCTGGCAGGGCGGTGTCAATAGTCTCTGCCAGGCTGCGCCCCATTTTTACGTTCAGAGGTCGTTCTTATGGACATGTTCAGCGAATTTGGCGCCGCGCGCGGTGGCAAGAGATGGAGCTTCCGCGCGGCTTTCCGGCTGACGGGCGCGCAGCGGGACGAAGCGAAGTGGGGCTTGCTCTTCATCAGTCCCTGGCTGGTCGGCTTTCTGCTCTTTTACTTCGCGCCGATGATTGTCTCCTTTCTCTTCTCGCTATACGATTTTGTGCTTTCGGCGCCCGATGAAGCGCGTTACGTCGGCTTTGACAACTGGCGGCGGATGCTGGCGGAAGACCCCAACACCTGGGAAGCGCTCTTTGTTACGTTCAAGTTCGCGCTGATTTCTCTGCCGATCGGGATGGTTTCCGCATTCTTGCTGGCTGTGCTGCTGAATTCCCGGCATCTGATCGGGCGGAACGTCTTGCGGACGCTCTTCTATGCGCCGACCATGGTCCCGCTGATCGCCGCGATTTTGATTTGGTCGCGCGTGCTGAACCCGCAGACCGGCTGGCTCAATCAAATGATACAGGTGACGGGCATCCAGGCGGTCGGCATGGATGGCTTGCGCTGGCTAGACGACCCCAACCTGATCTACATCGCCTACACCTTTATCGGGCTTTGGGGCATCGGCAACGCGATTCTGATCAATTTGGCGAGCTTGCAGGGCGTGCCCTCGGAGCTCTACGAGGCGGCCTCGATAGACGGGGCGGGCTGGCTGCGGCAGCTTTGGTCGGTGACGGTTCCGATGGTGACGCCGGTCATCTTTTACAACCTGGTGCTGAGCGTGGTTGGCTTGCTGCAGTATTTCATCGTGCCCTACGTGCTCAACGGCGGCGACGGCTATCCTGAAGGCTCGACCAATTTCTACATGATCTACTTCTATAAGCAAGCCTTTCCCTTCCAGAATATGGGCTATGGAGCGACCCTCGCCTGGTTCATGTTCATTATTGGGCTGGGCATCACTATTTTTCTCTTCTGGTCGGGTCGCTATTGGGTGTATTACGCCGGGGAGAAGAAGTGATGTCTCGCGCAAAGCAGAAAGGGCTGACGGAATTCGAGATCAGCCGGCGGCGGCGGAATCTGCTGCTGAGCGCGGCGGTGACGCTCTTCGCGCTGGCCATCCTGGCGATCTACCTGATGCCGATGGGCTACGGCGTCATCACTTCGCTGAAGAGCAAGGCACAGACATCGGACCCGGGCGCGCCCGTCTGGCCCGCGGAGGCGGTCGCTTTCGCCTATGAAGGCGACGATTACGATGTCCTAAAGACGCCGACTGAAGCGGGCATTCGCGAATGGGCGCTGGTCAAGAAGGGGCGGCGCGCCAGCCAGTTCGTCGATCCGGCGAATCCGGCGGCCGGCCCAATCGAATGGGAGGGCAATTGGCGCCGGCTGGAGCCAGTGCGCGAGTTCGCGGTGCAGTGGGACAACTACCCGCGCGCCTGGAATACGATCGACTTCGCGCGGCTGCTGGGCAATACGCTTCTCTACGCCTTCATCACCATGATTGGCACGGTCACCGCTTCGTCCTGCGCCGCTTATGGATTCGCCCGCTTCAGCTTCCCCTTCAAGAACCTGCTCTTCATGATCATGATTGGCACGATTGTCCTGCCGCCGGCCGTGACCCTGGTGCCGACTTACGCCTTTTTCGTCAATATTCTGGGCTGGGGCGGGACCTGGCTGCCGCTGATCGTGCCGGCGATGTTTGGCAACGCCTACAATATCTTCCTGCTGCGGCAGTATTTCCTGACGATCCCGCGCGAAATGGAAGAAGCGGCGCAGATAGACGGCGCGGGCCGCATCCGCACCTTTGTCTCGGTCATCTTGCCGCAAGCCGTGCCCGCTTTGACCGCCGTGTCGCTCTTCCATTTCTTCTTCGCCTGGAACGATTTCTTCGGTCCGCTGATTTACCTGGCTGGCAACCGCGAGGCCAATCCCATCACCGTCGGCTTGACCGAGTTCAACGGCTTATACAGCTCGGAGACGCAGCTGATCCTGGCGGCCGCGGTCATCTCGATAATCCCGCCGCTGGCGATCTTTTTCCTGGCGCAGCGCGTTTTCATCCAAGGCATTGTGGTCACGGGCGTGGACAAGTAGCGCTGCAGGCCGCCGGCGCCTACATGGCAACATTTCCGACGCGATTGAAACCAAGCAAAATTACGAAGGAGAACAGAAATGACGAAAAAGAAGATGGTGGTCCTGATTCTGCTGTCGCTGCTCCTGCCCTCGGGGCTGATCCAGGCGCAGGACGCGGATGTCAGCGTTCTCGCCGACTTCGAGGCGGGCGAGCTCTTCGAAGGGCGCGACCAATACAACAACGCGATCGGCCACGCGCCCTGGGGCGATGTCGCTGGCAATGTCGCGCTCTCGCTGGCGGAGATGGAGCGGGGCGACCGCAGCTCCACCGTGCTGGCGATAGCTTATGACATTGGCGCCTGGGGCGGCTTCACGCAGGTCTTGACCGATGGCGCAAACTGGATCAGCCAAGACTGGACGCCCTTCAACGCCCTGCGTTTTTGGCTCTATGGCAACAATACCGGCGGGGTTGTCCAGGTCGAGATCTTTGACAATCGCAATCCGAACATCTCGGGCGATAGCGCCGAACGCTGGTATTACCGCATCACTGACGATTATGAGGGCTGGCAAGAATTCACGATCGAGTTTCGCAGCTTCCAGCGGCGTACCGATTGGCAGCCCGGCGGCGCGCCCGATGACGGCTTGGGCTTGGACGCGGTATCGGGCTTGGCATTCGGTTTCCCCGCCGGCACGGGACCGCAGACCGCCTACCTCGATGATGTGCGCCTGGTCACGCTGGATGTGCAGCCGTTGATGCTGGACGACTTTGAAATGGACGCGCTATTCATCGGCGTGGCTGGCGACGGCAATAATATCGGTTTTGTGCCTTGGGGCGATACGCCGGGCAACGTCGAGCTCAGCTTGTTCACCGCCAAGCGCGGCGGGCAAGAGTCGACGGCGCTGAATATGAATTTCGATATCGCGGCTTGGGGCGGCTGGACGCAGGTCTTCAACGATGGCGCGAATTGGATTGGCATGGATTGGCGCGATTACAACGCCATCAGCTTCGCTTTCCTGGGCAACAACACGGGCGGCGTGATTCAGTTTGAGATCTTCGACAATCGCAATCCCGAGATCGCGGGCGACAGCGCCGAACGCTGGTTTTATCGCTTTGTCGATGACGCCTATGGCTGGCGGCTGATCGAGATCCCATTTGTGGATTTCGAGCGGCGCTCCGACTGGCAGCCGGGTGGCGCGCCGGATGATGGCTTGGGGCTGGATGCCGTTTCGGGCTACGCCTTTGGTTTGCCGGCCGGCATCGGCAGCGCTTTCGCCATCATTGACGAAGTGCAGCTTGTGGTCTTGCAAGGCGTCGCCTCGCCTAAAGCCGCGACGGCCGAAGAAGCGCCCGCCGAGGCGCCCGCGCCGGAGCCGGTCGCGCTGCCGGAAGTCGCGCTGAATGAAGCGCTCCTGGCCCCGATCCCGTACGCGGAGCCAGTTGTGGTCGCCGATTACGAAAGTGGCTTGCAATATGTGAGCCAGGCCGATGGGGCCGCGGTCGGCTTCGTCGCCTGGGGCGATACCACCGCCAACGCGATCATCGGCGCGAGCCAAATCATGCCCTTCACCGCGCTGGCGATCCCCGAGGCGAGCGCGCCCAATCAGATTCTGCGCGTCGATTACAATATCGGCGCCTGGGGCGGCTTCACTCATGCCTTCAGCGATGGCAGCGGCTGGCAGAGCATGGACTGGGCCGGGCACAACGCCATGCAGTTCTGGCTCTATGGCAACGACACCGGGCGCGTCGTCCAGGTCGAGATCTTCGACAATCGACGGATGGACAGCGATGCCGATTCCGCCGAGCGTTTCTATTATCACCTGCTGGACGATTTTGAAGGCTGGCGGCAATTCACCATCCCCTTCGCCTTCTTCCAGCGCCGCGCTGATTGGCAGCCGGGTGGCGCGCCCGATGACGGCTTCAACCTGGATGCCGTATGGGGCTACGCCTTTGGCTTCCCGGCCGGGGTTGGCGCGCAGACCGCCTACCTCGACGACCTGACGATCGTCGTGGTGGAAGACCCGAGCCAGATTCAGATCCAAGCCAGCGAGAAGGTGACCGAAATCGAAGTCGATGAGAGCATCGGCTGGGATACGCGCGAGTGGACGCTGCTCTGGTCGGACGAGTTTGACGGCGATGCCGGCGCGCCCATCAGCAGCGAATCCTGGACTTGCGAGCTCGGCGGGCATGGCTGGGGCAACAACGAACTCGAGTATTACACCGACCGCGTCGAGAATGCCGCGCATGATGGCGATGGCAACCTGGTCATCACGGCCCGCGAAGAGACGCTTGCCAATTCCAGCTGCCACTATGGCGAATGCCTGTATACATCGGCGCGCTGCATCACGCAAGACAAGGTGGAGTTCACTTACGGGCGCGTGGAAGCGCGAATCGACATCCCGAACGGGCAGGGCATCTGGCCCGCCTTCTGGATGCTGGGCGCGAATTTCCCCGAGATTGGCTGGCCCCTAAGCGGCGAGATCGACATCCTCGAGAATATCGGCGAGAAAAGTGTCGTTTACGGCGCCTTGCATGGACCGGGTTACAGCGGCGCCGGCAACATCGGGCATGCCTATCGCGCAGACGTCAACTTCGATGAAGGCTTCCACGTCTACGCCATCGACTGGGATGAATACCTCATTCGCTGGTATGTCGATGGCGAGCTCGTCAACGTGATTAGCGTCAACGACCTGGATGGCGAGCAATGGGTCTATGACCACGACTTCTTCCTGCTGATGAATGTGGCCGTCGGCGGCTATTGGCCCGGGGTTCCCGATGAAACCACCGAGTTCCCGCAGGAGATGATCGTCGATTACGTGCGCGTCTATCAACTGGCGGAGTAATCCGCTGGCCGCGAGTCAATTGAAGAAATTGGCGCAGCCTCATCACGCGATGGGGCTGTCGTCGCTCTTTCACGGATTGACGGCGGCGGGGCGAGTTGAAGAAATTGCCGGATCTGATACAATTGTGTTACTATAGTGGCGGTCATTTCCGAACAGACAATTTGGATCATGACATGGCGGAACTCAACAGCGATCACGAAAGACGAATCTCGACCATAGAAGGCGAGATGAAGTCGCTGGCCACCAAAGCCGACCTCGCGGAATTCAAAGCCGAGATTATGGAATACGTCCGGAGCGAGATCCAGATCGCGCTTCAAGCGCAGACAGAAGAGTTTCGCGCGACCTTCGATAGATTTAGCGAGATTTTGAATAGTCAGAATGAAGAACTACGTCGGCACAGCGACGAAATCCGCGAGCTGCGCGAGAAGGAAAGCCGCTTCAAAGGCGCGGTGGATATGCTCAAGTACGCGCTGCCTTTTCTCATCAGCATCATCGCCGTGCTGGTGGCGATCATGAAGTAATCAGCGGAAATTGCGTCAAGCGGGAAAGCAGGCTCGTCGAGCGACGAGGCTGCTTTCGTTTTTGCTACAGCGGCTCGGCCCTATATACATCATCCACCAGCCGCAAGATCCCCAGCGGATTCGCGTCTTTCAGCGCGTCGGGCAGCAGGGCGTCCGGCACGTTCTGGAAGGCGATCGGGCGCATGAAGCGATAGATGGCGTTCATGCCGACCGAGGTCGTGCCGGGCGCGGTGGTGGCGGGGTAGGGTCCGCCATGCTGCATGGCATGCACGACCGCGACGCCAGTCGGGAATCCGTTCCAGATCACCCGACCCGCCTTCTCGCGCAACTGATGCAGCAGCGCGTCTATGTCCCCCAGCTCGTCAGCTTCGGCGTGCACCGTGCTGGTCAAGTTGCCTTCGAGGGCGTCGACGGTGGCGCGCAGGTCAGCGTCATCATCGCAAAGGACGAATAGCGTGACCGGTCCAAAATGCTCGACTTGCAGGCGATCATCGGCGCGGATGGCGGCCGCGGTCGTTTGCATCACCGTGTTGCTGAAGCAGAAATACTCGCTGTCGGCGATGGCGTCGCCGCCCGTCAAGACCTCGATATTGGGATTGTCTTTGGTCTGGCTTACCGCGCCTTCCAAGCCCCGGGCGATTGCTTCATTGAGCAAGACGCCGGCCGGCGCGTCTTTCATCTTCTCGCTGACGGCGCTGATGAAATCTTGCGAGGCTTCGCTGTCTTGCAGCAAGACGAGCCCGGGATTGGTGCAGAACTGCCCCGTGCCCATGGTGATTGACCCGACCAAGCCCTCGGCGATGTCGTCGGCGCGCCGGGCGAGCGCCGCCTGCGTGATGACGACCGGATTGACGCTGCCCATCTCGGCGTAGACCGGGACGGGTCGTGGACGCCGGGCGGCGGCGTCGTATATCGCTCGTCCGCCACGCAGCGAGCCGGTGAAGCCGACCGCTTCGATGCCGTCATGCGCGACCAGCCACTGCCCGACATCAATGCCATCGCCCTGCAGCATGGAGAAGCTCCCCGCCGGGAAGCCAGCTGCGGCGACAGCGGCATCGAAGGCTTGCGCGAACATCTCCGATGTGGCGGGATGACCCGGGTGCGCCTTCACGACGACCGGGCAGCCGGCCGCCAGCGCTGAAGCGGTGTCGCCGCCGGCCACCGCGAATGCAAATGGAAAATTGCTCGCCGCGAAAATGGCGACCGGTCCAACGGGAAACTGCATCTGACGGATCGACGGCTGCCCGGGCGCTTCGGAGTTTATGATGGCGCGCAGGTAGCTGCCCTCGCGCAGAAAAGTCGCGAAGGCGCGGAATTGCCCGGTCGTGCGCTCGCGTTCGCCCGTCAAGCGCGGGGTACCCAGCCCGGTCTCGCTGTCGGCGGTCGATAGCAAGTCGTCGCCCAGCGCTTCGATCTGCGCCGCGATTTCATCGAGGAAGTCGGCGATCTTCCGCGATGCGAAATTGCGCGTCTCGGCGAAGGCGGCGGTTGCGGCTTCCACCGCGCGATCGACTTCGGCTGGCGTCGCGCTATAGAAGGGTTGGTCGCCGCTGCGTTTGCTGCGCGGGTCGACGCTGAAAAAGCGGTCGCTGCCTTCGGCCGATGCGACGCCGGCGATATGGTTGGAGCCTGTGAGTTGCATGGAATTCCCCTCAGTCGTCTCTGGACACGCGCAAATCGAGCGCGTCAACTATAGCAAAGAAGGCGGGCAAATCACATTCATCGAATGGGACGCTCGGCTTGCGAACGCAGGCGCAGTCGATGCAGCCAGCACGTTTCATCAGCTGCTTGCGCATGTGCAGCGAATACTCGTGCCCGCGCCCGGAGACGGCGTGGGTCAAGGGCGCGCCTTTCAAGATGATCGCCTCGGCGGCATCGCGTTCGCCAGCCCTCCACTCTGCCCAAGCGGCCAGGAAAATCTCGTTGAATCCGACGCCGGGAATCAGGCCGGCCGCGCCCTGGCGAAGTTCTTCCAGCACCGTAATGCCGCCGCCGCCGCCAAACATCTTGCGGTCTTCGGGCAGCAAGGGTTTGAGTTCGCGCATTTTGGCTGCGGAGCCCGGTCCTTCCAATTTGTAATAGGCGACCGTCGGCGCGCGATCGGCGATTTCCGCCAAGGCTGCGGCCGGCAGCTCGGTGTGGCGGTACTGCGGGATATGCGGCGCTTGCTGCAGGATAATCGGGATCTCGCTGGAATTGCCCAAATTGACGTAGAACTCGACCAATGCCCGCTCGCCATTGTCCATCGTCGCTGGCGGCAAGACCATCAGCGCGGCCGGATCACTAGCGGCGAATTGTCGCGCTTGCTGGATGGCGGTTTCCAGGCTGTTGGGGGCGAGGCCGATGATCAGCGGGAGGGCGCGGGCCAGCTCGTTCGCGACGATCTCGACCGTCTGGCAGCGCTCGTCGTCGGTCATTTTGTAGGCTTCGCTGGCGAATCCGTTGATGCCGATGGCATGGACGCCGCCGTCGATTTCGAAGCGCGTTATGCGGCGCAGCCCCTCGGCGTCGATATCGCCGTTTTCATCAAAGGGCGTGAATAGAATTGGGGCGATGCCTTCAAGCATGGCGTAGTCTACGCTTTAGTCAATAATTGGATCATTTTACCACAGAGGAAAGGAGGCAGCACAGAGGTCACAGTGAAGGGCGAGAAACGTGTTGCCCATACAATTTGTCTTCCGAGCGTCCCTCTGTGCCCTCTGCGTTCTCTGTGGTGAAAAACTTTGCTGTGTTCGCTATTTTGTAATCAACTTTTGTGTTGGAACTGCGGGATCTCCACGCGCGCGCCGCCATTCATCGCCGATTCATGGGCGCAGACGCCGGCCGCCGTCCAGGCCGCTGTCGTGAGCGCGTCGGGGAAGGGCTGGCGCTCTTCAATGATGCTGGTGACGAATTCATGAACAAGATGCGGGTGCGAGCCGCCATGCCCGCCGCCCTGCAAGAAGGACAGATGCGCCTGGCTCTCGTCATAGACGCCGCGTTGGGTGAAGCGGGCGATTTCCGCCGGCAGCAGATCGCGCCGATCAGGTGGCTGGATGCGTTCTTCGGTGATGTCGTTGCCGCGCCCCCAATGCGTGACCACCGGCGTCATGCGAAAGACGACCGGGTCTTCGCCTTCGACCTGCTCCCACTCGAATGTCGCCTTCTCGCCGTAGACGTTGAAGCTTTCGGTATAACCGCGGGCGGTGTGGAAGAGGCTGCGCGTGATCTCGGCGGCCAAGGGCGGATCGCTGCTGAGCTCGTAAATGGCGGTTTCGACCGGGAAGGGATTGCCATACTGCTCATGCAGCTCGGGGCGCATGACGCCGGAGCCGAAGCAATGCACGGCCCTCGCTTGCGTTTGTGCCAGCGCCAGGACCGGCGAGACCGCGTGCGTGGCGTAGTGCATCGGCGGCAAGCCCATCCAATAGGGCGGCCAGAACTCCATGTCCTGATAATGCGCGCCGCGCAGGAACTGGATTCGCCCAATCTCGCCCCGCTTGATCATCGCCTGCACATGCAAGAAACGCCGCGTGTAGACCGCCGTCTCCATGCCCATGTAATTCTTGCCGCTTTCCCGCTGCGCCGCGACGATGGCATGCAGGTCGTCGACGCTGGTCGCCATCGGCACGGTGCAGGCGCAATGCTTGCCGGCCTTCAAGACGGCGATGGACTGCTCGGCGTGCGCGGGAATGGGCGTGACCAGGTGCACGGCGTCGATGCTGCCATCGGCGAGGACGTCGACCAGGTCGAGGACGCGCTTTTCAATTTCAAAGCGGTCGCCGATCTTTTGCAGGACGGCAGGATCCGAGTCGCAGATGGTCAGGCTTTCGACATTGGGGTGGTGCAGGAAGATGGGCGCGAACTCGGCGCCGAAGCTGAGCCCGGCCAGCGCGACCTTGATTTTGCGCGATGAGGTCATAGTTGTTTTCCCCTGCTGCGTCCAATGAATCGGGCAAGTCGCCGTCGCGCCCCTACAAAGTCCTTATGTATCGGAAAATGTTGGGGCGACTCTGAAAGTCGCCCTCTAGTTCATCACAATATGCCTGAAAGCTAGCCCTGCACCGCGCCTAAGGTGATGCCCTCCACCAACTGCCGCTGCGTCAGCATCAGCAGCGGCGCCAGCGGCAGCAAGACAAACATGCCAGCCGTCGCCACCAGATCGAGATTGCTCGAGTAGAAATCGGCTTCGCGCGGCGGAATCGTGTATAGCTTCGTCGTGAGCACCTGCGTTTCCGGCGATGTCGACAGGGTGTAGACGAAGAGGAATTCATTCCAGCCGCCGATGAAAAGCAGCAGGAAGCTGACGAAGA
This sequence comes from Aggregatilineales bacterium, assembly GCA_963662925.1. Taxonomy (GTDB): domain Bacteria; phylum Chloroflexota; class Anaerolineae; order Aggregatilineales; family Phototrophicaceae; genus UBA6055. The sequence continues at coordinate 505,394 of OY759987.1, forward strand.
CGCCCGGCATGGCAATCGGCATGATGATGCGGAACAGGGTCATGAAGCGCCCGGCGCCGTCAATCGCGGCCGCATCGTCCAGTTCGCGCGGGATGGCGTTGAAATATGCGAATTGGAGCAAAGTCGCCAGCGGCATGCCGCCCGCGGTGAAGACGAGAATCAGCCCGATATGCGTATCAAGCAGGTTGAACTGCAGATAAGCGATGAAAATGGGTCCCAGCGTGACCATGGCCGGAACCGCCATGCTGGCGACCAGCAAGCTGTACATGAACGTGCGCCCGCGGAAGCTGCCGCGGCTGAATGCGTAAGCCGCCATCGCGCCCAGCATCGTCGCCGCCAAGCCCGAGCCGCCCGCCAAAATAACCGTGTTGCGCAGCGTCAGCCCAAAGTCCCAAGCTCGCGCCATGTAGGGATAATTCTCCAAGGTCGGGTAGAGGGGAATAATCGTCGCCGGGATGCGATTGACCTCGCCGACTGACTTGAATGAGGTGAATGCCATAAACAGCACAGGAAAAACCAAGCCGACCAAGACAATGGCCAACAGGGCGTATAGCAAGGCGTTTCGTAGACGCCGCCGTTGATGAATCATCAGATCTCTCGCGAACGATACAGCAGCCAGGCGAAAATGGCGCCGATGGCGATGGTCAGCAAAAGCAGCACCATATTGACCGCCGAGCCATAGCCGTAGCGCAGCTGCTGGAAGAAGCGCTCGAAGGCATAGAGCGCCAGGGTCTTGGTGGCGCTGCCCGGTCCGCCGCGCGTCAAGCCATATATCTGCTCGAAGGTCTGCACCTCCGCCATGGCGCGCAGCAGCATTACCAGATAAATCGCTGGCTTGAGCAAGGGAAGCGTCACATACCAGAAACGCTGCAGGGTATTGGCGCCATCGACGGCGGCCGCCTCCAATACTTCTTTGGACAGCGAGCCGATCGCCGCCATGAAAATCAGCGCCACCCAGCTTACGTTCTTCCACACCGTCATGGCGATGACGGAGAAGCGCGCCGTTTCGGCATCGCTCAACCAGCGCACCGCCGCGTTGCCAAAGCCCAGCTCTTGCAGAATCGCGTTCAGGATGCCGCCGTCTTCAAAGTAGAGAATCCGAAAGGCGACCGCCGCCAGCATGGGCGCGACCACCCAAGGCAGCAGCATGATGAAATTGCTCAGCCAGCGCAGGCGCAGGTTCTGCATCAGGAGCACGGCAATGCCCAAGCCGATGGCGGTTTCGGCCACCGCGGCGGCGCCCGTGTAGAGCAGGGTCCAGCCCAGGCTGCCGATCAGCGTGGCGTCTCGCGTGAGGCTCTCGTAGTTGCGCAGGCCGATGTATTTCCCGCCCATGATGGTGCGATTGGTGAAGCTGATCAAGACCGTCTGAATGATGGGGATGACGGTATAGATCATGCGCAGCAGGAACGCCGGCAGCACCAGCACGTAAAAAACAGCATATCGGCTGGCGAATAGTTCTTGCAGGCGGCTCTGCGGCGCTGACGTTGCTTTGGCTTGCGCCATTACAGTTTTCCTGTGGCTCGGTCCCAAGTCACGCAGGGGCGGTATTCTACCCCTCCCCCCAGCCCCCTCCCCAACACCTTAGGGAGGGGGAGCGCCGCGGGCGAAGATGGTAGTCTCTTTCCATAACCGTACGATGTAGCGTAGCGATACCCGTGGCGAGTTTCTCCGCAAGTCTCCCCCCATAGCTAAGGGGTCGCGTAGACACTGACCCGTCGGGGGAGATTTAGAGGGGGGTGAAAAGCGTCCTATTCCGCTTGCCTGATGATCGCGTGCTCTTCCTGCAGCCACTGGAAGGCTTGGTCTACATTGCGCTCGCCAGAGAGGATCGACTCCCCGAGCTGGTCAAACATCGACCAGAGCTGCGCCACTTGCGGATTGTTCACAATCGGGTAGCGGAATTGCGCGCCCTGCGTAATCTCGCCCCAAGACGGATTCGTCAAGCCCAGGATCGGGATCTGGCCGACGACCTCTTCGTCTTCAAAGAGCGACTTCAAGCCGGGCATGGTATTGTTCAGCGCCATGTGTCGCAGTTGGTCGTAATGACCCAAGTACTCCAGCACTTCCCTGGCTTGCTCGCGCTTGGTCGAGGCGCTGGGAATCGAATAGCCCCAGCCATGGATCAGCAGGCTATCGTTGGCGGGGCCCATCGGGAAGCGACCCCAGGCGAGATTGTCCTCGGTCACGACGGTGTCAACCGTACCGGTGATATTGCTGTACATGCTCTCGTAACCCCAAACCATGCCCGCTTTGCCCCCGGCCATCAGCCCGATGACCTCGTTCCAGCCTTCGTTGATGGTGGATGGCGGCGTGATTTCATAGTCGTTGACCCAGTCGTACATCCACTGGAGCGCGGCTCTGGTGGCGTCGTCATCGAGCGCCTGCAAATCGGCGCCCGTATGGTGCAGCGCCAACAGCACGGTATTGAAGGCGTGCCCCCCGCCGCCCAGCGGACGCCAGCCCCAGACGCCGGCTTCCTGGTCGGTGGCGGCCAACCCGGCGGTGATGAAGTCTTCCCAGGTCGCCGGATGCTCCGCCACCAGGTCGGTATTGTAGAAGAAAGGCGTCGCGCCCATGAAGAAGAAGATGCGGAAGACGCCGCCCATCGCGCTGTCCAAGACGTTTACGCTATCGGTGAGGTCATCCGAATTGTCGGTATAGGCATTCAAGTCGCTCAGATCGAGCGCCCAGCCATTCATGCCATACATGCCGGCCAGCAGGTCATCGGTAAACATGATATCGAAGTGGGAATAACCGGTTTGGCCCCAGAGCGTGAACTTCTGCATCACATCGCTCCAGCTCCCCGTCGGCAAACCCTCCTGAATGATCGTAATCCCGGTCGCTTCCGTAGCCTGTTCAAAAAGCGACTCCCAGAATTCCCCGCCCCAGCCGACGAGGTTGATCTCGTGATTGTCGGCGCGGACGATGTTGGGGAAGTGCGGCAGCAGCGAGCTGGCCGCGACCGCGCCCGCCCCCCTCAAGAAATCACGGCGTGAAATATTGTTGACCTTGCTCATTCTTGGCTCCTTTAAAAGTCTTATCGAGACTCGAATATGTGCGTTAGCGAAGATTCTACCCCCCGTCTGCGGAAAAGCAAAATGTTTCGCCACTTTCGTCGAACTCCGCAGGGCTGCGCTTGCGTCGTCGGCCGCGCGCGCAGATGACAGTTTGCAGGGGTGAGGCTCGTCTCGCCCTCCCGCCGCGCATCGGCTGCCTATGATGCAAAACGGCGCCTTGCGCTATAATGTCTGCCATACCACTTCCCGTAGGGGCTGCCCATCGGGTCGCCCGCCAAAGCGAAACTGTAGGGGCTACCCAACGGGTCGCCCGCCCGAAACCAGACAACGAATGGAGCGCTCACTTCGATGAAAGCCCTGACACTTCGCGCCGAATGGGCGCCCAAGCCCGGCTACGACCTCAGCGAGCAAGAACGTGAGCTGCGCCGCCCGCGCAACGCCAACATGACCTGGAAAGCGCCCAGGCTGACCTTGGGCGACGCGCCCGACCCGAGCCTCAAGCGCGACCAGGTCATGCTGGAGATCGCCGCGGTCGGCATCTGCGGCAGCGACATGCACATGTACGAAGCCGGCGCCGACGGTTACATGCTCTATCCCGGGCTGGTTCATACGCCCAATATCCTCGGGCATGAATTCGCCGGGCGCATTTTAGAAGTCGGCGCGGACGTCAAGGATTTGCGCGTCGGCGATCTGGTCGCCGTCGAAGAGATTCAATGGTGCGGCGAATGCCTGGCTTGCCGGCGCGGCTTCGTCAATCACTGCCTCGATATCGAAGAACTTGGCTTTACCATCCCGGGGGCGATGGCGCAGTACCTGCCCGTTCGCGCCCGGTATTGCTGGAAGCTGGACGAAGTGGCCGAACGCTATGGCGAGGAAGAAGCCTTGGTCATGGGCGCGATGGTCGAGCCGACGGGCGTGTCCTACCAAGGGCTCTTCAATCGCCTGCATAATTGGCAGCCGGGCAACAACGTCGTGATTTTCGGCGCGGGACCGATCGGCTTGGCGGCGGAGGCGCTGGTCATCGCGGCTGGGGCGGGGCGGGTGATCATGTTCGACCCCTCCGCGAGCCGGCGCGAAATCGCCATGAACATGGGCGCGTCGGCGGCGCTGGATCCGGTCGGCATAGACCTGGACGACGCGATCATGCAGCATACCTTCGGGCGCGGCGTCGACTACGTGGTGGAATGCGCCGGTTTCGCCGACAAGACCATCGAGCCCCTCGATCGCTGCCTGGCGGTCAACGCCTCGATTATCGACATCGGCATGGGCGGCGACAACCCGACCGTGCCCATCGTGGCTTACAAACGCATGGGCGTGCAGTACGCCGGGTCGCTTGGGCATGCCGGCGGTCCCTTCATGCACGTCATTCGGCTGATGGCGGCCGGCAGAATTGACATGCGCAAAATGGTCAGCGCGCGCCTGCCGCTGGACGACGCCTTGGCCGCATTCAAGCGCCTGGAGAGCCGCGAAGACGCCAAGATCATCCTGCAGCCGAATTAAGGCATTCAATTTGAAGTTGTAGGGGCGACTCTGTGAATCGCCCGCCTGCCCATGTAAAGCGCAAGGGGTCTTCTTATGGGCGACTGGATTCTGATTCTTGGCGGGCTCGCCTTCTGGATACTCGCGGGGCTTTGCCTTTTCCGGCGCGATTGGGTCTGGCGGCTCTATTCGCTGGAGCCGCGCTGGCGAGCGGACAACCCCGAGCGGACGGAAGCATGGGATGCCAAGACGCGGCGCTCGGCGCTGATTTTCGGGCTGCTTGGGCTGATATTCGTCGCGCTGGGTCTGCTGATTTGACCGCGCGAAGAGAGGCGGAAGCGGGATCCGGGCGGCCGGCGCGCCGAGCGAGATGATTTTCGCGTCAAAACAGGATATACTACAGTTGCATGCCCGTGGCGTTCCGCCGCTCGGAAATTGCTCGGAAAGGAGTTGATTCGGGTCGGACGGTCGCGGCGGCGTCATGCGCAAGTGGACGGATCAAACCTAGACGGGAGAGAATCGATTATGTTGCCTAAACTTTTCCTGATCGCGCTTTTGCTCGTTAGCGCCTTCGCTGTTGGCGCGCAAGACGAAGCGCAGTACGCCGGCTTGGACGCGGACTTGTCTGGCATCACGATCAAGATGGCGGCCATCGGCGGCGGCCAATATGAAGTGATGTACGATTCCATTGCCATTTTTGAAGAGGCGACCGGCGCCACCGTCGAGATCATCGCCTTGCTGGATGGTTTCGCCATCGACCAGAAGCTGAAAGTCGATTTCGCCACGGGCGCGGCTGATTACGACGTGGCTTGGGATCACACCAGTTTCGTGGCGCAGTACACGCCCTTCCTGCACCCGCTGCAAGATTTCTTCAGCGCCGACGAGCTGGCGGCTTTCAGCCCGGCGATCCTGGACGCGGCGACGATCGACGGCAATCTGTATCTGATCCCGCGTCATGCCGATATCAGCCCGATCCATTACCGCGCCGACCTGTTTTCGGACGACGCGATCGCCGCCGCCTATATGGAGGCGACGGGCGACGAATTGACGGTGCCGACCAATCTGGAGCAGATTGACCAGCAGGCGCGCTTCTTCGTCGAGAATGGGCACGCCACCTTCGGCTACGTCCTGGCGGGCAAGGAAGAAGCCTTGACCGGGCGCTTCTACGAAATGCTCTTCGCCAGCGGCGGCGCGCTCTTCAACGACGCCTACGAGCCGACCTTCAATGACGAGATCGGCGTCGCCGTCGCCGAATTGCTGGCGGGCTGGTACGCCGACAACATCATCCCCTCCGACACGACCTCGCTGCTTTGGGACGGCGTCGCGCAGAACTTCTGCAACAACGATGTCGCTTTGAAGCTGGAGTGGTACGGCTGGTACGCCTACTTCCAGGATGCCGATTCCTGCGCGGTGGCAGGCAACTTTGGCTTGGCGCGCGGTTTCACCGGCTTGTCCGTTGGCGGCGACGCCGTGAGACCGTCCGGCTGGGCGGGCGCCCATGCCTTCTCGATCCCGGCGACCGCGCCAAATCCCGAAGCGGGGGCCGAGCTGATCCGCTTCTTGACCTCCGAGCGCGTGGCCTATGAAGAAGCGCAGCTGGGCTTCTTGCCGACGCGCGACGATGTTTGGGGCCGCATCATCGCCGACGCGTCCGACGCCGAGAACCCGCTTGATCGCGAGCGGCTGGTGCTGGCGCGCGTTCAGGTCGGCGAAGACTTCAAGACGCCGCCCTTGATCGCCGAGTGGATTCCCTTCTCGAATCTCTTCTACCCGCAGCTGCAGGCGATCATCCTGGGCGATGTTGGCGCGCAGGAAGGCCTGGACGCCGCGGCCGAAGCCACCCGCGAATTGATGGCGGACGCCGGCTACTACTAAGGGCGAGTCATCGCATTCAGTGGGCGTCTGACGAAGTCGCCCACCACAGTTGTTTGCCTGTAGGGGCGAGCCGGCGGCTCGTCCCTACAGCGCTTCAAAGCTGACTCACGAATATAGCTCCCGCCATTGACATGGATGCCGATTCCAATAGAGCGCGCGAAAAAGGCGCGGCGTCGCGCTTCATAGAGGTCAGCCGCATCGAGGCCGGGTTCTTCCCCTTCGCCATGATCTCGCCGGCGCTGATCATGATCATACTGGTCGTCGGCTTCCCCCTGCTTTATTCGCTGTATGTGAGCTTTACGCCCTACGAGCTGCTGAAGCCGAACAGCCTGAACTTCACCGCGGCGCGGGCGCTGCGCAATTATCAGAAACTGCTCAACGACGAGATCTTTTGGCGCTCGCTGTGGAACACGATCATCTTCCTGGCGGTGACCGTCAACTTGAGCTACGCGCTTTCGATGGCGCTTTCGCAGCTGCTGGCGCGGGTGACCCTGGGGCAGAGCGTATTGCGCACGCTCTTGATGACGCCGATGATGTTCGCGCCCATCCTGGTGGGCATGCAGTTCCGCTGGTTCTTCAACGCCAATGTCGGACTGGTCAACAACGTCTTGATTAGCCTGGGCTTGATTCAGGAGCAGGGGCAGATCGCCTGGCTGGTGGACGTGCCTCTGGGCATGATCACCATCATGATCGCCTCGATCTGGATGAACATACCGGTGCTGACAATCATCCTGCTGGCGGGCACGCTGTCCTTGTCCGCCGAGACCTTCGAAGCGGCTGAAGTCGATGGCGCCTCGGGCTGGCAGAAATTCCGTTACATCACCTTTCCGCTGCTGGCGCCCTTCTCGTATATCGCTTTGACGATCATGTCGCTGGATATCGCGCGCGCTTTTGACATCGTGCGCATCATGACCGACGGCGGACCGGCGCGGCGCACGGAGATGCTCTGGACCTATATCACGCGGCTGGCGATCGAAGACACCAAGTTTGGCTTGGGCAGCGCCATGTCCTGGATCACGGTGATCCTGTCGGTGCTGTTCACGCTGTATTTCTTCCGCCAGTTGGTGCGGGCGAGGATCGTGCAATGAGCGCGCGTTGGCGCCATGATGAAGGCAGCGGGCGATTTACAGAGCCGCCCCTACAAGGCGTCTTTGTTCCGACCAGGCGAAGGATCCCCCGATGATCACCCGCAGCGTGGGGCCCAACCGCCGGCGCAACGATTTCCTCTGGAACGCGGTCGCCTGGGCGCTTCTGCTTTTGCTGGCGCTGCCGGCCTTCTGGATCATCCTCACCGCCTTTCGCCCCAATGTCGAAATCAACACCTTTCCGCCGGTTTGGATTCCGCGGCGCCTCACGCTGGAAGCCTACGCCAATATGTTCGGGCTGAACCCCGAAGTGCGGCAGCGCGTGGCGGTGGAAGCCTATCTGCGCAACTCGCTGGTGGCTTCGGGGGTGAGCACGGCGGTCGCGGTTTCGCTGGGCACATTGGCCGGTTACGCCTTCGCGCGCTTCCGCTTTCGCTTTCACACGCCCCTGTTTCTGGGCATCATGCTTTCGCGCGCGGTGCCGGGCGTGGCTTTGAGTCTGCCGCTGTTTCTGCTCTTCAATCGCGTGGGCTTGGTCAACAACGTCTTGGGCTTGGCATTTGTCTATGTCGCGGTCAACATCCCCTTCACCGCCTGGCTGATGGACGGATTCTTTCGCCAGATCCCCAAGGAGCTGACGGAATCCGCCTACATCGACGGCTGCGGACATTGGTCGGCTTTCTGGCGGATCGAACTGCCGCTCTCGCTGCCGGGCTTGGCGACAGCCGCGATTTTCGCTTTCCTGGCGGCTTGGAACGAATATCAGGTCGTCAGCGTCTTGGCGCGCAACAACGCGGCGAAGACCTTCCCGCCCGGGCTCTTCGCCTTCACCGAGCAGTTCACGGTGGATTGGCGCGGCATGGCGGCGATGAGCGTGATCATGATGGCGCCAGCCGTGATTTTCGTCATTCTGGTGCAGCGCAACCTGGTCAGCGGGCTGACCTTCGGCGCGGTCAAGGGATGAGGCGCGGCGCTCAATCCACGTGGAAGACCTCTTCAATCGTGTGCCACCACTCGCCCTCGGCGCGGTCTTCCATCGGTTTCTGCATGGGCATGCAGAGCGCCCACCAGCGCTGCGTCTCGGGGTCAGCCGCCATCGCCGCCATGTCCGCCTCGAAATCGTCGCCGTGATACTCCATATAGGCGAAGAGCAGATCGCCAAAGCGGTAAATCGAATAATTGCGGATATTGCACTCTTCGATCTTCTTCAGGACGCCGGACCAGACGTCGGCGTGCAGGCGGATATACTCGGCGGCCTGTTCCGGGCGCAAGCCAATCACTTGTCCAAATCGCTGCATTTTGCGTCTCCTATGTCGTCGCTCGGTTGAAGTTTTCCGGATGGCGGTATTTCACCGTCTGCAAATGCTCGCAGTATAAAGCCAGCACGCCCTCATTCTTGTAGACTTCGTAGCTGACCTTGACCAGCCCCATTTCAGGATATTTTGGCTCTTTGCTCAATTGCGTGCGCACGGTGTAGATCGTGTCGCCGATGAAGACCGGCTTGATGAAGCGCAGCCGGTCATAACCGTAGCTGAAAGTATGCACGTTGTTATGCGCCATCAAACCCAAGCCGATGCTGAAGACCATGGAGCCAGCCACCAGGCGCTTATCGAAAATGCCTTCCTCGCGCGCGAAAATCTCATCGGCGACGTAGGGGTGCATATCGAGCACGATGGCGTTGAAGATCATGCACTCGCCTTCGGAGAGCGTGCGCCGGATGGACTTGATCTTGGCGCCAATCTCGAAATCCTCGTAGAGCCAGGTCTCGGTATTGAAGAGCGGCAGGTCCTTGTGCGTTTCGACGGGCGTGTTTTCGGGTCTGGGCATGGGATTCCCTCAGTCCATAATCGCGTATTCTTCCATGATGCGCGCGGTGTCTTCGCCGATGCGCGGGGCGCCCTTCGCGCTCTTCAGGACTTGGCCGTCGATGCGGATGGGGCAGCGCGTGGTATCGAGCTTCACATTCTCATCGCGCGCGACTTCCTGGATCATGTCGATGATCTGAAAGCCCTCGTGCCGCATGAGGCGATCCCAGGTCAAGACGTCGGCGCACCAGATATCCTGCGGCTCCAGGATGCCGAGCCAATGCGCCGTCGACTTGGTCTCGAGATGCGCGACCAGGATGGCTTTGATCTCGTCGCGCTGGGTGAACCAGGTGGCGCTGTCGGTAAATGCCAGCAGGGGCGGGCAATCCAGCAGCTCGCCCAAGACGGGAATCGACCCCATCGCCAGCGCGAGGAAGCCGTCAGCCGTCGCGTAAATGCCATAAGGCGCCGCCAGATAGGCGTGGGCGTTGTTGATGGCGCTGCGCTGGGGCAGCTTGCCGCCATCGTTGAGGTGCGTCGTCAGCACTTCAAACTGGAAATCCAGGATCGATTCGAGCAGGCTGACCTGCACCAACCCGCCCTCTCCCGTTATGCCCCGGCGCACAAGGCAAGCGAGAATGCCTTGGACCAAATGCGCGCCGGCGAAGAGGTCGACCACAGCCAGGCCGAAGGGCGTCGGCGGACGATCGGCATCGCCATTCAGCCAGAGCAACCCGGAAATCGACTGCAGCAGCAGGTCTTGACCGGGCTTGTACACCCAGGGTCCTTCGTTGCCATAGCCGGTGATCTCGCCATAGACGATGCCGGGATTGAGGGCGCGAACCGATTCATAATCCAGGCCCAGCCTCGCCATCACGCCAGGACGAAAGTTCTGAATGATGACGTCGGCGCGTTTGATCAGCGCCTTCGCCCGGTCGAGATCGAGCGGGTCTTTGAGATTGGCGGCGAAGCTTTCCTTGTTGCGATTGATCGAATGAAAGAGGGTGCTCTCGCCATCAAGCTCCAATTCGGAAATGTAGAGCTGGCGACAGAGATCGCCGCCATCGGGCCGCTCCACCTTAATGACGCGCGCGCCCAGATCGGCGAGGCGCAAAGCCGCTGACGGTCCCGACAGAAAGATGCTGAAGTCCAGCACCAGCAACCCTTCCAGTGGTCTCATCGTCGCCTCACTCTCCTCGCTTGCTTCCGGCGCGCCAACGACGGCGCCGCGTGGCTGGTCTGGCAAGCCCTCATTTTGCTTGCAAAAGCCCTTTTTGTCCGTAAAATATAGACAGCAATTTGGAATCTGTCAAATGGACGAGCGGGCGGGGTCGGCAGCCTTTGGGAGGCGGAAATGGTCACGGTTGATACGCATCAGCATTTCTGGAATCTGGATGAAGTCGCCTATCCTTGGCTGGTTCCGGCTTATGGACCCATCTATCGGAATTTCGACGCCGACGAGCTGGCGCCGCAGCTGGCCGCTTCGGGCGTGGATAAGACGGTGATTGTGCAGGCGATGGATTCTTACGCCGACACCGATTCGATGCTGGCGATCGCGGAAGCCTATGACTGGGTGGCGGGCGTGGTTGGCTGGGTCCCCCTGCACGACCCGGCCGAAGCCGCCAGGAAACTCGATGAGTATAGCCAGAATCCCTATTTCAAAGGCATGCGGCATTTGATTCACGAAGAGACGAATCCCGACTGGGTCTTGCAGACGCAAGTGGTCGAAGGCTTGCAGCTATTGGCGGAGCGCGGCCTGACCTTTGACGTGGTGGCGGTCTTCCCCAACCACCTGGGGCATGTGCCGACGCTCGCCGAAAAAGCGCCCGATCTGAAGATGGTGATCGATCACCTGGCCAAGCCGCCGCTGGGCGATGACGACCGGGCGGTCTGGCGCGAGCAGCTGGCGGCCGCCGCCGAAAGCCCCAACGTCTACGCCAAAGTCTCGGGCTTGAACACGGTGACGCCGGATTTTGAGAACTGGACCTATGAAGACGTCAAGCCGCTGGTGGATTACGCCCTGGAGCAGTTTGGCGCCAACCGCTTGATGTTCGGCAGCGACTGGCCCGTGGCCGTGCTGGCCGGCGATTACGCCAAGGTCTGGGACGAGACGAATAAATGCCTGGCGGATCTGTCGGATGCGGAACGCGGCGCCATCCTGGGCGGGACAGGCAATGCCTTCTACGGGCTGAATCTGTAATGGGGTTCTCTTAGTCGATCGCGTCAGGTTCTGTTATTGCCCCAATCAAGCCCTCTCGCGACAAGATAACTCCCTCAAGCCGGGCAATGCGCTGGTTACTGTCGTCGAGCTTTTCGTCAAGCGCCTTGACATCCTTCCGCAGCTCTGATATGTCCGCTTTGAGTTCGGCACGCAATTTGTCGTTGTCCGCTTTGAGTTCGGCACGCAATTTGTCGTTGTCGGCTTTAAGTTCGGCACGCAATTTGTCGTTGTCGGCTCTAAGTTCGGTGCGCAGAAGGTCGCTGTCGGCTTTAAGTTCGGTGCGCAGAAGGTCGCTGTCGGCTTTGAGTTCCGCGCGTATTTTGTCATTGTCGGACTTGAGTTCGCTGCGCAATTTTTCGATATCGCCTTTTATTTCATTGCGCAGGTTCGTGCTTTCCTGTCTCAATTCCGAACCTAACCCCGATATCTTGCGGTCAATATCGCGATTGAGCTGCCAAACTGCGACAAATATGGCAATAACCGCGACCACAACGTCCAGAGAGAGTGTGGTGTCCAAATTCATAGAGGATCCTTCGCTAGCCACAAATGAATCATAGCCTATGCTGGCGCCAATAGCAAACTGCCGCTCACAGTTGAGGCAGTGGCGCGCCCCCGCGCTCGCTGGATTGGTAAGCCGCTTCCACCGTCGCCATCGTCAGAATCGCGTCCTCGACCGAAGTCGGCAGGCTGGAAGTCTCGCCGTTGACGTAGCGCATCAAGCTCGCCATCGTGCCGATGAAGGCTTCGGGGAACCAGGATCCTTTTACGTCCAGGGTGCGCCAGCGTGTATCTGCGTCTTCAAGCAGCACGTATTCAAAGCGGTCGGGCACGCCATCGGGGTAATTCATATTCAGCCCGGCGCGGATCTGAATCGCGCCTTTGCTGCCTTCGAATTTGACGTAGGATTGCTGTTTTTCCGCGCCGTAGGCATGGCTGTGGTTGGTCATCACGTTGACGCGCGGATTCTCGCCGTAGTCCATGATGACCATCGAGCGGACGCCGCCGCGCAGCTCAGCCGCGATCGGGTGGCTCATCGTCTTGGCGTAGACGCTTGCCGGCGTGCCGCAGAAGGAGCGCGCGAGATCAATATAGTGAATGCTGTGATAAAGGATCTCGACGCGGGGCAGGGGGGCGAGGAAGCCCCAAAGATGCCAAGGCGTGTCGCACTGGACGCGGAACTCCATGTCATAGAGCTCGCCGATTAAGCCGCGTTCGATCATGTCGCGGGCGGCGATGATGAAGGGGGCGTAGCGCAGTTGAAAGTTGATGGCGGCCGTCAACTCGCGGTCGCGGCAGACGCTGAGGATCTCGCGGGCGGCAGCGAGGTCTTCGCCCATCGGCTTTTGGATGAGCGCCGCGCGCCCCGGCGGGATCTCGCGCAGGATATCGACGATGGCGCCGCCGGGCACGGCGATATCGAAAACGGCATCATCGGGCGCCGCCTCGATCGCCTGCGACAGCGAATCGTAAAGCCGCGGAATGGCGAACTTCTCGCGCATCATGCGGGCGCGCTCCACATCTACATCAAAGCCGCCGACGACCTCGAAGCCGGCTATTTTGTAGGCGGGGTAGTGGGCGTCGTGGACGATCCCGCCCAAGCCGATGCTGACGATGGGCCGGGGACTGGCCGGGAGGGTCGCCCTTTGGCGGATGTCATTGGCGCGCATGTGATTTTGTCCTCGTAGGTTTAGCCGGCGAAAGAAAGGGCCGCATGAACGTGCTGCCGAGCCGATTCGCTTAAGCCGGCGCGCTCGTTGATCTGGCGGGCGCAGCGCAGCAAAGCCGCGGTCACCTCGCCCGAAGCGCGGCGTTGGCGGGCAGATTGTCAATCGGGACGGCGACTCGCAGAATGGTTCCTATTTACGCTGCGGGCAGATTTCACCCCATCCCCCGGCCCCTTGCCCGAGCGAGCCAGGCACGGGGAGTCAGATACAGCGGAGCGAAAAGTATTTTGCGTGGGCGGTGGCATCGTCGGCCGAGTGTCTACTTGGCTTCCGCGCGCTGAACGAGATAGAGGTGCTGGCAGGCGAGCACGATCTTCCCGTGCTGGTTGAAGACCTCGACCTGCTCGATGACATAGCCGTGATCGGCGCGCTTGGGATAATCGCGTTTTTCGCTGATCGTGGCTTTGACGGTGATGGTGTCGCCGATGTAAACCGGGCGGATGAAGCGGATGCGGTCGTAGCCATAAGAAAAGGCGACGGGATTGATCTCGTTGGCGGTCATGCCGATGGCGACGCTCAGAATCAGCGTGCCATGGGCGATGCGCTCCTTGAACTCCTGGGTCTTGACCCATTCGGCATCCATGTGATGGGGGAAGAAGTCGCCGGTCTGGCCCGCGTGCAGCACGATATCGGCTTCGGTGATCGTCCGCCCAAAGGTCTCGCGGCTCGAGCCGATCTCGTAATCTTCAAAATAGCTCGTCTTGATCATGGTGAGTCCCCGGACGCTATTTGAGCTGGCAGGCGCTGGCGCTCCGATTGACAAGCGCGCGCGCGCTCACTATATTTTGCGGACAAAATGGGTTTTTGCAAGCAAAATGCGAAAATAGCGCGGCGCGAACCTGGAAGCGCGGCAGAGGAGCGGGGCATGACAGCGGCGACCGTATTGCGCGGCATCACCTGGAATCATTCACGCGGTTTCGTCTCGGTCGTGGCGACCGCGCAGCGCTTCTGCGAGGCGCGCCCGGAGGTCGAAATCATCTGGGAGAAACGTTCGCTGCAAGCCTTCGCCGACGCGCCGATCGAGGGCCTTGCCGAGCGATACGACCTTCTCGTCATTGACCATCCCTGGGCCGGTTTCGCCGCGCACAGCCAGGTTTTGCTGGCGCTGCAAGACCTTGTTCCGGCTGATTTCATGCGCGATCAAGCCGAGAACTCCGTCGGCCAGTCGCACGCCAGTTACATTTTCGACGGCGGTCAATGCGCGCTGGCGATCGACGCGGCGACGCCGGTCGCTTCTTATCGCGCGGATTTGCTGGAACGCTACGACCTGGCGCCGCCGCAAACCTGGGGCGACCTGCTGGATTTGGCGCGGCAGGGGCGGGTCGTCATGCCCGGCATTCCCATCGACACCTTGATGAACTGGTACATGCTCTGCGCCACGCAGGGGCAGCCGCCCTTCGTTGACGATGAGTGGGCAGTCTCGGACGAGATGAGCCTGAACGCCTTTGACCAACTGCGCGAGCTGGCGAGCCATTGCCCGCGCGCGATCTTCGATATGAACCCCATCGCCGTCTATGAAGCGCTGTCGCGGCGCGACGAGTTTGTCTACTGCCCTTTCGCTTATGGCTATTCCAATTATTCGCGCGCCGGTTACTCGGAGAATCTGCTGACCTTCGACGACATGGTCGAAATGGACGGGCATGGGCGCTGCCAGTCGACGCTCGGCGGCACGGGCCTGGCGATCTCCAGCCGCTGCCAGGCGCCCGAAGTCGCGCGCGATTACGCCATGTTCACCGCGGGCGCGGAAATCCAGCGCACGCTCTTCTTCGAAAACGGCGGCCAGCCCGGGCATCGCGTGGCCTGGGAGGATGACGAGGTCAACCGCCGCTCGAACGATTATTTCCGCAATACCTTGCCAGCTTTGGACCGCGCCTATTTGCGTCCGCGTTTCCCCGGCTACCTGCATTTTCAGGACGAGGCCGGCGCGCCAATTCGCGATTATCTGATGCAGGGCGGCGATGGGCGAGCGCTGCTGGCAGGCTTGAAGCGGCTGTTCGCGGAAGCCAAGGGAATGTATGCGGCTTGAGCGGGGCGGCGCGAGGGGGACTGAATTTCACCAAAGAAGCGCGGAGGGGGCAGAGCAGCTAGATCAGATGTGGTTCAGTCATCAACTGGCGGATTCGCACGGGCTGGACATCGGCGCAACGCGGTTTTTGACAAATCACGAGCAAGGTGATTGCCATTTCGCCAACATGATACACAACGCGAAAGCCATCGCGTTTGCTCAGACGGGCCGATGTTTTTTGCAATCGCACCTTATAGACTTCGGCTCCGCCCACACCCTGAACTCTGTCGCCGGGTGTAGCGCCATCCCGCAACTCTAGGACAAAGTAAGCCCTTAAAGTCTTGTGTGACATTGCGATAGCGGCGTCGTAACTTCTTGACTGTGGATCGGAACTTAGGCGTCAGGACGACTTCCATTTTCTTCCAGTTCGATCTCACGTTCGATCTCGCGCAAAGCCTCAAGGGCGGGCATCACATCGCCATTTTTCATTTGTATCAGGCTGACGCGCAAGTCTTCCATGAATTCCTTTTGGGCGTCGGTGAGTTCATCGAGATCGGTTTCTTCGGGTTGGTATGGCACGGTCGCTGTGGCAGCGGGCTTTGGGGAGGGCACGTGGGGCGCTCCTTTCGCAATATGTGTTTCAGTACGCGCTCAAGCGGAGTATGGCAGGCATACCACGATAATCATCGCCTAGCGGACCTAAACTATTGCCTTTGTATAGCTATTCTGCGGTCAACAGGTTTGGGATCACCTGTGTCGACTTTTTTTGGTGGTGGCTGCTTGGTGGGCGGCGACTCCGGAAGTTTGCTTTTGCCACTACTCTGTTTGTTAGAGTCCTGTGTAGAATCAATCATGAGTTCAAACCTTTCAAGTGAACAAAATGAGCATCGAAACAAACTCTTTCACAGACCAACAACAGAGCATTCTTCGTATCTTGGACAAAAACGTATCGGCGATACTTGACGTGAACGCTGCATTGGAAGGTAAGGCACGGTATAACTTCTCTCTGATTAGCGCTGTTGCCACTGTCGTTGTGACAGTCAATCTAAGCCTGTTCAATTCGTCATCATTGAATGGTCGGATGATCGCAGTTTTGGTGATGTTTGCTTTACTTTATATACTTGTTGCGTTCCTGACGATCTCGGTTCTACAACCCAAGTTAATGCACCTCTCTCCCATCGACTCAAAGTGGGACCATATAAGATATTGGTGGGAATTAAACTGGGAGGAGTTCCCTCGCGAACTCTTGGCCAATTACAGCACTATAGATAAGCATAACACAGAGATTGTGAAAGAGAAAGCACGTGTAACGAAGTCCGCGTATTCGTTGACAGTATTGGCCATATTGACCAGTCTGTTGGAAGTCGCCTGTTATGTTCCTGCCAATGCTATTTAGTTTGCGGGCCTAGGCTTCGGGAATTCCTGGAATTAAAGTGTCAGACGAGGCAATATGCCAGCGGCGTGCAAGCCGCGAGGCCTGCTGCTGCATGTTGAGACAGCATGCAAATCAAATCAACTCCCGCTGCCCACCCCCCGGCTGCCACCTCGCCGCGCGCTTCCTCCCACCCACCTGCGGCGGCATCTCCACGCCCGCGCCAGCGAACAAATCCCCAATCGTCACAATCTGCAGCCGCCGATACTTCCGCCCCCAAGTCCGCGACTCGTACCAGCCAGCCGCCAGCGCCTCCTTGACCATCGCCTGCGTCGGATTCTCCAGCGTGATGAAGACGCCAATCGCCGCCCCCTCACGCTCGACCGTCCCCTTCAAATCGCGGATCTGCCCGGCATTCACCTTGCCCGACTTGACCTGGACGACCACCGTCCGCGGCTTCTTCTTGCCGTTCTCGTCCTCATCAAAGAAGCTGATGACGCCGTCAACGCCTTGATCCGCGCCTTTCTTGCCTTTCTTGCTGCCCGCCGTCCCGCCCGCTGGTTTCGCCCGCAGCAGCGAAAGCGCCCACCACTCGAACTGGTAGCGGCCCTCGTTGGCGGAATCCCGCGCCAGCTCGCGCGCGCCCTCAACCGTCGCCGGCTCGCCGATGACCGCGTAATCGCGCCCCGGAACCAACTCGAACATGTCTTGCAAGCGATACTTCTGCAGGGCGATTGATAGATGAGTAATGTCGATGCCGATCCAGCCCCGTCCCAGCTTATGCGCCGCGGCGATGGCGGTGCCGCAGCCACAGAAGGGATCGAGCACGATATCGCCTTCGTTGGACGAGGCGCGGATGATGCGCTCGAGCAGGGCTTCCGGCTTTTGGGTGGGGTAGCCGAGGCGTTCGGCCGCTCTGGATCCTATCGGCGTGA
Source organism: Aggregatilineales bacterium (assembly GCA_963662925.1). Lineage (GTDB taxonomy): Bacteria > Chloroflexota > Anaerolineae > Aggregatilineales > Phototrophicaceae > UBA6055. The sequence goes on from OY759987.1 coordinate 522,915, forward strand.
TGTCTTCCCAGATGCTTTGGATGTGAACGCCGGGCATTTCGTCCAAGTATCGCTTGTAACGCGGGATGCCGGATCTGGTGTAATGCAGTCTGCCGTCGCGCTCAAACTTTTCCATGTTTTCTTTGGAGTAGGCCCAATAGCGTCCTTCGTAGGGTCTCGCGCCGCGCCATTCGTACTCCGTATCGCCACCGGGCTTGGCGGCAGTCAGATCGCTCAGTGTATATCTCCTGCCTGATTCGTCTTCAATGTGCCTGTAGTTCTTGTCTACATAATCATTGCTGTAAGGCGTGTATACGGGATTCCAAGTCCAATCTGAGACATCTTTCGTATAAAAGAATAATACGTCATGGATTCGCCCTGGCTGTTTTGCTCCCTGTTTAGCGTCATTGTGAGCGGTGGTTCGCTTCCAGATAATTTCTGTTCGCAGGTTTTCCTTCCCGAAAATCGCATCCAGCACAATCTTCAAATAATGACTCGCGGTCGGATCGCAATGCAGATACAAGCTCCCGGTCGGCTTCAAGACCCGATGCAGTTCGACCAGGCGCGCCGTCATCATCACCAGGTAGGCCATCATCTGGTTGCGCTCGATCAGGTTCATCAGCGCTTCGATGGCGGTGGCGACCTTGTGCGGCGCGTTCACGATGAGGTCGTCGTAAGTCGCTTCGGCCGTTTCGCCCCAATGCCAGGTGTCCTCGAAGGCCGTGATCTGCGCTTCGCTGTCGGCGCCGCTCTCGGATTTGAAGAGCACATTGTAATTGCGGTTGCTGTTGAAGGGCGGGTCGAGGTAGATGAGGTCGACGCATTCGTCTGGGAAGTATTCGCGGCTGCGCAGGATCTCCAGGTTGTCGCCGTAATAGAGCCGGTTGGTCATGGGCGGCCTCGGGGCTATTTTGCGAGCGAGTATAGCATAGCGGCTCAATCAGAACGCCGCGCGCCTTTAGCTCCCCTTCCCGCGTTCTGGGAGCCGGGGGTTGGGGGCCCGAGTTGCGAAACCCACCAAACTGGATACGCCTCTTTGCCAGCGCTAATTGACTGGATTAGTCAGACGCGTTAATCTTGGGCAGCGAAAGCCAGTATCCGTTGTTTACAATTACTCAAGGAGGAGACAAATGAATATGAAACGCCTTTTCACCCTTGCCATGAGTCTGCTCGTCGTTATCGGCGTGCTGGCGCCGGTTCTCGGGCAGGATACGATGTATTCAGAAGCGCCGATGCTGGCGGAGCGCGTCGCCGCTGGCGAGCTGCCGCCGGTCGAGGAGCGCCTGCCGAGCAATCCCAAGGTCATCCCGGTCGTCGATTCCATCGGCAGTTATGGCGGGACGCTGCGCTTTGGCGATATCGGCGAACGCATGGACGAAGGTCTGCGCATCCGCCATACCGGGCTCTTCCGCTACAACTTCACCGCAAGCGTCTATCAAGCCGATTTGGCTGAGAGCTGGGAATGGTCGAACGAGAATCGCACGCTGACGATCACGCTGCGCGACGGGCTGAAATGGTCGGACGGCGACGACTTCAACACCGAAGACTTCCGCTGGCATTGGGAAGACATCATGAACGACCCGGATATCGCGCCAAACGGTCCCGGCGGCTTCTGGCGCGCCGGCGGAGAGGTCGCGAAATTCGAAGTCATCGACGACACCACGTTCAGCTACACTTGGGCGATTCCCTATCCCATCGCCATGGACAGCTTCGGGCGCACCCACTTCTCCAGCGATAACAGCCTCTACGGTCCCTCGCATTGGCTGAAGCAGTATCACGCCAAATACAGCGAAAACGCCCAGGCCCTGGCCGAAGAAGCCGGTTTGGAATCGTGGGTCGACCTGGTCAACAGCAAGCGCGCCCAAGGCTACAACCTGTCGGCGCAGCCGCTCGACCGCCCCTATATGGACAGCTGGACGCCGGTCATCATCGAGAGCGACCGCGTGCTGCTGGAGCGCAACCCTTACTTCCATCAGGTGGACGAAGCCGGCAATCAGCTGCCCTATATGGACAATATCGAAGTGTCGCTGGCGGGCGATATGGACATTTACGCCCTGCGCCTTTCGGCCGGCGAGCTCGATTTTGGCGCGCGTTATACCCGCCCGACTGACTTGCGGCTCTACCGCGCTGAAGAAGAAAATGGCGGCTACACGACTCACATCGCCCAGTCGCTGCGGCCATCGGAATTCTCGCTCTTCCCCAATCAGAATTACCCCGATGACGCCTTCCGCGCGCTCTTCCAGAATGCCGATTTCCGCGTGGCGCTGTCGATGGGGATCGACCGCGACGAGATGAACGACGTGCTCTTCTTCGGGCTGGCCGCGCCGCATCCGGCCACGCCGCTGAAGACCCTGCCCTGGTTCGACGACGCCTGGTTCAGCGAGAAGATCGAATACCATCCGGATAAAGCCAACGCCATGCTCGATGGCTTGGGCTTGAGCGAGCGCGACGACGCCGGTTTCCGTTTGCTGGAAGATGGCCGGCGCGTGGCGATTATCGCCCACGGCTTGGTCGATCATCAGCCGGGCTGCGAGATGATGGCCAGCGATTACGTCGATATCGGCGTCGAGCTCATCTGCCAGGGGGCCTCGCCGGATCTGATCTTTGACCTCTACACCAGCGGCGAAGTCATGACGGTGATGTGGCATATCGGCCGGGCGACGCTCTTCGGGCGCGGCACGCCGGATCATTTCGCGGTCAACGACCCGGCGCGTCACTTCTGGGCGCATGGCTGGACGACCTGGATCTCGTCCGCGGGCGCCTCTGGCATCGAGCCGCCGCAGGAGATCAAAGACCTCAACACCTTGTGGGACGAGTTCAGCCAATATCCCAGCGATTCGGCGGAAGCGGCCGAGCTGGGCGCCCAATACTTCAGCTATTGGGGCGAGAGCCTGCCGATCATCCCGTCCGTCGGTTTGACGCCGCAGCCGGTCATTTACTCGAACCGCCTGCGCAACGTGCCGACCGAGAACCTCTTCTGGGGCTCGGACACCAACTTCTACGCGCCCTTCCACGTCGAGCAGTGGTACATCGACGAGGGCTAGCCTCCAAGCCAGCCGATGACGCGAGGGCGTTGCGCTACTCGAATCGCTGGAGGGGCGCTACGCTGTAACGCCCGTCAAACAATACGCCGTAGACACCCGGCCGACAATGCCGCCGCCCACGCAAAATACCTTGCCGCCGGATGAAACTCCCCCTCCCTGACTCGTCGGGGAGGGGGCCGGGGGTGGGCTTGGCTGCCGTTGCGGGCTTGCCAAGGCAAGCCCCTACAGGCGCAATTCTAGCGGGGCTGGGGAATGTGGTTGGCGGCTGGCAACGTAAACAGGGGCGACCTAACTAGTCGCCCGCAAACTACAGGCCTATGAGCTTCAGCAAGTACCTCTTCCAGCGCCTCGTTTACGCCTTTCTCGTGCTGATGGCGATCAGCTTCCTGATCTTCATGATCGTGCAGCTGCCGCGGGGCGACGCCGTCGACCGCATCGTCAACGCCCGCCAGGCCCAGGGCGACATCATTACCGAAGAGGACGAAGCGGCTCTGCGCGCGCAGTATGGCCTCGACAAGCCGGTTTTCGTCCAATACTTCATCTGGGCGTCGCAGTTCGTCCGCGGCGACATGGGGCATTCCATGCTGGGCATCCCCGTGGAAAAGCTCATCAACGAGCGGATTGCGGCGACCGTGATGCTGTCGGTCATCTCGCTGGTCGCGACTTATGCGCTCGCCGTCCCGATCGGCATCTACAGCGCGACGCATCAGTACAGCCTGGGCGATTATTTCTGGACCTTCGTCGGCTTCATCGGCTTGGCGACGCCGAATTTCTTGCTGGCGCTGATTCTGCTCTTTCTCTTTCACAAATTCTTCGGTCTTAGCATCGGCGGTCTGTTTTCGCCCGGTGTGGAAGAGCAGCCCTGGTCGCTGGCGAAGGCGCTGGACCTGATCAATCATCTGTGGATCCCGATCATCGTCATCGTAACGGCGCAGACGGCCGGCACGATCCGCACCATGCGGGCGACGCTGCTCGACGAATTGGGGCAGCAGTACGTGATCACGGCGCGAGCGAAGGGCTTGCGTTATCGGCAGCTGCTTTTCAAGTATCCGGTGCGGCTGGCGCTGAACCCGGTCGTGAACTCGATCGGCTATATCCTGCCGCGTCTCATCTCCGGGCAGACGATCGTCGCCATCGTCCTGAACCTGCCGACCTTGGGACCGCTGCTATTCAGCGCGCTGCTGGCGGAGGATTTGGAGCTGGCGACCAGCATTCTGATGATCCAAAGCATTCTGGCGGTGATCGGCGTGATCCTCGGCGATATCATCCTGTCGCTCTATGACCCGCGCATCCGCATGGAAAAAGGCGTGGCGTGATGGCTTCGGCGGGCGCGATCTCGGCGGCGGAAGAGCGCTTTTACATCGCCTCGCAGCAGCAGCTGATCTGGCGGCGCTTCAAGAAACATCGCCTGGCGCTGATTTCGGCGGCGCTGCTCGTCGTCATGTATTTCCTGGCTTTCACCTATGAATTCTGGACGCCCTACCGCGAAGTGACGCAGCATCAGGGTTACGTCAACACGCCGCCAACCCCGATTCGCTTCTTTGACGCCGACGGCAATTTCATCGGCCCCTTCGTCTATGGGCTCGATTACGAGCTCAACCTCGATACCTTCGAGCGGGTTTATACCGAAGATACGGATACGATTCATCGCATCCGCTTTTTCACGCGCGGGGAGCCTTACCGCTTTTGGGGCAGGTTCGAGTCGGATCTGCGCTTCTTCGACGCCGGCGAGGGCAAGGTCTTCCTGCTGGGCTCGGATCAGCTGGGGCGCGATGTCTTCTCGCGGATTCTGGCCGCCAGCCGCATCAGCTTGACGATCGGCTTGGTCGGCGTCTTTCTGAGCTTTTTCCTGGGCGCGACCCTGGGCGGCGTCTCCGGCTATTATGGCGGTCTGGTCGATATCCTGATCATGCGCGTCACCGAGATCCTCAGCGCCATCCCGCAGATTCCGCTGTGGATCGCGCTGGCGGCGATTGTGCCGATTGACTGGCCCGTCACCCGCACCTACTTCGCCATCACGCTCATCTTGTCGACGATGACCTGGACCGGGCTGGCGCGGGCGGTGCGGGCGAAACTGCTGGAAATGCGCGAGCAGGATTACATCATGGCGGCCAAGATCGCCGGCGCGGGCGATTTGCGCATCATCTACGATCATCTGCTGCCCGGGTATATCAGCTTCCTCATTGTCAACATAACGATTGCGATACCGGGCATGATCCTGGGCGAGACCGCGCTGAGCTTCCTCGGGCTGGGCATTCGTCCGCCAGCCGTCAGCTGGGGCACCTTGCTCGAGGGCGCGCAGAATATCTCCAATATCGCGTTGTATCCCTGGCTGCTGACGCCGGCGCTGGCGGTGATCGCGACTGTCCTGCTCTTCAACTTCGTTGGCGACGGCTTGCGCGACGCCGCCGACCCGTTCAAGGAACTGTAGCATGTCCGATGTCGTGCTCGAGGTGCGAGACCTGCATACCTATTTCGAGCTGGAAGAAGGCACGATCAAAGCCGTCAACGGCGTCTCGTTCAGCATACGCAAGAATCGCACCCTGGGCATCGTTGGCGAATCCGGCTGCGGCAAGAGCGTGACGGCGCAATCGATCATGCGCATCACGCCGAAGCGGAACAGCCGGATCAGCGGGCAGATCCGCCTTCATCGCGATTCGGGCGTGGTGGATATCGCGCAGCTGGACGAAGACGGCGATGAAATGCGCGACCTGCGCGGCCGCGAGATCGCGATGATCTTCCAGGAGCCGATGACCGCTTTTTCGCCGGTGCACACGGTCGGCAATCAGATCATGGAGGCGCTCTTCGTCCATGGCGAGAGGGACAAGCGGGCGGCGCGCGAGCGGGTCATATCGCTGCTGGACGAGGTCGGGATACCGGCGCCAGAGCGGCGAATCGACGAATACTCGTTTCAACTCTCGGGCGGGATGCGGCAGCGCGGCATGATCGCGATGGCGATCGCGCTGAACCCGCGCCTGCTGATCGCCGACGAGCCGACCACGGCGCTGGACGTCACCATCCAGTCGCAGATCCTGCGCTTGATGAAAGGCCTGCAGCGCGATAACGGCATGGCGATCATGTTCATCACGCACGACCTGGGCGTCATCGCGGCGATGGCTGATGATGTCGCCGTCATGTATCTGGGCAAGATCGTCGAATACGGGTCGGCGCGCCAGATCTTCAAAGACCCGAAGCATCCGTATACGCGGGGCTTGATCCGTTCGATTCCGAAATTCGGGGCGACCGAGGGCAAACACCTGGCGACGATCAAGGGGACGGTGCCGGTGCCGCTCGACCCGCCCGATGCCTGCCCCTTCGCCAATCGCTGCGGCGAATTCATCCAGGGCAAATGCGACGCGCGGATGCCGCCGGCGGTCTCGGTCGCGCCCGGGCACAGCGTCAGCTGCGCGCTGTATGAATAGATTCACCACTGAAGGACAAAGCTGTAGGGGCGTTACGCTGTAACGCCCGCCGTTGAAAATCACCGATATTCGGAGTCGAGACTTGTGAACGATCTCACCCTTGAAAACGAATGGGAACGCACCGAGCCCGATCTGCTGGCGTATGTGCCCGAGGCCTTCGCGGGCGTGGGCGCCTGCAATCAGCACTTTCTGGTGGTCAAGACGCCGCCGGGAAGTTTCCTGGGTTTCTGGACGCAATCGACCTTTGAGAACGCCGGCGATCAGCGCGTGGTCTGCAGCCGCTCAACCGATCGCGGGGCGAGCTGGTCGCCGCCAAATGCGATCGACGGGCCGCAGCCGGGCGACGCCGAGGGGACTGGCCTTGCAAGCTGGGGCTTCCCGATTGTGGCGCCGGATCTGCTGGCGGATGGCGGGCATCGCGTTTATTACATTTACAACAAGAACGTCGGCGTTGACGACGCGCGCGAGGATACGACCGGGCAAGTGCGCTGTCGCTTCTCCGATGACGATGGCGAGACCTGGAGCGCCGCTTTCACCGATTTTCCGATTGCGCCGAGCGCCATCAGCCACCCCGATCCTGGCGTGCCGCCGAATTGGATTGTGTATCAGAACATCTTCGTCACGCCGGAAGGGCAGGTTCTGGCGCCATTCACGCGCTGGGCGAGCAACACTTACGATCCTGCCGTCAAGCTCGGCTTGAACTTGCTCGAGCACTGGTCGGAGATCTGTTTTTTGCGCTTCGAGAATATCCTGACTGAGCGCGACCTGGGCAAGCTGGTCGTCAGCACGTGGCCCAAAGCGCCGCATGCCTTGCAAGTGGAGAATCCGTATAGACCCGGCGTCAGCGTCGCCCAGGAGCCGACGGTGCAGGCGCTCTCGGGCGGGCGGCTGATCTGCGTCTTCCGCACGCTCCGCGGCGTCAATTATTTCGCGCTTTCGGATGATGACGGGCGCTCCTGGGACGAGCCGCGCGTTCTGCGCTACGAGCCGGGCGGCAATCCCGTTTTGAATCCCATGGCGCCGAGCCCCTTGTATCGCCTGCATGACGGGCGCTATCTGCTGCTCTTCTACAACAATGACGGCACGGCCAATGGCGGCAAATCGCCGGTGGATTCGAAACATAATCGCTATCCGGTCTGGCTGACGGTCGGGCGCGAGATCCCGGGCGAAAAGGATCATCCGCTGCGTTTTGGCCCGCCGAAGATCTTCGCCACGTCCAATGGCGTGCTGCTGCCCCATACTGGCGGCACGCAGGTGGCGCCTTATCCCAGCCTGGTAGACGACGGCGAGGAGCGCATCCTGTTTTATCCCGATCGCAAGCATTACCTGCTGGGCAAGTACATCAGCGACGACTGGCTGCGCGATTGCGACCCGGCCCATAATTCGACGCGCATGCGGCCCCCAGTCGCGGTCGACGCGCTACGAGGTGGCAGGGGATGAGCGACGCCAAGCTGCTGGAAGTGCGCGGGCTGAAGAAGTACTTTCCCATCGAAAAAGGGCTGCTGAAGCGCGTCGTCGGGCATGTTAAAGCCGTTGATCATGTGAGCCTGAGCATCAGCAAGGGGCGGACGCTGGGCTTGGTCGGCGAATCGGGCTCGGGCAAGACGACGCTGGGGCGCTGCGTCTTGCGCGCGATTGACCTGACCGCCGGCGAGATCCTGTTTCATCACGATGGCGCGACCACCGACCTGGCGCGGTTGAGCCGGCGAGAAATGCGCGAGTTCCGCAAGCACATGCAGATGATCTTCCAGGACCCCTATTCCAGCCTGGACCCGCGCAAGACCGTCTTCGATATCGTCAGCGAGCCCCTGCGCATCAACCGGATGGCTGCGGGCAAGGCGCTTGAAGACCGCGTGCGCCGCTCGCTGGAGCTGGTGGGCCTGGATGTGCGGTATATGAAGCGCTTTCCCCATGCCTTCAGCGGCGGCCAGCGGCAGCGGATTGGCATCGCGCGGGCGCTGAGCATCAATCCGCAGCTGATCGTCTGCGACGAGGCGGTCTCGGCGCTGGACGTCTCGGTGCAGGCGCAGATTCTGAATTTGCTGAAAGACTTGCAGGAAGAGTTCAATCTGACTTATCTCTTCATCGCGCACGATTTGAGCGTGGTCGAGCATGTTTCGGATGATGTGGCGGTGATGTACGTAGGCAAGCTGGTGGAGCAGGCGCCGACGCAAGCCCTATTCGCCCGCCCGCGCCACCCTTATACCGAAGCGCTGCTCTCCGCCATCCCGCGCCCCGACCCCGATCGTCCCTTGCCGTCGACCGGTGGAGTCGAAGGCGAATTGCCCGACCCGGCCGCTCCGCCCAGTGGCTGTTATTTTCATCCGCGCTGCCCTTATGCCGAAGCGATCTGCCGCGAAGAGGCGCCGCCGCTCAATGAGATTGCGCCGGGGCATAGCGCCGCCTGTCACTTCGCCGAGCGCCTGGAACTGGCGGGGCTTGAGAATTGAGGTTTTGTGATGCCTGATAATCGACACATCGCCGCCGGCTGCGAAATCCCGACCGAGCGCTACAGCGACCAGCCTTATGTCGTAAAGACCGATGATGGCGCCTGGCTCTGCACGATCACGACCGGGGGCGGCGTCGAAGGCGCGTCCGGGCAGCATATCATCGCGACGCGCAGCCTGGACAAAGGGCAGACCTGGTCGGCGCCGGTGGATGTCGAGCCCGCCGATGGACCCGAAGCGTCTTATGCCGTGCCGCTGAAGACGCCAAGCGGGCGGATTTATCTCTTTTATAATCACAACACGGACGACCGCCGCCACGTCATCGCCGATGACCCGCCCTACAAGGACGGCAAGTGTTTCCGCGTTGATTCGCAGGGGTATTTCGTCTTCAAATACAGCGACGATCATGGACGCGCGTGGTCGGCGGAACGGTTCAACGTGCCGGCGCGCGAGATGGAAATCGACCGCGAGAATCCCTATGGCGGCGAGGTTCGCTATTTCTGGAATGTGGGCAAGCCCTTCATTCACGCGGGCGCGGCTTATGTGTCGCTGCACAAGGTCGGCGGCTTGGGGCATGGCTTCTTCACGCGCTCGGAAGGCGTCCTGCTGCGCAGCGCCAATATCTTGACCGAGGCTGATCCAGCGAAAATCAGCTGGGAAACCCTGCCCGATGGCGACGCCGGCTTGAGAACGCCGCCCGCTGGCGGGCCCATCGCCGAAGAACACAGTTATGTTGTGTTAAGCGACGGGTCTTTCTACAGCGTCTACCGCACCATCGACGGGCATCCAGCCAATGCGTACAGCCGCGATGGCGGGCATACATGGACCGAGCCGGCCTATATGCGTTACGCCGATGGCCGCTTGATCAAGCATCCGCGCGCCGCCAATTTCGTCTGGAAATGCGCGAATGGCAAGTATCTTTACTGGTTTCACAATCATGGCGGCAATTGGTATGAAGATCGCAACCCGGTCTGGCTCTGCGGCGGCGTCGAGGCGGAGAGCGACGAGGGACTCGTCATTCGCTGGTCGCAGCCGGAAATCGCGCTCTACGACGATGACAGTTATATCCGCATGAGCTATCCCGATCTAATCGAAGAAGACGGCCAAACGTATCTGCTGGAGACGCAGAAGGACGTAGCGCGCGTTCACGAGCTTGACCCGCAACTGCTCGAAGGGCTGTGGAATCAGCTGGAAGGCGATGGCGAACTGACCAGGGAAAACTGCTTGGTCGAGTGGCAAGACGAAGCTTCGGCGGGCGATTCCCTCACGATGCCGCCGCTGCCAGCGTTCTTGATCCGCGATCATCAGCGGCCGGATTACGGGACGAAGGACCTGCGCGCCGGTTTCACGGTCGAAGCCTGGCTGCGGCTGGATGATCTGGCCGGCGGTCAAACGCTGCTCGACGCGCGCTCGCCGACCGGGCAGGGCTGGGCCTTGCGGACGACTGCGCGAGCCACCGTGGAAATCGTACTGAATGACGGGCGCTGCGAATGCCGCTGGGATTGCGATCCCGATATGCTGCGGGCGGGCGAGCGGCACCACCTGGCGGCTGTGGTCGATGGCGGTTCCAAGATCATCACCTTCGTAATCGATGGCGTCGTCTGCGATGGCGGCGAATTTCGGCAGTTTGGCTGGGGCCGCTTCAGCCCGGCTTTGCGCCACGTCAACAGCGCCGACAAGAACCCCATCATCGCGCCGGGCAGCGCCGACACAATAGACCACGCGCCGGCCGCAGCCGATGTCCAGCGCGTCGACATCGGGCCGGCGTTGCGGCAGCTGCGGATTTACGATCGCGCGCTGCGAACCTCCGAAGTGATCGGCAATTTTCGCTCAGGCTTGTCATAGTCCAAAAGGAAGCGCGCCGTGAGCCAGTTTGACCGCGCCCTGAACGCCGAGGCCTTCAATCAGAATCCCTACCCGGTGTATCGCCAAATGCGCGAGGCAGCGCCGGTCTACTGGAGCGAGGCTTGGGGCTGCTGGATGCTGACGCGCTATGATGACATCGCCTGGACGCTGCAGGATTACAAGTCGTTCACCAGTCTGGGGCGGCTGACCGCCTCGATGGATTTGCCGGCGCCGCTGCGGACGGAGGCCGCGCCCCTGATCCGTCACTATTCGCAAGGGCTGATCAACGTCGACCCGCCCGATCATACGCGGATGCGCAAGCTGGTTCACCTGGCTTTCACCCCGCGCGCCATCCGCAAGATGCGGGTTTATATCGAAGACATCGTCGAGCGGCTCATCGACGAGCATATCAACCGCGGCGAGATGGATGTGATCTGGGATTTCTCGTATCCGCTGCCGGTCACCGTGATCGCCGAAATGATGGGTATTCCGGTGGAAGACCATGCCAAGTTCAAAGCCTGGTCGGGCGAAATTGTCGCTTTTATGGCGACGCCGAAACCGACGCCTGAGGTGCTGTTGAAATCGCAAGACGCGCTCTTGGCAATGCAGGCTTACTTCCGCGATATCTATGCGAAACGGCGGCTCGCGCCGGCCGATGATCTGATAACGGCGCTGGTGCTGGCGGAGCTGGAAGGCGAGAAGCTCACGGAAGAGGAGATGGTGTCCAGCTGCGTGACCATCCTGATCGGCGGGCACGAGACGACCACCTATCTCATCGCCAACGGCTTATACGCCTTGCTGCGGAATCGCGATCAAATGCGGCGGCTGCGCGAGGATCCCGCGCTGGACGCATCGGCGACCGAAGAGTTTCTGCGCTATGAAGGCCCCTTCCAGCGGAATCGGCGCATCGCCACCCGCGACCTGGAAATTGGCGGGCGGCAGATCAAAAAAGGGCAGCTGATTATGCAGTTCCTGGGCGCGGCCAACCGCGATCCAGCCCAGTTCGCCGCGCCCGAAACGCTCGATATCACGCGCTCGCCCAATAAGCATCTGGCGTTTGGTTATGGACCGCATTTCTGCGTGGGGGCGCCCCTGGCTCGGCTGGAGGCGCCGGTCGCCATCCGCGGGCTGCTGCGTAAGCTGCGGAAAATCCAACTGGCGCATGACGAGTTGGAATGGAACAGCGCCTTGTTTCGCGGCTTGAAATCGCTGCCGATCACATTTGAGGCAAACACATGAAGATTAGCGCGGTGAAGACCTTTCTGGTCGAGGGCATCAAGTACAACTGGATCTTGGTCAAGGTCGAGACGGAGGCCGGCATCCATGGCTGGGGCGAGGCGACCAACTGGCCTGGCTCGCCCTTGATCGAAGCCGCTTGCCAGCATGTCGGGCGGATTGTCCTGGGCCTGGACGCGCGCCGCATCGACTTCATCTGGACGAAGCTCTACCGCGATATGCACTGGCTGGGGCAGGCGGGTCCGCTGCTTTCCGCCATCAGCGCCATCGACATCGCCCTCTGGGATATCAAAGGCAAAGCGCTCGGGGCGCCAGTCTACGAATTGCTCGGCGGCAAGTATCGCGAGCGCATCCAACTCTACGCCAACTACTGGTTCATCGATGGCGATCATTCGCCCGAAAGTTATGCCCTGCAGGCGCGCGAGACCGTCGCGGCCGGCTTCAGCGCCCTGAAGTTCGACCCCTTCGCCCATGTGCATTACGGCTACGGCGACGACCTCAGCGATACCAATCAGCTGAGCGCGGAGCAGAAACAGCTGGCGCTTGATTTGGTCGCGGCGGTGGCGGAGGTGGTCGGTCCGCAAATCCCCATCGCGATTGAAACTCACGCCTTTCTCAACGGGCCGACGGCTGTGGAGATGGCGCATCGCATCGCCGCGCTGGGCATCAACTGCATGTGGTATGAAGAGCCGGCCCTGCCGGAGTTTCCCGAGGCGATCGCCGATATTCGCCGCCAGATCGCGCTGCCGGTCTGCGTTGGCGAACGGCTGCATTCGCGTTTCATGGCGAAGCGCGTGCTGGACGCGGGCGCCGCCGATATCCTCATGCCGGATATCACGCGCTGCGGCGGCATCAGCGAGATGCGCAAGATCGCGACTCTGGCCGAAGCCTACAACGTGCCGATCGCGCCGCACAACCCCAACGGTCCACTCTCGACGATCGCCTCGGCGCATGTGATGGCGACCGCGCCCAACTTCTTCCGCCAGGAAGTCATGGTCAAGGACGTCGCCTGGCGCGATGGCTGCCTCTCGCATAAACTGCCGATTGAAGACGGTTGCTTTCGGCTGCCCGAGCGGCCCGGCTTGGGTTTCGATATCGACGAGAGCGTCTTGGCGCGCCACCCCGGCTTGCGGACGCCGCCAGCCGACCGCGTCTACTATGTATGAAGGAGACTGTCATTAACGCCTTAGCCTGGAGCAACGATGAAGAGCTTTTCAAACTGGCGCGGCACGAGCTGTTCACCGCTGTCGTCGGCGATATCATGGACAAGCTCGGTTTCACCCGCCAGTTCCTGCCGCCGCAAATTCAGCCCCTGCGCGCGGACATGGCGGTCATTGGCCGGGCGATGACCGTCCTGGAGGCGGACGTCTTTGAAGAAAGCGCCTCATCGAGCGAGAATGCGGTCATGCAGCAGCCCTTCGGTCTCATGCTGGCGGCGCTGGACGACCTCAAGCCGAACGAGGTCTACGTCTGCACGGGCGCGTCGCCGCGTTACGCGCTTTGGGGCGAGCTGATGAGTACGCGAGCGATCAAGCTGGGCGCGGCCGGCGCCGTCGTCGATGGCTACCTGCGCGATACGCATGGCATTCTGGCGCTGGACTTTCCCTCATTCGCGCACGGATCCTACGCCCAGGATCAGGGACCGCGCGGCAAGGTGATCGATTTTCGCGGTCCGCTGGAGTTTGGCGGCGTCCGCATTGACTCGGGCGATATCGTTTTCGGTGATGTCGATGGTGTGCTCGCCGTGCCGCGAGAGGCGGAAAACGACATTTTCATGGGCGCGATAGAGAAGGCGCGCGGCGAAAAACTCGTGCAAAAGGCGATTGAAGACGGCATGAGCGCCAGCGAAGCCTTCAAGACCTTCGGCATCATGTAAACATGAACAAGGTCTTGATCACCAACGCCGTCCCCGCCGACGCGCTCGAGCCTCTGGCCGGCGTCGCCGAGGTCATTCAGGGTCCGGCCGGCGGGCGGTTGATGTCGCGCGATGAGGTGATGTGGCATGCCCCCGGGCTGCATGGCATCATCAATCAGGCGGAGCTGCAAGTCGATGAAGCGCTGCTTGATGCCGCCCCGCAGCTGCGAATCGTGGCTAACGTGGCGATCGGCGTGGACAACCTCGACCTCGACTCGATGGAGAAACGCGGCGTCTGGGCGACCAACGTCCCGGACGCCTTCGTGGAATCGACCGCCGATTGTACGCTGGCGCTGATTTTGAACCTCGCGCGCCGGATCAGCCAAGCCGACCGTTACGTCCGCGCCGGGCAATGGCCGCAGGACGGGTTTCAGCCGGGCGTCTGGGATGGGATGCTGCTGGCCGGCAAGACCCTCGGCATCATCGGCTATGGGCGCATCGGCAAGGCGGTCGCCAAGCGCGCCCGCGCCTTCGAGATGCGCGTCATCCATCACCGGCGGACGAAATCGCGCGACCCCGCCTGGCGCTCGCTGGACGCGCTGCTGGCGGAAGCCGACGTGGTGAGCCTGCATACGCCGCTGACGGCGAGCGCGCGGCATCTGATGGACGGGGCGCGGCTCTCGCGGATGAAACGGGGCGCCGTCTTGATCAACATGGCGCGGGGAGCGGTCGTGCAGGAGCAGGCGCTGGTCGAGGCGCTGCAGGCGGGCCGGCTCGCGGGCGCGGCGCTGGACGTCTTCGAATTCGAGCCGCAGGTTCACGCGGCGCTGCTGCAAATGCCAAACGTCTGCCTGACGCCGCATATCGGGGGCGGCACGCGCGAAAGCCGGCGGGCGGCGCGGCGATTGTGCGCGGAAAACATCGCGGCTGTCCTGCAGGGCAAGCGACCCCTCACGCCGGTGAACAATCCTGCAGAGCAGGGCCTCTGACGCGACCGCAGAGATGCCAGGCCGCATCAGCAAGCAGTCGCCGCTTCGCCGCTGGCGGCCGATCCACTGGCTCCCAAGCCAACAACCAGCGCAAATTCCTCCATCCGCCGACCAGCGCGCGAACGTATAGGCGCGAACAGTCGGCAGATCTGTGCTATCCACTTCACAGGCGCGACTCGCGTCCAAGCTGAACCAAATGCGACAGTCTGAAGCAAAAGGAGCATTGCCATGGACAAAACCAAGGCGGCGCCAGGCCGTCTGCTGCAATCGCGGCGCTTCTGGTCATCGATCATCAGCATCATCACCTTGATCATCGCCGCGACCCGACCGGAACTGGAAGAACACCTGGACGTGCTGGCGCCGACCATCACCACCATCTGCGTGACCCTGGTGGGCGGCTACATCATCGAAGACCGCGAGCTGGCGAAAAATGCCGGCGCGGACGGGAAGGCGGGGGACGATGACGAGCGCGCCTGACGCGGACAGCCTGAAGCTGGCGCTGAGCGAGATCGCGGCGGCCCAAGAGCGTCTGCGGCGGGCGGCTGAGATCTTGAACGCGGACGCCCCGCCGGCCAGCCCAGGACCAGCGCTAAAGCAGGCGCGGCCGCTCGAGCTGGGTTCGCCGCCGATTGACCTTCTCGATATCGCCCGGGCGGTCATCGAGCCAGTCTTGCCGCAAAAGCTGACGGAGCGCGCGGCAGGCGCTGGCGAAAGGCCGCGCGACTGGCTTTATCGCGTTTATTCAGTCTCGATCGCCCCCAGAGGCATCAGCGAGCCGGTGGCCTCCATCGTCGTCATGCTGGCGGCCGTCAAGTTCGGGCTGCGTCATCAGCTGCTGCTGCAAACGGAGAATCGCCTGGGGCTGGCGCATAAAACGGCGATCCCGAATCTGGACCGCTTCCTCGAAGCCTTCATTGCCGAGATGGCCGCGGCCGACCGCGCCGACAGTCGCCTGAACCTTTGGCTGAAACGCTTCGTCGGCGCGCATTATCCCGGCTTCCGCGGGGGCGAGCGTCTTGAATTGCCGGGCGGCGCCACGCTGCGCATCCCCGATGAAATCGCGCCGATTCGCCCGCCAGCAACCGAGCCGATCGCCGAAGCCGCGCTGACCTCGCCGATGGACCCCGCCGCGGCTGTGCTCATCCCGCCGGGCAGCGGCTGGCGAATCACCCTAAGTTTCGCCCAGATCCTGCGCAGCCAGAACCATCCCGCCTATCAGGGCAAGCATCACAGCGGCATCGACATCTATCGCTGGAACGGCTACCGCGCGCCCGTCCACGCCATGCGCGCCGGCGTCGTCATCGAGTCGCTTTACCTGCCCAAGGGCTTCGGAAACACGGTGGTCATCGAGCACGAGGACGGCAGCTGCCTGCGCTATACCCACGTCGACTCCCGGCTGGTCAATCAAGGCGACCGCGTCGCGCGCGGACAAAAGCTCGGCACGGTCGGCAAAGGCGCGAAGAACATCTACGTCGCCCACCTGCACCTGGATATGCCGCGTTCCCGCGCCTATTCCCGCGCCCGCAGCTATTACGACACCGCCGCGGAAGTCGCCGAGCGCTTCATCGACCCGCTCAGCCAGATCGCGGCTGGCATTTAAGCCGATAGAATACCCGATATATTGGTTGAAAGCCGGCTCGGGGAATCTTGCCACCGAGTACGCCGAGGGAGTCCATCACACGACGCCCGTAGGGGCTTGCCTTGGCAAGCCCTAAACACGCGTTCTGTTCACAGCAACGAACCGCCGGGGCAAATCGCCCGGCGCGCGCTCAGTAAATGCAAGTAAGCAATTCAAAAGTCTCACCACCGAGGACACCGAGTTTGAGAGAGTGCACCGAGAGTAAGGCAAGGGTTTTTCTCCGCGCCCTCTGTGTCTCTGTGGCAAATCTCTGTTTCACGACTGGCCTCTGCGCCCTCTGTGATTCCTCCTGTCCTCGGTGGTGAAGCAGCATCCCCTACCCGCTCGCCCCCGCGCCCAATACGCCGATAAGCCGCCAGCGCATCCGCCTTCACCCGCTCATCCACCAGCGGAAAAGTCCCCAGCACATACGCGAACTCGGCGTCCGTCAGCCCATAGACATGCGCGATCATGCCATCCAGCTCCGCCCGCAGTTTCGCCCGTTCGGCCGGGTCGGTCGCGCCATGCTCATGCCCGCCCAAGCCGACCTCTGCCGCCAGATCGTCATATTCCGGCGCCGTGCAGATCAGCTTCGCCGCGCGCTCGACGATGGCGTCGAAGAAGCGGTCGCCCGGCTTTAAACGCGGGACCGGGGTCTGATACAGGACGAAGAAAGTTAGGTTTGTGTTTACCTTTTGTCGAAGGCTGAAGTCAATGATGAAAGAATTCATTAGAGCGCAAAGGGCAAGTCGCACATCTGAGGGAAGTGCTGTGACTTCCCTTCTTTCACCTGGGAGTTTGTGATTGCAAAAGACATTGGGCGGCAACACCGTCATTATCATCGTGCGTTCATTTGTCGACGATGCTATATCCCGAAAGCCAAGCCGATACATCTGATAATCCAGCGTCTGCCCCCTGTCCTCCCCCCGCTTCCCCAGCGCGCGCTGCCTGCCAGCCGCCTTGTCAATCCAATACCGCGGCGGCGCGTAGCCATGCTCGAACTGCCAGATCATCTTGCCCTCGTAGAGCGGCAGTCGGCCCGGCCCCGGCGCGTCATGGAAGAGGTCGCTGTCGTTCGTCATGTGAAATTCGCTGGCCAGCTTGACATTCCAGCTGTCGGACCGCTCCTCGCCGAGCAAGGGAAAACGCAGCATCTTCTCGACGATGCTTAGATCCATCGCGTTCTTGAATTCCGTCACCGACAGCGATGAGGGCGACGAGCGCTTGATGAGATCGACTGAAATGTCGACGCCGCCGCGCTGCCGGAAGTCTTCCAACTCGGCGACATCGTGGCGCATGAAGGCGGCCGGGAAGCTTTGGGTCTTCCCGCCCCTTTCGTAGTTCAGCACGACAAATTTGAAGCGGCTGTCGACTTCCTCGAATATCTTTTTTCGGTTCTCGAAGCCGAACAAACCGCTGACTTGTGTCTTTTCAAAGAGCATCTGGCGCAGCTGTTTCGTGCCGAGATCGCTGTAAATCCCCGAGGGAATCACGATGCCGCAAGCCCCGCCCGCGCGCAGCAGGTTGAAGCACTGCTCGGTGAAGAGCTTGTACAAATTGATGTCCGTGCCTTGCTTCCGCCCGTTCACGCGCGAAATCTGATTCTTGTATTGCTCTGCCGCGCGATAGAAAGCGCTGACGTGGCGGTAGCCGCTTTGATACTCGAGGTATTGCCGCCGGATGGCTTCGTCTTCCAGCAGTTGCGCCTTGATGCGCCGCTTCTGCACGCGGTTGGCGCGCTTCTGGCGGATGCTGTCGTCATATTCGGCGAAGAATTCTTCGTCTTGCGGCTTGAAGACCTCCCAGGGCGGATTCGTGATGATGACGTCGAAACCGCCGCGCCGGTCGAAGATCTCGTCAAACTCGTAACCCCAATGGAAGGGCTTCAGCGCGGCGATGTCTTCGAGCTCCAGCGGGCGCTTTTTCGCCTTGCCTTTCAGCTGCGCCTGCTCGTATTGGATTTTCAAGGCGTGGAAGTCGTCCAGCAGGATGCCGTTCAGCGTCCGGTAAGTCCGCTCTTTGCGTTCGTCAATCGTCCGCCGAAGGTTTTCCAGGGCGTCGGGATATTCGCTGGCTTTGCGATAGACTTGCACGAGGCGATTCTTCTCCAACACTTCTCGCCGATAGCTCTCGGCTTTTTCGTCCTGGAACATATATTGCATCCGCTTCTTGTCGTCGTAGCGCGCCTCATCGACGTTTAGCAAGCCGATGAGCGAGTTGCCGGCCATGATGTTGAAGTCGATATTGGGCAGGGGCTCGAGGTCGCCGCTGGTCTGGGCGACGCTGACCAGCGCCAGGAAGAGCCGCAAACGCGCGATCTCGGCCGCCTCGTCCATGATGTCGACGCCGTAGAGGTTGTTGATGATGATCTGCCGCTGAAAATAGTAGAGGGGCGAGGGGTGGCGCTGGTTGATCTCCTCGCGCTTCCTATCGAGGTAGTCATCGAAATACGCGCCCATCTTGCCGTAAATCGCGCCGTAGACTTTCAGCAGATTCTTCATGGCCGCGACCAGGAAAGCGCCCGAGCCGCAGGCCGGGTCGAGGATCGAGATCCTGGGCAGCAGCTCCAGCAGCGTCCGGCAGAGCCCGGCGTCCATTTCCATCAGGGCGTCGTTCAAGCTCTCGAATTGGCGCGGGCTGTTCTCGTTGAGCTTCTGCAGGATGACGCTGTCAATGCTTCGCTCGCAGAGGTATTCGGTGATCTCGCCCCGCGTGTAATAGGCGCCAAAAGCTTTCTGGTTGATGTATTTCTCGAAGATATAGCCAAGCACGTCCGGGTTGATGATGTTGTCGCGCGCGCCTTGGGCGTCATCCAGATACCAGGAATAATGCCCGAAGAGGCGCAGGACGTTCTCGAAGGCGCGGTCGGGGATGCGGATGGCGCTGTTCTCGTCCTCCAGCTTATGCCGCAGGAAGAGCCCGCCGTTCAGATACGGTATCTCGCCGAGCAAGTCGCGCGCCGATCGGCTGCGTTTGTCCTCGGGCTTGGCGAAACCCTCAAAGAAGAGCGCCTTAAGGAACTCGCTGTAGAAAAGGTCTTGCCCGCGCGCCTGGCTTGCTTTCAGCTTCTCTTCGAGGTAGCCGACCTTGCCTTGGATGAAACCTTTTTTCTGCAGGAAATAGATGAACATCAGCCGATTGAGCAGGACGGAGGCGTACCAGGCGCGGTCGGATTCGTTTTCGATGCCGGCGATCAGGTCGATGAAATCGAGCCGCAGCCGGCTGAATTCGCTGTAGAAGCGCTTGGTGACGCGCTCGATATCCAGCGCCGAGGTCAGCTTTTCAGTCAGTCGGCTGATTGATAGCGTGCCGTCTTGGCGCAGCTCGTCTATTTCGATGACCATGCCATCGATCTTGCCCATGAAGAGGTCGCCCGGCTGCCCCTTGAAATAGTAATGCCGTCTGGGGCGCGGCTTGCCATCCACGCGCTTCACCCAGTAGAGCAGACTTTGCGCGCGCGTCTGGTCGTCATTCAGGAAGATGATCAGGTTTTCGTGAGAGAGCTTTGCGATCTGCGCATGGAGCCGGGCGCATAGCTTGGCATCCGGCAGGCTTCCCGTCGTCGCCTGCGGAAAGATCTCATGCACGGTGACGCCAGAGGCCTCGGCGATGAGGCGGCGCATATAACCGCTGTCGCCGATGGGACGGGGCGCTTCTTCGGGCACGCTGCCCCAGCCCATCTCTTCGATGAAGAGCCGCTGAAAGTCAAAGGCTTGCAGCAGCTCGCGCGCTCTGGCGCGGTTTATCGCCATAGTCGAGTCTCCCGATTTACAGTCGCGGGCGACCAGGTTAGTCGCCCCTACAGATTTGTCGCGCGGGCGACCAGGTTAGTCGCCCCTACAGATTTGTCGCGCGGGCGACCAGGTTAGTCGCCCCTACAGATTCGTCATGCGGGCGACTTACAATATCGCCCCTACAGGCCTTCCGCCAGCATTCTCCCCCTCCCTCACCTTGGTGGTGGGGGCTCCGATTCATTTGAACAAACCCAGCGAACAGATGACGCGCGGTTCGGGCTCTTCACCCTCTTCGACCTTGCGGCAGAGGCGGTCGTCCTGCCACAAATCCGTCGCCTGCTCCGCCAGGTCTTCGTCGGTGGCCTTCAGGCGCAGCTGGCGGTTCAGACGGTCGCGCGCCGATTCTAGCAGCGGGAAGCGATAAATGTCATTCTGCGCTTCTTCCAGCTCCGCCCGCGGCACAGGCCCGCCATGCGACCAAAGCGACTTGATATGCCGGTCCAGCGCCTCGTAGACGCGACTGCGCGTGCTATTGGCTCTGCCCAGCTGCCCGCCGGTCGCGGCGATGTAATCTTCATCCTGCGTCAGCTTCACGCCCGCGTCCACCAGCTGATGATGCAGCGGATGGCGATTTCGCCGGGGCGTATCGGGCTGGCAGCGCGCCGCGTTCAAGATCTCGCTATGCGATTCGGAGACGACCCGCCCTTCCGCGTCCAGCCAGACGAGGGCGTAGTTGTCCTCGCCCGTCTTGACGTAGGTGATCACGCCTTCGCGCGAATCAGCCGCGCCGCTCATCGACCGCGACGAATAAACGCCGTCCGGCAGACCCTCGATCTTTTGCTTCAGCCGCGGATCGTCTTTGGTGGCGTTCTCCCAGATCTGCCAGGCTTGCGAGGCCAGGTCGACTTCGCCCTCGTCTTCCCCCTCGAGCAGGCGCGACTTTTCGTTGTACAAGTCCCATAACTGGCGCTTCTGCTTGTCGTCTTCGAAGAACTGCTCGTCCGAGCCGACCACCTCGCCATTCTCGTCCAGCCGCTGTCGCACGCGCGCCCGCAGGCGAATGATGGCTTCGACGCCGGCGGCCGGCATGAAGGAAAAACAGCGGATTTCTTCGGCTTTCTGCCCGATGCGGTCGACCCGGCCCGCTCGCTGCGACAGGCGAATGATGGCCCAGGGCAAATCGTAATTGACGACGATGGCGCAGTCTTGCAGGTTTTGGCCTTCGCTCAGCACGTCGGTCGAAAGCAGGACGCGGATCTCATTCGCCGGCTTCACCCGCGCGCCGTTGCTAATGGGGCTGAAGCGCCGCGCCAGCGCCGTCGGGTTGTCATGCTGCCCGGTGGCCGCTTCCAGCGCGTCCAGGCCCCGGGCGCGCAATTCCGCCTCGAGGTAGCGGACGGTATCGGCGAATTGAGAGAAGACCAGCACTTTCTCGCCGGCGTTCTCGCCGCTGACGAGGCGATGCAAGGCGGCCAGCTTGGTGTCGGCGGCCGGCTGCCAGTCGCCGCAAAGCGCGATGATCTTGGTCAAGCGGTCGACGTCTTCTTGCAGCTCGCGCCGCAGGTCCTCCGTGAAGAGCGACGCGCGCAGCCATTTGAAACGCGGGCGATAGGCGCCGCTGAAGAGATCGTAGGCGGTTTGGGCGCGCCGCCGATAGCCGCCGTCGAGTTCTTCCGCTTCCATGAGCGCGTCGCCGTCATCGTCCGCGCGCAGGCCGACCGCGATTGAATCGCTGTCTTCGTCTTCCGTGGCGGGGTCGAGGATATGCGCGTCCAGCGAGCCGATCGGCAGCTCCAGCCCCTGCTCCAGCGCGTGCAGAAAGACGTGATTGCGTACGATGTGGCGGTCGACCGACTGCAAGAAGGACATGCCGCTGCTTTCCAGGCGCTTGAAGAGGTTGGTGCGGCAGAAACCCATGAGGCGCTTGCCGGCGCGCGAGAGGTTCTCGATCTGCCGCTTTTCGCCGGTGGTCGCATTGCCGGCTTCCGCGCCATCGACATACTGCCCCAAGCCGTAACGCGGCAGGCTGAGGTCGTTGATCAAGCCCACCACCTGGTCGGAATAGAGCCGGTCGTATTGCGCGCTTTCGCCCAGCTTGACCGTCTTGGGGACGCGCCGGGGAAAATAGAAGCGCTCGCCATTTTGCAGCCGCACGAAGCGGCGTCCGCCCTCGTGGTCGGTCTCGGCGTAATTGCCCTCGATGAAGCTGCGCGTGCGCCGCACCATGTAGTGTCGCATCAGCTCGCGCCAGTCGTCGGACGATTCGCTCTTCTCGAAAGCGATCAGCGAGCGCGGATCCGCTTGAAAGCGCTGCTGGAACTGCGCGGGCCCGATCGTTCTCAGGTAGCGCTCCGGTCGGCTTTCGAGCCGTTCCCGCTCGTCGATGAAGAGCCGCAGCTGCGCCGACAGGTCGAGGTAGCCTTTGTTGTAGGGCGTCGCCGAAAGCAGGATGCAGCGGCTCTCGTTCTGCGTGATGTAATCATGCACGGCTCGCCAGCGCCGCGTCTCTCGATTGCGCAGGTTGTGGCTCTCGTCGATGATCACGATGCGGTAGGGGCGCATGTCGGGCAGCGCTTTGGCGGCCAAGCCCAGCGAGAGGACGCGCGCGGACGGGATGTAATCATCCACATACATCTGCCACATCGCGACAAGATTGGGCGGGCAGATGATCAGGCTGCTCCAGCCGCGATCGTCCTGGAATATCCGCGCCAGGGCGGTGGCCATCAGCGTCTTGCCCAACCCGACGACATCGCCCAGCAAGACGCCGTGACGCTCGTTCAGATGCTGCGCGGCAGTCAGCACGGCGGTCGCCTGAAAATCCAGCAGCTGCTTGGCAAATTCGCGCGGCAGCTCGAATTGGTTCTGCCCGGCGCGCGCCTCCCGCGAGAGATGCCAGGCGATCTTCAGATAAATCTCGTAGGGCGTGAGCATGTCTTCGCGCGCCCAGCTCTCGTTGATGACCTCTATCAAGTCTTCGGTGATATCCAGGCACCAGCGGTCGTTCCAGCGCTCTTCGAACCAGTCGATCAGCTTCTGGCAGGCGTCCACGTCGGTCGCTTCCGTATTCAGCTCGCCCTGATTGGCCAAGCCCGCCAGCGTCAGATTGCTGCTGCCCAGGAAGCCAACCGTTGGCGTGACCGTGTCGCGGCGATGCACCAGATAAAGCTTGGCGTGCAGCGGATAACGCAGGAAGAGCTTCACGACGAGCTTGCCCGAACGCAGCTGACGGACGAGATGGCGCAGGCCTTGCTCGTCCTCATTATTCGGGACGCCATAAGTCAGCTGCCGGCGGAAGCTGGCGACGATCCGCCGCTTCTGCCGAAAGACCTGCTGCTGATCGAGGGGCTTGCGCCGCTTCAAGCTGAAGTACTCGCGCAGTTCGTCGCTCGGCGATGGATTCATGCCGATCAGCAGGCGACAGGCGCCCTTGCCATCGCCGCCGAGCTGGTCGATATCGGCTTTCAAGAGCCGCCAGCCGCGCAAGTTGAAGTAACCGGCGCAGAAATCGGCCCGATCGGCGGATTGCATGGCGCTCTGCAGCGCGCTCAGCAAGTCTGCGGAGATGTTGTCGAATATTCTTGGCATTTGTCCTCCTTTGCCGCGAGGCGCGCCCCGTGGCGGCATGGCCCGCTCGCGTATCGGGCTATCTTGTATGGCTTGCCAGCCCTTTGCAAGCGGCATTCGCGCGGCGGAAGGCGGCATGGCTATGCGCGTCCGCCCAGGGGAAAGCCTCGACTGCGGTACAGAAGAAACGAGGTCGATGGCGCGCATGGCAGATTGCTCTGGTATCATAGGTGACGTCGTCATTAGCGCCGAGCGCACTAGACTCATAAGGCGCCGGAGGGCGCGCAAGGAAAGCGCATGCCGAAGCCAATCAGTTTGACCGTCTTCCTCGGCTATGACGGCGCGCTGAGCATGTGGGACGAATATGGCATCTTTGAGCGCGAAGTCCTCCCCTTCCGCCGCATGCAAGAGATGGGAATCCGCACGAGTTTCGCCAGTTATGGGGGCGTTGAAGAGTTGCAATACGCCGCGCGAGTACCGGGCATGGGCATCCTCTGCAACCGCTTCGGCTTGCCCAAAGAGACCTATATCCGGCGCATCCACCAGGCGCACATGCTGCCCTTGCTGCGCAGCGACGTCCTGAAAAGCTGGCAGACCTCCGGGCTCTACTCGGCGCTGCGAGCCAGCTGGGCTTGGCAGACGCCGCTGATCGCGCGAATGAGCTTCAACTGGTCAGCCTCCATGCGCGTCAAGCGACCGGAGAACCCGAAACTGGCGGAGCGCGCCGACAAGCTGGAGCGGCAGGCGCTGCGAACCGCCAGCCACGTCATCGCCACAACCGACCAAATCGCCGAGGCCATGCTGGCGAAAGTACCGTCCGCCGCCGACAAGCTATCGGTGATTCCCAACTTCGTGGATGAAAGCCTTTTCCACCCCATCGCCAGCGAGAAGCGCTACGACCTGATC
The DNA here is from genome assembly GCA_963662925.1 of Aggregatilineales bacterium. Lineage (GTDB taxonomy): Bacteria > Chloroflexota > Anaerolineae > Aggregatilineales > Phototrophicaceae > UBA6055. The sequence goes on from OY759987.1 coordinate 547,554, forward strand.
TTCGTCGGGCGCATGGACCGGCAGAAAAACCTCGTCGCTCTGCTCGAAGCGCTTGAATCGCTCGACCGCAGCATCGCCATGGTCGGCGGGGTGTCTCGTCAGTCGCTGGACGACAGCGGCGAAGCCTATTTCGAGCGGCTCAAAACGCGCTTCGGCGATCTCGGCGGGCGCGTCCACTGGCTGGGGCGCAAGCCTAACCGCGAGCTGCCGGGGCTGCTTAATCAGGCGCGCGCTTTCATTCTGCCGTCGATCGTGGAGGGGCATCCGCGCGCATTGATCGAGGCGATGGCTTGCGGCTTGCCCATCATCGGCTCGGACGTGCCGGGCCTCAACAGTGTGATCGAACACGGGCGGACGGGCTGGCTCTGCGCCACGGACAGCGCCAGCATCGCCCGCGCGATAGAAGCCTTGCTCTCGCAGCCCGCGCTGATGGAAGCGATCGGCGCCGAAGCCAGGCGATACGCGCTTGAACGCTATTCGCTCGACCAACTGACGCGGCAGGAAGGCGAGCTCATTCGCGATGTCGTCGAATCCAGCCCGCTGGCGAGCGCGCTGACGCGGGGCGCGCAATATGCCCTGCGGCGCAACACGCGCTGGTGAGGCGGATGCCAGACTTCATGCGGCAAGCGTCAAGGGCGGGCGGCCTGCTGCGCGAACATCGCCACCTGTTGATCGTTGTCGCGCTCTTGACGCTGATAGTGACCTACCCGACCATTCTTTTCGTCTTCCGCACCGACATCATCTGGCAGCCCGCGGGCCATAGCCACGACGTCTATATCAAGTTCTGGGACGTCTGGTACGGCGGGCGGATGCTGGCCGGTCAAGCCGATCCTTTCTTCACGACCTTGCTCTTTTATCCCGAAGGCTTAAGCCTCAGCCGTCATCCCTTCTTCATGCCGCATATCATCGTCGTCAACGCCTTGAGCGCCTTCCTGCCGATCTGGAACGCCTTCAGCCTCGCCTGGCTCATCCTCATCGCGACCACCGCCTTCTGCGCTTACCCTTACCTGCTCTGGCTTTTCAAAGACAAGTGGCTCGCGCTCTTTGGCGCCGTCGTCTTCGGTTTCAGCCCGCACGTTATCAGCCATGCCAATCATCCCGAGATCGCCTTCATCGCGCCGATTCCGCTCATCCTCTATGGCTTTCATCGCGGCCTGCGCGAGCGGCGATTCGCCTGGGTCGGGCTGGCGGGTCTGTTGGCCGGCTTGACGACCGTCGTCAGCTTCTATCAATTCATCTGCGTCCTCATCACCCTTGGGCTCTTCGTCTGCGCCTTTGCCCCGTCCAGGTGGCGCGAGCGCCGCTTCTGGCTGCAGCTTGGGCTGCTTGGGCTGGCGATCGCCGCTGCCAGCTATTGGCGGCTCGCTCCCTTTTTCGCCGATTCAGAGTCGATGGACGTAGTCGCGCGCTGGCACGTGGAAGACGAAGTCAGGACCGACGCGATTTCCTTCCTGGTCAATCATCAGCATCCCGTCATGGGCGCGCCATTGACCGCGCTCTCAAAAAAGCCATGGGACCGCCACATCAGCTTCTCCAGCTTTCTGGGGTATGCGCCCCTGCTGCTGATTTGCGTCGGGCTTGCCAGCCGCCGGCGTCGAAGCATGCTGCCCTGGCTCTTGCTTTGCGCGCTCTTCCTGGTCTTGCGGTTGGGCTCCACCCTTACGGTGAACGGCGTCGTATATCCCGATATCCGTCTGCCCAAGTTTTACCTTGACCAAATCTTGCCGGCCGTCTTCGAGTCCTTTTGGGAGGTGGACATCTTCATGGCGGGCGCGCTGCTGCCTCTCGCGGTCTTGACCTGCTATGGGCTCGCCGCGCTAAGGGAACGCTGGCCAGCCGCAAGTAAGCCAAGGGTCATTCTGGCGCTGGTCGCGATCGTCGCCTTTGAGTACTACATTCCAGTCGAAAGGGAGCGCGTCTTTCCGTGGCGGGATGGCACGCTTTCCGCCGAAAACCTGGCTTTTCTCGATTGGCTCGCGAGCGAAGACAAAGACGAGCTCCGGCTCATATACCTGCCCTTCGGCCGCCAGAGCTCCAAGCTGTACCATATTTATCAGATCATGACCGGCTATCCCACAGCCGAGGGCGCCATCAGCCGCACGCCCGAGCGCGCCTACGATTACATCAGAAGCAATCACATCCTGGCCGCCTGGGAGAGCCAGCGTCCCATCCACTGCGACATCATCGATCAAGACGCCTATCTCGAGGCGCTGCGCCAGCTGGAAATCGACGGATTCAGCCATGTCGTTTATCATCCACTCTACAAAGACTGGCACAAGATCCGGGCAAGTTTCCGCGATATCAGACCGTCTTACGCCGATGACTATGTAGAGGTCTACCGCCTGGACGACCTGCGCGCCAGCTGCCCGACGGAATTGAGCGCGGGCCATCGCTTCACCAACGTCTACGCCAGCATCCTGCAAAGCCCAAGGGTCCTGGACGAGCGGCCAGGCGTCGCGGTCGTCTTCCCGCCCAGCCCCGAGGCGAACGCCCACTTCCTGCGCTATCTGCGGGGTTTCGCGCAGGTGGACAAAACCATCGTGACTGTCGCCGGCGACGAGCGAAAAAACATCGCCATTCAGAGCTCAAACTGGTGGGACGCGAACGAGAGCTTCCCTTTGGAACATCAGGCGGCGCTTTGGCTGCTCAGCGACACGCATGAGTTTCCGGCGGAGGAGTCTGAAGCCTTTCACGATTGGTTCCTGACGCGCTTCCACTATTGCGCCCGCTTCCAGCAAGACGAAAAGGCGACCCTCGATCTCTACCTGCGCCTGGACGCGCCCTGCGCCGCCCTGGATGAGAGCAGCGTTCTGGAGGTTCAGTATGATGGTGGACCGCGCCTGCATAACGCGTCCTTTGCGCTTGACGCGGAGACGATTCGATTCTTCCTGTCCTGGACGAACGCGGCCGAAGATGAATTCGGATTCTCGCTGCAATTCTTTGATGGCGCCGGGCAAAAGGCGCTGCAATACGACAGCGTGATCTATCGTCATTTGCTTGGCGTTCACGAGATTGACACGACGCCGCTGGATACGGGCCTCTACGTGGTCAAGCTCATCGTCTACAACGCCGAGACCGGGGCAAGCATCGGCGGCGAGCTGACCGCCTCGGGCGAAAGCTTTGAGCGCGAACTGGAGATCGCCCGGATAGACGTCTAATGCCGGCTTCAGACGCCCTGTTCCAAAGCCAACAGCATCACGCGCTTCAGCCGCTGGTCGCGCATGCTCGAGTCCTCAATATGCCGGATCAAGCGCCGCCGCATATCCGCGACGATCTCAGCCTGTTCCGCCTCGTGAACCAGGTTGTTCATCTCGAAGGGGTCGCTCTCCAGGTCGTAGAGCTCGTTCATATCGTGCAGCGAGAAGACATATTTGTAGCGGTCGTGCAGGATCATGCGCATGGGAAAGAAGTAGCTGTGCCCCAGATGTTCGCAGACGAGCTCGTCCGCCCACTCCGCTTCCGCGCCGTCCTGGCAGAGCGGCAGCAGGCTGCGGCTGTGCATGCACTCGGGGATGGCGACGCCGGCCGCGGCCAGCATCGTCGCCGTGGCGTCCATGTTGGAGACGAGCGCGTCCGTGCGCTTTCCCGCTTCAATCGCGCGGGGCCAGCGGATCGCCAGCGGCACGCGCGCGACCTCTTCAATGAAGGTGGACGACTTGTCCCATAAGCCGCCATGACTGGCGACGGCGTCGCCATGATCGGCCAGCCAGATGACAATCGTGTCGTCGGTCAGCCCCAGCTCGTCAAGCGTATCCAGCACATTGCCAACCGCGGCGTCGGTTTGATGACCCTGGGCGTAACAGCGCGCGAGGATCTCCTGCCAGGTCGACCATTCGGGGAAGGACTGGGCGCTGCGATGCGAGATCTCGCGGTGGAATAGGTGGCGGAAGGGCCGGCCGCTCAGGTCGTCGCGGAAGCTGGGATATTCGGGGATGGCGGCCGGGTCGACCCTGCCGGCGAATTCGGCGGACGGATAATAAGGCTGGTGCGGCCCCCAGAGGCTGACCACCAGGCTGAAGGGCTGATCGCTGCCGGCGAATTCGCGCAGCTTCTCGCAGGCCAGATGGGCGACGAATTGCTCTTCGTGCGCTTCTGGCGGACCCGCCAGGATGCCCGAGCCGTTCATGAACTTCCAGGGCGATGGATCGTGCAGGACGATCTCCTGCCCCTGCCACTCCGGAGTATTGATGTTGTATTCGATTTGGGCGCGGGCCTTGCCGAAACCGCGTTCTTCGGCATAGCGCTCATACTCGTCGGACATATAGATCTTGCCATAATCGGGCAGAGCCCAGCCTTCAATGCCATAGTCGATGGGAAGGCGCTCGCGGCCGCAATGCCACTTGCCCACGTAGCCGTTGCGATAACCCGCTTGCGACAGATAGTGGCTGTAGAGCTGCTGACCCGAATCCAGATCGGCTTGATTGCCATAAGCCGCCGCCTCGGTGTTCATGACGATGCCGTGCGAGCTGGGGTAGACGCCGGTCATCATGCTGCTGCGCGCCGGCGAACAGAGCGGGCAGACCGAATAGGCGCGCTCGAAGCGGACGCCTTCCGATGCGAATCGCTCGAAGTTCTCCCACTTGTAATCGAATTCGCCCGGGCGGTCATGCCCGTAGAAAGCCTGATGATCGGCGATGATGAAGACGATATTGGGCTGTGAATTTGCCATGATGAACACGCTCTCTTCTCTTTGCGCGGATGATTGCCGCGATTCCTCATTTGATCGAGCCGACGGTGATGCCTTCAATGAGATTCCGCTGAAACAGGATGTAGACGATGATGACCGGCACCGCCGTGATGTTGATGCCGGCGAAGGACAGCGCGAAGTCGGTAAAGTATTCGTCCTGGAAAGCCGTCAAGCCCAGCGGCAGGGTGCGTTTGCCGTCTTCGTTGATCAGCAGCAGCGCCTGGAAGAACTCGTTCCAGGTGCCCATGAACACGAAGATGCCCAGCGCCATCAGCGACGGCTTGGAGAGCGGCAGCAGGATGCGCAGGTAGAATTGGAAGCGGCTGCAGCCATCCAGCGCGGCTGAATCTTCCAACTCTTGCGGGAAACCTTGGAAAAACGCGCGCAGCATCAAAATGGCGAAGGGCAGGCTGCCGCCGACGTACACCAGGATCAAGCCAAAGCGGCTATTCGCCAGATTCAATTCGTACATCAGCGAGAGCAAGGGGCCCAGCTTTGCCGAAAGCGGGAAGGCCATGCCAACCAGAAAGATGAAGAAGATCAGCTGATTGCCAGGAAAGCGCATCTTGGCGAAAGCGTAAGCCGCCAGCGAACTTAACACCAGGACGATGGCGACGCTGGTCACCGTGATGAAGATGCTATTGAAGAAGTAGGCGTCGAAGCTGGCGCCAAACCAGGCGTCGATATAATTCTGGAAGCGCCACTCGCCCGGCAGCGCCAAAGGATTCTCGCGGATCTCTTTATTCGATTTCAGGGCGCTGGCGAAGACCCAGATGATCGGGACGAGCGTAATCGCCGTCGCCACCGACAGCATGACATAGAAGGGTGCGCCGCGCAGCCACTTTCGCGCCTCGCCGCTTAGGAGCTCCATGAACGCCGTTCCCGCCACTTGATGAAGCCGGTCGAGAGGCAAACGACGATGAGCGTGTTGACCGTCGCCGCCGCCGTCGCCCAGCCCATCTCGAAATTGCCGATCATGCGAAAGACGTAAATGTCGATGACATCCGAAGCGTAGAAGGGTCCGCCGCCCGTGAGAATGTAAATGACGCCGAAGACGCCCATGGCCGTGAAGATGCGCAAGGTGATGACGAAGGTGAAGACGTCGTAGAGGCAGGGGATGACGATGCGGAAGAGCTTCTGGCGGAAGTTGGCGCCGTCTACCCGCGCCGCGTCGAAGATATCGGTCGGGATATCCTGCAAGCCCGCCAGGAAGATCACCATCGAATAGCCGAAGCTGGCCCAGGTATAGGCGACGAAGGTCGAATAGAGCGCGAGATTGGGGTTGCCCAGCCATAATTGCGTGAACGCGCCCAGCCCGAAAGCCTCGAGCGCCGCGTTGAGGACGCCGGCGAAGGAGTGATAAATCCACTTCCAGACGTAGGCGATCACGACGCCGGAGAAAATGGCGGGCAAGAACAGCGCCGCGCGGAAGAAAACGCGCCCCCGGCGTATCTCGTAGATGAAGACCGCCAGAAACAGTCCCATCGTGACCGGGATCACCACCGCCAGCCCCAGAAAGATGAAGTTGTGGCTCAGCGCGTTCCAGAAGCGGTTGTCATTGAGGATGTAGTCGTAATGCTTTAAGCCGATGAACTCGGTCGTCGGCGCCAGCAGGTCCCAGCGGAAGAAGCTCAGCGCGAAGGACGCCAGCACCGGACCCAGATTAAAGACCACGTAGATGACGACCGCCGGCAGGATGAAGACGTAGGGCATCAGGTCAATGCGGAAGCGAGGACTACGCCCTCTATTTCCCCCTGCGCTTAACCTTTGCGCCATGCGTATTCGTCCAAAATGGGCGAGACAAGTCTCGCCCCTACGGGTTCTTGATTGTGGCGGTGTGTTGGGCGAGATGGTGGCTCGCCCCTGCAAGTCTGGCCGAATCGCGCGCCTAGTTCTCGGCCAGGTAGTCGCTGTGCGTGTCCTGCATTTCGCTCAGCAGCTCCTCCGGCGTGAGCATACCGCCGATCATGCCCTGAACGATCTGGTTCATATCGCCAAAGACCTTCGGCGGCAGATAGGTCACGGGCCAGAAGCCAATCTTGTCCACATTGGCGGCGGTCGCTGAAGCGATCTGATAGGTGAGCGCGTCAATATCTTCGGGCACCTCGATCGAGAAGGCCGGCAGCACCGACACTTCTCGAAGCGCCTGAACCGCCAGCTCTTCGTCGGTCAGCCACTCGATAACCTTGAAAGCGGCGTCGACATCGGCGTATTCGGCGACGATCAACGAACCGCCGATGCCGCCAAGCGTCAAGATGTCTGTATTCGGGTTGACGGCCGGCAGATAGAAGAAGCCAATCTCAAAATCGGGCTGCGCCGACATCGCGTCGTCGATGAACCAGGGTCCGTTCAGCACCATGACGTTGTGACCCTGATAGAAGAGATCGAGCGACTGATTGTAGTCGATGCCCAGCGGATCGGGGTTGGCGTAGCCATTGGCCACCATGCCATAGAAGGCGTTCAAGCCATCGAGGCAATTGTCGCAGTCCGTCCAGGGCTGTGTGCCGCTGAGCACGTCAATATACTCCGAGCCAGCGCTGCTGTACATGAACATGGAGGCCATCAGCGCCGAGGGCCAGCCGCCTGCCAAACCCATCGTATAACCGAAGTAGCCGGCGTCCTTCACCGCTTCCAGGACGTCAATATACGCTTCCCATGTCGTCGGCGTCTCCAGTTCCAGCTCCGCGAAGACGTCCATGTTGTAGAAGATGCCAACGGATTCCATATTCTGCGGGATGGCGTAAATCCGCCCCTCGATTGTGACTTGCGAGAGCAGATTCGGTGGGATGCGCTCGATCAAGCCCGAGCTGCGATAATACTCGGTGAGATCCCTGACCTGCCCGGTCGAGACCAGGGCCTGCAAATTCGCGCCGACGTCGACGCCGCCAAGGACATGCGGGCCCGCCTCGTTATCCAGGGCGATGCGCACCTTCTGATTGTTTTCGGTGAAGGTGCCGGTCAAGACGTCTTCATAGGTAATCTGCACGTCGTCATGCGCCTCGTTGAAGCGCTCGACAAGCGTATCGTTGTAATTACCGCTGTAGCCCAAGGACCAGACGAGAATATCGCTGGCCTCCTGCGCGACAGCGGCGCCCGGGCTTAGCGCCCCCAGCAGAGCCGCGACCATAATGAATAACGCCAGCTTTTTCACCTGCCTGCCAAATCGATTCTCAGTCATCCTATCCAATCTCCTTTCTGACCATTTGCGTTGACATCACGCTTATAACCCGTTTGCTATGCAAATTGCAAGAATTGGCTACTATCTACATTATTTGGTCGGTACGACTTCAGCCGGTGTCGGAGTCTTCACGCTCGGCGATAGGGTGAGTTTGCGCCCTCGCAGTTGAGACCGCCGCTATCCAACCCAACTACGGGCATTCGAAATACAGCGCCAACGCAGAGCAGCCAAACTCATGACGCTATGCGAGCAAGACATCCAGCGAACCGTCCGCGAGATGGATCCCCATTGGACGCTGGACCGCCTTCACTCGCTCGGGGGCCGCGCCTCAGCGCTCCATATCGCGACCGGGGCGGCGACCAGTGCGCGACTCGTCCTGCTGACGCACAGCCAGCGCGATCGTCAGCGCAACCCGCATATCGCCCGCGACGAGTTCCGCCTGCTGAAGGCCTTGCGGGGGACGGGCTTGCCGGCGCCGGCCGCCCTCCACTTGAACGAGACGCATCACCCGCCCTACTTGATCACCGCATTCGCCGAGGGGTCAAGCCGTTTCCACGCCGACCGCCTCGACGCGTTCTGTCGCCAGCTGGCCAACAGCCTCCACGCCATTCACGCCGTCAGCCTTGGCGAGCGCGATCTTTCGTTCCTGCCGCCGCTGGACGAGGCCTGGATCCGCGCGCCCTTATCGCCAAATCTCGAGCGAAACCGGCTTATGGCGACGCTTCAACGCCATTGGCATGCCGTCGACCTCAACCCGCCCGCACTGCTGCACGGCGACTTCTGGCTCGGCAACCTGCTCTGGCGCGGCGACCGGCTGACCGCGATCATCGATTGGGAGGACGCGATGCGGGGCGATCCGCTGGCGGACCTGGGCAAGAGCCGGCTGGAAATCCTCTGGGCGCTGGGCGCGGACGCCATGCGGCTGTACACGAATCAGTATATGCGGCTAAACGATGAACTTGACGCGACCGCCCTGCCCTTCTGGGATTTGTGGGGCGCTTCGCGGCTGTCTCATTTTGCGAGTTTCGCATCCGAGCCGAGCGAGATCCCGCGAATGCAGGCGCAATACGAGGCTTTCTGCGCGGCGGCGATGCAAAAACTAAGTAAGTCAAGCTAAGTCGTGAAACAAAGATTTGCCACAGAGACACAGAGGGCGCAGAGAAAACCCCTTGCTTTGCTCTCGGAGCGCTTTCTCAAACTGGGCGTCCCAGGTGGTGAGTTTTTTGATCACTTACTTGGTTTTACCTGGAATCCATGCAAGAACGAATGAAGCGCGCGACAGAAAGCCTCGGGGTTCTCCAGGTGGGTGTTGTGCCCGGCCGCCGGGATGATCGAAAGGCGCGAGCGCGGCATCGCCTCATGCATGACGCGGTTGATGCCCCGAAACTTGTCATCGCGCTCGCCGACGATGAGCCCGACCGACAATTGGAGCGTCGGCAGCTCTCCCCATAGATTGGGCTGCGCGCCGGCGCCCATCCCGCGCAGACTGTTCGCCAAGCCGGCGGGACTGTTGGTCAGTCGCTGCTTTCGCTGCGTTTGAAGCTGCCGCGGCGTCTGCGATTCCCAGAGCGGCAGCCGCTCCCAATGGTCGACGAAGGCGGCGATGCCAAACGCTTCGATCGCGTCGGCCAATTTGCCGTCCCTTTCCTGCCGTGCCGCGCGCGCAGCTGCATCCGTCAAGCCGGGCGAAGCGCTCTCCAAAATCAAGGAGTGGAAGGCGGACGGGTAGCGCAGCCCGAGATAAAGCGCCAGCCGCCCGCCCATCGAATAACCGAGCAGACGTGGCGGACCCGTCCCCAGTTGGGCGAGCAGATCGACGATATCGACAGCGGCCGCTTCCATGCGATAACTCGCCCGGTCATCCGGCGCGTCGCTGCCGCCATGACCCAGCAGATCGATGGCGACGCACAGAAGGTCATCCGAGAGCCGCTCGATAATCGGCCGCCAGGTCGAGGCGTCGCCGCTGAAGCCATGCAGCAGCGCGAGCGGTGGACCGCGGCCGCTAATCTCGACCTGATAGCGATGCCCGCTAGCCGCCGCAGTCAATCGCTTCATCGAAGAGCCGCCGCGCTTCTCGCCGCTGAATCTTGCCGGAGGCGGTCCGCGGCAAAGCGCGCGCGAATGCGATCCGCCGCGGCGCCTTGTAGCCCGCCAACTCGCCGCGCGCGAAATCTTTGAGCGGCGCTTCCGCCAGCGACTCGCCAGCAGCGAGCTCGACAATCGCCGCCGCTCGCTGACCCCACTCGGCGTCGGGCAAGCCAAAGACGACCGCCTCCGCCACCGCAGGATGCCGGCGCAGGACCCGCTCCACCTCAGCCGGATAAACGTTCTCTCCGCCGCTGACAATCAGGTCCTCGCGCCGCTGCAAGATGAACAGGTCGCCATCTTCATCCCGGTAGCCGATATCGCCCGTATGCAGCCAGCCGTCTCGCAGGGCTTTGTCAGTCGCGGCGCGGTCGCCATAATAGCCGCGCATGACCGTGCCGCCCTTGACCAGCACCTCGCCCGCGACCTTGGGCGCGGTTTCATCGCCGCGTTCGTCGATAATGCGGACTTGGGTGTGCGTCAGCGGCTTGCCGACCGTCCCCGGTTTGCGGTAGACGAGATCTGGCAAGGCGGTAGCGACTTGGGAGGCCGCTTCGGTCAGCCCATACGTCGTCGCGATGGGCAGATCCTCCGCAGCGCAACGGGCAAGCAGTTCGGGCGACGGCGCGTCGCCACCGAGCAAGATCAGGCGCAGGCGGGGATTCCACGGACGTGTCTTGGCGTCCAGAAGGCGCTGCAGCATGGTCGGCACGAGCGACGCAATCGTGATCGCTTTCTCGCTTAGCAGACGATTGGTCTCGTGAAGGTCAAAGGGCGCGGTAGGACCGAATTCGACCGTCGTGCCATAGATCAAAGATCGCAGGACGATGCTCAATCCGCCGACATGATACAGGGGCAAGACGCAAAGCCATTGTTCGCTTCGCGCTGTTCCGAGCTTCCGCGCCGAGGCCAGCGCGCTATGGTAGACACTGCCATAGGTCAAGATTGCCGCTTTTGGTCGTCCGCTTGTGCCGGAGGTATGGATGATGGCAAAGTCGTCGTCCAGGTTCATCATGCCAAAATCGCCGTATTTCGTAGCCGGCTCCTCCCGGTCAATGTTTGGCATTTCCATCACATTCGCGCCCGCCTCGCCCGCCAGCGCTCGCGTCTCCGCGTCGCAAATCACGAGACGGCAATCCACGTTCTGGATCTGCCAAGCCAGTTCGCCGGCGCTCAGCCGCGTGTTGAGCGGCACACTGACCACTCGCATCCGCATCAAGGCAAAGAGCGTGAGAATGAACGGCGCTGGCCCCCGCATCAAAATGCCGACACGGTCGCCAGGCTCGAGCGACTCATGCCGCAAAATCGCGGCGCAGGTCTGCGACGCCTTGTAACTAGTGCATGAAAAGCGCAAACCCCGGTCGCCGTACGCGAAAAACATATTGTCCGGCCTAGGATTCACTTTGGCTTGTATGCCAACCGCCATCGTCAATCTTCCGCTCTCAATCGTCTCTATGCCGCCATCAAGCCCGCCGCGGGAACTTGCCGAAGTCCGGCTTGCGCCCTTCGAGGAAGGCGTTCTTGCCCTCGCTGCCCTCTTCGGTCATGTAGAAGAGCATGGTGGCGTCGCCCGCCAGCACCTGCACGCCCGTCTGCCCGTCCAGCTCGGCATTCAAGCCCGCCTTGATGAAACGCAGCGCGATCGGGCTCTTGCTCAAGATCTCGCGCGACCATTGCAGCGCCTCCCGCTCCAGCGCCGCCAGCGGCACAACCGTATTCACCATGCCCATCGCCAGCGCCTGCTCCGCGCTGTATTGCCGGCAAAGGAACCAGATTTCGCGCGCCTTCTTCTGCCCCACATGCGCCGCCAGGAAGGACGAGCCGAAGCCGGCGTCAAAGCTGCCCACGATGGGACCGGTCTGCCCATAGATGGCGTTGTCGCTGGAGATGGTCAGGTCGCAGCAGACGTGCAGGACGTGCCCTCCGCCAATCGCATAGCCCGGCACGACCGCGATCACCGGTTTGGGTATGTTGCGGATGTATCGCTGCAATTGCAAAACGTTGAGCCGCGGCACGCCGTCATCGCCGACGTAGCCGGAATGGCCGCGCACTTTCTGGTCGCCGCCCGCGCAGAAAGACCAGACGCCATCTTTGCCGCTCGGTCCGTTGGCGGTGATCCACAAGACGCCAACCTCGCCATCGTGCCAGGCATGCAGCAAGGCCTCGGTCATTTCGTCGATGGTCTTCGGGCGAAAGGCATTGCGGATATCGGGCCGGTCAAAGGCGATCCGGGCGATGCCTTCCGCTTTGTGATAGCTGATGTCGTCGTAGCCCTTGACCTCTTGCCAGTCGGCCAGCCGCATCAGATCCGCCGTTTTGATTTGCGCCTGCTCTTCTTTGGTCGTCGCCATCGATAGTCTCCTGTTGTTTTCGCGATGCAAGTAAAACCGAGAAAGTAACTCAAAACTTCACCACCGAGGGCGCCGAGTTTGAGAGAGCGCGCCGAGTGAATGGCAGGGGTTACGCTCCGTGCCCTCAGTAATTCCAAGTTAGTCCTGCGAAAACGAACCAGAATCTTGGCATACGCGGGACGAGCCACCGGCTCTCCCCTAAAGCTATCGTTGTAATTGGCGCGACGCCGACGGGCGAATCGAATTGCGTTGGCGGTGGCTAGGCCGCGCGAGCCCTTGCAATTCTAGCGATTCGCCGATTCTACGCTGCTTCGAACCGCCGCCATGATCTCCTTCCGCCGCCGCAGGTCGTGTATGGCATTCGTGCGGACTTCGATCAAGGTGGATTCCGCGCCGCCAACCGACTCGCTGAACGCCTGGCGAAAGCTCGCGCGATCGTCAGCGCGAACGTATCGCAAGCCATAGAGCGCGGCCGCATGGGCGAAATCCAGGCCCTGCGCCGTGATGAAAAAGTCGCTGAATTCCGGCTCGAAGTCACGAATCGGCAGCCGCTGGAAGATGCCTCCGCCGTCATTGTTCAGCAGCACGATGGTCACGGGAATGCCACAGCGTTTGACCGCCAGCAAGCCGTTCATGTCATGGTAGAGCGTGATGTCGCCGAGGATGGCCGCCAAGGGCGAGCCAAGCCGCGCCGCGCCGATGCCCAATGCGGTCGAGACGTTGCCGTCAATTCCCGAAGCGCCGCGATTGGCAAAAGCGAGAATCCGCCTGTCCTTCGCCAAGCCAAACTGATCGAGATGACGCACGGGCAGGCTGCTGCCGGCGAAGAGCGCGCCGCCCGCCGGCATCAAATCGACCACATCGTAAACCGCCGCGCCATCAAAGTAGGCGCCCTGGTCGATTGCCGCGGCGATCACCCGCCGGGCGATGCTGTCGGCGCGCGCGACGCCCGTCATCCAGGCTGTCGAGGCCGCCGGCGCGAAGCCCTCCCACTCGCTCGCGTCCAGCCTGGCGGGATCGACCGTCAGCTGATGCGTGACGCTATGGCTGTCGTCCGCCCACTCACCCAAACGGCTGCAATAAATGTGATAAGGAATCGGATTCGCTTCCAGGAAGTCGCCCATGTTCTTGGGCAGGGGCTGCGCGCCAAATCGGATCAGGACCTCGATTTGCCGCAGGTCGATCGCCCGCGCGTCAAGAAAGCTCTCGTAGCTGCCGATGGCGTTGCCGGTTCGCATATTGGACGTGAACTCCGCGAAAATCGGATAGCCGCTGATTACCGACAAGCGCCGCGTCCAGGCGGTCAACGCCTCGCGTTCCACCTCGCTGCGGCCGCTGCCATGCCCGAAGTAGATGATGCCCGCGCGCGCCAGCAGGTCGTGCCTCAGCAGATTGGCAAGCCCGCTGTCGCCTTTGCCGCTTGGCTCGTGGAACGTGGTCGCCGCCGACCTGTCGATCGCCAGCGCCTCGGCTTCATCCGCGCCCGGCTCGAAGGGTTTGCGGAAGGGGAAATTGATGTGGACGACGCCGCGCTTGTGCCGGGCGGTATGGAAGGCGCGGGCGGCCAGCGTCCGCAGGTTGCGCAGCGCCAGGGCGGGCGCGTCGACCGCGGGCAGGGGCGCGTCGACGAACCACTCGACATAATCGCCATAGAGCTTGACCTGGTCGATGGTCTGGTTGGCGCCGCTGTGCCGCAATTCCGGCGGACGATCGGCGGTCATCACGATCAAGGGAACGCGCGACTGACGCGCCTCGATGATCGCCGGGAAGAAATTGGCCGCCGCCGAGCCCGAAGTGCAGACCACCGCCGCCGGCTCGTTAGAAGCCAGCGCCAATCCAAGGGCAAAGAAAGCCGCGCTGCGCTCGTCGAGGAGCGAGTAGAGCGCGATATCGCGCCGATGCCGCGCCAGCCCCAGCACGAGCGGCGTATGCCGAGAGCCCGGCGCCACGACCGCGCGCTTCAAGCCCGCCGCGATCAGCGCGTCTATGAAGGTATTGGCGTATAGCGTGCTTGGATTGGGCATGTTATTTTGCCACAGAGGCACAGAGAGAAACGCTCAGACTATGATGCGTTTGACACCCTTGCGAAGTATCGCCACATTGAAGTTTATCAGCAAATCGAGTCGCAAGTTTGCCACTGTCAGGCAACCTGTCAACTGCGCTTCATGGACGGGAGCCAGTTGTCGCACCGCCTTTAACTCGACTATCACTCGATTTTCGACGATCAGATCGGCGACAAAACTGCCAACCTCATGTCCCATCTAGTTCACAGTCAACGCCTTCTGTCGTTCGTCCGAAATTCCTCAATTATCAAGCTCAATGCAAAGCGCCGCTTCGTAGACGCTTTCCAAATGGCCCGACCGCAAATGACGATGAACCTCTATGGCCGCGCCGATTATGTCATAAGTCAACGATTCGCTCTCTTTCGATATTTCCATTTGTCCCAACTTTTTCTCCCTGTTTTCTCTTCGCCTCTGTGTCTCTGTGGCTAAACCGCGCTGTGCGCTTCGAGCATGGGACGGAATTTGAGCTCGCTTTCCTCCCACTCCAGGCGCGGGACGCTGTCGGCGACGATGCCGGCGCCGGCGTAAATCCAGGCGCGCGCTTCCTGGGCGACCGCGGAGCGAATCGCGACCGCGAACTGCCCATTGAGCCGCGAGTCAATCCAGCCGATCGGCGCCCCATACCAGCCGCGCGGGATCGGCTCGAGCTCGCGGATCAGGCGCATGGCGTCTTCGCGCGGGTCGCCCCCGAGCGCCGGCGTCGGGTGCAGCGCCTCGACCAGCGGCAAGACGCCAGTCTCCCGCTTCAGCCGGCCGCGTATCGGCGTATGGATGTGCTGAATATGCTCGAGCTTCAGCAAACCCGCCGGCGGGATCGTCAAGGAGGCGGTCATTGGCAGGAGGCGGTCGCGGATCTTTTCAACGACGATTTCATGTTCGTGGCGGTCTTTGGCGCTCGCGAGCAGGTCCGCGCCCAGGCGTTCGTCGGCTTCGGAACATACGCCACGTGGCGCGCTGCCAGCCAGCGCCATCGTGTCCAGCTGGGCGCCGCGAACGGATGCGAGCAGCTCGGGAGAGGCGCCATAGAAGGCGTAACCGGGCCGCAGCTCGATCAAGAAGCGGGTGCAGTTGGCATGCCGCGCCAGCAGATGACGCAAAATCGGCAGCGGCTTGACACGCGCGTCAAAGCGCAGTTCCGCGGCCCGCGCCAGCACGACTTTGCGCAATTCGCCAGCCCGGATGCGCCCGGTCGCCTCGTTGATCATGCTTTCCCAAAGCGCGTAAGGCATTGGGTAATCGACGCCGACCAGCCGGCTCTGCCCTGCCACCGATTCGGGCTGCGCCTCCGCCTGCAGCTGCCCGATCTTCTCTCGCAGCGCCACCCGCAGATCGGGAAGCAGCGGCGCCGGCGATTCTTCCGGCGGAATCTGCGTATTGATCGTCAGCCACAAGTCGCCGCCGAGCCGCGTCAGCTGATAATGCGGCAGAGCAAAAAAGGCGGGGCTGTAGATCGACCAGGTATTATCGGGCGTGAAATCGCCACGGAAGGCGAAACCGCCAAATAAGCGCGGACCCGCCAGCGGATTCCCTAAAGAATCGACTTCGGCGCCGGCGAAAAGCGCGCGCGCGTCCTGGGCGATCTTGGCGTAGCGGTCCGCGCCCCATGCCATCAGCTCGACCGCCGCGCCCGCGCCCGCGAAGGCGATGTCGCCGCCCGGGCTCTCCCAATAGAAGCGCGGCTGGTTCTCGGCGGAGCGCAGGAAACCGGAAAACGTGAGGCTGTCGCCGGGCAGGCTGCAGCTTAGCAAGCGCCCATATCGTTGATTGACAGACGATTCAGGAAATGCGCCGGCGCCCATCAGTCAATCCTGGTAGCCAACGCTCTTCAGCAGCAGCGGCAGCAGCGCTTCCATGATTTCGTCGCGGCTTGGCTCGCCAGTGTAGACCCACTGAATCACGACGCTGTAGATGGCGCCCATCCAGGCGTGGGCGACGATATGCGTGTTCACCGGCGCGATCGCGCCATCAGCGACCGCTTCGTCCAGGTAGGTCTGGATCAAGAGCGCGAATCGGTCGGTGACTTCCATGCGTTTGCGCTCGAAGACCGTGCCCAGCCCGACCGCCTGCACCAGCAGCAGCTTGGCGGGCACGCGATACTTGCTGAAGGTCTCCAGCACCGCCTCCAAAGCCGCCTGGACGCGCGCGATGCCCTGCCCTTCGTCGTCTATCGCCTCCCGGGCGCGGCGCTCAATGCTGTCGGCGAATTGATCGACCAGCGCGATGAAAAGCTTCTCCTTATTGGGGAAGTGAAAATAGATGGAGCCCTTGCTGATGCTGGCTTCGCTGACGATCTCATCCAGCTTGGTATCGTGGAAGCCCTTGGCGCTGAAGATATTCATCGCCGCGTCGAGGATGCGGTCGCGCGTCGATGGCGGGCTGCCCGGGTCGGTTTCCATGTCGCCTCGCAGTACTGACTGGTCAGTACTGCCATTCTAGCGCGTTCACAGGCGGCCCGCAAGTGGCGGCGGGAGCCGATTCAGTTGTTGGAAACGGGAAGGACCGCGCCTATTCTTCTTCTTTGCCCAAGCCCCAGGCGCCAACCACGATGCCGATGCCGACAGCGATCGCCGTGCCGTGATCAAAGAAGTGCTTGACGATCTGCACGATGATATTGTCTTCCGGGATGATCGCGAAACTCTCTTCGCCAACAGCGCCGCGGATGACCGAGATGATCACCAGCGCGATGATCCCGGCGATCACCGCCGCCACGACCGGACCCACAAGCTTGGCCGGCTGCATGGCTTCTTCCGGAACGTTGAGCTCGATCTGGGTGATCACCGTCCGCCCCGCGCGCAAGCCGCTGATATACACCGTGCCCATTACCAAGCCAAATATCGCGTCCCCGCGCAGAATCAGCCCGATGATGACGCCGACAATCAAGCCGCCGATGGTATACATGCCGTGTTTGCTCTGCGCCAGCTCTTGCAGTCCCTTGTGCTTCTCTTCATTCATTTGTGATCTCCGAAGAATAAACCTGATCGACTGTCGAATCTCGTTCTCGCGCCGATTATACTCCGCTTGGCGGATTCGCGCTACAATTCGTCTTGGACGGGCGCGATGAAGTTGCTGTGCACCGCTCTACGACGAAAATTCGTGTTTTTCGCCATGCAGGAATGGAATCGCCACAGAAACCGGCGGAAGCAAGTCTTGCAAAAGAACTGACCGCCAAGCGCGCCGAGAGAATAGTCAGAAGCTTTTCTCTGTGACCTCTGTGTATCCTCTGAGTCCTCTGTGGTAAGGCTTAGCGAGCCACGCCCATAATGACGCGGCCGCATTAAACGGTCAGGGAGATTGATGACGCGATGGACAAATTCATGGCGATCGCGATAGACGAGGCGAAAGCCACCAAAGCCGAAGGCGGCAGCCCCTTTGGCGCGGCGCTCGTGCGGGCGGGCGAGGTCATCGGGCGCGGGCGCAACCGCATGATCCAAAACAACGACCCGCTGAGCCATGGCGAAATGGAAGCGATCAAAGCCGCGGGCTTGCAAGAGAGCTACGCCGATACCACGCTCTACACCACCGCCTTCCCCTGCCTGATGTGCGCCGGCGCCATCGTCCGCTACCAAATCCCCAAAGTGATCATCGGCGCTTCGTGGGAGCATAGCGCGCCCTCAAGGGACTTCATGCAGTCTCACGGGATTGAATTGCTGGAATGGCGGCTCGAAGCCTGTTACGCCTTGGTGGAATGAGGGATGGAAGCGTGGCATGATGGCGCAGGATTTCGACCGACTACGCAAGAAGGGAAAACCATGACTGAAAGCATCAACAACGCGATCGACTATCTGCAAGAAACGCAGGACAGGATGATGGAAGACTACATGGCATTGCTGCGTTTCCCGTCCATCAGCGCCGACCCGGCTCATGCCGATGACATCCACGCCTGCGCCGACTGGATCGTTGGGCAGCTCCAGGCGCTGGGCTTCGAAAACTGCGAAGCGATCGCCACGGCCGGTTATCCCGTCGTCTATGGCGAATGGCTGAAAGCGGGCCCCGACAAGCCAACCGCGCTCGTCTACGCCCATTATGACGTACAGCCGGTCGATCCGCTGCCGCTCTGGCATAGCGAGCCCTTCGAGGGGCGCATCAGCGACGGCAAACTCTTCGCCCGCGGCGCCAGCGACAATAAAGCCGGCGTCTGGGGCAATCTCAAGACCTTCGAGGCATTGCTGAAGACCAATGGCGCGCTGCCGATCAACGTCAAAATCATGTTCGAAGGCGAAGAAGAATCGGGCTCGCCCAGCATCGAGGCTTTCGTCGAAGCCAACAGAGAGCGCCTGAAAGCCGACGTCCTGCTGAATTGCGACGGCGATTTCGCGCCCGCCGATCCCCGGCTTTATTACGGGGGCCGCGGCATGGTCACGGCTGAGGTCCAGGTCACGGGACCCAAAGCCGACATTCACTCCGGGCTTTATGGCGGCTTGGTCGAGAATCCCCTGCACGTCGCCGGTCGGATCATCGGCGCCTTCCACGACGCCGAGGGGCGCGTCCAGCTGCCCGGCTACTACGACAAGGTGCGCGGGGCGAGTGGCGCCGACAAAGCGCGGATCGATGCTGGCTTCCAAGGCGATGCGCTGATGGAAGGCGCGGGCGTCGACAGCTTCTGGGGGGACGAAATCGCGCCGGCGGCCGAGCGCGCCACGGTCTACCCCACTTGCGATATCACCGGCATGTGGGGCGGTTACCAAGGCGCCGGCAACAAGACCATCATTCCAGCCGAAGCCGGCTTCAAGGTGACGATGCGCCTGGCGCCCGATCAAGACCCGCGCGAGATTGCGGCGGCGCTCAAAACTTATGTCGAAGGCTTCGCCACTGAAGGCGTAAAAGTGGATTGCAGACTGGGCGAATTGGCGTGGTATTTCCAGCTGGTCACCGAGGGTCCTTGGCTGGAAGCGGTGCAAGCGGCCATCGAAGCGACCATCGGCAAACGCGCCCAGCTCGTCCGCACCGGCGGCTCCATCCCGATCCTGGGCGTTTTCAACCGGCTGATCGGCTTGCCCATCACGGCGTTCGCGTACGGCGAAGGCGAGGGCATCCATTCGCCCAACGAATATCTGAAACTCGACAGCTTCTACACATCTTTGGAAGCGGCGGTTCGCCTCTATCACAATTTGGGCGAGGTGACGATCTAAGGCGCGATGCTTAATTCGCGGTCGCGGCTGCTTCGCCGGGGCCGCTTTTGGCGGGTGCGCTGGCCATAGCCCGGACCCCCGCGATCGGCGACTGACGGCATTCGATAATCCCGATTCATGCAACTTGCCGCCCGATTCCGTTAATCCGCCGCCTCAAATCAAGTGCGCGAAACGAATCGTGCTATCATTGCTCGTAGCATTATTGCTAGCACTCGCGTATTGCGCCGGCAGCCAAATGAAAGGCTATGGCGTCGCGCGCGCGGCCAATTGCGCGGGCCCGGGCGCCGTCTTGGGTTGATCGGCGGGCCAGCTGGCGCGGCGTCGTCTGGCCAATGCCAAGCCGCATTGAATGGAGACAGCCATGAAACGTGCATTGAGGAATTTTTCTCTTGTAGCGACGCTGCTCATTCTCCTGGCGGCCGCGCCGCATACGCTCTACGCCACCACGGTCGTCATCATGGTCGACAGCAACTGCAGCCTCGCCAACGCGATCCGTTCCGCCAATGGCGACGCCCAAGTGGCGGAAAGCGGCGACACTGACGGCAACGACGATTGTGAAGATGGCACGGAACCGGACGCGACTGCCGACCCGCCCGAAACCGGCAAAGACATCATCCGCTTCTCAGCCGCCATCACGCTCAGCGAGCTTCTGCCCGCCATCACCAGCGCGGTCGACATCGACGGCAACAACCACAGCGTCTCCGGCGACGACAAGTACCCGATCTTCCAGGTCAGCGGCGGCGCGCTAAGCATCGAAGACCTGACCATTCAAAAAGGACTGATCACCACCTTTGGCGGCGGCATCTACGTCAATGGCGGCAGCTTGAGCCTGGAAGACAGCAAGGTGAAGGATAACGTGGCGGGCGACATCGGCGGCGGGATTTACGCCAGCAACAGCGATGTCGAAATCACGGACAGCGAAGTCAGCGGCAATTCGACAACCAAAAGCCACGGCGGCGGCATGTATTTCGTCAGCACGACGGGAGCGCACACCTTGACCATCGACGGTTCCACCTTCAAAGGCAACTCCTCGACCGAAGACGGCGGCGGCTTGAAGATCGCCGGCGGCATCGTGGCCATCAAGAAGAGCACCTTCGCGAACAACACGGCGGATGAAGGCGGCGCGATCGAGAGCAGCGAAGCGACCTTGGACATGTTGAACAGCACGATCAGCAGCAATACCGCCAGAGAGGGCGGCGGACTCAGTTCCTTCGGCTCGCACGTCACCCTGACGCATACGACCTGGGCCTACAATGCCGCCGTCGAGCAGGGCGGCGGCATCGCCATCATCGGCTGGGTCGGCTCCTTCAAGATACGCAATACCTTGATCACCGACAGCGCGAGCGGCGGCGACTGCCACAGCGGTCCGAACCCCGATATCATCATCGAGTTCAAAGGCAACTTCATTCAAGACGGGTCCTGCCGGCCCGCGCCCGATGACGGCGCGACCACCCAGGCCGCCGAAGGCGATGGCGAGGAGGGCGCAACTGCCAATCTGGAAGCGCAGCACGCGCCCCAAGACGACGAAGTCACATCGCAGGGCGACCCCTCCATAGCGGCGCTGCAAGGCTCGCCCCCGCATCATCCGCTGAAGTGGGGCAGCCCGGCGATCGACGGCGGCGACCCCGCCTACTGCGGCGCGAGCGAATCAGACAGCGACGACGCCGTGGGCGACGATCAAATCGACACCCGGCGCCCCCAATATGACAACTGCGACATCGGCGCTTACGAATATCCAAAACCGCCGCCGGCGACGCCAACGCCGTCGGGTTCCTCGTCGGATGACGACGATGACGATCCCACGCCCACGCCGCCGGGCCCGCTGCCAACCGCGACGCCAACGCCCCTGCCGCAAGTCTGCATCGCCCACGAGCGCATCACCGTCATCTCGCCGCACGACGACATGGACTGCTCACAGATCGACCTGATTTCGCTCGACAAACACCCAGCCCTGCAAGGCGCCCGGCTCGCCATGCGCATGTGGCGCTCGAACCGCGCCTGCACCCATGTCGTCGCCGACCAGGATAATCTGTACCGCTTGGCGCTCCGCTTCAACACCACGGTGGAAACGCTGCGGCGGCACAACAATCTCGGCTCCAATCAAGTGGTCGTAGGCCAGCTGCTGATGCTGCCCGACTGCTCGGCTGAGGACGGCGCCTTCGACCCGTCAACGGAAGTCTGCTTCGAGAATCAAGGCAAGCTGGTCTTCATCGACACCGCCAAATCCGAAAGACCCGTCTATGACCTCGTCTCGTACGCAAGCGGCGGCAAGACCTGCGGCCAGGTGAGCCGGCCCGGCATCATTGTGCTGGTCGCGCAGGAAGCCGCCTGATTGCCCGGCGGTCGACGCTGGCGCTCGATCCTTGGCAAATGACACAACAGGCGAGACTGATTTCACCTTGGCCTTCCGGTTGGGCAACTTAAAGTTTCCCTTTGCATATTGGCGCGCCTTTGCGATAGACTTTGCGCGGTCTGGGCGAGGGCGTGGAGAAGAGGATCCCTGATGGAGTGGAATGGGCATGTCGCAATCGTCACCGGCGCAGCCAGCGGGATTGGCGCCGGCATCGCGGAATGTTTCGCCGAAGCGGGCGCGGAAGTCGTCGTCGCCGACATCAACGAAAAGCCGGGCGCCCAAGTCACCGCCGATCTCCAAGCGCGCTATGGAAAAGGGCTCTTCGTCAAAGCGGACGTCTCTATCGCGGCGGACTGCAAGCGCCTCATGACCGAAACTCTGGCCGCTTACGGCCAGATCGACACGCTGGTCAACAACGCCGGCGTGAACTTCGTCAAGCCGACGCTGGAAATGGACGAAGCCGACTGGGACCGCGTGGTTGACGTCGATTTGAAAGGCACGTTTCTCTGCAGCCGATACGCGCTCGAGGCGATGGTCGCGCGGCGCAGCGGAAATATCGTCAATATCGCCAGCGTGCACACGGTCGCCACCTTGCCGGCGGCCGCGCCCTATGCTGCGTCCAAGGGCGGCGTCGACATGATGACGCGCTCGATGGCGATCGAGTTCGCGCCCTATGGCATTCGCGTCAACGCCATCAGCCCGGGCTTGACCGACACGCAGATCTGGAGTGATATTCAAGACGCGGCCGAAGACGCCGAGCTGGCGCGCCAGCACTGGATGGACAATATCCCGCTCGGACGCGTGCAGGCCCCGCGCGAGGTGGGCAATGTCGCGCTCTTCCTGGCCAGCGAGCAGTCGTCCTATGTGACCGGCGCCAACATCTTCACCGACGGCGGCATGACGATTCAGCTGACGAATCGCGAGCGTTTTGCCAGCAAGGCTTTGGAGGGGACGGCGCCGCATGACTGACGATTCTGCCGAGCCCGCCTGCCAGTGGCCCTCGATTATCTGTCCGCGGCTGACTAGCCAAAACAGCGCAGGAGGCGCGCCCATAAGAAAAACGTGTTATCTTTCGTACGAAGCTCGCATAACAATTCAGTGAAAGGCAATCTGATGATCAAGAAACTGTCCCTGCTTCTCGTCTTCGCGGTTCTGTTTTCAGCTCTTGGCATGGCGACCGCCCAGGACAGCGATATCTCGGGCGAAATCGTTGTCCACCTTCAGGTCTATTACCGGCCCGAGCAGCATCCGGCGCATTCCGCAATCGCTGAGCAAGTCGCGCAGGAATACATGGACATGCATCCCAACGCGACCATTGAGCTCCTGCCCGATATTCCCGGTGGCACCGATTACATCACCTGGCTGTCCGCGCGCATGGCCGCTGGTGAAGCGCCAGATATCGTTTGGGATCAGTGGTTCAATCGCAGTCTCAAGATGGATACCTGGTGGACGGCGCTGGACGACTACTTTGAGATGCCAAACCCCTACATCGCCGAGGGCATCCCGGGCCACGAACGTTGGGCTGATTCCTTCGCGCCAAACGCGACGAATACGACGCGCGCGCCCGATGGACATTGGTATCAGACGGCGCTGGACTGGGTGGAGACCGCCATGTTCTACAACGTCGCCATGTTCGAAGAAGCTGGCGTGGAACCGGATTGGGCCAATTGGGGCGAATTCATCGCCGATATGCACACCATCCAGGATACGCTCGGCGTGGAAGCCTTCGGTTCTTTCATGCCTGGCACCGGCTGGAGCACCTGGTATTGGGCTGATAGCTTGTGGCTCAGCGTTGTCTGGGCGGACCGGCATAGTGACATCTATATGGACAAATACTCCGAGATGCAGCCGGACTTGGACTGGCGCGCGTTGAACGCCGAAGAGGTCGCCAAGGCGGTTCATGACGGCGTGATAAACGCCCAGGACCCGCGTATGGACGAATACTTGCGCATCTCCAAAGAGTTTGTCGAGATTCTGCCGATCGACTACATTGGCATCACCAGCTTGGGCGACGTCATGCGCATGTGGCTCGGCGAGCAGCTGGCCGTCTATTGGGGCGGGTCTTGGGACAACAAGGAAATCACCGATTCGGCTTCCTTTGAATGGGGCTTGACCTATCTGCCGCCTTTCACGGAAGAAGACTTTGAATGGGCGCCCGGGACCATCTACCGGGTTGGCGGACCCAGCTCGGCCGGGCAATATGGCATACCGGTGGCGACGGCGGAAAGCGAGAACTTAGAACTCGCCGTCGATTACCTGATGTGGATGTCTGCCCCACAGAACTTTGGTCCCCTGGCGAACGAGTTCGGCGGCTTCATCCCGATGGTGGCTGGCACCGAAATTGGGCCCGTGCTCGCCAATTTCCAGTCCGTAGCGGCCTTGCAGGACCGCCTTTTCCTCGATCCGAGCGGGCGGCTGACCGTTGAGCACGGCGACAACTGGACGCAGATCATGCAGGGCTTCTTCCTGGGCGCGACCAACGAAGAAGAGACCAAAGCGCTGCTGCAGGAATCCTGGGAGAGTGGCGCCGCCGCCCTTTGCGAACAAGTCGGCTACGATTGGTGTCCCTAGCTGCAATGCAAGCGGCAGGATGCGCTTGAACGCATAGCGTCAATCAACCGGGGTTGGGCTTTCTGGCCCCGGTTCACATCTATAAGGACCTAAGAGTTGACTCAGCAATCACAGCCGACAGCCGGCGCCAAGACCGAACCCAGCCGCTGGAAGATGAGCAGCGGTTTCGTGCCGATTTATGTACCCATCCTGTTTTTGATTCCAGCGCTGCTTCTGCTGCTCTCGTTCCGCTACATACCGGCTGTTTCGGCGATTTATCATTCTTTCACCTATTGGAATATCCCCGAGCCCGGCGAGTTCATTGGCTTACAGAATTATCAGGCCCTCGTCGACGATCCAGTCTTCATAAAGTCCTTGGGCAATATTCTCAAGTACATGGTCGGCCGCACCGCGCTGGTGCTGGTCATGGCTTTTGTGGGCGCGGAACTGGTCTACAACCTGACCAGCGACCGCTGGCGCAATATCTGGCGCATGGTCTTCACGATCCCGATGGTGATACCGATTACGGTGAATCTGCTGGTCTGGCAGCAGGTCTACGCGGGCCGCCAGGGCATGCTGAATGAATTTCTGACCGGCATCGGCGCTATGGCGCGGCCCTACCCTTGGTTGGGGCGGCCTGATTCCGCCCTGCCTGCGCTGATCTTCATCGGCTTCCCGGCTGTGGCTGGCTTCGGCTTCTTGATTATCCTGGCCGCGCTGCAAAACCTGTCAAGCGAGGTCAACGATGCCGCGCTAATCGACGGCTGCAGCCGCCTGCGCCGCGTCTTCGCCATTGATTTGCCGGCCATTCGCGGTCCCCTGGCGCTGATACTGATTCTGAGTCTCAACCAGGGCATGCAGGAATTCGCGCCCATGCTGGTGATGACGCAGGGCGGTCCCATCAATACCACTATGTCCCCGGCTTATTATCTCTACATACAAGGCTTCACTTATGGCAAGCATGGGTACGCGTCGGCCATTGGCGCCGTGCTGATGCTCATGACCCTGGCGCTCAGCATGTTTATCCTGAGAATGCGCTATCGGAGGGCATACGATGTCGAAGTCTAGCGCCTGGCGCCGCGACTGGCCCTTGATGCTCGCGTTGCTGATTTTGGCCATCATAACCTACGTGCCCTTTGTCTTCACCGTCATTAACTCTTTCAAGGTCAATGCGCAGTTCTTCCAGCAGTTCTGGCTGCCGACCACCCCCCTGCATCCAGAAAATTATGCGCGCGCCTGGCCCGCGATGGGCCGGGCGATCTTGAACAGCTTCAGCTACTCCATTCCCACGCTAATCCTTACGCTCGGCATCTCCGGTCTCGCCGGTTACGCTTTCGCCCGCTATCGCTTTCCCGGCCGGAATCTGCTCTTCATTTCCATACTCGCGCTAATCATGATTCCGGGCATCCTGCTCGTCATCCCCATGTTCAGTGTCATTATCACCCTGGATTGGGACGATACCCTGCAAGGCGTCGTGCTGCCCTGGGTATCGGTTGAAATTGTCTTTGGCACTTTTTTGATGCGCACCTTCTTCGAGACGCTGCCACGAGAGTATTTTGAGGCGGCGCGGCTGGATGGCGCCGGCGAATTCACGCTCCTGACTCGTATCGCCGTGCCTTTGGCCATACCGGCTTTCAGCACACTGGCGATATTGGACTTGCTATTCAGTTGGAACGACATCATCTGGCCACTGGTTGCCATCTTTGATAGTGAACGATTACCGGTCTCTATTGGCGTGCTGTCTTTTGCCGGCGCATGGAGCACCGATTACGGCGTCACTTTTGCCAGTTATGTCATCGCGTCGTTGCCGTTGATCATCATCTTCGCCTTCACATCGCGGCGCTTCATGGATGGCTTGTCTGGCGGCTTGAGCATCTGAGTATCTGATCGCCTTTTCTGAAGTTAAATCGCGTTGTCCGGTCACCCGAGCTGACACAGAAAAGGGCGCGGGCGACAAGGTTTCTTTCCCCGACAAGTCGACAGACGCAGCGCATGGAGGCGATGCCAGGCATGTCCGCGGAATTCACGACTCCGAATCGCGGTCGTCGTTTGTAGAAAAAGAAAGCAGAGGGTATCATTTAGGAGTGTACGGCAGATTTGCCGGGACAAAAGAACAGTTTGGAAAGGACAATCGCATGAAGAGGACAATTGTTTTGATGCTCGTGGTTGTGCTCGTGCTGCCATCCTTGGCATTGGCGCAGGATGACGACCGTATCACGATCCTCTTTATTCACAGATGGGGCAACGTCACCTGGATCCCCGAGGTGCTCGAACCGGCTTTTGAAGCCGCCTTCCCGCAGTACGATCTGGAACTGCGTGTCGCGGACAACTACAACAACGCTTATGACCTGTACACGCTGGCGCACGAACAGGGCGATCCGCCAGAGCTTCTGCAAGGGACCTCAAGCAACACGCAGGCTCCTCGTGATACCGGCTTCTTCAAGCCCCTCCACGAAGCCATTGGCGACCGGACGGAAATCAATGGCATACCGGTGCGGCTCGACGAGATTGTCGGTCCCGCTGCGACCTTCTATCAGCTGGATGGCGAGTACTACGAATTGCCGTGGAATGCCTCGACGCCGGTCGTCTTTGCCAACATGGATCTGCTCGTGGAAGCCGGCGTGGCCGAAGATGTCAACGATTTCGCTGCCATCCCCTCAACCTGGGCGGAAGTCAATGAAGCCTGCGCCCTCATCGTTGACAGGTTTGATGATGTGGACTGCATCAATTTCGGCGCCAGCGGCTGGTATTTTGAAAACGCCCTGGCGATGCAGGGCGCCTTTTTGGCGAACAACGAGAACGGTCGCGGCGGCGGCTGTGTCACCGAGGTGCTGTTTAACAGTCAGGAGGCGGTAGATTACCTGTCCTGGCACAAGAGCCTTCAGGACGCCGGCTATTGGGTCGACTACGGCCGCTCTGAATACGACATCACCTGGGCAAACGGCAAACTGGCAATGCATATGACGTCCAGCGCCGCCGCCCGCGGTCGGGTGGAAATCGGTGAAGGAAACGGCTTCACCGTGGGCGCGAATCGCATGCCATTCAATCAGGATGTGGACTACGTCGGCAACACGGTCGGCGGCGGCATGATCCTCTTGACGGACGGCCTCGAGCCGGAAGTCGAAGAAGGCGCCTTGACCTTCCTCATGTTCTTGATGGAACCTGAGTACGTCGCCGGTTGGCACAAGGTTACCGGCTACATACCGGTTACGCAGTCCGGCTTTGACTACCTGGAAGCGGAAGGCTGGTTTGAAGAAAATCCGACCTTCGCCGTTGCTAACCACCAATTGGCGGAGTCCGCCCGCGCCCCGCAAACCGCCGGCGCGATCTTCGGCAGCTTCGCGCAAGTCTATCAGATGTATCGAGAGGTCTTCCAAAACATCCTTCGCAACGATGCCGATATACAAGAGTCGCTCGATCGTTTGAAAGCGGAGGCTGACCTGCTCATCGAAGAATACAACTTGCTCGTGCCTTGCGAGGAAATGTAGACAAGGCGACGCTAAAGCGGATGGGGCGCTTGCCCCATCCCCCACCTCATCTTGTTGCGCTGTGCTCGCGCATGGCTTTGGTCATGCGATGGTTTTTGTGAACGCGACCTGCCACCTTGCGCTATAAAAGCGAATTGGCTTAGCCGCTCTCGGGAGTAGCCAAGATGGCGCCGGCATTCCTATTCACGATTCTCGCGTCTGCTCTGGGCGCGCTCGGCGTCGGCGCGATCCTGAAGCGCCGCGGACGAGGCTTGCGGGGCGGCCTGGCGCTGGGCGCTGTTGCCGGGCTCCTCGGCAGCCTGGCGACCATGATTCCCTTGCGCTACTGCGTTCTCGATCCCGAGAACCATATGTTCTTCGAGCTCAGCGTTCTGGGGGGGACGGTCACAGTTAACGCTGTGGCGCTCATCGGGTTCCTGCTGGTCATCGCTGTCACATGGGCGTTCGCTCTGGCGATCGACAGGCTGCGTCATCATTGGTCGGCGCGGGGCGGCGCGGTATGGAAGGCGGACACGGCGCCCGGCACCTTCATCGGCTACGATTTCTCGCCCTGGATTTTCCTGGCGCCGACCCTCGTCGGGCTCGCTGTTTTCACCTATTATCCGGCGGCGCAAAACTTCTTCCTGGGCACGCAGCTGGCGCGGCGCGGCGTGGCCAATACCGCCTTCAATTGTCTGGACAATTTCGCCAGTCTGATCACCAGTCGCTTGCAAGACGCCCACTATTACATCCTTAGCGATGGCTTTATCTGGCATGCCGAAAACGCGCGCTACTTGGCTGTCTTCGGCAACAGCGTTTTCTTCTCGATGTTTATCGTGCTTGCTGCCAACGTACTGGGTCTCGCTATCGCCTTGCTGGCGTCACAGAAGATACGGGGCGCGTCGGTTTATCGCACTCTGATGATCTGGCCTTATGCCATCTCCGGCGTGGTGGTCGGCGTCGTTTTCGCGATCTTGCTGGGCGGCGGCGGATCGGGATTCATGAATCAAGTTTTGCGATTCTTTGGCGCAGAGCCCCTGCCCTTTCTGTCCGATCCCTGGTGGGCGCGCGCCTCGGTGGTGGCGGCGGCGGCCTGGAACAAACTGGGATTCAACGTGCTGATTTATATCGCGGCGCTGCAGGCTGTGCCAGTGGAACTGATGGAGGCCGCTTCGATCGATGGCGCCAACGCCTGGAAGCGCTTCCTCAATGTGACCATACCGATGATCTCCCCCTACATCTTTTTCGTCGTGTTTCTCAATCTGAATTACAGCTTTTTCGATCTCTATGCCGTTATCGACAACCTGACCGAGGGCGGACCAGTAAACGCGACGACAAACCTGGTCGTGGATATCATTCGCGTCGGCGTTGAAAGCCGCGATATCGGGAAAGCCGCGGCGCAATCCATCGTCTTGTTCTTGGTGGTGGTCGGCCTCACCTACATGCAGTTCCGCGTCATGGGCCGGCGCGTCACCTACGGGGCTGATTGATATGACCGCCGTGGCTCGCCGACGGACGGTTGACCATCCGAAACGGCTGCGCATCGTCTGGGATCGGCTCTCCGCCAAGCGCTGGTATATCCATATCCTTCTGTGGATCGCCGTGATCTTTATGGGCTTTCCCCTGTTTTACGCCGCTTTGGTCAGCACGCAAAACAACGCCCAGATGTTCAGGCTGCAAATGATTCCTGGCGATTCATTCAGCTTCAATTTGCAGACGGTGCTCGACCGCAACATCGCCCGTCTGATGTTCAATACCTTTGCAGTGGCGACCATGGTCACCCTGGGCAAAGTTGTCTTGTCGATCTTCAGTGGTATGGCGCTGGTCTACTTCCGCTTCCCAGCCAAGTCGCTCGTATTCGGCTTTATCCTCGCCGCGCTGATGGTGCCGGGCGAGGTGACGATTATCGCTCTCTTCCGCTTGGTCGCTCTGGAGTTGGGCTGGGGCAACACTTGGACGGCGCTGGTCGTGCCGGCGGTGGCCAGCCCTACCGGCGTATTCCTGTTTCGGCAGCACTTCGCCAGCATCACACCCGAACTTTCCGAAGCGGCGCAGTTGGATGGAGCGAATCCTCTGCAATTCTTGCTGCGGGTGCTCTTGCCGCTCAGCCGAAACACGGTAACGGCGCTGGTCGTCATCATGTTCATCGGCGCGTGGAACAGCTATTTGTGGCCCCTGCTGATCGTCACCAATCCGGATTTGCAGGTTATTCAGGTCGGGCTAAGCACACTGGACGATGGCGTGGAAATTGGACGCACCTGGGGACCGATCATGCTGGGCGCGGTTATCGCGAGTATTCCGCCGATCTTCATCTTCGTTTTGATGCAAAAGCAGTTCCTGCAGGGCTTTGCCCTACGGCGGCACAAATAAACTGACCGCCAGCGCGCAAAGGTGCAAGGCGCTCGAAGATTGCGCGGACAAACAGTCGATGGGTAGAATCAGTGAGATTCACGATTGTAGAAGGCATGGTCTATGCTGCGAATCGCGACGCAGAACATGTGGAACAAGAATGATCATTGGCAGGATCGCGCCGATGCGATCGGGCGCAATATGGTCGATCTTGAAGTGGATATCGTCTGTATCCAGGAGTCGACTCCCGACCACTTCGCGTATCTGAAGTCGAGCAGCTTTAGGCGCTTTCCGCATGCCCATTACGCGCCGAGCGATGACGGTTCGGTAACGCCGTACCCGCAGGGATTGGCGATGTTTTCGCGCTTGGCCGCGCTGGAGACCGGCATGGTCGCTCTGGGGCGAGAGCGCGAGATGCGCAATCCCTGGATGCGTATTTTGCAGTTTGCGACGCTGGAAACGCCAGCCGGTCATGCCGTGACCGTTTTTAATACGCACCTGTATATCAGCGCCGGACAGAAAGAAGGCGGGATCAAGTCTTGCCTGGACTTTATACGGCGCGGGCAATTCGCGGGTTGTCAGCATATTCTGGCGGGTGACTTCAACATCAATCTCGATACGCAGCCGCAATACCTGGCGCCCTTGGCGGAGCATCGATATGCCGATCTGTGGCTGGCGAAGAATGGTAACGAGACCGGCTACACCGCGCCCCATGACCTTGACAAGCCGCTGGCCGAACGCATTGACGGTTTTTTCACTCAGCGCGACTGTCTTGCCCGGGTGGTCGGCGTCTCACTTGTCAATGCGGCGCCGATTAGTGATGGCAGTCTGCTGCTATCTGATCACATCGGCGTAATGGCGACAATCGATCTTGACTGAAACGCGGCTTCCGCTATTCAATGCCGATGATGGCATGGAATCCGGTCGCATCCGCCATCGCCAAGTAAAATGATAAAGGAAAGGCATACCAAAATGTCCAACTGGCCCCTCAACCCCGATGTCCCCAAGAACCAATGGACGGAGATCCACGCTGACGGCTTCTCTCAGCCTGTGCCCGGCTGCGTCTATGATGGTCACCGGCTGGATGGCGGGCTTCCGCTTGGCGGGCTCGGCACGGGATACTTCACGCTGGAGGGAACCGGGCTCATCGGCCACTGCTCGATCTTCAACGACATCGTGCCACCGCGCGCCGATTTCACGGAGTGGCTGACGGTCAAGCTGGCGGGCGGGGAGAGCCTGCCGCTCTCAACCGCGGTGATCGCCTATTGGGGCCATCATCCCATCGCCGACATGGTCTGTCGCTTCGAGGCGAAGAACCTGGAGCTGGGCATTCGCGCCTTCGCGCCGCTAATCCTTGGCAATAGCGCCGACAGCAATATCCCGGCGGCACTCTTCGAGATTGAGATTCGCAACTCCAGCCGGGAAGCGGTGGAGCTCGAGCTGGAAATCGCGCCGCCAAAAGCGCCGCCGGGCGCCACGCATGATGTCGCTTTAGCAGGCGCGGGCGTACAGGTCGCGGCGGATGGCGGACAAATCACTGGAAGCATTCCGCGAACAGTCGACGCGACCGGAGCCTGTCGCGTACGCTTCGTCTTCGCCTGGCATTGCCCCCACTGGCGCGACAGCGGCCGCGAACCCCATGTCAATCAATACGCCGCGCGCTATGCCGATGCCGCCGCCGTGGCCGAGGACGCGCTGGGGCGGTTCGACGCCCTGCTGGAAAGCGTGCTGGCTTGGCAGCATGCCATATACCGCGCTGATGTGCCCGCTTGGCTGCGCGATGGCTTGGTCCAGAGCCTGTACAGCCTGTCCAAGAACACCGTCTGGATCGCCAAGACGCGCTTGGACGAATGGTGGGACGAAATCGGCTGGTTCACGCACAACGAAAGCCACACCGGCTGCCCCATTACCGAGACGATGGTCTGCCGCATGCACGGACACATGCCCGCCTTGTTCTTCTACCCCCAGTTGGAGAGGACCGCGCTGGAAGCATTCAGGCACTTCCAGATACTCGATGGCGAGATTCCCTTCTCCTATGGCATGGACTCCTCCATGCGCGACCCGCGTTACCATTGCCAGCACCCGCTGAACTCCGGCCAGTACGCGCAGATGATTTATCGCCTCTATCTGCGCGGCGGCGACCGCGACCTGCTGGCGCACTTTTACGACTCCGCCAAGCGCGCGATTCGCTATCAGCATTCACTGGACGACGATGGCGATGGCTTGGTCAATGACCAGGCGCATGTGCAGCCGACCGAGCTCTGGCCCGCCAACCAGTTCTATGACATCTGGCCCTGGTGGGGCACTTCCGCCTATGTGGCTGGCACCTGGCTGGCGACCTTGGCCTGCGGAGGCGCCATGGCGGCGGCGATGAATGACGCCGAGTTCGCCGCGGAGTGCGCCGATTGGCTGGAACGCGGGAAAGCCGCCTACCAGGGCAAACTGTGGAATGGCGAATATTACCGGCTATGGCACGACCCCAACAACACCAGCGGCGAGGGACCCGATTGCGACGTCTCGCTCGGCAACCAGCTCATGGCGCAGTGGTGCGTGAAAATAACGGGCCTGGCTGACATCTTGCCAGCGGAGCAAGTTCAGTCGGCTTTGGGCGCGGTCAAACGACTCAATATGGGCGCGACCGAGCAGGGCCTGGTGAATGGCGTCAATCCCGATGGCACGCGCTACAACTCGAAACAGGACGCGGATGCCGACCAGACTGTCGACATCCTGCCCAACAACGATCATGCGACGCAGGTATTCGTCGGCGAGAACCTCTGCGCCGCGATGAGCTTCATCTATCACGGACAGGCGGAAACCGGGCTGGAGATCGCCCGCCGGATTTATGAAGCGGTCGCGTTGACGTCCCGCACGCCCTGGAAGCAGCACTGCCTGATAGACGCCGATAGCGGGCTGCCGGTCTGGGGCGAGGATTACTATTCGAATATGGTTATCTGGGCGCTGCCGATGGCGCTGGCCGGGCAGAGCATCGCCGAATTCGCGGGTGGCGAGCTCGTGCGCGATCTCATGGCATCGTAAACGTTCCTCAGTCGTAGGCCAGCGGCGGCTGACGCTCGCGCCAGGTGGTCGCCCCTTCATAAGCGCGGGCGATGCGATAAAGCGTGGCTTCGTCGAAAGGCTTGCCCGTCAGCTGATAACCGATCGGCAAGCCCGAGGGCGTGAAACCGGCTGGCGCGCTGAGCGCCGGCTGCCCGCTCAGATTGGCGGGATAGACGTGACGCACGAAGCCATCGGTTGGCGTCTCGCCATTGCCCATATCCTGGCGCGGCTGCCACTCGGCGCCCCGCAGCGGGGCCGGCACAGGGATAGTCGGCGAGATCAGCGCGTCCAGCTTTTCGCGTTGGAAGAGCGCCTGCATCGCCACCCGAAAACGCTCGCGGGCGCGCAAAGCCGCGACATAATCGACCGCCGGCACGACTTGGCCGATCTCCAGCGTGGCGCGCGTGCCGGGGCTGTAGAGATGCCCCTTCTCGCGAATCCGCGCCCGATGATAACTGGCTGACTCCACCATCCTGATCGTCATCTGCGCCTCGCGGGTTAGCGCCAGCTCGGGCAAACTGACCTCGATGACCTCCGCGCCCAGGCTCGCCAGCGTCTCGATGACGGCTTCTGTCGCCGAGCGCACGTCATCGGTCACGCCGGGATACAGAAAATAGCCGCGGTCAATGCCGATGCGCGCGCCAGCTGCGCCAGCGTCAATGCCGGCGACATAATCCGGCACAGCGACGCGAGCGGAGTTGGCGTCTTGCCGATCGTGCCCGGCCATCGCGCCTAGCATCAATGCGTTGTCGCGCACCGAGCGCGTCATGGGACCGACATGATCCAGCGACCAGGCCAGGGGCACAACGCCATGCATGCTGACGCGCCCGAATGTCGCCTTCATGCCCACCAGACTGTTGATCGAGGCCGGGATGCGGATGGAGCCGCCGGTGTCGGTGCCAATTGCGCCGAAGGCCGAGCGCGCCGCCATAGCCACGCCAGAGCCGATGCTGCTGCCGCCGGGGAAGCGGCTCAGGTCCCAAGGCGTGCGCGTCGGCGGATCGCTGCCGCCACAAGACCATTCGTGGCAGCGCGTCTTGCCAATGACGATGGCGCCGGCCGCGTAGAGCTTGGCCACGACGGTCGCGTCATAATCGGGCACGAAGCCTTCCAGCGACTTCGAGCCGACTTCGGTCAGGATGCCTTTGGTATAGCAGTTGTCCTTGACGCCGATGGGGATGCCCTGCAGCGGTCCGCGGTCGTGCCCGGCGGCAAGTTCGCGGTCGGCGCGTTCAGCCGCTGCCAGCGCCCGGTCGGCGGTCACGGTGGCGTAGGCTTGCAGGGTCGGCTCGGTCTGCTCGATGCGCGCCAGAATCGCCTCGGTCAGCGCCAGCGATGTCGTCGCGCCACTGCGAATGGCGGCGGCCGCTTCGCTGATGCCCAGATTAACCAGGGCGCTCGGCTCAGTCATGCCAGTCGGCGTCCATGCGTAGTATCGGCGGCGCGTCGGCGAGCTCCGCCCCTTCAAGCGCTTCAATGACGCACAGCTGCGCCGCCAGCGCCACGAGCTGTTCCGATTCGATCGCCAGCCCCAGCATGCGCGCCGTGTCTTTCAAATGCGCGGCTCGCCTTTCGATATCGGCGGGCTGTTCCATTGGCTTCATAGGCAAAACCTCCCCAGGGGCGGCGCCGGGCGCAGCATGGCGTCGACAAGAGGCTCTTTGATGTCCTCCCGCAGCACGCAGCCTGTCGCCTTCGATTTGCCTGCGTTGCCGTCGAGCGCCCTTTACCCCCGCCCTTTTCTAGCTCGTGCGCTCGCGCGATTATACCATCGCCGCCGACCCGCCGCCGAGCATTGGTCGCCGCAGCCGCCCAAGAATTGACAGGCGGCCATTTCCTGACTAGAATGCCATCGTCAAGCGCGCCACGGGCGCTGGGCCGCAGCTTGGGTCCGCCTTGACGCAACGCTACTTTGAAACTAAAGCGCGCCGCAAACGACAATGAAGAAATACATCATCCGCCGCGTCATCTTGATGATCCCGCTCGTCTTTGGCGTGACCACGGCGACTTTCGCGCTGATTCATCTGATCCCCGGCGACCCGGTCGAACTGATGATGAGCAATACGCGCCAGATGACGCAGGAAGAGATTGATCGCATCCGCGACAAGTTAGGGCTGAATGACCCGCTGCCAGTGCAATATGTTCGTTATGTCACCAACCTGCTAAAGGGCGATATGGGCATATCGGTGCGCTCGCGCTCGGATGTGAGTTACGAGATTCTGCAGCGCCTGCCGGACACCATCATCCTCACGGTGACTTCTATTGCGCTTGTGCTGATTTTCGCCTTGCCCATCGGCATCTTGTCGGCTTTGAAGCGCGGCACCTGGATCGACACCCTGGCGATGACATTCGCCTTGTTTGGCGTATCCATTCCGGCTTTCTGGTTCGGCATCATGCTGATGTTGATTTTCGGGCTGCACCTTGATTGGCTGCCGACGGTCGGGCAAGGCAAGACGCCGATAGAATTCGCCCGCTCGCTGGTGCTGCCATCGGTGACGCTGAGTCTTATTCTGTTGGGTTTGGTCACGCGGGTGGCGCGCTCCAGCATGTTGGAAGTGCTGAGCCTGGATTATGTGCGCACGGCGCGAGCGAAAGGCATGGCGTCGCGTTATGTCAACTTTCGTCACGCCCTGCCCAACGCGCTCATCCCGATCTTGACAGTCGTCTCGGGGCAATTCGCCAGCTTGCTCGGCGGCGCTGTGCTCATCGAGAAAGTCTTCGGCTGGCCCGGCATCGGGCGGCTGGCGGTCGACTCCATCTTCGCCCGCGATTACCTGGTCGTCACCAACACGGTCCTGGTCTTCGCCATCATGGTTATCCTCGTTAATCTTGCCAATGACATTCTGTATTCCTATATCGACCCGCGGATTCGATTCCAGTAGACGAGTGACTCATGTCTGAGAATATTGTCGAATTGAAGGCGGACGCGGCATTTGTCGAGCTTACGGAGTCGAGGTCGTTTTACTACAAAGCCTTTCGGCAGCTGCTTAGGAACAAACAAGCCATTCTCGGTTTTGTCGTCTTGCTGTCTTTGGTGCTGGCGGCCATTTTCGCCGATCAGATCGCGCCCTATAATCCATACAAGACGAATTATTCCAATGTCAAACAACCGCCCAGCGCCGAGCATTTCATCGGCACGGACGAGCTGGGGCGCGACGGCTTCAGTCGGCTGATTTACGGCGCGCGAATTTCATTGCTGGTCGGCGTGTCCGTCTCCGCCATCTCCACGACTGTCGGCGTCGCCCTTGGCGCCATCGCCGGTTATTTCGGCGGCGCGGCTGACATGATCATCATGCGCGTTGTCGACCTGTTTATGGCATTCCCTTTCCTAGTGCTCGCCATCGCCCTGGTGGCGGTCTTTGGTCCCAGCCTTTTCAACATGATGCTGGCGCTGATTCTTTTGTATTGGATCTGGTTTGCGCGGCTTGTGCGCGGCATGGTGCTGACTTTGCGCGAGACGGAATTCATCGTCGGCGCCAAAGCGGCCGGCGCTTCCGACATCTCGATAATCTTCCGCCACATCTTGCCCAACGTCTTCCCGGTCGTGGTCGTGCAAGGGTCATTCAGCGTCGCCGACGCCATCCTCATCGCCGCCGGCTTGAGCTACCTCGGCCTGGGCGCGCAGCCGCCAACAGCCGAATGGGGCTCCATGCTCAGCAACGCCAAGGAGCTGATGCGCATCTTGCCGGTGCTTTCCATCGCGCCCGGGCTCGCCATCATGATCACCGTGCTCGCCATCAACTTCATCGGCGATGCGCTGCGCGACGCTCTCGACCCGACTTTGCGTCAATAGTTTGCAATTTCAGCCGTCTCTGCGATAACATTTCGGCAATGCGTCTCCAAAGCCAGCCTCGCGTCTTGACTGGAATAGCGAGATTCCGCAGGCGCGCGTCTGATGGCGCATTGCGTTCAAGGGCATAGCAAGGAGGCGACTATTGGAGTACTGGCAAGGAAACCTTCCGCAATTTATCGCCAAATCAAACCTTTGATAAGGGGAGCCAAAAAATGAAAGTCAAACACGCAATCGTTTTGCTGACGCTGGCATTCGTCCTGGCGCTGACGCTGGCGCCGGCCGCCGCCGATGGCCATTGCCCGCAAGAGGGCGGCGCCTTCACCATCGGCGTCGACACCTTCTTGCCGATGGACCCCAACACCGCCGCGCATGACTGGACCTTCTACGCCATCACCAATATCAACAGCATGCTCTTCCGCATTGAATCGGGGCAGCCCGTCGGCGACTTGGCCGAGTCCTGGGATATCAGCGAAGACGGCACCGTCTACACCTGGCATATCCGCCCCGGCATGATGTGGCACGATGGCAATGATGTCTTCCCCGAAGGCGAAAGCCGCGAAGTCACGGCGCATGACGTCGTCTATTCGATCTATCGCCAATATGACGACACCTCGTCGATCATGGCGGCCGACCTGCGCAACCTCTTCGTCTCGGCCGAAGCCACCGACGACTACACCGTCGTCCTCACGCTCAGCGGGCCCGACGCCATCATGTACGACAAGGCGCGCGGCTTGACCTTCACCGCCATCGTCGCCAAAGAAGCGATTGATCACTATGGCGATGACTATGGTCTGAATCCGCTGGGCTCCGGTCCATTTGAGTTCGTCTCCTACTCGCCGGATGAAGAAGTCGTCTTGCGCGCCAACGAGGACTATTACATCGACCCCTGCCTGGACGAAGTGATCTTCCGCGTGATGCCCGATGTGCCCGCGGCGATGATCGCGCTGGAAGCCGGCGATATTGACTGGTGGGGCGCGGTCACGCCCGGCGATGACGTAGGCCGCTTCCTCGACAACGAAGACATGACCGTCATCAACTTCGGCTGCCCGGTCGCCACTCGGCTCTACATGTCGGTGGATAAGGCGCCTTTTGACGACGTGCGCTTCCGCAAGGCGCTCTCGCACATGAAAGACGGCGAAGCCATCAACGCGGCGCTGCGCGGCCCCACGCATGTCAAGGGCGCGGGCACCGCTGGGCCGGGCGTGGCTGGTTATGTCGAAGGGCTTTACGACGAATATCACAGCTACGATCCCGACTTGGCGATGTCGATACTCGACGAGCTCGGCATCACCGACAGCGATGGCGATGGCTGGCGCGAAATGGATGGCGAATTGCTGGAGATCCCGATGTTCTCCTGGAATTCCGATCCCGCGCCCGATTACGTCGCCGCGATGGTGGACGCCGGCGCCCAGGTCGGTTTGAAGATCCGCCCCGAAATCGCCGATCCCGGCACCAATAACGCTCGCCGGATCGACGGCGAATGGGGCATCTATCTGGGGCAAGGCTGGTGTGGCGAAGGCGGCACCAACGCCCTCTGGGGGAGAAACGGCTGGATCTCGACGCTCGGCTACGAGGATGACGAGATCTTCGATCTGCTCGACGCGTCGGCGCAGAATATGAACGAAGAAGAGCGCGAGGCCCAGCTGCAGGCCGCGACCACGCGCGTCGCCGAGCTCTACTTCGAGCCGGCTTTCGGCTTCTTCAACATCTTCACGGTCAAGAACAATTACGTGAAGGATTTCTTCGGCGGCGAATGGACGCTGAATCTGGTCACCGATGATCACAATGTCTGGATCAACGAAGACGAGCGCTAGGCGACATCTGCGCAAAACGCAATAGACTGTCAAGCCTTGTAGGGGCGACTCTGTGAGTCGCCCGCCGAATCACAAGCTGTAGGGGCGAGCTATCAGTTCGCCCGCCGAACCACAATCCGTAGGGGCGACACTTGTGTCGCCCTAAATGGCCGCGCACCGTGGGATAACCAACGTACGATGGGGATTATTGGGAAAACGCATGGACCTACAACAAATCGCCGCGGACGTCCCCGATTATCAAGCCTTCCTCTCCGTTGACGAGCTGAACGCTTCCAGCCACAAACTGCGCGAAGACTACCCCGATCTCGTCACCATCCGCCAGGTCGGGCGTACGCGCGCCGGCGATCCCATCGAACTCCTGAGTATCGCCGGCGGCGGCGACCATGCCTTCGTCTTCGGCGGGCCTCATCCCAACGAGCCCATCGGCTGCATGACGATAGAATACCTGTCGCGGCGGCTCTGTGAAGACGCGGACTTGCGCGCGGAGCTCGGCTATACCTGGCATTTCATCAAGTCGATCGACGCCGACGGCATGCGTCTCAACGAAGCGTGGTTCAAGGGACCCTTCACGCCCACGAATTACGCCCGCCATTTCTACCGGCCCGCGCGGCATGAACAGGTCGAATGGACTTTCCCGATAGATTACAAGTCTTTGAAATTTGACGATCCGCTGCCAGAGACGCGGGCGCTGATGCGGGTCATAGATGAGACCAAACCCAAGCTGCTCTATTCGCTGCATAACGCGGGATTCGGCGGAGTCTATTATTATGTCTCGCGCGATTGCCCGGCGCTCTACGAGACGTTCCATCAGATTCCCGAATGGTTCGATCTGGCGCTGGACCTGGGCGAGCCGGAGCTGAGCTTCGCCGAACCCTACGCGCCGGCGATTTACAAGATGCTGACCAGCAGCGATATGTACGATCACCTGGAGCGGCATGGCGTCGCCGACCCGGCCGCGGTCATCGGCTTCAAAGCCTCCAGCGCGCAATACGCCGAGCGCCACGGCGCCTTTTTTTTGATTGTGGAAATGCCTTATTTTGACGAGCCGCGCGTCAATGATCAGTCGCTCACAGAGACCATCCGCCGCGACGCCATTCTGCAGGCGATGGATATCGCGATTGAGCACGATGACTGGATCCGCGGACTGCATGCCTCTGTGGAAAGCGAGCTGCGCCTGGACAGCCCGGTCCGCCGCGCGCTGGAAGATTTCCTCGTCATGAGCGCCGGCTTTCGCGAAGCCGATCGCGAATGGGTCATGCAGGCCGAAGCGACAAATCGGCCCGCGACGCAAGCCGAGCTCTTCAGCAATTTGTACACTTCCCGCTTTTACAAGCTCTTGAATACGGGTTTGCTCGCTCGCATGCTGCGCGACGAGATCGCCGCCGGCAACCGCAGCGTGGCAATCGCTTCCGCCAGTGAAGCCGCCGATGCCCGCCTCAATGCCGATGGCGAATCGCTCGAAAGCGCGCTCGATTACCGCGCCATCCCGATTCGAAGCCTGGTCGGCGTGCAGTGCTGCGCCGGTCTGGCCGCCGCCGCCTACCTCAACATGTAGCGATACCTGGGTCAATCGCGCTAAACTATGGTGAATCACTGCGAGCCAAAGCCCGGAGGAGGCGCCTGATGAACGCCACGCGCAAAACTAGCTATCTGCTGGCTTGTCTCGCCCTCTGCGCCTTGATTCTGGCAGGCTGCAGCGAAGGCGAACCAAGCAGCCCAACCGTCGAAAAAGTGACGAGTCAAGTCGCCTTCATTTATCC
Source organism: Aggregatilineales bacterium (assembly GCA_963662925.1). Taxonomy (GTDB): domain Bacteria; phylum Chloroflexota; class Anaerolineae; order Aggregatilineales; family Phototrophicaceae; genus UBA6055. The sequence continues at coordinate 588,190 of OY759987.1, forward strand.
TGAAAGCAGCGACGAATACAACTGGAGCCATCTGCATGAGATCGGGCGCAAATACCTGGACGAGAAGCTGCCGGACCTGGGCACGAAAACGATCGAGAATGTCGCCGCCGACGATGCCGAAGACGCCCTGCGCCAACTCGCCGAAGAGGGGCATAAGCTGATCTTCGCCACCGCCGCCGAATATCACGCCGCCGCGCTGAAGGTGGCGGGCGACTTCCCGGATACGCTCTTCGAGGTCTATGGCAGCGGCGAGACGGCCGACAATCTCGGAACCTACGACGGCAGGATGTATCAGGCCTTCTACGTGGCGGGCGGTTATACGGGCGAAATGACCGTCAGCGGCATCATCGGCTTCATCGCGCCTGAACCCACGATTGAGGTCATTCGGCATATCAACGCTATCGCCGCCTCGTCATTGCTGGTGCGCACCTGCGAAGACATCCGCCTGCACATTCGCTGGACCGGCTCGTGGAACGACCCCGAGGCCGAGCGCAAAGCCGCCCTGGAATTGGTCGACCTCGGGGCCGATGTCCTGGTGCAGCATACCTACAGCCCGGAAATGCAGAAAGTCGCCGAAGAAAAGGGCGTGCGCTCGATGGGCTATGGCTTCGACATGCGCGAGTTCGCCCCCAATGCCAATATGACCAGCATCATCTGGCAATGGGGCTGGTATTACCTGCGCCAGGTCGAAAAGATGCTCGAGGACAAATGGAAACCGAAAGCCTACGATGGCAAGGTCTCCACTAAAGCGCATGGACGCGGCATCGTCGATTTGGCGGCGTACAACTACGATCAAATTCCGCATATCATGGAAGCGCCGCCGCTGAAATGGCGCATCACCTGGAACGAGACGGTCAAGGATTCCTTTGACGGTCCCGTCTATGCCCAAAATGGCGACCTGGTGCTGGCGAAGGGCGACAAGTTTCCCAAAGGTTATATTTTCACCGATATGAACTGGTTCGTGGAGGGCATCGTCGGCGAGGCGCCGGGCCAGCCACCGCCAAAGGTGGAAGGCCGCGGCCGCGATGTCGTCTGCCGCTAAGCGCTGCCGCCGCAGAGTTCTATCGCGAGTCAAGCTCTGGAACAAAAAGGGGAGTCCCGCCTTACGAAAGAGAATGTCAAAAGCACCAAAATGTTGTAGGGACGAGCCGGTGGCTCGCCCTCCCTTACTATACATTTGCAACCTTTTCTGCATGACCAACTTTGAACGGTCGGCGTCGCCAGCCGCGGCGGGAGGACCCGATGCCCCATGCCTTGCTAAATGACAACCCGGACCTCGCCACAGCCATCGACCTGTACGATGCCTGGATTCGCTTCACCATGCGGCGGAAACGCCAGCCCGGGCTCGCGGTCGCGCTCGTCCACGAGGGCGCGCTGCTTTGGGGGCGGGGCTACGGTCTCGCCAATATCGAAACGGCGACGCCAATAACGCTGGACACCCGTTTTCGCATCGCCAGCATCAGCAAGACCTTCACCGCTGTCGGCATTCTGCAATTGCGCGACGCCGGCCAGCTCAGCCTGGACGATCCGGTGTCCAGCTATCTGGACTGGTTCGATCTGCGTTATGCTGGCGCGCCGGCGATCACGATCCGCAATCTGCTCACGCATACCTCCGGGCTCCCGCGCGATTCGCACAATCCCATGTGGACCGAATGCGAGGCGCCGGCTTGGGACGAGTTCGTGGCGGGGCTGAAATCGCGCCCGCCGACCCGCGCGCCCTACCACAAATTCGCCTATAGCAATGTCGGGTATTCGTTGCTCGGCGGCGTCATCGAGGCGATCACTGGCGAAAGCTGGGCGGCTTACCTCCAGCGCGCGGTCGTCGATCCGCTCGGCATGGCGGAGACGCGCCCCGTGCCGCAGGGCGACGACCCGCTGCTGGCGACCGGCTACTCGCAACTCGACGACAATGACGAGCGCAAGCCAATGCCCTTCTTCCTTATGAATGGCTTTGAAGCCTCGGCCAACTTCGCCTCGTCCATCAACGACCTGGTCAAGTACGCCGCCTTCCACCTGAGCGAGGGCGAGAACCCTGTCTTGTCGCCACACTCTCTGCGCGACATGCACCGCATCCATTGGCTGGAACCCAACTGGAGCGAGGGTTATGGCTTGGGCAGCATGCAGTACAAACTTGGCGAATGGTCCATCAGCGGTCACGCCGGCGGCTACCCCGGCTATCTAACCGGCTTCACGCTGTGCCGCGCGCGCAAAACAGCGGTCATCGCGCTCACAAACGCCCTGGGCAGCGCGCCACCCGAATTCATCAATCAAGGTTATAAACTCGTCTTGCCCGAGATCATCAAAGCGACCGAAGCGCCAGCGCCCGATGCCGACCCAGCCTGGCAAATTTACCTCGGCGAATACTTCCACGAGTGGGGCCACGACAAGGTCATCCTGCGCAATGGGCAGCTGCAAATCGTCTCGCTGGACGCCATGCAGTATCCGCCGATCACGCTCGAGCCGACCGAGGCGCAACACGTCTTCACGATAGAGGAACAGGGCGGCTCGAATGAAACTGTGCGCTTCGAGCTGGATGATTCCGGCGCCGTCGCGAGAATGTGGCTGCGCAACGAATATGCGCCCAAAACAACATAATGCGAGTTTAAAAGGGCGAGCCGCCCGCTTGCGGGAGCATGGTATGACCGAGATCGGCGCCTTGCGCAACTTCGACCTCCTGGACGACCTGCGCTACGCCCGCATCGGCAGCGCCCGGCTCTCGCCCGATGGCAAGTCTGCCGTCTGCGATTTGACCCGCCACGACCTGGAAAACGAGCGGACGAGCGCATCGCTGTGGCGCATGGACCTGGCGAGCGGCGACGCGCGCCAATTGACCCCGGAGGCGGGCAGCGACGCGGCGCCGGCCTGGTCGCCAGACGGGAAGCTTATCGCCTTCCTCTCCGACCGCGCGGGCCCGAAGCAAGTCTTCCTGCTGCCCATCGACGGCGGCGAAGCCAGGCAGCTGACGACGCTGCCGCAAGGCGTCGATGGGCCGCCGGTCTGGTCGCCAGCTGGGGACATGATCGCCTTCACCGCGCGCCCGGACGCCGAACCCAGAGACCCGACCGCCCCCTACCGCGTGACGCGAACCGTGTATCGCTTCGATGGCATCGGCGCCCTTGACGAGGCGGTGCAGAACATCTTCGTGCAGTCGATCCACGGCGGCGGCGCCCGGCAGCTCACCGATGACCCGCATCTGGATCGTACCTTGCGCTGGTCGCCCGATGGCAGCGAGATTCTGTATCTCGCCTCCTTCGATCCGGATCGCGCGGATCTGTTTTCGGCGAAACTGCGCGTCGTGAACCTGGCGGGCGAGACTGAGGAGCTGCTCGGCTTGGACTGGGGTTTCATCAAGAACGCCGGCTGGCTGCCCGATGGCAAGCGCGTCATGGTCGTGGCTTCGCGCGGCGACCAGCCGATGGCGACCAAAGACGACCTCTGGATCCTCGATCGTGAGACGGGGGAAACCGAGAATCGCACGGCCGACCTGCCCACTGGCGTCGAAGTGCAGTGGTTCCCCGTTTTCAGCGCGGCGAAGATCTTGCGCGCGGATGCGGCAGCGCTGGTGAATGTCGTCGAGAGCGGGAAACGCGGCATCTACTTGGTCGCCTTGAGCGGAGCGCCAGGTTGGCGGCAGCTGCTGGGCGGCAACAGGACGACCTCGCTCCAGGACGCCGATGGCGAGAAAATGCTTTTCCTCTCCGGCGACATCGCGAACCCGGGCGAGTTGCATATCGCCGCGCTGGACGGGAGCGGCGAAAGCCCGATTACGCGATTCAACGCCGAGCCGCTCGCCCGGATAGACTTTCCAAGAGTGGAAGAAATTCATTATCAGACTGAGGATGGCGCGCCGATCCAAGGCTGGCTGCTGCTGCCGAATCAAGGCGAGCCGCCCTACCCGACCATCCTCTATATTCATGGCGGGCCCCACGGCTGGTACGGCTACAGCTATGGCAGCGATTTTCAGATGCTGGCGGGCGCCGGTTACGCCGTCCTCTTCGTCAATCCACGCGGCTCGACCGGTTACGGCGACGACTTCGCCACCGCGCTCTCGGGAAATTGGGGCGTTCTGGATCACAAAGACCTTCTGGATGGCGTGGATTACGCCATCGACGCGGGATACAGCGATCCCGACCGGCTGGGCATCTGCGGGCTGTCTTATGGCGGTTACCTCACCTGCTACACGATTGGGCAGACAAATCGCTTCAAAGCGGCGGTCGCCGAGAACCCCATCACCGACCTGGTCAGCCGATATGGCACAGCCGATATGGGACCCTGGGGATCGCTGAGCGAGCTGGGTGGAAAGCCGCACGAGATACCCGAAGTCTACCGGCGCGGCTCGCCAATCACCTTCGCCCACAACTGCCGGACCCCGACGCTCCTGATTCAATGCGAGCAGGATTATCGCTGCCCAGCGGGCCAGGCGGAACAGTTTTACAGCCATCTGAAAGCCAACGGCTGCGTCGTCGAGATGCTGCGGATCCCCGGCGTGTCTCATGTGGCGTCGATAACGGGACCGATACGGGCGCAAAAGGCGCAGAACGAGGCGCTGCTCGAGTGGATGCGGCGCTACGTCTGACGCGGACCGATGCCAGCCCGCCCTAAATCCACAGTCGACAATCGCTGGCGTTTTGATGCCGACGGGCGCTTGCATATCCTCGTGTCGGAAGCGTATCGCATTCGTCTGGGTTATCTCTTCGACCCGCGTCTGGCTGTGCATAGCTCCAACGTGGAGCCGCTGCCCCACCAAATCACCGCCGTTTACGAAGACATGCTGCCGCGCCAGCCCCTCCGCTTCCTGCTCGCCGATGACCCCGGCGCCGGCAAAACCATCATGGCGGGCTTGCTCATCCGCGAGCTGATCGCGCGTGGCGATGTGCGGCGCTGCCTGATCTGCGCGCCCGGCAGCCTGAGCGAACAATGGCAAGACGAACTCCGCCACAAGCTGCATCTCGACTTCAAAATTGTCACGCGAGACCTGATCGAGGCGGCGGGCGACGGCAATCCATTCGCCGAAAACGACCGCTTGATCGCGCGCCTCGACCAGCTTAGCCGCAACGACGAGCTCCGGAGCCGCCTGGCGCAGACTGACTGGGACCTCATCGTCTGCGACGAAGCCCACAAAATGTCCGCCACTTACTTCGGCAAAAGCCTGGTGACGACCAGGCGCTACCAGCTCGGCAAGCTGCTGGGGAGGCTTTCGCGCCACCTGCTGCTGATGACCGCCACGCCCCACAATGGCATAGACGATGACTTCGACCTCTTTATGCGCCTGCTGGACCCCGACCGATTCGCCGGGCGGGCGCCGGAAGGCGCTCACCGCCGCGATGCCACCGACCTGATGCGGCGCATGACCAAGGAGCGGCTCCTGACCTTCGATGGCGAGCCACTCTTCCCGGAACGGCGCGCCACCTCGCTCAACTATGACCTGTCGCCCGCCGAGATCGAGCTCTATGAAAGCGTCAGCGCGTATGTGCGCAGCGAATTCAATCGGATCGAGCAGTTGACGCAGGGACGCCGAAGGAGCGCGATCGGCTTCGCCCTGACCATCTTGCAGCGCCGCCTGGCTTCGTCGCCCGCCGCCATTTATCGCTCGCTGCGGCGCCGGCGAGAGAAGCTGGAAGCGCGCCTGGATGCGGTGGAGGCCGGCTCGCCGCCGCCAGCGCAAGCTCGCTGCGACATCAGCCTCGATGACGACCTGGATGACGCCCCGCAAAGCGAATTGGAGACGATCGAGACTCAACTGCTCGACCATGCCAGCGCCGCCGACACCGCAGCCCAGCTGAGAGACGAAATCATCAGCCTGCGCGCGCTGGAACGGCAGGCGGAGCGCGTCCTGCATAGCGGCAAGGACAGCAAATGGCGTCAACTGCTCTGCCTGCTGCATGACAGGCCGGCGATGCGGCATGCCGACGGCGCCCCGCGCAAACTGGTCATCTTCACCGAACACCGCGATACCCTCGATTACCTGACCGAGCGGCTGACCACCGCCATCGGCCGCTCGGAAGCCGTGATGACGATCCATGGCGGGACGAGCCGCGAGCGCCGCCGCCGCATCGAAGCCGACTTCCGACACGACCCCGACCGCCAGATCCTGGTCGCCACCGACGCGGCCGGCGAAGGCATCAACCTCCAGAGCGCCCACCTGATGGTCAATTACGACCTGCCCTGGAACCCCAACCGCCTCGAGCAGCGCTTCGGGCGGATCCACCGCATCGGGCAGAAAGAAGTCTGCCACCTGTGGAACCTGGTCGCCGGGCAGACGCGCGAAGGCGCCGTCTATCAGCGCCTCTTGGAAAAGCTGGAACGCGAGCGCCAGACGCTCAACGGGCAAGTCTTCGACGTGCTGGGCGAGCTCTTTCGCGGCGCGCCACTGCGTCAGCTGCTGATCGAGGCGGTGCGTTATGGCGACCAGCCCGAGACGCGCGAACGGCTCCAGACCGCCATCGACAACGCCACCGACCAGGCGCGCGTGAAGGCGATCGTGCGCGATGACCTGCTCGTGCCGGGCCTTCTGGATACGCGCAAAGTCCAGCAAGTCCGCGAAGAGATGGAGCGCTTCAAAGCCCGCAAGCTGCAGCCGCATTTCATCCGCGCCTTTTTCCTGGAAGCCTTCAACGCGCTGAACGGGGCCTGGCACGAGCGCGAGAACGGGCGTTACGCCATCAACAACGTGCCGCATGCCATCCGCCAGCAGGGCCGCGAAAAGGGGTTGGGGCCGATCGCGCGCAAGTACGAGCGGATCTGCTTCGACAAAGACGATATCCGCCAGCGCCACAAACCAGACGCCGAATTCGTCTGCCCGGGCCACGCCCTGCTCGATGCCGTCATCAGCCTGCTGCTGCGGCGGCAGCGCCATATCTTGACGCGCGGCGCCGTCTTGATCGACCCGAACGACCCGAGCGACCAGCTGCGCGCCCTCATCACCCTCGAAACCGCCATCCGCGACGCCCTGCCCAGCCACCGAGCCGAATACAACATCATCTCGCGAGACGCGCGCTTCATCGAAATTGACCGCGCCGGCGCCATCCACGACGCCGGCCCCGCGCCCTACCTCGATTATCGACCGGCCACGGCCGCGGAACTGGCGCAGATCCAACCGATGCTGGAGCAAGACTGGCTCAATGGCGCGGACCTCGAGGCGCGCGCCCTGAACCACGCCCGCAACCGCCTCATCCCGCAGCACCTGAACGCCATTCGCGAGCCGCGCAGCCAGCTGCTGGACAAGACCGAAGCGGCGGTGCAAGAGCGCCTGACGCGCGCGATATTCCAGCTGGACGCGCAGGCAAGCGAACTGCGCCTAAAGGAAGCGGCTGGCAAATTCAACCCGCGCCTCAGCAGCCAGCTGGCGCAGCAGCGCGCCGATACCCTGCGCGACCGCCTGAAACAGCGCAAAGCCCAGATCCAGCTCGAGCGGCGGATCAGCGCATCCCCGCCAATCATCGCCGGCGCCGCCCTTATCGTTCCCATTGGCGCGCTGCCCGGCTATCAAGCCGACCCCGAAATCATCGACACCCGCAAGAGCGAAGCCATCGCCATGGCGGCGGTCTTGGCTGCGGAGCGAAAACTGGGCAACAGGCCCATCGACGTCAGCGGCAAGCGCGGCATCGGTTACGACATCGAGAGCGTCTCGGGGCGCGATGGCAGCCTGCGCTTCATCGAAGTCAAGGGGCGGCGAAAGGGCGCGCGCGACCTCACGCTGACGAGGAATGAACTGCTTTGCGCCCTCAACAGCCCGGAGAAATTCATCCTGGCGCTGGTCGAGATTGATGGCTACGCCGCCGGCGAACCACGCTACGTCAGGGGCTTCCCTTTTCGCTCGCCAGCCTGCTTCGAAGAGGCGGTCAAGGTAAACCTGCAAGCCCTGCTGGATGCCAGCGCGCCCCCAAGCTGAATTCGCCCTTCGGCTCAGATGAAGATAAGCCGCAGGGGCAGGCGGAAGCCCGGCAAACTATCGTCCCCGCTCAATTCGCCGTCTATGTCAATGCTTTCGCGCCGCTCCGTCCCCTGCCGCCAGACCTCGGCTCGCTCCGCCATCGGGTCGATTATCCAGACCAGCGCTGCCCCATGCCGCAGGTAGCGCCCCGCCTTGCGCCGCGTCTGCGCCCGGGTTTGCGAGGGCGAAATGACCTCGACAGCTATATCCGGCATGTAGGGCACATAAGTCGAGCGGGATGGCTGGGCGGCGCGAGGCAAACCCTCAAAAGCCACATCCGGCAGCAGCACCGTGCCGCGATCGCCCGGCGGATGATAGCCGCATTCGACCGTGACTCGGCCCAAACCACGAGGCAACACAAAAGCCGCAAGATAATGCGCTAGTAAAGTAGAAACTTCGCTATGTCGTTGATTCGGAGACATCTTGACATGCAACTCCCCGTCAATGAGATAATACTTCTCTGTGGCATGGCGCGGCGCCTGCTCCAGCCGCCACACATCGTCCACCGTGTAAACGCGCTCTTGGGTCGCCATCGGGCATCGCTTTCGCTAAGGCTCGGCAAGCGGAGTATACCACAGCGAAGGCGCTCGCCCGCGAAGCCCCAATTGCTGGGGGGTGAGCGGCGCGTAAGCTGTGATAAGATTCAGAGCGACTTGCCCGCGCCAGAAAGAGAACGCGCCCCATGCCCGCAGCCCGCAAACTGATCGAAGTCGCCCTGCCGCTGGACGCCATCAATCAAGCCAGCGCCCGCGAGAAATCCATCCGCCACGGCCACCCGTCCACCCTGCACCTCTGGTGGGCGCGCAGACCGCTGGCCGCCGCCCGCGCCGTCATCTTCACCTCCCTGGTCGATGACCCGGACGACCCGAACGCCCTGCCCGCTTTCGTCGCCGCCTGCGAGGCATTGCCCGGCGATGGACCCAACGTCAAAGCCAAGGGCGATTCCCCGCGCATGCGCCTCTTCGATTTCATCGAGCGCCTCGTGACCTGGGAAGCCACGACAGACGAGAAAATCATGGGGCAGGCGCGCGAGCTCATCCAAATCGCGACAGAGGGCAAGCCGCCGCCCCTGCTCGACCCCTTCGCCGGCGGCGGCAGCATCCCGCTCGAAGCCCAGCGCCTCGGCCTCGAAGCCCATGCCAGCGACCTCAATCCCGTCGCCGTCATGATCAACAAAGCCATGATCGAGATCCCGCCGCGCTTCGCCAACAGGCCGCCAGTGAATCCGCGCGACCGGGCGGACTTGTTTCCCCCCACCCCAAACCCCTCCCCCCATGAAGAGGGGAGGGGCTTAACTGCTGACGAGCGCGCCGAGACTAGCTCCCCTTCCCTCCCTGTGGGGGCAAGGGGCCGGGGGATGGGGGGTGAAAATACCTGGAAAGGCGCCGCCGGGCTCGCCGCCGACGTCCGCTATTACGGCGAATGGATGCGCGAACAAGCCTTCGAGCGCATCGGTCATCTGTATCCCAAGCACAAGGGCGAGACCGTGATCGCCTGGCTCTGGGCGCGGACGGTCATCAGCCCCAATCCCGCCGTGAACGCGCCCGTGCCGCTGGTCAGTTCATTTGCATTGAGCAAAAAGAAGGGTCGGAAGTGCTGGGCCAAGCCTGTGATTGAGGGTAAATCCGTGCGCTTTGAAATCACGCCCGGCGAGCCGCCCAAGGGTCAAGACGGCACAATGATCCGGCGGCAGGGCGCAAGATGTATCATTTCAGGCACGCCAATTACTTTCGATTATATCAAGCAAGAGAGCAAGGCTGGACGATTGGGCGCGACATTGCTGGCAATCGTGACCGAAGGCAAACGCGGACGCAACTACCATAATCCGGCGTCCGAACACGTCCAAATCGCCGAAAGCGCCGTCCCCGCTTGGCGACCCGTTGGCGAAATGGAAGAAGGCAATCAAAATGTGCGCGGCAGAATGTGGGGCTTACGCGACTTCGCCGACCTCTTCACGCCACGCCAGCTGACCGCGCTCACGACATTCAGCGACCTTGTGCACGAAGCGCGCGAGCTGGCGACGGCGGACGCGCTGGCGGCGATGACAACCCCCCAAGATGAGGGAGGGGCTTCCAACGCTGCGAGCTCGGCGCAAGACTCCCCTTCCCTCCCTGTGGGGGCAAGGGGCCGGGGGATGGGGGGCGCACTGGACGACGACCGGCCGCTGCGGGATGGCGGGTCTGGGGCGAGAGCTTACGGCGAGGCGGTGAGCGTGTATTTGGCGTTTGCTGTGGATAAGGCGGCCAATTATTGGACTACACCCGTTACTTGGATGCAGCGTGGAACGGTCGGACAGATTTTCCAGCGTCAAGCTATAGCAATGGTCTGGGATTACCCGGAGATTAATCCTTTCGCTTCATTCCATTGTTCATGGTTTGAAAACTATGGTTGGGTAGCCAAAACGTTGGAAACTTTTAATCTCACGACCTTTGCCTGTGCGACTTTAGCGGACGCGATGGCAATAAGAACGCGCTCGGACACGATTGTGTCTACCGACCCGCCTTATTATGACAATATCGGATACGCGGACTTAAGCGACTTCTATTACATCTGGCTGCGGAAGACTTTGCGGAACATCTATCCCGATGAGTTCAGCACATTGTTGGTACCCAAAGCCAGCGAACTAATCGCTTCAGCACATAGACACGACAGCAAACACGCTGCTAAGGATTTCTTTGAAGGCGGCATGAAGGAGACGTTTACAAACCTCCGGCGCTTTGTCAGCCACGACTATCCCCTGACCGTCTACTACGCCTTCAAACAACAGGACGCGGGTTTCATGACCCCCCACCTCCAGGGTCCCACAAGGAGGGAGGGGGAGAAACGCTTGGCGAGCACGGGGTGGGAGACTATGTTGACTAGTCTGATTCAGTCGGGATTCACGATTGCGGGCACTTGGCCCATGAGAACGGAACGGCCCACTGGATTAAAGGCTAGAAACAACGCCCTCGCGTCCTCCATCGTGCTCGTCTGCCGGCCACGCCCCGCCGACGCCCCGGCCACCTCCCGCCGCCGCTTCCTCGCTGCCCTGCGCGCCGAGCTGCCGGCCGCCATCGCCAAGATGAAGACCGGCAGCGTCGCCCCGGTCGATATGGCGCAGGCGACCATCGGGCCGGGCATGGCGATTTATTCGCGTTACCGCGCCGTGCTCGAAGCCGATGGGACGCCCCTCAGTGTGCGGGCGGCGCTTGGCTTCATCAACGCGGCGCTGGATGAAGCGCTGGAAGAGCAAGACGCCCTGCTCGACCCCGAGACGCGATTCGCCGTCGGCTGGTTCGACGAGGGCGGCTTCAAGGCGGGCGATTTCGGGCGAGCCGATGTCCTTGCGCGCGGCAAGAATACCAGCGTCGAGAGCGCGGCCCTGGCGGGTGTAGTCGAGGCGGAGGCGGGCAAAGTGCGGCTGATCCACTGGCGCGAGTATGACCCCGGCGCCTATGACCCACGGCGGGACAAGCGCGCCACCGCCTGGGAAGGCACGCATCACCTGATCGAGCGCTTGCAGCATGGCGAGGAGCGCGCGGCCGCCCTCTACAACGCGCTGCCCGATGATGTCGCAGAATCGGCGCGCGATTTGGCTTACCGGCTCTATCACGTCTGCGAGCGCAATGGCTGGGCGGAGGACGCGCTCGATTACAACACGCTGGTCAGCAGCTGGTCGGAGATCAGCCGGCTGGCGGCTTCCGCGCGCGCGCACGGCGAGCAGGCGGAGATGGCGCTGGATCCCTAATCGAATGCTGCCACGTGACAACCGCGGGGCCGCGAGCAACGACGAAGACTGTAGAGGCTTTGGCTGTGAGGCCGCCCGCGCAAAAGAATTCGCGTTAGTTAAAGGGCAAGGGGCCGCCTCGCCCCTACAGATCGTCATCAAATAACAAAGCTGTAGGGGCGTTACGCTGTAACGCCCACAATAAATGGAGGGGGATGACAGACATGGCGAAATCAAATCGGGAACGCGTCGGCGACATCTTGGACCTGCTCAAGGAAGGCTTGGGCCCCTTCGTCCTGAGCCAATATAAATCGCGTTATCGCGCCCGGTATCTGCTCGAGGCCGAGCTGAAGCTCTATAATCCGCCCTTCAGCGTGAGCTTGCCCGACGAAAACACGGCGCTGGAGCGGCTGGACGCGCAAGCCTGCCTTAAGCTGATGGTCTTCAACTGGAACGAGGCCTTCAAAGACCGACTGGGCAAAGCCGAACGCAATTACGCCCATGAATTGATGGCCGCGCGAAACACCTGGGCGCATCAAAAGACGGCGTTCAGCAACGAACAGGCGCGGCGCATAGCGGAAACGGCGAAACTGCTCTTGCAAGCCTGCGGCCTCACGGCGGAAGCGCAGCTGGCGGCAGTCCACTACAACGAGCTTTTGCGCATCCAGTTCGAGCGCGAGGCGCGCAATGCGACGCGGCAGCCGCCAAGAGCCGCCGAGAGCCCGCGCACCACCGACGCCGCGCTGAAGCCCTGGCGCCAGATCATCGAGCCGCACCCCGACGTGCGCAGCGGGCGCTTCGCCCAAGCCGATTTCGCGGCCGATCTCGGCGCGGTCATGCAGGGAAAGGCGCGCCCCGAATACCAGGACGGGCGCGAATTCTTCGAACGGACCTATATGACCGAAGGTTTGCGCGACCTCATCGTCAACGGCGTCAAACGGCTGACCGGCGCCGGCGGCGACCCGGTCGTCCAGCTGCAGACCAATTTCGGCGGCGGCAAGACGCACAGCATGCTCGCGCTCTATCACGCCTTTGGCGAGACCTTCAAGCTCAGCGATCTGCGCGACTACGACGAGATCCAGAAGCGCGTCGGCGATATCGATGACGACCTGCGGGCGAGCCGCGCCGTCATTGTGGGTACGAGCTTCAACGTCTCGCAGCCGCGCCAGCACCGCGATTGCAGCACGCGCACCATCTGGGGCGAGATCGCCTGGCAGCTCGGCGGGGGCGCCGCCTACGAGCTGGTCGAGCAGAACGACCTGGAAGGCACGAACCCCGGCGCCGATACGCTGGCGCAATTGCTGGAAGCGCACGGGCCCGCCCTGATCATTCTCGACGAGCTCGTGCGCTTGACCCAGCAGCTCTATGGCGTGGCGCAGGCCCCGGCCGCGGGCCGCTTCGAGGCGGTGCTGGCTTTCATGCAGTCGCTCACTGAAGCGGTGAAGCGCTCCAGCGATGCCCTGCTGCTGGTGGCGATCCCGGCCAGCGAGATCGAGATCGGCGGCGAAGGCGGTTATACGACCCTGGAGAAGCTGCGCCAGACCCTGGGAAGGCTGGAAGCGGTCTGGAAGGCGGTCAGCGCCGAAGAAAGTTACGAGATCGTGCGGCGGCGGCTCTTCAGCGATGTCAGCGACTACCCGGCCCGCGACGCCGTCGTCAACGCCTTCCAGCGCATGTATGCCGATGGCGGCGTCGATTACCCGCGAGGCGTGGCCGAAGCCGATTATCGCCGCCGCATGAGCCGCGCCTATCCCATTCATCCCGAGCTCTTCGAGCGGCTGTATGAGGACTGGTCGACCCTGGAGCGCTTCCAGCGGACCCGCGGCGTGCTGCGGATGATGGCGGCCGTCATACACCGCCTGTGGATCGACGGCGATCAGTCGCTGATGATTATGCCCGGCTCCATCCCCCTGTGGGACAAGTCGGTCGCCAACGAGGTCAACCAGCATCTGCTGCCGCGCAACTTCAGCCCGGTTGTCGAAGCCGATATCGACGGGACCAGCTCCAAGACTTATCAGATCGATCAAGCCGTGAAACAGCTGGGCAAGTTCACCGCCAGCCGCCGCGTCGCCCGCGCGATCTTCATGGGCAGCGCGCCCTCCGTCTCTACGCAGCAGGTGCGGGGCGTCGAAGAGGTGCGCGTCAATCTGGCGACCGTCCAGCCCGGCGAGCGAGCGGCTGTCTTCAACGACGCCATCCGCCGCATGAGCAAACAGCTGACCTACCTCTACAGCGACGGCACGCGCTATTGGTATGACACGCGCCAGACCGTCAACCGCACGGCGGAAGAACGCGCCCAACGCGTGGACGAATACCAGGTCCGGCGAGAGATCCACAATCGCCTCAAAGCGCAGCACGACGCGGCGCCCCGCGAAGCGCTCGGCCCCGTGCACCTCATGCCCGAGAGCAGCGCCGAAATCCCCGATGAGCAGCGCGCGCGCGTGGTCGTTCTGGGGCCTGAATTCACGCATAAGAACAAGGACGGCGCCTCGGCCGCCATGCAAGAGGTCGGGCGCATCATGCAAAGCCGCGGCAAGGCCCCGCGCCATCATCGCAATATGCTCGTCTTTATCGCGCCCGATGAAAACCGCAACGCCGAATGGGCGGGCAGCATCCGCAAATATCTCGCCTGGCTCTGGATTGAGCGAGACGCCGCCAGCCTCAACCTCGATCACCAGCAGAGCGTCGTCGTGCAAAACGGCATCACGCGCGAAAATCAAGCCGTCGCCGAGCAGCTGCAAGAGACCTACGCCTGGCTGATCGTGCCGCGGCAAGAGCTGAACGAGCCAATCACGCTGGAGCAGCAGCGCCTCTCGGGCAAGAGCCCCTTCCTCGAGCGCGCCGCCAGCAAGCTCGCGAGCAACGAATGGCTGCTGCCGAGCGCCTCGCCCGATTACCTGCTGGGGGAGCTGAAGCCGCTCAATATCTGGGCGAGCGCGGACCACCTGAGCGTCAAGACGCTCTGGGGGTGGCTGACGAATTACTGCTATCTGCCGCGCCTTTATGATCGCGAGGTCTTGGCGCAGGCGATTCAGGAGGGCGTCAACCGCGTTGGACCGGCCTTCGGTTACGCAGCCGGCGTGAACGCGGACGGCAGCTATGCCGGGCTAAAGTGGGGCGAAGCCGTCGCGCCGCATTTCGATGACAGCGAAGTCATTGTGCGCCCCGATATCGCCTTGGCCCAGCGCGAAAAGGAATTGGCCGCCCGCGCGCCCGCCATATCCCCGGCCGCAAAGAACGCCCTGACCGCCCTCGCAATCGACCCGGTCGATGAGGCGCCCGCCGACATTGCCCCGCCAGCGCCAAAACCCAAAACGCGCTATTACGGCTCGGTAAATATCGAAGCGCAAAGCGCCATGCGCGATCTCATCCAAGTCGCGGAAGAGATCGTCATGCAGCTGGCGTCGCTGCCCGAGGCCGAAATCAATATCACGCTCGAAATTGAAGGCATCCAGCGCGCGGGCTTCGAAGACGACACCATCCGCGCGCTCAGCGAAAACAGCCGCACGCTCAAATTCAGCGACCACGGCTTTGAAGACTGAGCGCGGAGGAGACCCCATGCCCGCAGCCCGCAAACTGATCGAAGTCGCCCTGCCGCTGGACGCCATCAATCAAGCCAGCGCCCGCGAGAAATCCATCCGCCACGGCCACCGTCCACCCTGCACCTCTGGTGGGCGCGCCGCCCATTGGCCGCCGCCCGCGCCGTCATCTTCACCTCCCTGGTCGATGACCCGGACGACAAAGACGCCCTGCCCGCTTTCGTCGCCGCCTGCAAGGCATTGCCAGGCGATGGACCCAACGTCAAAGCCAAGGGCGATTCCCCGCGCATGCGCCTCTTCGATTTCATCGAGCGGCTCGTGACCTGGGAAGCGACCACCGACGAGAAAATCATGGGGCAGGCGCGCGAGCTCATCCGAATCGCGACCGAGGGCAAGCCGCCACCCCTGCTCGACCCCTTCGCCGGCGGTGGCAGCATCCCGCTCGAAGCCCAGCGCCTCGGCCTCGAAGCCCATGCCAGCGACCTGAACCCCGTCGCCGTGATGATCAACAAAGCCATGATCGAGATCCCGCCGCGCTTCGCCGATAAGCCGCCGGTGAACCCCAGGGATCGGGCACGGGACACAGGGGGCGACGCCGCCTGGAAAGCCGCCGCCGGGCTCGCCGCGGATGTCCGCTATTACGGCGAATGGATGCGCGACCGAGCCTTCGAGCGCATCGGTCATCTGTATCCCAAGCACGAGGGCGAAACGGTCATCGCCTGGCTCTGGGCGCGGACGGTCATCAGCCCCAATCCCGCCGTGAACGCGCCGGTGCCGCTGGTGCGCTCGTTCGTACTCAGCAAAAAGAAGGGTCGGAAGTGCTGGGCCAAGCCTGTGATTGAGGGTAAATCCGTGCGCTTTGAAATCACGCCCGGCGAGCCGCCAAAAGACCAAGAAGGCACGGTTAAGCGGACCGGCGCTAGGTGCATCGTTTCCGGAGAACCCATTCCATTCGACTACATCCGCGCCGAAGGCAAAGCGGGTCGCATGGGCGCGCAGCTTATGGCGATTGTCACGGAAGGCAAACGCGGACGCAGCTATTACAGCCCCGAGGATGAACAGGTAAGAGTCGCCGAAAGCGCTGAACCCAAGTGGAAACCTGCGGGGGATGTGCCTGAAAAAGCGCTGGGTTTCCGCGTACAGTTGTACGGCATGGACGAATACCACAAGCTCTTTACTCTACGCCAACTGACCGCGCTGACGACATTCAGCGACCTCGTCCACGAAGCGCGCGAGCTGGCGACGCAGGACGCGCTGGCGGCGATGACAACCCCCCAAGATGAGGGAGGGGCTTCCAACGCTGCGAGCTCGGCGCAAGACTCCCCTTCCCTCCCTGTGGGGGCAAGGGGCCGGGGGATGGGGGGCGCACTGGACGACGACCGGCCGCTGCGGGATGGCGGGTCTGGGGCGAGAGCTTACGGCGAGGCGGTCAGCGTGTATTTGGCGTTTGCGATGAGCAGAACCACCAACCGTAGCGCAACAATCTGCATTTGGAACACTTTACGTGAGACTATCGAGCAAGTGTTTGGGCGACAAGCGATACCAATGACATGGGACTTTGCCGAAGCAAACCTGCTAAGCGATTCCACCGGGAACTGGGCGGGAAATCTGGATTGGATCGCTAAAGTCTTAGTTGCAATGCCGTCGCATGCCCTGGACAGTTGGGCTTTTCAAGAGGACGCTAAGGTGTCCACTTGCGTCGGGCGCATCCTATCTACCGATCCACCCTATTATGACAACATCGGTTACGCGGATTTGTCTGATTACTTCTACGTTTGGATGCGTCGAAGTCTGAGAAATCTATTTCCGGACGTGTTCGCCACGCTTCTTGTGCCGAAAACATCCGAACTCATCGCCTCAGCATATAGACACGGCAACAAATCTCAGGCAAAAGACTACTTCGAAACGGGAATGTTTGAAACATTCTCGAGGATACGCCGGATTGTCCGAAGGGACTTTCCGCTTACTGTCTACTACGCATTTTAGCAAGAGGACGCGGGATTCATGGGTATCGGCGCGTCAAATCAGCCGGCCAGAACGGGCTGGGAAACTATGCTCACTAGTATGACAAACTCCGGATTTGCGATTTTGGGCACTTGGCCGATGCGTACAGAACGCCCAACAGGACTAAAGAAATCAACGAACGCCCTCGCGTCCTCCATCGTGCTCGTCTGCCGGCCCCGCCCGGCCGACGCCCCCGCCACCTCCCGCCGCCGCTTCCAGGACGCGCTCAAAAGCCAGTTGCCGGCCGCCATCGCCGAGATGCGCACCGGCGAGATCCTACCCGTTGATCTGGCGCAAGCCAGCATCGGCCCCGGCATGGCGATTTATTCGCGTTACCGCGCCGTGCTCGAAGCCAATGGCGAGCCCGTCAGCGTGCGCGCCGCCCTCGGCCTGATCAATGACGTGCTGGCGGAGACGCTCTACGAATTCGTTGGCGAGGTCGATGAATACACGCGTTTCGCCTTCGACTGGTTTCAGCAGCATCAATTCGAGGCGGGCGACGCCGGCTCAGCCGAGACGCTGGCGCTGGCGAAGAACACCTCGCTGCCGGGCTTGGCGCGGGCTGGCTTGATCGAGCGCGGTGGCGGCATTGTGCGGCTGCTGCATTGGGAGGAATACGACCCCGGCGCCTACGATCCACAACGCGATGACCGCCCGACCGTCTGGGAAGGCGCGCATCACCTGATCGAGCGCTTGAACACGCACGGCGAGCGGGGCGCGGCGCTGCTCTTGACGCGGATGTCGCCCGAGCTGGCGGGCGCGGCGCAGGATTTGGCCTTCAGCCTCTACGATATCTGCGACCGCAAGGGCTGGGCGCGGCACGCCCGCGATTACAACGGCTTGATCGCCAGCTGGCAGGGCAGCGACGGCATCGCCAGTGAAGCCGCCCGCCTGCGCGACGAGCCAGCGCAGGACGCGCTGATCTAAGGCGAAGGCTCGGATGCGTCCGCGTCCAGCAGCCGCCAGCTGGCCGGCAGATAAACGATCCCGCGGTGCTCCATCTGTTCGATCACCTCGCTGTTGCCGAGCACGCTGAAGGCATAGGCGTAGGAGACCGAGTCGATCACGGGCCCCGCGACCTCCCGGGCGACCAGATCCAGCCAGTACTGGCCTGGCAGCAGATTGATATTGTCGATGCGGCATTCGAGCTGGCTGTCGCGCTCGAGGGCGACGGCCTGGCGCGCGGCTATCGGCACCTCCACGAAGCTGACGACTGTGCTGGCGGGGTCGACGATGCGCAGCGAAAAGCGATAATTCGCGGTCGGCTCGCGCACCGCCAGCGAGATGCGAAAGTGGACCGAATCGCCTGTCGAGAAGCCGCTGATTTCGGCGCCGCTGCGGGCGTCGCGCATGCTGACGTCCATAACGCGGAAGGCGCCGGTGCCTTCGCGCAGGTCGGCGGCGACGCGGTCTCTATCGGCGATCACCGTAGACCGGTCCATCGCGCCCTGGAAGTAGGCGGTCAGGATATCGCTGGGCGAGCCCGTCGCCGCGATGCGCCCCCCATCCAGGTAGATCGCGCGCTGGCAGATGCGCTCAATCGAATAGGGGTTGTGCGTGACGAAAATGACCGTGACGCCGCTATTCGACAGTTCATCCAGGCGGTTGAGGCACTTCTTCTGAAAGTTGACATCGCCGACCGAAAGCACCTCGTCAATCAGCAGGACGTCGGCATCGACATTCACGGCGACGCTGAAGCCGAGGCGCGCCTGCATGCCGCTGGAATACTGCCAGACCGGCATTTCCAGCCAATCGCCCAGCTCGGCAAAGTCTTCAATTTCTTCGATTTTCGCGTCCATCTGGCGCGCGGTGAAACCCATGATCGCGCCCAGCAGCTTGATATTCTCGCGCCCGGTCAAGTCGCGGTGGATGCCGGCCGCCAGCTCAATCATGGGGAAGAGCCGACCGCTGACCTGCAGCGAGCCGAAGGTGGCCGGGCTGACGCCGGCGATCAGCTTGAGCAGCGTGCTCTTGCCCGCCCCGTTCTTGCCGACGATGCCGAGCGATTCGCCGTGCTCGACCTCGAAGGAGACGTCTCGCAGCGCCCAGGGCCCGTAAGCGGCGCGATCGGCATGGGCGTCGCCGCGCAGCCGGTCCGCCTGACGCCGCAGCCAGGGGCGCAGGGGCAAGCCGTAGCGCTTCCAGACCTCATGCGCCTTGATGGCAATCTCGCCGTTCATCCGCGCCTCAACCTAGAGCACATCGGCGAAGTAGCGCGACATGAAGTGAAAGAAGGGGAAAGCGATCGCCAGCGCCAGGCAAATCAAGAGCGCGCTAAGCGCCAAGCCGCCAAGATCCGGCGCCTGCCCGAAGACCAGCACGCGGCGAAAACCATCGATGACGCTAACAGCCGGGTTCAGCCTGTGCAGCAGCGGAAACTGGTCGATCAGCTCCTGCGACGAATACATCACCGGCGTCAGAAAGAGCCAGACCTGCATGATGTACTGAATGCCATGCAAGACATCGCGCCGATAAATGGTGAAGGCGGAAATGCCAATCCCAACGACCCAAGCCATCATGCCGATGAGCAAGACCAGCGGCGGCAGCCACAGCCAGGCGGCGCTTATGGGAATCCCGAAGAGTTGCAGGACGAAAGCGAGCACGATGCCCGACATCAGGAAATCGAAGGCGGTCGTGAGGATGACGACGAAGGGGAAGATCTGGCGCGGCACGGGCATCTTGCGCATGATCGTGCCATTCGCCAGCAAGCCATGCGGGATGCGCACGACTGAGCTCTGAAAGAAGGTCCAGGGCACGGTCGCCGCCATCACAAAGGCCAGGCGGGGCGCGCCATCGCTGCTGGCGCCCACCAATCCGCTGAGGAAGCTGAGGATCACGGTCGAGAGGATCGCCGGGATGATCGCCCAGAGGGGACCCAAAACCGTGCGCCGATACCGCGCGCGAATATCGCGGCTGACCAGCGAGATCAGCAGATTCCAGTAGCTCTGCCAGAGCTCGGCTCGCGTCCGCGCCTCGTTGTTGTTTGACCACTGACTCATGCGTACTCGGCCGATTCCATCTTGCCAGCCCGTCCGCTATTATCGCGCGGAAAGACGGAATGGACAGGCTAAAATCGTGGCGGCGGCGCCCCGAACAGCTCTCGCTGCTCAAGATATACACGCCGAAGCAGGCGCTTCATCCGCGTCCGCGTTTCTTCGCGCGTGGCCGCCGGGCCGCGCAGCGCCCGCCCGAAGTGGAGGCTGATTAGGGGATCGCGATAGAAGGGGAACATCATTTGGAAGGTCGCCGCCAGGAAATGCCGTTTGTCCGCGTCCTTGTATTGCCGCGCGATCGGGTTTTGCAGCGCCCGCCGCGAGAGCACGCCGCCGACCGCGAAAGGCACAATCGCCAGCTCGGGCGCGTGGCGCGCCAAGAGCTCAAGACTGCGCGACCATTGCGGCAGACTGGCGAGCGCCGCCTCCAAATCAAGCGCGGGATCGGCTTCGATCTCTCCGCGCGGGAAAAGCAGCAGCGACTTGCCGGCTTGCAGATGGCGCAGCGCCGCGCGAAACGATGCGACCGGCTGGTGCTGGTCGACGACGATGACGTGCCGGCGCATGGCGTTTAAGCCCGGCAAGATGCCGAAGTCGTTCGCCAGGATATGGGTATCGCGCCGCGGGGAAGCCGCCAGCAGCGCGTGAGCGTCGCCCAAGCCGGCGTGATTGCCGACGAAGAGCAGCGGTCCCGTCCGCGGCACATTCTCGGAGCCATGAATGCGGATCCCCTTCGAGCCGATATCCACCAGCCATTCGCTCGCGCCTTTCAGGTGGCGATCGCGGTCGATCATGCGCTCCATCTTCAGGCCGAGCCGGGTGAGCTCGAGGACGAAAGGGGCGCAAGCGATACGCAGGGCGGCGTTGATGAGGGGATTGCTGAAGCAGAAGGCGTCCACGACGGAGGTTGACATGGCGCGGTAGAGGCGGAGGACTGCGGAAATGATTGTTGAATCCTCAATTTGGAGAGCGAAACAATTACATAGATTCTACGCTATAATTTGTGAAAGCAAGGGCAATGCGAGACACAGGATCACCTAGGGGGCAACATGATTGCTACATTGAAATATATCGGCAGATTCATTATCCCTATCGCGCTGCTGGCGCTTGGCATCGTCATCGGCGGCTACTTGATTGGCGCGACTCATTCGGCGCGAGATTTCTTCTTCCCGGAGACGAGCCTATATGTGCGCTCGCCAATTACCATCGTCAACAGCATAAAAGGCATAGGACAGCTGGTGACGGTGACATCGGAAGTTGCGAAGGTAGATTTCGAAGTAGAGATCAAACAAGGCTTTCTTAATCTTGCCGGCTACAGCGCAAAACACATTGTTGACGGCGCGATTGAGGCGGGCATCGATTTCGACGCAATCACTGAGGACAGCATGAGCTACGAAAATGAAGTATACACGCTTACGCTGCCTGCCCCGGTCATAACCAGTTGCCGCGTCGAATATATCAAGCAGAATCAACACTCTTTCACCTTGCTTTTGGCCGACTGGGATATGCTGCGGAGAATTGCCCATGCCGAAGCCATCACAGGATTTGCAAAAGCGATGATCGAGGAGGGCATTCTTACGCGGGCGGCGGAAGAAACGGAGCTGCTCCTGGGGGATTTCGTGCGCGAGTTGACCGGCAAGCCAACATATATTGAATATGCGGAGCGCGCCGGCGAATTGGAACTGCCCAATTCATGCAAACCGTATACGCCGGATGGCTGGGCCAGGGATGAAAATGGCGCTTGGCAGCGGACGGATTGACTTCTCGCTTGAGCATGACATAGGGAATTGGCGCAATGAAAGACCAAAGGACGATTGATAGAAGTCGGTTTGTGATTTTCGTCGGACTTCTCTTCGCATTCGCTTTGGGCATATTCTTTCAATCCGGGGTCGGGGGCAGTATCACTCCGACTTTGATGCCAACCCACACGCCATTGGCCACGCGCACGGACTTGCCAACGCTCACACCCGAGCCAACTTATACGCCGTTAGCCACCTACACGCCTTACCCAACCTATACTCCTTTGCCAACAAATACGCCAACCAACACGCCGACCGCTACGTCTACTAACACGCCGACGGCAACAGCGACCGCCACGCCGACTGCTACGTCTACTAACACGCCGACGGCAACAGCGACCGCCACGCCGACTGCTACGTCTACTAACACGCCGACGGCAACAGCGACCGCCACGCCGACTGCTACGTCTACTAACACGCCGACGGCAACACGCACCTTGACGAATTCACCAACGCCAACTTCGACGCCAACCAATACGCCGACGCCGACTAGCACACCGACCAATACGCCCACCCATACTTCGACACCGACAGCAACGCTAACAAACACGCCGATTCCGCCGTCAAGGATATTGAAAGGCATCCAGGAGAGCGGTCAACTGATAACCATTAAAGCGGAAATTGCTGCAATACGCATTGAGGTGATTTATCGCGGCCATCTGAACTGCGAGTATTCTGCGAAGCATGCCGCTGTAGGTGTCATTGAGGCCGGCATTGATCTTGAGCAGATTGATGAAGATAGTATCACCTATAACTTTGTCGAGAATTCCCACGTGATTAGCGCCCCCGCGCCAGCGATATCGAGTTGCCGAATCGAGGACCTCGACCAGTACATTCAGCAAGGCGGTGGAACAGCAACATGTTTTGCCAATGAATGGATGGATATGGGAGATATTGCCCGTCACTTGGCGATGAAGCGCTTCGTGGAAGAAGCATTGGAAGACGACACGCTAGAGCGCGCGGGAAAGCAAGCAGAATTTGTGCTGGGAAACCTTATTCGAGAATTGACTGGCAGCAGGGTCCATATCGAGTACGCCGAAGCGCCGGACGAGCCCCATATCCCAGAATCGTGCCAGCCTAAACTGCCATTGGGTTGGCGCGGACCAGATGACGAAGGCAAATGGATTAGGACTGACTGACAGCCGCCCCTACCCCCCGCCCGTCATCAGCAAGCCCAGATGCTCGATATCCACATCCTTGTTCTCGACCTCGCCCACAATCCGCCCCTCATACATCACCGCGATCCGATCCGACAGCGCGCGAATCTCGTCCAAATCTTCGCTGATGAGCAGAATCGCCGTGCCATTGTCGCGCTCTTGCAAGAGCCGCTGATGAATATACTCAGTCGCGCCGATATCAACGCCGCGCGTTGGCTGCGCCGCGATCAAGACGCCCGGATCTCGCGATAGCTCGCGCGCCAGCACCAGCTTCTGGATATTGCCGCCGGACAAGCTCTTGACCAGGGTCTCCGTGCTCGGCGTCTTGATTTCGTAAGTCGCTATCGCCCGCCGGCAGAAGTCGCGAATTTTGTGAAAGAGCATGAAGATCTTGCCGCGCGTGAATTTGGGGTGGCCATGATCTTGCAGGACATAGTTTTCGGCGACGCTGAACTCCTTGATGACGCCATCAAGCATGCGCTCTTCGGGGATATGCGACAAGCCGATTTCGTTCAGGGCCGAGGGCTGCGCCTCGCTCACATCGCTGCCATCGACCGTCACCGTGCCGGCGGTCATGGGGCGCAGACCCGCGATGCACTGCGCCAGCTCTTGCTGCCCATTGCCCGAGACGCCGGCGATGCCCACGATCTCGCCACCGCGCAGGCTAAGCGACACGTCATCCAACCCAACCGTGCCGCGATTGCTGAGCGCGCTGACGCCTTGCAGAATCAAACGCTCGTCGCGCGGATCGGGCGGATTCTTGTCGTATTCCAGCAGCACCGGCCTTCCCACCATCATTTCGGCCAGTTTCGGTCGGGTGGCGTCGCTGGTGGGGATGGAATTGACGCGCCGTCCATCGCGCAGCACGGTGACGCGGTGGCTGATCTCCAGCACCTCGTGCAGCTTATGCGAGATGAAGACCAGGCCATGCCCGTCATCCGCCAGCTGCTTCAGGATGCGGAACAAGCCATCCACCTCTTGCGGCGTCAGCACCGCCGTCGGCTCGTCCAGGATGAGCAGCGCCGCCCCCTTGTAAAGCGCGCGCAGAATCTCGACCCGCTGCTGCTCGCCCACAGCCAGCTGCCAGATCGGCAGACTCGGATCGACCTTGAGGTTGTAGATCTCGGAAAGCTCGAGCACGCGGCGGCTGACCACATCCAGATCGAGGCGGACGCCGCGCGACGATTTCATGCCCAGCGCGATATTCTCGGCCACGGTCAGCGATGGCACGAGCATGAAGTGCTGATGAATCATGCCGATGCCGTGCTGGATGGCGTCTTGCGGATTCCTGATGATGGTTTCCGCGCCATTGATGCGCATCTGCCCCTCATCGGGATGATAGAGGCCATAGAGCATCTTCATCAGCGTCGACTTGCCCGCGCCATTCTCGCCCAGCAGCGCGTGAATCTCGCCCGCCTGGACGTCAAAGTCGATGCGGTCCGCCGCCAGCACGCCGGGAAAGCGCTTCACGATGCCGACCATCTCGAGCTGGTTGATGCGCTCGTGCCCGGTCGGCAGCAGGTTTGAATTCTGTTTAATCTTCTCTGTCATTATCAAACACCAATAACCAGGCGCGTTTTGCAGGGGCGACTCTGTGAGTGGCCCGCTTGCCCCCATCCCCCGGCCCCTTGCCCCCACGAGGAGGGAAGGGGAGAATTAGCAGCGTTTAGGCCCCTCCCTCTTTATGGGGGAGGGGTTTGGGGTGGGGGAGGTAATGCCTACCCCGCGAATTCCATGACCAAGCCGCCATTCGCAAGCGTCAAGACATACGACTCGCCGCCGAGAACGCCCGATTGGATATGAGCGATCATATCCGCCAGGATGACCTCCCACTTGTAAACCTGGAAGGCGACGGCGGAATCGCCCGCGAGCTCGGCCTGGCTGGATTGCGTGCCAAACCAGCGCGCGCCGTTTTCACTGCCGACCGCAATCGCGCCGACCACCATCTGCGCCGTGCCCGTCAGGATATCGGCGCCATTGGCGATATGCGTCTCGGCCGCTTCGGTCGCCAGCGGGACGTCGCTGAAGGACTGGATGTACACGACATTGACGGTCGCGTCCGCGTTTGAAGCGCCGACGCCGGCCACGAAGCCATCGACATAGAGCTTGGCGTCGCCAACTTCAATCGGACCGACAACGCCAATCACGCCGGATTGGGTCATCAAGCCGGCCATCACGCCATTGACGAAGCCGCCTTCATCGGCCGCCGCGGTGTATGCGAAGACGTTGTCCAGCCCGAATGTGTTCTCGTCCGTGCCCCAGGCGAAGCTGACTTCGGGGAATTCCGCCGCCAGCTCTTCCACGACGGAGCCGAACTGCGAGCCATGCGCGATCACAAGGTTGTAATCGCCCGATGCCGCCCATTCGCGCAAGGCGACGGCGGCGTCATCGACGATGAAGGTGCCGTCCTGGAAATCGAACTGGAAGGCATCCTCACCCATGTCGGATTGTATCGCCAGCAAGCCATCGTAAATGCTCTGGCTGAAGGCGAGATCGTTGGTGGCGCTGGGCGCGACGGCGGCGACGCGAAAGACGTCCTGCGCCATGGTCGGCATCACCCCGGCAAACAGGGCAATTATCAAGGTGAGCAGTAGAACTTTCTTCATGGCTATTCTCTCCTTAACTGGACTTTGGCTTTAATCCGGGCAGTATCGCCCGAGAATAAACGATGCGATTCCACGTCCTCTCGGCTTCGGTCTACTCATCGCCCTCGTCATCCGCCGCCTCTTCGGACGCCTCGTCTTCCATCATCTCGGGGATCGGCGCGATCTCGCCCGAGACGATGCCGGCGATAGTCGCCTCCGCCAGCGCCATCAACTCGTCGCTGGCTTCGAAGTCCTTGTCAAATTCCATGACCAGCCCCTCGTTCGCCAGCGTCAGCTTATAATACTCGCCGCCCAAAACGCCTTCCTGGATCTTGCTGATCATATCCAGCAGCAGCACTTCCCACTTGTAGATCTGGAAGGCGACGCCGGTATCTTCGGATAGCTCGTCCTGGCTGGCGTCGGAGCCGAACCAGAGCACATCGTTCGCCACCGCCACGGCGATCGGGCCCACCACCATCTGCGCCGTGCCGGTCAGCACGTCCGCCCCGTTGGCGATATGGGTTTCCGCCGCTTCGGTCGCCAGCGGCACATCGCTGAAGCTGCCGATGAAGACGATGTTGACGACGATGTCTTCATCAACAGACGCGACCCCATTGGCGAAGCCATCGGCGTACAATTTGCCATCGCCGACTTCAATCGGTCCTACCAAGCCGACGACGCCCGTTTCGGTGAGATGCGCCGCCAGAACGCCATTGAAGTAGCCGCCCTCGTCCGAAGCCGCGGCGTAACTGTACACATTGTCCAGGCCGAAGGTGTCTTGGCGCGTGCCCCAGGCGAAGGAGACGTCTGTGAATTCCGCCGCCAGTTCCTCGACGATCGGTCCATACTGCGAGCCATGCGCGATGACCAGCTGATACTCGCCGGAAGCGGCCCAATCGCGCAGCGCCACCGCGGCGTCATCCACGATGTAGGTGCTGTCCTGTATCGTGAACTCAAAAGCGTCTTCGCCCAGTTCTTCTTGAATCGCCACCAGCGCGTCATACATGCTTTGGCTGAAAGCCAGATCATTGGTGGCGCTCGGCATCAAGGCGGCGATGCGGAACATGTCATCATGCGCCAGCGAATGCGCGCCGGTCATGACAAAAAGAACCAATAAGCCCGTCATCAAAATCTTCTTCATCATCCCTCCTCTGCCATTTCCTCTGCGCGTCAGTTGAACCATGTAAGTTATGCACAACGAACCAGAAATTTGGCCTACGCGGGACGAGCCACCGGCTCGCCCCTACAGAGCAAATTATGTCTCTGCGTCTCTGTGTCTCTGTGGCAAAAGACCCTACTCCCCGCGCTCGTAGGGCTTGGTCAGCGCCGTCGGCTGCTCATGTCGCTTGGTGGCGAAGACCAGCGCGATAATCGTGATGACGTAAGGCGCCATAACCGCGAACTCGGACGGGATATCGGCGCCAATCACCTTGATCTGCAGCTGCAGCGCGTTGACGAAACTGAATAGCATCGCCCCGGCCGCCACCGTCCAGGGCCGCCAGCCACCGAAATACACAAGCGCAACCGCGATAAAGCCTTGCCCGGCCGTGAGGTTCTGCTGGAACAGGTTGATCAGCGCGATCGAAAGCGACGCGCCCGCCAAGCCGGCCAGCATGCCACCGATCGTCGTTGTGGCGTAACGCACGCGCGCCACGCTGACGCCCATCGCATCGGCCGCTTCCGGGTTCTGCCCGACCGCGCGGATCATCAAGCCGAAGGTCGTGTTGTTCAGCACAAAAGCCGAGATCGGCACCAAAGCGAAAGCCACATAAACGAGCAGATTGTGATTAAAGAAGATCTCGCCGACGATCGGCAGCTCGGTCAAAACCGGGAAGTTGATCCGCGGGAAGCCGCTGACCGATTTTGGCGTCCCCACCCATTGCTGGAAGAGCAGCTCGCTAAGCCCCAAGCCGAATAGATAGACGCCGATGCCGCTGATGCCCTGTTTCGCCTTCAAGGTGACGCTGACGAAAGCCATCGCCAAGCCCATCAAGCCGCCCACGATCAGCGCGACCAGCACGCCCAGCAGCAGGCTGAGCGGTTCGCTCATCGCTTCGTTCTGCTGCGCCAGGAAGACCGCGTAGAACCCGCCGAAAGCGCCCATCAGCATCATGCCGTCCACGCCGAGATTGAGCACGCCGCTGCGTTGGGCGAAAGTCTCGCCAAGCGCCGAGAAAATATAAGGCGTCGCCAGGCGGATGGCGGAAGCGAAGACGCTGGCGGTGAAAATGTCATCCAGCCCCATCAGCCCGCCTCCTCCACGTCGCCGCCGGATGCAAGTCCCTTCCTTTTCGTGGGGGAGGGATTTTGGGTGGGGGTGGGGGCTGGCGTTTCACTCTCGGCCACGCTGACCCGCCGCTTGCTGCGCTGCAAAATGAAGATCTCGCTGCTGACGACGAAGACGACAATCAAGCCATTAACCGCTGTGATCAGCGAAGCCGGCACGCCCAGTTCGCGCTGCATCTTCTGCGCGCCGACCAGCAAACCGCCAAAGAAGGCCGCGGCCGGGATTGCCCCAATAGGATTCAGCCCGCCAAAAAGCGCCGCCACAATGCCATTAAAGCCAGCAGCCGCGGTAAAGCCGGCCGGCGAGCCATCGGTCTGCAAGCGGTATTGCAAGCCCAGCACCTGAACGACGCCGGCCAAACCGGCGAAGCCGCCCGCCAGAAACATCGAAAACATCATCTGCCGCTTGACGTTGATGCCGGCGTAACTCGAAGCGCGCTGATTCTCGCCGACCGCGCGAATGCGATAGCCCAGCGACGTGCGCCACAAAAAGATATAGATGACGACCGCCAGCGCAATCGCGATGATCAAGCCCCAGTGCAATCGCGTCCGCGCGAAAAGATAAGGTTCGCCAATCGGCAGCGACAGGCGCGGCAGCTGCGCGGCCGTCACCAGTCGGGCGGTCTTGGGAATGTTGTTGAAGCCGGCTTCGGCCGGGTCCAGCAAGATGCCGTTCAGCAGGAAATTCATCATCTGCACGGCGATCTGGTTGAGCATGATCGTGCTCAAGATCTCGTTGACGTCAAAGTAGGCTTTGAGAAAGCCAGCCAAGCCGCCATAAAGCGCGCCCGCCAAAAAGCCGCCAAGCAGCGAACAGGTCACGATGATGAGATCAAACGCGCCTCTTTCTTTGGCCAGCTCGGGCGGCACGCGCATTTCGCCCATGATCAGGGCGACGGTCACCCCAGCCAGCGCGCCCGCGATCATCTGCCCTTCGCCGCCGATATTGATCATGCCGCCGCGGAAGGCGATGGTGATGCCGATGCCGACGAAGAGAATCGGCGTCGCTTTGACCAGGGTCTCGGCCATCGCGTTCTCAGAGCCGGCCGCCCCCTGCAGCATGAAGTCGTAGGCTTCCAGTGGATTGGCATTCAGCGCCAGCAGCAGCACGGAAGCGACCAGCAGCGCCAGGAGCAGGGCGATCAAGACCGGCGCGAAGTCGATCAGCCGATTCAGGCGGCCCGCCAATGCCGATTGTGAGAAGCCGGTTGCTCTGTTCAAAAGCGTAATCCCCTGCCGCTAAGGCCACTGCCTCCAAGATCTCTGTAGGGGCGAGGCGGTGACTCGCCCACCGAACCCGACCCGCAGCCTTCGTAGGGGCGAGGCGGTGACTCGCCCACCGAACCCGCAACCGCGACCCATCGCCCAATAGTATGCCGCGTTTTCCGCGTTTCTTCAACTTTTCGTCGAAACGCGTCAGTTATTGGCTATAATTATCGTATCAGATGCTTAGGTTTCCAACTGTGCGCCTATGAGTTTCCTCCCGACCTATGAGCTAGGCAGCTTCCGTTTTCGCGCGGGCAAGCCGCGTCCCTTCGGCGCGACCGTCCTGCCAGAGGGCGTCAACTTCTCGATCTTCTCCTGCGACGCCACCTCGTGCAGCCTGGTTCTCTTCGAGAGAGGCGCCGCGCTGCCAATGGTGGAGATTCCCTTTCTCGATTCCTTCCGCACCGGCGACGTCTATGCCATGACCGTGCTCGACCTCGACCCGGCCGCGATCGAATACGGCTTCCGGCTTGATGGACCCTTCGACCCGGCCAAGGGGCATCGTTTTGACGCCCAGCGGATCCTGCTCGACCCCTATGCCAAGTCGATCGGCGGGCTGGACAAATGGGGCGAATCCGGCGCGCGCGAAGGCATCTACCCCTACCGCGCCCGCCCCTGCGTTGACGACTTCGATTGGGAAGGCGACCGCCAGCTCAACATCCCGCTGGAAGACCTTGTCATCTACGAAATGCACGCGCGCGGCTTCACGGCGCATCCCTCGTCCGCGGTCAGCGCGCCCGGCGCCTTCCGCGCGATTATTGAGAAGATTCCTTATCTGAAAGACTTGGGCGTCAACTGCATCGAGCTGATGCCGGTCTTCGAATTCGACGAGCTGGATAACGACCTCGCCAACCCCGAAACTGGCGAGCAGCTGGTGAATTACTGGGGTTACAACCCGATTGGCTTCTTCGCGCCAAAAGCCGCTTATGCCGCCTGCGGGGCGCCAATCAACGAACTGAAGGCGCTGGTCAAAGCCTGCCATCGCCAGGGCATCGAAGTCTGGCTTGATGTCGTTTTCAACCACACGGCCGAAGGCAACGAAAACGGACCCACCATCTCGTACCGCGGCATCGACAACAGCGTCTATTACCTCCTGAAACCCGATGGCAGCTACCACAATTTCAGCGGCGTGGGCAACACCTTCAACTGCAACCACCCGGTCGCGCGCATGGTCTTGCTCGACTGCCTGCGTTACTGGGTCAGCGAATACCACATCGATGGCTTCCGCTTCGATTTGGCTTCGAGCATGGGGCGCGACCCCGAAGGCCTGCCCGACCCGAACCCGCCGCTGCTCGAAGTGCTGGCTTACGACCCGCTCCTGGCGAATACCAAGCTGATCGCCGAAGCCTGGGACGCCGGCGGCTTGTATCAGGTGGGCAGCTTCCCGGCTTATGGACGCTGGGCGGAATGGAACGGTCGCTTTCGTGATGACGTCCGCCGCTTTGTCAAAGGCGACGCCGGCTTGGTCGGCGTGATGGCGGCGCGGCTTCAAGGCTCGCCCGATCTCTATGCCGATCGCGGTCCGCGCGCCTCGGTCAATTTCATCACCGCCCACGACGGCTTCAGCTTGCGCGACCTCGTGAGCTACAACGCCAAGCGCAACCTGCAAAACGGCGAAGACAACCGCGATGGCTTGGACGAGAATCTCAGCTGGAATTGCGGCTGCGAAGGCGAGAGCGACGACAGGGAAATCAACGACCTGCGCGAACGGCAAATGAAGAATTTCCTAAGCATTCTGCTGGTCAGCCAAGGCGTGCCGATGCTGCTGATGGGCGACGAAATCGGGCATAGCAAAGGCGGCAACAACAACAGCTACTGCCACGACAGCGCGATAAACTATTTTGACTGGGGTCAACTTGGCGAGAATGCCGCCCTCTTTGAATTCGTCCGCGACCTCATTCGGTTTCGGCAGGCGCATCCGGTGCTGCGGCGGCGCGCCTACCTGAAACATCAGCCGAGCGACGAGGTGAATGGCGGCCAATTTTCGGAGCGCGTCTCCTTCCATGGCCGGGCGCCTTGGTCGCCCGATTGGTCGTATCAAAGCCGACAGCTGGCGGTGATGTTCTGCGGGCAGGGGAGCGCCGATGACGAGGCGCCGGCCGATATCGTCTACGTGATTCTGAACGCCCAATGGGAGACGGCGACGTTTGAGCTGCCGCGCCTGCCACGGCGGCTGCGCTGGCACGTTGCCGTCAATACCAGTATGAGCCCGCCCGAAGACAGTCACGCGCCGGGCGCCGAGGTCCTGCTCGAAGACCAGAACGCCATCATTGTCGGGGCGCGCTCGGTCGTCATCCTGGCGGCGCTGTGAGTCGCCCGACCGCAACGTATAATCCGCAGACAAACGCGCCGCCCTGCGACCGCCCACGCAAAACACATTGCGGTCCGCTGGGTTTCGCTCCCCTTCCCTAGCTCGCTGGGGCAAGGGGCCGCGCCGCGTAGACACTGGCGGTCGGGGATGGGGTGAAATCTTCCCGCAATGTAAACAGGGGCGACAACTATGTCGGCCGACCGCGCCACCACCTGGCGGCAGAAAAGACTGACCATGTTCCTTGATACGCTTGCGAACCACTATCGCCTCCAGCCCGAAAAAACCGCGCTCCAGTTCGTCGACGGCGCGCCCCTGACCTATGGCGAGCTGGAATCGGCGGTCAATCGCACAGCCGATTACCTGCTCGGCCTGGGCGTTGCGCCGGGCGATCGCGTCGCCGCGCAATTGCCAAAATGCCTGCCCTTCATCTATTTTCACTTGGCCGCGCTTCAAATCGGCGCGATATTCCTGCCCCTCAACCCCGCCTACCCGAGCGCCGAGCTGCGGTATTTCCTGGAAGATTCGGGCGCGCGGCTTCTCATCGCCGACGCCAAAGATCAAGCCCGCATTGACGCGATAACCGACGCCATGCCCGAGCATCGAAAGACGACCTATATTCATGAACCGCTGCGCAGCGGCGCGAACTGGCTGGAAGACAAGGCGTCAAAGCGCGATTATCCCCTGCCCCGCGACCCCGACCAGACCGCGATGATGCTCTACACCAGCGGCACGACCAGCCGCCCCAAAGGCGCGCTGATCACGCATGGCAACCTGACCGCCAATATCGAGGCGCTGCATCAAGCCTGGGGCTGGCGCGAAGATGACAAGCTGCTGCATGCCCTGCCGATATTCCACGTGCATGGATTGGTGGTCGCTTTGCATGGCGCGTTTCACGCCGGCGCCACCGCCTTTATGCTGCCGACCTTCGAGGCGTCGCGCACGCTTGAGCTGTTGTCATCGCGGCGTTTTTCGGTCTTTATGGGCGTGCCCACCATGCACCGCCGCCTGTACCAGCTGGCCAAGGGCCGGTCTTGCGACCTCAGCCATCTGCGCCTGATGACATCGGGTTCGGACCGCCTGCCCGATGATCTCTTCTTCGGTTATCAAGAGACCTTCAAGGTCACCCTGCTCGAGCGCTATGGCATGACCGAGACCGGCATGAACCTCTCGAACCCGCTGCATGGCGAGCGGCGCGTCGGCTCGGTGGGCAGGCCGCTGCCGGGCGTTTCCGCGCGCGTCGTCGATCCCGCGAGCGAGGCGCCGCTGCCCGATGGCGAGGTCGGCGAGCTGCAAATCAGAGGCGCGAACGTCTTCAAAGGCTATTGGCGGCAGCCGGGCAAGACGGCGGAGGCTTTCACTGAAGACGGCTGGCTGCGCACGGGCGATATGGCGCTGCGCGAAGCCGATGGCTATTTCACGCTCAAAGGGCGCGCCAAAGACCTGATCATCACCGGCGGCTTGAATGTCTATCCGCCCGAAGTCGAGCTGGCGCTGATGGAGCATCCGGCCGTGGCGGCTTGCGCGGTCATCGGCTGCCCCGACGAGGAATGGGGCGAGCAAGTTGTCGCGGCGATCATTCCCCGGGCGGGCGCGGATGAAGACGAGATCTGCGAATTCTGCCGCGGGCGCTTAGCCGCCTACAAGGTTCCGAAGCGCGTACTCGTGGTCGATGCATTCCCCGCCAATGCGCTGGGCAAGGTGCAGAAAGCCAAGCTGCGCGAGGCGCTGTGCGAGTAGGCTGAGCCGCGCTGAAGACGGATGATCCGCAGTTTTGAACAATCGGGCGCGACAGGTACAATCATGCTATCAGCAACTATGCTGAAAGGATTGAATTACGCATGGCTATCCGAGAACAATTCATCTCCGCAGACGAATTTCTGGAGTTTGCTGAGCAGCCGGAATATCAGGATCGCGTCCTCGAACTCGTAGAGGGGAGACCTGTTGAAATGTCCAAACCAGGTAGGATTCACGGTCTCACGGTAACACGTTTGACTGTCAAAATCGCGAACCATGTCGACGCGATGAATCTCGGAGAAGTGCCTTCAGGCGATGCTGGTTTTGTTCTCGAACGCAACGTTGACGGGCGCGACACCGTTCGTGGATTGGATATCGCCTATGTCAGCAAATCAAGAGTGCCTGACCCACCGGATTTCAACTTGTACGAACTGGGACCCGACCTCGCCGTCGAAGTCGTCTCGCCCAACAACAAGACCAGCGACACTCATCTAAAGGTCATGCGGCTAATGGATGCCGGCACGCGCCTCGTCTGGCTGGTCTACCCCGAAAGCCGAACAGTTACGACGCATACAGCCGATGGCGCCCGAACCCTGCGCGAAGACGATACCCTCTCCGGTGGCGATGTCCTGCCCGGATTTGAGATGCGCGTCGGCGATATTTTCCCTAGCTGACAGTGGCAAGCGGAAGCGGACGCGGTAACAGCGATTCGCCAACTTAGGCCAGCAAGTTCTCGCGCATCGCGGCGCAGAATCCGCAACTTCGCCTAGTTGGCGTCCACCTTTATCCGCCCGGTTGTCGCCTTATCGCCTGCAGGCGCCCCGAGCGTCGACTTCGGCTCTGGCACAGGCAGGCCGTGTTTAATGAGAAAATAGATATAATCTTCGCGCACGGTCTTGAGCGCGACTTTCGCTCGTTCAGCGGTATCCCCTTGAGCACAGCAAGAAGGCATCTCGGGTACGTATGCGACCCAGACATCATTTCCGTCTTCATCGTCCTCCCGTTGGAAGCCTACTTGATAACCCCGGGCCGCCAGCGCCACAGCCTTCTCAAGCAGTCTTGGGTTCATCAACCATCTCGCTCCAATTCACTTAGCTCGTCCATTATGGCAATCAAGCGATTGACGATATAGATTCTGACGGGATCGGTGGACGGAATTATCAGATTCAGCCGTGGGAATTCGGCGTGTCTGTAAAATACATGACTTCCGCGTCCCCGTTCAGTATCTTCAACAAATCCCGCCCACCGCAATACTCTCACAATATCGCGTCTTGACCAGTTGCGTTTTCGCTGACGCATCTGCGCCAGCAATCTTTGTGCCCTAGGCGGCATCTATGACCTATTGCCATTCCCGCCATTCGCACGCGAGCGCCGGGCCGGGCGCTTCCGCGGCAGCCGCATGGGCAGCTTGTGCCGGCGCACGCCATCGAATTGATAGAGCGCGTTGGCGACCGCGCCAGCCGTCGGCACCAGCCCGATTTCGCCGACGCCCTTCGCGCCGTAAGGTCCATAAGGATCCGGCACTTCGACGCCGATGACCTCCATCTCCGGCATGTCTTTGGCGCGCAAAATGCCGCACTTCCGCAGCATCGTGCTCTTCGGCCGGCCCGCCTCCATCGGCAGGTCCTCGCTGATGGCGTAGCCCAAACCCATGTGAATCGAGCCTTCCAACTGCCCTTCGAAGAGCGTCGGATTGAAGATCTTGCCGGCGTCGTGGGCGGCGACGATCTTCTCCAGCTGCCCGTCTTCATCCAGCACCACCAGCTGCGTCGCGTAACTGTAGGAGTAATGCGTGTAGATCTTCTCGACCATGGCGCCCGGCTTCGTCGTCCAGTCGACCGTGAATTCGCCCTCGTACTGGCGGCCGACGAGCTCTTCCAGCTTGTGAAATTCCAAGTCTTCCTTGAAGCGCGCACAGGCGTCGATGATGGCGTTGCCGATCAGCGAAGTCGCGCGCGAGGCGGTCGTCATGCCCGTCACCATCTCCGAGCTGGTCTCGACCCGAACTTCAATCATGGAGGGCGGGATGCCCGTTTCCGTAACCAGCGCCTGCACCGCCATCGTGTGCACGCCCTGCCCCATCTCCGTCCAGCCATGGTCAATGATGACCTTTGCGTTCTCCTCGCCTTCTTCCGCATCGGGGTTGGGAACAACCGATAGTGTAACCTTGGAGGAATCGGGCATGCCGTTGCCGATGCCGGTGTTCTTGATGCCGCAGGCGATGCCGGCGAATCTGGCGTTCTTGAATTCGTCCTTGACGGCTTCCAGCGTGGCTTTGGCGCCGGCCCCCGCCTCGATGACTTGGCCCGTCGCCGTCATGTCGCCGTCATCCAGCGCGTTCTGATAGCGGAATTGCCAGCGGTCGAAGCCGCCCTGCTCGCAGAGATCGTCGATGCAGCTCTCCAGGGCGAAGGCGGTCTGGTTGACGCCGAAACCGCGCATGGCGCCGCATGGCAGATTGTTGGTGTAAACCGCCGTGCTGACGATATCGGTGACCGGGAAGTTGTAGGCGCCGGTGGCATGACCGGCCGAGCGCTCCAGCACCTTCATGCCGACCGAGGCGTAGGCGCCGGTATCGCCGACGAAACGCCCCTTGCAATAGGTCAGCATGCCGTCTTCATCGCAGCCGATATTGTATTCCATCCAGATCGGATGGCGCTTGGGGTGCATGACGATCGACTCGTCGCGCGTCAGGCGCACTTTCACCGGCTCGCCCATCAGGTAGGCGGCCAGCGCGGCGTGCCCCTGCACCGAGAGGTCTTCCTTGCCGCCAAAAGCGCCGCCGTTTGGCACCAGCACGACATGAACGTCTTCCTGCGGCAAGCCCAGCAGCTTGGCGATTTGCACGCGGTCTTCAAAGACGCCCTGCCCCTGCGAGAGGACTTCAACCCCGTTCCCGTGGGGATAAGCCACGCAGGCTTCCGGCTCCATGAAGCCGTGCTCGATCATCTGCGTCTCATACACGCCCTGCGTCGTATAAGCCGAAGCCGCCATTGATTTCTCGAAGTCGCCGCGATTGGTGATCGACTGCGAGAGCACGTTGCCGCCGTCGTGAATTGACGGGCTTTCCGCCTGCATTGCCGCGTGCATATCGGTGATCGGCGCCAGCACCTCGTAATCGATCTCGATCAAGCCGACGGCTTCGCGAGCGATGGCGTCCGTCTCGGCGACGACGATCGCCAGCACATCGCCGACGTAGCGCGTCGTCTCGCCCACGGCGATCATCAGGGGCCAATCCTGCTTGATCAGCCCGATGTAACGGTCGCCGGGCACATCGTCGGCGGTGAAGACGCGCAGCACGCCCGGATGCGCCTCGGCCGCGCTCAAGTCCATCGCCTTGACGACCGCCCGCGGGTGATCGCTGAATTTGAGCGCGCCGATCTTCATGCCGTCCATGCGGATGTCATCGACATAACGATGCTGCCCGAGCACGAGATCCTGCGCCTGATACTTCGGCAGCCGCGAGCCGATCCCGCCGTCCACCTCCGGCATCTCAATCTCTTCTTCGCTGCGAATAGCTTCGGCCGCGTTTTGAATCGCCGTCACGATCTTCTTGTAACCGGTGCAGCGGCAGAGGTGCGGCGTCAGGCATTTCTCGATGTCGGCGCGGCTGGGTTCGGGATTGTGGTTGATGAGGTTATTGGCTTGCATCACGATGCCCGGGATGCAGAAACCGCATTGCACGCCACCCTCTTTGACGAAGGAATCGGCGAAGACGTTCTGCCGATACTCGCCCAGGCCTTCGGTAGTGGTCACCGACTTGCCGTCGATCTTGCTCATCTTGGTGACGCAGGAGAGCAGCGCCCTGTCATCGACGCCGACCACGCAGCAGCCACATGCGGCTTGCGGCGCGCAGCCATCCTTCGGCGAGATGACGCCCAAATCCTCGCGCAAGACGTTCATCAAGGCGCGGTCGGGGTCGCCATCATATTGAACTGCTTTGCCGTTAAGTGAGAAGCGGATCATAATTCGTGTCTCCCTATCTTAACTTTCCGGCAGTCAGCGAGGCACTTTTCGATAGGGTAACCTAACGCCGTGAGACACGACCCGTGACTGTCGCCGCCTATTATGACCGCAGTTGCAGTCTTTTACAAATATCCGTCTCGTTCGGGAGGCGCCAGAAGTTTTTCGCTACCACCGAGTACACCGAGTTTGACAGTGTACGCCAAGAGAAATGCAAGGGTTCTTCTTTGTGCCCCAGTAATTCCAAATTAGTCGCGCGAAAACTAACCTGATGTTTGGCATAGGCGGGACGAGCCGCCGGCTCGCCCGTACACGCATTTGATGATTCTTGTATTGTTATTTTGGGGGAACATTTTTTCAATTAAGTACTTTCGATTACTTCTGCGTCTCTGTGGCAATATGAAATGGCTGCGCTACAATTCGGGCATCGATTGCATTTAGGAAACAGCCACAAAATGTCGCTCGCGGACAAAGCCAAGCATCATTTCATCAGCGAATTCGGCGAAGAGCCCGCCTTCATCGTCCGCGCGCCGGGCCGCGTCAACCTCATCGGCGAGCATACCGATTACAACGACGGCTTCGTCTTCCCGCTGGCGATCGACCGCGCGACCTGGATCGCCCTGCGCCCGCGCCAGGACAAACGCGTATTCGCCATCTCGCTCGATATGGACGACCGGCGCGAGTTCGCCCTCGACGAGTTGCGCCCCCCGGCGGAAATCGCCTGGATCGATTATTTGAGCGGCGTCGCCTGGGCGCTGGGGGAAAGCGGTTATGCCCTCGGCGGCTGGGAAGGCGTCGTCTGCGGCGATGTGCCCATAGGCTCGGGTCTGTCGTCTTCGGCCGCGCTGGAGCTGGCGGCGGCGCGCGCATTCTACTGCGTATCTGACTTTCAGTGGGACGCGGCGACCATGGCCCTCGCTTGCCAACGCGCCGAGAACGAGTGGCTGGGCGTCAACTGCGGCATCATGGATCAGATGATCTCGGCCGCGGGCGTAGCGAACCGCGCTCTCTTGATCGACTGCCGCAGCCTCGAGACGGCTAGCGCCCCGCTCCCAGCCTCGACCGCCGTCGTCATCCTCGATACCATGACGCGGCGTGGATTGGTCGATTCAGCCTACAATGAGCGGCGAGCGCAATGTGAAGCGGCCGCCCGCCATTTCGGTTTGCCCGCCTTGCGCGACATCGATGAGCGCGCCTTCAGGGCTCGCGCCGGCGAGCTCGATCCGCTGACCCGCAAACGCGCTCGCCACGTCGTCAGCGAAAACGCGCGGACCCTGCGAGCCCGCGACGCGATGCGGGCTGGCGACGCCGCCGCCCTCGGCCAGCTCATGATCGAGAGCCATATCAGCCTGCGCGATGATTTCGAGGTCTCCAGCCCGGCGCTGGACGCCATCGTCGAATGCGCCAAGGCCGCCGACGGCTGTTTTGGCGCGCGCATGACCGGGGCCGGTTTCGGTGGCTGCGCGGTCGCGCTGGTGCATGCGGAAGCCGCCGCGAACTTCGCGCGCCAGGTCAGCAGCTGTTACAGCGCGGCCACGGGAAATCAGCCGGCGGTCTATATCACACAGGCGAGCCAAGGCGCGGAGACGTTTCTTTCTACCCCGCCCCCCCGGCCCCCTCCCCTACGAGTCAGGGAGGGGTGCTAGCGGCGCGATTGGGCTGATTGGACGGAGGCCTCCGATTGGCACAGGACGCGCTTCCCCCTGACTTGTCGGGGGGATCGAGGGGGGTTTTAAGCGTCGAACTGAAAGAGCGAACAGCCGCCATCCAGCGTCAGGATGCTGCCGGTCATATAGGCGGTCTGCGGGCTCGCCAGATAGACGACCGCCGCGCCAATCGCTTCCGGGCTGCCCGGCTCGTCCAGCGGGATCACCTTGGCGACGCGGGCGGCGTACTGCGGCTCTTCGCGCAATTGCCTTCCCGCCAAACCAGCGTTCACGATGCCCGGCGCGACCGCGTTCACCAAGATGCCATGAACCGCCAACTCGCGCGCCATCTGCTTCACCAGCATGTTGACGCCGGCTTTGCTGACGCTGTAGGCGGTGATTTCGGGCCAGGGAATCGAGCCGACCCAGCTGGACGTGAGGATGAGCCGACCCTTCGTCCCGTCCGCGACCATCTTGCGCGCGGCCGCCTGACAGACGTTGAAGCAGCCGGTCAAGTTGACATCGAGGTGGTTCTGCCAGTTGTCCTGGCGGAGCTCGAGGAAGGGCTGGGCCTCGACGATGCCGGCGTTGGCGCAGACGATGTCCAGGCGCGGAAGACTGGCGATGGCGGCGTCTACGGCCGCCCGGTCGCGAACGTCGATTTCGAAATATTCGACGGCGGCGTCATGCGCTCGAACGCGTTCGATGGCCTCAGCCGCCTCGGCCCGCGGGACGATATCCCAGATGACGACATGGGCGCCCTGCTCCGCCAGCTGCCGCGCCATCGCGTTTCCCAAGTCGCCGGCCGCGCCAGTGACGATTGCGGTGAGACTTTGCAGCATTTGTTCACCCATTGGTGGCGCTCCTGACTTAAGCGTGGAGAACGCGCAGTACCTGGCCGTGCAGATGCCGGTTGCTGGCGATGATGCCGTTGCCGCTGAGGGGCGGTCCGCCGCTCCAGGAGGTGATGACCCCGCCCGCGCCCTCGATGATGGGGACGAGCGCGACAATATCCCAAAGGTGCATGATCGGGTCGAGCATGATATCGGCGTAACCGGTCGCCAGCAGGAAATAACCGTGACAGTCGCCCCAGGTGCGGTTGAAGCTGGTCATGCCCATCAGCTGCTGAAATGCGATGCCATTCTGATACTGACCCACATGGACGAAATCGGTATAACACATGAGCGCGTCTCGCAGTTCGCGCGTATCGCGGACGCGAACGACCTCGCCATTCAGGCGCGCCTCATTTCCGTCGCCGATCAGCAGATGCGCCGTGACGGGATGATGAATCGCCCCGACGATGGGCTGCCCGTCTCTCATCAAGCCGATGAGCGTGCCGAAGAGAAAGGTGCCGCTGACGAAGGATTTCGTGCCGTCTATCGGATCCAGCACCCACTGATATTTAGCCGCTTCGTTATGGTTGCCAAACTCCTCGCCGATGATGCCATGCTCGGGGTATTCCTTCATGATCATCTCGCGCATGACGTCTTCCGCCCGGCGGTCGGCGATTGTCACCGGCGATTGGTCGGCTTTGGTCTCCACCGTAAAATCGCGGCGGAAGTAGCGCATGATGATGTCGCCGCTGGCTTCGGCGAGCGCCTTGCTGAATTCGACAAACTCTCGCATGCGGCTTTACTCCGTCAGCGTGCCCTTGGTGCTGGGGATGCCCGCGCGGCCCGGATCAAGGGCGACCGCAGCCGCCAGCGCGCGCCCGAATGCCTTGAAAAGCGCCTCGGCTTTATGATGATCGTTGCGGCCGTAGAGCGCTTCGGCATGCAGGTTCATTTTCGCGTGGGCGGCGATCGTTTCCATGGCGTGGACGACCAAATCCGTCGGCATTTGCCCCATGATTGGCGTATTAAAGCTGGCTTTGATGATGGCGTAAGGACGCCCGCTCAAGTCGATGACGACCCGCGCCAGCGCCTCGTCCATCGGCACATAAGCCGTCCCCATGCGCTGGATGCCGACCCGCGACCCGAGCGCATCGTCAATCGCCCGCCCCAGGCAGATGGCGATGTCCTCAATCGTGTGGTGGGCGTCGATGTGCAGATCGCCCTGAGCCCGCACGCGCAGGTCGAACTTGCCGTGATGCGCGATATGCCCCAGCATATGGTCGAAGAAACCGATGCCGCTGTCGATGTCCGCGGCGCCAGCGCCATCCAGATTGAGGCTCAGCTCGATCGCGGTCTCTTTCGTCTTCCGTTTGATGTCGGCTTTGCGCGCTGTCATGGGCATGGACCTCGTTCGGAA
Organism: Aggregatilineales bacterium; assembly: GCA_963662925.1. Classification (GTDB taxonomy): domain Bacteria; phylum Chloroflexota; class Anaerolineae; order Aggregatilineales; family Phototrophicaceae; genus UBA6055. The sequence continues at coordinate 629,362 of OY759987.1, forward strand.
AGATAGCACAAATTGACGTTGAGAAAAGGGCGCGGGCGGCCGGGTGGCTGCGGGCCTAGGTTTGATGCGGCTGGCGGGCGCGCCACCGTCTCGCCCCTGCGATTGGTCGACGGATTGGGTAGGCCATCGGCTAGCCGCGACAAATAATCAAAGGGCGCGCAAGACATCCAGCAGGCGGTCGACCTGATCCGGCCGGCCGGCGCTGATGCGGATGCAGTCCTCCAGACGCGGTTTGTCATAATAGCGCACGATGAGGCCGGCGCGCGCCAGCCGATCGCGGAAGGCTCCTGCCGTCAGGCCCCGAACGCGGCTCAGCACGAAGTTGGCTTGGCTGGGATAAGGCGAAAGGCAGGCCAAGTCGGCAAAGGCGACTTCCATTCGCGCGCGCTGCTCGATCAATTCTTGAACGCGCGCCAGCAGAAAATCGACATCAGCCAGCGAAGCGCGGGCCGCAAGATCCGCCGCGACATTCACGTTGTAGGGCTGCTTGATCTTCCACAGCTGCGGCATCAGCGCCTGCGGGAAAATGCCGTAACCGATGCGCAGGCCCGCCAGCCCGGCCCATTTGCTCAAGGTGCGAAATACGATCAAGTTGGGATATTCCGCCACCCACCCGGCGAAACCTTCCGCTTCGGCGAATTCGATATAGGCTTCATCAACGACGATCGTGGCTCGCAAATCGAGCAGCGCATGCAACTCTGGCGGAGATATCAGGTTGCCGCTGGGGTTGTTGGGCGAGCACAGGAAAACCAGCTTGGCATCGTGTCTCTCAACCGCTTCGGCAATCGCGGAAAGGTCGAGCGAGAAATCGGCGCGCCGATAGACATCGACGACCCGCGCGTGATACAGAGGCGCATTGAAGCTGTACATGGCGAAAGTCGGCGGCGTGTTAATGATGAAATCGCCCGGCTCGATGTAAAGCTGCATGATAAGCTCAATTAGCTCGTCGGCGCCGGCGCCACAGAGGATCTGGCCCGCGGAGACGCCCGTATAATCAGCCAGCATGTCGCGCAAGCGGCCCGACTCCGGATCAGGATAGACATGCATATTGGGCAGGGCCGCCAAAGCCTCGGCCACCTTGGGCGACGGACCAAAAGGATTCTCGTTGGCATCCAGCTTGATCAGACTTTCCGGCGCGATGCCCAGCCGCTCGGCGAAGACCTCCAGCGACGTGGTCGGCGTATAGGCGCTCATCGAGGCGATGTCGCGGCGGATGCGGACATTTTCGCGGGACGTCATTTTAGCGGCTCCGCAATTTGGCGGCGGCGGCATGGGCGTCCAGCGTTTCGGCTTTCGCCAGGAGCCGCGCTGGCTCGCTCAATTCCGCCGCGAGCGACCTGCCCAGCCCGATCAAGCTGGTGATTTTCACGAAGTTCAGCAGATTCAAGGGCGAGGCGAACCGCGCCGTGCCGCCCGTCGGCATGACGTGGCTGGGCCCAGCGACATAATCGCCCAGCACTTCATAAGAATGCTCGCCCAGGAAGACCCCGCCGGCGTTGCGCACCACCCCAATCCAGGACCAGGGATCATCGACCAGCAGGCAGAGGTGCTCGGCGGCGTATTCATTCGCCAGTTCAAAGGCGCCTTCCAGGTCGGCGGTGATGACAGTGCCGCTGCGCTTAGTCATCGCCTCCAGGATAATTTCGCGCCGCTCAAGTTTTTCCAGCTGGCGCTGAATCTCGCTCTCGACGGCCCCCGCCAGTTCCGCGCTGGGGGTCAGCAGAATCGCGGAAGCCAGCTCGTCATGTTCGGCCTGCGCCAGCAGATCGGCGGCGGCGAGGCGCGGATCGGCGCTGTCATCGGCGATGACGACGGTCTCGGTCGGCCCCAGCAAGCCGTCAATGCCGACGTCGCCATAAACCTGCTGTTTCGCCAGCGTGACGAAGAGGTTGCCCGCGCCGACGATCGTGGCGACCCGTGAAATCGTCTCCGTGCCATAAGCCATCGCGGCGATCGCTTGCGCGCCACCGACGCGGTAGAGCCGGTCCACCCCGGCGATGGCGGCCGCCGCCAGAATCGTCGGATGGATATCGTCCTCTCCGCTGCCCGGGGGCGTACAGACGATGATTTCCCGCACGCCCGCCACCTGCGCCGGGATGACGCTCATCAACAGCGACGACGGCAGGGGCGCGCTGCCGCCAGGCACATAAACGCCGACCGAATCCAGAGGCCGGATCAGCTGCCCGAGCGACCCGCCTTCCGCAGCGTCGATCCATGAGCCGAGCGGCTGCCTGCGATGGAACTCGCGGATGCGGTCAGCCGCCAATTCCAGCGCGCGTCGCAGCTCCGGCGCGATCGCGCTCAAAGCCGCGTGCGTCTCTTTTCGCGTCACGAGCAGGCTTTCGGTCCGCCGCCCGTCGAGTTTCTCGTTCCATTCGCGCAGCGCTTGGTCGCCGCCTTCGCGGACGCTGCGGATGATGCGCCTGACCGCCTCCTCAGGCATGACGCGCTCGCCAAAGAGAGCCTCGGAACGCGCCAGGATATGTTCTGGCACGGCATAATCGCGCAGGGAATGCCGCTTGAGGATCGTTTCGCGCGCCTCGCTGATATCAGTGAATCTGCGCCAGACTGCCTCGCCGCTCATATTTAGGCCTCGTGCCGCGCCGTCAGTTGCGAGCGGATTGTAGCAGTTTGGCGAGGATTCTCAATGGAAGCCGAGGAGCCAGACAGGGCAATTCCTCCAAAATCAAAATGCCTCGTTCCGCGCGCAAATGGGCAATTTGCAGGGGCGAGGCGGCGTTCCGATTGCAACGATAGCTGTGGGGCGAGGCGGTGACTCGCCCATTCGCAGCACTGGCGAACAATGCAGGGGCTTTTCACCATAACGCCCGCTTTAGAATCGGCGAGACGCCAATGGTTTTGCGCTGGCCGCGGACCGATACTGCGGCGGTCTACACATTTCTAGTATGCCAACAGTGAATTATGCGCGTGGCTTAAGCAATTGTCGCCAGCAGCGCGCGAACCTCGGAGAGTGGCGCCAGCGTTTTGGTCGTCCCGGCGAATTTGCAGATCAGGCTGCCAGCGGCCGCGCCCCAGCGGACGGCTTCACGCAGCGGCAAGTCCCGCGACAAGCCATACAATAAACCCGACTTGAAGATATCGCCCGCGCCAGTGGTGTCGACCGCCTCTACGACCGGCGGGATGACCCTGTCCCGGCTTCCATCGCGCGACAAGACGTTGATCGGCGCGCCGGCGTCGGTCACGATGACGTCGCAGCCGCCCTTTCGCATTAATTCGGTCGCCAGATCCAAGGGATCCGTTCCGGCGTATTTGCTGCGAACGACAGCGGCGGAAACGACCAGCACGTCAGCCAGGGGCAGCAGCGGATGGTCGGCTTGCTCAACATCGTTGATCACGACCGGAACGCCGAGCGCCTTCGCCATTTGGGCCGCGTTCAGGCGCAAGGGCTTGGGACCCGACATGTCAAGATTCAGCCAGCTCACGCCCGCGAACATGGCGGGCGATGGCGCTGTCATGCGCATGTCACGGGGCCAGTGCGAGATGAAACTGCGCTCTCCATCGGGCGTCACCAAACATTGACAGCGCGGCGTCCGATAACCGGCGTGGCAAGCGATGAAACGCGTATCAAGATGGCGCCTTCCCGCCAGCATTTCGTTGACGACATCGCCGGGGCGATCATCGCCGAGGTCGTGGCCCGCCAGCCGCGTCGGCACGCCCCAGTTGGCCAGCCACAGGGCGCTGTTGGCGGCTGCCCCGCCGATATTCTCGAAATCTTCCGAGCACCAGGCGGCGCGCTCCATGGTCGGCAGCCGGTCCAGCGCGACATAGATATCCAGATCAATTTCGCCGTAGCAGAGGATGGTCATTTTACCCCCATCCCAAACCCCGCTTCCATGAAGAACGAGAGGCATACCTGGGGCAAAGTCGTCAGAAAATTCCCTTCCCTCCTCGTGGAGGCATGGGGACGGGGGATGGGGGGCAGCGCTTCAGCAGCCTCGCCGGCTCGCCCCGGTAACGTTGCGCCGCGGCGGACGACCAGCCAGGCAGCCCCGGCCGCCTCCGCTCGGCCTAGACCGGCCGCACCTCGACGTCTTCGCAGCCGATGCGCCCCTCCTCGCTGATCAGCGCGATGCCGCCGCCACTGAAGCGCGCCTCCGGGTCTTCGGCTTTCACCACCAGCGCGCCATCGAGATAGCCGGACAAAGCGTTGCCCTCGACCTTTAGCGCGAGCTGATGCCGGTTGCCGAGGGTCCAGCCGCCGCTGGCCTCCGCCAGAATCGTGTCCTCGCCTTCCAGCGTCGACACCAGGCGCGTGCTCTCTTCATCGCAGAGCAAGGCATAACCGCGCTTCATGCCCTGAACGCGCGCGCCCAAGCCGCCGGCTTTGCACATATGCGGCGTCATGCTGGCGCTGACCTGATAATCGGTCCAGTCGCGGCAGCCATGCATCATCAAGCCGCGTCCCTCATTCTGAATCAGCCGAAACGTTTCGGGATAGAAGTCCATGAAGACCATCTTGCCCTTGGCCGCGTCCAAGCCGTTCACCCAGGCGCGTTTCCACATCAAGCCGCTCCTCTTGCGATCCCAGCGAGAAAAGTCGTGCGCGTACGGGCGTTTCAGGCGCACGTTCGGCGCGCCGTCCCAGGTCAGCCAGTCGAGGTAAACGCGGCCGCTGGCGCTGCCTTCGCCGACAATCTGCAAGCCGACCTTGGCGATCGGGTAGCCTTCAAGGTCGGGAACCTGCCATTCCAGTTCGGCGACATCGCCGGCCGCCATGCTGGCGCCAGCGCCTTCCAGGATATCCAGCCCGTCTTCGCGGTTGTAATGCTGGACGTAAAGCGCGACATCGACGGCGCTGGCATTGCCGCTGTCCGCGAGTACGCGAGCGCGAATCGTCTGGCCGGGCGAGAGCCGCGGGCTGGCCATCAAGCTGTAGCCAGGTCCCTCGAAGTGAGCGTTTACCTCGGCTGAAGGCACAAAGGTGGCGGTTTCGACGCGTCCAACGCGCCCGGGGGCCAAACCGGCGAAATCCAGCGCCAGCAGACGCTCGCCATTGGCGCTCAGTTCCGGCGCATGGACGTTGCTGATGGCGACGACATCGCGCGCTTCGACCGAATCCTCGTTCATGAATCCCTGCACCGCGCCCGGCAGATCGAAATGATAGCGGGCGCCGTCTTTTGGCGCGATCGGCTCCAGATCCTGGAGCGCGCGGCCCGCGTTGACCAGGCGCACAGTCTGCGTGACCGCGTCGGTGATCGCGTTGCCGCCATCCGCCGTGGGGATGTACATGCGGTCGGCGACCGGACCGCGATAATCGGGCCCCGTGGACAAACCGGCCAGCCCGTCCTTGATGCCCATCAGACAGCCGATATTGCCGGAATTGCAATCCGTGTCCCAGCCGCTGGTGTTGACGATCATCAAGGTGCGCTGGAAGTCGTCATCGCCGTAGAGCATAGAGAAGATCATCAGACCGTGATTGGGCACCATGTGGCAGTTGCCGCCATAGATGTGATAGCCATAACGCTCCGCCAGCAGCTCGCGCCCCTTCCGCCAGTCCGGCTCTTTGGCGCGCCACTCGCGGATATCGTCGATCATGGCGTAAATGATTGAGTCGCTCGGGATGACCGACTGGCCCGTATCGATCAGCTTGTTGATGTCGGATTCTACGAAAGCCTGGGCTTCCATCGCCGCCAGGCATTGCGCGCCATAAACCGCTTCGCCACCGTGGCTGACGCTGCCCGCGCGGCCAGCCAGGTCAGCCGCGAATTCGGGATCGCCCGGCGCCACCAATGCCCAGCCGTCAATGAAAATCTGCGCGCCAATCTGCTCGGCCACGACCTTGCCATTAAGCTCGACCGAGCCGCTGAACGGGGGTTCGTGCCCCTGCTTCAGCCGCAGGTAAGCGGTGTGCTCGGTGGAATTGCCCATGCCGCCCCACCAGAGCACCGTCTGCTCTTCGATCAGATAATTCAGCCAGGTCTGCCCGATCTGCGCCGGCGTCACATCGCGGTCGTAGCCATAATCCTCGAGCGCGCGAATGAAGGTGAATGTGCCCGAGATATCGTCATCGGTGACGATCAGCGGGACGTTCAGCTTGTCGTGCACATAATAATTGATCTCGCCCAGGCGATGGACAATCGCCTCGTAGGGCCAGCCTTCAAAGGGGCGACCCAGATAGACGCCGATGAGCTTGCCCAGGACGCCGGCATAGACGCGTTCCAGGTAATCCGGGGGGAGTGGCATGTTTGGTCTCCTTTGGTGTGAATGCCTGGGCGTTGCAGCGTAACGCCCCTACGGCAGTATCTTTTGATTGCGATCCGTCGGGGAGACCCAGTGGCTCGCCCCTACAACGAATGGCATTCCTGATTTGCCGCGCCCTAGAGCTTGACGCCGCCTTCCGCCAAGCCTTCGATGAATTGGCGCTGCAACGACAGGAAGAGCACCATCACCGGAAAGATGATAATGATGGCGCCGGCGCTGGTTAACGCCCAGTCTCGATCAAAGCGGTCGACGAATTTGTAGAAGCTGGTGGTGACCGGATACTGGTTCGGGTCGTGGATGAAGGTCAGCGCGAGCAGGAATTCGTTCCAGACGCCCAAGCCAACAACCAGGCCGACAGTGAGAAAGCCTGGCTTGGTCAAAGGAAATACGATGCGCGTCATCACCTGGAGCTCGTTGGCGCCATCGACGCGGGCGGCGTCCTCAAGCTCGGTGGGCAAGTCGATCATGTACGAGCGCAGCAGGAAGATGCTCAAGGGCGCGCGGGTGGCGACGTAGACCATGATGAGCAGAATCCGCGCGTCCACGCCAATCTTCACTTTCAAAAAGTTGATCTGCACGAAGAGCGGTACGATATACATCCAAAGCGGGATCGTTGAGGCGACCAGAAAATAGAGCATCAGCAAGTCGGAGCCCGGCGGTTTCTTGCGCGCCAGGGCGTAAGCCGCCAAGCCGCCCAAGACCAGTTCCGCCGCGATGGTGGCAACGACGTAAATCACGCTGTTGCTCATGGTCGTCGCGAAGTTGCCTTTATCCCAGGCGTTGGGGAAGTTCTCAATCACCACGTTGACCGGCGGTCCCAGCGGGTTCTGGCCGATTTCGAGGTTCGTCTTCACCGAATTGAAAGCCACGACCACGAGCGGGATGAGGGCGAAGGCGGTCAAGGCCAGCAGCACCGCATGGTTGAAGACCAGCAGACGGCTGCGTTCTTGACTGCGCCCTCGCTGCAGTATGGTGTCGCGAATCGATACGTTGCCGATGGCGGTCATATATCCCATCCTCTGCGCTTCACGGTGACGAATATCAAGATGATGAAACCGGCGAATATGCTGATGACGACGCCCTGCGCCGCGCCATAGCCCGCTTGGAAGCGAAAGAAGGCGTTCTTGTATAGCTGCGTGGCGATCACCTCGGAAGCGCCGCCGGGCCCGCCCTGGGTCAAGAGGAAGATGTAATCAAAAGCCAGGAAGGAGAAGATCGCCACCATCATGAACATGAAGACCAGGATCGGCCGGATGCCGGGCAAGGTCACATGACGAAATTCCTGCCAGCGGTTGGCGCCGTCGATCTTGGCGGCGTCGTAAAGCACCGGCGGGATCGACTGCATCGCCGCCAGGAAGAGGATCATCAGGAAGCCCCAGAATTGCCAGTTGTCGATGAAGGCGATGGACATCAGGGCGGTCTCGGTACGGCCCAAATACGCGATGCCGAAGACCCCGTCCAGCCCGAGGATATTGTCGGCGGCGGCGCCGATGCCCCGCTGCGGGTTCAACAGGTTCTTCCAGATCGTCGCCGTGACGACGCTCGCCAAGACGTAGGGGACGAAGAGGATGCTGCGATAGAGCATGCCGCCGCGCCTGACCTGAGACAGCATAGTGGCGCAGAAGAGCGCCAGGATAAAGGGCACAGTCAGGAAGAAAATCATCCATGTTATATTGTTGCGCAGCGCCTTGCCGAAGGTCTCGTCTTCGAAAAACAGCTCGCGGTAATTCTCCAAGCCGACGAAGTTCACGTTCATGCCAACGCCTTTCCAATCAGTCAAGGACATATAAATGCCCTGGACCGCTGGGATGGCGACGACATAAAGATGGATGATCAGCAGCGGCGAGATGAAGATCCACGGGATGAGGACGTTGCGCAGGAATTTCCGCCGCCAGGTTTCATCGTTCAGCTTCTCGAAAAAGGTTGTGGGTTTATTCTGCGAGAGTAATGCCATCATCCGAGCCTTTCCAGTAATCCGAGGAGGTGGCGCCAGCCGCCACGATGACAGCCGGCGCCAGCCTGCTTGCTTTAGCGGGTTGGAATCGGGGGAATATCGCCGGCGGCAAGCTCTTCGGCAAAGAGCTCTTGCAAGCCTGCCGAATACTCCATCGCGGTGATTTCGCCCGTCCAGACGCGCTCCACTTCTTCGTAGATGTAGACGTCGCTCTTGGGCGGCCAGAAGGTCCAGGTCGTGTAGCCATAGCGGTCATTGGCGGAAGCGTCCGACAGCTCGGCATAGAGGCGGGCGATGCGCGGATCAAGCTCGGCCATGACGTCCGCGCCAATGGCTACGGGCGCCGGCCCCTTGAGGCAGGACGTAAGCATCTTGCCCTGCGTCGCCGGCGAGAAATACCAGGTCAGGAATTGCGCCGCCGCTTCGGGGTGCGGGCTGTTGGCGTTGATTGAGCTGGTGTTGCCCATGCCGATGGTGTAGTAATCGGTGCCGTCGTGGCTGGGCACGGGGACCCAATCCCAGGTCATGCCCGATTCGCCGAAGTAATCGACGGTGCCGCGGATCGCCCAGCTGCCTTCGATGTTCATCGCCGCGCTGCCCTCCGCCAGGGAGGTGCGCCGATAGACGCCATCGTTGGTGAAGTACAGGTCGACGCCGCCGCCATACCAGCCGGCCTGCATGTGCGCGTCCAGCAGCTCAATCGCGCCCACCAGGCTCTCGTCCGTCCAGGGAATCTCGCCGGAGAGCGCCTGATAGACCTTGTGCGGTCCAGCGACCTGCGTCCAGTATTCGCCGACGAAATGTTCGTTCGTGGGCCGCCAGCTGGCGTTGCCATGCGAGAAGACGGTGAGACCAGCCGCCTCGACCTCTTCAGCCAGGGCGTTCAGCTCGTCCATCGTATCGGGCGGCGTCCAGCCATTCGCCTCGAAGACCTCGACGTTGTAATACATCACCAGGGTCTCGAGCTCGTCGGACAGGCTGTAGAGCTGGCCATCGACCAAGCCGAGGTCCAGGGCCCAGTCGAAGAAGAAATCGCCCCAGCCCATGGATTCGGCGAAGGTGTCCATCGGCAGGATCAAGCCGGCCTGCGCCATTTCGTAAACAAAAGAGGGACCCGGCGTGCGCACGATATCGGGCCCGCCACCGCCAGCGACAGCCGTTCGCGTGACGTTCCAGGTATCGGCCTGCGGCACGATTTCCAACTGCACCGACGGGTCGACCTCGTTGAACTCAAGCATGATGGGACCCCAGCAATCCAGCGTGGAGCCTTCGCTGAACCACATGGAAACGGTAGTGACGTCTTGCGCGCCAACCGGCGCCAATGCCAAAACAAGGACTGCGATGGCGAATAGAAGTTTGACGCTTTTCATGCTGCCTCCTATGGAGTAATCGAAAAACTGAAAGACGTACTGCGTTGTTCCTATACTTTCGGGCAAATGGCGGATTTGGCGCCGACCGCCTTGACAAGATCGGCCAGCGCCACACTGCCTGCTTTAACGCGCGGGAATCGGCGGAATATCGCCGGCGGCCAGCTCTTCGGCAAAGAGCTCGTTCAAGCCGTCGAGATAATCCATGACGGTGATCTCGCCGGTCCAGACGCGCTCTACCTCTTCGTAGATGTAGACATCGCTCTTGGGCGGCCAGAAGGTCCAGGTCGTGTAGCCGTAGCGGTCATTGGCCGAGGCGTCCGACAGCATGGAATACACGCGGGAGATGCGCGGGTCGAGCTCGCCCATGACTTCCGCGGAAATGCTTACCGGGGCGGGCCCCTTGCGGCAGTTGGTCAGCATCTTGCCCTGGGTCGCCGGCGAGAAGTACCAGGTCAGGAATTGGGCGGCCGCTTCCGGATGCGCGCTGTTGGCGTTGATGGAGCTGGTGTTGCCCATGCCGATGGTGAAGTAATCGGTGCCGTCGTGGCTGGGCACGGGGACCCAATCCCAGTCTTGACCCGATTCGCCGAAATATTCGCCCAAACTGCGGATCGCCCAGCTGCCTTCGATGTTCATCGCGGCGGTGCCATCGGCGAACATCGCCCGGCGGGTGGCGCCGTCGTTGGTGAAGTAGAGGTCAATGCCGCCGCCATACCAGCCGGCCTGCATGTGCGCGTCCAAGACTTCCATGGCGGTCACCATGCTCTCGTCCGTCCAGGGGATCTGCCCGGTAAGCGCCTTGTAGACGTTGTGCGGGCCAGCAAGCTGCGTCATGTATTCGCCGACGAACCATTCGTTCGAGGGGCGCCAGCTGGCGTTGCCATGCGAGAAAACGGTGTAGCCGGCCGCGGCCACCTCTTCGCCCAAGGCGTTCAGTTCGTCCATGGTGTCGGGCGGCGTCCAGCCATTCGCCTCGAAGACGTCCGTGTTGTAATAAAGCAGCAGCGTCTCAAGTTCATCCGACAGGCTGTAGAGCTGGCCATCGACCAAGCCGAGGTCCAGCGCCCAATCGAAGAAGAAATCGCCCCAGCTCATCGATTCAGCGAAGGTGTCCATGGGCAGGATCAAGCCGGCCTGCGCCATTTCGTAGACGAAAGAGGGACCCGGCGTGCGCACGATATCGGGCCCGCCGCCGCCAGCGACCGCCGTGCGGGTGACGTTCCAGGTATCGGCTTGCGGCACGATCTCCAGCTGGACTGATGGATCGACTTCGTTGAATTCGAGCATGATGGGACCCCAGCAGTCAAGCGTGGAGCCTTCGCCGAACCACATGGTGACGGTGGTGACGTCTTGCGCGCCGACGGGCGCCAGCGCCAAGACAAGAACTGCAATCGCAAAAAATGCTTTGAAGCCCTTCATGTTTCCTCCTCAGGAATAACTGAAAACGCCTTGCTTGCCGAACTGCGCGGCCACGAGAGCCTTGGCCTGTTGGCGCCGGCCACCGTTGCTGCCCAAGTATCGGCGCCGCGACACGCAAAGTGTACACGACAAGACGCGCTTCGGGTAGGCTGCGCGAAAATGATACCGCATAAGAAACCGATTGCGCAAGGTTTCGCGCGCGGACGCCCGTCATGCCAAGATCGCCGCGGTCCACTGGCTGTCGTTCCCGCAATTTCCGCTATTCCAGCCCCGTGCCCGTGATCGCCTGCACATAATAGCGCTGGAAGGGCATAACCAGCAGGATTGGCACGATCGCCGCGATCATGGAGCCAGCGAGCAGCTCGTTCCAGACCGTGCCGTATTGGCCGATCGCCAGCGAGATCTCGACTTGCACGACGCGCATTTCCTGACGCGGGGCGATGAGCAGGGGCCAAAAGAAGGAATTCCACTGGCTGATGAACATCAGCAAAGCGGCGGCGACCAGCACCGGCTTGGAAATCGGCAGGATGATGCTGACCAGGACGCGCAGCCACGAGGCGCCGTCCACGCGCGCGGCGTCGATCAGCTCCTGCGGGATTTCGGCGAAGAATTGACGGAAAAGGAAAATCACCAGGCTGTTGGCCAAGCCCGGCACGAGCAAACCCTGCCAGGTGTTGATCCAGCCGAAGCTGTTGACCAGGATGTAACGCGGGATCGCCGTGAGATCGACCGGCACCATGAAGGTGAGCATAATGACAGCCAGGAAGAGGAATTGCTTGCCGCGGAACTCGAAGCGGCCGAAGGCGAAACCGGCCAAGGCGTTGGCCGCGCCGCCGATGACGACTGTCGCGATGGCGAGAAAGAAGGAATTCCCCACCGCCCGCCCGAAGCCGCGCGCGAAGAGGCTGTCGTAGGCTTCCGTGGTGAAGTCCACCGGGAAGAGCGCGCGCCAGCTAAAGGGATAGGCGTATTCAAAGACCTTGTGATTCGGCGAAAATGAGGCGGCAAATGCCCACATCAACGGAATCACCACGATAATGACGCCGATTGCCAAGAGGGCGTATACCGCGGCTGGCCGCAGATAGGCGCTCCAAGGCTTGACGTTCTTCCTTGCGGATGCCCGGCCTAGGGCTGAGCGTCTTGGCGTGGCTGGCTGGGGCATGACCGTTTTTCGCCGTCTCAATCTTGCCCGCGCAAGACGTACAGTTCAATGCCGATGATGAGGAAGACGATGACGAGCATCACCGACAGCATCGCCGACGACGCGCCGAGATCGCCATAGAGAAAGCCGCGGCGATACGTCTCGTACATGATCAAGTTGGTCGATAGCTGCGGTCCCCCATTCGTGAGCAGCAGGATCGGCGCGAACATCAAGAAGTTGGCGACCGTGTCGGCCACCAGCACAAAAGCCAGCACCCGGCGCAGCAGGGGCAGCGTGATCTTCGTGAACGACTGCCAGCTGCTGGCGCCATCGATCTTGGCCGCTTCCAAGACGGGCGGCGGAATATTCTGCAAACCCGCCAGGATGAACAGACTCCAAAGCGGCACGCCAATCCAGGAAGCGATGACGATGATTGACCACAATGCCTGGTCGACTGAATGCAGGAAGGGCTGCCGCGCGATGCCCCATTGCGTCAAAATACCGTTGATCATGCCCGAATTCTGATCGAGCATCAGCCCCCAGACGATCGCGGTGACGTTAAGCGAAACGGCGATCGGCAGCAGGTAAATGCTGCGGAAAACGCCGATGCCGGGCAGCTTCTGGTTGATGAGGATGGACAGGCAGAGCGCCAGGAAAATCTGAATCGGGTTCACCAGCAGGCTGAAGACGATGGTGACCTGCAAGGACTTCCAAAAGACGGGATCGTTGAAGATGCGATTGTAGTTGGCGAAGCCGGCGAAGACGCGCTCGCCGCTGCGCAGCGACAGCACGAAGGTGCTTTCGACCAGGGTGGCGATCGTCGGCACGAGATTGAAGACGATGAGCAAGAGCAGAGCGGGGGCGAGGAAGAGATAGGGGATGAGCTGTCGGCTTATGCGCATCGCTGGTTTTGGCTCCGGCGGGCGGCAGAATCCACCCACCGTGTACGATCCATTCGGGAATTGTAGGGGCGTTACGCTGTAACGCCCTCCTTGTCTGCCAACCCCACCCCCGGCCCCTCCCCGAAGCATCAGGGAGGGGAAAACACCGCGGGATGCGCAGGCTTTTGCGTTTGCGGCGGCGCAGTCGCGCGCGCGTGTCTACAGATTGCCCGCTCTAGCGATACTTCGCCATTTCACTTTCGATGCGCTGGACCGCCAGATTCAAGGACTCTTCGACATCGGCGCCGTTGCGGATGTCCTGGAAGATGTTCTGGAGAATCTGTTCATATTCCAGGAAGCCCACGGTGACGGCGCGCGGACGCGGATTGACGGTGGCTTCGTCAGCGGCCGTCCGCATGTAGGACATTGGCAATTCGTCAAATTCGGCTTCGGTCGCGAAGAGCGCCAGAACGGACTGCTGGGCGGGGAAGTCGCCGCTGCCCTCGCGCCACCAGAGCTCCGCGCCCTCGCCAGTCGAGATGAAATGGACGAACTTTGTCGCTGCGTCGCGGTGCTCGGTGTTGGCGTTGACGCCGATGTGCCAGCTGCCGGTCGGCGTGGCCGGCTCGCCATCAGCGAAGTAGGGATGCCGCGAGACGCCCCACTCGACCTCAAGATCGGCGTTATTGGCGAAGCGCGGGATATTCCAGGGCCCGCCCACGAACATGCAAATGTTGCCGGTTTCGAAGATATCGGGAGGCCAGAACTCTTCGCCCTGGGGCGCCGCGTTCCAGACGTTGAACATGTTGTAGTAGTAGGTGAAGGCTTCAATCCACTCGGGCGAATTGATGACGCCATCCACCGACAAGCCGTCTTCGCCGATGGCGGCTCCGCCGAGCGATTCCGGCAGCGCCTGCAGCTGATAGATGCGCACCATCTGCTCCCAGATGAAACCCCAGACGTCGGGCGTGCCATCGCCGTCGTCGTCAAAAGTCATCGCCTGGGCGATCTCGGCGATTTCTTCCCAGGTCAGGCGGTCATCGGCGCCCGGCGGCTCCATGCCGACGCGGTCGAAGCAGCCCTTGTTATAGAAGAGCAGCTGGGTCGAGGTGCTGATCGGCGCGGCGTAGAGCATGCCCTCGTAGGAGCCGGCGTTGACGGCGGCGGGCAGCCAGTCTGCCACTTCGTCGCCCGTGAAGACGGGGTCCAGCGGAAGCAGCCAGTTGCGCAAGGCATAACCCGAGACCAAGGGCACATCGACGGCGATGATATCGGGCACGGACGAGCCGGCGCCCAGGCGCACCTGGATCTGCGCGAAAAGATCGTTGAAGCCGATCTGCTCCGCTTCAATCTTGATATCGGGATTGGACTCTTCAAAGGCTTCAATGATGGATTCAGCTGGCCAGCCCAGCGTCAGCCAGGTGAGGGTGGTGGTGTCTTGAGCCAGCGACGGCGCGGCGGCGAAGGCAAGAAGCAGGACTATGAAAATGGCTCTCTTGACAAACATGGGGCGAAACCTCCTGTATGCTCACAGAACGAAAATACGGCGGAAAGACGTATCAGCGATACAAAGAGAGCTTAACGCGATGTAATCGGTTGCGTCAAGTTGACGATTTGCGCGAGCCGCTAGAAGGCCGCGATCTGCCCGTCAGCCCGGGGCTCGCTGCCGCCGTGCATGGCCCCAGTCTCGGCATCGTAGCGAATGATCTGCCCGCGCCCGAAGCTCCCCCGTCCCAAGCCCGCTTCCGGCTGGATCCGATGCCCGCGTTCCGCCAGATCAGCCATCGTCTTGAAGGGCGTGCCCTCTTCGATCAGCAGCGCGCCAGCCGGATCGCCGCGGCCCACCTGCCAGCGCGGGCGATTCAGCGCTTCTTGCGGATTCAGATCATCGTCCACCATCGCGCTGATGACCTGGAAATGCCCCTGCGGCTGCATGAAACCGCCCATCACGCCGAAGCTCGCCCAGAGCGCGCCGTCTTTCAGCGCCATCCCGGGGATGATGGTGTGATAGGGGCGCTTGCCCGGCGCCAGCGCGTTGCGATGCCCCGGCCGCAGCGAGAAGCCTGCCCCCCGATTCTGCAGCCAGACGCCCGTGCCTTTGGCGACGATGCCCACGCCGAAGCCCATGTACAGGCTCTTGATGAAGGAGCAGGCGTTTCCCGCGCCATCAACTACGCTGAGGTAAATCGTATCCGAGCGGCCCGGCAGCTCGCTCGGCGCTGGTGGCGGGTCAGCCGCGTAATGCGGATGGATGCGAGCCGCTCGTTTCTCCGCGTAGGCTTTGCTGAGCAGGTCATCAACCGGCACGTCCGCCTCGCTCATATCGGCGATGTATTCATGCGCGTCGGCCCAGGCCAGGCGCATGGATTCAACCATCAAATGGATGCGCTGCGGCGAATCCCAAGGCAGCGAGCCAAGATCGAAATTCTCGGCGATGTTGAGGGCGATGAGGGCGGTCAGGCCCTGCCCGTTCGGCGGGCACTCGTAGATCGTCACGCCGCGATAGTCGGTTTGAATCGGCTCGTCCCAAGTGGAATGATGGCTCTTGAGGTCGTCTAGCGTCATCAAGCCGCCCTGCTCTTCCAGCGACTTGACGATGGCCTCGGCAATCGGACCGGCGTAGAAAGCCTCGGGTCCGCCCTCGGCGACGGCGCGCAGGGTCTTCGCCAGCCCGGGCAGCCGAACCACATGCCCGGCTTTTGGCGGCGCGCCACTCGGCAGGTACTCCTCGGCGTTGGCGGCGCTGCGCAGGAAAGCCTCCGATAGCTCCCAGCGGTGGCCGACCACCGGCGCCGTTGGATAGCCTTCGCTCGAGTAATAAATCGCGTCTTCCAGAACGTCCGCCAGCGTCATCGTGCCATGCCGCCGCAGCAGATCATGCCAGCCGCGCACGGCGCCCGGAACAGTAACCGAATGAGCGTGGCGCGGGTTCATCTTCTCCCAGCCCATGTCCTGGACGGTTTCGAGCGTCAATGCCCGCGGCGAGCGCCCGCTGCCGTTCAAGGCGGTGACTTGCTTGGTCTCCGCGTCGTAGTAGAGCGCGAAGCAGTCGCCGCCGACCCCGCAGGAGCCCGGATCCATCACATTCATCATCGCCGAAGTGGCGACGGCGGCGTCGGCCGCGTTGCCGCCCAGGCGCAGGATGTTAAGCCCGGCTTGCGCGGCGAGCGGGTTGCTGGCCCCGACCATCCCGCGCCTCGCGCTGACCATCGAGCGGCGGGAGTTGAAGTCGAAGGACATGGTTTTCATGGCGAGACCTCGCGGGAGCCTGACTTCGGTTCATTGTCTCTTAACGCGGTTAATTCTCGCAAGGCGCAAACCAACGCGACGAACCGGCCGATTCCAAGACCCGGCGCAGAATCGCTTGCGAGCCCATTAAAGCTATCTTATTCTTTCGGTAACATTATTGGTGTTTCCGCCTAGTTTGGCGCGGTCACCCGCCTCTGCGCGGCATCGACCAAACTGACGCTTAACAATCGCAAACTTTGGGCACAGTTCTCATCCGGGAATTTCCCCGGTTTATTGTGAGGTACAGTCTGATGATTGGGAAAGTATGGCTTTTTCTCTTCGCCTTTTTTTTGATGGCTGGCGCGGCGCAGGCGGGCTCGCAAGCCAACTTGTGCAACACCACGATGGCCGGCGCCTGTTGGGGCGACGTCGAGTGGCATATCGGCTGGTTCTGGGCGCACAATGAACCCAGCGTCGCCAGTTGCGCCACCTATCACCATACCTTCGGCGGCTACATCGGCGATATCTGGGGCTTCTGCAACGAAATCGGCATGCCGCATCCCGATACGCCCACCGCGTCCTACAGCGGCGGCGACAGTTCGTCCTCGAGTGGCCAAAGCCTTCATCCCCGCTATGTCGTCACGCTGAATACATCCTATGGCAGCGGCAAATGCGAACTGCCGCCGGATGGCGTCGAAGACGATTACACTTACGATACCAGCAGCTGTCAAACGGATTTCTAAAGCTCGCCAGAGTCAGCCGCGCCAGCTGTCGGCTGCCACCGGTTTCCACGCAGGACGGCAGCGGGCGCGCCCCGGCGCCGCGCTCGCCTGGCGGCCTTCCGGTCATGCCCTGCCACGACGCAGCACTTTCACATTTGCGCTCGGCTGCATTATAATCCGCCCGCAAAGTTCGCAAAAGCCACGCTAGCGCAGCCTATTGGAGGGCAGTTCAACTATGCAAACTCTCTACGAAACAAAAAACGCCGGGCTCGAAGACGCCCTGCTCGATTCCCTGTCGCCGGACGAGCCTTGGTCGCTGATAGAGCGCTTCACCACGCTGATTCGCGAGTCGTCATCGGAGGACGAACGGACCGCCTTCAATTACGTCGCCGAGCGATTGACTGCGCTGGGCGTCCCGCATACGATGCACATGCCAGAACAATTCCTGAGCGTGCCGATCCAGGCGTCGCTGGAAGCCGGCGGGACGAGCTACCGCGCCAAGACCCCGGGCTTCTCCATCAGCACGCCAGCCGAGGGCGTAACCGGCGAGGCGATCGTCATCGAGGGTTTCGCCGCCGGGCGCAGCGTCGATTTCTTCGATTTCTCGCCGACGACCGAAGTCGACGTCACGGGCAAGATCGTGGTGGTCGATGGCTTTGGCGGTCCGCCGCCCGTCTGGTACTTCCAGAACAAAGGCGCAAAAGGCGCGATCTTCATCAATCCCGGCGTCGACATCCACTGGGGCATCTGCACGACCATCTGGGGCGCGCCCGACCTGGACAACTACCATCGCCAGCCCACCATCCCGGTGCTTTCCATCAATCGGCCCGATGGCGACGCCCTGCTGGCGCAAATGGAAAGCGGCTTGAGCGAAGTGACCTTGCATTGCGCGCTCAAAGAGGGCTGGTTCGAATGTCCCTGCCTGGTGGCCGAGATCAAGGGGAGTATCGAGCCGGAGCGCTTCGTGCTGGTGCACGGGCACATGGATTCCTGGGATATCGGCATCGGCGATAACGCCGTCGGCGACGCCACCCTGCTGGAGCTGGCGCGGATCTTCCACGACAATCGCGACAAAATGGCGCGCAGCCTGCGGGTCGCCTGGTGGTCGGGCCACTCGACCGGGCGATATGGCGCCTCCACCTGGTACGCCGACGCCTTCGGGCTCGATTTGGCGCGGAATTGCGTCGCGCAGATGAACATCGATTCGCCCGGCTGCCGCTGGGCGACCGAGTATCGCGGCGTGACCGTGATGAGCGAGGTCGAAGATTTCGCCGCCCAATCCGTGCTGGATTCGACCGGCAAAGGCTTCACCGGCGAGCGCCCGCATCAAGCCGGCGACTATTCCTTCAACAACATCGGCGTCTCCAGCCTGTTCATGCTGCTCTCGTCCATGCCCCAGGCGAAGATCGACGAACTGGGCTTTTACGGGGTCGGCGGCTGCGGCGCCAATATCGCCTGGCATACCGAAAACGACACCCTCGAGATCGCCGACAAAGACAACCTGATGCGCGACCTGCGCGTCTATGCCACTTCGCTGCAGCGCCTGCTGAACAACCCGGTTCACCCTTACGATTTCCGCAAACTGACGGCGGAATTCGCGGCCACGCTGGACAAGTATTCCGCGGCGGCCCGCGACGAAGTTGATTTCGCGCCCTGTTACAACGCGCTCGACGACTTGAATGACGCGCTCGACGAGCTTTACGCGAATACAGCCAGCCTGGCGAATGGCGCGGTGGATGACCCGGCGGCCCGCGCTTACAACGACGCCCTGCTGGCGATGGCGCGCGAGCTGGTGCTGATCAATTACACGCGCAAGGGGCGCTTCCGCAACGAGCCGGCCGTGCGCGTGCCCGAATTGCCCGATCTGGCGCCGGCCCTGGACATCGCCAATGCCGACCATCACATGCGGCGAGTGACGCGGACGCATCTGGTTCGCGGCGTGAATCGCGTCGCCTGGGCCTTCGAGACTTCGGCGAATATCGTCCGCGCGGCGCTGGAGAAGATTTAACTACAGAGATCGCAGAGGAATTGTAGGAGCGACTCTGTGAGTCGCCCGCAGGACCAAGCGCATTCACTAGGGGCGAACAGCCTGGTCGCCCGCCAAACAAAACAAGAGCTGTGGGCGATTCACAGAATCTCCCCTCCGGTTCGTGATCATCGCGCGAACATGCAGGGGCGAGGCGGCGACTCGCCCACTGAACAAGGGAAATCTGTAAAGGCGATGCTTGGCTCGCTCTCTTTGCTTTTTCTCTTCATGCCGCTAGCATTTGGCGACTTTCGCTTGCGATGCAAAGTCGCGTCCAGCGCTGGACCTGGCAGGACTTGCAAGCAATCTGATTGAGAACGCGCAGCCAGAGGGTGAAGACGTGGAAAAGATGGACAGCCGCTATGTTCGATGCGCGAGCGCTGATCTCTCGCGAACTTCAGTGCAAGCATACGTGAATTCGATTCAGGATGACGAATTCATTCAGGAGCTGGCTGTCTTTGCATCTGGAGCTTCAGACGCGCCGCCATCTATTGAGCAGGCGCACGACGAGCAGATTACGGCCGGCGAGGAGTTGTCTCGCTATTTGGAGGGCGACAGACTTTGCCACGAACTCGCCGCAGCGCTGGCCTCGCGCGCTTCTCTTCTGAACGCGTATGTGATGCTCTCGGCTTTAGCGGCTCGGCCGGACGAGATCGACAAGATGAAGCTTGTAGCGTTGTATCCGGCGGTCTTGGCCCATTTGCGCGACCTGCATGACTTGGAAACTGCGCTTGCGCGCGGAGGCGCTTCGCCGGACTTTTCGCTCGAAGGCGCAAAGGACCCGTCCGCGTCTCATATAGTTCCAGCGCCGACGGTGATTTGGTCAACAAGAGGGCGAGGCGAGACTTCAATATCTGTGGACTTCGACTTTGAGACGGGCATTTATCGCCTGAATCTCGTTAAGGCGCCTGCCTCGGGCGTCGAGTGGGGGTATATTGCGCTTGAAGATATTGTTGACGACCCGGAGGACAGCTTTGATTCCTTCGCCAAGTTCCCTACCCAGTTCAGACTGAATCAGAAGTGCAAAGTGTATGCGACTCTTGATGCAACGGTTTACGAAGAATACGAAGACAATATGTGGGAAGTTAGCATCACAAAGCTAGGTTAGATCATCCGCCGAAGGGAAAACCACACATGAAACTCATATACCTCGTATCCGGCCCCATGGGCCGCACGCCCGAAGGCCAAGCCGAGCTCGGGCGCCGCCGCGATTACCTGCGACGCCACGCAGCCGCCGGCGTCGAAGTCGATATCACCGATATCCCGGCCGGCCCTGGCTCCATCGAGAGCATGTACGAAGAATATCTGTCGATCCCGGAGACGGTCAAGAAGGCGCATCAGCTGCAAGCCGATGGTTGGGACGGCATCCTGCTCGGCTGTTATGGCGATCCCGGCTTGGGGGCATTGCGCGAGATGGTCGATATCCCGGTCATCGGCGCCGGGCAGGCGACGGCGCTGATGGCCTCGGCCGTCGGGCGGCGCTATTCCGTCATCACCGTCACGGACAGCGTCATCGGCCCCCTGGAAGAAACGATGCGCAACAGCGGCGGCGGCGACAAGCTGGCCAGCGTGCGCGCGGTGAATATCCCCGTTCTCGAGCTGCATAAAGACCGCGAGCTGGCGATTGAAGCGACCCTGCAAGAGGGGCGTAAAGCCATGGAGCAGGACCGCGCCGACACGCTCATCGTCGGCTGCATGAGCATGGGCTTCCTCGAGATTCCCGAAGCCTGCCAGGCGGAACTGGGCCTGCCCTTCCTGAACCCGGCGCGCGTCCAGCTGAAGTTCCTCGAAGCGATGCTCGGCAGCGGGCTGAGCCACTCGAAACAAGCCTATATGACGCCGCCCAAGATCGCCTCGGGGCAGGCGGCGGGTCCGGCTGATCTCTTTTACAGCAAGAATTGACTCCGCTGACAACTTTAGGGGCGTTTTGCCATAACGCCCGCGACTGGAGGACTCCACAATGGAATTCGTACTCACCGGCGCGACCCTCATCGACGGCGCCGGCGGCGCGCCTATCGAAAACGCGGCCCTGCACGTAACTGGAGAGCGCATCGCCTGGGTCGGCCGCGCGACCGAGCTGCCACCGACCGCCGAAGACGCGGAACAAATCGACGTTGCGGGCAAGTGGCTGATGCCGGGCTTGATCGACGCTCACATCCACATCTGCTACAACGGCAGCGACAGCGTCTTCACCCTGCTGGAGAAGCATCGCGACGATCTGGTGCTGGAAGCGGTGGACATCTGCGAGCGCACGCTTTCGCAAGGCGTCACGACCATCCGCGATGTTGGCGGCGAACAGTATATCGAAATGTCGCTGCGCAAAGCCATCGATCAGGGTTTCATCCGCGGCCCGCGCATGAAACTCTCGGGCCGCGTCATTTCGATGACCGGCGGCCACGCCCATTTCATCGCCCGCGAAGCCGATGGACCCGACGAGATGCGCAAAGCGGCGCGCGAGCAGATCAAAGCCGGGGCCGACCTGGTCAAGCTGATGGCGACCGGCGGCAGCGCCACGCCCGGGCAAGACATCCACGCCAGCCAGCTCACCGTCGAAGAAATCTCCGCCGTCACCGAAGTCGCCCACATGATGGGACGGCACGTGGCCGCGCACTGTCATGGCACGGGCGGCATCCGCAATTGCATGCTGGGCGGCGTCGACACCATCGAGCATGGCACCTACCTCGATGAAGAAACCGCCGATATGATGGTTGCCAATGGCGCGCAGCTGGTGCTGACGCTTGGCGCTGGCAACCCCGATTTGGAGAGTTATCCGCTATCGCCGGTGCAGCAGGCGGACGCCGAGCGGCGCCGGCCAATGATCGAACAGGGCGTCAAGCAGATTCGCAAGACCATCGCCTTGGCGCGTTCCAAAGGCATCTTCCTGGGCATCGGCACCGATGCCGGCGGCAATCCGCTGGCGCCGCACCAATTCGCCATGGCGCGCGAGCTCGAGCTGCTGGTCGAAAATGACCTGACGGCGCTGGAAGCGATCAGCATCGGCACGCGCAACAACGCCAAAATCCTGCGCTGGGAAGATGAGATCGGCACGGTCGAAGCCGGCAAATTCGCCGACCTGCTGCTGCTGAACGCGGATCCCTTGGTCGACATCCGCAACCTGCGCGATATCGCCGCGGTCTACAAAGGCGGCGCCAAAATCTAGGCAGACCACCACGCCCAGACCCCCTGCTCCCATAAAGAGGGAGGGGGCTTAACTAACTGCTCAGGCTCGGCGTTTGACCGCACAGGTCTCACTTGCGGGAGAGGCGACGGATAAGGAAGCGATGCCAACGATTGCGATGGTCGGCGATATTTTCTTGCAGGAGGCCCTGCCACAGAGCGACGGCTTGACGGCGGTCGCCTCGCTGCTGCGGTCCGCGGACATCGCCTTCGGCAACCTGGAAGCGCCGGTATCCGAGCGTGGCGCGCCGATCGACAAATGGATCAACATGCGCATGCCGCCGGCCCTGCTGGAAGACCTGCGGCAGCTGGGCTTCGACATCCTGACGCTGGCCAACAATCACGCCTGGGATTTTGGCGAAGTCGCGTTCTTTGACACCACCCGGCATTTGGGGCAGCACGGTCTGCTCTGTGTTGGCGCGGGCGATGATCTCGATGCCGCCTGGCAAGCCGAAGTCGCCACCCTTGGCGATATCAAAGTTGCTTTCCTGGGCGCGACATCGACGCTGGGACCGGGTTCCGCCGCCGCCAAAAATCGACCGGGCGTGGCCCCGATTCGCGTCTCCGAAGCCTATCATCTCGATCCGCTGGCGAGCCTGGAACAGCCTGGCAGCGCCCCCTACGTGCATACACGGGCTTGGCGAGAAGATCTGGAGCAAGCTGTCGCCGCCGTCGGCAAAGCAAAATCACAGTCGGATTTCGTCCTTGTCGCGCTGCATTGGGGCGTGCCGCCTTTCTGGCGCCCGCGCTTCCATGACGGGCTCGCCGATTACCAGGTCGAGGTCGGGCACAGGCTGGTCGAGGCTGGCGCCGATCTCATCATCGGGCATCATCCGCATTCGCTGCAGGAAGTCGAACTCTATCGGGGCAAGCCGATTTTCTACAGCCTGGGCAATTTTGTCTTTCAC
Organism: Aggregatilineales bacterium; assembly: GCA_963662925.1. GTDB lineage: Bacteria > Chloroflexota > Anaerolineae > Aggregatilineales > Phototrophicaceae > UBA6055. Next base: position 652,410 of record OY759987.1, read on the forward strand.
CATAACAAGGGTCCCGTCAGCGACACGCCCGTCAGCCGGCACGCGCCTTACGCGGTCGCAGTCGATCGGCGTAACCGCGAATGGTCGGAGACGGTCATCGTCATCGCTGATATGGCTGCGGAAGGCCAAGCGTCTTATCGCTTGCAGCCGGCCCTGCTGGACGCGGCGGGCAACCCGCAGCTGCTGGCTGGCGACGAAGCGCGCGCGCTCATTGAAAGGCTGGACGCGCTCTCGCCAAGAGCCGAGATTCGCTATCGCGATGGCTTGGGGCGGTTGCAATTGGACTAGGTAAAGCGCTGCGGGCGAATCACGGAATCGCCCCTACAGGCATATTCGATTATTTTTGACTGGTCAATTCTCGAAGGAGGTGGGTTAAAATCAGCCAAGTTCCAAACGTGAACGCTTTTTCGTCAATCTAGCCAAGCAAATGGTAAGGAGAATAGCGAACCATGAGCAGAAAACTTGTAAGCCTAGCGCTCCTGACGATGATGCTGCTGGCGCTGGCGCTGCCGGCGACATCGCAGTCGACCGGCGAAATGGTGCCGGCGATCATCGTGCATTCGGTGACGCAGGCCGAGCGCCCGATCGAATACGAGACCACCCGCCTGGTCGTCGAGAACATGCGCGAACTGGGGCTGGAAGTTGATCACCGCGCGATCCCCTGGGCGCAGCTGATCGATGAAATCTGGTACAGCCGCACCGAAGAGAGCGCCGCCGCCGACCGTCCCTTCCAGATGACGCACTGGCGTATGGTGGGCCGCCCCGAGCGCTCCGACCCGGACGAGTTCACCTACAACCTCTTCCATTCCAGCGTGCGTGATGGCGGCTACAACTTCATCGGCTACAACAACCCCGATTATGACGCCCTGGCCGAAGCCCAGCGCGTCGAAGTCGCCGATAAGGAAGCGCGCCTGGGCATCATCTGCGAAGCCCAGCAGATCATCCGCAACGACATGGTGAACGCCTACTTCATTCACCCGCTTACGCCCCAGGTCGTCAACACTGCCGCTTTTAATCCCGACAGCATCACGACGCAGGCTGGCATCGGCGTGCACAATTTCTGGACCTGGATCGGCATCGAGCCGACCGGCGACGACAAGACCCTGATCACCTCGACGACCTCCTTCCTGCAAGCCTTCAACCCGCTGGAAATCTCAGGCGATGCGCCGAGCCGCGTTACCGAGATGACCTGGGACCGCCTGATGCGCATCAACCCGATCGGCGTGCCCGAGCCCTGGGCCGCCGAGAGCGTCGTCTGGGAAGACCCGCTGAACGTGGTCGTCACCCTGCGCGCGGGCATGAAGTGGCATGATGGCGAAGACGTGCAATCCGATGACGCCGCTTATTCGTTTGAGGCCGCTCTGGCTGGCACCACGCAGACCGACGAAGACGGCAACGAAGAGTTCCGACCCGAAGCGCCGGATTATCACCCCTTCGCCCGCAACGTCGCCAGTATCGAGATCATCGACGACCTGTCGCTGCGCTTCACGCTGCATACGCCGTCGGCCGCCTTCGAGACCAGCTCGCTCGCCAAGCTGAACCTGATCCCCAAGCATGTATGGGAACCGATCATCAACGACCTGCTGGAGCGCGATGACGCCGATGTCGATTCGATCCAGGAAGACATTCCAATCGGCTCCGGTCCTTTCAAGTATGTCGCCTTCGACGTCAACGAGTTCGTTTTCCTCGAGGCTTTCGATGATCACTGGGCGCGGCCGAAAATCGATGCCTGGATCATGAACGTCCTGCCCAACCAGGAAGCGACCCTGGGCCAGATTCAAGCGGGCGAGATGAACTTCCTTTGGGAATGGCCCGGCGACCCCGGCGTGCTGCAGCAGATCGTCGCCGATAACGAGCACCTCGATCTGTTCTCGGCGATCAGCATCGGCTTCAACTACTTCGCCTTCAACGTGCGTTACGCGCCCTTTGACGACGTAACCTTCCGCCAGGCGATCGCCCATACGATCCCGCAGCAGTTCATCATCGACAACATCTTCAACGGGCTGGCGGCGCCGGCCGACAGCTTCGTCTCGGCTGCGCTGGAATACTGGCGTCAATGCGACGACCTGCCGACCTACGATTTCAGCATCGAGGGCGCGCGCGCTTTGCTGGAAGGCGCCGGCTACAGCTGGGATGACGACGGCCGCCTGCATTACCCGGGCGGCTAAACGCCGATCAATTCGAGACTTTGTAGGGGCGAGACTTGTCTCGCCCTAAAGCGCAAATCGCTGCTGTGGCGGGCGACATGGTATATCGCCCCTACCAGCGAAACTTGTAGGGGCGACCCAGTAGATCGCCCACCTTATCCCTAGCGCCTTGTCGGGCGACTCGCAGAGTCGCCCCTACAAACGCATACGGACGGGCAAATATGAGCCGCGGCGTCGCCTATTACATCCTGGGGCGTTTCTTGCAGAGCCTGATGGTCCTCTGGATCATCGTCACGCTGCTCTTCCTGCTCTTCCGCCTGGCGCCGAGCAATCCCCTCGCCAGCTATATCGACACCACCTTCACCAAACAGCAGGAAGCGGCGCTGCTGGCGCGTTTCGGGCTGGATAAACCCCTGGGCGAGCAATACATCATCTACCTGGTCAACCTGCTCAAGCTCGATCTGGGCGACACCTTCAGTTATTCCGGCAAGTCGGTGCTGGATCTCCTAGGCGCCGATCTGCCAAACACAATCTATCTGACGCTGACTTCGCTGCTGCTGGCCTATGCCGTGGGCGTGCTGGGCGGCATCGTGATGGCGGCCATGCGCGGCTCTACGCTCGAACGCGTCGGCACCACCTTCACGCTGATGACGCGGGCGGCGCCGCAATTCTGGGTCGGCATGTTATTGTTGACCTTCTTCGCCTTCCAATTGAAGCTGCTGCCCTCGTCCGGCATCGGACCGCCGATGGTGCGTTATCGCTGGGAGACGGAGTGGGACAAGCTGATGTCGCCGGTTTTCTGGCGGCACATGATCCTGCCCACTTTCACCCTGGCGCTCTATCTGCACGGGCTGCCCCTGCTGCTGATGCGCTCGAACATGCTCGAAGTGCTCGACCAGGATTACGTCACCATGAGCCGGCTGGCTGGCTACAGCGAGTGGCGCGTGATGATCCAGACGGCGGCGCGCAACGCCATGCTGCCGGTGCTGACGGCGCTGACTCTGGGCATCGGTTACAGCATCGGCGGCAACGTCGTCATTGAGCATGTATTCTCGTGGCCCGGCTTGGGGCGGACGCTGGTGCGGGCTGTCCAGCAAGCCGATTATCCGCTGGCGCAAGGCGCTTTCTTCTTGATCGCGGTCATTATCGTGTTTATGAATTTCATCGCCGACATCATGTACAGCCTGCTGGACCCGCGCGTGGGCGCGTCGGCGCAGGCTCAGGTTTCTTGAGGCAAGCGATGCAGCAGGAAGCGAGCGTTCGCGGCGACAAGCCCGGCAAGGCGGCGATGCAGTTCCGCCAAGGCTCCGCCATCCGCCAGCTCTGGGAGACCAACCTCGAGGTCTTCCAGCGCGACAAGATGGCGCTCTTCGGTCTGTGCGTCTTCGCCATTTTCGCTCTCGTGGCGATATTCGCCCCCTGGATCGCGCCGAACGATCCGCTCGCGCCGCTGAAGAACAGCGATGGCGACTGGATCAAAGACGCGCTGCCCTATTGGCTGGCGACGGCGGGCGAAGACGAAGCGGAGGGCTACACGAACACCTTCCTGTTGGGCACGACCAATATCGGACGCGACATATTCTCGCAGCTGATTCACGGCTCGCGTTCGGCGCTGCTGGTCGGCTTCTCGGCGGCGGCGGCCGTCGCGGTCATCGGCACGGTGGTCGGTCTGCTGGCCGGTTATTATGGCGGCTGGGTCGACGCCATTCTGATGCGCGCGGCCGATGTAGCCTTTGGCATCCCCTTCATCCCTTTCATCATCGTGATTTCGGCCTTTCTCGACCCCAGCATTTGGAACGTGGTTGTGGCGATGGCGGCGCTGCTTTGGCGCGATACCGGTCGCGTCATCCGCTCACAAGTGCTCGTCATCAAGGAGCAGGCGTTCGTGAGCGCGGCGCGCGTCTCCGGCGCCAGCAACCTGCGCATCATCTTCGTCTACATCGCGCCAAGCATCCTGCCGCTCTCATTTCTTTACGGCTCCTTCGCCATCGCCTGGGCCATCCTGACCGAAGCCAGCGTCAGCTTCCTCGGCTTCAGCGACCCGGAAACGATCAGCTGGGGCTTCATGCTGCAGGACGCCTTCAACTCCCTGGCGCTCTCGCGCGAGGCTTTCTATTGGATCGTGCCGCCGGGCCTTTGCATCATGCTGACGGTCATGGCCGGCTTCTTCATCGGGCGCGGCTACGAAGAAGTGCTCTTCCCGCGTTTGCGGCGGATGTAAGGCGGCAGTTCGATGCTGTAGGGGCTGCCCATCCGGTCGCCCGCCCCAACGATTCGTTTGTCATTGATAATTGTGACGCCAAAATAGTGTAGAATACATGAAGAAATTCGGTGGCGCGCTTGACGAGGCTCGTCGTACCAGGCGGAGGAAAGCCAAGGGCAGGAGGCTGTTTATACCGCCGCCTGTCTCATGGAAAATGATGAAGTGTCAAAGGTTGACCTGTCGCCGCATCGCGCGCGGCAAACTTACCAAGATGAATCGACTGAGATTGATGTTCCAGCGCAGGGGAGAAAGCTGATAGAACAGATCAAGGAAAAGTGGGATTCGATTCTCATTCTCGTCGTTTTGCTCAGCACTTTGCTGGGCATTATCAATCCGCGTTTTGACGCAATGGAGCGTCGATTCGATTCCATGGAGAGTCGCTTTGACACCTTAGAGGCGAAAGTAGACGCGAATACGATTGCCATCGCTGAGCTCGACAGCAAGATTGATGCCGTGGATACGAAATTCGACAACAAGTTCAACAACCTGGCCAACATGATGATTGTGGCGCATACCAACGGCGACGTCACAGAAGCCGAGCTAGTCGCCATCTGGCAGCGCGTCATCGAGCCCTAGCAAGGCGCAACGCGCTGACACGCCAAAACAAACATGACCATCCTCTCCATCCGCGATCTCAAGGTCAACTACCACACCCAGGACGGCAGCGTGCAGGCGGTCGACGGCGTCGATCTCGATCTCGCAGAGAGCCAGCGCCTGGGCTTGATCGGCGAATCCGGCTGCGGCAAAACCACGCTGCTCAAAGCCATCGTGCAGGTGCTGCCGCGCAACGGCCACATCGTCTCGGGCGAGATCAAGTTCAAAGGCATGGACCTGCTTAAGCTGCCGCCAGCCGAGATGCGGCAACTGCGCTGGCGCGAGATCGCCACCATCCCGCAAGCCTCCATGGATTCGCTGAACCCGGTGCAGCGCGTCGGCAGCCAACTCACGAAACTGCTGCGGATCCGCGGCGGTTACAGCAAGAAAGCGGCGCGAAAACGGGCGGTCGACCTATTCGACTTGGTCGGGCTGGATACCGAGCGCCTGATGCACTACCCGCACGAATTCTCCGGCGGCATGAAGCAGCGCGCCGTCATCGCAATGGCGCTCGCCCTGGAACCGAGCCTGCTGATCGCCGACGAGCCGGTCACCGCGCTTGACGTCATCGTCCAGCACCAAATCCTCGAAGTGCTGCGGCGGCTGGAGCAGGAGCTCAACCTGACCGTCATGCTGATCACGCACGATATATCGGTCGTGGCGCAGGTCTGCGATTCGGTGTCGGTGATGTACGCCGGGCGCATCGTCGAGCAGGCGGCCGCCCAGCCATTTTTCGCCTCGCCCGCCCATCCCTACAGCCTCGGCCTGCAGCAGGCTTTCCCCAATTTGGCGCGTCCGCGCGATGTGCTGGTCTCGATCGAAGGCTATCCGCCCGATCTGCGCGAGCCGCCCGCGGGCTGTCGCTTCGCCGAACGCTGCCCCTTCGTGCAAGACGCTTGCCACGATATCGATCCGCCGCTGGAAGCCGTCGGCGCGGGACGCCAGGCCGCCTGCCTGCGCTCCAGCGAAATGGACGCCTTGCGCAAGAGAGCGGAAGATCCGACGCTCTGGCAGAAGGTCGAGGTGGCGCAGGGGTTTGCCCCTACGCCGTTCCCCGTCAACGCCGAAAGGCGCGCGCCATTGGATCGCCCATCTGATGGCAGCAACCGGGGGAAAGCGGGTCGGCCCCTGGCAGACCCCTACGGCATCGCGCCGCAACCGGGAACCGGGGAAATACCGCCCTTGCTAGAAATGAACGACGTCTCCAAGCGCTTCAAAATCGGCGGCGGCTTGGCTGGCCTTCTGCGCGGCGATAAAGAGCAGACCGTTTTCGCCGTCAACAACATCTCCTTCAGCCTGCGGCGCGGCGAGAGCCTGGGCTTGGCGGGCGAATCCGGCTGCGGTAAATCAACGACCGGCAAGCTGCTGGTGAAACTGATCGACGCCAGCGACGGCAGGATCGTCTTCGATGGCGCCGACCTCGCGCGCGTCGACGACGAGACCTTGCTCGGCTTCCGCAGCCGCGTGCAGCTGATGTTCCAGAATCCCTTTGAAGCGCTGAATCCCCGCTTCACGCTCTACCGCTCGCTGACCGAGCCGCTGATCATCCACGGCTGGAAGGACGAGGACGAGCGCACCCAACGCGTGGTGGAGACCCTCGATCGCGTCAACTTGCGCCCGGCCGAGGTCTTTCTGGACAAGTACCCGCATCAGCTTTCCGGCGGGCAGCTGCAGCGGGTCGTTTTGGCGCGCGCGCTGGTCTTGCATCCCGACTTTCTGGTGGCGGACGAGCCGGTCTCCATGCTGGACGTCTCGGTGCGCGCCGGCATCCTCAACACCACCCGCCGCCTCGCGCGCGAGCTGGGCTTGGCAACGGTGTATATCTCGCACGATCTGTCCCTGCTGCAATATACCTGCGACCGCATCGCTATCATGTACCTCGGCGAAATCGTCGAAATCGGGCCCAGCAGCGAGGTCATCAACAATCCACAGCACCCCTACACGCAGGCCCTCATCGCGGCAGTGCCCGTGCCTGACCCCACGATCGAGAATCCACCGCTGCGCATCCGCGAAGGCGTGCCCCGCCCCACCGAGCAATTCATCGGCTGCCCCTTCGCCCAACGCTGCCCCGAAGCCATGCAAGCCTGCCTCACGATCCGGCCCCCGCTCATCGGGGACGAACGCGGGCACGAGGCGCAATGCCACCTCTATGGCGAACATCGCGATTCGCCAAAGCTCCAGCGCGAGGCTTAGCGGGCGCGCTGAGCGCACAGGCTGCCACCACCTGACGCGGCCGCCGCATCTGATGTACGATAAACCCAGGTCGGCGATGACTTGCCGATTGGCGGCGGGCTGGGCGAGGGATTAGCGCGAAAATGGCAGGCGGCGAATCACTGGCTTCCGCCGGCGCCTTAACGGGCGTCGTCATTTTTCTCGTCTACGCGCCCGTCTGCCTTTTGGCGTTTCGCTGGTTTTTGCCGCGTTTGCCCGCCTCGTTTCGGCTTTTGGCGCTCGCCATGCTTTCCGCGCAGGTCGTGATTCTGCTGATCGCGCTGCAATCCGCGCCGCGCTGGGAGCTTCAGGGCTGGCTCTGGAACCTCGATCAGGAATGGAATATCCCCAGCGTCTTCGCCTCTGCCCAGCTGGCGCTCGTCGCCGGGTCCGCCCTGATGGCCGCGCTCCTCGCCGGTGCCGAGCGTCCAGCGAATCGCCTCTACGTGGTCGCGATTGCCGGCCTCTTTTTCTTCTTGGCTTGGGATGAATTCTTCGCCCTGCACGAGACCAACCGGCATTGGAAGAGCCAATATCTGGCCTTGGGCGCGGCTGTCGCCATGGCCACTCTGGCGCTGGCGCGGCGCGAGGCCCAGCGCGCGCGACAATGGCGGCTTCTTTTCCTGGCGGGCATCGCCCTCAGCGGCGCCGGCGCCATGATCTTCAAGCTGCTGCCGCACTCCTGCCCGGGCTTTGTCATGCCGCAACACGACCTTTGCCTCCAGTTCGACGCCTGGGAGGAATCGGCCGAATTTCTGGGCGTTTGGCTGGCGCTGGTGGCGATGCTGGGCAGCCTCTCCCGAGCGGCGGCGACTGGCAAAGCTCCCGCCGCGGTCGCGCTCTTTCTGCTGCCCTTTCTCTGGACGCTGCTGCTCATCCACGATGCCCTGCTGCCGCGCTTTGAACTGCGCTTCCGGGCGACGCATGCCGCCGTGCAATTTGAGTCGGGCCTGCGCCTGCTCGGCTATAACCTGACACGGAACGAAGAGGCAATCGTCCTTTGGCTCTATCCGTCCGCCTGGCGCAGCGATTATCATGAGCTGGGCATATCGCTTCATCTGATCGACCAGGCTAGCGGCGAATCGGTCGCCAGCCGAGATATCCATGCGCCGCTGCAGGAGCGCTTGCTCTTGGCGCCGGGATACGCTCACGTTTACCGGCAGCCAATCACGCTCGCGATCCCGCCCGAAACGCCGAAGAACCGCGCCTTCTGGCTGACGCTCTCGCTCTGGCGCGCCGAGAACGACGCCTTTATCCGCCAGAGAGCGCTCGAGAGCGACCTCAAGCTGCTAAGCGAGACCCAAGTGCTGATTGAGGAGTTGGTATTGCCGGCGGCGACCACTGGCGCTTCAGCGACGCCCGTAGCGGCATTCGACAATGGTTTCACGCTCAACGAAACGCGGCTGCCCAAGCGCGTCGCCGCGGGCCGGGCGCTGCCCGTCCCCTTCAGCTGGGCGGCGGAAAGCGATGGCGCGGCCGACTTCGTGCAATTCCTCCACTTTGTTCACGAAGAAAGCGGCGCCTGGCAGGGCTATGATCAGCAGCCCCTGGGCGCCCGCCTGCCCACCCGCCTGTGGTATGGCGGCTTGGCCGAAAGCGAAACCTGGCAGATTCCGCTCCCCGCCGATCTCGCGCCCGGCCCATACCAGGTCTTCACGGGCCTCTATCGTCCGCTGGATGGCGAGCGCCTCGGCGTCAGCGACATCCATGGACGGCGCTTCACCGACGCGCGCGTGCCGCTGGGCCGCCTGATCATCGAAGGGTCTGCCTGATGGATTGGCATATCTCGCGCGAGCTGCGCATTCTGTACTCGCTCGCGCTATTGTTCGTTCCGTTCTGCCTGGTCGGCCATCGTCTGCTTCTGCCGCGCCTGTTGCCGATCGCCCGGCGGCTGGCTGGCGCGATGCTGGCGGCGCAAATCGCGGTCATCCTGGCGGCATTCTTCGTTCAGCCAGCGACGGCATTCCAGGCGCGGCTCTGGGATATCAATCGCGAATTCAACATTCCGTCTCTGGCCGCCTCAACGCAATTCGGGCTGGTCGCCGGCGTCGCCCTGCTGACGGCTCTTTGCGCCAGCCGGCGGCCGCTTCTGACGCGCCTGTATTTTGTCCTCGTCGGCTTGATATTCTCGCTGGTGGCGCTCGACGAGTTCTTCACCTGGAAGTCTTTCACGACCGAATCGGGCTGGATTCTATCGACCATACCGCAAGGCATGGTGATGGTGACGGCGACCCTGCTAATGGCCGCGCGGTCGCCGCGAGAGGCCTGGAAATGGCATTTTATCATGCTGCTCGGGCTCGCCATGATTGCGCTGGGCGCGATCGTCGTGGACAAGCTGCCCGGCGGCTCTGGCACCTTCGGTTATATGGAAGAATCGCTGGAAATCGCCGGCGCGTGGCTGGCGCTGGTCGCGGCGCTCGGCCACTTTTCTGATGGCGCGCCAAAGCCCGACCGCCGCGTCAAACTCGCCCTCCTCGCCTTGCCCGCTCTCACGATCATTCTGCTGTTCGGCTACTATCTCATTCCGCGATTTGAACTGCGCCTGCTCGCCCAGCCAGTCGCCGTTGATTACGAGTCGTCGCTCCATCTGCGCGGCTACCGGCTGGATATCGGCGCCGAGACCGCCACGGCGCGCCTGTACTCATCCGCCAACGTCTGGCGCTGGAATACCGGCGGTTCAAAGCGCCTGGGCTATTCGCTTCATTTGATCGACCAAGCCAGCGGCGAGTCCATCGCTATGGCCGACCGCCACTTCGATTCGCAAATCGAGTTCCTGCTCTTTGGCGAGCGCTATCCGCCCGTTTATCGCGACACGGCGGAGCTCAAGCTGCCGCAAACGATGCCGGTCAACCGCGCCATCGCGCTCGCGCTGACGATCTGGCGGCAGACCGGCAAAGAGTTCACGCCGATTCGCGCGCTGCGGAGCGACCGCCCGCTGCTCAACGACGAACAGGTCATTTTGGAAGAACTGGTCCTGCGCGCCGCGCCCAGTTCGCCGCGAGCCAACCCGCTGGCGACTTTCAATAGCCAGCTCATTCTGGAAAGCGCCCGCCTGCCCGAACGCGCCATGGCCGGTCGCGCGCTCAGCATTGCCTTCGGCTGGCGAGCCGAGGCCGATATTGCCGAGAGCTATGTGCAGTTCCTGCACCTTGGCCACGTCGAGCGCGGCGCATGGCATGTCTATGATCAGCAGCCCCTGGGCCCGCGCCTGCCGACCAGATTGTGGTACAAAGGCTTGGCTGACAGCGAAGCCTGGCGCGTGCCGCTCCCCGCCGACCTCGCCGCCGGAGAATACGCCATCTTCACCGGGCTTTACCGGCTGAGCGACCAGGAACGATTGCCCGCCAACGACGGCGACGGCGCGCCCTTCATCGACGCTCGCGTCCCCTTGGGCGCGCTTGTCATGGAAAGCGCCTGAGGCGATAGCGCTAAACCGGGAGGGAAAACTTGATGGAAGGCGCCGAACTGGCAGAAGCGGGCATCACCAAGCTGCGCATTCTCGTTTTCCTGCTCTATGTCGCTGCCTGCGCGTTCGCTTACTGGCGACTCGTGCCGCGCTTGCCGGGGCGATACCAACGCGTATGCGCCTTCTTCCTGCTGGCGCAGATTCTGGTGACGGTCGTGGCGTTCGCCTTTCAGTCGCCAAGCGAATGGGCCGGCTGGCTCTGGCATCTGGACGAGGAATACAATATCGCCAGCAGCCTGGCGTCTACGCAGCTGGCTTTGGTCGGGGGCTTGGCGTTGCTGGGCGGCTGGCTCGCCCGCTCGCGTCCGCGATGGCAGCGCCTCTACATGATCGCGCTCGGCCTTGTTTTCCTCTATTTCGCGACCGAAGAATATTTCAGCTTCCGCGGCGGATTCCAGTCTTGGGCATTGTCTTACGCCCTGCTTGGCGCGCTGCTGGCGGCAATGATCCTGGCGGCGGCACGGCGTGCGCCACGAAACGAAAGAATCTGGCATATCTGCATTTTGGCCGGCTTGGCGATCACCGCCATCGGCGCCACCTTCGTCGAAGAATTGCGCCATTACAAGACTTGCCAGTCTCTCGGGCTGTTATTTTTCGACCGCTGCCAGCTATATTTCATTGAAGAGACGCTCGAATATCTGGGCGTCTGGCTAACGCTGATCGCCATGCTGGGCTTATTCGCCGCCTGCGCGCCGGGTCCGTCGATTCGCGCGCGCCTTGCGCCGGTCGCGCTGCCCATTCTCTGGATTCTGCTGATTCCCCTATGGTACGTTTTTCATTACCTGGAAGCGCCCTTGACGGCGCAGCCCGCCTCGATAACCTTCAAATCCAGCGTGAATTGGCGTACTGTACACTTGTACGGATATCGGCTCGATTTGACGGACAGCGCCCTCAACCTGCTGCTTTACGCCGGCGCGAGAGGCAGCGCGCAACGCACCTTGGGCTTTTCGCTGCATCTCATTGACCAGGCAAGCGGCGACTCTCTTGCAAGCTTGAACCGCAATTGGGACCGCTATGTCGTTCCTCTCGTCGGCCCCGACGAACACAAGATCTACCGTCAGTCGGCTGCATTGGATATCTCGCCCGCGGTCTTGCGCAACCGAGCGCTCTGGGTGGCGTTGACGCTCTGGCGCGAGCGTAGCGACGGGAGCATCGTTTACGATACCGCGATGGACAGCGATCTGCCGCTTCTGAACGACTCGCAGGTGATGCTGGGGGAAATCGTAATCCCCGCAGCCGCGCCAGACAAGCCGCCCGCCGCGCCCATCGCCCGTTTCGCAAACGGATTCAGTCTGGGCGCCACCGACCTGCCCGAGCGCGCCAAAGCCGGCGACACGCTGGCCATCCCCTTCGTCTGGAGCGCCGACGCCGATGCTTCAGAGGACTACGCGCAGTTTCTGCACTTCGGGCACGCGGGGACTGGCGCCTGGCACGTCTATGATCAGCAGCCCTTGGGCGCGCGCCTGCCCACCCGGTTATGGTACAAGGGCTTGGCGGATCGCGAGACTTGGCAGATTCCGCTGCCGGCCGATCTCGCGCCCGGGCGATACCTGGTCTTCACCGGGCTCTATCGGCAAAGCGACAAGGAACGGCTCCCGGCGGCCGACGCCAAGGGCAAGGGCTTCGTCGACGCGCGCGTGCCACTGGGCAGCTTGATCATCGAGGTCTGAAAGAATGCGCCTGAACCCGACGAGCCCCAGCTTCTCGCCATCTCGCCGTTCGGCCCGCGAGGATTGAGCGCATGGCTGGCGGCGACATCATCATCTCTGCCGACGCCTTGATTCGGGTACTTATAGTCCTGCTTTACGGGAGCCTCTGCCCGCTGGCTTTTCGGCTGCTGTTTTCGCGCCTCGCGCCAGCGCCGCGACGTCTGGCGGTCTTCATGCTGGCGGCGCAGATTTTCGTGATCATCGCCGCGCTGCTGATTCAGCCGGCCAGCGACTTCGAAGCGTGGCTCTGGGATTTCGAAAGCGAGTGGAACGTCCCCGCCACCCTCGCCTCTACGCAATTCGCCCTTGTCGCCGGCGTCTCGCTGATGACCGCGTGGCTGGCTCGCGAGCAGCCCCTGGTTCAGCGCCTTTATTACCTGGGCATCGGTCTGCTCTTCATCTTCCTCGCGCTTGATGAATACTTCCTCTTGCACGAGCGGATCGACAACTGGAGGCGCGTCTACGCGGCTTTGGGCGCGGCCGTCTTTGCCGCCACCTTGCTGGCGACCGCGCGCGCGCCACGACGCGAATGGCTGCTGCGCCTCTGCCTGTTGGCGGGGCTGGCCATCGCCGCGACTGGCGCCATGGTATTCAACTTCCTGCCGCAGACCTGCGTCGAACTCGCCTTCGCGCGCGTTTCCGGCTGCCTGGAATTCCTGTTCCTGGGCGAGGCGCTGGAGCTGCTAGGCGTCTGGTTGGCGCTGGCGGCCGCGCTGGCGGCTTTCTCCATGCTGGCGCGGTTGGGGCGGCGGCGCGTCCAGCTGGCGCTCTATTCGCTCCCCGCGCTGTGGATCCTTCTGCTCATCCACGACCCGCTGCTTCTCCGTTTCGAATTGCGATTCCTGGCAGAGCCAACCGCGATCGTGGCGGCGCCGGCGACCCGCATCCACGGCTACCGCATGGACCTTCGCGCCGACGAGATTGCCTTCCAGCTCTACGCGTCGACGCGGCATCGCGAATTCATCGGCTTGGGTTATTCCATTCACTTGATCGACCAAGTCACAGGCGCCTCCATCGCCAGCAGCGATAAATACGCGGGCGCGCAATTGCGCTTCAAGCTGGATTCGGATTTCGTGCACGTATATCGACAGCGAATGACGCTCCCGCTCCCGCCACAGGCGCCACGGCAGCGCGCGCTTTGGGCGGTGCTAACCCTCTGGCGCAAACAGGGCGATGCTTTCCCGCGCGAAAAAATCCTCGAAAGCGATCGCCGCCGCCTCAGCGACACGCAGGTCGTCCTGGACGAGCTCGTACTGCCAGTTGAATCGCCCGCGCCCAAGAGCCCGCCGCGCGCCACCTTCGAAAACGGCTTCGCCCTTGAAGCGGCAACCCTGCCCCAAGGTCTTCGGCCCGGGCAGACGGCGAGTATCGGCTTCACCTGGCGCGCGGAAAAGGCCAGTCGCGAAGACTTTACGCAGTTCCTGCACTTCATTCACGCGGATAGCGGCGCGCGATGGGGCCACGACCAGCAGCCGCTCGGTCCGCGCCTGCCGACGCGGCTGTGGTATAGTGGCATGGTCGAAAGCGAGACTTGGGAAGTCGCGCTTCCCGATGATATGGCGCCGGGGCCCTATGACGTATTCACCGGCTTGTATCGTCTGAGCGATATGGCGCGGCTGCCGGCCCGCGACGCCGAAGCCATGCCCTTCGCCGAAGCCCTCGTACCGCTCGGCGTTTTGCTTCTTGAGTCCTAGCGCCCCAGGAGAGCCTGAATGACCGCCACGATGTTAGCCGCTCGCTTCCACCAGCATGGCGCCCGCGATGTGATCCAACTGGAACAGGCGCCGCTTCCACAGCCCGCGGCGGACGAAGCGCGGATCAAGGTGGTCGCCTGCGCGCTGAACTGGCTCGACGTGGGCATCCGCCGCGGACCGCAATTCGGCGCTGTGCCTCTGCCCTTGATCACCGGCGTCGACGCCTGCGGGGTTATTGACGCGGTCGGCCCGGCGGTCTCGGGCTGGCGCGCGGGCGACGCCGTCACCTACTATTCGCTCTTGACCTGCGGCGACTGCGAGTTCTGCCGCGCCGGCGACCTGACCGTCTGCCCGAATCACCGGATCATCGGCGAGCACCACAATGGCGCCCTGGCCGAATACGTGGTCGTCCCCGCGCGCAATCTCATCGCCAAGCCGGCGAACCTTTCGCATATCGAGACAGCCGCTCTGCCCGTCGTATCGATGACCGCCTGGCACATGCTGATCACGGTCGCGCGCCTAAAAGCCGGCGAGACCGTTTTCATCCCGGGCGCTGGCGGCGGCGTCGCCTCGATGGGCCTCCAGATCGCAAAACTCGCCGGAGCGACGGTCATCGCCAGCACCTCAACCGCGGAGAAAATGCGGCGGGCGCGAGAACTGGGCGCCGATCATGTCGTGAATTATCGCGAAGGCGACTGGGTCGAGCAGGTGCTTGACTATACGGCGGGCCGCGGCGTCGACGTCGCGCAGGACCTGGTTGGCGCCGCCACCTGGGCGCGCTCGCTGCAGACTTTGGCGCGAAATGGTCGGCTGGTCGTCTGCGGCTCGCATTCGGGCAAGAGTTTCGACTTGCGCATTCCCCAGATCTACCATCGGCAGCTGAGCATTCTGGGCGCAAACGGCGGCACATTCAACGAGCTGCGCCACTGCCTGGCATTGGCGGATCGCGGCGCGCTGAAACCTGTCATCGATCGCGCGCTGCCGCTCTCGCAGATCCGCGAAGGACATCGCATCCTGGAAGAGCATGACCATTTTGGCAAGGTCGTCATTCAAGTCGCGCAAGGCGCCTAGACGCGCGCAAATGAATCCCCCCAGCGAGGAGCGAAAGCCCATGAGCAAGCCGCCCAATATTCTCTTCGTAATGACCGATCAGCAGCGAGCCGATACCATCCGCGCCTTGGGCAACCGCGCCATCCGCACGCCAGTCCTGGATTCGCTCATCCGCAATGGCACGGCATTCACTAATTGCTATACGCCATCGCCAGTCTGCGTCGCCGCCCGCTGCGCCACCATCACCGGGACGCCGCCGCATCTGAATGGCTGCGTCTCCAACAACGAATCGCCGCTGGGCATGACAAGCCTTATGCAAGTCTTGGCGGGGGTCGGTTTTCAGACGCATGGCGTCGGCAAGATGCACTTCAACCCGCAGTCGGACGCGCTCTGGGGCTTCGAGAGCCGCGACATCTCGGAAGAAGGCGCCAGGCTGCGGGGCGCGCGCAACGACTTTCACGACTATCTCAGCGAGAATGGCTTTGGGCATGTGCTCGAGCCGCAAGGCATGCGCAGCGAGATGTATTATATTCCGCAGCCATCGCAGCTGCCGGCGCGACATCATCACACGACCTGGGTGGCCGACCGCGCCATCGATTTTCTGCGGCGGCGGGATCGTGAGAAGCCATTCTTCTTGTGGACGAGCTTCATCAAACCGCACCCGCCCTTCGAATCGCCCGTGCCCTGGAACAAACTTTATCGCGCCGCCGACATGCTGCCGCCTCGGCGCCCGCCCGGCTTCGAGCAGCTGCTGACCTGGTGGAATCGCCATCAGAATCGCTACAAATATCGCGACAAGGGCTACGACGAAATGCTGGTCCGCGCGATGACAGCGATGTATTACGCCTGCATTTCCTTCATAGACTTCAACCTCGGGCGCGTCCTCCAGGCATTGGGCGACGAAATCGACAATACGCTGATCCTCTACACCGCCGATCATGGCGAGATGCTCGGCGATTACGGCAGCTTCGGCAAGCGAACGATGCTGAACGCCGCCGCACGAATCCCGCTGATCATGCGAGCGCCCGGCGATGCCAATCCCGGCCAGCGCGTCGACGATCCGGTCAGCCTGCTGGATGTCTTCCCGACCTTTGCCGCGGCCGCCGGCTCGGAAGCTGCCAATCCATCGCCCGAAGGCGCAGACCTGCGTGAAATAGCGGCCGGCGCCGGCCAGCGCGAGGTCGTCTACAGCCAGGTGGGCGAAGGCAATATCGGTCTCTATATGATCGCCAGCCGCGACCTGAAATACGTCTATTCCGCCGCCGACGATAAGGAGTGGCTCTTCGACCTGCGCATCGACCCGCAAGAGACCAAGAACTGGGCGGGAAATGCGCGCTACGAAAGGCGGCTTTGCGCGATGCGCGACCGGCTCATCAGCCGATTCGAGCGCGACAGCTATGACATGGCGGTGAAAGACGGCGAATGGCGCGTTTACGAGCCGCCCACTTTCCCAGATCCGGCGGGCGACGATGGCTTGCTCTTCCAGGACGCGCCCCATCTGCCAGAAATGCTGCGCGCGCTGGGGCCATACTTCGAACCCTGAGGGCGACTGCGCCGCGCGTAGGGCTCGACCCTTTGGCGACCAGCCCGATTCTTCTGCCCCAGACTGTGATTTGCTACAATCATGGCCGCTGACCGCCGATGAGTGAAAGCGACAGAACTCCAATGATGAGAATTAGCGCATTCGGCGACGAAATCGCCGTCGATTTTGAAGACCAGCTGCGCGTCTTGCAGCGGCTCGCGATTCCGCAGATCGATATCCGCGCGGCCTGGGGCGTCAACTGCTCCCAATTCAGCGCCGAGCATATCAGCCGCGTCAAAGACCTTTGCGCGCGCTACCATATCGCCGTCAGCTGCATGGGCAGCCCCATCGGCAAGTCGCCCATCGCCGACCCCATCGCCATCGAGAGCGAGCGCCTGCGGACTATCGGCGAAACGGCGCGCCAGCTGGGCACGCCCAATATCCGCCTGTTCAGCTTTTATCCCGAGAACGATGTCGACGAAGCGGCGATTCAAATGTCAGTCGACCGCTTGGGCCTTCTCACGGAAATCGCGGCGAAAGAGGAGCTGCTACTCCTGCTCGAGAACGAAAAAGGCGTGGTCGGCGATACGCCGGAGCGTTGCCTGCGGCTGATGCGCGCCATCGATTCGCCGCAACTGCGCTTTATTTGGGACCCCGCCAACTTCGTGCAGTGCGGCGCCGTCGACCAGGTCGATCGCTGGTGGGATGAGCTGCATCCCCATATCGGCTACATTCACATCAAGGACGCGCGCCTGGCGGACAATTCGGTGACGGTGGCCGGCGACGGCGATGGCCAGCTGCTGGAATTGCTGACTCGCCTGCGGGATTGGGGCTACGGCGGTACGCTGTCGCTGGAGCCGCATCTGCTCGAGGCGCGGCATTCGAGCGGCTTTAGCGGCGCCGACGGGATGGCGGCGGCCGTCGGCGCGCTGCGGAAGCTGATGGCGCAGGCGGGGATAGAGGAGGGCTAGGAAGCCACAGCCCGTTTGTAACTGTGATACTCAAATGAGGAGATCCAAAAGCTATGAATTATGCGTTTAGCAGCGAAATCCAAGCGGCTTATCTGGACGTCCATAGCTGGCTGAGTGAGTTCCCTGATGCTAATGGTTACAAAAGTCTCTATCCTCCAAATATAAGATCCGTAGCGCTGAAGCACGTAGCCGCTCAGTTTAGCTGTTACTTTCCGGCGCACTACTTCAAGACTCTATTTGCATTTTCCGAAATTGTGGGTAATGAGGCCCTGCTGGACTGGTTACAACTGAGTACAACTCTGGTAATCGTCGACCTAGGATGCGGAGGTGGCGCTGCTACGTCAGCCATTCTTGCACAACTTATCGAACTTCAAGATGCGGGTAAGCGTAATCCAAACATGGACATTATTTGCATTGGGGTGGATCCGATTCCGAGCGCGCTTGGAATCTATTATAGGATGATTGACTCCGTTAGAGAACATCTTAATGCGCGCTCATCGAGTTTCAAGATACGACTAATCTACAAGTCGATTGCGGAAAGCATGACAGAAGTTGACGATAGGCTTCGAACAGTTCTGACGACTTGCGTTCAACCAGCGATTTCGAATGTCATACTGGTACAATCCAACGTAGTCGAGCCGTTGGCACGCGAACACGATAAACAATTGAAAGCGCAGAAATATCTCCGATACATGCAAGTACCGTCCGAATCGTTTGCCCTTGAGTCCAGCTTTGGTACGCGCGAGGCACGCATGTATCATCAACTCTTTAGCCAAATTCCAATTGACAAGCAGCTTATGGTAACGGTTGGCACTGATGGCGAAGATATTAGGCAACTTGTAAGTGCAATGGCCTGCTCTTTAGCACACGGGTTCTCTAGCTTCCGGCCTACAATGTTATCCGACGAAAGCACTTATCACGTGGAATACTTTAATCCGCCGGGAAGCTATTGGAAAGACTGCAAAGCGATTGACTCATACTACAGTGACTTCTACGCAGATATTATGGCCGTGACGAATACTGAATCGGAAGGCGATTTTGATTGGTACAGAGTCATTGCCGTCAACAATCTTGAACTTGCCTGGGCTCGGGCTCGGGCCATTCTCCAGCGTGAAGTTCTGTACGACGAAATCGAGATTAGACTGTTTGAGAGGAACTTACAAGGCAATCTCAAGCGACTACATCAGGAACTTCTGTCGTACGATGTGAATGTAGCTCGTACAAGCGAGCGACTGCAATACAGATTTGTAAAGAATGAGAAGGAGGAAGAAGGACGCCCCTTCGTCCTTTCTCGTATCGAAGAAGAGATCGTATCCATAGCTATCATTCAAGAGCTTGGTGCGGCGGCTTTCGGGCTCAATGCGAGAAGTTACGCGTACAGACCAAATCCGCGCTTTGCAAGCCGTTCTGAATTCCTGTATGAATACTGGTTTTCCGCATTCCAGCGATACAAAGACGAATCCCGCAACGCCGTTACGAAGCATACAGGTTGCAAAGTCCTTTCCATTGACATCAAATCATACTTTACCGAAATACCTCAACAGCGTCTCGTCGAATCTGTGCAGAAGGAAATGCGAACTAAGAGCGCAAGAATAGAATGGCTTCTACAAGGGCTGCTCAGCGTTGATCTGAATGATCACTGTCAAAATCTCGGATTGTCTCAGGGTGGCGCAGGCTCTGGATTTTATGGGAATGCATATCTGACTAAGTTTGACAGCAAGTTTGGGGTCAACAACCAGTGGGAAGCGAGTCTCTATCGCTTCGTAGACGATATCATAGTAGTGATACCGGATCCAGCCTATCTCAGCGACGTGAAAACAGTTGCATTTGAGACGTTGGAAGATTTGGGTTTAAGAGTGAATCGAGAAAAGTCCGAAGACTTCAACCAAGGAGAGTACCTCAGTCTCCCGCAAGACGAAGGCCTGATGAAAGGCTTATCTGAGAGATTCGATGACCTCACGAAGCCGCTATGGCGCGCCAACAGCAAGGTCAGGGACCAACTTCGACAAGAAGGTAATTGGTGGCCAACGATTGGCGTATACCGGGATCATTTGCACTCCATTGGACACTACATTGAGCCGCATCGACTTAGCAGGAAACTGTATCAATATGTGGACAAATACACGCTTGAGCAAGAAGACGAACAAGACGATTGCGACATCAAGTTTCCCCCATTTGGAGCACAGAACTGGGCTGACGAATTCACAGGGTCAAATGATAGATGGATAGCAAAGCGTCGTCTTTTGCGAACCGAGCTTATTGACTTAGCTCAGAAAAGCTACAGAGAGTTGCCAAATGCATGCGACAATAATAAGCGTCTCTTGTCAACTCGAATATACTTCAGCGCCAACCGGCTCGCGAGGTTAGGTTATGACGATGCCGCAAGGTTCATCACCGAGATACTGTTGAACCAGCCATGGATCATCCGTCGACCCCAATACGTGATTAGGGGATTGGCAATTCAAGGCTACGCAGAGCACATATCGCAACTATTCATACATTACGATGAATCTAGAATGTCCTGGACTGATTCGTTCTTGGCAGTGATTGTTCGTTCTATCAGACATCTCAGTGAAGTCGCGAAGCCTCTTGAAGATGGTGTCATTCGCATTGCAGTCAATGAGGAATCGGCCCCGATCCTGAGGCTAGTGGCGACAGAAACCTGGCTGATGAAATTAGATTGTCAACGCGTTGTGGATCATGTATCTACGATTCGGCAGATTATCAGCGAGGAGCAGAATTCGCGCGTACGAAAGAACTACCTCCTTCTCCTAGCCAAATGTAACTGTGACTACAATCAACAGCAAGAAGCCGAAGACCCTCTTTTGATGCAAGCGATGAAAGTTGCTCTGACGGACAATATTGATGAGTTGTTCGCTGAGGTAGAACCTGACATCCTGAGGGAACGATACTACAGTACTTACTATCCCAGCTACATTGACTTTGACGATGAAGTACCCTACTTGGGTTAACAGGACCGCCTCGCGCTATTCCAGAATAATCACATGCACCTCGCGCGGTCCATGCGCGCCTTTGACCAGCTGATGCGCGATATCAGCCGTCTTGCTGGGTCCGGTAATCAATGTCGTGTTGCTCGACTGCCTAAATGCGGGATAGCCCGCGCTTTTCTGGGCTTCCTGCCAAGCCTCCAGATCGGGCAGAATATGCTCCGCGCGCATCAGGGCGATATGCACATCGGGCAGCAGCGACACGTTGCGATGACGCCCGGCCCCGCTCTCCAGCACGAGGCTGCCCGTGGCCGCCAGCGCCGCGTTCACGCCAGTCACGCCCACGCGAACGTCGCCCGAATCGTGCCTCGCAGTCGATACGCCAAGCGATTCCAGCATCTCGCTCAAGCCCGTGAATGGCATCTGGCTCTCGTCCCAGCTCAGCACGGAATGATCGCCGCCAATCAACTCCATGATCTGCTCGAAAGCGGCGTTTTCATCCAGCTGATACACAAAACAGCCGACCGCTTCCGCCTCGTCGATGAATTGCTGGAGCCGCTCTTGCGAGCTCAGGTCTTGCCGCGGGATCATGCGCCGGCGCTCGGCAATCGGCTGAACCTCGCCAAAAGGCCGCCGCGCCGCTCGCAGTTTGCCCAGGATCGTTTCGCGCGCGGTCATGCCAGTCGCTCCCTCGTTGTGGAGGAGCGATTGCGGGAGGGGGAGCGCTCTTTCCACAGCTGGCGAAACGACTTGGGCGCGAATTCGGGGAAATCGCGGTGCTTGCTCCAATTGCCCAGGGGGCCGGGCATATAGTCGCCCATGACCGCCTGGCCCGCGCGCGCCGCTTTGCCGCCCAATGCGTAACGCGTCGGCGAGGTCATGCCGATCGCCCACATCTTCATGGCCGCGTCCCAGCCGGCTTTCGATTCGCCCGCGCGCACCTGATCCCAGCGTAACTCGAGCAGCATGCCCGGCAAGTCGATATCCACCGGGCAGACCTGCTTGCAGCTGCCACAGAGGCTGCTGGCGTGCGGCAGGGGCGTGGCGTTCTCCAAGCCGATGAATAGGGGCGTCAAGACCGCGCCGATCGGCCCGCCATAGACCCAGCCATAAGCGTGGCCGCCCATCGAGCGATATACCGGGCAAGCGTTTTGGCAGGCGCCGCAGCGGATGCAGGACAGGACTTCGGCATATTTCGTGGCATAGATATCGGTACGGCCATTGTCGACCAAGATGACGTAGGCTTGCTTCGGTCCATCGCCTTCTTCCGCGCGCCCGGGTCCATTCAAGATGTTGGTATACACGGTCATCTTCTGCCCGGTCGAGCTGCTTGGCAGCACCTGGGTCAGCGTGGCGTAATCCTCGACCGTGTCCACCAGTTTCTCGATCCCGATCAGCGCGACATGCACGCGCGGCAGCGAGGTGCACATGCGGCCGTTGCCCTCGTTCATCACCAGACCGATTGAGCCGGTTTCGGCGATGACAAAGTTGCCGCCGGAGATGCCCATATCGGCGCGCAGGAAATCTTCCCTCAGCATCCTTCGCGCGAATGCCACCATCTCCTCGGCGCTGTCGGTCGGCGTCATGCCCAGTTCGCGCACGAAGACGTCGCGGATTTCCGCTTTGGTCTTGTGCATCACTGGACCGACGATGTGGCTTGGCGTTTCGCCCGCAAGCTGGATGATATATTCGCCCAGGTCGGTCTCGACCACGCTCAAGCCCGCCGCTTCCATGACGGCGTTTGTGCCAAGCTCCTCCGTCAGCATGCTTTTGCTCTTGGTGACCGTCTGAACCCCGTGCCGGCGCGCGATATCCAGGACCAGTTGATTCGCCTGCGCCGCGTCTACCGCCCATTCCACCTGGTAGCCGTTTGTCTTGAGATTGCGTTCGGCTTTCTCGAGCAGGTCGGGCAATTCGCGCAGGGCGCGGCGTTTGGCTTCGGCCGCCTGGGCGCGCATAGATTCGCCATGCTCGTCGCTGTGGGCGAACATGGTGTCCAGCCGCCGGTAGTAAGCCGTCCGCGTGCCTTCCCCGATGGCATGCTGCAAGTCGTCGTTTTGCAGCGCGATATCAGCCAGGGCTATGAAGTTGTTGGATTGCGCTTCGAGCGTCATGCGCCTCCGCCTCCCAGCCCCTGCGCCAGCACATCAGCCAGGTGCCGCACGCGCTTTGCGGATTTGTTTCGCGACAGCCCGCCGTTCATCTGCGTCAGGCAGCTGACGTCGCCGGTCACAATCGTATCGGCTTCCGAGGCGTTGATATTGTCGATCTTTTCCTGCAGCATCGCGTTGCTGATATCGGCCATCTTGACGCTGAACAAGCCGCCGAAACCGCAGCAGACCTCGCACTCGTTCAGCTCGCGCAGTTCGGCATTGCCCAGATGCTGAATCAAATCGCGCGAGGCCTGCCCCAAGCCCAAGCCGCGCAAGCCGTGGCAGGCATCGTGCATGGCGAAGGAGCGCTTTTCCGCCAGCGTCAAATCGAGATTGGCGATGCCCAGCCCATCCACCAGAAACTCGCTGAACTCCCAAGTGATCGCCGCCATGCGCCGCGCCTGCTCGTAGAGCGCGCCATCTTCCGGCGCGAAGAGATGCGGAAATTCGTGCCGCACCATCGCCGCGCAGGAGCCAGAGGGCGTGACGATCACTTCAGCGTCTTTGAAGGCTTTGAAGAAATGCTTCGCCACCGTCCGCGCTTCATCGCGATAACCGGAATTGAAAGCCGGCTGGGCGCAGCAGGTCTGGTCGGGCGGGAAGTCGACCTGGACGCCGACATGCTCCAGGACATCCACCACCGACAGGCCCGTTTCCGGGTAGATCATGTCGACGATGCAGGTGACGAAGAGGGAAACGCGTTTGCCGATTGGCGATTCTCGTTTGGGCAGCGCCATGCAGTTCGCTTTCGTTGAAATTTGCCAGGCTAAGCGGCTAGTTTACCCAAAACCTGCCTGACAGGCGATAACAGTTTTGTTACAATTCGCGCAAAACCGCGCCGAGCAAAGGATAGAACAATGGCGGATTACAGACCAAAACCGGAACATAAATTCACCTTCGGCTTGTGGACGGTCGGCAATATCGGGCGCGACCCCTTTGGCGAGCCCACGCGCGAGCCCATCTCGCCGGTCGATATCGTGCATCTGCTGGCGGAGGTCGGCGCCTGGGGCGTCAACCTGCACGACAACGACCTGGTGCCCATCGACGCCACCGCCACCGAGCGCGACCAGATCGTCGCCGATTTCAGGCGGGCGATGGCCGAGACCGGCGTCGTCTGCCCGATGGCGACCACCAATCTCTTCGCCGACCCCGCTTTCAAAGACGGCGCCTTCACCAGCAACGATCCAGCCGTGCGCGCTTACGCTTTGCAAAAGACGATGCGCTCGATGGACCTGGGGGCGGAGCTGGGCGCGGAGGTCTATGTCTTCTGGGGTGGGCGCGAAGGGGCGGAATGCGACAGCGCCAAGAACCCGGCCGATGGCGTCAGACGCTTCCGCGATGCCATCAACTTCCTCTGCGAATACTCCAAAGACCAGGATTACGGCTATCGTTTCGCCCTCGAGCCCAAGCCCAACGAGCCGCGCAGCGACATCTACTTTCCCACCGTCGGCAGCATGCTCGGCTTCATCGCCACGCTGGACGACCCTGACATGGTTGGCGTCAATCCCGAAGTCGCCCACGAGCACATGGCGGGCTTGAACTTCCTGCACGCCGTCGCCCAAGCCTGGGAGGCGGGCAAGCTCTTCCATATCGATCTCAACGACCAGATGTTCGGGCGCTACGATCAAGACTTCCGCTTCGGCAGCATGATGATCAAGCAAAACTTCCATCTCGTGCGCTTCCTGGAAGATGTCGGCTATGACGGCAGCCGCCACTTTGACGCCCACGCCTATCGCAGCTCGGGTTACGACGACGTCAAGGAATTCGCCCGCGGCTGCATGCGCTCCTACCTCGTCTTCAAAGAGAAGGCGGCGCAATTCAACGCCGATGCCGAGATTCGGGCGCTGCTGGCCGAGATCAACGCCGATGACGGCCGTTACGGCTATCTCAGCGATGGCTACAGCCCGGAAGCCGCCGCTCAACTCAAAGCGACCGAGTTTGATCGCGCCAGCCTGGGCGCGCGCAGCCTGCCCTACGAGCGCCTGGATCAGCTGACATTCGATATTCTGCTGGGCGTGCGCTAGCCACCATGTGATGATGATTTCTCGGGGCAATTCTGTGAATCGTCCGCGAACAGGGCGAAATCGGTTATGACGCGTGGGCGAGTCTCCGCCTCGCCCACTTTTTATTCGCGGGCAGATTTCACCCCATCCCCGACCGCCAGTGTCTACGCGGCGCGGCCCCTTGCCCCAGCAAGCTAGGGAAGGGGAGAAAAACATTGCGAGACGCAAATCCTTTTGCATGGGCGGCGGCATTGTCGCGCGTGTGCCTACAGAGCGCAATTGAAGGACATAGCTGTAGGGGCTTCTCGCTGAGACGCCCGACAATCAGAAAGGCAAGACCATGCCCTACCTCATGGGACTCGACATCAGCACGACCGGCGCCAAAGCGCTGATCATCGACGAAACCGGCGCGGTCATCGCCGTCGCCAATACGCCGCAGCCGATCAGCCAGCCCCAGCCGCTTTGGAGCGAGCAGAACCCGGCCGACTGGTGGGAGGGCATCAGCGCCAGCATCCGCGCCGCCCTCGACGACTCCGGCTTGAGCGGCGGCGACATCAGCGCCATCGGTTTGACCGGGCAGATGCACGGCTTGGTCCTGCTGGACGCGAATGGCGAGGTCCTCCGGCCAGCCATCCTCTGGAACGACCAGCGGACGCAGGCGCAGTGCGACTTCATGACCGAGCGCATCGGCGGCGACCGCCTGCTCGAATTGACCGGCAACCCGGCCCTCACCGGCTTCACCGCGCCGAAGCTCCTCTGGGTGCGCGATAACGAGCCAGAAGTATACGCCAAAATCGACCAGGTCCTGCTGCCCAAAGATTACATCCGCTATAGGCTGACCGACGGCTATGCCACCGACCTGGCGGGCGCCGCTGGCACGAGCCTGCTGAATGTCGCCGACCGCGACTGGTCGGACGACGTGCTGGCGGCTTTGGACGTCCCGCGCGCTTGGCTGCCCCCGGCGCACGAAGGGACGCAAGTGACATCGACCATCAGCCGGGCTGGCGCGGCGGCAACCGGGCTCGCGCCGGGCACGCCCGTCGGCGGCGGTGGCGGCGACCAGGCGGCTGGCGCGATTGGCATGGGCTGCGTCGCGCCCGACACAATTGGCGTCACCGTCGGCACGTCGGGCGTCGTCTTCGCCCCGCTAAGCCGCTACGCCTACGAGCCCGAGGGCAGGCTGCACGCTTTCTGCCACGCCGTGCCCGATACCTGGCATTTCATGGGCGTGATGCTGAGCGCGGCTGGCAGCCTGCAATGGTACAAGGACACGCTTGCGCCCCATCTCGATTTCGATGGGCTGCTGGCGGAAGCGGCGGCGATTCCCGCGGGCAGCGACGGGCTCTTCTTCCTGCCCTACCTCACGGGCGAGCGCACGCCCCATCCCGATCCTTTGGCGCGCGGCGCATTTATCGGCTTGACGACGCGTCACACGCGGGGCCACATGACGCGCGCCGTGCTCGAGGGCGTGGCTTATGGCTTGAAAGACAGCTTCACGCTGATCGCCCGAGCGGGCTTGCCAGAGCGCTTCGAGGCGCGGATAAGCGGCGGCGGCGCCAAGAGCGCGGTTTGGCAGCAGATCATCGCCGATGTGCTGGGCGCGCCCCTGGTCAATATCAATACGACCGAGGGCGGGGCATTTGGCGCGGCGATTCTGGCTTCAGTGGCGGCGGGCCTTTATGACGACGCGGCCTCGGCTTGCGCGGCGATGATTCAAAGGGGCGAACGGGTTGAGGTGGGCGAAGACAGCGAGATTTATGCCGAGCGCTATGCGATTTATCAGTCTCTGTATCCGACGCTGAAGGATACGTTTGCGCGGCTATAGGAATCGCAGGAGCGAACCAATCGCGCTTCGGACAGGCGAGGCAGCCTTCCTAACTCTGCTCGCCGGGCAAGACGCCGGCCAATCCCAAGCCTTCGAGCAATCCGGCGACCCGCGACTGTTCCGATTCAACAGCGCGCAGGCGACCGTCCAGATTGTCCACTTTGCCTTCCACGCGGCGGATATCGCTCGTTAGTTCATCGCGCAACTGATTCATGTCGTCCTTCATGTCATTGCGCAACTGATTCATATCATTGCGCAGCCTGACCATTTCTTTGCGATTGTCCCGTATGTCATTGCGCAACCACAGGAAAATGCCGAAAATGGCGGCGAGCATGACGATGGCTTGCGTCCAATCCGTTTCTATTTGTGGTCCTCCTCAGGTTCTCCTTCTATCGTAACATACCGGCCAAAGCAGCGGCAAACATGGCGCGTTCAGTTTCACAGCGCGTGCGTCAAGACCAGCACCCGCGTCGAGGCCGGCAGCTCCTCGCGGCGCAGCTCCACTTCCCAATCCGACTGAAAATCGACATCGGCATCGTTGAAGTGCTGCAGGAAGGCGGTGATCCACTGCATATTGCGCGGCTTGTATCGCAGGGTGCGGAAGTGCATCGGGATGACCAGCTTTGGCGCCACGCGGTCGATCGCCTGCTTGAGATCGGGCAGGCGAATCGTTGGCACGTCGCCGGCCAGGACGAGGAAGACGTCCAGCCCGTCGAAGAAGGCGATTTCTTCTTCTGTGAAGGGGTTGCCGACATCGCCCATGTGCCCGATATGAATGCCATCCATTTCCCAGCGGTACATGGCGCATTTGTCCGGCTCGTGATAGGGGTGCTCGTACATCTCGCTCGATTCGATGCCCCGGAAACGCAAGCCAGCCGCCTCGGTCTCGCCGCCCGCGCGCGCGACCTCGAGCATATTGATCCGCTGGGGATCGCCCGGGATCAAGTCCGAGCGGTCATGAAAGTCGTCATTCAGCGACGAGGTGAGCACCACGTCGGGAATATCGGGAATCGGCTGATAACCGGAGGTCTCGGGCGTATAGGGATCGGTGATGACGGAGCGGCCGTCGCTGGCGGTGATGATGAAGGCGGCGTGTCCATACCATTTGATCTTCATGGCGCTAGGCTCCGTTCAACTTGGGAATCACTTCTTCGGTGAACATGCCGAGGACGGTTTCGTCGGGCGCGCCGATGATATCGATGATGAAATAATCGCAGCCATGCTCGATGAAGGCGTTCATCTGCTCGGCGATGTCTTGGGGCGTGCCGACGAAGGCGTTTTCGCGCGTCCACTTGTTTTCGCGCGACAAGCCGCGGGCGACCGCCTCGTCTTCCGTCGCGCCGATGGCGACCCGCCCGAACCAGCTGCATTGCAACGCAGCGGGGTCGCGGCCGATGTCGTCCAGGTGTCGATGCAAGATGCGCTGGCGCTCCAGGTAGCGGTCGAGGGGCGAATCGGGGTAGTTCCAGATATCGGCGTATTTGGCGGCGTGTTTCATCGTGGTGTATCCGCCGCCGCCCACCAGTATCGGGATCTTGGGATTCGGCTTCGGCTCGCAAAAGGCATCGGATATGCGGTAATGGGCGCCTTCATAACTGACCCTGCCCGGCTCTTCCCACATCTTCTTCAGGATGATCATCGTCTCTTCCAGCTGTTGGACCCGTTCTCTTGCTGACGGGAAGGGATAATCGTAGGCGAGGTATTCGTCTTCTTTCCAGCCGGCGCCGATGCCCATGATGAAGCGGCCGCCGGAGAGGGCCTGCAAGGTCGCCGCCATCAGCGCCAGCAGGGCCGGATTGCGGTAGCTCTGCCCCAGGACGATCGGTCCCACTTCAAAGTCGGGGTAGCGCGCGGCGATATAACTCATGACCGTCCAGGCTTCAAACGTGGGTTGACCGTCCCATTGAAAGTGATCGGTCATCCAGACGCTGCGGAAGCTCCCTTTCAATTGCGGGAGGGTCGCATCCAGCTCCGCCAGGAAGCGCTCGTTATCGCCCTGCGGCGGTCCGTGCATCAATCCCAATCCGAAATCTACCATGTCATCGCTCCTTCACATTTGGGCTTTGGACAATTGTAGCGCGTATTTCACCTGTTCCAAGCCTGCCGCCCCCATCCCCTGGGCCTTTGCCCCCACAAGGAGGGAAGGGGAGTTTAGCCGCCCCCCCATCCCCGACCGCCTGTGTCTACGCGGCGCGGGCCTTTGCCCCAGCGAGCCAGGGACGGGGAGTTGACGCTGCGGCGCCACAATGAATTTTGCGTGGTCGGTCGCTTTGCGGCGCGTGTGTCTACAATTTCGCTATCACGGTGAAATGTTGTACGCTATGGTAAATACACGTTTGAGACTCGCCATCCATGTCTTCTCGCCCCAATATCCTCTGGTACTGCACCGATCAGCAGCGCTTCGACACCATCGCCGGCTTGGGCAACGCGCATATCAACACGCCCAGCCTCGACCGATTCGCCGCGGAATCGGCCGTTTTCACGCACGCTTACTGCCAGTCGCCCATCTGCACGCCGAGCCGCGCCAGCTTCCTCACGGGGATGTATCCCAGCGCGATCGGGGTCAATGGCAACGGTTTCCGCCACTTCCCGCGGCATTACGAAGATCGGCTGATTAGCCATGTACTGCGCGACGCGGGCTACGACTGTGGCTTGATCGGCAAGCTGCACTTGGCCAGCGCCTTCCTCCGCCGCGAAGAGCGCGTCGACGATGGCTACGATTACTTCCAGTACAGCCACGATCACAAGGGCGGCAACGAGCGCGGCAACGAATATGTGGAATGGATCAAGGCGCAGGGCGTGGATCACGATTCGGTCTTGCGGCCGCGCGGCATCAACTCGGTGGAAGATTATCGCAACTCGCATCAGCATCAGGGTTTCGGCGGTTTCATGCGGCCGACGGCGGAGAGTGACAACGTTCCGCCGCATTTGCATCAGACGCATTGGTGCACGGAGAAGGCGATTGAATTCATAAGGCGCAGCCGGGAGCCGGACAAGCCCTGGCTGCTCAGCGTCAATCCCTTCGACCCGCATCCGCCTTTCGACGCGCCCTGGGAATATTACCGGCGCTACGACGCGGAGTCGCTGCCCGGCGCCCACTTTGAAGCTGGCGACATCGCGCATCAGCGCCGGCTGGAGGCGGCGGGAATCGACTTCCAGAACCGCGCGCGCCACCCCAATGAGATTCAGCACAAGGAAATTCAGGCGTCTTACTACGCCATGATCGAATTCCTCGACCATGAGTTCGGCCGGCTGCTCGACTACCTCGACGAGACGGGACAGCGCGAGAACACCATCATCATCTTCATGAGCGATCATGGCGAGATGCTGGGCGATCACGGGCTCGCGCTGAAGGGCTGCCGCTTTTATGAAGGCTTGGTTCGCGTGCCGCTGATGATCTCGTGGCTCGGGCGGGTTCAGCCGCAGGTCAGCGATGAAATGGTTGAACTGGTGGATATCGCGCCGACGCTGTACGAGCTGCTGGGCCTGGACGTGCCGGCTTTTGTTCAGGGGCGTTCGACCGCTGGCATGATCACGGGTGGCGAGGCTTCGGGGCCTCATCGAGATTTCGTGCGCTGCGAGCATTACGCGGCCGCCAACCTCGCCGACGCCACCCACGCCAGCATGTACCGCGACCGCCGCTGGAAGCTGGTGGTTTATCACCAAAAGGAGGTCTGCGAGCTGTATGACCTGGAGAATGACCCATGGGAGCACCGCGATCTGTCGGAGGATTCGGATTACGCGGCGGTGAAATGGGATCTCATGCGGCGCAGCTATGACGCGACGGTTTTCGCCCGGCCGGCGCAGACGGATCGCTACGGTCCATTCTGATGGCAATCTTGGCGTATTCGCCGCGACCGCGTTACTGTAAACAGAGGGACGCCGATGACGCCCGCGCAAGGGAATTTGCCTGACGCTGCGCCAGTTAGTATTTTGTGGGCGATTCACAGAATTGCCCCTGCTTACATTGCGGGCAGATTTCACCCCATCCCCCGGCCCCTTGCCCCAGCGAGCTAGGGAAAGGGAGTAGGAGGGACGAGCCGCCGGCTCGCCCCTACAAACGACGTGGGAAGCAAGGTAATTTGCGTGGGCGGTCGCTTTGCGGCGCGTGTACCTACATGTAGTAGTAAAGGAGCGCAACTCATGTCCATTCCAACACTGCCCGGCATAGCGGCCAGGATGGTCGCCACTGACCGCTTGAAGACGCGCGTGCTAGTCGCCGGCGATGAAGACGGGTCGCCCGTCATCTTCGCGCATGGCAACCTGACCTCAGCCACTTTCTGGGAAGAGACGATGCTGGCCATGCCACCCGAGTATAATTGCATCGCGCCTGATCAACGCGGTTTTGGGGAAGCCGACGCGGCCGCGGTCGTCGATGGCGCGCGCGGGCTGGCGGATATGTCCGACGACCTGGTCGCGCTGATGGATGCGCTGGGGATCGCCAGGGCGCATGTCGTGGGCCACTCGATGGGCGGCGGCGTATTATGGAATCTGCTGCTGGGCGCGCCCGACCGGCTGCTGAGCGCCAGCTTGATCGCGCCGGTATCGCCCTTTGGCTTCGGCGGCACGAAGGACGCGGCGGGGACGCTCTGCTCGGCGGACGCGGCGGGCTCGGGCGGCGGGGTCGCCAACCCGGGATACACGCAGCTGCTGAAAGCGGGCGAACGCGGCGATGGCGAGATGAGCCCGCGCCAGGTGATGAATAATTTCTACTGGAAGCCCGGCTTCACTACCGAGCGCGAAGAGGACCTGCTCTCTTCCGTGCTGCAAACGCATACTGGCGAGCGCGATTACCCGGGCGATTCGGCGGCGTCGGCGAATTGGCCTGGGGTGGCGCCGGGTCGCTGGGGCGTGCTGAATGGCATGGCGCCGAATAATCAGCCCGATATCCGCCGCCTATACGCCATTGAGCCGAAGCCTCCGGTCCTGTGGCTGCGCGGCGACAGCGACCAGGTCATCGCCGACATGTCCATGTTCGACCTGGCGACATTCGGCAAGCTGGGGGTCGTGCCGGGCTGGCCGGGCGATGAGGACTGCCCGCCCCAGCCGATGATCGCGCAGACCAGGCAGGTGCTGGACAATTATGCGGCGGCCGGCGGCCGCGTAGAAGAGATCTTGCTGGAGGACTGCGGGCACACGCCCTTCATCGAAAAAGCGGCGGAGTTCAACGCGGCGCTGCACAGTTTTCTCGCTGAGACCTAATCGAGGGCGGGTGGCGGTGAAATTGTTGGGAATCGCGCTATGTCGGGACTGACGCAGCATTTTTCACCACAGAGGACACCGAGGGTACACAGAGAACGCAGAGAAATGTATTCCAGCGCGGCGACGGCGCCGCCTCCACCGAGTTCACCGGGCCCCGAGAGAGCGCCATCTTTTGCAATGAGAATGGATAAGCTATAATCCACCACGCATTAAGCGATCGACATTCGCATCAAGTACAGGAAGGAATCTGCTATGTTTAAGCGGCTGTTTGCACTATCACTTCTACTACTCCTGTTCGGCGCGTTCACTGGCTTGGCGCAAGACGAGATCACCATCTTCGTGACCGTGGGCGCCTATTACCCCGACGAGCCGACGGAGAACAACCCGAATCCGCCGCAGATGATGAATACGCTCGTGGCCGAGTATGAGGCGGCGAATCCGGGCGTCAACGTGGAATTGGTGGATACGCCCTCCAACATTTCCGGCGATCAATGGCGCAGCACGGTCTTCAACGGCCAGAACGAGCCGCATATCATCGTCAACAATTACATCCGCGTCTGGCAAGAGCAGGGCAACGACTGGTATGTGCCGCTGAATGATTACATTGAGGCGCCCAACCCGCACATCCCCGAGGGGACGCCGGGCAGCGAGCGCTGGGCGGACAGCATCCCCGAGGTCGTCTGGAACACCACCTACCACACGGGCAGCGGCAATCAATATGTCGTGACCGTGAATGCGGTCGCGGTCGGCTTCTATTACAATATCGACATGCTGGCGGCGGCCGGCATCGATACTGAATTCGATATCGCCTACTCGCTCTGGGAAGACTGGGAGACGATGATCGCCGAGATGGGCGCGGTTGCCGAGGCGGGCTACGAGCCGCTGGCGATGAGCATGTCCACGGCTTCGCCCTATACCTACAACTGGTTCGATGGCACCAGCCTGACCAGCATGTATATCGATCACATCGAGAGTTGGTGGGAACCCGGCGCCAGTTGGCATGCCTTGAACCAGCGCGAATTCGCCTGCGCGATCCAAAACGGCTTGATCAGCGCCCATGACGACGCCTTCGCCGATTGGATTCAGCTGCTGGCGGATTTCGAACCGATGTGGGTGGACGGCTACGCCACGATGACCTGGGACGAAGCCTATCGTCTGTTCATCACGGGCAAGGTTCCTTTCCTGCTGGGCAACGCCGCCAGCCAAACGCTCAATGTGACGCGCGACGCCGACTTCAATTGGGGCATCAGTTACTTCCCGCCCGTCACCGAGACCACCAGCCCGCACGCCGCGAAGAACGAGAGCGCGTATCTGGTGGGCGGCTTCACCGCAGGCTTCACTGTGACCGACCGCGCCCGCCGCGAAGGGATTGAGGCGCAAGTGGTCGACTTCCTGATGTACATGACCGCCCAGCCGCAATGGGGGCGCGTCGTCACCGATTCGCCGCGCAGCATTCCGACGCAGTTTGGCCTGGATGTGCCCGATGCCTTGAAGCCGACGGTCGCCTTCCTGGAGCTGCCGATCCGCGCGCTGAAGGATCCCGATCCGCGATTGAGCCGCCGTTATGGCGAGGATCATCGCCGGCTGATGCAGGAATATTTCACCGACCAGATCGACCTGGAGACGCTGATCGCGGAAGAAGACCGGCTGATGAGCCGCGAAGCGCGGGTCGTCATCGCCGAAAACGAATGGAACTGCGACTTCCAGCTGGAGTAGTGGCGGACGCGTTTGGGATTTATGAAGCGGGCTTGCCAAGGCAAGCCCCTACAGACGTCGTTCTGGCGCGTTTGGGATTTATGAAGCGGGCTTGCCAAGGCAAGCCCCTACGGTTTGCATTCGAAGAGCGGATCTGTTGGGGCGACTGGGTTATCGCCGGCAATTGCACAACGTTTACAGCATCGATACGCTATGTTTCAACGACTATCCGCTGATCGAAGCGCCACGTTAAGCCTTCGCGCGAGCCAGAGCGCCCTGCCGATCCGGGTCTGGCGGGCGAAGTGGCTCTATTTGGCGCTGCTGATTCCGGTCGCCATGCTGCTGGTCTTCGAGTGGCTGCCGGCTTTCAGCGCGCTTTACAATTCGCTCTACATCTGGAACGGCGGCAAGGTTCACTTTTACGTGGGGCTGGAACATTACGAGCGCATGCTGAGCGACCGCACCTTTCGCGTCGCCATCACCAATCTGGTCAGCTTTGTTTTTTTTCGCGTCATCATGCAGACGGTTCTGCCCTTCTTCGCCGCCGAGATGATCGTCAACCTGCGCAGCGCGCGCTGGTCGTACTGGTGGAAGATCATCTTCGTCTTCCCGATGGTCGTGCCGACGATTCTGAATTATTTGATCTGGCGCTTCATCTACAACCCGCAGATCGGCTTGCTCAACGAAGGCTTGAAGCTGGTCGGCTTAAACGACTACACGCATGCCTGGCTGGGCGATCCGCTGACGGTGATGTGGGCGCTGGCTTTTGTGCGGTTTCCTTGGCTGCCCACCCTGCAGTTCCTCATCATCCTGGGCGGCTTGCAGACCATCCCGCAGGAGGTGCACGAGAGCGCGGCTATTGATGGCGCTGGTTTCTGGCGGCGGCTCTTTTACATTGATATTCCGATGACGAAGCGGCAGATCACGCTGGCGATGATCCTGACGATGCTCTTCATGACGCAGCGCTTCGATCTCTTCCTGGTGATGACCGATGGCGGACCGGGCTATAGCAGCATGGTGCCGGCTTTGCAGCTTTATCAATCGGCTTTTCATTTCCTGGAATTCGGTTACGCCTCGGCGATTGGCGTTGTGCTTTTCGTCGCCATGCTGGCTTTGACGGTCATCAATCTGCGCGTATCGGCGGGCGGGAGCAATGCCTAGGGCACGGACGGCTGTTACGGGCTTGCCAAGGCAAGCCCCTACAGATGCAGTGCTGGCGCGCCGGGGACGGACGGCGGTGGAGGACGAGACAAGTCTCGCCCCTACACCCATTCGATGATTCCAGTACTATTGTTTCGCGGAGCACTTTTCAATCAGTTGCTTTCGATTGCAGGGATTTGCCAGTGATGAAACGAAAACGGCTTCGCTTCGCCAATCGCGACCTGCCCTTTCAAGCGGTGCTGCTGGCTTTCGGGGTCGTGACCTTTTTCCCGCTGGTCTTGGTCGTCATCACCTCGTTCAAGAGCAACACGCAGTTCTATCACAATTTCTGGCTGCCCGAGCTGCCGCTGCATCTGGGCAATTATTCATCGGCTTTCCGCATCATCTGGCGTTTCATCGTCAACAGCGTTTTATACTCGGGCTCAACCATTTGCCTTATCGCCGTGATCGCCTCGGTCGCCGGCTATGTTTTCGCGCGTTTTCATTTCCCTTTCAAGACGGCGCTCTTCCTCGGCTTCATTACGTTAATAATGGTGCCCGGCGTGCTGACGCTGGCGCCGCGTTTTGTGCTGGTGCGCGATCTCGGATTGGTCAACACGCCCGGCGCCCTGATTTCGGTCTGGGTCAGTGGCGGGCTGGTGCTTTCGACCTGGCTGATGCGGAGTTATTTCGAGTCGCTGCCACAAGAGCTCTTCGACGCCGCCTACGTCGATGGCGCGGCAGAGTGGCAGGTCTTCATCTACGTCTCGGTTCCGCTGGCGCGCCCGATGATTGCCACCGTGGCGATGACCACATTGATCGGCACCTGGAACGACCTCATCTGGCCGCTGGTGACCATCACGGACAAGGACAAGATGCCGCTGGCGATGGGGCTGATGCAGTTCTCGTCGGATTTCGAGACCGACTGGGGCACGTTATTCGCCGGCTATGTCATCTCGTCGATCCCGCTGCTCTGCGTCTTCGCGGTGGCGATGCGTCAGTTCATCAGCGGCTTGACCAGCGGGTCGATCAAGGCTTGAGACCAATCAGAATTTGTCGCTTTTGACGCAGACGTGATAAAATCCTCAAGATTGCGCGCGACGCCGCGAAGTTACACGCGGATCATTTCATGTCTCAAAGTCACCAATTGGAGGGTGTCATGAAAAAGCTGAAAGTCTTACTTCTGTTATTGGTCGGCGTGATGCTGTTCGGCGCGGTTGCGCCTGTTGCGGCGCAGGAGCTGGAATTGTGGACCTTCGTCAACACGCACGCCCGCTGGTTCCGCGAGCAAGCCGAGCGTTATGCCGACGAAGTCAGCGCCGATTTCGCGCTCAACGTAGTGGAGATCGCCTATACCGATATGCACGATCGCCTGCAAATATCGATTCAGTCCGGTGGCGTGGGCGCGCCCGATATCGCCGATGTTGAGCAAGGGCGCTTCGGCGGCTTCCTGCGCGGCGGTGGCGACCCGGGCTTCATCGAGTTGAACGCGCTGCTCGATGAGGGCGGCCATACCGAGAATCTGGTCGGCGCCCGGCAAGCGCTCTACACCTCAATGGGTTCGATATACGGCATTGAACACGCTTTGACGCCGGTCGTGCTCTATTACCGCGCCGATATCTGGGAGGGCGCCGGTTTTGACCCGCAAGACTTCGTCACTTGGGATGACTTCGCGGATGCCGCGCGCGCCATCGTGGCTGAGAATCCAGATGTCGTACCACTGCCAATTTTCGCACGCTTGCCGGTGGTACTGCTGCGGCAGCAAGGCGCCGACTGGTTCAATGCCGATGGCGAAGTCACAATCGATTCCGCAGAATCAATTGCGATAATGGACTGGCTGCTGACTCTGAAAGACGAAGGCATCGCAGCCCAGACGCCAGCGGGTGACGCGCTTTGGGCGGCCTTCAAGGATGGCACGCTGATCTCGATGGTCGGCGCTGACTGGTATGGCGGCTTCTTCAAGGACAACGCGCCTGAACTTGCGGGCAAGTGGAAAGCGGCGCCACTGCCAGCCTTTGAAGATGGCGGCCGCCGCACCAGCGTATATGGTGGCACCGGCGCCACCGTAGTCGCGACAAGCGATCATGTCGAAGAGGCGCTTAGCTTCCTGGAATTTGCCATGCTTTCGATAGAAGGCAACGTGCGTCGTTTTGAGTTGACCACATTGTGGCCACCCTACATTCCGGCGATGGCCGATGAGCGCTTGCATGCCGCAGACGAGTATTTCTCGGGCCAAGACCTGGGCGCCCTCTTCGCTGATGTGGGGCCGGAGGCGCCGCCGCAATGGCAAAGCGCATTCCGATCACAGTTGAACAGCCTGTACTCTGCCGCCTTCCAAGACATCATCGACGGCAACCGCAGTCCGGAAGAGGTCTTCACCGAAATCGCCAATACCATCCGCGACGAGATGGAATTCGAAAGTTAGGTCTACTTCAAGCTAGTGGTGGCGGGCTTCGGCTCGCCACCAATTTTCATTTTCACTTGAGGAACTGCGATGTTTGGACGCGGTCGTAAAATCGCGCCTTATCTCTTCATCAGCCCCTTCTTCATCGGCTACGCCATCTTCTTTCTTTACCCGGTCGTTCAATCGCTGCAGCTGAGCTTCTACCGCCAGGTCGGCTTGAACAAGGCGCCCCGTTTCATCGGCTTTGACAATTACGTCCGGCTGGTCAGCAAAGACGCCCTCTTCATCAAGGCGCTTG
Organism: Aggregatilineales bacterium; assembly: GCA_963662925.1. Classification (GTDB taxonomy): domain Bacteria; phylum Chloroflexota; class Anaerolineae; order Aggregatilineales; family Phototrophicaceae; genus UBA6055. The sequence continues at coordinate 689,705 of OY759987.1, forward strand.
CCAATACCACCTATTACGCCTTGGGCAGCATTCTCATTATCGTGCCGCTGGCTTTGCTGCTGGCGCTGATCCTGCACAGCCCCAAGCTGCGGCTCCGCGAGTTCTTCCGCTTTCTCTATTTCACGCCCAATATCACGGCCGGAGTCGTTGTTGGCATCATTTTCGGCCTGGTCTTTGAAGAGCAGTATGGCTTGATCAATAACTTGCTGCTGGCGCCTCTGGGCTTGGAAAACGTGCGCTGGCTGCGCGAGGCGCGCTGGATCATGCCGGCGGTCATCTTGCTGGGGGCCTGGAAGTGGACTGGCATCAACGCCATTTATTTCATGGTCGGCTTGCAGAATATCCCGCCTGAGCTGAAAGAAGCGGCGCGCGTCGATGGCGCTACCCGCTGGCAAGTCTTCTGGCACGTTACTCTGCCGCTGCTGCGTCCCATCCTCGCCTTCGTACTGACCGTCGCCATCATCGGCTCTTACAATTTGTTTGCCGAGCCCGCGATTCTGGTTGGAATGGAGGGCGGCCCCAACAACGCCGGCATGACGATGACCATGTATCTCTATGCCCGTGGCTTCCGCGAGCTCAAGATGGGTTACGCCTCAGCCATTGGCTATTCGCTCGCCGTCATCATTCTGGTCTTGAGCGTGATTCAGCTGGTCCTGATTCGCGCCTTCCGCGAGGATTGAAACGCGTGAGACTGGCCATATCGCGCCACCCGGATGCCACCGAGCGCAAATCGCTCTATTTGAAGCTGTTGGAAGCGACGCTTCTTTACGCGATTCTCTTCGTCTTCGCCCTGCTGGTCGGCATCCCCTTCCTGTATATGTTCACTGGCTCCTTCAAAACCAACGGACAGCTATTCTCCTGGCCCGTCAATCTGCTGGCGCCCGAGCCGACGCTCAACAACTATGAAAGGCTGCTGAGCGGCGAGGAAATCCCCTATTTGAGGCAGATGGGCAACAGCGTCGTCATCGCCGTCAGCCAGAGCGCCTTGACGCTGCTCTTCGCCTCGATGGTCGGCTGGGGCTTCGCCAAATACGAATTCCGCGGCAAGACCTTCTTGACCATTTTTCTGCTCTTCACCTTCGCCATTCCCTTCCAGGTGACGCTTGTGCCGCTTTTCCAGATGATCGTGCGCCTGGGCTTGCTGGATAGTTTCCTTGGCGTGATCCTGCCCAGCTCGGTCAGCGCGTTTGGCGCCTTTTTCATGCGGCAGGCGATGGTATCGATTCCGCAGGAACTTCTCGATGCCGGGCGCATCGACGGCGCCAGCGAATGGGGGCTCTTCTGGCGCATCGGCATACCGCTCTCGCGCGGCGCCCTGTCGATCCTCTGCGTGCTGGTTTTTCTGGCCGCCTGGAACGACTACCTGTGGCCGCTGATCGTCTTGCGCACGCCGGAGAAATTCACTTATCCAGTCGGCTTGGCGACGCTGAAGGGCTTGTACAAGATCGAATATGGCATGATCCTGGGCGGGGCTTTCATCGCCACGCTGCCGATCGTGCTGATTTTCGTGGCGGGAAGGAATCAAATTCTTGACAACTTGACCATCGGCGCGGTGAAGCAGTAGGGTTATTGAATCGCAGAGAACGCAGAGGGCGCAGACAAAAAGCGGGCAGATTTCACCCCATCCCCCGGCCCCTTGCCGTAGTGCTGTGTCTACGCGCACCCAGCGAGCTAGGGAAGGGGAGATCAACGCAGCGGAGCGGAAAGCGTATTGCCTGGGCGGCTAGCTGAGAAATTGCTCCATGTAATGCAGATCGTAGTAGCGCCCGTCGACTTTCTCTTCCCGCTGTGCCGTGCCGACTATTGCAAAGCCCAGCTTCTCATAAAGCCGAATCGCCGCCAGCGCCTCGGTGTAGACCATCAGGCTCGCCTTCTCGATCTGCCCCATTGAGCGAAGCTCGGCGAGGAGCCTGCGCATCAATCGCAGCGCCACCCCCTTGCCCCGCTGGGCCGGCGCCGTGTATACGCCGTAGACTTGGGCCACGTGGCGCAGTTTGGCTTTCGAAGACCAGTGCGCCCCGGCCATGCCAACGAGTTCGCCATCGACTTCAGCAAAGAAGGCCATATTCCCATCACGCTCGCAGGCCGAGTTTGAGCGGGCGATCCAGACCTCATCCGGGAAAGCCAGTTCATCATCGTAACTCGATGCGAAGGCAGTCGGCTCGGTTTGCAGGGCTTCCAGGCGAAGCTGCTTGGCGTCGCGCCAGCGCTCTGGCGGCAATGTGATGATCGTGGGTTGAAGCATTTAGCCCCAATCTTGGAAGTGTATCCTTTTCGGTTGAAACAAACTTTACCACCGGGGGCGCGTAGACACAGCCCGTATACACCAAGAAAAAATGAGGGCGCCAAGAATCGTATGGGAAATGTGTCTTTTCTTTGTGTCCTCGGTGTCTTTGTGGTGAAACTGAAATTGGCTAATTGAATGGCAACCCAATTCGATACACTGCCTTTCTCATTGCCACTTTCATTATAGTCATTAGTACCATGTGCTGTATGTGACAATGAGTAAGAATTGGAGGCGGCGCGCGGGGGGGGGGTAGCCCGCGCTCAAGCTGAAGAAGTCAACCTCGATCTTTGGGGTTTCGCTACTAATCGTGAAGAGTGGATGGAAGATGTCATCGCTGAAATCTGGACGGAAGCCCACCCCAATGTCAACCTCAACCTCGAACTGACCCCGGGCGGAGAACTTTGGCCCAAGCTGGTCGCGGTGTTCGTCGCCGGTAGCAACATCCCCGATCTCGTCGATATTGAAAACTCAGTGCTTGGTCAATATGTGCGCGAAGAAGGCGCCAAGCCAATACGCGCGCTTAACGACCGGCTGGCCGATCATCTCGACGATCTCTCGCTTCCTTCGGCCACCGCGCCTTGGACGGTGCGCGGAGACATCTATGGCGTCGGCAACGAAGTCAACCCGCTGCTGATGCTCTACCGAAGTGACGTCATGGAAGAGCTGGGCGTTGACGCCGAAGCGCCAGTGAGTTGGGAAGAATGGATCGAGCAAGTGGGCGGTCCGGTACAAGATTCGGGCACGGCGCTGACGACGTTTGACCGCGGCGCGGGCAGCTGGCGCGAATTGAACAACGTCCTCAACGCGGCTGGCGGCCAATTCTTTGATGGCGACGGCAATGTAACGGTGCTGGACGACGACTTGGCTGTTGACATCTTGAATTGGCAGAAGGCGCACGTCGATTCCGGCCTGTTCCTGGTATCGGACGCCGACTGGTGGGGGCTGCATGGCGATGGCGCCCTAGTCAGTATGTACGGCGCGCCCTGGTTGCAAGGCTTTATGAAGCAGAACATCCCCGACCTGGAAGGTAACTGGCGGATGCGCCACCTGCCGAAATGGAGCCCGGACAGCCCCAAGACCTCGCCCTATGGCGGCACCGGCATGGGCATAACCGCCGCCTCCGAGAACAAGCCGGAGTCCTATGAGTTCATCCGCGTCTGCAATATCACCGCCGAGGGTTCGCTGTTGGCCTTCCGCCGCATGAACCTCTTCCCGTCCTATACGCCGGTCTGGGATAGCGAGGAATTGCTGCGCTCGGATGATTACTTCGGCGGGCAGGTACCAGGTCAATTCATCGCCGAGGCGGCCGCCGAAATGGCCGTCGTCAACGTCGATCCTTACTGGGGCTTGTTCGGTGATATCGTCAATCGCCTGGTCATGGATCCGGTCTTCGAGGCGGATGCTGATCCGCGCGCCGCGCTGGAAGAAGCAATCGAAGAATTCGAGTTCAGCAAGTAGAATTGGCTGACAAACTGTAGGGGCGTTTCGCCGTAACGCCCTTCTTCTACAATGCGAGTATTCGGGCGTCTCGGCGAGACGCCCCTACAATATGCGTATGCGGCTCTAGTCGTTAGCGCAGCAAGGATATCGCTGTTTGTCCGCTCACACATTGACGACCGCTGACAAATCACAGCCCTTCTCCATCGCGGACTGGTGGTCGCGCAACCAGCGCAAGGTCATCCCCTACATCTTCCTGGCGCCCTTTCTGCTGTCATTCGCGGTCTTCACCGTTTACCCGGCCGGCCACGCCCTCTTCTTGAGCTTCCAGCGCACGCGCGGCTTCCAACAGGCGGAAGAAGGCGGCGGGGTCGTGCTCGAATACAAGGGCTGGGCCAATTACGAGCGCCTGCTGACCAAGGACAAGCGCTTTCGGGCGGCCATGATCAATGGCGCCGAATTCTGGCTGGGCACCTTGCTGGTGCAGATGCCGCTGGCGCTGGCTGTCGCGCTGGCGCTAAACTCGCCGAACATACGCTTCCGAATATTGGGGCGATTAGCCTTCTTTGCGCCCTATATCACCTCGGCGGTCGTCGTCGGCTGGATATTCAGATTCGTCTACGACCAGAATTTTGGCTGGATGAATTCGGCGCTGGCGCAGCTGGGCATTGAAGGTCCCGCCTGGATCCGCGACGCCAATCTCGTGATGCCCTCGCTCATCATTCTTGGTTTGTGGACTTGGGTCGGCTTTAACTCGCTCTTTTTCCTGGCCGGCTTGCAGAATGTGCCTGCTGATCTGAAAGAAGCGGCGCGCATTGATGGCGCGAATACCGTCCGCGTCTTCTGGCATATCACCATTCCCTTCCTACGCCCGGTATTTGTGTTCGTGGTCGTCACCGGCGGCATCGGCTCGTTCAGCCTGTTCAGCCAGCCCTACCTGCTATTGGATTTCCCCAACACCGGTCCCTTCGATAGCGGCTTGTTCCCGCTTATGTATCTTTATGACATGGGCTTCTTGAATATCCGAATGGGTTATGCGTCGGCGATCGGTTATATCTTGACCGTGGTTATTCTCATCATCACCGGCATGCAGCTGCTCTTGTTCCGGCTGTGGAAGGTGTGAGGCGCCGCTATGTTCAGGCGGAAAGGTTAAAGCCCAATGAGCGCCAGCCGGGTCAGTGTCATGACGATGAACACCATTGTTCTCATTGGCGTCTTGCTCTGCGCGATTCCCTTCGTCTATATGATTTCCGCCAGCTTCCGCCGCGAGGGCGACCTGTACAAGCTGCCGGTGACGGTGTATCCGCGCGAATGGACGATGCACAATTTCCACACGCTATTCGAGAAAACAGAATATGTGCGCTGGTATGGCAACACCATTTTCACCGCCAGCATCCGCACCATTCTCGGCGTCTATTTGGCTGCGTTAGCCGGCGCCGCCTTCGCCAAATACGATTTCCGTTTCAAGCGTTTCTTTTTCTTCCTGGTGCTGGCGACTTTGACGCTGCCTTTCCACATGCTGCTGATACCGCTATTTCTATTGATGCGCGATTTCGGCTGGGTGGATAATTATCTCGCGATCATCGTGCCCGGCATGGTCAACGTCTTCAACATCTTCCTCATGCGCCAATACATCGAGTCGGTGCCCGATGAATTGATGGACGCCGCCCGCATCGACGGCGCCTCGGAACTCGGCATGTTCCACCGCATCATCCTGCCGCTGGTGCGCCCGGCGCTGGGCGTGGTCGGCATTCTCACCTTCGTCTGGACCTGGAACGATTTTCTCTGGCCCCTGGTCGTCCTGCACGATGACGCCAAGTACTTGCTTTCCAACGGCATCGCCACAATGGACGGACCTTACGAGGTCGAGACCGGCGCGATAATGGCGGGCTCATTCCTGGCTACCTTGCCCATCATCATCGTCTTCCTCTTGATGCAGCGGCAGATCATCGCGGGCCTCACGCAAGGGGCGATCCGCGGTTGACAAACACCAATTCCTCCGCCCCTCCAGATCGCCTGGTCTTTCAGCCGGACGCTTCACTCAGCCTGCAGCGCGGCATCAACCTGATCGTCGAGGCGATTCGGCCGACCCTTGGTCCGATTCCGCGGATGGTGGCCGCGAGTCAAGCGCTGGATGGCAAGCCGCCGGAGCTGCTGGACAAAGGGGCGCTCATCGCGCGGCGAATCAGCGACTTGCCGGACCGCGACGCCGATATGGGCGCGATGCTGCTGCGGCACGTTCTCTGGCGGCTGTATGAAGACTGCGGCGATGGCACGGCGACCGCCGCTCTCATCTTCCAGTCGATCACCAACGACGGGCTGAAGTACATCGCGGCCGGCGGCAATGCCATGCGCCTGCGCGAGCATTTGACGCAAGGCCTTTCGCTCGTGCTGGCCGCGCTGGACGACATGACGGTTCCAATCGGTGGACGCGAAGAACTGGCGCAGCTGGCGGAATGCGTCTGCCACGACCGCGAACTGGCGGAGCATCTGGGCGAGATCTTCGATTTCATCGGCGAGCATGGGCAGCTGGATGTGCGGCGAAATCATCGGCGCGTCATCGAGCGCGATTATATGAAGGGCATGTATTGGAAGCGGGGCGCGGTCTCGCGGGGGATGCTGCGCGGCGGCAAAGAGGCGGATCGCATCGTGATGAAAGACCCCGCCATCCTGCTCAGCGATCTCGCCATTGACGACCCACAATCGCTGCTGCCGGTCATCGACATGCTGATGCGGGCGGGCGCGAAATCGCTGCTGCTGGTCGGCGAGCGCTTCTCCGAGGCTGTCATCAGTTTCATCCTCTCCAACAAGAAGCCGGAGGAATTCCGCGTCATCGCTGTGAAGACGCCGGGCAGCACCGATGACGAAAGGCGCGCCCATTTGAGCGATATGGCGGTGATCACCGGCGCGATTCCGCTTTTCAAGGCGGCTGGCGATACGCTTTCCAGCCCCCTAACCCCACCCCCGGCCCCTCCCCGAAGTGTCAGAGAGGGGAGTTCTGTAGAGCCATTACCGTCATCCCCCCACGACCTTAGGGGGACAGAGGGGGGCAGCCGCGGCGGGAAGAGCCATTTCGGGCAAGCCAAACAGGTCTGGGTGGAGCGCACGATGTTTGGCTTGGTCTCGGACGACGAGGATCAGCAGGCGCTGACCGAGCATCTGGCCGATTTGCTGGAGCTCGTCGAGTACGCGACCGACAGAGAGACCGAGACTTTTCTGCGCGAGCGTATCGGCAAGCTCTTGGGCGGCGTCGCCATTCTGCGCATCGGCGATGCGATCCCGGCGCGGATGGACAGCCGCATCGCCAGCGCCAAAGAGACGGCAAAATCGCTGCGCCGCGCCATCCGCGACGGGCGCTTGCCAGGTGGCGGGGTCGCCCTGCTGGCTTGCCGCGAGGCCTTGGAAGCGTTGCCGGGATCAGCGGCCGACAGCGACGCTTTGGCGGCCAGACGAATCCTGCATCGGGCATTAGAGGCGCCGATCCGCGCGATCTGCCAGAACGCCGGCTTTGATTCCGCCAAAGTCGCGGAGTTGGAGGGCGCGCCCGCGGGCCATGGCGTGGACGTTCGCAGCGGCGTCATCGTCGACATGATGGAGGCGGGCGTCGTCGATGTGGCTTCGGTCGTCCAGGCGGCGGTTCGCGGCGCGGTCAGCAGCGCGGCGCTGGCATTGACTATTGATGTGCTGCTGCATCATGCGCAGCCGGAAATGACCTACGAGCCCTAATGCGAGGACTTACCGCGTTGCTGGCAGCCTAGCGCTGTCGGTTGAACCCAAAAACTTTACCACCGAGGACACCTAGGACAGCGAGGGCGCCGAGGCAATACCAGGCAAGTCGGGCAAGATAGCGGGCTTGCCAAGGCAAGCCCCTAGAGCTCGTCTGAGCGGCGATCTTGGACGCGAATCCGTCTTTCGATAACATAGGCGCAATGGCCGTACTCTAGCGGGAGCGCTCTGAGCGTGTTGTCCTGGCGTCTGTGGCGGGCGATTGCCGAAGCCGACATTCACGATCCGATTTTCCGGCGCGCCAGCCAGTTTCAGCCGCCCGCCCGCCAGCCGACCAGGGGCCGGCGTCCGCTTGCGCTGTGGCTGCTCGCGAGCCTGTTGGCGATACCGCTCTTTGTCATGGCGCCGCAGCTGCTGGCGCTCGTCCTGGCTGTGCCGATCGGCATGATCACGCTGATGGTCGCGGCGCCGCTAATTTTGCCGGCGGTCATCTGGCTGGCGGGCGCTTATGCCACCGGCGAGATCGTCCGCGGCATCTATCGCGAGAAACATCAGCATACCTACGATCTCATCTGCGCCTCGACCCAGGGCCAGCTGAAGGCCAGTTGGTCTTTCGCGAGCGGTCTGCTGCATCGCGGCGCTTACTTCACCCCGCTGCGCTGGGGGGCGCGGGTGTCGCTCGGCATCGGCATTGCGGGGCTGGTCGGCTTAAGCGTCATCATGCTGCTCTTCGCGCTGGCCGGCGCTGTCGCATTTGGCATCGAGCAAGTTCGCCTCGTGCTGCTGCCCCTGCTGCTGCTGGCGGTCTATTACGCGAACCTGACGCAGAGCTTCGCGAGCAGCCACATCATCGGTTTGCTGGCGAGCAGTTTTGATTGGTCGACGCGCGACGCGGCGCTGGCGGGGGTGCTCGGGTATTTGCTGCTGGGCGCGCTGCCGTGGATTGGCGCGGGGCTGGTGTATGCGGTTTTTCGCGGGCTGGCGGGGGAGGGGCTGGCGCTGGTGGTGGTTGTGGCTGGGCGGGAGTTGGTGGTTTTGGGGTTGTGGCGGGGGTTGGGGTGGCGGATGGGGGTGGCGAGGTCGGCGTCTTAGTCTGGGGCGAGGGGGTGGAGGGTGATGGCGGGGGAATGGGTTTTCAACTGTATATCCTTTGCTTAATGGAAAATGGCAGAAATCTCAATACAGTAGAGTTGTCTAAGAAATCTCGTGCATTGTTGGAATGAAAAACATATATCCACGCCAGTTCTTCCGTGCATTTGCGCGCAAATTCGTATTTGTATTTTAGCGATAAGGTCTTATCCACGACAGCCGGCGGCCTGCGAAACAATATAGGAAACAATCCTGCTTACAGGCGCCTAGTATTTTCATAAGACTTCTCTTTTTCGTATTGTATCATCGATTCTCTAATGATTGGCTGTAGTAGTTTTTCAAGTTCCGGTTTTACCTTGTGTTGCCGATAGTTGATAGACCTTCTACTCCGCAAATCTGCATCTAGGCAAGCAATGTATGCTTTCAGAACTTGACTTTGAGGATTTGCAATAAGCCTTTCAAGAGCCTCATGAAGTTTTTGACAGTATTGCGTGTTTCGCTTCGACACTTCAACTTTTCTCTTAAGGATCGCCAGAGAACACGCTGTCCTAATCAACCAAGCCGGGGGAGCAAGTATCGCGCCGGTAAGTATCGTTGTCGACAACCCCTCAACAATCGTTGCAATGATTTGCTCTAGCATCTATACCTCTGCTTAGGCCTGCCAAAAGCCAGGTGCATATCAACTTGTCCTCCGCCGAACAACAATCCGACGATACTTTCTCTTGCCGTTGATTTTGGACATACTTTCGCCAGCCCACATGTCTCTAAGCAATAGCCAAGATAAACCCTCAATCTCAAACTGGTCGGGATTGTGATTGTTCAAGAAAGTAATCGGCACGCCCATCGCCCCATCGCAGTCCATCGGGTTATTCACGACTTTCGATACTTCAATCGCATCGTAGTTGTCGTACTGCGGGAATTCTTCCGGATTGTAGCGCTTCCACAGAATCAAGTCCTCATGCCGCTTCTTGTGGTCTAGGTTGGTGAACCAGTGAACACCAGAAACACGAATCATTCCTTCTCCGCGGTCGGTAGCCACAGCGTAATCTTCGTAATTTGGCGCAATTAAGTGGGCAGCCCCGCCACGAAAACCATAGCCAAGCCACAATTTGTTGTCTTTAATCAGCGGAAAAATCTCCTTGTATGTAATCGCGTTCTGATGCCCGATAATCAGAAACTTCTTGTCGTATTCGATCAACTGCGCCACGTACTCCCGAAACAGCGAGAAGGGCGGATTCGTCACCACGATGTCGGCCTGCTTTAGCAGCTCGATGCACTCGGGGCTGCGGAAATCGCCATCGCCTTCGAGGGTGTTAATGCCAATGTCTTCGATTGAAGGCACGCCAGTTTCGTTCTCGGTGCCGTCGTATTCCAGCCAGATCGCGCGCTCGGCGTCGTGCTGGCTGAACATGTCCATCTGTTGATTCTTGTAGCAGGTGGTAATCAGTTTCTTCAATCCCAGGACGCGGAAGTTGTAGGCGAAGTAATGGAAGAAGTTGCTCACGCGCGGGTCGTCGCAGTTGCAGTAGACGACCGCCCCGCGAAAGCGCGCGGTGTAATGGCGGAGCTCGTTTTCGATGTCGGCGAGCTGAGTCTAGAATTCGTCTTTTTTGTTGGTCTTGGCTTGGTGCAGGTTGCGGATTTTTGCCATGATTGATCGCCTTTGGTTCGTGGGCGATTCACAGAATCGCCCCTACCGCCGGTTGGTTGGCGGGCGGGCTTGCCAAGGCAAGCCCCTACAGTCGGTTGGTTGGCGGGCGGGCGAGTCAAGGCAAGCCCCTACAGTCGGTTGGTATTGCCGCTTCGCAGTTCAAAAGATTATATCATTGTGTTAGTCAGGGTCGGTCAGTGAAGCCGGTCGATTTCAGCAAGCGCGCATAACTCTCCCGCGTGTCCACATCCAGCAGCACGCCGGCGTCATCCACTTCGACCAGCCGCAGACGCCCCAGCCCATCGCGTGGTCGCGCCCCGGCCGGCAAATCCAGCATCGCCGCCCAATGCGCCCGATCCAGCAGCACGGGATGCCCGCGCGTGCCCTCGTATTCTGGCGCCACGCTCCAGCCCGGCTCTTGCGCCGACAGCAACTGCCGAATCACTTCTTCGGGCAGGCAGGGCATGTCGGCTGGCTGCAAGAAAACTGCCACGACGGGTCTGTATCTACGCGACCCCAAGTCGCTCGGAAGCACACGCAAGCCCGTTTTCACGGATGAAAGCATCTCGCCGGTGGCGTAATCGGGATTGTGAATGCAGGTTACATCAAGGTCGGAGAGGGCCGCGCGCACGAGCTCGGCATCGCGCCCGGTGACGACCAGAACGGGCTCAAGGGATGCGCGGACGAACTTGGCGGCGACATGGCGGACAATCGGCCTGCCGTCGCGCCAGGGCAGCAGCAGTTTGTTCTCGCCCATGCGCGAGGACAAGCCCGCCGCCAGGATGATCGCGCCGAATTGCGGGCGATTCACAGAATCGCCCCTACAGCAATCGGATTGTGGGGGTTGCATCGTTAATCCGTTTTGCTGCGCGGCATGGGGCGTTCGGCGATGTCTTTGAGCAAGCCGCCGTGCCCCATCGACACCAGATTGGCGCGGGTGAGGCGTTCGCCGCTGAGCAGGCGGGGCAGGATCCAGTCGATGACGTTGGTTTTGGGCGATTTGACGCAGCCGGGCGCGCCCACCACCGGCGCCTCGCCCAGGTAGCCGAGCATCAGCAGCGTGCCTGGATCGACCGGCACGCCGTAGATCGTGATGCTGCCGCCGGCCAGCCGCAGCGCCGTTGGCACGACATCCTCGCGGTCGATGATGGCCGAGATGCCCGCGACCAGGATCATGTCGGCGTCGCTATAGAATCGAATCGCCTCGGCAATCGACTCGGCATTGTGCCGCGCGAACGTTGGCGCCAGCAGCTCGCTGCCCCAGCCTTCGATGCGCCGCCGCACTGGTTCGTGGAAACTCTTCAGCAGGCGGGCGCGGGTCGCCTCTGTGCCGGTGACGATGAGCGCCACGCGTTTGCGTTCCAGGGGCTTGATTTTTAAGACGGCGCCACCGGCTTCGGCGATGCGCTCGACATCGACAACGCGGGCGGCTGGCACGCCAAATGGCACGACCTTGACCAGGGCCAGCATGTCGCGCGCGTCGACCAGGCTGAATTCGCGCAGGGTGGCGATGGTGATGCCGTCGTAGATATTGTTGATGAGCTCGAGTTTTGGCACATCGACATGCAAGACGCCGCGGGTCGCTGCCGTGAGATTGGCCCGGCCGACGCCGGGCGCGCGCAGCCGAACGTTGGCGCCCGCCACCGCCGCGCCAATCCGCTGTGCCGCCGCGTCTTCGTGCAGATCAGCATCGCTCAAGCGCATCACCGTGACCTTCTCGAGCCGCAGCCGGCGCAGGGCCGGCAGGTCATCCGCGCGCAGGCGATGCCCTTTATTCAAGATGAGTTTGCCGCTGTCGTCGTAGAGCTTATGCGCCAGGATCGCGCCGACGGCGTCGTCTATCGTTACATCACCGAAGTTCATCGCTCGCTCCGTTGCGCACGGCGATGATTTCGGCCAGGATGCAGACGGCGATCTCTTCTGGCGTGCGCGCGCCGATCTCAATGCCGATGGGCGTGCGAATTTGCGCGATCAAGTCGTCGCTCAAGCCGGCTTCTTTGAGCCGCGCCACGCGCTGTCGATGCGTCCTGCCGCTGCTCAAAACGCCGACGTACGGGATATTCGCCGGCAGCGCCGTTATCAGGGCTTTGTCGTCTATTTTTGGGTCATGCGTCAGCACCGCCAGATAGGCGCTGCGATCCAAGCCCAGCGCGGACAAGGCTTTGTCGGGATAGCTATGCGAGATATTGGCGACCTCGGGGAAGCGCTCCTCCGAGGCGAAAGCCGCGCGCGGATCGATGATGGACACGCGGAAGCCCGCCTGCCTGGCCATGGCCTGAAGCGGGATGGCCACATGCACGCCGCCGACCAGAATCAGATGCGGGCGCTCGATCTGCTGGTCGATCATGACGCGCGTCTCGCCCATCGCCATCATGCCGGTCTTGTTGGCATTCGCCGCCGCCGCTTTCATCGCCGCGAGCAAGCCATCGTCAAGCCCGGCGGTGCGAAACAGGACCTCGCCGGCGCCATCGAGCAAGACTTTCTCGCCGATTTGCGCGCCATCCATGATGGTGACGGTCACGCCGAAGTTGTCGTTTTGCGCCAGCTGCGCCAGCGCGTCCCACCAGAGCGAATCCAGGGGCTCGACGAAGACTTCGATGCTGCCCCCGCAGGTCAAGCCGACCTCCCAAGCCATGTCGTCGGCCACGCCGAATTTCAGCAGCCGGGGCGTGCCGTCACGCAAGCCCGCGAGCGCCTCTTCGACGACAGCGCCTTCGACGCAGCCGCCGCTGACTGAGCCGATCATGGCCATGTCGGCGTTGACGCCCATCTTCGAGCCTTCGCGGCGGGGGGCGGAGCCCCAGGTCTTGGCGACTGTGGCGAGGGCGACGGCGCGTTCTTCGGCCAGCCAGCGGTTGATGGTGTGCAGGATGTCGAGCATGGGGGGAGGCTCCTGTTGCAATTTATCGTGCGCGCGGGAGGGCGAGACAAGTCTCGCCCCTACAGTCTGTGATTTGGTCGCGGGCGAGTCGCCGGCCCGCCCCTACAGATTTGTGATTTGCGCTTTCATGCCAGATACCGCTGGCGATAGACTTCGGCGCTCGGGGCGCTCGCCAGGTTCTGCAGCGCCTTGACGATCACTTCCAGGTTGGCCAAATTAGTAATCGGCAGGAAGTCATGCACATAAGGCAGCAATGCCTGCGCGCCGCGCGTCAACGGCTCATATTCCGGCACATCCAGCAGCGGATTCAGCCAGATCAAGCGGCGGCACGACAGCTGCAAGCGAGCCATTTCCCGATGCAGCAGCGGGATATCGCCGCGATCCCAGCCATCGGTGATCAGGATCACGACCGCGCCCCGCCCCAGCACCCGCCGCGACCAGGTCCAGTTGAAGCGATGCAGGCATTCGCCGGTCATCGTCCCCCCGCCCCACTGCAAGACTGTGCCGCCGATGTCCTCCAGCGCGTCATCGACATTCTTCTGGCGGATTTGCCGCGTGATACGCGTGATATCGGTGCTGTAGACGAAGGACTCGACCTGATAGAGCGAGCCGGCCAGCGTGTGCATGAAATGCAGCAGCACGCGCGTATAACGCTCCATGCTGCCGCTGATATCGCAGAGTAGCACAACTGGCCGCGGTTTTTCCTTGCGCCGATGCGTCGGCAATTGCGTGACGTCGCCGCTTTTGCGGATCATGTCCTTCATCAGGCGGCGCATATTGATCGCGCGCCCCTTGCCGCTCTCATACCGGCGCGTCCGGCGCATGCCCAGCGACTCCGGCATTTTGGCGATGACGCGCTTCGCCATCTCCAATTCCTGCGCCGTCATCTCGGCAAAGTCTTTGTGCCGCAGGCGCTCTTGCCGGCTGTAGGTCGGCGCCAGCGCGATCATGCTCGAATCCAGTTCTTCCGTATTGGCGCCGTTCTCGCTGGTGCTGGATTCCAAAGGCGGCAGGAACTGCGTTTTTTTCTTGCGCCGCTCCTCACCCAGCGATTGCAGATTCAAGGTGGTGAAGCCGTCGGCGGGCCGGCGCCAGAAGATCTCGAAGGCTTCGTCGAAGTAGGCGAATTCGCGGCGATGGTTGACCAAGTGGCTGCGCAGCGTGAAATAGAAGTCCTGTTTGCGCCCCAGCTGGATATGCGCCAATGCCCGCCCGACTTCCATCATGCGGTTGGGGGTGACGTTCATGCCCAGCGCGCGGCAGACCCGCCCGAAGAGGATGAGGTTATGCGTCAGCTTGCCGCCACGATACTCGTAGGGCGCGTCAGCGGGACCGAGAAAGAGGCCCTTGATCGGGCCGTTTTGAGATTGGTCGTCGGATTTGCTCATTTTATTCTCGTCAACGGGCGGTTCACAGAATCGCCCCTGTTTACATTGCGAGTGCAACAACCCCATCCCCCGGCCCCCTTCCCGCCATCTCTATGGCGGGCATCCGACGAGTCAGGGAGGGGGAGACTTGCGCGGCGGCTTAGACCGCCCGCTGCGCCTCGACTTTGGCGCGGTCGAGCATGTTTTGAATCGTGGCGGGATCGAGCATTTCAACATCATCCTGATATTTGAGGATCACGCCCAAGGTGTCCTGCACCGTCTCCAGCGACAGTTCGTTCTGATCGAGCGCGATCAAGGCAGCGGTCCAATCCAGCGTTTCGGCGATGCCCGGCTTCTTGAAGAGCTCCATTGAGCGCATATCCTGGATGAAGGCGGTGATCTGCCGCGCCAGCATGGGGGCGACATCCGGCGCCTTGCGTTCGACGATCTGCAGTTCCTTATGAAAGTGGGGATAATCAATCCAGTAGTAGAGGCAGCGGCGCTTCAAGGCATCGTGGATCTCGCGCGTGCGATTCGAGGTCACCACCACGACCGGCGGCACGCTGGCGCTGATCGTGCCCAACTCTGGAATCGAAATCTGAAAATCGGAAAGCAGCTCCAGCAGAAAAGCCTCGAACTCTTCATCGGAGCGGTCGAGCTCGTCGATCAGGAGGACCGGCGCTTTGCCATCGCGGCTTTGTTCAATGGCTTGTAGCAGGGGCCGCTTGAGCAGGAAGCGCTGGGAGAAGAGTTCGTTCTCCATCCGTTCGCGCGCCAGGCCTTCGGTCTCCATCAGACGCAGATGCAGGATTTGCCCGGCGTAATTCCATTCGTAGACGGCGGTGTTGACGTCCAAGCCCTCGTAGCACTGCATGCGGATCAAATCGGCATCCAGCGCTGTGGACAGCACCTTGGCGATTTCGGTCTTGCCGACGCCGGCGTCGCCTTCCAGGAAGAGTGGCTTGCCCGTCTTCAGCGCCAGGAAGATCGCCACCGACAAGCCGCGCTCGGCGATATAATCCTGCTCGTTCAGCGCCGCCTGCAAGTCGTCAACGGAGTTAAGCATAAAAGACCTTCTCGACCCGTTTAATCAGGGCATCATATCGCGAATGAGCCCGTATTCTAGCTTAGTCTGCCGGCGATTCGCAGGGCGTATTGGCGCCGGGAGGGTGGAATTCTTCCGGTATCGTAGACTGTCCTGCAATGTGCGTTTATGCACCACAGAGGAAATGAGGCGCCACAGAGAACACAGAGGACACGGCGAAAGCGGCGTGTGCTTTGTAACGATTCTTGGCGGTCCTGCTGTCGTTATCGGTGGCCGGTGTGTTTGGGCAGGGCGCACGGGCGCGCTAGGCGATCCAATCGCGCCACATCTCCGTCCGCTCCACCTCCATGGCTTTGAGGTAGACGCTGACCTTGCCGCAGAAGATCAGCAGGGCCTCGCGCAAGATGTCGAGGCTGATATGAAGGGGCAGATAGTAGCCGCCGCGGTCCATCTGCTTATTGGCGACATCATCGTCCGCAAGCGCCTCAAGCGCGGCTTCCAGCTGCTGGTCGAGCGCGGCGAACCAGGCTTGGAGTTTGGCGACGCTGCGCAAATATGAATCGTCATGCAGGCGATAGCTGAAGTCGATGCTGAAGGTCTTGAAGGACTGGATGTAGGCATGCTGGGTTTCGCCCAGTTCGCGGCAGAGCGCGCCCAGGCTGGGATTGTCGCCGCCGGGGCTGAACGCGAGATCTTCATCGCGCAGGCTCGCCAGCAGCTCATCGCGCAGGGGCGTATACGCGCGGTTCAAATCCCAGAATTGTTTGATATCGGCGTTCATTATTGCATCCTTAGCAAAAGAAATATGCGGGCTTGCCAAGGCAAGCCCCTGTTTACATTGCGAAGGGCGCACCCCATCCCCCGGCCCCTTGCCCCAGCAAGCTAGGGAAGGGGAGCGAAACCCAGCGGTCCGCAATGGGTTTTGCGTGGGCGGTCGCAGGGCGGCGCGTGTGTCTACAAATCTCGGTGATTATAGACCAGCCGCGCCCAAACGAAAGCGGGCGACCTGATAGATCGCCCGGTCATATAGGCCATGTTGTGATGGGCGACCCGATGGCTCGCCCCTACGACGCCGCGGCGACAGCGCGCTTCAAGAAGACGCCGGCCATCTGCTGACGGTAGCTTTCGGGATAGGCGACATCGCCGGCCAGCCAGTCGCTGATATCGGCTTTGACCGCCTCGGCCGCCGCGTTCAGCGCCGCCTCATCGAGGCTCGTGCCAGCCAGCGCCGCGCCCGCGCCCTTGCATTTGACCGCCTTGACGGTGGCGCCGCCGACGGCCACATCGGCCTGCGCGCAGGCGTCGCCATCCATCTTCAGGCAGACGGCGACGCCGACGATGGCATAGCGCGAGGCGGGATGCGGGAATTTCACATAGGCGCATTGGCAGTCGCTGCAGTCGGGCAGGCTGACGCCGGTGATCAGCTCGCCCTCGTCCAGCGCCGTCTCGAAGAGATCGACGAAGAAATCTTCCGCGCCGACCGAACGCGCCCCGTCCGCGCCCTGGATATGGATTGTGGCGCCGCAAGCCACGAGCACTGTTGGCGGATCGGAAGCCGGGTCGGCATGGGCGATATTGCCGCCGAGCGTGCCGAAGTTGCGCACGCCTTGATCGCCGACTTGCCCGCAGGCGCTGGCCAAGGCGCTGCAGATGGCCTGGACGTCGGCTGAAGTGGCGATGGCGTCGTGGGTCGTCCCGGCGCCGATGGTCAAGCCGCCGTTCGCCGAGATGCCTTGCAGTTCGGCGATGCGTCCGATATCGACCAATTGCCCGGGCGCGTCCAGGCGCAGCTTCATCACGGGCAGCAGGCTGTGCCCGCCGGCGAGATATTTGCCGTCTTCGGTGATCGACGCCAGCGCTTCGTCCACTGAACCGGCGCGCACGTAGTCAAATTTGTTGGGCCACATAAATTGTTTCCTCCTGTCTTGGCGGGCGACTTGATAAGTCGCCCCTACAGATTCGCGTGTGCGTGGGCGAGTCGCCGACACGCCCCTACAGTTTGGATTTTGGCGGGCGAATCGCCTCGCCCCTGTTTACGTTGCGAGCGCAGCACCCCATCCCCCGGCCCCTTGCCCCAGCAAGCTAGGGAAGGGGAGTTGTCGTTGCGAGCCGCAAGGCTTTTTGCGTTGGCGGTCGCTTTGCGGCGCGCGTGTCTACAGCGTCTGATTAGGAAGCGGCGGATTGAATCGCGCTCCAGACCTTGGCTGATGTCAGCGGCATGTCGATTTGCTCGACGCCCAGTGGCGCCAGCGCATCCAGGACGGCGTTGTAGACCGTTGGCGTGCTGGCTATCGTGCCGGTCTCGCCGACGCCTTTGACGCCGACGGGATGATGCGGCGATGGGGTCACCGTCTCGCCCAGCTCGAAGTTCGGGAACATATCCGCTTTTGGCATGCAGTAGTCCATCATTGAGCCGGTCAGCAGCTGACCATTTTCGTCGTAGATCGCGCCTTCGCAGAGGGCTTGCGCCACGCCCTGGACGACGCCGCCGTGAATCTGCCCGGCGACGATTTCCGGGTTGATCTGCGGTCCGCAGTCGTCAACAGCGATATAGCGCTGCAGCTCAATTTCTCCGGTTTCGGCGTCGACTTCGACGATGGCGATATGCGTGCCGAAGGGATAGACGAAATTGGGCGGGTCATAGAATTGCGATTCCTCGAAGCCGGGGTCCATGCCTTCGGGCATATTCCAGGCCAGATGGGCCATCAGGGCGACGTCCTGGATGCTCTGCGCTTGATCGGGCGAGCCCTTGACCGAGAAGCTGCCATCGGCGTATTCGATGTCGTCCACGTTGGCTTCCATGAGATGGGCGGCCAAGACGCGCGCCTTGTCCTTGAGCTTCCGCGAGGCTTGCGCCAGGGCCGCGCCCGTCACCGGGGTCGTGCGGCTGCCATAGGTGCCCCAGCCCATCGGCGTCTCGGTGGTGTCGCCATGGATGACTTCGATGTCGTCGACCGGGAAGCCGAGCTCCTCGGATATGATTTGCGCGAGGGTCGTCTCGGAGCCTTGGCCATGGGGCGACGCGCCGATTAGCGCCTGCACTTTGCCGGTCGGCGTGACGCGCACGGTCGCGCTCTCCCACAGGCCGCCCTGGAAGCCGACAGCGCCGGCGACCTGGCTGGGACCCAGACCGCACATTTCGGTGTAGGCGGTCACGCCGATGCCGAGGTAGCGTCCTTCCGCCTTTGCGGATGCCTGCTGCGCGCGGAAGTCGCCATAGCCCGCCATGCCCAGCGCTTTCTCGAAGGCGGCCGGGTAATCGCCACTGTCATAGATCAGGGTGGTGGCGACCTCGTGGCCGTCGTCAAAGGCGGGTATCAGGTTCTTGCGCCGCAGTTCAACCGGGTCCATGTCGATTTCGCGCGCGACATTATCGACCATGCGCTCGAGCAAGAAGGTGGCTTCGGGTCGGCCCGCGCCGCGATAGGCGTCGGTGGGCGTGCCATTGGTCATCACGCCGCGGCAATCGCAGAAGACGCTGTCCATCATATAGGGACCGACATAGAGCAAGCCGTGCAGAATCGTTGGGATGCCGGGGGCCGCCGTCGACAGGTAACCGCCCATGCCGGCGTAGACGTCGGCGCGCACGCCGAGCAGCGTGCCATCGTTGCTGGCGGCCATCTGGACGTGCTGGACGTGGTCGCGCCCATGGATCGTGATCAGATAATTCTCGGAGCGCGTTTCGGTCCATTTCACCGGGACGCCGAGCTTCATGGCGGCCCAGCTGACCAATGCCTCATCCGGGTAGCAGGGGATCTTGCTGCCGAAGCCGCCCCCGACTTCGGGCGCGATCACGCGCACCTTGTTTTCGTTCAAGCCGGTCACCGCGCTGATGATGAAGCGATGGATATGCGGGTTCTGCGAGGTGCACCAGAGCGTCAATTCCTGGGTCGCGGGGTTGTACTGCGCCATCGCTGCGCGCGGTTCCATCGCCGTCGGCAGCAAGCGCTGCTGCAGGATGCGCTCGGAGACGACTACGTCGGCGGCGTCAAAGACGGCGTCGCTGGCTTCGCGGTCGCCCATGACCCAGCGGAAGGCGATATTGCCCTCGACATCATCGTGCACGAGGGGGGCGCCGTCCTGCGTCGCCTCTTCGGGGTCGATGACGACCGGCAATTCTTCGTAGTCGACGACGACGGCGTCGGCCGCGTCCTGGGCTCGATAGCGGTCGTCCGCCAGCACGATGGCGACGCCGTCGCCGACGTAGCGCACCTTGCCTTTGGCCAGCGCGGGATGCTCCGGCGTCTTCAAATCGCTATCGGGGATGAGCCAGGCGGTTGGCAAGCCGGCCAAGCCGTCGCCGATGTCGTCGCTGGTGTAGACGGCGACCACGCCTTCCATCGCCTCCGCCGCCGAGCTGTCGATGCTGAGGATATTGGCATGGGCGTAGGGGCTGCGCACGACAGCCATGTGCAAGACGCCCGGCAGCTTGATGTCATCGGTGTAGCGCGCTTCGCCGGTGATCAGGCGCGGGTCTTCCCGCCTTTTTATGCCTGAGCCGAATATACGCGTTGTCATAGGCCACCTCCTAAGCGCCGGCGGCGGCGTCCGCCACCTGTTTGACCGCCTTGACGATGTTGTGATAGCCAGTGCAGCGGCAGATGTTTCCTTCGAGGTAATGGCGGATCTCGCCTTCGGAAGCACCGGGATTATCGCGCGTGAAGGCGGCGCTCGCCATGATCATGCCTGGGGTGCAATAGCCGCATTGCAAGCCATGATTCTCCCAGAATGCGGTTTGCATGGGGTGATGCTCGCCGTTTTCGGCCAAGCCCTCGATGGTGGTGACCTCCGCGCCATCGGCTTGCACGGCGAGCAAAGTGCAGGACTTCAGCACTTTGCCATTGAGATGAACCGTGCAGGCGCCGCATTGACTGGTGTCGCAGCCAATCTTCGTGCCCGTCAAATCCAGCTCTTCGCGCAAAAAGTGAACTAATAGCGTGCGCGGGTCGACATCGCGTTCATGAACGACCCCGTTGACAGTGATTGCGACTTGCATAAACCCCTCCATTTCGTCACGAGTTTATTGCGGTTTCTGTAATGGTCGCGCCATTATAACTTGCCTGACGCGAAAACGTAACTTGCCCGCGGCACCGTTCCAGTTTGCCCGGGGCAAAGCCGAAACTTCCGCTCGGCAAAATTGTAACTTGCTTTCCCTCGACGCGCTACAAATTGCCCGTCCTTGGCGGCGCGGCTAGTTTAGGAATTCGGCCAGATGCCGCTTCCAGAGGCTCGCCAGGGTATGGGTGCCATGCCCGCGGGTATGCTCGTCGATGGGCAGCAGGACATAGCGGCCGCGTTTGACGCGCTTCATCGCCGCTTCCATAATCCCGAGCTCGGGCGGGTTCACCTGGTCGTCGGCGGAATTGATCGCCAGCAGCGGCGCTTTTATCCGCCCCAGGTCTGGCGCGGGGTCGTAATCTTCCGAGGCGGCGAAGGCGTAAAGCATGTCGTTGGCGTCCAGCGTGGCGGCGTAACTGCGGATGCGCGCTTCGAGGAAGGCGTCGGCCGCTTTTCGCGTCGGCGCCTCTTTTCGCCATTGCAGCGGGCAGCTGGTCATGATGAGCAGCAGGTGAATCGCGTTGATCAAGCCGGGCGGCTGCGCGTCGTAGTTCCCGCCCCGCCAATGCGGATCAGTTCGGATCGAATCCATGATCATCTTGCGAATCATGCGATTGCGCCCGGCGATTTCGGCTGGCAGCGCCGCGAGCGGAAGCAGAAAGTCCATGAAATCGGGATAATGGATGCCCCAGAGCCAGGTCTGCATGCCGCCCATGGACGTGCCCATCACCAGCTTCAAATGGTCGACGCCCAGCCCTTCGGTCAAGAGCCGATGCTGCGCGCGGATCATGTCAAGATAGCGGTAACGGGGGAAGCGCATCCGCAAGCCATCGCTCGGTTTGCTCGAGCCGCCGTGGCCGATGCCGTCCGGCAAGATGATGAAATGTCGCTCGGCATCCAGCGGCTGCCCGCGCCCGAACAACTGGCCGGCGAAGCTCTCGCGCAGAAATTGCGCGCCGCTGCCCGTCGTGCCATGCAGAATCAGAACGGCGTTGCTCGTCATGCCCGACGCGTCTCGGCGCGGCTCGCCCAGCGCGCGAAATCGCAGCCGCAGCTCGGGGATGGTCTCGCCATTGTTGAAGGCGAAGTCGCGTATCGTGAATTCGTCCGTGCGCAGACTCATGCGATTGGCGCCAGGAGGCTATTTCGCGAGGCGCGGCAGGCTGCATCGCCGGACAAAAGCCGTTCCGCCGTCAATCATGACGAGGCTGAATCCGCCCGCTGTGTTCAAGTCCGGCACGGCTTCTCGCGAGCCGGGATAGGCGGCGAGGTTCGACCAGCTCGATGGGCAGCAGATATAGGCGAGTCCATCTTTGGCGGTGCTGGCGGCTTGATGAATGTGCCCGTAGAAGACAGCCGCGATCTTCTCCCGATGCCGCATCAGAATCTGATGCACGCGCTCGCCGTTTTGGACGCGATTATCCTCATCCAGATAGGGAATGCCGGTTTTGACAAGCGGGTGATGCAGCGCGACAAGCACGGGTCCATCGTCAATCGCGTCCAGGCGCTCGGTCAGCCATGCGATTTGCGCGTCGGGCAGGGTGGGCGCGTGGTCATCGCCCTCGCCATTGCTGTCGATCGTCAAGAGTTGGCAGCCCGCCAGCGGCAAGCAGGCATCGCGCAGCACAAACAGATGCCGTCCGTCGTGCAAGATGTCTTGCATCATGTCCGCCGAGTCGTGATTGCCCGGCAGAAGAAAAATCGGGGCTGGGAAGCGCAGCAGCAAGTCGCGGGCGCAGTGATAATCAGCCGCGAGGGGGTCGGCGCAGAGGTCGCCGGTATGCAAAATGAAGTCGAAATCCAAGGGCAGCGCTTGGATCGCCTCCAACAAGGCTTCGACGGCGCGATTGGGGTGCGGCGCGGTCGGCGGAATCCAGGACGGATGATAGGCCGGGTCGCCGCTGATGTGGGTATCGCTGATGTGCAGGAAGGTCGGCATCGCGCAAGCCTTTCAGACCGACATTGGCAAATGAAAGCGCCGCAGAAAGACGCCATGGTCGCCAATCATCACCAGGTTGAAGCCGCCCGGCGCCAGGGGATCGGTAATGCGCTCGGGCATGCCTGGATAGGCGAAATTATTGTAATGCGTTGATGGGCAGCAGGCATAGAGAATGCCATCCCGCAGCGTCGCCGCCGTCAGATGGACGTGGCCGAAGAAGACGCCGGCGATTTTGCCGCTATGGCGCTTCAAGACGTCGTGAACGCGGTCGCCGATTTGCGGGCGCATCTTGTCGTCGAAGTACTCGACGCCGGAGGCGACCGGCATGTGGTGCATGGCGACAATCGTCGGCTCAGCGCCGATAGACCGCAGCTGCGCCTCCAGGAAGTCGATTTGCGCATCGCACAGGCGGGCTTGATGCGAGTCCTCGTCGCCGCTGTCCAGGGTCAGCAGATGGAGGCCGCCCAGCTGAACATGGTCGTCTTGCAGCAGGCGCAGCTTGCTTCCGTCGTGCAAGCACCGCCGCATCAAATCACTGGAATCGTGATTGCCCGGCAGCAGATAAACGGGACCCGGCAGCTGAATCAAGAGCTCGCGCGCGCGCTGATAATTGGCTTCATCCGGGTCGTTGCAGACATCGCCGGTATGCAGAATGAAATCGAAGGCAAAAGGCAGACGATTGACGGCTTGGATGAGCGCCGCCACGCCCGCGTTGGGATGACCGTGAGCGTCCGCCTGCCAATGCGGGTCGTCTGGCGCGCCGCCGCTGATATGGGTATCGCTGATGTGCAGGAAGGTCGTCATCGTCTCGCTTCTCGGCATGGCGCTCAGGCGATCGCCAGCGGATTCACCCAGGAGCCGGTGGCGCCGGTCAGCTTCAGGGGCGCGATGATCAGCAGAAATTCGTAACAGCGCGCGGCCGCCAGTTCATCGAGATTGAGGTTTTCGAGGTGGGTGATCCCCTTATGCACGAGCAGAAAACGGTGCACGGAATGATCCATTGGCGGCATGGCTTCGACCGCCATATTGTCCGCGCCGACCAGGGTCATGCCCTGCTCGACCAGGAATTGCGCCGCTTCCAGGTTCAAGCCGGCCTGGGCGTCGCGATAGGTTGGGTCGCCCGCGCGCAGCAGAGGATACGTGCCCGTCCGCACGAGCACGGCCGTGCCCGCGCGGATCTCGCTGCCCTGTTTTCCCAGCGTTTCGCGGATGTCGTCAGCGCCAATGGCATAGGCGGGCGGCAGCATTTCCAAGCCTTTGCAGGCGGCCACGTCCAGCAGGATTCCGCGAGCCACGATTGGCGGCATTTTTTCGATGCTCAGGTGGCGCTGCCCGGCGGCGGAGGCCCAGTCGCTGGCGCGGACCGTCTCGCCTTCGTTCTTGTAGAGCCGCGGTTCGCCGTCGCTGGCGGGCTGGCCGGCGGCGTCTTGCTTTTCGGCGATATGACAGAGGGCGTCGATATGCGTCCCGACATGGATCGACATGCGAATCGTCTCGGCCGCGGCCGAGCCCGGATCAATCGCGCTGTCGTCGCCGTGGCGCAGGTGCGGCGCGATGGAATAAGACTTCATCACCGCGCCCGGCGTCAGCATGCCCTCCTGAAAATCGACGCCCAGGCTGTATACGTCGCCGGTTTTCACCAGTTGCAGCAGCGCCGGCGTCAAACGCGGCACGGGCAGTTTTCCATAGGCGGTGGCGCTCATGTCCATTCCTCGTGTCTTGGATTGATTGGCCATAGTGTAACAAGTTCCGCGCGCGTCGCCCGCGAGATGGAGCGGCTAGCGCGGGATCGGATCGATCGGCAGCCCGCTGGGCACGGCTCTCGGCGTGATATGGCTGAGGTCGCGCGCGGCCGGGTCCGTCAGCGCCAGCAGGAACTGCGCCAGATCGGCCACGTCTTCTTCCTGCAAGGGCAGCCCGGCTTGCATGGGGAAGGCGACCGAATGCGCCTGCCGTTCAAAGTCGTAGGGAAGCACTTGATGCTGAAAAGCCGCTGGCAGCTGCCGGGCGGGATCATAAGTCATATTCGCGCGCCAGGGATCGGCGTGATGCCAGATCACATCGGACAGGCTCGCGTAGGCGCCGCTGTGAAAATAGGGCGCGGTCAGCTCGACGTTGCGCAGGCTGGGCGTGCGGAAGCGGTATTGGTCGCGATAGTCATAGCTGACGTTGGCGCGCCCAAGGTCGTCGACGCCGTCCACGCCATTGTCTTTGCCGGGCCCCAATTGCGGCACGAGCAGATTGTGAAAGCCCATGTCGGTGAAGAGATCGCCGCTGTGGCAGCTGGCGCAGTTGACGTCGCGATTCAGCGCGCCAAAAAAGAGCAAGGCGCCGCGTTTCTGCCGCTCCGTCAGGGCGCCGGGGTCGCCGGCCAGGTAATCGTCCCAGGGCGCAGACGTAAAGATCAGCTGCTGTTCGAAGGCGGCGATCGCCTCGCCCATTTGGCGCAGCGTGATAGGCGGCTCGCCAAAGACCTCGGCGAAGCGGCGCGCGTATTCCTCGTTGGCGCGCAGACGATCCAGGAGAAAGACGCGGATGACCATCGGCGGATAATCGCCAAAGGTCAGGCCCGCCATCTCGTGCCGCGAGGTGATTGGGAAGAGGGCCTGCGCGAGCAGGGGGTCGGTCAGATCGAGGTCGTTGATGGCGTCTTCCAGGGTGCGCACGTTTTCGGCGGCCGGCTTCCGCTCGACCCGCCCGTCCCAGAATTGGCTGCCGAGCAAGGCGCTGTTGATGATGGTCGGGCTGTTGCGCGGGATGAAGACGTCCACGAAGGGATTGGCCAGGGCGCCGCCCTTTGCCGCTCCCGCCGCGCCATTGGCGTGAATCAGCTTGCGGAAGCCGCGCTGATCGCCCAAGCCCTGCCCGCCGGCGCCAATCGGCAAGACGCGCCCGTCGGTCATGGCGAAGGCTGGATGATGGCAGGTGGCGCAGGCGATATTCTTGTCGCCGGAGAGGATGGGATCAAAGAACAGATCGCGCCCCAATCGCGTTTTATCGCTCTCTTCGGCTTTTAGCTCGCGCCCGGGATAGGGGCTCAGATTTTCCGCCTCGATGACGGCACGCAAGGCGCGATCCATGTCGGGCGTCTCGAGGGTGGCGGTGGCGGCCCTGTCTCTTGGCGGGTAGCGGCGCGGGCTCGACTGCTCTGGGCTAAATGCCACGCGGAGGACGCGCCCGGCGTAAGTCTCGGCGATGAAGTGCCCGCCATTTGGCAAGGGCAAGACGCTCGCCGGAAAATGCAGATCGTCAAGGACCGTCTCGAGCAGGCCCCGCTGATTGATGCGGCTCAGACGTCCGCTGGCTTCGCCCTCGCTTAGGTCGGTGAAGCAGCTGCCGCGGGGCGCTTCGGCGGCGAACTCGAGGATCCAGACGACTCCGTCGGCGTCGACGGCGACGTCAATCGGCATGTTCAAGCCGTCCACGATGGTCCGCTGCGCGCCGGCGCTTGTGATCTCGACCAGTTTGCCGCTGTTGGCGACGTGCGGGCAGCCGCCGAAGAGCGTCACATAGAAGGAATCGCCCTTGCGCGCGAGCCCGGTCGGCAGCGCATCGAGACGCCCGCCGGCGTGCGCGGGGTTCTCGAGGGCGGCGAAGCGATGGGCGTACTGGATCGCGCCATCCTCGCCCTCGACGACGAGCCCGCCACCGGCCGCGTCGGTGATAGCCGGCGCGCCCGCGGCGTCAAAGGCGATGTCGAAGGGCTGCAGAAGGAAGACGTTGCCGCGCCGGGCTTGCCGCCGCATCAAGTCGGCCGGTCCGTAGGCGACAGCGGGCAGGGCGCGAGCCCATTCGCTGGGCATGTCATGGAGCTGCGAGCCGGCGAGGGCGACGATGATGGTCTCGCCATCGGGGGAGACGGCCAGGACCGGCGCGCTCAAGAGATTGTCTTTGGAGAAGACGCTGGGCAAGCCCGAAATCAGCCGCCCGAGCCGACCGGCGCTATCCAGCAAGCTGAGGCCCGCGCTGCGTTCGCCATGCCCGCCGGCTTCGGCGATCAGCACGCCGCCATCGGGCAGCAGCGCCATGCCCGCGGGGTAGAAGAGGCCTTCGGCGACTGTCGTGACGCGCGGCTCGTCATGCGCCAGACCGGCCAAAGCGATCCAGGCGCAGAACAATGACAAAATGAGGACTCGAACTGACATCGCGAAACGCATGCTACTTGCGAAAGACAGGCGCAAGTTTACCACATTGCAAGAGGCGCGGTGAGCCGGGGCGCGCTTTAGCCCATAATTGGCATGCGCATCAGGTTGCGCGTGAGATCGGCTTTCAGCCAGGCATAATCGGGATCGTCATAGGGTGGCGTCTTGCGCTCGTCGTCGATCAGCTCGCCCGCCAGGTAATTCAAGAAGTACAGATTGGAGCCGGGCGCGGCCGCTGTGGAATGGAAGCCTTGGGTGACCAGCACGAGGTCGCGATCGCGGACGGCGAAGATCTCATCGAAGTCCTTATCGCGCCGATAATTGCGGTGCAGCGCCACGCCATTGGCCGGATCGATGCGGAAATAGTAGGTCTCGTCCAGATGGGCCGAGCCGCCATAGCCATCGTGGCAATGCGGCGGATAACCCGACCAGGCGCCGCCGGGCACATAGACTTCGAAGAGGATCAGCCGCTCGGCTGGGAGGGGATGCGACAGGGTGTGATGCACCTGACGCCGGGCCGCCCCGCCGCCCCGCAGCTCGGATCGGATATCGTCGGGCGCGACGAGGCGCAGCGGATACTTGCCTTCGGCCGGGGCCGCGCCAATCGCAAACTCGAAACGGCTGCCGCTGACGACGCCGAATTCTTGCCCGGGCGGGATGTAAAGCACGGAGGGCTTCTCCTGGAAAACGCCGGCGCGCTCCAGGGGAAAGTCGCCTTCGCTCGTCTGCACAACCCCCGCGCCCTCGAGCGGCACGAGCGCGAGTTCGCTGCCTTCTGTCTGGTGCAGGTAGACTTGCCCGGCCTGGATATTGACTATGCGAAATGAGAGATATTGCCAGCCCGCCGACTCTGGACTGACATTGAGTTGGATCATTTCTGCCATATTCGATTTCAGGTGATTGCTCATGCTTCAATAGACCTCCATTAGCGCAGGCAAGTCGTGAAACAATTATTTGCCACAGAGACACAGAAGCAGTTCCAATAAAGTTGTGCGAAAACCAACCTGAATTTTGGCATACGCGGGACGAGCCACCGGCTCGCCCCTACACGCATTCGAAGATTTTACGATTTTGCTGTTGTGACATTGGTTCCAATTACTTACCTGGTTTGACTGAGGCGCAGAGAAAACCCTTACTATTCTCTCGGTGTACTCACTAAAACTCGGTGTACTCGGTGGTCGGATTTTTGACTTTCTTACTTGCGCTCGCTTTTGTCTCTGATGAAGGCTTCGACCTCATTCAGGCTGGGCAGAGCCCGCGCGCAGCCATGCCGCGACACCACCAGCGCGCCACAGGCATTGGCGAAACGCGCCGCCGCCTCCCAGCCCCAGCCGCGCGCCCAACCATAGATCAAGCCGCTGGCGAAACCATCGCCGGCGCCAACGGTGTTCACGATCTCGACCGGGAAGCCCGCGACCTCGAAGAGCTCCCCGCCCAGATAGAGCTGGACGCCACGCTCGCCCCGCTTCAAGACCAGCACAGCAGCATTTCGCTCGGCGCAATCCAGCATGAGCGCGCGCAGCTCGGCTTCGTCGGTCACGCGTTCGCCGGCCATCACCGCTTCGGGTTTTGGCGACAGCGCCGCCCAGAACTCCTCCTCGGTGCCGATGACGACATCGCAGAGGGGCAGGACGCGCCGCAGCCGCAGACCGAACGCCAGGGGATGCGCCCATTGATCGGGCCGCAGATCGAGATCGATGAAGGTCGTCACGTCCAGCGATGTCGCCCGCTCGGCGAGATAGAGGCTGACGTCTTGGGCGCCGCCGCGGCTCAGCGCCGTGCCGGAGAGCGACAGGGCGCGCGCCTGCTCCAGCGGCAGGGTCTTGGCTTCGTCGATGGTCAGGTGAATATCGGCGGGATTTTCGCGGTAGAAGAGCAGCGGAAACCTGTCGGGCGGCTGGACGCCGACCACCGCCATGCCCGTGCGCCGGTCGGTCTTGATCGGAATGAAATCGGTGATCACGCCTTCGTTTTCGAGGAAATGGCGCACGAAATCGCCGACCGGGTCGGCGCCGACAGCGGTGAAGGCGATGGCTTTCAGACCGAGGCGGCTCGCGCCGATCGCGATATTAACCGGGCTGCCGCCGACGCCGGTTTCAAAGCCGGTGATATCGTGGAAGTCGGCGCCGATATCCAGGGCGAAGAGGTCCATGGACACGCGCCCGACCGTGATCAGATCGACCGTCATTGGCCGCCTCGCCCCAGCAGCAAGAGCAGGTCGCCCGCCTCAATCGCGCGCAGGCAGTCGCTCACCTGCCGCGCCAAGCCAGGGATTGCAGTCAAGTCTTCGCCCCAGAGAGCCGCATTGCCCAAGACAGCGCTGACGAGCGCCTCAATCGAATCGGTTTGCGCCCATTGCGCCGCGAACCAGGCCAGCACTGCGGGATCGTCGTTCAGTTCGAGCGTTTCGCCGCGCCATTCGCCGCGATACAGGCGGATAAAGGCGGCAACGGCGAGGACCAGACGGGCCGGCAGTTCGCCCGTCCGCGCGTAATAAGCCAGCAGCGAGGGCAGGATGCGCTCCTTGACTTTCGCTGAGCTGTTGAGCGCGATCGTGAGCAGGCGATGATGAATCTGCGGATTGCGGAAGCGATCAAAGACAGCGCCGGCGAAGGCTTCCAGGTCGGCGCGCGGCACATCCGTCACCGAGGGAATCACTTCCTGGAAGATCAAGTCCTGGATGAAGGCCGCCAGCGCCTTATGCTCCATCGCCTCGCGGACAGACTCAATGCCGAGCAGCAGACCGAGCGGCACCATGGCGGTATGCGCGCCATTCAAGAGCCGCACCTTGATCGTGCGGTAGGGCGCGGCGTCGTTGACGATTTGAACGTTTAGCGGCGTGCGCGTCTTGTCGACGGGGAACTCGTCGAGCAGGCTTTGCTCGGCTTCGATGATCCAGCTGTGGTAGATCTCGCCAGCGGCCAGCAGCCGATCCTGATAGCCGATTTGCGCGAAGATGCGATCGGCCCGCGCCTCTGGATAACCCGAGACGATGCGGTCGACCAGGGTATTGCAGAAGGTGTTATGCGCCATTATCCAATCGGCGAAGCCGGCTTCCAGCCGCCAAAGCGCCGCATAGCGCAGAATGATTTCGCGCAGGCGGGTCGCGTTGTCCACGATCAGCTCGGTGGGGATGATGAGGCAGCCCTTGTCCGGCGCGCCGGCAAAATGTCGATAGCGCTCGTAGAGGAAGCGGGTCAGCTTGGCGGGGAAGCTGCCCGGCGGTTTATCAGCGGCGCTGTCATTTTCCGAAAAGGCGATGCCGGACTCGGTGGTGTTGGAGAAGATGAAGCGGAGCTCTGGCTGGCGCGCCAGGGCCAGATAGGCGTCATAATCCTGATAGGGATAGACCGTGCGATTGACAGCGCCGATCAGACGCGTCTCTTCGATCAACTGGCCCGCGCGAATCCCGTGCAGATAGGTCGTGAAGAGGCAGTCCTGGGCTTCCAGGTCGTCATAAGTTCCCGGCGTCGCCTTGACGATCACGATGCCGCTGGCGAAGTCGGTCTCGGCGTTCAGCAGGTCGATGACCCAGCCGACGAAGCCACGGAGGAAGTTGCCGCCGCCGAACTGGACGACGCGCTCGGGATAGGCCGGCAAATCGGGATAGAGCTCGCGGCTGAGAGGCTGCATAATCAGTCTTCCAGTCTGTAGGTTTTTTTCGCCAGATCGTAAGCCAGCGCCCGAATCATCTCGCGGGCGTCGTCTTCGTCGATGAAACCGCGAACGAGCTGCCCGGCGAGCCAATCGGCGCAAACCCGCCGCCATAGGTCATGGCGCGTCGGGATGGAGGGATAAGCGCGCGTGTCGTCATTGAAGCCCGCCAGATTGTAGATGCCAGCCGTCTCGACGACCGCGTCCAGAAAGCGCGTCATGCCCAGCCAGCTATCGAAAAACCACCAGGGCGGCCCCAGGCGCAGAATCGGGTAATGCCCGGCCAGGGGCGCCAGCTCGCGGCTGTAAGTCGATTCGTCGAGATTGAAGAGCACGAGCGTCAAATCGCGATGATTGCCGAAGCGGTCGAGCAGCGCTTTCAGGTTCTTGGTGAACTCGCCACGAATGGGGATGTCCGCGCCCATGTCGGCGCCATGGCGGGCGAAAATGGCGGGATTGTGATTGCGCCACGAACCGACATGCAGCTGCATGACCAAGCCGTCTTCGCTGCTCATGCGCGCCATTTCGATCAGCATGCGCCCGCGGAAGCGAATGGCGTCCTT
This sequence comes from Aggregatilineales bacterium, assembly GCA_963662925.1. Lineage (GTDB taxonomy): Bacteria > Chloroflexota > Anaerolineae > Aggregatilineales > Phototrophicaceae > UBA6055. The sequence continues at coordinate 720,544 of OY759987.1, forward strand.
CACGCTCGTCTCGCCTTTGAGCGCCCGCGCGAAGATCGCCTGCGCCTCCGCCATGCTTAGGGATTCGGTATAGGCGGTCAATGCGGCGTGGTCAGTCGCCGTCGCGCCCAACGACTTGAAGAACGCGCGCCGCGCCTCCAAAGCCAGGATGTAGGTCCTGAAGTCGCCGATATCGACGCCGGAAACCGCGCCGAGCAGCTCGATGTTGTCGCGCCAGCCCGCGCCATCAATGTTGACGACCGCGTCTGGCCGGAAGGTGGGGATGACGCGCCCGCCCCAGCCGGAATCGCGAATCGCCTGATGATGTTCGAGCGTATCCGTGGCGGCGTCGGTGGTCGCCAGGACTTCGATATTGAAGCGCTCGAACAGCGCCCGCGGCCGAAACTCCGCGCGGCTCAAGCGCTCGTCGATGGCGTCGTAGATGGCGTCGGCGTTGCGGCTGTTGATCTTGAGATGAATGCCGAAGACATCGGCCAGCTCGTCGCGCAGCCAGAGGCCGGTGGGAGTCGCCCGGAAGAGATGCCAATGCGCGCAGACCGTCCGCCAGATCTTGCGATGATCGCGCTCGACAGCGTCCCCCGCCAGCGAGGGGATGCCAAGCTCGCCCAGCGAGACGCCCTGCGAATTGAGCATGCGAAAGATGTAATGATCGGGGATGATGAGCAGATCGACCGGGCTGCCGAAGCGGTAATCGGGCTCGGCGAAGAGTCGCGGATCGACATGCCCGTGGGGGCAGATCAGAGGCAGCTGCGCCACCGATTCGTACAGGGCGAGGCCGGCGCTGTTCTGGGCCGGGTCGGATGAGAAGTAGCGGTTTCGCATGGGCGCGCCTTGTCAAGCGGGCGGAACAGAGGGCGCTATTGTACCACCGCGGAATGCGGGCGCGATATGCCATGTCGCCCTTGACTCTTGAAGTCGGGCTGGCTGTCGAGATCGCTGTACGGATTGCTGTAGGGATTGCTGTAGGGGCGACTTTGTAAGTCGCCCACATGATACGACAATCGCGATCTGGGTAGACGCCCGCGCGTCGGAGCCGCCCAGACAACAGGAATACGCAATATGATATATCGACGCCACTCAGCGGGCGATTCACAGATTCGCCCCTACAGATCGCAAATTATGCGCAGACAATGACCGGTGGCGGCTCACCCATCGCCAGCGCCCTTTTTCACCCCATCCCCGACCGCCAGTGTCTACGCGGCGCGGCCCCTTGCCCCAGCGAGCTAGGGAAGGGGAGTTGTGCATCTGCGGAGCGCAGCGAGTTTTCGTGGGCGGGCGACATGGCATGTCGCCCCTACAGATCGTAATCAATGCGGAAGCGCGCAGGGGCGACGATGCCGCCCGCGGAGAATTACTTGCCGTTGTCTTCGTAGAGGTAGCAGGCGACTGATTGCCCGTAGTCGCTGGTGAAGTGGCCGGGGGTCCTCTCGCACTGCGTCATTCTTTCGGGGCAGCGATGGCGGAAGAGGCAGCCGGCGCGATCGTCGCCCGGCGACAATTCCTCGAGCGGGATTTCCACCGTGCCTTCCCAACGCTTTTCGGGGTCGGGCCGGGGTATTGAGCTGACGAGCAGCTGGGTGTAGGGGTGCTGCGGATTCTGAATCACGGTCGCGGCGTCGCCCACTTCGACCACGCGCCCGCGGTAGAGGATGAAGATCTGATCGCTGATCTGATGCGCCGTCGCCAGATCGTGGGTGATATAGAGCAGGGAAATGCCGAAGTCGTCGCGCAGTTCCTTCAGCTTGGTCAAGATATTGGCGCGCAGGGAGGCGTCGATCATCGACACCGGCTCGTCGGCGACGATGATTCTTGGCTGCAGGAGCAGACTCCGCGCGACGACGATGCGCTGCCGCTGCCCGCCGCTGAGCTGATGCGGATAACGGCCCAGCACTTCCCCGGCGCGCAAGCCCACCTTCTCGAGCGCTTCGCCCATCAGCTGCCGCGCGTGCGCTCGATTTTTCGCCAGCTTGAAGGTTCGCATCGGCGTCAGCAGCATGCGGTCAATCGTATAGAAGGGATTGTAGACGGCGAAGGGGTCTTGGAAGATGGCTTGCACTTCGCGCCGGTAATCGCGCCGCTCCTGCTTGGACATCGCCCAGAGATCGCGCCCCTTGTAGACGACGCGCCCGCCAGTCGGTTTGATCATGCCCAAGCCAAGCCGCGCCAGGGTGGTCTTTCCGCTGCCGCTCTCGCCGGCGATGGCGATGATTCGGGGCTCGTCGGCGCGGATCGTCAGCTGCAGGTCTTCCAGCGCGACCACGCCGCCGGGATTGCGTTTATTGCCCCCGAAGGCCATGGTGACCTGGTCAAATTCGAGCAGATGCTTAGCTTTCATTGAAGCGGCTCTTCCACCAAGTGACAGGCGGCGCGCCTTCCCCCGCGGAAATCCCGCAAGAGGGGAATTTCCTGCTGGCAGCGCTCGACGGCGATTGGACAGCGCGGATGAAAGGCGCAGCCGGAAGGCAGCTCGAGCAAGGAGGGCTGGCTGCCGGGGATGGCTCTCAGTTCGCGTTTTTCTTCGGGTGAGGGCAGCGAGCTAATCAGGAGCTGGCTGTAGGGGTGCTGCGGATCGCTGAAGAAAGACGAAATCGGCGAGACCTCGACCATTTTGCCGGCGTACATCACGGCCAGGCGATCGGCCGACTGCGCCATCAAGCCCATGTCGTGCCCGATGATGATCATCGCCGCGTTCAGCTGTTCCTGCACGTCGTTCAGGGTCTGCATGACGACGCGCTGCACGACGACATCGAGGGCGCTGGTCGGCTCGTCAGCGATGATCACGCTTGGCTCGAGGATGATGGCCAGGGCGATGCAGACGCGCTGTTTCATGCCGCCGCTCAATTCGTGCGGATACATCTCGGCGGCGCTATCGGGCAAGCCAACGCGCCCCAGCAGCTCGCCGATGCGTTTGTTGATCTGCCCGCGCGTCCAGCCGCGTTCATGCGCTTCGATCGCGTCCGCCATTTGGTGTTTGATTTTGATCACCGGGTTGAGCGAGTTCATGGAGCCTTGCGGGATCAGCGAGAGCTTGCTCCAGCGCGTCTGGCGCATCGCTTCTCGCCCGAGCGCCATAAGATCGCTGCCGTCCAGGATGGCTTCGCCGCCGCGGATGTAGGCTGGGGGCTTGTGCAGCTTCATCAGCGCCAGCGCCAAGGTGGTCTTGCCCGAGCCCGATTCGCCGACGATGCCGAGGCGTTCGCCGGCGTAAAGCGAGAAGGAGACGTCGTCCACCGCCTTGACTTCTTGATCGCCGGTCATATAGGAGACGCGCAGGTTCTTGACCTGCAGGGCGATGTCCTGGCTCATCCCGTTCTCCTCAATCGCGGATTGACGAATTCGTCCATGGCCGCGCTGACCAGGAAAAGCCCGACGAAAAGAATAATCAGCACGATGATCGGCGGCAGCCACCACCACCACAAGCCGCGAATCAGGGCCGAATAGAGCTGCGCCCAATAGATGGTCATGCCGAGGGTGGGCGTGCGCTGCGGTCCCATGCCGAGCACTTCCAAGCCGATGCCGGCCAAGATGGCGCCCGAAGTCGCGCCGACGAAGCTGGCGGCGGCCAGGGGCAGGATATTCGGCATGATCTCTTCAAAGATGATGCGGATATCGCTCAAGCCGCCCAGCCGCGCCATGTGCACGTAGGGCTGCTCGCGCAGAGAAAGCACCTGCGCCCGAATCGTGCGCGCCGGGAACATCCAGGAGAGGAGCGCGATGATGATCGCCATATTCTCGACGCTCATCGTGCGCACGGAGGCGGCAACCACCAGCAGAATCGCCAGCGGAGGGATCGTCAGCATCGTATCAGTCATCGTGCTGATCACCATATCGATGCGGCCGCCGTAGTAGCCGGCGATCATGCCCAGGCTCGTGCCGAGGAAGACGCCGATGAAGCCGGCCAGGACGCCCATCTTCAGGGTTTGCGGGGTGCCGACGACGATGACGGCAAAGACGTCGCGGCCGCCGCTGGTCGTGCCGAGGGGGTGTTGGGCAGAGGGCGGCTTGTTCGTGCCGACGCTGATGGACTTGGCATCGTTGACGTCCACGACTGCGGGACCGAGCAGAGCCAGCGCCAGCAGCGAGCCCAGCAGGATCAGCCCGAGCAGCAGCTTCGGCGTGCGCAGGGTGTATGCCGCGCCGGCGCGCAGGCTTTGCCAGAGCCGCGACAAGGCTTCGCGAAGGCGATTCGTGTCCATCAGCCGTCCCCGCCTAGCGCTCAATGCGCGGGTCGAGCAAGGGGTAGATCAAGTCCACCACCAGCACCGACACGGCCACGGTCAGAATCAAGCAGAAGGTCACGCCTTGCACCATGTAATAATCCGAGCTGCGCAAGGCGTTGTAGAGCAGCCAGCCGATGCCGGGGTAATTGAAGACCACCTCAACCAGCACGGAGCCCGAGGCGACCGTGCCCAGGGCGATGGCCAGGGATGTGACTTGGGGCAGCAGGGCGTTGCGCATGGCATAGCCGAAGAAGATGCGCCGCTCTGGCAGGCCTTTGGCTTCGGCCAGCGTCAGGTAGTCCTCGCCGAGGACGGTCACCATCACGCCGCGCATGCCCAGCGCCCAGAAGCCGACGCTTGTCAGCAGGATCGACAGCGCTGGCAAGGTTCCATGGCGGATTACGTCCAGCAGGAAGCCGATGTCCAGGCGCGGCACGGTGCCGGACGGGTAGGCGCCGCCCAGCGGAAGCAGACGCATCACAAAGGCGAAAACATAGAGCAGGATGAGCCCCAGGAGATAATAGGGCACAGCCGACAGCACCATAAAGAAGGGAACGAAGCGATTCACGTAAACAGGGGCGCGGGGCCAAGCCATCAATGCGCCGAAGAAAGACCCAAAGGCGAAGGACATCAGGGTGGAGATGGCCAGCAAACCGACGGTCCAGGGCAGCGCGCGCAGCAAAGCGGCTTCGACCTTTTGCGGGTAATAAGAGATGGAATAGCCGAGGTCAAAGCGCAGGGTATTGGTCAAGAAGCGGAGATATTGGATGTAAACCGGCTGGTCGAGCCCGAAGCGTTTGCGATAGGCGGCGACGATTTCGTCTTCGGCATCGCCGCCGGTGGAGGCGCCGCGAGCGCGCAGCTCTTCCAATACCGCGCCGATGGGATCGCCGGGCGCCAGGCGCGGGATGATGAAGTTCAGGGTGGCCGCCAAGACGACCACGACGAAGAACATGATAATCCGGCGGATGAAGTAGGCGTGTTTCACATGAAATTTCCTCTTAAGGCTTTCATAGTTTACCCAAAAAATGAACTACAGAGGACGCAGAGAGCGCAGAGAATTATTTTGCCATTTCATTGCGAGCCAAAGGCCAGCCATGCCCGGCCCCTTTCCCCAGCGAGCCAGGGAAGAAGGTCTCTTGCCGGGCCCGGGACGAGCCGGCGGCTCGCCCCTACATGACACCTTGCCGTGGGCGACCCAGTGGCTCGCCCCTACATGACATCTTGCGGCGGGCGACCCAGTGGCTCGCCCCTACATGACGCCTTGCGCTTGCGGTGGGCGACCCAAGGGATCGCCCTTGCAGAGCGCGTTTAGCCGGCGGGTTCGATCTCGGTGATCATCAGCAGCGCCGTCTGCCACCAGAAACCGGGATGGACGTAATTATTGTCGGCGGTGGGCCAATTCGTCCAATAGTGATTGTTGAAGGGCGTCAGCAGCGAGGCTTCGGTCAGCGGCATGGCGGGCAGTTCCGTCAGCCAAATCTCGATCGCCGAGCGGAAGAGATCCTGCATGGCCGGGTCTTCGCTGGCGGTCAGCGCCATCTGATCGACGATGGCGTCGTACTCGGCATTCTCGAAGCGGGTGCGCGAGCCGGTGACGTCGTCGCCCAGGGGCGCGGAATGGCGGCTGTGGAAGTTATCCAGCGTGCCGTAGGGATCGCGAACGGCGCCGCAAGCGACATCGATCCAGGCGTTGGCGCCGCCGGTGCGCGCGGTCTCGTTGAAGGCGGCGTTGTCTTGCAGCTTGAAGGTGGCGTCGAAGCCGGCGCGCTGCAGCAATTCGGCGATTACCGGCGCCATCTTCACCTGGAAGGTTTCGCCTTGACGAATGGCCAAGTCCATCTGCACGGTTTTGCCATCGGCGTCGGCCCAGAGGTCATCGGCGTTGCGGGTGAAGCCGTTGGCGGTCATCAGCTCGTCGACCATGTCCTGGTTCTGTTCCAGGGTGGGATGGGCTTCGAAGAGATCGGCGCTGGCGTCCATGTATTCCAGCAAGGGCGGGTAGCCGGGCATGATCCAGTTGATGGTGCTGGTCATGCCTTCCCAGGCGATATCGACGAGGGCGTCGCGGTTGATGGCGTAGCTCATCGCCCAGCGCAGATCGGCGCTGTCGAAGGGCGAAACGGCGTTGTTGACCACCAGATAACGCGGGCAGGGATCGAGGTAGGCGTAGGGAAGTTCGCTGTACCAGCCGGTGACGGCCGGGTTTTGGGCGACCACCGTCTCGAAGGTGCTGCGGCCCATGAGCCACATGGTATCCAGCTCGTTGTTGATGGCCATGGCGGCGCGGCGCTCTTCGTTGCCGGCGGCGAGGAAGATGACGCGTTCTGGCGCGGGCAGGTCTTTGAAGCCCGTCTCGGCGCCCCACCAGTCATCGCGGCGGTCCCACACTGACTCGGTCTCGTTGGAGATCATCAGGCGGTACGGACCAGTGCCGACGGGATAACCGGCGTCCAGATCGAAGTTAGTGAAGGTGAGCGGATCTTCCTGCATCGAGTAGATATGCTCCGGCACGATGTAGGTTGACCAGTAGATGCCGACGCCAAAGGCGTTGAAGAGGTAGCGCGGGCTGGGCGCGTTGAGCGAGATGACGACGGTCAGGTCGTCCGGCGCTTCCACGCTGCTGACGAAATCGGCGTGACGGTCGCTGAAGCGGGCGTCGCGGTTTTCCAACAGGAAATTCAGGGTGTAGAGCACGTCATCGGCGTTGAAGGCTTCGCCGTCGCTCCACATGACGCCGTCGCGCAGGTTGATGGTCAGCTGGGTGTAGTCGTCGTTGAAAGCGGCGCTCTCCGCCAGCCAGGGCACGAGCTCGCCCGTTTCGTAGTTGTAATAGAAAAGCGACTCGAAGCCGACCTGGTTCATGCCGGCGTGCCCAAGCGAGCCGTTGGCCAGCGGATTGTAGTTCTCGGGGGCCGGGTTGCGCACGCTGATATTCTCGATGATCAGCGTATTCTCGCGCGCGACTTCCGTCATCTGCGCCATGCCGAGCGGCGCGACCAAGCCCAGCATCAAACTGACGAGCGTAAGCAGCAGAAGAAATCTGCGGCTGCTGAAATTGAACATGGTAGTTCTCCCAGTTTATGGATACAAAAGGGCTTTGCGCGGCAATCAATCTACGCCGCTTTGCCAAGCCTGCCACATAGCTTATCATTAGTCCGACAAGATTTCAATACGTGATACGGCGTCGGCGGCCGACAAGCGAAAGGACCGCGAGCGTGGAATTCAGAGAATTGGGAGACTCGTCCTTGATGGTCTCGCCGATCGGCGTCGGTTTGTGGGGCATCGTCGGCGGCGATTATTGGGGCGCGCAAGACGAGACTGACACGGTCGGGGCGGTGCATGCGGCGCTGGACGCGGGCATCAACTTTTTCGATACGGCCGAAGGTTATGGCGACGGCTATTCCGAATTGATGCTGGGGCGCGCCCTCGTTGGCCGGCGGGACGAAGCGGTCATCGCCACCAAGGTCAGCGCGGACAACCTGGCGCCCGCCGCCATCCGCGCCGCCTGCGAGCGCAGCCTAAGGCGCCTGCGGACCGACTTCATCGATCTCTATCAAGTCCACTGGCCCAATCGCGCCGTCCCATTTGAAGACAGCATGTCCGCCCTGCTTGAGCTGCAAAGCGAGGGCAAAATCCGCGTCATCGGCGTCAGCAACTTCGGCGTCCTGGACATGCCGGACATGCTGCGATTCGGGCGCTACGACGCCAATCAGCTGCCTTACAGTTTGCTCTGGCGCGCGATCGAGGTCGAGATTCAGCCCGGCTGCGTCGAAGAGAATATCAGCATCCTGCCCTACAGCCCGCTGAATCAGGCGCTGCTGACGGGACGATATCGAAACGCGGACGAGATGCCCTATTCGCGGACGCGCACGCGGCATTTCCGCGGCGATCGGCGCGATTCGCGGCATGGCACGCCCGGCTTCGAGCGCGAGACCTTCGAAGCCGTGGAGGCGATTCGGCAGATCTGCGCGGATATTGGTGAAGAGATGGCGCACGTGGCCCTGGCCTGGCTGCTGCATAAGCCGGCGGTGGCGTCAGTGTTGGCGGGCGCGCGCAATCCGGCGCATATCGAGAGCAACTTGACTGCGGGCGGTCTGGCGCTTTCTGATGAGACGATGCGGCGGCTGGACGACGCGACTGAGGATCTCAAGCTGAAGCTGGGGCCCGACCCGGATATGTGGGGCACCGGGGCGGATTCGCGTTATCGGTAGTTTTCGCAGGCATGATGGAATTGCAGGGCCGAGCCACTGGGTCGTCCGCAGGGGCAACGCGCTACATATCGATTGGTGTAGTCTGTCAATCGCCTTCGACACCGGCCCCCTTGAGGACGGCGCTGCTTCAGTTCGTCTTGGCTGACAATTCAAGCAACTAACGCTTGCGCTTTGGCGAAGACTTCTTGGCTTCAGTCGCTCGCGGCGCAGGTTTGTCACTTGTCTTGAGAGTAGTCCTGGTATCGCGATTCCCGCCAGGAATCTCGGCTTTGGGAATCGAGCAGCTTGTCGTATATGTGACAGTTATTCGTTCCATCGCGCCTCTCCTCTCTCCTTTTCGGGCAAGTCGTCGAGTTCCATGTCGTCTATATTGTTGTCAGTCAAACGACTTAGAAGATTGCGCTGCTCCGCGTTTCCCGTAAGCCATTGGACATTTAGTTCGAGCAATTCTCGGTAAATCTCGGCGCGGATTTCATTTCTCAGTTCTCGACGCAGCTGATCGATTTTGGCACTTTCTTGATCAACTGCCCACTTGTAGAAGACAAACAGGGCGGAAAGCAGCGCTGCCAGCGCGCCGACGAAGGCGATGAGCAGTTCCGGGTCAAGCGCCACTTAGCTAGAAAGACGCACGACTACAGTGCTCATCAGGAACAGCGCAATGGCAAGCATCGTGATAGTCCAAATCAGCACGATTGCAGTCGAAAAAAAACGGCTTCGCTTGTCTGGGGGGCTTTCTTGCTTATTCATCGCATTTGCACTCTCTGGAAGTCGACTATCGTTTCGCCAGTCAACATGAATTGTACCGTAATTGTCAAGCGAATTCACCTCCATGTTCAGGATTTTGCTTGCTCAGAAATTCGATGATGGCAAGAAAAAGTATATGTCCGAGTTGGCGATGAATTCCTATGGATTCGGAGAACGCGCGAAGTGACTCCGCATATTCCAAAGATGATCTAGTTTCTTGTCAGCAAATCTCACCAAGTCAAATCAAAGAGCGCGCCAACATTCACCAGCTCGCCGCTCTCGATCGACATATTGGCGGCGATGCCCAGCAGAATCGACGCCGCGCCATCCTCGTAGGTCGCCGCGCGCTTAAGCGGATCCGCCGGCGGATCGGGTGAGAACAGGTCCGCCAGCATCCGCGGGTCGGCGCCGCCATGCCCGCCTTCCGCGACCGGGACATCCACTTCATAGCCTTCGCCAAACATGGGGAAAACGCGAATCGCCGTTTGCTTGAAGGCGCCCTTGCTGGCGGCGGCTGAAGCGCTGTCCGGCTTGAGATGGGCGACCGTCTCCGTGACGTCCATCTCGAGGCGTCCGCGCGTCCCCGTGACGGCGATGCGCAGCCCTTCCCAAGGCGCGTAAGCCACCAGGCAGTAGGACAGCAGGGCGCCGTTGGCATAGCGCGCCGTCACCGCCATGGTGTCTTCGGCCGTGATTGGCTCGCCGAAGACGTTGCGGTCGCGGATGTAGCCGGTTTCGGCTTCGGCATCCAGGTACAGGCCGGCGTAGGCTTCTTTCTCGTCCAGGCGCAGGGCGAAGGGGTCGTCTTTCGCCGCCGCTTCGCCGGTGTAGCGCGCGTAGGGATAGTGCTCGCCGCGCGCTTCGGCATTGGCTTTCCCGTAGAAGAGCAGATCGCCCAGCGCGAAGACCTGCCGCGGCCTCGAGTCGATCCACCAGTTCACCAGGTCGAAGTGGTGCGTGGCTTTATGCACCAGCAAGCCGCCACTCTTGGCTTTCTCGCGGTGCCAGCGGCGGAAGTAATCGGCGCCGTGGCTGGTATCGAGCACCCAGGAAAAATCAACCGCCAGCGGCCGCCCGACGACGCCCTCGCGGATGAGCTCGCGGAAGCGCGCGTAGGCCGGGGCATAGCGATAATTGAAGGCGACGCGCAGGGATTTCCCGCTACGTTGGAGGGCTTCGTCAATGATTTGCAGCCGATCGAGGGTGGTCGTCAGCGGCTTCTCGCTGATGACGTCGCAGCCCCGCTCCAGGGCGCGCGCGATATACTCGTGATGCCAGGCGTCGATAGTCGTGACAATGACGGTATCGGGCCTGGTTTCCGTGATCATGCGCTCGAAGTCGTCTGCGTGAAAGGCCGGGGCCGGCGGCAGGCCGCGCGCTTGCAATTGGCGGTTGTGCCAATTCATGCGCGTGTGGCTCAGGTCGCAGAGAGCGGCCAGCTCGGCGCAGTCGCGAAATCCGTCAGCGGCGGCGGCGACATACATGCCCGCGCGCGAGCCGGTGCCGACAATGGCGTAACGTTTCCTGTGGGTCATAAGTCCGTCCATCTTGGTTGTTGTACAAGCGTATTGTAGCGGTTCAGGGCGCCGCGCCCCTACATTTCCAATCTTGGCAGTGTATCCTTTTTGGTTGAAACACGAAAAACTTTGCCACCGAGTACACCGAGTTAAATTGCGTACGCCGAGAATCATGCGCGGAATATGCCATCTGTTTTATTCGCCAATGTTTTCAACGGGCGTTACAGCGTAACGCCCCTACAGCTAGATATTTTGACTACGTTTTGTAGGGGCGATTCTGTGAATCGCCCACAGAAGTAAAACCGTGTATCAAACAGGTGAATCGTTTTGCGTGGGCGGTCGCTTTGCGGCGCGGGTGTCTACAACGCTTGGATTCAGCGCCGCGTGTAGGGGCGAGCCACCGGGTCGCCCGCGCCGTCAAAACAGGGCATAATCGGGCGATATGGCATATCGCCCCTACGGACGCCCAATGTTAAGGAGCCTCCACATGTCGCATCAGCGCATCCTCACCAAAACCAGCAAAGGCGGCGATATCTTCCCGGATATCGATTATCGCACGAGTAAAGCCGTCCGCGCCGGCAATATGGTTTTCGTCGAAGGGCAGACGGGCTTGACGATGGATGGCGGCGGCTTCATCGGGCATGGCGACCCGGCCGCGCAAGCCGATAATGCCATGAAAAACGTGAAGATCATCCTGGAAGCGGCCGGCGCGCGCATGGAAGACATTTGCAAGATCACCACCTATGTCACCGATGCCAGCTATCGCGATCTCGTTTATCCGGTGCTGGCGCGGCACATGCCCGATGTCTACCCCTGCTCGACCGGCGTGGTCGTCAAGGCCCTGGGCAAGCCTTACGCCGATTTCGAGATTGATGTTTTCGCCGTCATCCCGGACGAGCGCGCCTAAAGATCGTACCAGCGTCGGGCGTCTGCGATGGCTTGGGCCGGCGGCGTCGTGGCTCCCAGCCGCGACAGGACGGCTTCGGCTTGCGCTTCTGTCGCTCGCAGAAATGGCAGCGGCGCCGCTTGCTCGTAGACCGAGGTTGTGGGTTTCAGCGGCTCGTTGATTGGCAGCGCATGGCAATGACGATGCCGCAGGAGATGGCGATAGACGCGCGCGTAGATTTCGGGCGAATAGGGCGGCTCGCCTTCGACCGGTTCGGCAAGATCGAGCTGAACGGCGACCTGATGCAGATCGCGCCAGAGCGCCCGCAGTAGATCAGGCGGCGCGTCGTGAGCCTCGTTCTCGTGCTGTGGCCGGGCGATCGTCTGCGCCCGACGGGCTTCGATATGGGCGCGGACTCGCCTGGAGGGCAGGGGAATGAGAAATTGCGTTCGCCGGTCGCGCAGCAGAGTTTCGGCTTCGTCTTCGAAATGCCGGGCGATCTCCATCAAGCGTCCGCCGATCAAGGGGACTTCGCCGATGAGCATGTCGGCCCCCTGGCTGCGGGCCCGCCATTCGACCAGCGCGCCCCGCAGCCAGAGACCGGTCGCGCGGATGACCAGCGGATGGGTCGCGCCATTCGAGAGCGGGAAACGGGGCTTTTCGAAAGGCTGCCGCGCCACGTCCCATTGCAGCAGGGTGACGCGCCGTCCTGATGCGAGCGCCATCAAGCTCAGCTGCTGGAGGAGCAGGCTCTTGCCGACCGCGGGCAAGCCGGCGAAGAAGACAAGGTCGGCGTCGGCGATCAACCGCGAGAATTTGCGATAGATGGCGCTCTGTGGCGGGAGGATTAACTGAGACATTGCATGAATTTTGCGCTAGAAGGCGGTCTTGCCAGGGCAAGCCCCTGTTTTATTCGCCAATGTTGTCAACGGGCGTTACAGCGTAACGCCCCTACAACCATTCAGCTAGATGACGGTCTGTAGGGGCGAGGCGGTGTCCCGTCCTTAACCAACGCGAATTCCTTTGCTAGAAGGCGGGCTTGCCCAGGCAAGCCCCTACAGCCTTGAACGGAGACGTTAGCTGCAGCGTCTGCAACTCATCATCGCGGGCGAATCCGGCCTTGGTCGCGCAGGCGGTCGAGGCTGGGCGTCTCGCCGATCGGGACTTCGATGAGGGTCGGCAGCTCGCTCTTGAAGCCGTATCGCAGCGCCCGCCGCAGCTGCTCGGGGTCTTCCGCGCGGAAAGCCTTGGCGCCGAAGGCCTCGCCCAGCTGGACAAAGTCGGGATTCAGCAAGTCGGTGGCGATGACGCGCTCGTCATAATCGCGGATTTGCATCGTGCGCACATTGCCATAGGCGTCGTTGTTGAAGATGATGGTCACCAACGGGATTTGGTGCTGGACCGCCGTCGCCAATTCGGCCACGCTGAACATGAAACCGCCATCGCCGGCAATCGACAGCACGGGGACATCGGGGCGCGCGACCTTGACGCCCAGCGCGGTTGGGAAGCCGTAGCCGAGCGTGCCCTGATAGCCGCTGGTGATATAGCTGCGCGGCTTGTAGACGGGCATGATCATGCGCGCGGCGTAACCGACCTGGGTCAGCTCATCAACGAAAACGCCATCCTCGCCCAGCTCGTCGCGGATGACCTTGAGATAGCTGATCTGCGGCTCGAGGTAGGCGCTGGCTTTCGCCCAGTTGGCTTTCAGTTCCAGCATCTCGTCCGCCCGCGATGCCCGCGCCCGGTTATGCTTGTCGACGGCGGCCAGCAGCGGCGGCAGGGCGTCTTCCGCCCGCGCCACAATCGGCAGATCGGGGCGCTGGATGCGATACATGGCGTCGCTGTCGACATCGATGCGGATGATCTTCATGTCGCCGTCAGAGCCCCAGCGCTGCAGCGGGACGCGCATATAACTGCCGATGGCCAGGACGCAATCGGTCGTTTTGTAATACTCGTGGGCTTCCGGCTGCTTGAGGCTGAGCGGATGGCGGCTGTCCAGCACGCCTTGCCCGGTGCGATAAGCGACGACGGGGGCCTGCAGCAGCTCGGCCAGCTGTTTGACCTCATCGCTGACGGCCTGCGCTCCGCCGCCGACGAAGATCATCGGATTCCGCGATTCGCCCAGCCACTTGCCAGCGGTCTCTATGGCGCCGCTATCGACCGCGGGCGCGAAGGGCGGTAATGGCGATTGCGTCTCGGCCACTTCGGTCCGCAGCTTCAAGACATCGGGCGGGACCTCCAGGGCGACTGGCCGCGGCCGCCCGGAAGCCAGCTCGAAGAAGGCTTGGGCGACTTTGGGGCTGGCGGCTGATGGGTGCATGACGATATCGTTCCACTTGGTCAGCCCACGCAGCACAGCGTCTTGATGCGGGATTTCGTGCAGATCGCCGACGCCCTTGCCGATGTTGCGGCTGAGGATTTGCCCGGTCAGGCAGAAGACTTTGGCGTTGAGCGCGTAGGCGGTGGCGAGCCCGGCGGTGGCGTTGAGCAAGCCGGGGCCGGGCACGACATTAAAGACGCCGGGTCCGCCGGTGGCCAGGGCGTAGCCGAGGGCCATATAGGCGACGCCTTGTTCGTGTCGGGTGTGGATGACCTTGATGTGGTCGCGGCGGTCGAAGAGGGCGTTGTAGAGCCAGTCGTTCTGTATGCCGGGGAGGCCGAAGAGGGTGTGGATGTTGTGTTCGATGAGGGAGTCGACAATGGCTTGGCCGCCGGTTTTGAGTGGCACAACGCCTCTCCTGTTGGCATTTGGATTAACGCTGTTTTACCACATTTTCTGTTTGCCACAGAGACACAGAGGGCACAGAGGGTTTTCTGTCGGGGCGGCTTGGCGAGTCGGCTGCCTCAGCTGTCTGGTTGGTCTGCGGCGTTTCGAAGTTCGGGCGGTCGGGATGGCTGTTGCAAAGCTTCGCGCTTTTCGTTCAGCTCCCGATTAGTCATCCGACGCCCGATGTAGAACGCGCCCGTCAGCGACGCGGCAGCAAACCCTACATATCCAACACTTGCCAGCGGCTGATTTGAAGTTATAGCATAAGCTGCCAAGAGTAATAGAGCGATCCCCAGCACGAATCCGAGAAACATGGCTATTCTATCTCGCAGGATTGCGGCTTTCTGCCCGCGATTCTCCATCTCAATGCGATGCCTCTGTGGCGTTTCAGTCATCGTCAGAATTCGGTCAGCGCTGCCCGACAAAATCCGCTCCCACCCAATCACAATTCTTGGATGCGCTAATGGGCCCGAATATTGCTCTTGAAGAACGATTCGGCTAATGACTTCTTCGCGTTTTTCTTCGGGTATATACTCGATTAATTCAGGCGGTATGAGGCTATCTTCTAGCCCGTCTTGATTGGCTTCGCTATCGCTCACTCGCGCGCTCTTTCTCGATCGCCTGTTTGTGCTGGATAATGGCTTCGGTCATGTAATCACCGACAGCGAGCCAATCGGAGCGCAGCGCTTCATAATCCGCGCGTTCGCCCGATTCAGCCGGAGTATAGGTGTTCAAGACTCCGCAGACATCAACTAGGCTGCCGATTCCCGTCCAAATGTTGGGAGTCGCCACCAAATGCAAGCGGTTGGTTTTGGGCATATAACCATTCACGATAATCACCAAATCGTCAAACGTCGCCGATACAGTTATGTTACTTCCACTCCCCCCCCATGTCAATACAGTCGCATTCGCCGCCCGTGTTATACTATCCGCGCAAGCACAGAGGGTGGGATGACGCATGAAAAACCGACTCTATTACGGTGACAACCTCGAGATCCTGCGCAGCCGCGAGTATTTCCCGGATGAATGCGTCGACCTGATTTACCTCGACCCGCCCTTCAACAGCAACCGCAATTACAACGTGCTCTTCAAAGCCGAGAGCGGGGCCGACAGCGAAGCGCAGATCACCGCCTTCGAGGACACCTGGCATTGGGGCGAAAACGCCGAAGAAACCTACCGCGACTTGATCGTCAACGCGCCCGAAAAGGTCAGCACGGCGATTGAAGCCTTGCTGAACTTGATTGACCGCAATCAGATGATGGCGTATTTGGTGATGATGACGGCGCGGCTGGTGGAGTTGCGGCGGGTCTTGAAGTCGACGGGGAGTTTGTATCTGCATTGCGATCCGACGGCGAGTCATTATTTGAAGATTGTCTTGGATGCGATCTTTGGCGTTGAGAATTTTCGCAATGAGGTGGTTTGGAAACGTACTTATGCGCACAACGATCCCAAGCGATACGGTCGAATCACAGACACAATTCTCTTCTACAGCACAGATGATGACTTCGTTTGGAATACTCAATTCACAGAGTATTCAGACGATTACGTTCGTAAATTCTTTCGATACAAGGATGATCGCGGACGCTATCGTGCGGTAACGCTGACAGGACCCAAGATCAGTTTAGGCGACTCTGGTTCCACCTGGCGGGGCTATAGCCCGACTACAAGCGGTCGAAGCTGGAGTGTGCCTAAACGAATCGTCCGACAGTTGGCGGGTGAAGAAGCGTTGTCCTGGTCGATTGCGGAACGTCTCGATTTATTGGATGAGAACGACTACATATACTGGCCGCCTAAAGGCAGCGTACCGCACTTCAAGCAATACCTTGATGAAATGCGTGGCGTACCGGTGCAAAACCTATGGACTGATATCGACCGCCTGTCTCCTCATGCCAAAGAACGCCTCGGCTATCCGACGCAAAAGCCGGAAGCCTTGCTCGAGCGCATCATCCGCGCGTCGTCCAACGAAGGCGACATCGTGCTGGATCCTTTCTGCGGCTGTGGCACGGCGATTGCGGCGGCGCACAAGCTGGGGCGCAAGTGGATCGGCATCGACATCACGCATTTGTCCATCGCGCTGCAGAAGTATCGTTTGCAGGATATGTTCGAGTTGGTCTCCGGGACGGATTACGAGGTCATCGGCGAGCCGACTACCGAAGAAGGCGCGCGCGAGCTGGCGCAGGATTCCGCCAACGAGGGGCGGTATCAATTCGAGTGGTGGGCGCTGTCGCTGGTGGGCGCGAAACCTGTCGGCGGTCAAGCCGGCAGTCGCAAAGGCAAGAAGGGGGCGGACAAGGGCATCGACGGCGTCATCAATTTCTTCGAACAGGACGAGAAGGGCAAGTCCAAACCGAAGAAAGTGATTGTGCAGGTCAAGTCGGGGGCAGTAAAGTCGGGCGACATCCGCGACTTGAAAGGCACGGTCGAGCGGGAGGGCGCGGCGATTGGCGTTTTCATCACTTTGGAAAAAGCGACGCAGGCCATGCTGAAGGAAGCGCTGGCGGCCGGCTGGTATGAATCGCCCTTGTGGCAGAAGCCTTTTCGCAAGCTGCAAATCCTGACGATTGGCGATCTGCTGGGTGGCGCGGGGGTGGATATGCCCTCGCCGCATGGGACTTTCAAGCAGGCGGCGCGGCACAGATCCACCGACGGCGCGGCGCAGCAGGATTTGATGTAGGATTCACCACAGAGGCACAGAGAGCACAGAGAGGAATCAGGGTAGAGATATGCCATTGCGAGCCGAATTGGATCAGAAAGTCCTTACCAACCTTGATGAACTGATTGCCGAAGCGGAGAGATTACATGCAAGGTTAGACGTAACTGATCCCAAGCATGATTCCATGTACCGCGAATGGGTTGTAAAGAGCAGTGGCTTTATTTCGATGTTGTTTGGCAACTCGGAACAAGGCACTACATATCAGAACGCGTTAGAACGTAACCGCTCATCATATGCCTCGTGGTCGGGCAAACCTTACGAATACTTTTCAGAGTCCATCTTCAGGAAAAAGATCGCGACGCTTAAAGGCATACGGCACAACTACATCAACGGCTATTATGTCAGTCTTGAGCAACAGATTAATGCTAATGTATCGGCCGACTACATGGCACAAGCTGAGGCGCTATTGGGCGAAGGAACGATGGGTCAATACGACCATGTGCCTGCCGCCGTGCTTTGCGGCGCGGTATTGGAGAATCGCATTCGGACTTACTGCGAACAACAAGAACCGGCGATTGCGATAATGAAGCCAAGTGGCGAATACAAGACTTTGCGCTCGCTGGTGGCGGAGTTAGACAAGGCCAAGGCTTTTGACAAACAGACTCGCAATATGTTGAAGTCTTGGGCAGACATCCGCAACCATGCCGCACACGGTCATTTCGATAAGTTCACAAGAGATCAGGTCGAGTTAATGTTGATGGGCGTGAATCAGTTTCTCGCCAATCAACTCTAATCCTTTGCCACAATCCACCGAAGGCAAGGCGCAGTGGGGCTTGCAGTAATTCAATTTAAGATATAAGTTCTTGCCTGCCACAATAGTGTTCGCAAGCGAGGTCATATGTCCAAAGAATGCCGAAATGGGAATCTGCCTCAGCAGCCTTCGGAGAAGCCAACCAACATCGACAGAGACAGCGAACAGCCGGACTCCTCGTTACCTAAGCCAGAGCCTTCCTTCGGAATTATAGACGAAGGCCGCTTTTGGTCACCGCTCAAACGGTCTGAAAAGGCGGTAAACTCGTAAGATAGCCCGCTGGTATAGTGTGTGTTGGCAAGCCCTCACTCCTCCCCCACCTCCAGCGGCTCGCCATCGCCAAGCGCATACAGACCCGCCCCGGGCCTTCTGCCCCAGGGACTCGGCGCCGCCCCCGCCGACCGCGCCACCACCCGATGCCGCTCCAGCGCCTCCATGTCAAACTGAATCCCGTTGCCGGGGCTATCCCCCAGCAGGATATAGCCGTCCTCGACCCGGCTGTCATGCTGGAAGACGGCCTCGCGCCCGGCGTCGACCACCTCCATCCAGATGTGATTCGGCAGCACGGCGGCGAAATGCGCCATGTAATTGCCTGGGCAGTTCATCACGGAGACGGGCAAATCGAAGCCGTCGGCCATCTGGGCGACTCGCATGGCGCCGGTGATGCCGCCCGTGCCGACGCCAATCTGGAGGATGTCGGCGCTGCGATGGGCGATCAAGGGGCGGAAGTCGGCGGCGTCGTCCAGGTTTTCGCCCGTGGCCACGGCGGCGTTCACCGAGTCGGACACATTGCGCAGGCCCGTGTAATCCCAGCGCCGGGCCGGCTCCTCGGCCCAGAAGAGCTCGTGATGCCGCTCGAAATACCGGATGTGCTGGATCGCCTGCTTCGGCGACCAATACTCGTTGGAGTCAATCAGCAGGATTGGCTCGCGCCCCGATGTCGCCAGCGCTTGTTTCATAATGCCGATTCGCCGCAGGTCGCCTTCGCGGTCCAGGCCGACTTTCAGCTTGCCGATGCCGATGCCGCGGGCAGCCTGGCGCTGATAGAAGGCGCGAATCTCGTCATCGCTGAGGCAGAGGTCGATGCCGCTGGCGTAGGCTTTGACCGCCCGGCTGGAGGCGCCGAGGGTCTTCCAGAGCGGCTCGCCATTGGCTTTGGCTTTGAGGTCCCAGAGGGCCACGTCCAGCGCGCCGATGACATCGGTGATGGCGCCGCGGTTGCCGCCTTTGAAGGCGAAGTCGGCCATGCGCTGCCAGAGCCCGACCACGCCTCGCGGGTCGCGCCCGAAGAGCAGATTATCCGCCATGGCATGGATGTCGCGCGCCGCGCCGGGGTCGCCCAGCGCCACGCCCGTCAAACCCAGGTCGCTTTCGAGGAAGACGGCCAGTGCCGCGTATTGATCGCGACCGCGCGGGTTGTTGGCGTCGCCGATGGCGCGATCCATTTTATGCTCAAAAAGGATTGTGCGAATGCCTGTGATTTTCATGGTTTCCTCGAAAGTTCATCAACTACCGATGTAGGGGCGATATATCATGTCGCCCGTCAATGTTCCATGGCGTGAATCGGGCTACCAAGCAGGCAGCCCCACAGCGGGCGGGCGACCTGATAGGCAGCCCCTACAACGGGCGGGCGACCTGATAGGCAGCCCCTACAATTCCCCATCCGCAAACATCTGCCGCAGGACCTTCTTGTCCATCTTGCCGACGCCGGTCTTGGGAATCTCCGCAACGGTCACATAGGCGTCCGGCAGCCAGAACTTGGGAAAACGCTCCAGCAGGTAGGCGTTCAGCGCTTCCGCGTCGCCGGCGCCATCGAGCGGCACGATCACCGCCAGGGGCCGCTCGCCCCAGCGTTCGTTTGGCACGGCGATCACGGCCGCTTCCAGCACATCGGGATGCGAAATCAGCGCGTTTTCCAGGTCGACCGACGAGATCCATTCGCCGCCGCTTTTCACCAGGTCCTTCGTGCGGTCGGTGATGGTCATATAGCCGTCTTCGTCGATGGTGACGACATCGCCGGTGCGGAACCAGCCGTCGGCCGTGAAATGGTCGTGGTCGTTCTCGAGCTTGTAGTACTGCCCAGCCACCCAATAGCCGCGGACTTGCAGCTCGCCCATGGTGGCGCCGTCCCAGGGCAATTCGCGCCCCGCGTCATCGACGATGCGCGCGTCCACGCCGGGCACGAAGTAACCCTGCCTGGCTTTGACGTCCCAGCGGCTTTCGGCGTCCAGGTCTTGGTGCTGGGTCTGCAGCTTGGCGACGCTGCCGATGGGCGACATCTCGGTCATGCCCCAGGCGTGCACGACATTGACGCCGAAATCGCGTTCGTAGGCTTTGATCAGTCCGCGCGGCATGGCCGACCCGCCGACCACCAGCTGCGACACGGAAGCGATATCGCGCGGGTTCGCCCGCAGCTCATGATAGAGGCCGTTCCAGATCGTCGGCACGCCCGCGGCGATGGTGACCCGCTCGCTCTCGATCATGTCGGCCAGGGGGGCCGGCTGCAGATGGGGGCCCGGCATGATGATGGTCGCGCCCACCCAGGCGCAGGCGTAGGGCAAGCCCCAAGCCATGGCGTGAAACTGCGGCACGACCGGCAAGACGACATCGGCTTCGGTCACGCCAAGCGCGGCGGCCTGCAAGACGCCCAGGGTGTGCAGCATCATCGAGCGATGACTGTACAGGACGCCTTTGGGCATGCCAGTCGTGCCGCTGGTATAACACAAGCCCATGGCCATGTCCTCGTCATCGCAGCGCCAGTCGTAATCGTCGCTGGCGGCCGCCATCAGGTCTTCGTAATACGACAGATTCGGCAGGTTGCAGGCTTGGCCCGCAGCCTCGTTGAAGAGCACAAAATGCTCGACCGTCTTCAGTTCGCGCGCGATCGGCTTGATCAGCGGCAGCAGGGTCGCGTCGACGAAGATGACCTTGTCTTCGGCGTGGTCGATGATGTATTTGAGCTGCTCATGCGAGAGGCGGATGTTCAGGGTGTGGACGACGGCGCCGGCGCAGGGGATGCCGAAGTAAAACTCGAGATGCTGATAATTGTTCCAGGCGAAGGTGGCGGCGCGGTCGCCCGGCTTCAGGCCCAGCGCCTCCAGCACATTGCCCAGCCGCCTGACGCGCCGGTGAAACTCGGCATAGCTGTATTCGTGCCAGGCGCCATCGGGCAGCCTGGTTTTTATCGTCTTTCGCGGAGTCATGCGATTGGCATGCTCGACGATCGTGTTCAGCGTCAGGGGGTAATCCATCATCAGACCGCGCAGCATACCGACCCTCTCTGTTCTATTCGCAAATGAGTTCGACGGGCGTTACGGCGTAAAGCCCCTACAGCACTGTACTGTGACAACGATCCGTAGGGGTGATTCTGTGATTCGCCCACATCATACCGAAAAGCGCGCTAGCGCCTTCATTCCGGCGTCACGTAAGCGGCGGTGATGCCGCCATCGACCGTGAAGGCGCTGCCCGTGACAAACGAGGACTCGTCCGAGGCGAGGAAAACGACCGCTTCCGCGATTTCAGCCGCCTTGCCAAAGCGCCCCATGGGGATATGCACCAGCCGCCGGCGTTTCTTTTCGTCCGTATTCAGGTATTTCATCAGCAGTTCCGTGCGCAGCGGACCCGGGCAGAGCGCGTTGACGCGGATGTTCTCTCGCGCGTGAATCACCGCCAGCTCGCGCGTCATCGCCAGGACCGCGCCTTTGCTCGCCGTATAAGCCAGTTGGGGCGTGGCCGCCCCAAGCAGCGCGACAAAGGAGGCGGTGTTGATGACGCTGCCGCCGCCCGCCCGCCGCAGCGCTGGAATGCCAAATTTGCAGCCGAGGAAAACGCCTTTGACGTTCACCGCCATCGTCTGCTCCCAGACGGCTTCGGAGGTGTTGATGGCGTCATCGTCATCGGCGTGGCTGATGCCGGCGTTGTTGAAGAGGACGTCCAGCTGGCCGTAAGCCGCTTCGGCCGCGGCGATCATCGCCTCGCAATCGGCTGCCAGCGAGACGTCGGCGTGAACGAAGATAGCTGACCCGCCCTGCTGGACGATATCGGCGACGCAGCGCTGCCCGGCCGCTTCGTCGATATCGACGGCGACAATCGAGGCGCCCTCGTTGCTGAAGCGCAGAGCCGTCTGATAGCCGATGCCGCTGCCCGCGCCGGTGATGAGCGCTGTTTTGTCTTTGAGTCGCATACGGAGATTCCTCAGCCACACTCGCTGCGAACGGCAACTTCAGCTTCGCCGTCGCCCAGGCTCACGATGTGGATGCGACCCTGCTCGTCCATGCGACGCTGGATTTCCTCATGCGATGCCACTACCAAGAATCCCGCGACCGCCTCATTTATGTTGTCCAGCGCGCTCTCTTCGGTCGGTCCTTGGCTGACAACGTCGTAGTCGAGGCAAAGCGCAACGAAGCAATCGTCTTCCTGCGTTACCCTTACGCAAATCTCTGGCATGTCATTTCCCCGTTTCTATTACGGGCGATTCTAGCGATTAACGGCTGAATATCTATGGCTGCTGCCCGTAGCGTTCTGTCCGCGGCCTCATATCCGCTCGAAGTATCGCCTCCGCTCCCAGTCGGTCAGGGCGCTGCGGAAGCTTTCTATCTCCATGCGCTGGCTGATGGCGACACGAATCACCGACGCGACAAGACAAATAAGTGTCGCGAAATCAGGTGTCGAACAACTCTTTTGGCAAACCGGATCGGCGGATAATTGAACCCAAGGTCCCGCGATCTATTTCCTTGTGATTGGGGACAACCGCGGTATAGGTCGCATGCTTCCCAGATGCTAGAAGCTGTTTCTTGCGAAAGACGATATGGCTGCCTTTCTGTCGTATTTCATCGAATCCATTCAGGACCAAGATTTTCCGAACGTCGGCAGCTGAAAGCACTCTCCGCTTAGGCACTATGTAGACTCAACTGCTGTATGTGACCTTGTTGCTCCAAACACCTGTCGACTTCTTCAGGAGACGCATATTCGAGGAAGAGGGAGACCGCCTCCCTGATATTCTCAATTGCTTCTTGTCTGGTTTCGCCTTGACTCGCGATATCGTAATCAAGGCAGTGGGACACAAACCATTTACCGCTTTTCGTAACACGCACGGTGATTGTATCCATCATCACCCTCCGCAGTATCCTCAAAGTCCACTCTCTTGCTCATACCCGCGTGTTCAGTCCATTTGCCGGCATAAGCAAGTGTAACCACCTTGTCGCGCCATGTCAATAAACGCATGAGGCAAGGTCGCTCAAATCCGCTCGAAGTAGCGCGCGCGCTCCCAATCGGTGACGGCGCCGCGGAAAGCCTCGATCTCGCTGCGGAAGAAATGGCTGTAATGCTCGACGACGTCCGCGCCAAAGGCAGACTGCGCGAATTCGCTGAATTCAAAATTATCGACCGCCTGCTCCAGCGTGTGAGGCACGCGCGGCAGATGCCTGGCGGCATAGATATCGCCTTCGAAGATGGCCGGCGGCTCGATTTCGTTGGCGATGCCATCCAGCCCGGAGGCCAGGGCGGCGGCGTAGGCCAGATAGGGGTTGCAGTCGGCGCCCGGCACGCGGCATTCGATGCGCAGGCTCTCGCCATGGCCGACAGCGCGGAAGCCGGCCGTGCGATTGTCATAGCTCCAGGCGATGCGCGTCGGCGCCCAGGAGCCGTCTTCAAAGCGCTTGTAGGCATTGACGGTCGGCGCGTAGAAAACCATCAGCGCCGGCAGATGCGCCATCCAGCCGCCCAGGAAATGCCGAAAAGTTTCCGAGGCGGCGACTGGCCCCATCGGCGAATCGCCGGGGAAGGCGTTCTCGCCATCCGCGAAGAGACTGAGGTGAATATGACAGCTGGAGCCGGCCTGCCCGGCGAAAGGTTTCGCCATGAAGGTGAGGCTGCGTTCCTGGGCGTCGGCGATTTCCTTCAGGCAGTGCTTCATAATGCTGTGGCGGTCGGCCATTGTCAGGGCGTCGGCGTAGCGAATGTTGAGTTCGTGCTGCCCCAAGCCCCATTCGCCCTTGCTGCTCTCCACCGGGACGCCCGAATGCTTCAAGTGTCGGCGAGCGGCGGCGGTGAAAGCCTCTTCGCGCGCCCCTTGCAAGAGATGATAATCCTCGAGATACCAGCCCAGTGGCTCGAGATCGGCGTAGGCTTTCTCATGCGCCTGGCGATAGGAATCCCGAAAAATGTAATATTCGAGTTCAGAGGCGGCGTTGACGCTGAAGCCGAGGCGGGCCGCCTTTTCCAATTGACGGCGCAGGATGGAACGGGGGGCGACGGTCACGGGCGCATGCGCGGCTTCATCTTCGACATCGCAGAGGACGAGCGCGGTCTTCTCCAGCCAGCTGGCGAGGCGCAGCGTCGCCATATCGGGCGCGAGATGGAAATCGCCATAGCCGCGTTCCCAGTTGGCGAAGCGATAACCGGCGACCGGCTCCATTTCCATGTCGGTCGTCAGCAGGTAGTTGCAGGCGTGCGTGCCGCTCGCCGCCGCTTCCGCCAGGAAATATTCGGCATCCAGGCGCTTGCCCAGCAGCCGACCATAGTGATCGCTGAAAGCGAGGATGACCGTGTCGATTTCGTCAGCTTCGACCAGCGCCGACAGGTCTTCCAGGGTCAGCATGCCGCGGAGGGAGGTCATATATTCGTCCTTAGTCTCAGCAAACGCCTGAAAGCTAATTCAAAGATTTACCACCGAGGACACCGAGTTTGAGCGAGCACATCGAGAGAAAACCAGAGTTATTCTGTGCGCCCTCTGTGTCCCGGTTGATCCAAGCAAGTCGTTAAAGAATTATTCACCACAGGGGGCAAAGAAGTAAGTCCAACTCAGTAAAGCGAGAACATAGCAGGCGCTTGGCATACGCGGGACGAGCCGCCGGCTCGCCCCTGTTTACATTGCGGGCAGATTTCACCCCATCCCCGACCGCCAGTGTCTACGCGGCGCGCCCCTTGCCCCAGCAAGCTAGGGAAGGGGAGCGAAACCCAGCGGTCCGCAATGTGTTTTGCGTGGGCGGTCGCATTGCGGCGCGTGTGTCTACACGCATTTGATGATTCCTGAACTAGAGTTTCGCAGAGCACTTTTTCAATCATTTACTTTCGATTATCTGTGGCGAATGGTTGTTTCCGGACTTACTTTGAACTACTTCTCAGCCCGAACAAGCCGGCCGCTTTCGTCTTGCTGGCTTCCCAGATCTCCAACTCGGCGATGCCGTCAACGCCCTGTTGATAGACGGGGCTATCGGGGGAGAGGGGCAAGCTGACCACGCGCCCGGTCGCGGCCGATTGATAGGCGCCCAGCACGATCTCGAGAGCGCGCGCGCCCGCGGCTGCTGGCGCCACAGGCTGGCGATCGTCGCGAATGGCGTCGCGGAAGTCCGCCCAGAGCGCGGTGAAGGAATCGGCGGTGGCCTCGGCGTGGGAGTCGCGATTGGCCAGGGCGTGATCTGTACGATTCCAGTCCGAGTCGACGCTGTAGAGCTCGATTGGCTGATTGAAGCCGCCGCTCTGATATTGCTTGTAACGCATACGGAGCTGCCCGTCCGCCCCGCTGATATCGAGGCCGCCGACGCCCTCGCCCCAAGCCATGTGGATGACGGCGTATGAATTGGGGAAGGCGATTTGCAGCAGCGCCAGATCTTCGACCTCCGGCTGGCGATGACTGTATTCGGGCGCGTCGACAAAAGCCATGACTTGTTGGGCCGCTTCGCCTGCGAGCCATTCAGCCAGGTACACGGCGTGGATCATGTCCATCAATACGCCGCCGCCAGCCGCCAGGGTATGCCGCCAGTCGGCCTGGTATTCGGCCGCGCCGGGATGATCGATCACGCCCAGGAAATGCAGGGTGGCGACGCGCAGATCGCCGATCAAGCCATCGCTGAGCAGCCGCTTGATCTGCCGGAATTCGGGCAGAAAGTGATAGTTGTGCACCATCGCCAGCGTCAAGCCCGCTTCGTCAGCCGCGCGAACCAGGTCGGCCGCGACCGCCGGGGCGTTGCTGATCGGCTTCTCGCTGAGGACGTGCTTCCCCGCCGCCAGAGCAGCCAGCACGATTGGCGGACGATGCGTCTGTGGCACGGCGACGACCACCGCTTCGATCGCGTCGATGGCGAGCAGGTCGCGGTAGTCTTCATAAAGCTGGTCTTCGCGCAATCCGAACCAGGCTTTGCCGATCTCGCGGCGCGCGGGCGTGATGTCGGCCAGGGCGGCCAGCTCGAGATCCGGCAACGCCGTCAAAGCCGGGCGATGACCGTAAAAGACGACATTGCCGCAGCCGATGAGTCCAACTTTCAGCGTGGATGTCATAGTAGAGTCTAATTCACCACAGAGGCGCTGAAGTAATTCCCTGCAAATTGCGCGAGCAAGCGGGCTTGCCAAGGCAAGCCCCTACAGCACGACAGGGTGGCTGGGTCCGCACTGAAACAAGGACACGCGGCAATCCCGATATGCTCGGCGCAGACGGTGGCGAGGTCGTCATAAGTCATCTTCGTTCTACTTTGCCGCGGCTACCAATTCCGCAAGCCGAGCAGTTTCTCGCCGAGGGGCGTGAGCGTGGCAGTCGATCCCTGTTCGATTTCCCAGCGGCGCGGGTCGCCGGGGAAGGCTGTGCGCTGCGGCGATTTGCGTTCGCGCCACAAGTCGATGCGCTCCTGTCGCATGGCTTGGTCGTTTTCTTTGGCCGGGAACATGGTGATGTACTGGGCGAGGCGCGGGCGCGTCGAGTTGTTGCGTCCGGTGCCATGGGGCAGCAGGCTGTGCCAAATCACCAGGTCGCCGGCTTTCGTCGCCAGGGATTTCAGTTCCAGCCCGGTCATATCGGGCGCGCGCGGATCGCGGTCGGGCGGCTGGGTCTTCACCCATTCATCAAAGCGCCGATGAAAGCCGGGCACGACTTGCAAGCCGCCGGCCTCGGCCGGGACGTCCACCAGCGAGAGCACCCCCTGCACGCGATTGGGGACGGGCCGCAGCGAAGTGTCGATATCCCAATGCACGAAGCCTTGGAAATCCCAATCGGGGCGCGCTGGCGGGTTGAGATTGACGCGGTCTATCGACACCCAGAGTTTCTCGGTTTCCCAGATATCGGCGAAGGCGCCATAGACGCGCGGGTGCTGACGGTTGTTCCAGAGCGCCTGATGCTGGTAGAGCTCGGCCATGCCGGATTCCTTCAGCATGGGTTTGCCGTCGCCGGCGTCCTCCGAGCGATACCAGGAATCGGGGTCGTCCGGGTCCATCTCCATGAATTCCCAGATGATGTCGACGACCGCATCGAGGTTTTCCTGCGGGACGGCATTTCGCAGGATGACGTAGCCGTTTTCCTGCCAGAAGGCCATTTCTTCGTGTGTCAGGACGTGCATCTTTTAGCCTCCCTGTTGGAGAGCGGGCGACCTGCTAGGTCGCCCCTACATTTCCACGATGAGCGTGCCCCACCCATTTACTGATAATAGCTTTCGCGTTCTTTGTAGGCGATGTAGGCTTCACGCGCCTGGCGCACCGACTCGCTCTCGGCGACTTCCGCCACGGGCACGTCCCACCAGGATTCATAGCCGTCGACGCGCTGGCGGCGGTCGACTTCGGTGACGATGCAGACGGGCCCGCCCTGATGCGTTTTCGCTTCTTCCATCGCCTGCGTGAAGCCTTCGCGGTCATTCGCGCGGATGACATGGGCGCCCAGGCTCTGGCAGTTAAGGGCGAAATCGATGGGCAGGGTCTCGCCGTCCAGATGTCCCGACTCGGTGCGGTAGCGATATTTTGTGCCGAAGCCATCGCTGCCGACGCTCTTGGACAAGCCGCCGATGCTGGCGAAGCCGTGATTATCCAGCACGATGATATTGACCTTGATTCCTTCTTGCACCATGGTCACGATCTCGGTGTGCATCATAAGGAAGGAGCCATCGCCGACCATGACCCAGACCTCGCGCTCGGGGTCGGCCATTTTGACGCCCATGCCGCCGGCGATCTCGTAGCCCATGGTCGAATAACCGTATTCCAGATGATAGCCGCGGCGATTGCGCGTGCGCCAGAGCTTGTGCAAATCGCCCGGCAGGCTGCCGGCCGCGCAGAGGACGGTGTCGCCGGCCGCGGAAAGTGAATTGACCATGCCGATCACCTCGCCCTGGCTCAGCATGGGCTCGTGCTCGAGGTTGTAGATGCGATGGACTTCGGCGTCCCAGGCGCGATTGTAGTTGTGAACGCGCTGGCGGTAGGCCGAATCAACCGCATAGCCGCCGAGGAGCTCGGCCAGCTCTTCCAGCGTCGCGCGGGCATCGCCGACCAGGGGCAGGGCATTATGCTTGTAAGCGTCAAATTCGGCTACGTTGATGTTGATGAAGCGGACGTTTTCGTTGCTGAAAGCGGTCTTGGAGGCGCTGGTGAAATCGCTGTAGCGGGTGCCGACGCCGATGACCAGATCGGTCTCGGTCGCCAGGATATTGGCGCCTTCTGTGCCGGTCACGCCGATGGCGCCCAGATTGCCCGGATTGTCATATTGGAGCGCGCCCTTGCCGGCTTGGGTCTCGCATGACGGGATGCCCGTCCGGGCGACAAAAGCCTCGAGCGCGTCATAAGCCTCGCTGTAATGGAGGCCGCCGCCGGCGATGATCAATGGCTGCTTGCTGGCGCGAATCCACTGCGCCGCCCGCTGAATCGCCTCGCGGTCGGCCCGATTGCGCGGGATCTCCCAGACGCGCTGCTCGAAGAAGGCGGTCGGATAATCATAGGCTTCGGCTTGCACGTCTTGCGGCAGCGCCAGGGTGACCGCGCCGGTATCGACGGGCGAGGTCAAGACGCGCATGGCTTCGGGCAGCGCCGTGATCAGCTGTTCGGGGCGATAGATGCGGTCCCAATAACGCGAAACGGGCTTGAAGCAGTCGTTGACGCTGATGTCCTGCGTATGCTCGTTCTCGATCTGCTGCAGGACGGGGGCTTGAATCCGCTCGGCGAAGATATCGCCGGCCAGCAGCAGCACGGGTATGCGATTGACGGTGGCGGCGGCGGCGCCGGTGATCATATTGGAGGCGCCGGGCCCGATGGAGGAGGCGCAGGCGAAGGTCGCCAGGCGGTTGCGATGCTTGGCGTAGGCGATGGAGGCGAGGACCTGGGCTTGTTCGTTGCGGCTCTGGTAATAGCGGAAGTGGGGGGCGTATTGTTCGAGGGCTTGGCCGATGCCGGCGACGTTGCCGTGGCCGAAGATGCCCCACATGCCGGCGAAGAAGGGGTTTTGGCTGCCGTCGCGGCGGATGCGCTGGCGGGCGAGGTAGCGGACGAGGGCTTGTGACATGGTGAGGCGGGTGGTTTTCATGCGGGGGTCCTTTCGGTGGGGTAATCGCGGATGATGCGGAAGGGGGCGTGGCGGGCTTCCCAGTCGCGGATGCGGCGGTAGAGGGCGGTCATCACGAAGTGCGCAAATTCAAATGCCATACGCAAGGCGCGCGCGAGCTCGTTGCTTCTTGTCTTGATCTTTACGCTGGCAGACAGTTCATCATTGAACTCGATCAGGCAAGCCACGATGTCGCGAACATCACGACCGCGGCATAATTTCAGTTCAGCCGGTCGCTCGCTGCGTAGCTCTGCAATATGCGACGCAAGGTCCCCTGCTGTTAGCGTTGAGTTCGTAACCAACTCCCTTGTCACCCTTTCTTCGTCCAGTTGCAGCGTCCGCCTGTCAATAACTTCTGCAAATGAGACGCGTTTGAAACTCAGATTGAAGTGACGATTGCGAAAGTCCAGTAAACGGAAGTATCCGAATTGCTGAGCCAGTCGAAATGACTCGCCGCGCAGACTTCTGCAGAAATCATGCGCTCCATCGACGGTAATGGTGTTTAGGACAACAGACTCCAGCGCTTCCGACGTGATGAGCATGATTTCCAGGTCCGGCGTATCGTCAAATAGAAGGTTGGGAATCATCAACTCATCGGATTGCTCAATCAACCAGTAGTCGGGGTCGACTATGGCCGCGACATTTCGCCACGATGGTTGCTTGAAATTAGCCATTCGCAACGTGGCCATAACCTTGTCCTTGCCATCCGCTGGCAAAAGCTCACACTCGTCCGACTTGAACTTGGACCAAACTGCCTGATCGGTCTTGCCTTCCACCAGAACATAAGCGAAATGCGGCTTAGCGTTGCGCTTCATGATGAGCTTGGCCAACAACCTGTTAGGCGAGCTAGAGCGTTCTTGAATCGTCATGGTCTAGGCTGGCTCGCCTTCTCCCAAACCAACCATCCAATCGTGCTTATCACCTATGATGTCTGGGGAGTGAGTAGCAATCAAAATATCGTAATCGCCCAATTTCGACGCTCTCTGTATATCTGCCAAGAACTGTTCTTGCCAATTTACATGCAGCGATATTTCGGGTTCGTCAATCAGTATCAAGGTATTGGGCTTGACTGCAAACAGCAATTGGTAGAAGAGCACCAGTTCATGCTGCTCACCCGATGAGAGGCTAGCTATGGGGATACGCTGGCCATTGCTCGCCACAACCACAAATCCGTCCTGCTTTTCAATCAATAGCTTCTTGTGCTGAAAACGGTCGTTAATGATACTGGTTAATATGTCTAGCTGGTTGGCAATTTCGTCAAAAACGGAGAGTTTTTCCTCAATGTCTTGAACATAGACAGAAAGCACGTTGGTCAGATTCTCTTGCGCCAATCCCAATTTAGGGAGGTCAGGCACGTCTTTGCGTTCGAACAGTCCAAGCTCCATCAACTCGGAGCTCTTAGCCTCAAGCTGCGCTAGCTTGGTCTGTAATGCCTCCGCGCGCAATTGATGAATGGCACTTGCGTCCATTAGGCGATTTGGAAAGCTACTGTCGATCCGCTGAGAACTTTGTCCATAGATAGCGATCGTGTTTCGTATTTTCCTGGCGATTTCTTCAGAGTAACGTTCTACGGTGGCGGTGGAGGAAACAGAATTACGGCCATGCTCAAAGGCATTCCTGAATTCAATTGGGTCGGAGGGTGATTGCAATCGCTGGGCTTGCACAAACCGAATGTTAACTTGGTCGCTGATGTGCTGTAGCCATTTGGGCTTCGTTTCCGGATACCTTGCCGGATCCAAGTCATACAAATCGGCGATGTCTTCGACTGTTAGTGTCTCGCCAGATGCTGCATCCCACCACCTGTCGCTCCCAATCCTTTCCAACTCAGGAATAGATGCTACTATACCCGAAATCCTGCGGCCCCTTGCGCGAGAATACTCTGGCGAATAGGGTCTAATGCCAGTTCCGTCCGTTTGACTATGCGAGATTTCTATCTGTGCTCCTAACCTGCTAAAGCTAGCATAAGCAATCGGTTGATCAGGTTCCACCAGTCGCATCTGCTGAATAGGAAAACGCTGTTCAACCGCCAGCGCATGCCCGTTGCTAAACTCTACACAAAAGCGCTCAAACGGGATCTCGCGAAAAACGCTATACTTCGAGCTAAACAGACCGTCTAACATCCGGAAAAGCACCGTCTTCCCAACCCCATTCGGACCGTGCAGAATCGTAATCCTCGACTCCTGATTCAGCGGGATCTCGTGGTCAAACACGCCGAACAGCTTCTTCACGCTGATTTTCGTGATCCGCATTTCCGCACCTCCAGACTTTGCCACAACTTCATTATACCTGACCGCCCTACCCCTCCATCCCATGATGCACCACCGGCAAGCGCGGATCCTTGAACGTCCACGTCCCCTGCACCCAGGCGTAAGCCGGATCATCGCTGTTCGCCAGCGACTGCGCCGACCCCGCCAGGAAATTCAGGTAGTAGGTCGTGTAGCCGTGCGCGCTGACCACCGGATGATAGCCCTCGGGCACCAGCACGGTATCGTGATTCTCCGCCAGCATCAGGCCATCGATGCTGCGGTCGTCATTGTAGACGCGCTGATAGGCGTAACCGCCGGGATGATCGATTTTGTAGAAGTAAATCTCTTCCAGGTCGGCTTCCAGCAGGTTGCCCGCCTCGTCTTCGACATGGACGTCGTGCTTATGCGGCGGATAGCTCGACCAGTTGCCCGAGGGCGTGTAGACCTCGACAGCGACGATGCGATGGCAGTTGAAGCCGGGCGGCAGGATGCCATTGATCTGGCGCGAGGCGTTGCCGCCGCCGCGCAGCTCGACCGCGCTCATGTCGGGCGTGACCAGCTGCGTGGGAAAATCCTGATCGGTCGGGACCCAGCACTGGGCGACTTCGAGCGTTTCGCTGGTCGCCGTGATTTGGTAGTCCTTGCCGCGGGACAGGTAAAGCGCGTAGGGCATGCCGCTGAAGACATCGGGACGCCGCCCGACATTTTTGAAGTCGCCGTCTGCGGTCGCGATGTCGCAGGTCCCGCCCAGGATGACGAAGGCGTTTTCAAAATCTCCCGTGCTGGCGCCATAGCTTTCGCCCCGCCCCAGCCGCATCGCCGCCATGTTGAGGTAATCCCAGCCCGCTTGTTCGGCGCTGACTTCGGCGAAGACGCCCGAGCCGCCTTTGTCCTTGGATTTCACCAGCATCGTTTCTGACGTGTAGTTCATTTCTTGGCCCCCCATCCCCGGCTGTACTATCTACGATCGCTAATCCGATTCTAGTAGGGGCGAGCCATTGGGTCGCCCGATTCGCATTTGGGATTTCAGCGGCGGGCGACTCACCGAGTCGCCCCTACAGATTTCCCCTTAGGCTTGCGACATAGGCGCGAATATCGTCCACATGATCGGCGTAATGGGCGAAGGTATTGCCGACGATGAAATAGAGCAGCGGCATATCGCGGATATTGCAGACCTCGGCGTCGTTGATTTCGTCATCGTCCAGCCGTTCCAGCAGCGCCGCCACCAGCGGGAAGCTGGCTTCGAAGAGCGTCAGCGCGTCGGATAGCGGCAGGTCGCGGTTGTCGGCGTGCACGCGGGCGTTGATCTCGTCGGGCGTCTCGGTGCGCGTCAGCATCTCGCCGCTCAAAGCGCGCGAGACCCAGTTGATCATCGACTGCTCCCACCAGGTGATATGGGCGATCACGTCTTTGACCGACCAATCCGGCTGCGGACCGGGCCGGCGGGTCATCTGCTCGTCCGTCAGCCCGCGCCAGAGCGATGCCAGCGCCTCCCGCTCTACCCGCGCCCGCTCGCGCAGGTCATCGGCGCTCATATAGCGGATCCAGGCTTCGGGCGCTTCGTTGCCGTTGATTTCCGTGGTCATGCCAGCGTCCTCTCGCGCGCAGCGCATTATCGACCATGCCCCACAAGAATGATAGCGCAATTGTTGCGATAGCGAGCCTGAATCGGCGATTTCGCCTTGCTTGCGCCGCCAGACGCGCCGGTTATACTCCCGTATGCAGAAGTCCTAAGCAAAGGAGAAGCCACATGATCCGCGCGCTCGTCATCTGTTTTGCGCTCGTCCTCTCCCTCTTGGCCGCCGCACCAGCCTTCGCCGCCGATATGACCATCGACGGACGCTGCTCGCTGAGCGAAGCCATCGACAACGCCAACGCCGACGAGCAAGTCCACGCCGATTGCCCGGCCGGCAGCGGACATGACATCATCCACTTGGCCGGCGCTATCACTTTGGGTGAGCAGCTCTTCATCAAATCAAGAATCACGATCCAGGGCGGCGGCACGATCAGCGGCGGAAACAGCAATCGCATGTTCTTTGTATGGGGTTCTGGCACGCTGACGCTGAAGAACTTGACCCTGCGCGATGGCGCGGCGACTGATGTGGAATGCCCGGGCGAGGACTGGGATGATGTTTACAAGCTGGGCGGGGCAATATTGAACATCGGCGTCCTCAACATAGTAGACAGTCTCTTCAGCGGCAATTCCGCATACGTGCACGGCGGCGCGATATTCAACTGCCCTTACGCCACGCTCAACATCATCGGCAGCGTGTTTGAAGGCAATTCCGCAACCTATGGCGGCGCGATAAACAACTGGGGCGAGGCAAGCATCAGCGACACAGTCTTCAGCGGCAATTCCGCAGAAGGGGCTTGGGGCGGCGCGATATACAACAAAGGCGAGGCAAGCATCAGCGGCAGCGTGTTTGAAGGCAATTCCGCGGCGGACAAAGGCGGCGCGATACGGAACTTCGAAGATGGCGAAGTCCTGCTGGCGCGCAACCACTTCTCCGACAACAGTCCCCGTGACTGCTACCGCGTAGCCTGCGTCTCCACGCCTCTTTCGGAGCTGAAGCCAGCCGAAAGCGATACGCCCGCCGACGAGCCAGCCCCAGCAACAGACGACGCCCCTGCAAGCGAACCATCCCCAACAACGGTCATGCCCAACCCCAGCCTCCTCGCGGTCGAGCACATCGCCTGCACGCCCAACGACATCTACCTCATCCTGACACTCAAGAGCGACACGCCCGACAAAGACCGACTCTTCGAAGTCCAGGTCAGCGCGGACGGCAACGCCCGCATCCTGGATATCGCCCCGCTGCCCAAAGCCGAGTCCCTGCCCGAGCGGCTGGCATCCGTGACCGCCATCGCGCTGATCGGCGACGGCTTGGATGTCGTCACTGGCTTCCCGCTGGCTGGCAGCATCTTCATCGCCGGCGCCGAGCTGTACCAGTGGATCGATGAGCAATTCACCAGCGGCGGCGGTCCGCTCAGTTTCCGACTCACCTGGTACAACACATCGGTGCATCCTGGAATCGAGCGCTGGCTGGTGCATGCGACGCGCTCCGGCGACGGCAACCTGCGCATCGCCACGCGTTTGGCGCCGCTTTCGGAAATCGCCAGTTTCACCCGCGATGCGGCCACCGACGACAGCTTCTCGACTGGCGTCAAGGACAGCATCGATGTCGCGCTCTACATGATGGGCGGCGGGCTTTCGCTGGCGGACGAGGCGCTTGGCAGCGACCAGGCGAGCAGTCTGCTGAGTGGAAGCGCGGGCTGGCTGCTGGATTTGGCCGACTCGGCGACGGATCTGCTGGGTCGCGCGGCGGATACGGACCTGGCGGAAAAAGCGATTGACTGGCTGACGACGCCGGCGGAATACGCGCTGGATACGCTGGTGACGAACCCGGTCGCCTACTGGTCGGAGCGCTTCTTCACCGAGGCTGGGGAGACGACGGCGCCCGTCGATGTGTGTTAGGGGCGTGGCAACCCCCTTGGCCCCCATGACGAGTCAACCCCCTCGGTCCCCCCGACAAGTCAGGGGGATGATTGCGCGGAGCGAGATTTGCAGGGGCGTCTCGCTGCGGCGCCCGCATTCGCATGACGCGCTTGCTCAATTGTTGCGCCTCCCAGCGTATTCGATAGAATCCAGGATCAAGACGCATCAACATCAGGAGTTGACCCATGATCCGCGCGCTCGTCATCTGTTTTGCACTCGTCCTCTCCCTCTTGGCCGCCGCACCAGCCTTCGCCGCCGATATGACCATCGACGGACGCTGCTCGCTGAGCGAAGCCATCGACAACGCCAACGCCGACGAGCAAGTCCACAGCGACTGCCCGGCCGGCAGCGGGCACGACATCATCAATTTCGCTTGGGACATCACGGTGGGCAAACACTTGGTCATCGAATCAGAGATCACGATTCAAGGCGGCGGAACGCTCAGCGGCAGGAACAGCGGCCGCATGTTCTATGTGAGCGCTTCTGGAACGCTGACGCTGAAGAACCTGACCCTGCGCGATGGCAAGGCGGACGAGATCAGCTGCCAGGGCTACAATAAGTCTTACGAGCGTGGCGGGGCGATATTCAACCTCGGCGCCCTCAACATAGTAGACAGCGTATTCAGCGGCAATTCCGCAAGCACCGGAAGCCGCAGACTCGGCGGCGCGATATTCAACTGCCGCGGCGCCACGCTCAACATCAGCGGCAGCGAGTTCAGCGGCAATTCCGCAGAAGGGAGCGGCGGCGCGATAATGAACTATGGCGAGGCAAGCATCAGCGGCAGCGAGTTCAGAGACAATTCCGCAAGATTTGGCGGCGCGATTTTCAGCGGAGGCGAGACGAGCATCAGCATCAGCGGCAGCGAGTTCAGAGGCAATTCCGCAACCCACGACGGCGGCGCGATATACAGCTACGGCGCGGCAAGCATCAGCGACAGCGTGTTTGAAGGCAATTCCGCGGCGGACAAAGGCGGCGCGATATGGAACGGCGAAGATGGCGAAGTCCTGCTGGCGCGCAACCACTTCTCCGACAACAGCCCGGAAGACTGCATCCGCGTCATCTGTGTCTCCAGGCCGCTGTCGGAGATGAAGACCATGGAAGACAGCCCGGCCGACGAGCCGCCTCCCGCCACAGACGACGCCCCAGCCACCGACCCAGCCCCAACAACCGCCATGCCTCACCCAACCCTCCTCGCGGTCGAGCATGTCGCCTGCACAGCCCAGGACATCTACCTCATCCTGACGCTCAAGAGCGACACGCCCGACACCGACCGCCTCTTCGAAGTCCAGGTCAGCGCGGACGGCAACGCCCGCATCCTGGATATCGCCCCGCTGCCAAAGACCGAGTCCCTGCCCGAACGGCTGGCATCCGTGACCGCCATCGCGCTGATCGGCGACGGCTTGGATGTCGTCACTGGCTTCCCGCTGGCTGGCAGCGTCTTCATCGCCGGGGCCGAGCTGTACCAGTGGATCGATGAACAATTCACCAGCGGCGGCGGTCCCCTCAGTTTCCGCCTCACCTGGTACAACACTTCCGTGCATCCTGGCATCACGCGCTGGCTGGTGCATGCGACGCGCTCCGGCGCTGGCAACCTGCGCATCGCCACGCGCCTCGCGCCACTCAGTGAAATCGCCAGTTTCACCCGCGATGCGGCCACCGACGACAGCTTCTCGACTGGCGTCAAGGACAGCATTGATGTCGCCTTGTACATGATGGGCGGCGGGCTTTCGCTGGCGGACGATGCGCTTGGCAGCGACCAGGCAAGCAATCTGCTGAGTGGAAGCGCGGGCTGGCTGCTGGATTTGGCGGGTTCGGCGACGGAATTGCTGGGGCGGGCGGCCGATACCGACCTGGCGGAAAAAGCGATCGACTGGCTGATGACGCCGGCCGAATACGCGCTGGATACGCTGGTCACGAATCCGGTCGCCTATTGGTCGGAGCGCTTCTTCACCGAGGCTGGCGAGACGACGGCGCCTGTAGATGTGTGTTAGGGGCGTGGCGGAAACGCGTTAGATTGTCAACGCAGGGCGAGTCGATGGATCGTCCCTACAGTTGCGTTTGGCGGGCGAGTCGCTGGCACGCCCCTAGAGCCCGCCGTAGGGCGCGACGAAAGCCTCGATCTCGGGCATGGTCGGCATGAAATTGGCGCAGCCGTGCTCGGTGACGACGATGGCGCCGCAGGCATTGCCCAGCCGCGCGGACCGGTACCAGCCCCAGTCATTCACCAAGCCATAGACAAATCCGCCGCCGAAGGCATCGCCCGCGCCCAGGATATTCGTGACGTCCACCGGGAAGCCGGGCGCCTCGATCACCTCGCCGTCTTTCAGGTGAATCCGCGCGCCTTCGGGGCCGATCTTCTCGACGACCGCCCGCGGACCCAAGCCGAGCATGACGCCGATGCCCGAGCGCGTGTCGCCGGCGACTCTCGTGTCCGATACCTGCGAATGCGTGAGATCCATCTGCGAGACGTCGCTGAGCATGGCCGCGTTGAGCTCGTCTTCGGTGCCGATGACGACATCGACCAGGCGCAGGACGCTGCGCGCCACCACGCCGAAAGCGCGAACGTCGTGCCATTGATCGGGGCGAAAATCGACATCAAAGACGACCATCGCGCCCGCCCCGCGCGCCAATTCCGCCGCCAGCATGGTCGCGCTGCGGCTCGGCTCCAGGCTGAGATTAGTGCCGGCGAATTGAAAGACCTGGCAGTCGTCCAGCGGCGCCGCCAGCGCATCGTCGATGTTCAAGTTGATATCGGCGCAGTTGTCGCGATAGAAGACCAGCGGAAACTTGTCCGGCGGTTCGATTCCCAGCACGGCGGCTGAGGTGCGATGGGCGGCTTTGCGCGGGATGAAGCGCGTCTCTACGCCTTCGTTCGCCAAAAAATGCAGAATAAAATCGCCGACCGGGTCAGCGCCGACGGCCGTCAGCAGCGCCGTCTTCAGCCCCAGCCGCCGCCCGCCAACGCTGATATTGGTGGGCGAGCCGCCAACATACGCGGCGAAACTGTTGATCGTTTCAAAGGGCGCGCCTATGTCGTTCGAATACAGATCGATCGAGCTGCGCCCCATGTGCAGGGAGTCGTATGTTTTGCTCATGGGATGCGATTGCCCCCACCCCCAATCCCCCACGCAGAGGGAGGGGACTTAGGCGCTTCAATGCATTTGCTATCCTCCCCTTCCCGCCTTGCGGGGGAAGGGGCCGGGGGATGGGGGGAAAGCCTATTTCGCATGGTTACTATTCCTCCACCTCGTCCAATCTCACGGGCCGGTTCTCGCGCAGGGAGCGCATGCCTGCCATCGCCAGAACCACGGGCGCGCGTCCGTCCGCCCCGGTCACTGGCACGGCCCGCCCGCCCGCTATCGCCTCGACGAAGTCAATCATCTCGGTCACATAACTCTCGAAGTAGCGCTCGACGAAGAAATGCAGCGGCAGATCGCGCCGGACGCTTTTGGCATCGCTGATCGTCACCGCGTTGGCGTGCCAGTTGCCGGTTGTCGCCGCGCCCTTGCCGCCGAAGACTTCCACGCGCTGATCGTAGCCATAGACCGCTTGCCGGCTGTTCTGAATCGTGCCAAAGGCGCCGCTTTTGAAGCGCAGCGACACCTGGGCTGTATCGATATCGCCGGCCTCGCCAATCGCGGGATCGATTTTGACATCGCCCAGGGCGTACATTTCTTCGACCTCGCCCAGCAGGAAGCGCGCCATATCGAAATCGTGGATCATCATGTCCATCATCAAGCCGCCGGAGACCTTGATGTATTCGATTGGCGGCGGCGAGGGATCGCGGCTGATGATGGTCAGCGTATGCGGCTCGCCAATTTCGCCGCTGGTTATTGCCCGCTTCAGCCGCGCGTGATTGGCGTCGAAGCGCCGATTGAAGCCGATTTGCAATTGAACGCCGGCTTCGTCCACAGCCGCCAGGGCCTCGTCGATTTCGGACAGATCAAAGGCGATCGGCTTTTCGCAGAAGATTTGCTTGCGGGCCCGCGCCGCCTCGATGATGAATGCGCAGTGGGTGTCCGTCGACGAGCAGATGACGACCGCGTCGATGTCGCCGCTGCTGATCAGCTCGGTCGGGTCGGGGGTATAATCGGGGATGCCGTAATCGGCCGCCGCCGAGCGCGCAGCCGATTCATAGATATCGGCGACCGCCAGCAGCTTCGCGCCCGGTATTCGCGTGGTCAAAGTATTGGCGTGCAGGCGTCCGACGCGCCCCGCGCCGATCAAGCCGATTTTCAGCGTCATAATGCCCTCGGAATCTCCCGTTACTCTGCCGCTTATGATAACGAATTTCGCTCCATTATTGAATAGCGCCGCGGCTCCGCGCTACAATGCACAGTAGCGAAAGTGGAGGCGAGCCATGACCCCCGAGAAGCGGCATCCGACAGTGGTGCAAGATCCGCCCGCGCTGGACGACGATGATCTGCGCGAGCCGACAAAGGAAGAGATCCTGGAAGATATCCGACTCGGCATAATCCAGGCAAAGGCTGGCTTGGGGCGCCCGGTCCAGGAGTCCCTCGAAGAGTTGCGCCGGGAAATATACGGTGACGCCGACTCTTGTTAGGGATTTGCCAATCTTCAAGAGACGGCTCGGCAGGCTCGAGCGCAAATATCCTCGAACGATTGGCGAAGTTGAAAGCTTGGTCGCGGCGCTGGTACGGGGCGAGCGGCCGGGCCAGCTTATCCCGCGCGTCGACTATACCGTCTACAAAGTCCGCCTGCCGAATCGCGCGGCGCGGCGCGGCAAAAGCGGCGGCTTCCGCGTCATCTATTACGTCCAGTTCAGTGACCGTGTCACGCTGCTCACCATCTACTCGAAAAGCGATGAGGTTGACGTCAGCGCGCGGGAAATCCAGGCATTGGCGCGGGAAGCGGACGACGCCGAGCGCCGAGCCTGACCCGGCGACAATGCGCTACAATGGATGGCAGCGAAAGTGGAGGCGAGCCATGACCCCCGAGAAACGGAATCCGACAGTGGTGCAAGATCCGCCCGCGATAGACGACGATGATCTGCGCGAGCCGACGAAGGAAGAGATTATGGAAGATATTCGCCAGGGGCTAAGGGATATGAAAGCGGGCTTCATAGGCCAGGATGCAATGGAATTCCTTGAGGAGCTAGAACGCGAAGCTATGGCTGATGCCGACAGCAGTTGACACCCACCCAAAGTTTCGCAACCGGACTAGGAGGCTGCGCCGCCGGTTTCCCTCGATCCATAACGATTTGCGACCTCTGTTTCAACGCCTCAAGAACGATGAACGACCGGGTTCCAGAGTCCCCGG
Source organism: Aggregatilineales bacterium (assembly GCA_963662925.1). Taxonomy (GTDB): domain Bacteria; phylum Chloroflexota; class Anaerolineae; order Aggregatilineales; family Phototrophicaceae; genus UBA6055. Next base: position 760,665 of record OY759987.1, read on the forward strand.
CGTCGGCTATGCCGTCTACAAAGTCCGCCTGCCCAATCGCGCGGCGCGGCGCGGCAAAAGCGGCGGCTTCCGCGTCATCTATTACGTCCAGTTCAGTGACCGTGTCACGCTGCTCACCATCTACTCGAAAAGCGATGAGGTTGACGTCAGCGCGCGGGAAATCCAGGCATTGGCGCGGGAAGCGGACGACGCCGAGCGCCGAGCCTGACCCGGCGACAATGCGCTACAATGGATGGCAGCGAAAGTGGAGGCGAGCCATGACCCCCGAGAAGCGGCATCCGACAGTGGTGCAAGATCCGCCCGCGCTGGACGACGATGATCTGCGCGAGCCGACGAAGGAAGAGATTATGGAAGACATCCGAGTCGGCCTGCGCGACGTGATTGCGGGCAAAGAAATGATACCTGCGCGGGAGGGTCTTGAAGCAATTCGTCGAAGAATATACGGCGATGGCAACCAGAGTTAGCTATCATCCGCTGTTTGACAAGAAGCTTGACCGGCTTGAGCGCAAGTATCCCAAGACAATTGATGCGGTCGATAGCCTAATTGACCAGCTTGAACTGGACGAGCGCCCGGGCCAGCGTGTGCCACGCGTCGGTTACGCCGTCTACAAAGTCCGCCTGCCCAATCGCGCGGCGCGGCGCGGCAAAAGCGGCGGCTTCCGCGTCATCTATTACGTCCAGATCAGTGACCGTGTCACGCTGCTGACGATCTACAGCAAGTTTGAAGAAATCGACATCAGCGCGCGGGAAATCCAGACATTGGCGCGGGAAGCGGACGACGCCGAGCGCCGAGCCTGACCCGGCGACAATGCGCTACAATGGATGGCAGCGAAAGTGGAGGCGAGCCATGACCCCCGAGAAGCGGCATCCGACAGTGGTGCAAGATCCGCCCACGATAGATGATGATGATCTGCGCGAGCCGACGAAGGAAGAGATTATGGAAGACATCCGAGTCGGCCTGCGCGACGTGATTGCGGACAAAGAAATGATACCTGCGCGGGAGGGTCTTGAAGCAATTCGTCGAAGAATATACGGCGATGGCAACCAGAGTTAGCTATCATCCGCTGTTTGACAAGAAGCTTGACCGGCTTGAGCGCAAGTATCCCAAGACAATTGATGCGGTCGATAGCCTAATTGACCAGCTTGAACTGGACGAGCGCCCGGGCCAGCGCGTGCCACGCGTCGGTTACGCCGTCTACAAAGTCCGCCTGCCCAATCGCGCGGCGCGGCGCGGCAAAAGCGGCGGCTTCCGCGTCATCTATTACGTCCAGTTCAGTGACCGTGTCACGCTGCTGACGATCTACAGCAAGTTTGAAGAAATCGACATCAGCGCGCGGGAAATCCAGGCATTGGCGCGGGAAGCGGATCTATGAAAAGAGCCGGCGCCAGGGCAGAGCAAGCATGAACCAATCCCGCTGTCCCATTCATCAGCTCGGCGCCACGTTCGACCCGCTCGACCTGCGCGATCCCTTCTCAATCCTCGCCCAAGCCCGCCGAGACGCGCCCGTGTTTTACAGCCCCGCCATCGACTACTGGGTCGTCACCCGGCACGCCGACATCAAAGCCATCTTCCGCGACCACGAGACCTACAGCGCCGCCAATACCATCACGCCCATCGCGCCCTTTTCCGCCGCGGTCAGGCGCATGCTGGCGGAAGGCGACTACAGCCCGGAGCCTGTGCTCTCAAACAATGTGCCGCCTAGCCATACGCGGATCCGCGCCTTGGTCAACCGCCTCTTCACGCCGCGCCGCATGCGGAGCTTCGCGCCGGCCATCGCTGAAATTGCCGAACGCGGGGTAGAGCGCATTGTCCGGCGAGCGCCCCTCGACATCGTGTCGGCGCTCACGTACGAATACCCGGCCCATGCGCTCTTCCACGTCCTCGGCGTGCCTGAGGCTGATGTGCCGCGCGTGAAAGCCTGGGCGGGCAATCGCATCCAACTCTACTATGGATTGCCGGCGCCCGACGAGCAGATCGCGATGACAAAGAATCTCGTGCCCTTCTGGCGCTATGTGGTCGACTTGGTCGGCGAGAAGGAAAGCGCGCCACAGGACGACCTCACGAGCGACTTGATACGAATGCGGGGCGGCGACGATACGACGCTGACGCTCAACGAAATCGCCAGCTGCATGATTACCTTGCTGGTGGCTGGGCACGAAACCACGACCGCGCAGATCAACAACGCCCTGCTCCATCTGCTCTCGCGGCGGCAGCGTTGGGAAGCCCTTTGCGGCGCGCCCGAAACGATTCCGCAAATGCTGGAAGAAATAATGCGCTACGATCCTTCGGTTTGCGCCTGGCGGCGGCTGGCGGTCAAAGCCTCGACTGTCGCGGGCGTCGCGATACCGGCCGGCGCCCGCCTGCTGCTGATGCTCAATTCCGCCAATCGCGACGCCGATGTTTTCCCGCAACCCGACCTGGTCATGACCGGTCGCGACAATCTCAGGGATCATTTGGCATTCGGTTATGGCATTCACTATTGCGTCGGCGCGCCGCTCGCCCGCCTGGAGATGCGGATTCTGTTCGAGATATTGACGCGAAAGCTGCCCGACATGCGCCTCGCGCCCGCTCAAAGGCTCGACTACAGCCGCAACATATCATTTCGCGGTCCGGCCGCGCTGTGGGTCGATTGGCGGCGTCAAGACGATTCCACGTCCGACGAGCGAGTTGTATAATGGGGCGATTGAACTGCCATTTTTGACGTTTCGTTGGATTATGACCGAGAGCCTCTTCGCCGACTTCGAGGGAGCGAGCTACGCCGACTGGATCGACGCCGTCCGCCGGTCGCTGCGCGGGGAATCGCTTGAGAGCCTGACCAAGCCGAATTACGAAGACTTCGACATCCAGCCATTCCCGCACGCCGATGACCTCGCCGCCATCCAGCACCATCGCTCGCTGCCCGGGCAAGCTCCCTTCGTCCGCGGGAGCAAAGCGGCCGGGTATCGCGCGCAGTCCTGGCTGATCGCGGCTGAAATCCCCTTCAGCGATCCGCCCGGCTTCAATCGAGCGCTGCGTGAGGGCTTGGCGATGGGACATACCGCCATCGCCCTGACTGGCGATCTGGCGCTGCATGACGAAGCCGACCTGCGCTGCGCCCTCGCGGATATCGACTTGGCGCCTTGGCCGCTGCTCGTGCAGTCCAGCGCGCGCGCGCCCGACATTTACCGCTGGCTGCGCGCGATGCTGGACCGCGAGGCGCTCGACCGGCTGCGCGGCTGCGTGGCTTATGATCCGCTCAGTCAGCTGGCGCGGACAGGCGCCCCGCCCGACGGCGCCTTTGAGCGCTTGGCGGCGCATCTGCGCTTGGTTGGCGAGCAGTCGCCCCAGCTTGGCGGCATCGGCGTCGGTGTGGCGGCGTATCATGAGGCCGGCGCCAATGCGTCGCAGGAGCTGGCCCTGGCGCTGGCGAGCGGCGTCGCCTATTTGCGCGCGCTGGATGAGCGAGGGCTGGCTGTCGCTTCAGTCGCGCCGAAGCTGCATTTCAACCTGAATATCGGCGAGAACTTTTTCCTGGAAGTGGCCAAGCTTCGCGCCCTGCGTCTTCTCTGGTCGCAAGTCCTGCGCGCCTTCCGCCTCCAGCATTTGGCAGCGCGCATGTCCGTTCACGCCCGCGCCGGAGCGCGCAACAAATCGCGGCTCGATCCCTTCGTCAATCTGCTGCGGCTCACGACCGAAGCGCTGTCGGCCGTGCTCGGCGGCGTGGACAGCGTCGCGCTCGCGCCCTTTGACGCGCCGCTTGGCTCGTCCGACGCCTTTCCGCTGCGGCTCTCGCGCAATCTGCAGCTGATCCTGGGCGAGGAATTGCGCTTGACCGAATTGATTGACCCGGCCGGCGGCGGCTGGCACGTCGAAAAGCTGACCGACCAGCTGGCGCGGGCGGCTTGGTCGCGCTTTCAGGCGATTGAAGCGGAAGGCGGTTTGCTCGCGTCTTTGCTGTCGGGCCGGGTAGAAGCCGAGATCGCGGAGGTGGCGGCACGACGGCGGCGAGACCTCGCCACGGGAGATGCCGTGCTGGTCGGCGTGAATCGCTATGTCGACGAGTCCGCTTCGCCAGCGAATACTGACGACAAATCCGCCGCCGAGACCGCCTCGCCAGGCGCCTTGAGTCCCATTCGCCTGGCGGAAGCCTTTGAAACGCGGCTGCGCTCGCCAGAAAGCGCCTCATGACCGCCTTCCCCGATTTCAGCGCGATCGATTACGCGCTCGCGGTCGACGCCTCGGTCGAGGCTTGGCGCGCGGCTATCGAGTCGGAGACGGGAATCCCGCCCGGCGAGCATATTTGGCGGACGCTGGAAGGGATTGACGTCAAGGCGCTGCATACCGCCGCCGATCTCGAATCGGTCGAGCATCTTGGTTTCGCCGCGGGCCTCCCGCCCTACCTGCGTGGTCCCTACCCCGCCATGTACGCCCTGCGCCCCTGGACGATTCGGCAATACGCCGGTTACTCGACCGCCGAAGAGAGCAACGCCTTTTATCGGCGCAATCTGGCGGCGGGTCAAAAGGGCTTGTCGGTCGCCTTTGATCTGGCCACCCACCGCGGCTACGATTCCGATCATCCGCGGGTCGAGGGCGATGTGGGCATGGCTGGCGTCGCCATCGACAGCGTTCTTGATATGAAGATCCTCTTCGATGGCATCCCGCTGGATCAGATGTCGGTCTCGATGACGATGAACGGCGCCGTCTTGCCCGTGCTTGCCTTCTACATCGTCGCCGCCGAGGAGCAGGGCGTCGACCCGGCGCAGCTAAGCGGCACCATCCAAAACGACATCCTCAAAGAATATATGGTGCGCAATACCTATATTTATCCGCCTGCCGAGTCCATGCGCGTCATCGCCGACATCTTCGCCTACACCGCCGCGCGGATGCCCAAATTCAACAGCATCAGCGTCAGCGGCTACCACATGCAGGAAGCGGGCGCGACCGCCGATATCGAGCTGGCATATACGCTGGCGGATGGTTTGGAGTATCTGCGCGCCGGTGTGGCCGCGGGCTTGGCCATTGACGATTTTGCCCCGCGGCTGTCCTTCTTCTGGGGCATTGGCATGAACTTCTTCATGGAGATCGCCAAGATGCGGGCGGCGCGCATGCTCTGGGCGAAGCTCGTCAAGCAATTCGACCCGCAGAATCCCCGGTCCATGGCTTTGCGCGCCCACTGCCAGACCTCGGGCTGGAGCCTGCAGCAGCAGGACCCCTACAACAATATCGCCCGCACCTGCCTGGAAGCGCTGGCGGCCGCTTTCGGGGGGGCGCAATCGCTGCATACCAACGCCTTGGACGAGGCGATCGCGCTGCCGACCGATTTCAGCGCGCGCATCGCCCGCAATACCCAGCTATTCTTGCAGCACGAAACCGGCATTTGCGATGTGGTTGATCCCTGGGGCGGCGCGGGCTTAGTCGAGAAACTCACGCATGATCTGGCCCGGCGCGCCTGGGGGCATATTCAGGCGATCGAAAGCCTGGGCGGCATGGCGAAAGCGTTGGAGACCGGCGCCCCCAATATGCGCATCGAAGAAGCGGCCGCCCGCCGGCAGGCGCATATCGACAGCAGCGCCGAGACCATCATCGGCGTCAACAAATATCGCCCCGCGGAAACGCGCCCGGTTGAAACCCGCCAAGTCGATAACAGCGCCGTCCGCGCGGCACAGATCGAAGGCTTGCGGCGAGCGCGCGCCGAGCGCGACCAGACCGCTGTCGAGGCCGCCTTGAAAGCTCTGAAAGCCTGCGCGAAAACCGGCGAAGGCAACTTGCTGGCGTTGTCCGTCGAAGCGGCGCGGGCAAGAGCCACGAATGGCGAAATCTCGCTGGCGCTGGAGCAAGCCTGGGGGCGGCACAAAGCGGCGCCGCGCGCGACGACCGGCGTTTACAGCGCCGAATATGGCGACGATGAGGCGGTCGCCGCCGTCCAGCGCCTGAGCGATGAATTCGCCCGGGGAGCGGGCCGCCGGCCCCGTCTCATGGTGGCGAAGATGGGCCAGGACGGGCACGACCGCGGCGTCAAGGTCATCGCGGCCGCCTTCGCCGATATGGGCTTTGATGTCGATATCGCCCCGCTCTTCCAGACGCCGGCCGAAGTGGCGAAGCAGGCGGTGGAAAACGACGTCCACATCGTCGGCTTCAGTTCGCTGGCGGGCGGGCACAAGACGCTGCTGCCGCTGCTAATGGACGAATTGGCAGCGCGGGGCCGCGGCGACATCATGGTCGTGATCGGCGGCGTCATCCCGGCCCAGGATCACGCGTTTCTCACCGAGCGCGGCGCTTCCGCCATATTTGGCCCCGGCACGGTCATCCCGGCTGCGGCGCGGAAGCTGCTCGAAGCCTTAATGCGGCGCTCGATGGCGATCTAGCGCGCGACCGGCGCGGTCAACCCGAAGAAGCCGCCCGTTCCAAGGCCCGCCGGGTCTCGTCGGCGCTCAACAGGATGGTCGTCTTGCCGGCTGAATAATGACCGCGCGCCGTCATCGCCAATACGTAGGCGGCCATGCTCTCGTTATCGGGCATTTGCACGACGGCGATCAGGTCGTATTCACCGAAGGCGACCCAGGCGTGCAGGACTTCACCGCCAAAACCCGCCGCGTCCGCATCGCCAGCCCCGACCAGGGCCGCGCCGCTCCCCGACATTTGACCCTTCCAAGCCTCAGCCGTCAGCGATGTCTGCCATAGATATTGCGCCATCATCGTTTCCCTTCTCTTCCGCTTGTCGGATGGAGTGTAACAGATAATCGGGATGCGGTAAGATGAGCGAAAGCCAGGGACCGGCGCGGACCGATGACAGACGAACGCCAAGAGCTCAAATTGGACGCGGCTGGCCTGGCCGAGGACCTCCAGGCTGGCGACCGCGCCGCCCTCGCCCGGGCCATCACCTTGATCGAAAGCGCCGCCCCGCAGCATAAGCAATGCGCGCAGACGCTCCTCAGCCGGCTTCTGCCATATACGGGCGAGTCCATTCGCATCGGCATCACGGGCGCGCCCGGGGCCGGCAAGAGCACCTTCATCGACGCATTCGGGCGTCAGCTCACGGCGGAAGGGCATAGAGTCGCGGTGCTCGCCATCGACCCCAGCAGCGCCCGCACGCGCGGCAGCATCCTGGGCGACAAGACGCGCATGGAAAGCCTTTCGCGCGATGCCAAGGCCTTCATCCGACCGTCCCCAACCGGGGGCCTCCTGGGCGGGGTGGCTGGAAAGACGCGCGAGGCGATCCTGCTCTGCGAAGCGGCGGGCTACGACGTCGTCATCATCGAGACCGTCGGCGCCGGGCAGAACGAAATCGCCCTTCGCTCGCTGGTGGATTTTCTGCTTCTGCTGCTGATCAGCGGCGCGGGCGACGAGCTTCAAGGCTTGAAAAAAGGCGTGATCGAGATCGCCGACGCCGTGGTCGTCAACAAAGCCGATAGCGACAATATCGCCGCGGCCAGGGCGACCCGCGCCCAATATGAGCGTTCCCTGAGCGTCGCCGCGAGAGCCGCCGGTGGCTGGGAGGCGCGCGCCCTTACGGCCTCGGGCTTGACCGGGGCCGGCATCGGCGAGATCTGGGCGATGATCGGCGACTTCTCGCGGGAGACGAAAGCCAGCGGCGTCTTCGAGGAACGGCGAACGGAACAGCGTCGCCAGTGGCTGCGGGACGCTTTGGATCAGCGGCTTCGCGAGTACGTTTATGAGCATGAAGCGCTGCGGACGGCGCTGCCGGGGCTTGAGGCGGCGGTGATGGCGGGCGAGACGCCGGCGGCGGCCGCGGCCGAGGCGCTGCTGCGTCTGGTCTTTCCGCGTTAAGTTTTGCCATCAGGCTATGCGCGGCGGCAAAGCGACATTACAATAGGGCGCGTATCCCAATCATGAGGAAGCCAATGGAAATCAAGAGCAAGCGCATGATCGTCACGACAACGCCAACGGTCGAAGGGCAAGCGGTGCAGGCCTATCTGGGCATCGTCAGCGGCGAAGCGGTCATGGGCGCCAATATGTTCAAAGACATGTTCGCCGGCATCCGCGATATCGTCGGCGGGCGCTCCGGCGTCTATGAAGAGGAATTGCGGCGGGCGAAAGAGTTGGCCATCGACGAGATGATGGAGAACGCGCGCCGGCTTGGGGCGAACGCGGTGGTCGGCGTCGACCTGGATTACGAGACCCTGGGCTCGAGCGGCAGCATGCTGATGGTATCGGCCAGCGGCACGGCGGTGCAGGTGGCCTAGACCCTAGAGCTCGAGCCGATGCCTGCGCCGCAGGATCGCCCGGGCGCGCTCGATCTCACGTTCTTTGCGCGCGGCTGACCACAGAAGCGATGCCGCCACGATCCGCGCCAGCTCATCCAGCAGGTCCGGCGTTAATTCGCCCAGCATGGCGATCAGCGTTCGGCGCAGCAGCAGGTCATCCAGGCGCTGCACTTTTTCCTCGCGGACGATGAATTCAACTTCGCGCCGGCTGTAAGCGGGGTGATGGGCCAGCGGCTGATCGTCGCCAGAGGCGATGCAGGCGGCGAAATCGGCGGCTCTCGCGCCATATCGCTCGAACAGCTGCCGCAGCCTGTCATGCGGCAGGTCGGTCTTGGCTTGCAGATCGCGCAGCCAGGTCTTGTTTGCTCTTTCGCCGCGCGGATAATCGCGTCCGCCACCGATTGGCCGGTCGGCTGTGCTCCTCGCGCGCGCCCGCCCCAAATCGCGCAGAACGAGATCGGCCGCCTCTTCGGCGAAGGCGCGAAAGGTCGTCCACTTGCCGCCGACCAGGGCGTGTATCGGGTAGACTCTCTCGTCATCCGGCGGGAGCGACTCAATGCTGTGATCGCGGCTGATCTGCCCGGTGGAGCCGCCCGCGCTGTAGGGCAGGGGCCGGACGCCGGAGAAGGTGAAGACGATCTGCGAGCGCGCGACCGTGATCGCCGGAAAGACCTTGTTCACCATCGCCAGCAGGTAATCGATTTCGTCATCCGTTGCGACCGCTTCATCCGGATCTTCGATGCGAATATCGGTCGTGCCGATCATGACGCGATTGAAGAAGGGCAGGATGAGCGCGAGCCGCCCGTCGTCGGTCTCGAAGTAGAATTCACTGCCCCGCGCCGCCTCGAGCAGTGCGCGATTGTCCAGCACCAGATGCGAGCCTTTCGTGCCGCCGATGAAGCGCCGTTTCGCCGCCGCCAGATCATCGTTCACGAAGTCAATCCAGGGGCCGGCCGCGTTCACCACCACCCGGGGCTTCAGGCAAAGGGAATCGCCCGTGAGCTCATCGCGCAGGCTCACCGCTTCGCCATCGCCGCCCGTCACGCTTACATAATTCAGCGCGCGAGAGGCTGGGCTGCCCGCTTCGGCGTCGAGAGCCAGTTCCAGGCAGATGCGCTCGGGGCAGGGCATCCAGGCGTCATAATAAGTCGCGGCGCAGACGATTGCGGGGTTCAAATGCGGGAAGTCGCGCAGGGCGCCGCCGCGCAGCCGGAAGTCGTGGCTGGGCAGGGCGCGGCCGTGGCGAACCAGGAAATCGTAAAAGGTCAAACCGAGCTTGATCACCAGGGCGCCGCGTTCGCCCGGTTTATCGAGCAAGCCGGCGAATTTCAGCGGCGCATTGAGCAAGCCGGAAAACCAGCGGAAGATCGGAATCGTGGTGCGCAGCGGCTTGGCGTAATGCGGCGCGTTCCGCAGGAGCCGGTCGCGCTCGTGCAAAGCCTCGTTCACCAGGCGGAATTCGCCGTTCTCCAAATAACGCAGCCCGCCGTGCAGCATATGCGATGAGGCCGCGCTCGTGCCGCCGCCGAAATCGCCCCGCTCGACCAGCAGGACGTCCACGCCTTGGAGCGCGAGATCGCGGAAGGTCCCGATGCCATTGACGCCGCCGCCGATGATCAAGACCGAGACGTCGGGCGATTCTTTGATAGCTTGCAGGGCATCCTGCCGATTCATGTTAAAACCCAAAGCGCGACCTCAGCCGCGCGCGCGCGACCCGCGTATCAGACTGCGCCCGGTCATCTCTGGCGGCTGGGCGACGCCCATCAAGTCCAGCGCGGTCGGCGCCACGTCCGCCAGCCTTCCCCAGCTGCGCAAGTCATAATAGCGCGCGTCATCAATCACAAAGAGCGAGACGGGACCGGCCGTATGGTAAGTATGGGGCGCGCCGGTGAGGGCGTCTATCATGCGTTCGCAATTGCCGTGGTCGGCGGTGACGATGGCGACCCCGCCCTTCGCCAGCGTGGCTTTCACCAGCTTGCCGGCGCAGTCGTCAACCGCCTCGACCGCCCTTATCGCGGCCGGCAGCGAGCCAGTATGCCCGACCATGTCTGGATTGGCGAAGTTCAGCAGCAGGAAGTCGTCATCTTCCTCCGCCAGCCGCTTCAGCGTTGCGGCCGTCAGCTCGCGGGCGCTCATCTCGGGCTGCAAATCATAGGTGGCGACCTGCGGCGATGGCACGATGGCGCGGGTTTCGCCGGCGAATGGCGCTTCCCGCCGCCCGTTGAAGAAGAAGGTGACATGCGGGTATTTTTCGGTCTCGGCGCTGTGATACTGCGTCTTGCCCGCCTTGCTTAGCGTTTCCGCCAGGGTGGCGCGCAGCAGCTCGACCGGGAAGAGAACCTCGTCCGTCAACCCTTCCATATATTCGGTCATGGTGATCAGGCGGAGATCGGGGATCGCCTGGAACCGCGCGGCGGCAGCGAAGTCGCGCTTGACAAAAGCCTGGCTCAACTGACGCATGCGGTCGGCGCGAAAATTATAGCAGAGCAAGACGTCGCCGCTGGCGACGCTCAATTGATTATTGTCGCCAATGACCGTCGGCGCGATGAATTCGTCGGTCACGCCATCGTCATACGATTGCTGAATCGCCGTCAAGGCGTCGGGCGCGGTCGCGTCGCTTTTGCGGAAGGCGATTGCGTCGTAGGCGCGCCCGGTCCGCTCCCAGCGCTTATCGCGGTCCATCGCATAATAGCGCCCGCAGACCGTGGCGACCCGCCCGACCCCATCGCGCGAAAGCTTCTCGAGCAGCTCGGCGCAGAAGGGGATGCCGTTTTGCGTCGGCGTGTCGCGGCCGTCGGTGATCAAATGCAGCGCGGGATTGATGCCCGCGGCCGCGGCGATATCCAGCAGCGCGTAGAGATGATCGGAGTGGCTGTGCACGCCGCCATCGCCCAGCAAGCCGATCAGGTGCAGATTGCCGCCGCGCGCGCGAAGATGGCGCAGGGCGCCGGCCAGAACGGGGTTTTGCGCCAGGCTGCCGTCGGCGATGGCATTGGCGATGCGCGAGATGTCTTGATAGACGATGCGCCCCGCCCCCAGATTAAGGTGGCCGACTTCGGAGTTGCCCATCTGCCCCGGCGTCAAGCCGACGTGCTCGCCCGAGGTATGCGCGATGCAGCGTTCACCGGTCCGCAGCCAGCTGTCAAAGTTGGGCGTCGCCGCCTGCGCGACCGCGTTGCCGGCCTCAGCCTCGCGGATGCCCCAGCCATCCAGCACGATCAACATTACCGGTTTGCGCGTCATAATCATTCACTCTCGCTTCGCTTCAGGTCATCACCGGGCTCGGCGGATCGTACGACATCCCGGCAAGCCGCCATCTAAGTGAAACCAAGGCAGTAATTCAAAAACTCACCACCGAGGGCGCCGAGTTTGACAGAGTTCACCGAGAGAAAAGCAAGGGTTTTCTCCGCGCTCTCTGTGTCTCCGTGGCATATCTTTGTTTCACGACTTGCCATGACTCGCTTAGCTTGCGAGCCTGCTTGACGCGCGCGCCAGCATCGTGCGGGCCCGGGGCGGCAGCGGCGCGTCGGCGACATAGAGCGCGCTCGCGTCATATTCCGCCACCAGGTCCAGCCCCAGAAACGCGGCCGGATCCTCGATCAATTCCACCCTGAGGTCTTCATGCAGCAAAAAGACAAGCGTGCGCCCCAGCAGGTCGGCCGGCGCCGAGAATATTGTATCATCGCCGCTGAATTCGCCGCAGCGGTCGATGGCCGCGCAAAAGTAGGCGAGCTCTGGCGCGCCAGCCTGGTAAAGCACATGCATCGCGCTGTTCAGCATATCGTTGCGCAGCAATTCTCCGATGCCCAGGGCCCGCAGTTCGCTGTGATCCAGCGGCGTGATGAGCGCCACTTGCGTTGTCGGCGCGAATTCCGGGGCGGTCGCCATGATTTGACGCAGTATGCCGGCTTTGCTGTCCGCGCTCTGCACGAAGCCGCTGTGCTGTACAAAGAGCCGCGAAACAGCCGGCGCCATGAACAGCAGGCAGAGGGCGCCGATGAGCAGATGACGGCGGCGGTGGTGGCGCGCGGGCGAGGCGGCCAGCAAGAGCAGACTGAAGAGGGCGATCGCCGCCCCGATCGGCACGAAGAGGTACATCCGCCAGGGATCGGCGCTGTAAAGGGGCAGCCACATCAAGACGCCCACCGCGGCCATGACGAGCAGCAAGCCCCCGAGGAAGGCGAAGCCGAACTGCTTCGGCGCCGGCGCCGGCTCATGGATGCTGTTCCGGTACAAGTACGAGGCGATGCATGCGATGGCAGCCAGGATGACGGCGCTCGGCAGCCACCACTGAGCAGCCGGCAGCGCCGCCAGCGCGTCGCGCCAGCCATACAGGAAGGTCTGCGGATAGACGATGCCCAGCACATCGATAAAGGTTTGCAAAAGCGATGAGGAGGCTTGCAGGTCGGGCTCGGCTGTCAGGATGCCGCTCTGATAAAAGTCGCGCCCCGCCGCCAGCAGCAAGACGACCGACGCCAGCTTGAAGGCGGGCGCGATATACCAGATCGCGCTCAAGTTCAGGCTGCGCCAGGTGATGCTTCGTTCGCGCAGCCAGAGCGGCAGCGGCACGACCAGCAGCAAAACATAGCCGGTCTCGTTAGTATTGACGCAGAAAAGCAAGCCCAGCCAAATGCCGAGCAAGGTCAGCCGCCGAGGATGCCGGCAATAATCCAGAAACAGCGCGGTCGAGAGCAGGAGGGTCAAGACGCTGAAGTTCTTGGGCAGCCGCCGCAAGGTCATCAGGGCGTCGTTGACGGGATAAAACATGAAGAGCATCGCCGTCCAGAAGGCGTAAAAGGGCGGCGCCCCGAGTTGCCGCAGGATGAGGTAGAGCAGCGCCATTCGGCCCGCGTATTGCAGGTAGCTGATGATGTGATGGCCGATAAAGGAATCGGCGCTGATCAGATAGGCGAGCGTATGCGGGATCATGACGAAGGGGCGCGAGACGGCTTCGGTGACGTAGAAGCTCAGCGTGCCGCCTTCGATGTAGCCATGGATGATCCACTCTTCCCAATGGCCGCTGCTGTCGAAGCCAAAAGGCAGATACAGAACCAGGACGACGAAGAAACAGCCGAAGACGGCGGCCGCGTCCGCGCGACGGTCTTGGCGGCGCCAAGCTCGCAGGTATCGCGCGAAGAGCGGCGCGTAGATCAAGGCGCCCAGGGCGATGCCGATTAGCGAGACGTAGAAGAAAGGCGGTGGCGGGGGGCCAGGCGGAGAGCTCAACCGGATCGGCAGGCGGTAGGTCTCGCTTTCGCCCGCTTGATTGACGACTTCAATTTCGGCGTAGTCGCCAGCTTCCGCGCAGTGTTCAGCTGAGGCCGGGTTCTCGTCCCTCGCCGTCTCGAAGCCGTTGAACCTGACCGATTGCGCGCCGGCGACCGACCACCAGACCTTGACGCATTCATGCGGGAAGAGCGCGCGATCGTGCTCCGCCCACAATCGAAGCGTCAAGTCGCCCGTCGCATCGTCAATCAGCGGCGGCTCATGCGGGGTCAAGCGCAGCCCGGCGCCCAGCGCGGTCAAGAGCATAGCGCCGAGCAGCAGCCAGAAAAACGACGGCGGCCCATCCAGCCGGCGGCGGCAGAAATAATAGAGCGCGAGCGCGGGCGACCCGAGCAGAAGCACAAAGCCGGCAAGATAAAAGAGCAGGTCGGGCAGGTGATGGATATCGAGCCGGAAACTGCGATAGACGCCATCCTGCGCGCGGACTTCAAAGAGCGGGCTGGTCGCGTTGATTTCGGGGCAGAAGCGGGTCTCGTCGGCGCCGATCTTGCCGGCGCCATCGACGTGGAGCGAGGCGATCCCCTCCAGCCGCCAGCGGATGTTCAGGCAATCGCCCGGCAGCAGGGTCCAGTCGCGGTCGGCGGCGATGAAGATCGAGGTCTCGCCAAAAGCCTGGTCAATGGTCGGTGGCGGGCTATCGCGGACGGTGATGATGAAGAGCAGGCAAATCGCCAGCGCCGCCGCGAGAAGCGTCATCCACCGAAGGGCAGCGACCGAAAGCGCGCGGCTCGCGTTCATCCGATAACTTCCGACCGTTTTCTTCCCCCGTCCCAGCGGATATCGGGGATCAAGACATGGGCGTGTTTTTCGATGCGTTCGCGATTCTCCAGCAGCTCCAGCAGCATGGCTTTGACCACCGATTTGATGTCGCGCGTCGGCTGATAGCCGAGGTCCAGCAGATGCTGACGATCGGGTTTGTAATAATGGTCTTCCATTTCCGTTCGCGGATTATCGTAGCGGCGGATCTCGACCGGCAGGCCGATGCCGGCGGCGACCGTTTTGACCAGATGCGCCAGTTCGCTGATGGAGTAGGCCTTCTCAAACTGGTTGAAGACGCGATATTCGCCATCGGCCGGCGGGTTTTCAACCACCAGCCCGAGGCATTGCATGGAATCGGCGAGGGGCAGGAAACCGCGCCGCTGCCTGCCCAGCCCGAAGAGGGTCAGCGGATGCCCGATGACGGCTTGGCAGCAGAAGCGGTTGATGGCGGTGCCGAAGCATTGGTCGAAGTCGAGCCGGGTGCGCAAGCGGGGGTCGCCATTCATCTCGGCGATGCGCGCGCCGAAGACGACGCCCTGCATGATATCGGTGGCGCGAAGGCCCCAGATCTTCGAGGCGAAATGCGTATTGTGCGAATCGTGCACCTTGCTTTGGTGATACCAGCTGCCGGCCTGCCGCGGGAAGGGCAAGCGGTCGCGCCTTCCGCGAAACTCGATTTCGAAGAAGCCCTCGGGGATATCGAGCGCCGGCGTGCCATATTCGCCCATGGTGCCCAGCTTGATGAGATGGGCTTCGGGCGCCGCTTCTTTGATCGCCCAGAGGATGTTGAGGTTGTTGACGACATTGTTCCGCTGGGTCCAAACGCAATGCGCCTGATCCATCATGGAATAGGGCGCCGATGGCATCTGCCCCAGGTGCACGACCGCCTCCGGCTGGAAGTCCTGAAAGCAGGCTTTGACGAAGGCGTAATCGGTCAAGTCGCCGAGGCGGAAATCCAGATCGTCGCCGAAAGTCCCTTTGAAAGCGCGCAGGCGTCCCTCGCGGCTGGCGACGGGAAGCGCGCTGAGGCCGCCGACTTCCGCCACCCATTGACGACGCAGCAGCAGATCGGCGCCGGCGACCTCGTGCCCGCGCGCGCGCAGATAGATCGCCAGAGGAAAACCCAGATACCCGTCTATGCCGGCGATGAATACCCTCATCGAACGCTCCCGCCGCGCCGCAAGCTCGTCCGCTTGCCAAGTTCAAGCCATCGTCCCAATCTTACAGACGTCAAGGCGATTTTGAAAAGATACGATATGCGCCCGCGCGGGCCCGCAATTCGCCGCTGTTTCAATCCGCGGCTGAGCGATATAATGCGGCACGCGGTCGAAAGCCGCAGCCAACTGCGCCACGCACATTCACTTGCGAGAGACCATTGAAACGCGCCGAAGCCCGTCAATCCGGCTATATGCAGCTCATACGCGGCAACCGTTCGTTTCGGTATTTGTGGACGGGCCAGGTCATCAGCCTGACGGGCGACTGGTTCAATCTGATCGCCTCGGCCGCCTTGATCGCGACGCTGACGCAATCGGGCACGGCGATTGGCGGGCTCTTCGTCGTGCGGATGCTGGCGCCCTTCCTGGTCAGCCCCTTCGCCGGCGTGGTCGCCGACCGCTACAACCGCCGCGCCATCCTGATCACCACGGATGTACTGCGTTGCTTTGTCGTGCTGGGCTTTCTGCTCGTCCGCGAGCCGCAGCAGGTCTGGCTGATTTATGCGCTGACGGCGGTGCAAGCGGCTTCGCAGGGCTTCTACTTCCCCGCCTGGAACGCCCTGCTGCCTGATATCACGAAACCGAGCGAGGTCGGCATCGCCAACGCCCTTTCGTCGGCGACCTGGTCGGTGATGCTGGCATTCGGGTCGGCGCTGGGCGGCTTGGTGGCTGGCGTGGTCGGCGTTTATCCCGCCTTTGTCATCGACGCCCTCACTTTCCTGCTCAGCGCGCTGATCCTGCTGCGCATGCCTTATCAATCCACCTTGGCGCCGGCGTCCGATCAGTCGCTGATGGCGGGGCTCCGCCAATACATCGACGGGCTCAGCTATCTGCGCCGGCACGTCGACACCTTCTCCATCGCGATACAGAAAGCCATCCTCGGCTTCTTCATCATCGGCTTCTTCCAGGTCGCGCAGGTGACGATCGCCGAGCAATACTTTCCTATTGGCGAGGGCGGCAGCATCAGCATGGGTTTGATCTACGTCATGGCGGGCATCGGTTCGGGGCTGAGCCCGATATTGGGCCGCAACTGGGCGCGCGACCGCGATCGGCGCCTGCGCTTGATGATCGCCTTCGGCTACGTCTGTTCTGCCTTCGGCTTCCTGATCTGTTCGACTCTGATCTCGCTGCCCGTGGTGCTGCTTGGGGCGCTTTTGCGCGGCGTCGGGGGCGGATTGGTCTGGGTGCTCGGGACGCAACTGCTGCTTCAGATCGTGCCGAACGAGGTGCGGGGGCGCGTCTTTTCGACCGAGTTCGCGCTGTACACGCTTTTCGCCGCCCTTTCGTCGGGCACGACCGGGCGATTGATCGACACCTCGCTGGGCGTCAGCGGCGTGCTGCAGCTGGGCTCTGTGATTCTCGTCTTGCCGACGGCCCTCTGGCTGCTGTGGATCTTTTACGGGAAGCGCGAAGGGATCGTGGCGAAAACGGCTTAGGCGATTCGCCACAGCAGAAACGAGGCAGCGCAGAAGCAAGTCAAGGCAAGTCGTAAAACAACTACTCGCCACAGGGGGCACAGAAGCAAGTCCAACTTAGTTATGCGAAGATTTACCAGATGTTTGGCATACGCGGGCAGTTTACCCCCCATCCCCCGGCCCCTTGCCCCCACAGGGAGGGAAGGGGAGTTGCGAGTCTGCGGGACGCATTAGCGGGTTGCCTTGGCAAGCCTTCTTTGCCGAGAAACTTTCCGGGAAGCAAATACAGCGAGGAAAACATGAGCATCTATGGCATCACACCACCGATGGTAACGCCATTCGCCGGTGACGAATCGATCGACGAAACGCAGCTGCGGGCCGAGGTCGAGCATTTGATTTCCTCCGCCGGCGTCCATGGCATCGCTGTCGGCGGCAGCACGGGCGAGGGGCATGCGCTGACGACCGATGAGCTGCGCCAGGTGGTGGCGAGCGCCTGCGGAGTCGCGGCCGGACGCGTCCCGGTGATCGCCGGCATCATCGTCGACAGCACGCGCCAGGCGCTAGAAAAAGCGCGGGCTTTGGCCGACCTGGATGTCGCCGCCTTGCAGGTGACGCCGGTGCATTATCTCTTCAGGCCGAGCGACGAGATGACGTTTCGGCATTTCGCGACCCTGGCCGAGCAGGCCGCGCAGCCGGTCATGGTCTACAATGTCGTGCCTTGGAATTACTGCTCGCCCGCCCTGCTCAATACAATGCTGCGCGAGATCGACGGGCTGATCGGCGTGAAGCAGAGCGCCGGCGACCTGAAGCTGCTGGCGGACTTGCTGATGACCTCCGCCGACGCGGGTTTGATCATGTCCGCTGTCGACGCGCTGATGTACCCGTCCTTCGCCTTGGGCGCGCATGGGGCGATTGCCGCGATCCTGACGGCTGTGCCAGAGCTCTGCGTCGCGCTTTGGGATCAAGTCGCGGCCGGCGATCACGAAGCGGCGCTGGAGACGCATCTGAAGCTGCTGCCGATCTACAACGCGCTCGAAGGCGACAACATGCCCGCCAACGTCAAGACGGCGCTGGCGCTGCAAGCACGGCCGGCGGGCCGCCCGCGGATGCCGATGCCCGAAAGCTCGAGCCAGCAGCGCGCCGAAATCGAAGCGGCTTTGCTGAACGCCGGGGTCCTGTTGCCGGCGCCCAGCTTCGCGTAAATCCGCCCTTGCCTTCACAATGAGAGCTGAAGGGGCGAGCCGGCGGCTAGCCCGTACAAACGACGCGGTGAGGAAGCAATTTCGCGCGGGCGTCTACAGTCAGTTGTCAAAGAGCGGATTTGCGGGGGCGAGGCGGTGACTCGCGCATTGACGATAGTCGCAAATCAAAGGGGGGCGAGTCGCCCGAAGAACAAAAAAGAGCGTCCGAATTACACCCCTAACCCGGACGCTCCTCGCAGCGCATACGGCTTTTCTATTGCATGCGCTGGCGACAACCCTGCTATGCGCTCACGCTTGGGCATCGCCTGATCCCGCGCGTGAAACTGCCCACAGTATACCCCAGCCGGGCGGACGCGCACAAGTGAAACGGGCGGAACCTGGCGGGAGATTTGACAAAGGCATATTGGCGCAAGCCAATTGTCTTCAGGGAAAAACCATGCTTCGCCGGCCGCGCGTCGCGCCGGGCTTCTTCCGCAGCCGCCTTAGAGGACGCGCCGGAAAAATGCGATCATCGCCTCGACCATGGCCGGCAGATAGGCGTGGGCGACGCCTTCGTAGAGGGTGATTTCCAGCTTGTCGGCCGCGCCGAGTTCGCGATAGATTTCGCGCACGTATTTCATCACTTTGTGAATGCCGGCAATGGGCGATAGCGGATCGCGGTCGCCGGTTAGAATCAGCTGATGGCGAGGGGAGGTGGCGGCGACGATATGCTCCATATCGATGCCCGAGACCAAGACGCCCGGCACAAAGTAATAAATCGCGTGGCGGGCCAGATCGCCGGCGTCGAAGAAGTCGCGATAGCGGGTCATCTGCGAGATGGGGACGACGGCTTTGACCGATTCGTCAAGGGCGCCAACCCAGGTCGTGCGCGAGGCGCCGAGACTCATGCCGGCCACGCCGATGCGAGCCGCGTCCACCTCGGGCCGGCTGCGCAGGTAAGCCAGGGCCGTCAGGTCATCGTGAACCATCATGCCCCAGAGCGTCTTGCCCTGCCACAGAAAGCGCTTGAATAGCGAGAGCTCGGCATCGCGGCCGCGTTCGCCCGCGCCGGCCGGTCCCTGATGCTGGCGCTGGCCGAAGCCGTAAGCGTCAATCGCCATGACCGCAAAGCCGGCCTCGACCAATGCCAGCCCGGGCGCGTAGCCGTTCTCGCGGATTCTGATGGCGGCATCCTTGCCGAGATGATATTTGCCGCCGTGTTCATGATGATAGAGCACCGCCGGCGCCGGCTGCGGGATGTTTTTTGGCAGGATGAAATAGCCGTATACGGTATCGCCGACGCCATTGACGAAGCTGAAATGCTCCAGCGTATAGGCGGCTTCTTCTCGCGTCGAAATCAGCGTGACCTGCGGCGTGGCGGGCGCGGGAATATCGCCGAGCAATTCCCACATTGTCTGTCTTGTCGCTTGCGGATCAAATGTCAGTCCCATTCGATGATTACCCCCAGCGCGTCCTTGTCCCAGCTTGCCAAACGCGCGTAGGCCGCCGGAAACTCGCGCCAATTGTAGCGATGCGTGATCAAGGGCGCCGTCTTTACGCGTCCGCGCGCCAGCAAATCGAGGCACAGGGCGTATTCTCGCCGCGGCGTCCAGTAGCCGGGGCTGCTGTCCTGCGATGGCTGGATGCTTTCGTGCCCGCCGATGACGGTCAGCCCTTTCTTGTGCAGATCGCGATAAAAGTTGACGCCATCGGCTTCACCTCTTGTGCTGCCCACCAATGTGACCCGCCCGCGAACCGCCGCCAGCTGAAACGCGGTCGTCACCGCGGCCGGCGCGCCCGTCAGCTCGATGATCACGTCGGCGCCTTCTTGCCCGAGCAGCGCGCGCAAGTTGTCTCGCAGGCTGTCGTCGCCGAGCAGGACCGCGTCCGCCGCCACCTGCTTGGCCAATGCGAGCCGCCGCTCGTCCAGATCGATGCCGACCACGGGCAAGCCGCCCGAGAGCCGCGCCAGGCGCATCGCCAGGATGCCGACCAAGCCCGCGCCCAAAACCGCCACCGATTCGCCCAGCTCGATGCGCGCCTTGCGCACGCCTTGCATCGCGATCGAAAGCAGCGCGAAAAAAGCCGCTTCTTCATCCGCCAGCCCGGCCGGGGCTTTCAGGCAGGTTTCGGCAGGGACGAGGGCATGCGACGCGTGCGCGGCCCGGCAGACGACGCGATCGCCGACCGTTAGGGACTCGACATCACCGCCGACCGCGATGACCTCGCCGACGAAACTGTAGCCGGGGAAGAAGGGGAAATCCGGATTGGTATTCGATAGGTTGAGGAAGAAAGCCCGTTCGGTGCCCGGGCTGATCAAGCTGCTCAGCGCGCGCAGCAGGACTTGTCCCGCTTGGGGCGCGGGCGGGTCCATCCAGGCCAGCTCGACCTGACCTGGCGCCTTGACGACGACGCGATGGCCGCGCATCACTTCATGCCGGTGGTGGCGATTCCGGTCGTGATGAAGCGCTGCAAGAAGGCGAAGACGAGGGTTATTGGCAGCAGGGTCACGACGGTCATCGCGAGGACGTAGTGCCACTGGATCTGCAGCTCGCCCTGGAAGGCGTTTAATCCGACTTGCAGCGTGAAATAATCGTTCTGCGAAAGCACGATCAGGGGCCAGAGGAAGTCGTTCCAGCGCCACATCACGGAAAAGATGGCGAGCACCGCCAGCGCGGGCCGCGCCAGGGGCAGGATGATTCGCCAGTAGATATGCCATTCGCTGGAACCGTCAATCCGCGCCGCGTCCAGCAATTCATCGGGGATCGTCAGCATATATTGCCGCAGCAGGAAGATGCCGGTGGGCGTGGCCGCGCCGGGGATGATCACGCCCCAGAGGTTGTTCTTCCAGCCGATGCTCGTGATGACCAGGAAGACCGGCACCAGGATGACGGTGATCGGAATCATGAGCGTGGAGATGAAGAGCACGAAGATGGCGTCGCGCCCTTTGAAGCGGTATTTGCTCAGCGCGAAGGCGGCCATGCTGTTGATGATCAGGGTGATCAGGGTCGCGACTGTGGTCACGACGACGCTGTTTTTGAGATAGGTGAAGAAGTCGAAGTTCTCGAGCTCCACCAGGGGATCGAGATAATTCTCCCAAGCCAGCCGCACCTCTTCGACCGGCTCGCGCTGGCGGATGTTGACCTTGATTATGCCGGCCGCGGGGTCTGCGGGGTCGACCATCTGCGCCTCAATGCCGACGCGCCGGACCTGCGCCAGTTCGCGTATGCCGCCCTCTTCCAGCGCGACCGTGAACAAGGGCAGCCGCTTGTCATAGCCTTCGACCTCGACCTGCACCTGTTGATAGGGCAGCAAGGGCGGCGGATACTTGACCAGGCCCGCTTGCGTCTTGAAAGACGAGAACACCAGCCAGAGCACGGGCCCAAACATGAGAAACGTGCCGACGGTCAGGTAGAGGTAGGTCAATACGTCGGAGGTATTGACCCGTTTGCCGCCGCTGCGCAAAGCGAGAAACTGTGAAATGCTGATTCTTTCGGTCGCCATGGCAAAAGCCTACGAAAGGCTCGACTGATTGCCGAGCCGCAGTTGCAGCAGGGTCAGAATCAGCAGCGAAACGCCGAGCACCATCGACGCCGCCGCCGACAAGCCGAATAGCTGGATTTGATTGGAGAAGCCCGTCGTATAGATGTACTGCACCATCAATTGGGTTCGCGTGCCCGGGCCGCCGCCGGTCAAGACGAAGATTTGATCAAACATCTGCACGGCGCGGATCAGCGAGAGCACCAGCACGACGAACATGGTCGGCATCAGCAGGGGCATGGTGACGAAGCGGAAATCCTGCCAGGTATTGGCGCCGTCGATCGAACTCGCCTCGTATAGTTCCGGCGGAATCGACTGCAAGCCGGCCAGCAGAATCAGCGTGTAAAAGCCCATCAGCGCCCAGACGCTGACGAAGACGACCCAGAACATCGACCAATTGATATCCAGCAGCCAGCGTTTGCTCTCGCCGCCGAAGATCTCGACTATCGCGTTCAGCACGCCCTCATGCTGCAAGACCCATTTCCAGATCAACGCCACGACCACCGGCGACAGCAGCACCGGGTAGAAGAAGACGCTGCGGAAGAAGCCGCGCGCCACGATCCGCCGATTGAGCACCAGCGCCGTCGCCAGCGAGAAGAGCACGATGCCGCTCACCTGCAGGATGACGTATTGGAAGGTATTGAAGATGCCGCGCCAGAACAGGTCTTCCTGGCAGCTGTTGGGCGAGAGGAAATCTTCGCAGTCGAAGAGGGTCTCGAAGTTGCCCAAGCCGACGAAGGGGCGGTCGGCCGGGAAGAGCTTGGTGCCGCCGGTCATCGCGTAATAGAAATTCAGCAGCATGGGAAAGAGAACAAAAATGCCGAAGATCAAGAGGTTGGGCAGCACAAAGAAATAGCCCATGCGGTCGATGCCGACGCGGCGCTGGATCGGCGTCAGGACGCGGTCGACGGCGCCGACCAGGAGCAGCAGGACGGGGCGCGCCAGGATGTCGGCGATGCCCAGCAGACGGACGGACGGTCTCTTCCTCATGACAGGGCGCGCGGAAGTCGTCATCTGGCGGGAGTTAAGCCAATCTTCGACAGAAATGAAACAGGCAACCGGTTCGTTCCCGACCGATTGCCTGCATGTGAAACGCTTACCCGCTACTGTGACTTTAGCCTTGCTCGGCCAAAGCAGTGTCCACGTCGTCCTGGATGCGCTCGATGGCTTCGTCCAGGGTCATTTCGCCGACCATGGCCTGCGTCAAGCGATCGCGCGTGGCGTCGAAAAGGGCGCGGTTGAAGGCATAGGCTTGCAGATCAAAAGCGGTCTGCTCCAGCGTGCCGACCTGCCCGACGAAAACGCCCAAGGCATCCTTCGCCAGCTGCAATTCGGTGTCGAAGTCAACGCCGGCAGCCGACAGTCCCGCGTGCGCCGGGATGAATAGCGTGCGGGCTGCGAACTCGCCTAGCACGTCCTGGCTCGCCAGGTATTCCATGACGCGCGTCACTTCTTCTGGATGCTCGGTCGCGCCAATGCCAACCAGCGCCGCGCCACCGGGCATGCCGGTGCAGCCGCCGGGACCGCAGGGATTTGGCACAACTTGCCAGTCGAAGGCGTCGCCGATTTGCTCGCTGAACTGCCCGACCTGCCAGCTGCCGCTCATATAGAAGACCAGTTCGGCGTTGGCGAATTCTTCATTGGCGCCGGCGTAACCTTCGCTGAGTGGCCACATCTCGGGGTGCATGGTGCCATCGAGATGCCAGTTGACGAAGCGTTCCGCCATAGCGCGGAAGCCCTCGTCCATGACGGTCGGGTGGCCCATGTCGTCAAAATACATGGCGCCTGAGCTGATCGCGGGGCCGGCGAAGCGGTGACCGCTGCGATCCATCGCCATGGGATAGGGGATCTCCAGCGCTTCGGCAACAGCGACCGACGCCGCCGCCCACTCGTCCCAGCTGACGGGGTCGCCGCTGTCACTGGGCACGTCGACGCCGGCTTGCTCAAAGAGCGTGCGGTTGATGAGCGGGCCCGTGATCGTCAGCTGCGTCATGAAACCGGGGATGCTTGAGGTATCGCCGGGCAGACGCTTCCAGTTCAGGAAGGGACCGAAGTTCTCTTCCCAATAAGCGGGATCGCTGAGGTGGGGCGTCATGTCCAGATAATGTTCCGCCAGGCCGCCCAGATCGGTGACGCGCGCCATATCCGGTCCTTCGCCCGCGGCCAAATCGAGCGGCAGGTTTTCCAGAATCGCCCGGTAGGGCACGGTGTCGATCTCGATGCTGATATCGGGATTGTCGGCTTCGAAGCGGTCGAGCAGGTCGCGCAGGACCTCGCCCTCGTTGCCATCGTCATACCAGCGGATCCGCAGCTCGACCGCGTCTTGCGCGATTGACGGCGCTATAGCGAGCAGCAGCGCCAATACAACAATGAAGTTCAAACACTTACGCATTGGGTTCCTCCAAACTAATCAAGCGTGTAGGGTATCCAAATCGCATGAAGGCGACTTGGGGCGAATACTGTAGGCGAGTTTCCAAAGACTGTCAATCCAAAGCCTGCGCCCGCCTAGTCTTGCCAGCCAGCCGCCCGCTCGTCCGCCGCCAGCGCCGCCAGGACCGCTTCCGCCGCCGCATCGGTCAGCCACTCGCGCCAGATCTCGGGGCGCTGATTAAGCCACCAGAGCGCGGTTTTCTCGAAGCTGGCCTCGTTCTCCAGCCGCCAGAGCGCGATCTCGGCGTACTGCTCGACGCTCAGCTGCCAGAGGCGCAGCATTTCCATCACATCGGGCGCGCGGGCTGGCAGGTCGGAGGCGGTCATGATCAGGGCCAGGGTGGCTTCATAGGCGCAGGCTTTGTCCGTCAGCCAGCAGAGATCAGTGAAAGGCGGTTCTTCCAGCCGGACGAGCTCCAGCTCGAGCGCTGGCGCCATGATGTTGTCCAGGTAGCCGAGCCACGGTCTGCCTTCGCTATAGGCTTCATAGAGGCCGCGATGGAGGTCGGCTTCATCTTCCGGCACGACCACTTGCACCATATCAGCCAAGCCATGCCCGGCGACCTGCTCGAAGGTGATTTGGCTGCAGGACCAGCCGGCCGGGCAGGTGAATAGCCGGGCCTTGCCGTCGCTGTCGTCGGTCGCGAAGAGGCGGTAGTATTCTTCCTCCCGCAGGTCTTCCACGCTGTCGAGCTCTGGGTGGGCGTCTTGCAGGTAGGCGGGGATGGTGAACGCCGATTGCATCAGCGGGCTCAGGCTCTCGCCCATGGTGACGACCTCGCCGGCGATCGTCGCTTCCAGCCATTTTTCGACGTGATTTGGCGTCCAGAGTTCCATCATGACGTCGGCTTCGCCCTGGCGCAGGCGCTTGAACAAGTCGATGGCGCCGCCGGGAATGGCGTCGGTCGCGTAGCCGTAGCCATTTTCCACCAGGTATTGGGCGATGCGGTTTTGCAGGATGGCGCTGTCCCAGCTGAGATCGGCGAAGACGATCGGCTGGTCATCGGCGCGGACCGCCGGCAGCGACAGCGCGAGCAGGAGAACTATGAGGCAAAATCGTTTCATCATGATCGACGCTTTCGATTGTGATGGACGCATGGCTACATTATACCCCCCGTCCCCGACCGCCAATGCAAAAGCGGGCGTTACAGCGCCGCGCGTAGACACTGCGGTTCAAACGCCCCTACAGCTATTCAAATGGATGACGCTTTGTAGGGGCGATTCGGCGAGTCGCCCGCCGCCAATGCAAAAGCTCGACGATTGGGGGATAAGCGGCTCGCCTGTTATAATTCGCGGCGCGAGCAACAAAAGGGAGAGAGACGATGCCAATTGGAACGAAGAATCAAGCGATCGCCGGGCTGGGCACGCATCACATCGCCATCCAGACCACGGACTACGAGGCTTCGGTCGCGTTCTACACCGAGGTTATGGGGATGCGCGAAGTCGTCGGCTTTGAAACGGGCGGACGCCGCGTCGTGATCCTCGATATCGGCGATGGCAGCCACATGGAACTTTTCGAGCCGATACCGGGCACGACGCCTTCAAACGACGCGACCGGCAATGTCGTCTTTCACGTCGCCTTGCAGACCACAGACATCCATGCCGCCCTCGAGCGCGTGCGCGAAGCCGGCATGGAAATCACGGTCGAGCTGCGGGCGGCGCAGCTGGGCGATCTGGACGTCAGTCTCGCCTTTTTCAAGGGACCGAGCGGCGAAGTGGTCGAGTTTTTTCAGGTCGCTTAAGCCGAGCCGCGCAAATGCCGCTCAGCCTTGGATCTGGGCCGAGCCGCTCCATGGACCTTTCTTCTCGTAGTTGACGCCGTCGCCGCGCGCGCGCACCTGCACGCCGTAGGTGACGCCGCTCTTCAGCTTCTTCTTATTGATGGTGTACGAGGTGGTCGAGGCGGACAGGCCCTTGCCCTTGGTCGCCCCATCGGGCGCGATCCAGCGGACGCGATAGCTGTCGGCGCCGGTGACCGCGTTCCAGGAGACCGTCGTGCCGGAGACGACGCCGAGGTTGGGGCGCGAGAGTTCCAGCGGACCTTGAGCCGGGCTGGACGGCGCGGTGAAACTGTATCTCGCGCTCCATTTGCCCTTCTTCTCGTAGTTGACGCCATCCCCGAGCGCGCGCGCTTGCACGACGTACGAGGCGCCCTCGTCCAGGTTGGTCAGCGTGAAAATCGGCGGCGACGCGCCCACGGTCTTGAACGTGCGCGTGCTATTTGGTTTGAACCAGCGCAGACGGTAACCGGTCGCGCCGGTGACTTGCGTCCAGCCAACGACGCTGCCATTGACGCCGCGAATGCTGGGCTTCCCGAGCTTCTGCGGGTCGGGGTCCGGCGGGTTCGACGTCTGCGCGGAAGCAATAAGCGGCGCGAGCATCAGCGCACAAATCAAAAGAAATCTGCAAATCATTCTCAACCTCCCCATGTTGCAAAATGCGAAAACCGGTATCGGTTCGCGAGGCGACCTCACGTTATCACAAAGCGCCAATAAAAAGCAAGCGGAAGGCGAATCAGGGAGCGTCTAATCGTGTGGATATCACCTTGCCCACTCATTAGGATTGTAGGGGCGACTTTGTAAGTCGCCCGACGGCGGCCAGACTAAAGTGCGGGCGATTCACAGAATCGCCCCTGTATTCATTGCGGGCAGATTTCACCCCATCCCCCGGCCCCTTGCCCCAGCGAGCTAGGGAAGGGGAGCGAAACCCAGCGGTCCGCAATGTATTTTGCGTGGGCGGTCGCAGGGCGGCGCGAGTGTCTACAGAGGCGCTGATATCGTGATTTGCGGGCGATACACCAGGCCGCCCCCGCGCGAATCCAGCTTCCCCCTGGCTTGCTGCGGGGACCGAGGGGGGCGGGGCGCTATTCCCAGATATCACCGATGTCGCAGCCGAAAGGATCCGTGCAGGGGTCGGGCTCGCGGGTAACGATAATGACTCTAGCTTTATTGCGGCCGTCATCACTGCGGCCGCCATCACCGCCAACGGGGAAACTGTCGCCCCCTGCGCCGCCACTGCCATTCGCTCCGCCATTGCCGCCGCCATTCGCGAAGTGGTGCGCCTGGAAGTAGGCCGAGCCGTCCGCCGCCACGACGCATTGATAATCGGTGACGTTCGCCTTCTCATCCTTGACCGGCAAGCCATGCCCGGACACATCGACGCTCGCGGGAATCCACTGGCCCTCCGCGTAGGGTCCGCAGCCGGTCGCCGTCTCGCTCGCCGGCTCGGGGGTCGCCGCGGCCGACCAGTCTTTCAGCGCGCCGCCGGCATTGTTGTCGATGCTCTCGGTGATGGCGAGCAGGCTCTCGCTTTCCGCGTCAAAGAGCGCCAGGAAAATCTGCCCCTGCGCCATGCCGCGGGTGCCAGGGACGCAGAAGAGGTCGGCTCGCGCGCCGGGCAGCTTGTTGGGATCGCATTGGCCGTCCAGCGCGTCCTCGTCCCAGGCGATTTCGTGCGTATCGATGAGCGCGGCGATGGTCTCGGCGTCGAGGTCGTCCAGGCGCAGGCGGGTCGCCCCGTTGTTGATTCGCTGGAAGGGGAATTTGATGTCGGCGTCGGCCGCGAGCTTGGGATTGCCGTCGGCGTCGACATTCTTGAATCGGATCCAGCCGAGTTCGTAGGTGCGGAATTCCAAGGCGAGGATCGCGGGGGTTTCGGGCGTGTCGCTGTCTTCGGGCGTTTCGTTGGATTCGCTGCTGTCGTTGGATTGGGCGTGGGCGAGCGCGAGGCAAAGAAACAGGCAAATCAAAATCAAAGCGCGGGGCATGGCGGGTCTCCGGGTGGCTGGCTTATGGGATAGTCTAGCGCGTTACTGTCTCGAATGCAAAACGTCCCATCTGCAAGCGCCGATGCTCTTTGCGCGACCTGCCACCCCGCCCGCAAATCCCAATAATCAGGCCCTCTGTAGGGGCGATTCTGTGAATCGCCCGCAAATCACAAACATCAGGACCCCTGTAGGGGCGATTCTGTGAATCGCCCAAAGAGCTTCATTAATCGCAGAGAACGCAGAGAACGCAGAAAAAACCTCTGTGCCTCTGTGCCTCTGTGGCAAAATCGGTTTGCGGCATCTGGGCGGGCTCGGCGGGACGCGTTTACACTTCTACATAAACTCGGCCCTCGCGGATGCGGACCGGGAATCGTTTGAGCCGACGCCGATCGGTCAGGCACTGGCCGCCTTCCAGGTCGAATTCCCAGCCGTGCCAGGGGCAGCGCAGGATCTGGTTCTGCCGCCCCCAAACGAATTCGCCCGGCTTCGATGGCAGGGTCGTGCCGCCCAGCTTGCCCCGGCAGACCGGCGCGAAGGCATGCGGGCAGAGGTTCAGCACCGCCACGATCCGCGAGCCGATGTTGAAGACGCCGATGGATTTGCCCTCGACGGTGATGAGGCGGCGCTCGCCCACCGGCAAATCGGTCAACTCGGCGACGAATACCTCCGACCTAGCCGACACGCTGCGGCGCCTTGATCTTGAAGACTTCCAGCGCGTTGCCAAACATCACCGATTCGCGCATGTCCGCGGGCAGATGACGCAGGGCAAAATCGGGCGTGTCGCCATCCCAATGCGGATAGTCGCTGGAGAACATCAGCATCTTTTCGGCGTCGAACATGTCCAGCACCTGCTGAAAATGCCGCCGGTCGGCTGGCTCTTCGATTGGCTGCGTCGTGAGCATGATATGGTCCTGAATGATTTCGCTTGGGGGGCGCGTCAGCCAGGGCGTGGTCGAGCGCAGGGCTTTCCAATTCTTGTCCAGCCGCCACATCAGCGCCGGCAGCCAGGCGACCCCGCCTTCCACAAAGACATATTTCAGGGTCGGGAATTTTTGAAAGACGCCCTCGACCACCAGGCTGACCAGCTGCGTCATATACGAGGTCGCCAGCAGCGTATGCCATTCCAGATAGTTGGCGACGAAGCCGGCCGTGCCGCCCGAGCCGGCGATGCCGACGCCCTCCAGCCCGGGGTGTATCGCCACCGGCAAGTCGTATTCGACCGCCGCTTCATAGATGGGATGGAAATAACTGTGCCCGAGCGGGAAAGGCGAGCCGCTGACCAGCAGGACCTGGCAGACCCGCGGATGCGCGCCCAGGCGATGAATCTCTTGCACGGCCAGCTCGATATTGCTGAAGGCGACCATGACCGAGGCCAGATAACGCTGATCGACCGGCAGCCAGTCCTCAACGAAATGCGTGTTCACCGCCGTCAGCGCCGCGGCTGAATAATGGGCGTCAGGCGAGACGCAATGCTCCATCGACTCCATCGGGTTCAGCACGGCGTAGTCAATGTTGTAAACATCCAGGAAATGGCTGGCCATCGTCTCCGGCGATCGTTCGATGCGCCGCCCGTCTTCGGTCACGGCATCCGATTTCATCACGCCATTGGGATTGTAGAGATTGGGATGGCCCGCGCCATGATCGCCACGCAGATAGCGGCCCCGCCAGGGCTCGTCCAGATACTCCGCCACCCGCTCGTGAATGGGCACGGGATGCAGGTCGGTGTCGATGATCATTTTGGGTTTGGCCATACGGCTCGTCCTTTTGCCTTGCCCCTCTCCAAGCCTGCGGCGTCAATGTCACGTCGCCGATGGTTCAATCCAACTGATCAGCATACTTTGTCAATGCCAGCGCGGTTTGCGCCAGGTTTTGCCGTTCCAGGTTTCTCAAAAAGTCATCCACACTGTAAGCCGGCTTTTGCAGGGTGGATCGCGCGTCGCGCGCTGCTGCCAGGAAATGCTCGCGGTAGTCTTCCAAGAGCTGCGCGAGAAAGCTATCGGGGTGACGCGCTTCAATGCCATACTTGTCAAGCGTCTCCGCTGGAAAGTCCCTGAGATTCTGCGTTACTATGACATCGCAGTCGGCAACTATTGCGGCGGCGAGCACGTGTCGATCCTGGGCGTCCGGCAACGAGAGCTCCTCGACTTTGCTTTCGTATCCCGTAACGATCGCTTCGGGGAAATGCAGGCTCATCAAGCGACAAGTTCGTTCTATTCTTGCCGCGTCCAGGTCCGGTCGATTCTTGCGCAATGATCGCGTCCACTCTTCTTCTATGTGTTTCGACCACCTTGCGCCGTATAGCTCGCGATAGGCTAGCTCCAGCAAGATCCCACGCATTAGCGCCGGGTACAGAACATTGGCGTCGAGCAACGCAAGGCATCGCCCAAGGCTAATCATACCCTATGCCATACAGTTGCGATTCAGCCGCCAATTGATCCAAAACTTCGCGCCGCTTGCCGCGCAGGTCCGACCGATACCGCAACACATCCTCCCGCCGAATGCGACGATGCCGTCCCACTTTGTGGTAGGCAATGCTTCCCTCGTCAAGCAGTTTAATGAGGTAAGTGCGCGACACATTGAGTAAGTTCGCCGCCTGCCTCGTTGTAAGCTCGGCGTGAATTGGAATCAGCGCAGCCCCCTTGCCCGCCTCCAACAATTGCAGCGCCTGCTGGAGCAG
Organism: Aggregatilineales bacterium; assembly: GCA_963662925.1. GTDB lineage: Bacteria > Chloroflexota > Anaerolineae > Aggregatilineales > Phototrophicaceae > UBA6055. The sequence goes on from OY759987.1 coordinate 791,138, forward strand.
GGCAACCGCCGAAGATGGCAATTCTACCGCGCGCGCCGTCCCGTCCGCCTTACAACTGAGGTAAACTGGCACGTCACGGTCAATGCTTTGCCGCAGCCAATTTAAAGCGCCGCTCGATAGCGCCACTTCCCTTTCGTCAAAGCCTGCGTTTCGATTTCGCTCCATCTGTGCCAGCATAGTCGACGCTCGCCTTCCACTTTATTGCCTATCGCCTGCCAGCCCGAAAGCGCGTAAGCTTCGGGCAATCGCATGCTACTCGTCGCCAGTATATCGCGTAAATGCCGTAAACGCCATAGACGCTTTTAGTGTCGCGTCTCTCCAATTGGAAATATAGCACATAGTTTGCTTATTCTCATTCGGTGTGCTAGAAATAACTCGTCAAATGCAGTATCATCAGTCGACAAATCTAAAGGAAGGATAGATCATGAAATCCAAAGCGCTGCTTCTTCTTTTGCTAATTGGACTGCTCGCGCCATTCGCGCAGGCGCAGGACGAACCGGTGACGATCACGGCCTGGGGTCACAATCACCTGCCGCGCGTCGAACTCGATGAAGAAATGATCGCCGCCTTCATGGAGGCCAATCCGCATATCACGGTTGAGTACGAGCCTGTGCCGTCGGATTACTATGCCACGTTGAATACCGCGCTGGCATCCGGCGCCGGACCCGACGCGTTCAACCAGTTCACGCCTTTCAGCGCCCAGTTCTATTTGCAAGGCATCCTCGCGCCAGTGGACCCGGCCGCCTGGGGCTTCGAGAGCGTTGACGACGTAAAGGCGCTATATGGCAGCAGCGACATGGCCGAAGGCATGCTCGCCGGCGCCACTTATGATGGCACGCTCTATGGCATTCCCACGGAGATGAGCGCCTACGCCTGTTACGTCAACATTGACTCCTGGGCTGATGCGGGCTTGGACCCGGCCGAGGACTTCCCCTATACATACGAAGGCATGGTCGAGGTCGCCGAGAAGCTGACCATCCGCGATGAGAACGGCGTCATCACCCGGCGCGGTTTCGACTTCAATTGGTCGGCGGCTATCTACATGATGCTGCACTTCGTCCCGATGGTGCAGCAGCTCGGCGGCGAAATGATCGACGAGGTCAACTACACCGCGGACATCAACACGCCCGAGGTACGACGCGTGCTTGAATATTGGAACAACTGGGCGAACGAATGGAACCTGGGCGGTCCCGAATATGTAGTCTCGCGCACTGGTTTCCGCGGCGAGGAGAGGATGGCGACTGAATGCACGATGGGCAATTGGGCCGTGCCCGGCCTGGAAGCTGAAGACAGCTTCGCGCCCAACTACGCCATCTACCCGCAGCTGCGCTGGGCAGACGCGGTCAACCCCAACGGCTTCGCCAACTACGGCTTCTACTGGATGGTCAACGCCAACTCTTCCGAGGCGGAGCAGGCGGCCGCGTGGAAGCTGATCTCCTGGCTCTCGAGCCGGCCCGATCGCTATCTCAACGAGGCGGGTTTGTTCCAGCCAAAAGCCGAATATCTGGAGAGCGAAGAATTCAAGAACAACGAGATCATGCCGGTCTTCCTCGATGAGATCGCGTCCAGCTACTTCCATCCGCGTTTCGCCGGGTTCAACGAGGTGATTGACGCCATCTTGCGCATGCGCGATCGCGTCGTCATCGCCGGTGAAGACATCGACACCGTGCTGGCGGAGACCGACGACGAAGTCAACGCCATCCTGCAGCGTGCCAAGACCGAATTCTAAGTCTCCCGATTGTGCCGAAGCCTGCCCGGGCTCGCTTGGTCTAATTTACCGACGAGCCAACCGGGCAGGTATTAGGAAACATATCCTGCGTCCCCGGTCGCGGCCTTAGCTGTCGTGATCGGGGCGCAGCGCGTAGCATCCACAAGGGATTGTACGGGTATCGGTCAGCTTCTCAATTACTGGCGGACCATGGGGCTGGTGCAGTAACCCCAATACTATGCGCTGCTTTTCGTCGCCCCAGCCACCATCTTCTTCCTGATATTCTTTCTCTATCCCATCGTCTGCTCGCCCGAAGAAGCCATCGACTGTTTCCTGCGCGCGCACATGGATTTGCTCATCATAGGCGACAGCTTCTGCAAGAAACCGAACTCAGTCACCTAAGCGTCCGCCGAATGGCGCCTTGTTTGCTTATTCCCCGCTATTGTGTTATAAGAGCTCTTGAAAAAACACCTTCAAATGAAATAGGTTAAAGAAAGGACTGATCATGAACGTCAAATTGTTGCTCATTCTATTGACGGTAGGTCTGCTTGCGCCCCTTGCGCAGGCGCAGGACGAACCGGTGACGATCACCGCCTGGGGTCACAATTACCTGCCGCGCGTCGCCCTCGATAAGGAAATGATCGCCGCCTTCATGGAGGACAATCCGCATATCACGGTTGAGTACAATCCGGTGCCGTCGGACTTCTACGCAACGCTGAATACCGCGATGGCATCCGGCGCCGGACCCGACATGTTCAACCAGGCCACGTCTCATCACGTCGAGTACTACCTCCAGGGCATGCTTGCTCCGGTGGACCCGACCGCCTGGGGCTTTGGGACCATTGACGAAGTGAGGGCGCTCTACGGCAGCGGCGACATGGCTGAGGGCATGCTCACCGGCGCCACCTACGATGGCACGCTCTATGGCATCCCCACCGAAATGAGCGCCTACGCCTGTTATCTCAACCTTGACGTCTGGGCCGAGGCGGGCCTCGACCCGGCAGAAGACTTCCCCTATACCTATGAAGCCTTGCCCGCTGTCGCCGAGAAGATGACCATCCGCGATGAAAACGGCGTCATCACCCGGCGCGGATTTGATTTCAACTGGTCGGCGGCTATCTTCATGATGCTGCACTTCAACCCGATGGTGCAGCAGCTCGGCGGCGATATGATCGATGAGGTCAACTACGTCGCGCATATCAACACGCCTGAGGTGAAGCGCGTGCTGGAATACTGGAACAACTGGGCCAACGAATGGAACCTGGGCGGTCCCGAATATGTCACCTCGCGCACTGGTATCCGCAGCGAGGAGCGGATGGGGATGGAGTGCTCGATGGGCAATTGGGCGGTGCCGCTGCTTGAACGCGCAGAGAGCTTTATACCCAACTGGGCCCTCTATCCGCAGTTGCGCTGGGAAGACGCGGTCAACCCCAACGGCTTCGCCAATTATGGCTTCTACTGGATGGTCAACGCCAGTTCTTCCGAGGCGAAACAGGCCGCGGCTTGGAAGCTGATCGCCTGGCTGTCCAGCCGGCCCGATCGCTACCTCAACGAAGGGGGCTTGTTCCAGCCTAAAATCGAATACATTGAGAGCGAAGAATTCAAGAACAATGAGGTCATGAAGGTCTTCCTTGACGAGATAGCGGTCAACTACTTCCATCCGCGTTTCGCCGGCTTCAGCGAGGTGATTGACGCCCTCATACGCATGCGCGATCGCGTCGTCATCGCCGGCGAAGACATCGATACCGTGCTGGCGGAAACCGAAGAAGAAGTCAACGCAATCCTGCAGCGCGCCAAAACCGAATTCTAAGTCTCCCGATTGTGCCGAAGCCTGCCCGGGCTCGCTTGGTCTAATTTACCGACGAGCCAACCGGGCAGGTTTTAGGAAACAAATCCTGCGTCCCCGGTCTCGGCCTTAGCTGTCGTGATCGGGGCGCAGCGCGTAGCATACACAAGGATTGTATGGGTATCGGTCAGCTTCTCAATTACTGGCGGACGATGGGTCTGGTGCAGAAGCGTCAATACTACGGGCTTCTTTTTGTCGCCCCGGCCGTCATCTTTTTCGCGATCTTCTTTCTCTATCCCATCGTCATCGGCTTCGGCCTCAGCCTGACCGATTTTACGCTGCTGAAACCGCCGGTCTGGGTCGGCTTGCAGAATTACCAAGACCTGCTGAACGACCGCCTCTTTCTAAAATCGCTGAATGTGACAATTGGTTTTGTGCTGGGCAGCACTGTGCCCGTCTGGTTCATCTCGCTGGCGATGGCAGTACTCTTTTTCCAGCGTTTCCCCGGGCGCGAATTGATGAAGGTGCTCTTCTTCACGCCGCTGCTGCCTTCGGTCGTGGTCGTTTCGGTGATATGGAAACTGCTGCTGCATCCGTCCGGAATCTTGTCCTCAGTGATCGGCCCCATAGTAGGGCAGATGCCGATCAAATGGCTCTTTGATTTGCAGCTGTCGCCGATCATGTCGGTCGTGGTGCATGACTGGCATATCGCGCCTTTCTATATGATCATCTGGCTCTCCGGCTTGACGGCGATCCCGCCCGAATTGCGCGACGCGGCGCGGGTAGACGGCGCCAACGCGCTGCAATCTTTCCTGCGCGTCGAGCTGCCCTTGCTGAAGCCCACGGCCGTTTTCGTGGCCGCGATTTCCACCATCCGCGCCTTTCAGGGCTTTTCCATTCAGTTTGTGCTTTCGCCGTCTCAAGGCGGACCGCTGGACGTCAACACCACGCTGGGAATCGTTATCTGGAAGTATGGCTTCCAGTTCTTCCGCATGGGCGACGCGGCCGCCATTTCCGTCGTACTCTTCGCCTTTATTCTACTCTTCACCTTGTTCCAATTGCGCCTGGGACGCAGCGATGATTTCTCTCTCAGTTGATATGGCCGGGTTTGCATTGAGCCGGGGATGGCAGCATGGCCACTGCTAAAGCCTACGAAAGCGACTGGGCCTTTGAGGCGCGTCTGCGGCGGCGCATCCGCAACCTGATCCTAATCTCGGTCGCCCTGCTGATCTCACTGCTTTTCTTCTTCCCCGTCTACCTGATGTTCAGTTCCAGTTTTAAGTCCGAGGGCGAGATATTCTCCATTCCCATGCACTGGATACCGCACGAGTTTCAGGGTTTTCGTCAGTATGAGTTTGCCTTCGAAAACACGCGGCTCGAGCGCTGGTACATCAACAGCCTGTTCATCGCGGCTGTCCAGACTATTGCCACGGTTTTCTTCGGCGCGCTGGCCGGTTACGGTTTCGCCAAGTTTCGCTTTCCCGCGCGCAACATTTTATTCCTGTTCATCTTGAGCATCATGACCGTGCCCTTCCAGATCCTGGTGATTCCCATGTTTGTTCTGGTCCATCAATTGGGCTGGCACAATTCCTACCAGGGGCTCATCATGCCCGGGCTCATCAGCGCCTTCGGCGTCTTCATGATGCGGCAGTTCGCCTATAGCGTCCCCGATGAATTGCTGGACGCGGCTCGCATCGACGGCGCCAGCGAGTTCTCCATTTTCAATCGCATCGTCATGCCAATGCTTAGGCCCGCGGCCGCCAGCCTGGCCATCATCACTTTTCTCTTCAGTTGGAACAATTTCCTTTGGCCGCTGGTGATCGCGCAGGATCGGGACCTGGTCACTTTGCCGGTCGGCTTAACCTACTTCTCGCAGTCGCTCGACCGCGAGCCCTTGTGGGCGGTGGCTATGGCTGTTTCCACCATGGCGACCATCCCCGTTATTCTGCTCTTCGTCTTCTTCCAGCGTTATTTCATCGAAGGCATGATGGTCAGCGGCATCAAGGGATGATGCGCGCGCGCCTGCTCGAACTCCGTGAAAGTTATCGGCGCGAGCTCTTCGATAGCGTCGTCCCCTTCTGGCTGAAACATTCGCTCGATCATGAAAATGGCGGTCAATTCAACTCGCTCGATCGCGATGGCAGCGTCTTCGACAGCGACAAATCGATGTGGCTGCAGGGGCGCGCGCTCTGGATGTTCGCCAAGCTCTACAACGAAGTCGAGCGTCGCCCGGAATGGCTCGATGCCGCGCGCCACATCTACGACTTCATCATGCGCCACGGCTTCGACAGCGACGGGCGCATGTTCTTCGCCGTCACCGCCGATGGCAAGCCGCTGCGCAAACGGCGCTATCTCTTCACCGAGACCTTCGCCATCATCGGGCTGGCGGAATACGCGCGCGCCACTGGCGACCAAATCGCCTTGAATCGCGCTATCGAGACGTATCGCCTGGTCGTCGACCACTTGCGGAATCCGGGCAAATTGAGGCCCAAAATCTTCCCGGAGACGCGCCGCGCCAAAGCGCACAACGTCTCCATGATCATGCTGGCGACGACGCAGGAATTGCGCTTGGCCGCCCCGCCGGACCCGCTCTACGCCGAAGTCGTCGATGACGCGCTCGACCAGATCCTCAACTGTTTTCTGGATGAGGAGGCGGAAGCGGTGTTTGAAGTTCTCGGCGCGAACGACGAACGGCTGGACAGCGTTGATGGCCGCCGAATCACGCCGGGCCACGCCATGGAATCAGCCGCCTTCGTCTTGCACGAATCCATCGCGCGCGAGGACGATTCGCTGATTCCGCCGGCCCTGAAGATGATCGACTTTTCCATGGCGCGCGGCTGGGACGAGGAATACGGCGGCTTGCTCTATTTCGTCGATGTCAACGGCAAACCGCCGACCCGGCTGGAGTGGGATATGAAGCTCTGGTGGCCCCAAGCCGAAGCTTTGTATGCCCTGCTGCTGGCCTATCGCCTGAGCGGCGACGACATATATGCCAGCTGGTTCGAGCGCATGCACGACTGGACTTTCGCGCATTTTCCCGATGCGGAATACGGCGGCTGGTTCGGCTATCTGCATCGCGATGGCAGCCTGTCCAGCCCGCTGAAAGGCGGCATGTGGAAGGGCTTTTTTCATACGCCGCGCGCGCTCTGGCTCTGCTGGACGCTGCTGGGCGAGATGCTGGCTTAATCCAAACGCGGGTGCAGGCGCGAGCCGAAGCGCAGATAGCGTATCTCGCCGGTGTCATCACGCAGAAAGTCGGCGCGCGTTCCCTCGTTCTCGCCCTCGAGAACCAGCAGCTGATCGTCGCCGCAGAAGGCGACCTCAGCCGGCGGCATGTCTTCCAGCGCACGATCGCTGGGCAAGCCGCCACGGAAGCGAATTTCCGCCAGCAGCCGCCCGCCATCCAGCCGCAGTTCAATCGCGCGCATCGTGCCTTGATAGCGGCCGACATACGCGGCCAGCTCTGCGGCGGATGATTCAATCGCTTTTGGCGCCGGCAGCGCAATGCCGCAGAACTCGCTCAAGACCGCCTGGTTGAAGCGCTCGTGCAGCTTCGCGCCCTTGTCGCCATTGGTCATCATGCCCAGCGCCAGCTTCCGCGCCGGCAGCACGGTCAAAACGGCGTTCTGGCCATTCGTCCCGCCGGTGTGCCAGAGTCGCCGGTCGTCGCCGTCGCCGCTGACCATCCAGGAGAGCGCGCAAAAGCCCATATAGGGCAAACTACGCACTTGGGGCTTATGCAGCGCTTGCAGGCTCTCCTGGCGCAGCAGGGGCGCGCCATCGCCTAGCTGAAAAGCGCCATATCGCAGCAGATCGCGGATATGACAGCTGATGCCGCCGGCCGCATTCATCCCGCGCGGGATGGCCCACGGGCTCAAAACGCGCGCGCCGTCTTCCGTCGCCTGATGCCCGACGGCGAAGCGATGCAGCATCGCCTCATGCGGGAAGAGAAAGCTGCGCGCCAGGCCCAGGGGCGCGAAGATCAATTCGTCTATCGCCGCTTCAAAGGTCGCCCCGGTCAGCGTTTCGATGATCCGCCCGGCGACGCAGAAGCCGGCGTTGTTGTAGGAGAAATGCGCTCCCAATGGCGCCAGCTGCTCGAAGTCGGCCATGCCTGCCACGTACTTCGCGGCCGCGTCATCGCCATGGCCGGTTTCGACGAAGACATCGCCCGTCCAGCCGGCGTGATGCGTCAGCAGATGCCAAGCCGTAACGCGCGCCGAAACCGCTTCGTCGCGGACGCGAAACTCGGGCAAGTAGGCTCGCAGGGGCGCGCGCAGATCCAGCACCCCCTGCTCGACCAGGCGCATCATCGCGGTCGCCGTCACGGTCTTGCTGATCGAGCCAATCTGGAAGAGCGTTTCGTCCGTGACTGGCAGCGGATGCTCCGCGTGGGTGACGCCGGCGCCGCCCGCGCAGGTTTCGCCCTCGACATGGATTCCGAAGGTCGCGCCCGGCACGTCCAGTTCCGCCCGCCAGCTCTCGACTCGCTCGGCGAGGCTATCGAATTTCGTTTGAATCTCGTTTGTCATGTCAGATGCTCCAGATTAATCGAATAGTTCCGGCGGGCGAACTGATTGGTCGCCCCTGTTTTATTCGCCACAACGGTTCTCCAGTAGTGGCGAGCCATTGGGTCGCCCTGGCGCGGTTGATTTCGGTGGCGGGCGTTACAGCGTAACGCCCCTACAGCTTTGTCATTTGATGACGATCTGTAGGGGCGAGGCGGTGACTCGCCCTTAACCAACGCGAATCGTTTTGCGTGGGCGGTCGCGTTGCGACGCGGACCTCTGCATGCCGCCGAGCGCCTCAGCGCCGCTTCGCCGTGACATGAATGCTGAGGCCATTCAGGACGACGAGAATTGCCACCAGCAGCATGATATTGCGCGTGCCAATCGCCGTTTGCAAGGCGCCGAAGCCCAGGGTCGAGATAAACCAGCCGATATTCCACATCACCAGCCCGACGCTGCTGGCGATATTGTGAAGGGCGGGGGCGAGCGAGTCCATCAGCAGGGGCTGAAAGAGCGGCTGCATCGTATTGCGCAACCCGATGGCGAGCACATAGAACGCGACCGCGACAGCCAGCCCCGGCGCCAGGCTCAAGCCGACGAAGGCGAGCGCGCTCACGAGCATCAAAGCCGTCAAGGCGCCCGCTCTTCCCAGCCGCGCCTCCCAAACCGGGTTCAGCAGGGGCGCAATGCCCATCGCCAGCCAGCCCAAGCCGATCACGCCGCCGACCGCGCTGTCGGCGATCCCGAAGAGCTCGCGGAAAATGAGATTGAAGAAGGGGAAGGTCAGCCCACCGGAAAGGCCGAAGACGAAGAGCGGAAGCGTCAGCCGGGCGACGACCCGCCAGGGGGGCCGCCGCCAGATGACGCTTCCCGCGGGCTGGTTTTCGCTCGCTTTTCGCCCGCGCCCCAGCGCCAGAATCGGCACATTGCTCAGCAGAAGGGCGACGGCCGCGCAGAGGATCGACGCGCGATACGCCAGCGGCATCTCTTCGGGCCGCATCCCGGGGCGGGCCTCAATGCCCAAAGCCCCACTGGCGATCAGTGGCAGCAGGCCGCCGAGCGCGCTGCCCAGGGCGACCGCGAGCATGGCGACCAGGTTGTGGTACGAGAATTGCGCCGTATGTTCGCTGCGGTCGGTCAGGGTGACCATGAAAGGCGGCTTCACCACCTGGTTGGCGCCAAAACAGGCGCCCCAGAGGAAGCGGCTGAGGGCGATGATCAACAGGCTCGGGGTCAGCGCGGTCGTCGCCACCGCCAGCGCCAGACCGGCGGTCGAGAGCAGAATCAGCCGGCGATTGCCGACGCGGTTGGCGATCAGGCCGATGGGCAGCCCGATGAGAAAGCCGCTGAGCCGCGGCAGCGACTGCAAGAGGCTGATGGTCGCCGTGTCATAACCGATGCTGACCAGATAAAAGTTCAGCAGAATATCGGCGATGCCCAGCAAGGCGATATGGAAAAACAGGCTGTGGCACAAGAAGAGCAGCACCTGCCGGTTCAAGCCGGGCACGCGACCGATGCGACTGGCGCGAAGCCTCATCTCAAGCATAGGCTCTCATCACGGCAACCTGATCGTCTGCGGGCGACATGGCATGTCGCCCCTACATTTTGTTCCGTGCGGCAGACATGATATGTCGCCCCGACATTGCGAGCGGCAGGCGACGCGCCACCCTCCAGACGACCGGAGTGGTGAAATTGTTAGGCATCGCCCTAGAGCGAGGCTTGCGACAAACTTCACCACAGAGGAAAAGAGGCGCCACAGAGGACACAGAGATTGTCACCTGCGCTATATGTTGGCGACGAACTATAACTTAGAAGATGCGCGGAAGAGCAAACTCCCGCCGCAAGAGAACTACCCTAAACACTCTGTGTTCTCTGTGCATCCTCGGTGTCCTCTGTGGTGAAAAACTGTACAGAATGCGCGAAGGGAGAACCTCCACGACTTTCACCACTCCCCATGCGACGCGCGCCGGCTCGCCGCTCGCTTGACAGGTCCTAACCCCAAGACTATAATTTGCGGCGTTCGCGTGACAGTTGGCGACAGTCCTGGATACTAACAGAATCGCCTTCGACTTGACACTTTGCAGCCTGCGGACGCATCATGCGCCGCGCTGACTGTATGCGCGCGCCAAAGCCAGGGCGGGCGATTCGATAGGACGCTTATGGAGGAGAGTGCAGCTTGGCATCGCAAATTAAAGCGGAAATCCTGACCGACCATGCGGCGAACGCGGCGCTGAATACGCCCCTGCCGCCGGCGATCGGGCGAAACGCCAAAGACCTGAGCGCCGATGGCCTGCTCAGCCCACTGGACGAACGCATCATCGCCGCCGCCTCGGAGGCCTTGGAAGCGGGCCAGACGCATTATGTGGACGTGCCCGGCATCGCCCCCCTGCGCGAAGCCATCGCCGAGAGCGTCAATGCGGCAAGCGGCGCGACCTATGCGGCGGGCAATATCATCGTCACCGCGGGCGCCCAGGAATCGCGCTTTCTCACGATTCAAAAGATCGGCGAAACCTTTGATAACATCGCCGTGCCAGCCGTCGCGCACCCCGGGGCGCAGAAGGCGCTGGGCGTTCGCGCGCGCCAGGTGGTTTCGCTGCCGGTCGATGCCACGCGCGGTTATCTGCCGGCTGTCGACGCCATCGCCAAAGCGGTGGACGCGGGGGCGCGTCTGCTTTATCTTGAATCGCCATCGCGCCTCACGGGGGCGGCTTATTCCAGCGAAGAGATCGCGGCGATCGGGCAAATCCTGCGCGAGAGCGGGGCTTCCGCCATCTGCGATCAGGGGCTCGGCGTCTGGGTCGACGGGGGCGTGGCCTCGCTGGCAGCGATGGAAGACGCGCCCGCGCAAATCACGACCATCGGCGAGGCCTACCCCGGCATGGGTTTGGCCAGCTGGTTCATCGGCTATATCGCCGCGCCCGAAGAGCATATCCCCGCCATGCAGTCGCAGAAGCAGATCATGGCGATCTGCACCAGCACCGCCGCCCAGTTCGCCGCGCTCGAAGCCAGCGGTCTGTTCGCGGAAGCGCAGGCGTCGAAGATCGCGCAGCTGAAGCGCCTCAAACGCGAGATCCTGGCCAGCGCGGCCTCTCTGAATCTCGATGCGATCGCCGGCGACGCCTTGAACCTGGTCGCGCTGCGAGCCGCCGATGTCGCTGATAAGCTGCGCGGCGTCGGTTTCGACGTCGCCGATGGCGGCGCATTTGGCGCGCCCGCTGTCATCCGCCTGAACGTGAACGCCGCCACCGCCGACGCCATAAAGGCGCTGAGCTGAGCGAAGACGAGGACAAACGATGAGCAAGAAGAAAGCCCAAGGCACCAACCTGCTTTACCAGCTGATCGGCGAGGCGCGGGGTTACGATGACGTCATCATCATGGGGCGCGGCGACCCGGACTTCGACACGCCGCCGCATATCGTCGCCGCAGCCAAAGAGGCGATGATCAAGAATCATGCCGATTATACGCCGCCGGAGGGGCTGCTGGCGCTGCGCGAAGCCATCGCCGAGCGCGTCAAGCGCGTCAACGACATTGACGTGGATCCCGCGAGCGAAGTGGTCGTCACCAATGGCGGGCAGGAGGCGCTGTTTCTGATGGTGCTCGCCGTCATCGCGCCCGGCGACGAGCTGATCGTGCCCGAGCCCAATTATAATACCTACGCCGATTCGCTCGCTTTCGCAGGGGGGCGCAAGGTCGAAGTGCAGACCTATGCCGAGAGCGACTTCCGCGCCGACCCGGCCGAGGTCCGCGCCGCCATCAGCGACAGGACGCGCGCGCTGCTGCTTGTCTCGCCCAACAACCCGGCCGCCAGCGTCATCTCGCCGGCGGATATGCGCGAGATGCTGGATATCGCCATTGAGCGCGATCTGATGGTCATCGCCGACGACATCTACGACCTCTTCGTGTATGACGATTACGAGCACGTCAGCCCGGCTTCGCTGCCCGGCGGCAAAGAACGGACGCTGACGCTCAACGCCTTGTCCAAAGCCTATTCCATGACCGGCTGGCGCCTGGGCTGGATTGTTGGACCCGCCGACATCATGGCGCGCGTGAAGGAGCTGAAAGCGGCAATCAGCGGCGGCACGTCCGTCATTTCGCAGCATGCCGGCATCGCCGCGCTCACGGGACCGCAAGACGCTGTCGAGATGATGGCGGAAGCCTATCGCCGGCGGCGGCGCCTCGTGCTGGACGCGCTGGACGCCATGGGCATGAAATATGGCCTGCCCCAGGGCGGGCAATTCGTCTTCGCCGATATCGGCTTCACCGGCATGGATAGCGGCGAGGTCGCCCAGCGCATCCTCAGCGAGCAGCACGTGCTGGCTTACCCCGGCTCGGCTTTTTCCAAAGACCGCAAGGATTATTTGCGCATGACCTTCCTGCAGCCGGAAGATCAGCTGATCGAAGGCTTGGAGCGCATGAAGGTCGCCATGGCGAAGATCGTGGCGGAGCGGTAGGAAGTTCAGTTGCGTTTTCGCGGCGCGGGCGGCCTGCGCAATCACATCCACTGCCTGATTATCCTGCCCCTCGTCATCATCTTGATGACTTGGCCCGTCTTCGGGCAGATCTTCAAGGGCGACGAATTCTGGCTGCACAGCACTTATTACGACAAGTGGCAAAAGATATGGGACGCCTGGCATCTGGGGCAGGCTCTCGCTGGCGAATCGGCGCTGTATTACACCGAAGCGATGTTTCATCCCTCGGGCGCATCGCTGGCTTTCCAGGCGATAGCCTTTCCGCATGCGTTGCTGCTGCTGGCTTTGCAGCAGGTCATCCCGCTGGACAGCGCCTTCAACCTGCTTTATCTGCTGATGCTCGGCGCGAACGCGTTTTGCGCCTACCTGCTGCTGCATCGGCTGCTGCGGGATAAATGGATCGCGCTCTTCGGGGCGGTCGTCGTTGGCGTTCATCCCTGGTTCACCGACACGGCCACCGAGCCCGATCTCATTTTGATCGGCACGCTGCCGCTAACGCTCTATTTCTTTCATCGCGCCGTCCTCGAAGAGCGACGCTTTTTCGCGGCGCTGGCGGGGGTCTGCGCCGGTTTGACCGCCTTCATTGGCATGTATACCTTCGTGTTCATCCTGATGACAGCCGGCATATATTGCCTTTGGCTGGGGGCATCGCGCTGGCGGCAGCCCCGCTTCTGGCTCTCGCTCGCGCTGTTTCTGGGTTTAAGCGCCTCGATTTCGCTGGTCCGCCTGGCGCCCATTCTGGCTGACGCCGCCATACTCGAAGAAGGCTTGGCTTTCCACCTCCGCGCCGCGGACAGCAACGACCTTTTTGACTACCTTGCGCTCACGCCCAACCCGATCACCAGCGGATTCCTGCATTCCGCCCTGGGCGCCTCGGAGGACCGATTCTTCGAAGACGCCTACCTCGGTTACCTCAACCTCTTCCTTTTGGCTTGCGCATTGAGTCGCAGGCCGCTCTGGCGAAAGCTGGCGCCTTGGCTGCTGACTTTCCTGGTATTCGCCCTCTTGAGCCTGGGCGACTTCCTGACGGTTAACGGCGTGGATTACGAAGGCGTGGCGCTGCCGAGGCGCGTCTTGACAGCGTGGTTTCCAGCCCTCTTCGGCTCTATCGGCGCGGCGCGATACTACTTGATTGGCATGCTGATTCCGCTCGCGGTTTTGTCGTGTTATGGTTTGATGGCGCTCCTGCGCGGTCGGCCGCCCAGGCTGCGCGTCGCCTGCGTTCTGCTTGCCACGCTGTTCATCGCGTTTGAATACTACGCGCCGCCCCAGGGCGCCTATCTCGCGCAAGAAACGACACGGCATCTCGCCTGGCTTCGCGCGGAAGACGAAGCGCCCGTCAAAGTCATCAACCTGCCGCAACGCATTGACTTCGCCATCTATTATCTGCATTTGCAGTCTCTTTCCGATTACCCGAGCGCCTTCGGCTATGTCAACCGCAACCGGCAGAGCGCCCTCGGCTATGTCGATAGCAGCTACCTGCTCCGCCACTGGTACAAGGACCGCGCGCTGCATTGCCTGCCGCAAAGCGAAGCGGCATACATCGCGTCGCTGGAGGGGCTGCTGGCGGACGGCTTCACGCATATTGTCGTTCACCACTGGCGGTGGCCAGACGCTCCCAGTCTGCACAGCTTCGGGAATGCGCCCGCCGCCTACGATGACGGCTATGTTTCCGTCTATCGCCTGCGCGACTTAAACCAAAGCTGCCAGCCCCAGCTCGACCTGCCGCAGCTCAGCCGTTTCGCGCGATCGCCATTGGCGCTGCCCGGTCCGCGCTCGTCCATTCTCAGCGTTCATTCGCGCCACCGCATTGATCACGAGAATCTCGGCTACCTGAACTCGCTCTTCAGCGATTGGCATCGTTTCGTCCACGCGAGCGCCGAAACGGGCGCCGCCGAAATTGAAGACCTCACCCGCGAGAGCCAGATCATCGCGCTCCTGGTTGACGAGGGGGATGCCGAAGGGGCGGATGTGGACGGGCTGATTCCGAGCGAGCGATTCCAGCGCTGCCGGCGCGAGCGCCACGACGACGGCGCGGTCATCGAGCTGCACATTCGGCGCGAGTTTTCCTGCGCGCTCATATCGTCCGACGGTGGCTTACGCATAGAGTACGAGAATGGCGCGCGGCTGGAAAACGTCATTGCCGAAGCGAGCGACAGCCAGCTCGACCTGCAATTCTTCTGGAGCGACGTGCCGGACGAGGCTCATTCCACGTCGATTCAGATCGTCGATGCCGCCGGCGAGAGAGCGCTGGCGGTCGATCAAGCCCTCGATCACGCGTCGCTCATCCATCAGCGCGTCGATATCGCTTCATTCGGGCCGGGCGATTATCAGGTGAATTTAATCGTCTACGACTTCCACAGCTTGCGCAGCGTCGCGGGCCGCATCAGCGCGACTGGCGAAAGATTCCAGCGCGAACTGACCATCATGACCTTGACGCGAGACTGAGCCTGTGCGCCGGCACCTGCACTGCCTCATCATCGTGCCGCTCTTCGTCATCGTGATGACTTGGCCTGCCTTCCCGCGCGTCTTCGATGGCGACGAGTTCTGGCTGCATACGGAGCACAACGACACCTGGACCAGCTATTGGGTGACCTGGCATCTGGAAGAGGTCTTGGCGGGGACAGCCGACTTGTACTACACGGACGCCATGTATCACCCCCAGGGCACGTCCTTGGCCTACCAGCATCACGAAATGCCGCATTCGCTGCTGTTCAGCTTGATGAAACGGGCGCTGCCGTCGGATGACGCCTATAACTTGCTCTTTCTGCTGACGATTTGCTTCAACGCTTTCTGCGCCTACATTCTGTTTCAGCATCTCTTCGCCGATCGCTGGATCGCCCTGTTTGGCGCGGTCGCCATAGGCGTCAGCGCGTATTTCCCGATTACGGCCGACGTGCCAGACGTCCGCATCCTGGGCACGCTGCCTTTGACGCTTTATTTCTATCACCGCGCGGTCTTTGAGGGTCGATGGCGTTTCGCGGCGCTGGCGGGGGTCTGCGCCGGCGCGACCACCCTCATTGGCGTTTACACCTTTGTGTTCGTCATGATATCCGTGGGCCTATACGCCACCTGCCTTGCCCCCAAGCGCTGGAGGCGACCCGCGTTTTGGCTGCGGCTTCTTCTGCTAATCGGGCTTGCGGGCGTCATTGGCATGCTGCGCTTCTACCCTTTTTTCGAACGCGCTGATGTGCTTCGGCTAGGCACCGACCGCTTTGAGGCATCCGCGCGCACCAACGACTTCCTCGAATTCTTCGTCCATTCGCTTAATCCGGTCACCGGCGATTTACTGCATTCGCTCTTTCGCGCCTCGCCAGACAAGGTCTTTGAGGATGGTTATCTGGGTTATATCAATCTCGCTTTACTGGTTTGCGCGCTGCTGTACACGCCGTCGCGGCGGAAGCTGGTTCCCTGGCTGGCGATGTTTCTTTTTTTCGCCTGCATGCGGCTGGGCGACCATCTATCGTATAATGGCGTCATCCACGCCGATACCGTATTGCCGGAGGGTGTTCTTAGCGATTGGCTGCCCGCGATTTTTCGTAATATCGGCTGGCCGGATCACTACCATATCGGCTTGGTTTACCCCTTGGCCGCGCTTGCCTGTTTCGGGCTCGCCGCGCTCTTGCGCTCGCAGCCAGCCCGGCGCCGCGCCATCGTATCGCTGGCCGCCTGCCTGATTGTCGGGATCGAGTTCTATGCGCCGCAAAAGGGCAAAACGGTCGAGCCCGAACAGACCGCCTACATCAACTTCATAGCGTCAGAACCAGACAGCGCGATCAAGGTCATCAATCTGCCGCAGGAATGGTGGCATCGCCAATACTACCTCTACACGCAGACCCTGAGCGGCTGGCCCATGGCTTTCGGCTTCCAGCATCGGCTGCTGCCTCTGCTTGAAGCGCAGATCAACCGCAACCTGCTGCTCAAGACCTGGTACAGAAGCCAAAGCATGCACTGCCTGCCGCACAATGAGCGGGTTTTCAGCGGCGCTCTGGACCAGCTCCTGGCGGAAGGCTTCACGCATGTCATTGTTCACAAGTGGAAAATCAGCGACTGGCTGGTCACGTTCAACTTCCGACAGACGCCCGCCGCCTACGATGACGGCTATGTTTCCGTCTATCGCCTGCGCGACTTAAGCCAAAGCTGCCAGCCCCAGCTCGACCTGCCGCAGCTCAGCCGTTTCGCGCGGTCGCCATTGGCGCTGCCCGGTCCGCGCTCGTCCATTCTCAGCGTTCATTCGCGCCACCGCATTGATCACGAGAATCTCGGCTACCTGAACTCGCTCTTCGGCGATTGGCATCGTTTCGTCCACGCGAGCGCCGAAACGGGCGCCGCCGAAATTGAAGACCTCACCCGCGAGAGCCAGATCATCGCGCTCCTGGTTGACGCGGAGGATGCCGAGGGGGCAGATGTGGACGGGCTGATTCCGAGCGAGCGATTCCAGCGCTGCCGGCGCGAGCGCCACGACGACGGCGCGGTCATCGAGCTGCACATTCGGCGCGAGTTTTCCTGCGCGCTCGTATCGTCCGACGGTGGCTTACGCATAGAGTACGAGAATGGCGCGCGGCTGGAAAACGTCATTGCCGAAGCGAGCGACAGCCACCTGGACCTGCAATTCTTCTGGAGCGACGTGCCGGACGAGGCTCATTCCACGTCGATTCAGATCGTTGATGCCGCCGGCGAGAAAGTGGCCTCCGGGGACGCCGTTATCGAACACGGTTCGCTCGCCCGCCAGCGCGTCGATATCGCCTCGTTGGGGCCCGGCGATTATCAGGTGAATTTGATCGTTTACGATTACCATAGCTTGCGCAGCGTCGCCGGCAGCATCCGGGCGACTGGCGAAAGATTCCAGCGCGAACTGACCATCATGACCTTGACGCGAGACTGAAATCGTGCGGAAACACTTGCCCGTCCTTCTCATCGTGCCGCTCTTCGTCATCGTGATGACCTGGCCCGCCTTCATCCGCGTTTTTGACAGCGACGAATTTTGGCTGCGCACCTGGGATCGCGATATCTGGCTGAATTACTGGAACGCCTGGCACGTCGAGAGCGTCCTCGCGGGCGAAGCCGACTACTACTATTCCGACGCCATATTTCACCCCCTGGGCCTCTCCCTCGCCTTCAAGCATATCGCGCTGCCGCACGCGCTGCTCTTCGTCGCCCTCGAGCGGCTGATGCCCGCCGATGACGTCTACAGCCTGCTCTACCTGCTCATGCTCTGCTTCAACGCTTTTGGCGCCTATGTCTTGATTCAGCATCTGCTTCAAGACGAGTGGAGCGCCCTTTTTGGCGCGCTCGTGGCGGGCGCGAGCCCCTATTTTCTGCAAGGCTCGACCACGCCCGACCTCATTCTGACGGGAACCTTGCCGCTGACGATCTACTGCCTGCATCGCGCCGTGCTAGAGAGTCGCTGGCGCTTCGCGGCGCTGGCGGGCTTTTGCGCGGGCTTTTCGGCATTCATCAGCCTGTACATCTTCGTCTTCACGCTGATAACCGCCGCCGTCTATGTCATCTATCTGGGGGCGCGGCGCTGGCGGCAACGCGGCTTCTGGCGGCTTCTGCTCTGTGCCGCCCTCGTTTGCGCCGTGATCAGCGCCTTCCGCCTCTACCCCATGCTTGCCGACCGCGCGCTGCTGAGTGAAGGCCTGGCATCGTATCATGGACGCATCCGCAGCAATGACGCGCTCGATTATTTCATCCATTCGGAAAACCCGCTCACAGCCGGCGCTTTGCACAGCCTCTTCAACACGCCGGCGGGCGCTGCGCATGAACGCGGCTATCTGGGCTATATCAATCTGCTCCTGCTGGTCTGCGCGCTGCTGCAAAAGCCATTCCGCCGGTCTTTGCTGCCCTGGCTGGCGACGCTGGTCTTTTTTGGGGCGCTGCGGCTGGGCCACTACCTCACTTTCAACGGCATCGAGCACGAGAGCGTGGTCTTGCCCGAGCGCGTATTAAGCGATCACATTCCCGCCATTTTCGGGGCGATTGGCTTGCAGGAATATTATCAGCCGGCGATGGTCGTTCCCCTGGCGCTGCTCTCCAGCTATGGCTTGGCGCGGCTGCTGCAAGCCAGAAGCGTCAGGATGCGCGCCCTCGTCCTGCTGGCGGCGGCGCTGATTCTGGCTATCGAATTCCATGTCCCGCGGGCCGGGCATACGCTGGCGCCGAACAAGACGGCCTACATCGGCTGGCTGCGCGCCGAACCGGAAGCGGAGGCGATCAAGCTGATCAACCTGCCGCAGCAAGGCGGAAACCCGCATTATCATCTCTTCTTGCAGACGTTGGCGGGGTATCCGCAGGCTTTTGGCTTCAGCAGCCGCACGCCAGAGAGCGCCCGCGCCTATATCGACGGCAACCTGCTGCTGCGCCGCTGGGACAAAAACCGCAACGTCCACTGCCTGCCGCATAATGAGGCGGCTTTCATGTCGGCGGTCGAGCGGCTCTTGACCGATGGCTTCAGCCATGTCGTCGTGCACAAGTGGCGCTGGGCCGACCACCTGTTCATGCACAGCTTCGCCAACGCGCCAGCCGCTTATGATGACGGCGAGGTCTCGGTGTATCGACTGCTTGATATGCGCGGCAGCTGCCAGAGCGCCCGGATAAGCCCACCTGCTTTGCGCCACTTCGCCCGGTCGCCCTGGGCGACGCCGGGTCCTCGCAGCGCGATCCTCAGCTTTCATCCCAGCCAAGCCATCGACCCCGACCACTTTCAATATCTGACTTCGCTTTTTTCCGAATGGCAGCGCCTGACGCACCTGTATCTTGAAGCCGACGAATTGATGATGCAGGGCGCGCGCGGACATTTCGCCGCCGACGGCGCCCTGGCGGCCAGCCTGGAAGACAGCGACGAGGTTTTTCTGCTCTATAACCGAGATGACAGCGAAGCGAGCCTGTCGCGCGTCAAAGCCGCCCTCGGGCCCTTTGACGCCTGCCAGCGCCTGGACGATGACGCCGGCTCGGTCGTCGAGCGCTATCTCAGCCGCCAGTTCGATTGCGCGCTTTTCACCGCCAGCGATCGCTTGGGGGCGGACTACGACAATGGCGCCCGTCTTGAGCATGCGCTGCTGGAGGCGACTCAGGACGCCCTGGACGTCCAGTTGCTATGGGGGCGCCTGCCGAGCGAGCCGCACTCGATTTCGCTGCAGGTCTTTGACGACGCGGGCGCCAAGGCGCTCGGGTATGACGCGGCGTTCGGCCTCACATCGCTGGCCCGCCATCGCGTCGACATTTCCGCCCTGGAGCCCGGCGATTACGCCGTCAAGCTCATCGTGTACAACTTCCATACGGGGGAGAGTGTGTCTGGCAAGTTGAGCCAGTCCAGCGTAAGATTTGAGCGCGAGCTGCAAATCGCGGCGATCGAACGGTCGTGAAGCACAGCCAAGCGAGTCGTGAAACACTTATTCACCACAGCGGAAATGAGGCAGCACAGAGGAAAACTCCTTATTTTCTCTCGGCGCGCCTGATGTACCCGGTGTGGCGGGTGGTCTGTTTATTTGCTTTGCATTCTTGCCCAAAGGTAGATTTTCATGCGGAAAGGGATTTATGGAAAAGCAGCTAAGCGAAAAAACCGCGGTCGTCACCGGCGCCAGTCATGGCTTGGGGCGGGCAATCGCGCTGGAGTTCGCCGATATGGGCGCTCACGCGGTACTCATCGCCCGGCAGCCCGACGCGCTGAACGAGACGGCTGAAGCCATCAGGGCGAGCGGTGGCGCCGCCTCGGCGCATCCCTGCGATGTCTCCCATGCCGAAAGCGTAAAAGCGACCGCCGCAGCGATCCAGCGGGCTTTCGGGTCGGTCGATATCCTCGTCAACAACGCCGGCATCCCCGCGCCGCGAACATTCGAAGACACCGACTTCGGCGACTGGGACGCGGTCATCGGCGTGAACCTATCGGGCGTCTTCTATCTCACCCGCGCGCTCTGGGATTGTCTTGCAAGCGCCGAAAGCGCCACCGTCATCAACATCTCGGGCACGGCGGGATTGCGCGGCGGCGGCAGCCCGGCTTATGGCAGTTCGAAGTTCGGCTTGACCGGTCTCAATTACGCCATCGCCCAAGCCGGCGTGGCGCACGGGATCCGCTCGACCATTCTGTATCCGGGCGGGATGGACACCGGCTGGCGCGGCGCCCCCATCGGCGTCTTGCCCCGCAGCGAGAGCATGGACCCCAAGACTGTCGCGGCCTTCATCGCCCAAATCGCGACCAGCCCGCCCGAATTCGTCGTCAGTGAAGCGGCGCTCAACCCGCTCGATCAACCTTTCATGTAAGGCCCCGTCAATGGCTTATGAAGTAAAAGACGCATCGCTGGTCAATTTCTATTCGCTGGACAGATTGCGCGCCTTCGCGGTCGGCTATATGCGCGGTTTGGGCGCCAGCGCCGAAGAAGCCGAGATCATCAGCGACGGCTTGATGACGGCGTCGCAATGGTGGCACCCGGGCCAGGGTCAAGGCTTGGAGAAGCTCTTCCGTTATACGCGCCGCGTGAGGAATGGCGGCATCGCGCCCGACGCGCCCATGACCTGGCTCGTCGACGCGCCCGCCTACGCCCTGCTGGACGCGGCCAAGGGCTTCGGTTATGTCGCCGCCCATCGCGCCATGATCCGCGCCATCGAAAAAGCCAAAACCA
Source organism: Aggregatilineales bacterium (assembly GCA_963662925.1). Classification (GTDB taxonomy): domain Bacteria; phylum Chloroflexota; class Anaerolineae; order Aggregatilineales; family Phototrophicaceae; genus UBA6055. The sequence goes on from OY759987.1 coordinate 812,230, forward strand.
GCGGCATCGCCATGGTCGGCGTCCGCCACAGCAACCACTTCGGCATCGCCGGCTATCACGCGCTGACCGCCGCCAAGCAGGGGCTGATTGGCTGGGCCTGCACCAACGCCGCCGCGGAAATGGCGCCCTGGGGCTCGGCGAAGGTCGTGCTGGGCACCAACCCCTGGGGCATCGCCATCCCGCGGAGCGCCGCCCACGCCATCGTGCTCGATATGGCGCTGACCATGTCGGGCAAAGGCATGATGCGCTGGTACGAACGCGAGAACCGACCCATGCCCGACAATTGGGCGCTGACCCCCGACGGGCAGGTCACCACCGATCCCGCAGCCGCCAGGTCTGGCCCCCTGCTGCCGATCGGCGAGTACAAGGGTTACGGGCTCAGCCTTTTCACGGATGTGCTGGCCGGCGTGATGACGGGCGCGCTCTTCGGCCTGGACGTCTTCCAGGACGACCAGAACTTCGATGTCGGCCACATGATGATCGCCATCGATCCTTCCGCGCTGATGCCGGCCGCTGATTTCGAGCGCCGCCTGGAGGAGCTCGTCCGCCAAGTCAAGGGCGCGGACCCGATCGATCCCGAGCGTCCGGTCGTGCTGCCGGGCGAAATCGAGTTCCAGCGTATGCGCGAGCGGGGGCCCAGCGGCATCCCGGTCGCGCGCGAGACCGTCGAGCAATTGCGGGAATTGGCGGCTGATATCGGCGTCGCCTGTGATTTGTAGGGGTGGATTCACCACAGAGGAAACGAGGCGACACAGAGAACACAGAGGAATTTTGCAATCTTGCCACCGCCGACCGCGAGAACTTTGAGAGCGCCGAGAAAAGTTATAGATTGCTACAAATATCCCGTTCCAGCCAGCTGCAGGGATGTTGCCGCGTGATGCCCGCGATCTGTGTGCGCTCTGTATTTTCTTTGGTTAGAATAATCGGCAGCAACTTGGCAATGATAGTTTAAGGACGTATTCTATGGACAGTCTCCCCTCGACGCCCGTCAACCGCCGGCGCGGGCTCATCCCCGAGGACTTGATGAAGTTCAGCTGGCTGGCCGAGATCGCCATCGCGCCCGACGCCTCGCATATCGCCTATACCGTGCGCCGCCCGCATGGTCCCTCCAATGGCTATGTCACCCATCTCTATTTGCATGACCTGCGCGCCGACGCCGCCAGCCGCTTGACCGATGGCGTTTGCCAGGCATCGTCGATTGCCTGGAGCCGCGACAGCAGCCGCCTCGCCTATTCTCACAGCGACGCCGATGGCGATTCCGTCCGCGTGCTCGACGTCGATGACGATTTCGAAGCGATCTACGCCACCGACGGCATGCCCATGTCCGGGCTTGATTGGTCGGCGGACGGCACGAAGCTGGTCGGGGTGCGCTGGACGCCGATGCGCGCCGCCGATGATCGCGGACCCGTCCCTGGCATCCCGGCGCCAACTATCAAAGTCGTCCGCCGCCTGCGCTACAAACAAGACGGCGTCGGCTGGGTGCACGACAAATTCAAGCAGATCTGGGTGCTGGAACTGGAAACGGGTGACTTCGCCCAGGTCACTCACAGCGAATGCGATTACTCCGAACCGAGCTGGAGCAACGACGGCGCGAAGCTGGCTTTCATCGGCATGGCGCGCGAACAGAATACCTCGCTCGGTTATGGGCAGATCCTGACCTGCGATTACCCGGCGGGCGCGCCGGAGCTGCTGATCCCCGATTGGCGAGGCACAGCCGCCAGCCCGGTCTGGGGCGCGGAGGACAAATACATCGCCTTCGCGGGACACAACAAGCCGCCGCCGGTCAATCGCCGCAACTTCTGGCAGCCGCATCTGGCTGACGTGGCCGCGCGAAAAGCCTGGAAGCTGGGCGCGGACATCGACGAAGAAGTTGGCAATTATTCGGTGGCCGACCAGCGCGTGAGCCTGTCCAACGTCACCATGAAATGGGCGCCCGGCGATGACTGGATTTACTTCCTGCTCACCGAACAGGGCGCGGCGAATCTCTTCCGCATCAACACTGACGGCGAATATGAACGCCTCATCAGCGGCGACAGCATCACCTTCGATTACAGCCCGGCCGTCGGGAGCATCGCCGCCTATGGCCAAGCCAACCCGGCCAATCCCGGCGAGCTTTACATCTGGCGCGACGGCGATTCGCGGAAGCTGACGAATCTCAACCCCTGGCTGCGCGATCATGAGCTGGCGGCGCCCGAAAGTTATTGGTACGACGGCGTGGACGGCGTGAAAGTGCACGGCTGGCTGATCAAACCGCTGAATTATGAAGAGGGCAAAGCCTACCCACATATTCAGTATGTGCACTGTTCAATGTTCGGCTGGGATTTCAATCATGAGTTTCAGGTCTACGCCAACGCCGGTTACACGGTCGCTTATTTCAACCAGCGCGGCACGACGGCCGGCTATGGCCAAGCCTGGACCAAAGCGAGCGAGGGCGATCAAGGCGGGGCCGAATACGACGAAATCATGCTCGGCGTCGACGAGTTGGTCGCGCGCCCGTATATCGATGGCTCGCGCATGGGCGTCACCGGCGGCAGCTGCGGCGGCTTCATGACGAATTGGGTCGTGGGGCATACCGATCGCTTCGCGGCGGCGGTCACGCAGCGCTCGATCGTCAATCAGATCAGCTTCTTCGGCACATCGGATATCGGGCCCGAATGCACGGGCGGCGAGACGCGCACCGACCCCTGGCGCGACCTGGAGAGCAGCTGGGCGCAATCTCCAGTCGCCTATATCAACAATGTGAACACCCCCCTGCTCATCATTCACAGCGATGAAGATCACCGCTGCGCGCTGGAGCAGGCGGAGCAGATGTTCGCGGCGCTGCGCTGGCGCGGCAAAGAGGTCGAGCTGGTCATTTTTGAAGGCGAGGATCACGGCCTTTCGCGCGGGGGGCGCCCGGGCAACCGCATCGAACGGCAGCACCGCATCCTCGGCTGGTTCAAGAAGCATTTGGGGACGCATGCGATTGAATTGGCGTCCGTATAGGCGCTGCCCGGCGGGTCGCCCGCAAACGCAAAACAATCGAATCTGTAGGGGCTGCCCATCGGGTCGCCCGCAAACGCAAAACAATCGAATCCGTAGGGGCTGCCCATCGGGTCGCCCGCAAACGCAAACCAATCGAATCTGTAGGGGCTACCCATCGGGTCGCCCGCAAACGCAAAACAATCTAATCCGTAGGGGCTGCCCATCGGGTCGCCCGCAAACGCAAAACAAGCGAATCTGTAGGGGCTACCCATCGGGTCGCCCGCAAACGCAAAACAATCGAATCTGTAGGGGCTACCCATCGGGTCGCCCGCAAAGACAAGGAGAAATTCTATGCTAAACGTAGGCAACCTATCCGCCAAACCCGGAGAAAAAACCTTCGGCTACCTGGAGACCGCCCAATCGCGCTCGGGCCTGCGGCTGGACATCCCGGTCCACCTCATCGCCGGGGCCGAGCCGGGACCCACGCTCATGCTGCAAGGCGCCATTCACGGCGCGGAGATCATCGGCTCGATCGCCATCCTCGATTTCGTCGCGGCCGCCGACCCCAGCGCCATCCGCGGCAATATCATCGCCGTGCCGGTGGTGAATCGCGCCGGTTTCGAGATGGGCACGCGCGGCTCGCTGGTCGATGAGAAAGACATCAGCCGCCTCTTCCCGGGAAACAAAAACGGCAGCGTCTCCGACCAGATCGCCTATACCTATTTCAACGAGTGCATCGCCAAAGCCGATGTGCTGATCGACTTCCACGCGGGGGCCCGCACCGCCTACGAGCGCTACGTCCTTTTCACGGCTGAATACGACTCGGACAATCTGACGCTCATGGAAGCGCGTCGGCGGAAATTAGTCGTCGCCTTCGGCCTTGATCAAGCGGCTTTCTTCCCGCCTGGCACCTTCGGCAGCGGCGCTTCCAAAGTCGCCATCGAAGAAGCGAACACGCTGCAGATCACGCTCGAATTTGGCGGCGGCACCGGCTGGCACAAAAACGGCGAAGCCAACGTGGGCGACGCGGAGCGCGGCATCTGGAATATCTGCAAAGCCATGGGCATGGTCGATGGCGAGCTCGAGTCCGATGGGCCGCTCTGCACGGTCTATGAGGCCGGCGTCGTCATCTGGAAGCCGAAGGTCGACGGCCTTTTCATCCGCGACGCCAAATTCAGGGACGAGCTGAAAGAGGGCGATGTCTACGGCCGCCTGGTCGATCCCTATACCGGCGAGCTGCTGGCGGAGATGCCCACGCCGAAAGACGGCATCGTCATCCCCAGCGGGCAGGAGTGGCCCACAGTCGGCGCCACCTCAATCGGCATCCTGGGCGGCATCGACCGCGTTGAAGACCGCCGGACGATGGACGTGAACGTGAGTTTTGAGTAATCCCCCATCCCCCGGCCCCTTGCCGAAGTGCAGTGTCTACGCGCACCACACAAGGAGGGAAGGGGAGAACCGCTTCCAACAGATTGGAAACTGGTTCAAGCGGGAGAGACAATGTAGGGGCGAGGCGGTGACTCGCCCGCCAAACGCGAAACTGGAGGGGCGAGCCAATTGGTCGCCTGACAAGGAGAAGACACCAAAATGAAAATCGGAAACATAGAAGCGGGCCCCGGCGAGAAAGCCTACGGCTTCTTCAAAACCGGCGAAACGCACGGGCGCTTTCCCGTGCATATTCCGCTGCATATCGTCAACGGCGCGAACGAGGGGCCGACGCTCGTCGTCCAGGCTGGCGCCAGCGGACTCGAAATCGAACCGTCGCTCATCCTGCCGCATGTCGTCCAGGAACTCGATCCGGCCGCTGTCCGTGGCCGGCTGATCCTGGCGCCGCTGATGAACACCTCCGGCTTCGAATTCGCGCGGATCAACAGCGTCTACGACGACAAGCACCTCAACCGGGTGGGCCGCGGCGACGCCGATGGCAGCGTCAGCGAGCAGCTCGTGGCCGCCTATTATCAGGCGGCGATCGCCGATGCCGACGCGCTGCTGGATATCCGCACTGGCTCGCAATGGAGCTACCACCAGTTTGTCGGCGTGAACAACGAGGGCGATGTCGAGTCGTCGAAGGCGCTGGCGGTGGCTTTGGGGCTGCCGCAGGTCGTGCTGGGGCAAGATCATCAGCATTCGATGGCGCAGGAAGCGGCGCGCGATGGCAAAACGGTGGCTGTGGCCTGCATCGGCGGCGGACCCGGGCTGCGCGATTATCGCGATCAAGACCTGGGCCGAATGCGCAAAGCCGTCCTCAACGCGATGCGCCACCTGGGCATGCTCGCGGGTGAGCTGGAATCGGATGTCGACAGCGTCGCCGTGCTCCAGGAGCATACGGTGATCACGCCCAGCGGCGAACGCGGCTTCACCTTCATGGACAAGCGCCTGCGTGGCAAAGCGGTCGAGGCGGGCGACGCGCTGGGTTACGTTCGGCATCCCTTCAGCGGCGAGACGATCGCGCAGATCCAGGCGCCCCGCGGCGGCGTCGTGGTCGAGGCCGGCGCTTCGTGGCCCGTCGCGCCTGAAGGAGAGATTCTCGCCATCATCGGCGACCTGATCGAGGAGATCGCGATTGGCTGATTGCAGGATGCGTTGTAGGGGCGACCAACCAGGCCGCCCGCCTTGCGCGCTCGGACATTTTCGGGCGACATGGCATGTCGCCCCTACACCCGTTGGTGGCGCAGGGGGCTAGATGATCCTCGCTGTCTGGAACCGCAGCAGCTTCCGCATCGGCGTCTATCGCTGGTATTGGGTCGCCAACGTGTTGGTGCATATCACCTACCTGCTGCAGGCGGTCGCGCTTGGCTGGCACATGCTCGAGGTCACGGGCTCGCCTTTCCAGGTCGGACTGGTGGCCTTCGCCTATGGGCTGCCGCTGCTGTTGGCCGCCCCGATTGCCGGCGTCGTCGCCGACCAGGTCAAACGCCAATGGGTGGTGCAAGCCTCGCTGGGCGTCGCCGTCCTGGCTTCGGCCGCCCTCGCCATCGTGGCCGCCAGCGGCGAAACCGCCCCGCTGCATATCCTGGCGACTTCGCTCGTCCTGGGCGCGACTTTCGCCTTCTACGCGCCTTCTCGCATGGCGCTGCTGCCCAGCCTGCTGCCCGAGGACATGGCGTTCAACGGCGCGACCCTGAGCTACTCTGGCACGCGCTTGATGGGCTTCTTCGGTCCCGTTCTGGCTGGCTTCCTGCTCGATCTCACGGACATCGCCATCACCTTGAGCGCGCAAGCGGCGCTCTATGCGGCCGGCGCCTTGATCTATCTCAAAGCCACGCATTTCTTGCCGCGGCCCAAGCGCAAACAGAAAGACGGCGATGGCATTCTCGGCGGCTTGCTGGAGGTCCTGCGCTATCTGCGGCGCAACCGGGCGCTCTTCGCCTTGACGCTGCTGGCGCTCGTTTTCGTCCCGCTCGGCATGCCCTATCAGAAGCTGATGCCCGTCTTCGTGCGCGAGGCGCTTCAAGAGGGGCCTGCCCTGCTCGGCATCCTCGTTGGCAGCGCCAGCCTGGGCTCGGCCATATCCGGCTTCGCCATCGCCATCATGCCCGACGTCTACCCCAAAGGCAAAGCGATCCTCGCTTTTTCCTGTCTGTTCGGTCTTGGCTTGGCGCTCTACGCCTTCATCAGCGACGCGACCATCGCCCTGATCGTGATCTTCATCGTCGGCATCTTCTCCGGCTTGTTCCTGACAGTCATCAACGCGCTGCTGCTGACCGCCATGCCCGATGCCATGCGCGGCCGCATGATGAGCCTTTGGGGCATGGTCTGGGGTTTGATCCCGCTGACCACGCTGATCGGCGGCGCCGTCGCCGAGGTCTGGGGCATCTCGATCGTTTACGTGGCCGGGGGCGCCTGCGTCGCCGCGACCTGCGCGCTGATGGTGGCGACGCGCTCGCCGCTGCTCGATCTCTAGGAGAAGCCGTCGCATGGCGCTGCTGCTGAGCAATCACGAGATCCGCGGCTTGCTGGACATTGGCGATTACATCGACGCCGTCGAGGCGGGTTATCGCGAATACGGCAAAGGCGCGGGCGCCGCCTTCCCGCGCAAGAACCTCTGGATCAAGGGCGAGAAGAGCGATACATACGGCGGACACCTGCCCGGCGGCAGCAAAGCCTCATTCAAGTTCAAGGCGGGGCTGCTGCCCGGTTTGAGCGGGGCGGGCCTCAACGCCTACACCGCGGGCTTGCCAGCCGGCGTCGAAACCTTCATGTTCCTCTACGACACCGACACGGGCGCGCTCGCCGCCATCATGGAAGTCATGTACCTCAGTTGGCTGAAGACCGCCGCCGTCTCCGCCTTGGCGACGCGTTATCTGGCCCCGCCCGACAGCTCCGTCCTGGCCCTCTTCGGCAGCGGACGCCACGCCCGCTCGCAGCTATATGGCTTAACTCGCGTGGCCGACATTCAGCGCGTTCAAGTCTACAGCCGCAACGCCGATAATCGGGCCGCCTTCTGCGAAAGGATGAGCGCCGAGCTTGAGTTAGAGGTGATCGCGGCCGACTCTCGCAAAGCAGCGCTGCGCGACGCCGATATCGTCACCGCCATCACCACCTCGCCCGAACCCGTCTTCGATTGCGAAGACCTGCCCGTCAAGCCCTTGCACATCAATGGGCTCGGCGCGCATTATCCTTGGGCGCGCGAGATCGACACGCAGACCGTGGCCAAGAGCCGCGTTTTCGTCGACGTGCTGAAGCAGGGACTCCGCGAAAATGGCGAAATCGTCATGCCGATCGAAGAAGGCGCCATCGACGAGCGCCACGTCGCCGGCGACCTTGGCGCGCTCGCCGCTGGCGCCGTACCTGCCCGCCTGCCCGAAAGCCAATGGACGCTCTTCCTCTCCGGCGGCACGGGCGTGGATGATATCGCCATCGCCACCGCCCTGTACAAACGGGCTCGTGAACGCGGCGTCGGCTCGGTTTTTGAATTCAATCAGCCTTACGAATTTGAGTTATAGCGAATCATGGCGCTCTTCTTAAGAAATCACGAAATGCGCGGCTTGATGCCCATCGCCGAGTATATCGATGCCGTCGAACAGGGTTATCGCGAATTAGGGGCGGGCGAGGGCGCCGCCTTGCCGCGCGAGAATCTGTGGATCGAAGGCGATGCGCGCGAGAGCAATGGCGGCGGTCATCTGCGGGCGGGCAGCAAAGCCTCATTCAAGTTCAAAGGCGCGCTGCTGCCCGGCCTGGGAGCCGCCGGCTTGAACGCCTACACCGCGGGCTTGCCCGGGGGCTTGGAGACCCTCTTTTTCCTCTTCGATACCGACACCGGCGCGCTGGCAGCGGTCATGGAAGTCCTCTATTTCGACTGGCTGAAGACCGCCGCCGTATCCGCCTTGGCCACGCGTTATCTGGCGCCGCCCAAGAGCGAGACGCTGGCGCTATTCGGCACAGGACGCCACGCCCGCTCCCAGCTTTACGCGCTGACGCATGTCATGAAACTCCAGCGCGTCCAAGCCTACAGCCGCGACCCCGAAAAGCGCCGCGCCTTCTGCCGGCGGATGAGCGCCGAGCTTGGCATTGACGTCTCGCCGGCAGGCTCGCCCGCAGCCGCCTTAAAGGAGGCCGACATCGTCACGACAATCACGACATCGCCCGAGCCCGTCTTCAATGGCGCCGCCCTGCCAGATAAACCCTTGCATATAAACGCCATGGGCGCGCATTATCCCTGGGTGCGCGAGCTCGACGAGTATACCGTTGTCAAGAGCCGCGTCTTCGTCGACGAGATGGCGCAGGGCTGGGGTGAAGAAGGCGAGCTTATCATGCCGCTGGAAGCCGGCGCCATCGACCGATCGCATGTCGTCGGCGATATGGGGGCGCTGGCGACCGGCAAAGCGCGACCGCGCGAAAGCGACACGCGCTGGACGCTCTTCCTCTCTGGCGGCACGGGCATAGAAGACGTGGCCGTCGCCCGGCGCTTATACGACAAGGCGCGAGAACGCGGAATCGGCACGGAATACCCATTCAATCAAGCATACGAATACGAACTCTAAGGAGAAAACCATGCTCACCCACGATGCCCTGAAACGCGATACCACTCGCCGCGTAAAGCGCGTGCAAGCCATGATGAAAGACCGCGATCTCGACGTCCTCATCCTCACCGGGCAGGCGATGCCCGGCGGCATGGGCGCGATCCGCTACCTGACGCACGCGCATCTCTGGGGCGGCGTCGCCTACGCGGTCCTGGGCGCGGACGACCCCCACCCTTGGCTGCAAGTCTGGAGTTCTTATCAAGCCGTCTGGAGCCGCAACGAAACCACGACCTTGCCCGAGCGCGTGCTTTCGCCCTACGAAGACATCGTCGCCGCCACCGCCGCCAATGCCAAAGAATACGCGACCGGCAGCAAACGCATCGGCATGGTCAATATGAGCAAGCTGATGGGGCTGGGCACTTATCAGGCCTTCGTCGCCGAGCTCGAAGGTTACGAGCTGGTCGAGGTCACCAACGAATTCAACGAGATCCGGCAGATCAAGACGCCCTTCGAGCTGGAGGCCATCCAGCAGAACGGCGCCATTCTCGATTCGGCGATGGACGTCTTCAAGGACGCGGCTGGCGTCGGCGTCCGCTATTGGGATGCCTGCGCCGAGGTCGAGGGCTACATCAAGTCTTTCGGCGCATTCTGGGGGCGGACGAAGCTGGCGATTGATGGCACGCCTTATACGGTCCCGACGCCAAAAGACCTGCGGATGGGCCGCGACGACATCATCAACTTCGAGATCGTCTACGAATCGCCCTATGGCTATTGGCTCGAGATGACGAGCGTCTTCTCCTTCGATCCGCTGCCGGCGGATACGCAGGCGCTGCTGGACGCGTATCTGGCGGCGGTCGAAGCGTCGTCGGCGGTGGCGAAAACGGGCGCGACCTTCCGCGATATCTCCGAAGCCAACGACCAGGCGATACGCGAGCGCGGCTTCCCGGTCGATGGCAAGCACACGCCCGACTGCCACAGCACGGGCTTGGATGGCAGCGACGGACCAAACTCCATGAGCGGACCCGATTTCGTCTTGCAGTCCAATATGGTACTCTCTTACCATCCGGGCACGGTGCTGGAGAACGATCGCGGCTTCTTGATTTCGGACAATTTCCTGGTCACGCCCGAAGGCGCCTTCCGCCTCTCGCCCCACCACGCCGACCGCTATTACATGCAGCTGGAGGCTTAGTATCGCATATACCGCGACTGTGAACGGGCGAGTCGCCGCCCACGCAAAACACGTTGTGTCACAGTGCGCCGGTTAGACATAAGTGGGCGATTCACAGAATCGCCCCTACAGCTAGTAGTCATAGAGCGAATTTGTAGGGCCGAGGCGGTGACTCGCCCATCAGCAACGCCCGCCAAACGCGAACTGTAGGGGCTACCCAATGGGTCGCCCATGTAGGAGAAGGAGCATGACCCAAAAAACAGCCGTCTCAATCATCGGCGAATTCGTCGCCGAACGCCAATACCGCGACCTCAGCGAGCTCGCGATCATCCGCGCGCGCCAGGTCACCCTCGATTTCATCGGCACGATGCTTGGCGGCTATCAGACCCGGCTGGGCGCGCTGGCCGCCGATTACGCCGCGCAGATGCAGCCGGGCGATGACGCGGCCATCATCGGCGATGGACGGCGCAGCACGGTCGAAGGCGCGGCCTGGGCGAATGCCACGATGGGCAAATACCTCGGCATGGACGATTCGCATCGCACCGCCGGTCATGTCGCCTCGCAGCTGGTCCCGGTCGCCCTGACCCTCGGCGAGCAGCTTGGGCTCACGGGCGAGCAGTACATTCTGGCGCTGGCGGTCGGCTACGATGTGATGGACCTCGTGCATTCCGCCGTCGACAGCTGGCAGCGCGAACGCGGGCTCGACCACAAGAGCCAGGCGGGCACCTTTGGCAGCGCCGCGACGGCCGCCAAGGCGATGGGCTTATCGGTTGAAGCAACGATCAACGCCCTGGCGCTTTCGATGGACATGGCTTGCGGCACGGAGCAATACGTCTGGGACGCCGGCAGCTGCGATACCAAAGACCTGCTGGCCGGTTATGGCGCGCGCAATGGCATTTATGCGGCCAAGATGGCGCGTTTCGGCTTCCGCGGGCCGCCCGGCGCCCTGGATGGCGATTACGGTTATTTTCACGCCTTTGGGCCCGGTTACGACCCCGCCTTCGTGGACGTTCTTGATGGCGAGGCATTGGCGCGCACCGGCTTCAAGCCGCACGCCGGCTGCCGCCACGTCCACTCCTGCGTCGACGCCACTCACGACCTGCTCAAATCCGGCGCGCCCGACCTGGAGGCGATCGCGTCCATCGAAGTCGACACCTATCTGGAAGCGATCACGCCGGAGTTCCGCGTCAATTACGAGCCGCGGAACGTCGGGCAGGCCGGTTTCAGTCTGCCGGTCACCGTCTCTGTCATCTTGACCCGCGGCAATTGGTTCCGCGAAGACATCGCCACCTTTGACGAGCCCGAGCAGCGCCGCCTGCGTCAATTGGTCAAGGTCGGGCTTGACGAAGACATCCAGGCGAGTCATCCCTTAACGAACGGCTGCGAAGTCCGCATCGCCATGAAGGACGGCGGACAATACAAAGGCCGCGTCGAATACGCCAAAGGCGAGCCGGAAAACATGCTTAGCGACGCCGAATTTGAAGCGAAATTTCGCTACCTGGTCGGCGATTTGCTGCCGCCCGATCAAATCGCGAGCCTGCTGGACGGCTGCGCCCGGCTGGAAACGCTGCTGGACGTCGGCGAGCTCGTCCGCTTGAGCCTGCCGCAAAGCGTGCTGGCGTTGAAATGACCGTGCCGAACCAGAAATGTAGACACGCGGGTGAAAGCATGGCCCGCCCAAAAGCACTTGCGTTTCGCGGCATCGATTAGACTTCTGTGGGCGATTCACAGAATCGCCCCTACAGCTAGAAGCCAAGAGGCGAATTTGTAGGGGCGAGGCGGCGACTCGCCCGTCGCTGACGCCGAATGCAGGGGGCTACGCATGGGGTCGCCCACCGGAGCAGATTATGAAAATCACCAGCATCACATCCACAATCGTCAACATTTCGCGCAGCCGCGATCTGGCGACGGCCTACGGCGTCTCGAGCGCGACGAACACGGTCGTCGTCCAGGTCGAGACTGACGAGGGCGTCAGCGGCATCGGCCAGACGGTCTCGCCGGGCGCTTGGGGCGGCGACACCGTCGAGACCATCAAGCATCATATCGACGACCGCCTGGCGCCCGCGCTGCACGGGGCGGACCCCTTCAATATCGAACGCGCGCATCAGCTTATGCACGGGGCGCATCGCGGCGCCGTCAACGCGCGCACGGCAATCGACTTCGCCTGTTGGGATATCAAGGGCAAAGCGCTGGGCTTGCCCGTTTGCGAACTGCTCGGCGGGGCTGTCATGCCCGGCGCGGTCTGTCATGGTTTCGTCGAGCGCGAAGAGCCGCATAAGATGGCGGAACGCATCCAGGAGATGAGCGCGGCGGACGGCTGGACCTGGTATAAAACCAAGATTGGCTTCACCGTCGAGGAAGACATCGCCTGGTATGCTCAGCTGCGCGAGCTGGTCGGCGCTGACATTCGCTTTCAGTTGGACGGCAATACGGGGTATACTCTCGGCGACGCAGTTCAGGCGCTGACGCGGCTTGAGCGCTTGGGTGGCGTCGCCTTGTTCGAGCAGCCGGTTCGTTATCTCGATGAGATGGCGCATCTGGCGGCGCGCCTGGAGACGCCGCTGCAAGCCGACGAATCGACCGGAGGGGGCCCGCGCAGCGTCTACGAGATCGCCCGGGAGCGAGCGGCGCATGTCTTGCATTACAAGATTCACCGCTATGGAGGCTTGCTGCCCTGCCAGCGCATGTCGGCAATCGCTGAAGCGGCCGGTTTGGAGATCTCGGTGGCGCCTTATTTCGACATCATCGCCGCCGCCGCCGCCCACCTGGCCGCCGCCACGCCAATCGCCAAGTGGCCCGCCGGCTTTTCCGATATGACCGATTCCATCCTTGCCGAGCCCTACGCGCCTGAGGGTCAAATCCTGGCGCCGCCGCCCGGCCCCGGCTTGGGCGTCGCCATTGACGAGGACAAACTCGCTTACTTTGCCGCCCTGCAGTGAGACATTTAGCGAGAGTTCACAAGCGCAAACCGAAAAAGGAGGGTGCTATAGCCTATAAGCGTTCACCATTTGTCTGGTAAACTCGTTTCGCCCAATCAATAGAGGAGATCACCCGTGAAAACCGCAAGACTTTTCCTGATCCTGAGCCTGGTCGCCTTGGTTGGCGCCTTGGCGATTGTTCCGGCGGCGGCGCAGGACGACATGTCCGAATTCGTCTTCGCCCACAGCGGTCCCATCCGCCCGATGGACGCGCACTCGCACTGGTACGGCTCCACCCACTGGATGCTGCGCCTGTATTACGACTGCCTGATCGGCCGCGCCGCCGATGGCGATGGCTACGACGCCGAAGCCGCGCACAGCTGGGAAGCGGTCGACGACACCACCTGGCGCTTCCACCTGCGCGAAGGCAACACCTTCCATAATGGCGAGGCGCTCGACGCCAATGCCGTCAAGTGGAACATCGACCGCGTCCGCCACCCGATTGGCGATATCCCGCTTTATCAGCAATGGGCTTTCGTCAAGGAAGTCATCGTCGTGGACGACCTCACCGTCGATATCACCACGGAAAAGCCGCACGCCTACTTCGAATATGACGTCAGCTACAACGGCTGCGAGTTGATCCCGCCCGCCTACTTCGATGAGGTCGGCCAAGAAGAATTCAACCGCAACCCGGTTGGCTCCGGCCCCTACACCCTGGTCGAGTTCAGCGAGAACGACCGCTACGTCTTCCAGGCTTGGGACGATTATCATGGCGGCAGAGCGCCAGTCGACCGCGTCGTCTTCCAGGTCATCCCCGAGCCCTCGGCGCAGGTCGCCGCGCTGCTCGCGGGCCAGATTGACATGATGACTGGCGTGCCGGTGCCGGACCGCCCGAACCTCGAAGCGGCCGACGGCATCAGCCTGCTTTATGGCAGCGCCAACGTCATGTACCACTATTACGCGCGCTCGAGCACGGATGGCGGCGCGCTGGCCGAGACCTATCCCGGTTATGAGCCGGCCACGATGGACGTCAACGTACGCAAAGCCATCACGCACGCGCTTGATCGGCAGCTGCTGGCTGAGGTGCACGGGGCGGCCGAGCCGCGTCTGGCGCGCGTCTGCTCGTATTATCCGGAAGGCTTCGCCGACAAATACGCCGACCCGGATGTCATCGCCGACTGGTACGACCCCGACTTGGCGAAGGAATACCTGGCAGCCGCCGGTTACGCTGAAGGCGAGGGCCCCACGCTGCATCTGGATTCGCCCGCCGTTGGCCGTGGCGGCGCCGCCAAAGAAGTCTCGGAAGTGGCCGCCGCCCTGCTTGAGGAAGTTGGCTTCACCGTTGACTTGACCGTGCGCGACGCTTCGGCCTTCGCTGTCGAGGTCCAGCGCAGCGGCAACAACCGCGAACTAATGCTGGCCGCGCTCGGCTGTGGCCCCGCCCTGCTGCCACTCTTCTACCAGTGCGATTGGTCCAGCGCCAATGACAGCATCTGCGTCGAGGAATGGGACGAAGTGGCGGACGCGATCCAGGTCACGATTGACATGGACGCCCGGCTCGATCTCTGGGAACAGTGGTGGGAGCACTACATCGACTATTCGCAGACGGTGACGCTCTTCGAGATCACGAACGTGATGGCGCTGAACACGGCCGAGTTCGACTTCTCGCCGCGCGCCGATGGCTGGATGATCTTCCGCGGCCTCGCGCACGCTGACGATATGTAATCCACCTGAAAGCCATGCTGTAGGGGCGACTCTGTGAGTCGCCCGTCGGACATATCACAACTGTAGGGGCGACTCTGTGAGTCGCCCACCAGCGGCAATCAATGCAGGGGCAAGGTCGCGTAGACACTGACTATCAGCTGTGACTTGCCCTGTGCCGACGCAAAAACGGGCGTTACAGCGTAACGCCCCTACAACTATCGTTGCAATTGGGATGCCGCCCATAGGCGAATTCACTTGCGTGGGCGATCCGCTGGGTCGTCCGCGTAAAGTTCAATATCTGCTCAGCGGGCGACTCACAGAGTCGCCCCTACGCGAATTTTACAATGCGGCACAACCATGCGCGGATTCTTCATCAGCCGGCTCATCCAATTGATCGTGACCATGTTCATCGTGTCCGTGGTCGTCTTCTTCATCCTGCGCCTCAGCGGCGACCCCATCCTGGTCGTCGCGCCCGATTTCTTCAGCGAGGAGCAGATCGAGCAGATGCGCAGGTTCTGGGGCTTCGACCGGCCCCTGGGCGAGCAATATCTCACTTTCGTGACGAAAGCCATCACCGGCAATTTCGGCACGTCGTACTTGGCCAAGCGCCCGGCGATGGAGCTGGTCTTCGAGCGCCTCGGCTACTCGTGGATGCTGGCGGCCGCTTCCGCCGCCATCGGCTTGACCATCGCTGTGCCCCTCGGCATTCTGTCGGCGCTCAAACGCAACAGCCTGCTTGACCTGGTCATCACGGCGCTGTCCTCGTTGGGGACGGCCATGCCCAGTTTCTGGCTCGGGCTGATGCTCATCATCATTTTTTCCGTGCATTTGGGTCTGCTGCCGGTTTTTGGCGCTTTGGAGGCGAAGTCCATCATCCTGCCCTCGGCCACGCTCGGCGTTGGCATGGCGGCTCGCCTTTCGCGCATGACCCGCTCGGCCATGCTCGAGGTGCTCAGCCAGGATTACGTCCGCACCGCCAACAGCAAAGGCTTGCAGCACAAGACGGTCATCCTGCGGCACGCCCTGCGCAACGCCCTCATCCCGATCGTCACCGTCTTTGGCTTGCAGCTCGGCTGGCTGCTTGGCGGCTCGGTCGTCGTGGAAAGCGTTTTCTCCTGGCCCGGGCTGGGCCGGCTGATGATCGATTCGATCAGCGTGCGCGACAACACCGTCGTGCAAGCCGGTCTGTTATTCTTCGCCTTGTCCTTTATTCTGATTAACTACGCGATTGACGTGATTTACGTCATCCTGGACCCGCGAATCAAGTTCCAATAGCGTATGACGATGGCCCCGCAGACCGAAGAGCAAGCGAAAGACATCGCCATAGCTGGCATGCCGGCCCGCCGCAGTCCGCCGCTGCAGCTGCTGGCCATCTTGATGAAGAGCCCGGTCGGCATGGCTGGCGCCGTCATCGTGACCGCGGTGGTGCTGATCGCTATCTTCGGGCCCGTGATCTCGCCGCACGATCCCTTGAACCGCAACATCCGCTCGCGCTTCAAGCCGCCGGGTTTTGAGGATACGAGCGGCAAGGTCTATTCGCTCGGCAACGACCAGCTTGGCCGCGACATTCTGAGCCGCATCATCGCCGGCAGCCGCGTTTCCGTGCTCGTCGGCGTCATATCCGTGCTCATCTCGGGCACGATCGGCGTCATCTACGGCCTCATCAGCGGCTTCGTCGGCGGCATCCTCGATAGCGTGCTCATGCGCATCGTCGACGGTCTGCTCTCCATTCCCTTCATCATCCTCGTCATCGCCATATCGGGCGTCGTCGGCGCCGGCTTATCCACCCTCATCCTCATCCTCGGCTTCACTGGCTGGATCACTTATGCCCGCGTCATCCGCGGCGAGGTGCTCAAAGTGCGCGAAATGGAGTATGTCATCGCCGCCTACGCCCTGGGGCAGAGCCGCTTCAAGGTCATGTTCCTGCACATCCTGCCCAATGTCGTGCACTCGGCGATTGTGCTGGCGGCCGTGCAGGTTGGCGTGACCATCCTGGCTGAATCGTCGCTGAGCTTCCTGGGTTTGGGCGTGAAGCCGCCGACCGTCACCTGGGGCTTGATGCTCTCCGATGGCCGGCAATACATCAACAGCGCCTGGTGGATGACGCTCTATCCGGGCATCGCCATCACCATCACCGTGCTCGGGGTCGTCTTCCTCGGCGATTGGCTGCGCGATTTTCTCGATCCCAACGTCCGCGGCCGCGCCTGATTTGGCGTCGCTCGCCGTGTAGGGGCTACCTATTAGGTCGCCCACGATGATTGCCTAAATGTTGCGGGCGATTCACAGAATCGCTCCTACAGATCATCCCAGCGCAATGAGGAATTGCCGACAGTGACCCAGCCTTTTCGAGTGCCGCGATCGCGCGCAAGCAAGACCCACCGGGCGATGCGCGAGGAAATTATTGCCGCGCTCGAGCCCATCCTCTTCGGCGAGCAGCGCCACAGCTACGAAATCCGCGCCAGGCTGGAACGGGCTTTCGCAAACGAGGTTGGCGCTCGTCACGCCGTCGCCGTCCATTCCGGCACCATCGGCCTCTTTCTGGCGTTGCGCGCCTGTGGCATTGCCGCCGGCGACGAGGTGATCACGGTCGCCAACTCCGACATCTCCACCACCGGCGTCATCAGCCAATGCGGCGCGACGCCTGCGCTCTGCGATGTGCTCGAAGACGACTACACCATGGATCCCGCCTTGGTCGAAGCCTTGATCACGCCGCGGACGCGCGCCATCCTGCCGGTCGACCTGCACGGCCACCCTGCCAACGTCAGGGCTTTAAAGCCGATCGCCGAGCGCCACGGGCTTAAGATCATCGAAGACGCCGCGCTCGCCACTGGCGCCCGCGATCATGGGCTGCCGGTCGGGCGTTTCGCCGATGCGACCATGTTCAGCTTCGCGCCCTTCAAGCCCCTGGGCAGCGCCGGCAATGGGGCCATGGTCGTCACTGACAGCGACGCCATTCACGACAAGCTGCGCCTGCTCACCGGTTATGGCTACGATCCGGCCGGCGACATCACCGTCGGCTATCAGAATTACGTCGCCGAAGGCTACAACGTCCCGCTCGATGGCTTGCAGGCCGCGCTCGTCTTGCTAAAGCTGCCCCGCCTGCCGGAATGGACGGCGAAACGCCGCGCCATCGCCGCCGCGCTTGCAGCGGGCCTGGCCGATGCCAGCGCCATCACGCCCCGCTTCCGTCCGGAATCCGCGCCTACTTTCCGTTCCTTCGCCATCCGGGTCGACCGCCAGGCGGAGCTGCATCAGGGACTGCGCGAAGCCGGCATCGAAGCCGTCATCCATTACGCGCCGCCGATCACGCGCTACTCGGTTTATGCAGGGGGCTTGCCTGGTGGCGACAATCTGCCCGTCACCGACATGCTCGCGCGCCAATATGTCAACCTGCCGGTCACGCCCGAGCTGACATCGGATGAGGTAGACTATATGATCGAGACAATTAAGAGCCTGTTATGACTCATGTACGGCCGAAGCGGCGACTCGCCCACCCGCAAGTTGGTAAATTCGTAGGGGCGAGGCGGCGACTCGCCCACGAAAGAAAGGAAGGCCCCGATGACCCTCCTCGAAGAAATCACCGATTACAGCCTCAACCTCGACATCCACGACATCCCCGCGGAAGCCATCGACCTGGCGAAAACCATCGTCTTCGACTCCATCGGCACGGGCTTGGGCGGCTACCAGGGCGAACTCGGCCAAAAGGCGGTGCGATACGCCAGCGCCATGATGCCAGGCGATGAGGCGACCCTGCTCGGCTGCGGCGAGCGCGCGTCGCTGGAAGGCGCCGCTTTCGCCAACGGCGTCATGGTCAAGATCCTTGGCATGGACGACTCGCATCGCTCGGCCGGGCATATCGCTTCCCAGGTCGTCCCGGTCGTTCTCGCCGCCGGGGAAGCCTACGGCGCCTCTGGCGAAGACATGCTGGTCGCCATCGTCGCCGCCTACGATTTCGCGGTGCGCGTTGGCAGGCAAGTCCGCCCGATGCAGCGCGCCCGGGGCCTCGATCTCAAGGGCACGCTCGGCGCGATATCGTCGGCCTTGGCCGCCGCCCGCTGCGCCCGCTTCGACCGCGAGGCGACGATCAACACGGTCGCCCTGGCGGCGGATCTGGCATCGGGCACGGAACAATACGTCTATGAAGGCGGCCCTTGCGATACCAAAGATTTGATATCGGGCTTTGCCTCGCGCAACGCCGTTTTCGCGCTGCGGCTGGCGGAAGCCGGCTTCGAGGGACCGCGGGGCGCGCTCGATGGCGACTATGGCTTTTTCAGCGCTTTCGGCGATGGCTTCGATACAGAGACTTTCGCCGACCTGGGCAGCGAGTTCGCCATCCTCGGCACGGGCTTCAAACCCCATGGCGGCTGCCGGCACACGCATCAAGCGATCGACGCCGTGCAGGCGATTCAAGCCGACGGCCCCCTGGACACGCGCGAGATCGACTCGATTCGCCTTTCGACCTACGGTTATGCCACGCGCCCGATCTTCCGCGTCGACCCCAACCCGGCGTCGCGCGAGGTGGCCGGCTTGAGCATCCGCGTCTCGACCGCCGTCGCCCTCAAGCAGGGCAGCGCCTGGCGCCACGACTTCGCCGCCTGGGACGATGCCGAAACGCGCCGTCTGCGCAATCTGATTGATGTCGAGGTTGACGCTGAAATCGAAGCGCGCTATCCCGAATTGAACGGCTGCCGCCTGCAAATCTCGTTGGCCGATGGCAGCAAACGCGAGAGCTACATCCCCAACATGAAGGGCGAGCCGGAATTCCGCATGACGGATGGCGAAATGCGCGAGAAGTTTCACATGCTGACGCGCGCGCTCTTCCCGCAGGCGCAAGCCGATCAGATATATGACCGCTGTTGCCATGCGGAGTCGCTCGTCCATGTCGGCGACTTGACCGCGTTCTGCGCCGCGCGCGAGCTGATGATCGCTTAATGCGTTAGGGCAATTCTCAGAATCGCCCCTGGTGTATTCGCCACAACGGTTCTCCAGTCGGGGCGAGCCATTGGATCGCCCCAGCGCGGTTGATTTCGGTAGCGGGCGTTACCGCGTAACGCCCCTACAGCTTTGTCATTTGATGACGATCGGTAGGGGCGAGGCGGTGACTCGCCCTTTTGTCTGCACGCAATTTATTGCATGGATGTCGTTTCGGGTTGGCTGAGCACATACCAGCATTTGTCGCCTTGGCGGGCGAAACCGCTGACGACATAGCCGGCGTCCAGCGAGCCCGTCATCGCCGCGCGCACGAGCATTTGCCATTCCCGCGCCCGCTCGACGTCTCGCTGCTTCAAGTCGGCGATATCGCGCGGAATCTCGATGCCGCAGCTCGCTTCGCCGGTCGGCTCTGGCTGTCGGTGGCGGATCACGCCCTTGTCGGCGGCATACACCAACATTTGGCTCTGCTCGAAGTCATGTCCCCCGCCCTCATCTTGGCGCTCTGATGGGGGCAGCGCCTCCAACTGCCACTCGGCCACCAGGCGGTCGCTGGCCAGGCCGGCGTTGAGGCCATCCTGCATCGCGCCATAATGATTCACCGAATAGCGCCGTGCGGCGACGCCCAAGTGATTAAAGTTGAAATTGGCGTTGCCGGCTTGCATCGGATCGAAGGTCCAGGCCATCAGGCGATAGCCCTGCTTCAGCGCCCAGGCTCGCTGCGCCAGTTTCAGCCGATAGCCAATGCCGCGCCCCTGCAGCTGCGGGTGAACGCCCGCCATGTGCGACCAGAGCCAGATCACGTCATTGCGCAGCGCGCCAAAACCAAAACAGAAGCCGACTAGCCGCCCATCCAATTCCGCGCCGATGACAGCGCCGCCGCTGCTCACGACCGCCTTAAGCGTATGCGGCGAGGCCGCCTCGACATCGTGCATGCCCCAGACCGCCTTCTGCAGGTCAACGGTGGCGTTGAGCTCGGGCATCGTCTTCAATTCGCGAATCGTAATTCTGTCGTCCATTCTGGATTCCGCCGCGCCGCTGAACGCAAGCAATCATAGCAAGCGCCGGGACAAATGGCAAAGCGAGCGCGCTGCCACCCCCCTCGGTCCCCCCCCGACAAGTCAGAGGGAAGCGCAACACGAACGAGATTTATCGGCGCCAGACATGTATCGCCCGGCATGATGTACAATGATGGGATTATTCGCCAACCTGTCAGGAGCGCAAATTGCAGCACGCGAAGCTTTATCCTTCGGTTGTGGATGCCATCGGCGACACGCCCCTGGTGGAGCTTTCGCGCGTGGGCAGCGGGGTCGATGGACGCGTTTTCGCGAAGCTCGAATTCCTCAATCCCGGTTATTCAAAGAAAGACCGCATCGCCCGGCAGATGATTGAAGAGGCGGAAGCGAGCGGCGAGCTGCGCCCGGGCGATACCGTCATCGAGCTCACCAGCGGCAACACGGGCACGGGGCTGGCGATCGTCTGCGCGGCCAAGGGCTACCAATTCGTCGCCGTGATGTCGCGCGGCAACTCGGTCGAGCGCGCCCGCATGATGACCGCTCTCGGGGCGGAAGTCGCGCTCGTCGATCAATGCCCGGGGTCGACGCCGGGCGAAGTCTCCGGCGCCGATCTCGCGCTGGTCGAAGAAAAGACGCGGGAGCTGGTCAAAGAACGCCGAGCCTTTCGCGCCGACCAATTCCAGCTCGAGGGCAACGCTCGCGCCCATTATCGTCATACCGGGCCCGAGATTATGCGGCAATCGGGCGGCATCGACGCCTTTTGCGATTTCATCGGCAGCGGCGGCTCATTCGCCGGCTGCGCGCGATACTTCAAGGAATGCGACCCGGCGATACAATGCTATGTCGTCGAGCCCGAGGGCGCGGCCGTTTACGCTGGCGAGCCCGTGACGCGGCCCAACCACAGGATCCAGGGCGGCGGCTACGCGCTGACCGAGCTCGCGCTGGTCGATCGCGCCCTGGTCGATGGCTGCCTGCAGGTCAGCGATGCCGAGGCCAGGTCCATGACGCGCCGGCTGGCAGAAGAAGAAGGCTTGTTCGCCGGCTACTCTTCGGGCGCCAACCTGGCGGCCGCTTTTCAGCTGCTCGCAGGCCCGCATCGCGGCGGGCGGGTCGCCATCCTGCTGCCCGACTCTGGCTTGAAGTACCTGAGCGCTGATCTCTGGACTTGAATCATGAGCGATGCAAAGCCGCAAGACGACATCGTCCGCTGGATCCGCCGCCATCACGATTCGCTCTCGCCCAGCCAGCGCAAGGTCGCCCAATTTCTGCTTGAGGGCGGCATTGATGTCATCCACATGACCATCACCGAGATCGCCGAGGCGGTCGGCGTCAACTCGTCGACGGTGGTGCGCGCGGCGCAAGCCCTTGGCTTTGAAGGCTTCCCGCAGCTGCAATCGGTCTTGCGCAGCCAGTTCCTCAAGCAAGCCAAGATCGCCCAGCGCATGCAGGTCGGCTCGCAGATATTGCTGGAGGAGCGCACCGCCGCCGGCCAGGAAGAGGCCCATCTGCTCAACACGGTGCTGCGCGATGAAGTGCAGAGCCTGATAGACCTGCCGCAACACGTGCCGACAGAGATTTTCGATCGCGCGGTCGACATGCTCGATCAGGCCGGTCACGTCTATATCATCGGCTTGGGCGCGTCCTTCCCCCTGGCGCTGAACTTTGGCATCGTCCTGCGTTACATCCGCCCCGATACCACCGTCCTGACGCCGGGCATCGATCCCATCCCGGCCCAGCTGATCCCGCTGACGGAAGGCGATGTGATCTTTTCGCTCTGCTTCGCCCGCTACACCCGCGAGACCCTGACCGTGATGGACGTTGGCGGGCAGCGTGGCGCAAAGGTGCTGACCGTCACCGACAGCCACGTCTCGCCAGCCGCCACCCGCGCCGACCTCGCCATGATCGTGCCCTTCCGCCTGCGCCTCTACAGCAACACGGTGGCCCTTTTCGCCCTGCTGGACGCGATCCTGGGCGCCCTCTCCCTGCGCTATCCGGAAAAAACGCGCGAACGCCTCGAAAGCCTGGAAGATCTTTACAAGCGGTTCAACTTGCTCACGCTTGATGGCGACTAGGCCCCGCGCCGCAGACGGGCGACCCAATGGCTCGCCCCTACGACATTGACGACCATGCGCGCAGGGGTTTAACGGTCCGCCAACCCGCGAAATGCGATTCATGCAGGGGCGACTTTGCGAGTCGTCCGCCCCGATCTAGGCGCGCACGTTTGGATCGAGGGCGTCGCGCAGGGCGTCGCCGATGATATTCAGAATCAGCACCACCAGGGTGATCGTCATGCCGGGGAAGACGGCGATCCACCACTGCGTGCGCAGATAATTTCGCCCGTCGGCCAGCATCGCGCCCCATTCCGGCGTCGGCGGCCGCACGCCCAAGCCGAGGAAGCTCAAGCTCGCGCCGGCCACAATCGCGCCGGAGACGCCGAGGGTCGTCAAGACGATCATGGGACCGAGCACGCCGGGCAAGATGTGAAAAAACATGATGCGCAAGGAGCCCGCGCCCATGCCGCGCGCCGCCATGACGTATTCCATTTCGCGGATGGAGAGCGTGATGCCGCGGATCAAACGCGAAAATGTCGGCACGGAGAAAAAGGCGATGGCGATGATGACGTTGTTGATATTCGCGCCCAGCAGGCTCACGAGCCAGATGGCCAGAATCAAGCCGGGGAACGCCAGGATCAAGTCCATCACCCGCATGATAGCGTTATCGGCAAAGCCGCCGAAGAAGCCGGCGATCAAGCCCAAGGGCGCGCTGACGATGACCGCCAGCCCGACCGACAGGAAACCGACCCGCAGCGAGACGCGCCCGCCATAGAGCACACGGCTCATAATATCGCGCCCGAGCTTGTCCGTGCCGAAGGGATGCCGCAGGGACGGCGGCTCGTTGCGCTCCGGCGTGTTTTTCTGAATCGGGTCGTAAGGCGTGACCAGCGGCGCCAGCATGATCGCCAGCAGCATCAGCAGCAGGCAGCCCAGCCCGAAGAGCGCCACGCGGTTGCGCGCGAACTTCAACAGCACGAGCTGATACAAGCCACTGGGGCGTCCCTGTTCCAGGGCGAGATCGGCTTCAGGCATAACGAATCCGCGGATCGACGAAAGCGTAGATGATATCGACTATTAGATTGACGAAGACGAAGGAAGCCGCCACCAGGATGACCGCGCCCTGAATCATGGGATAATCGCGATTGCTGATGGCGTCGATCGCCAGCCGCCCGACGCCTGGCAAGCCAAAGATGCTCTCCGTGATGACCGCGCCACCGAGCAAGCCGCCGACCGACAAGCCGACCACCGTGATGACGGGAATCAGCGTATTGCGCAGCGCGTGCCGACCGAGCACTTGCCGCCGCGCCAAGCCCTTGGCCCGGGCCGTGCGCACGTAATCGGCGCTCAAGACCTCGATCATGCTCGAGCGCGTCAAACGGGCGATCAGCGCGCTCTGCCCCACCGCCAGGGTCGCCACCGGCAGCACAAAATGCCGCCAGCTGCCCGCGCCTTGCACCGGCAAAACGCGCAAGCCAACGGAGAATATCAGGATCAGCATCAGCCCCAGCCAAAAGGTGGGGATGGAAAAGAAGAACACGGTGACGACGATGCCGACGTTATCGACCCAGGTGCGTTGGTAGACGGCCGTCAAGATGCCGATCGCCAGCCCGATGGTCGTGCCAACGGCGACGCTTAGCGCGGTTAAGGTCACCGTGAAGGGGAAGGCTCTGGCGATCACGCCCATGACCGGCTCGCGGAATTTGACCGAGCGGCCCAGGTCGCCACCCGCGAAGTTGCGCAGAAAGATCAGGTATTGCTCGAATACTGGTCTGTCCAAACCCAGCTTTCGGCGGATGATTTCGATCTGCTCGGGCGAGGCGCGGTCGCCGGCCATGATCTGCGCCGGGTCGCCCGGCAGCGCGACGCGCAGCATAACAAAGACGACGGTCGTCACCGCCAGGATGAGGGGGAAGGCGATCGCGATCCGCCGCAGGATGTATTGGCTCAAGCCCGGACCTTCCTCAATGAATTCTATTCGCGCGCAAACGATTTCTATGCTCGCGCCAGCCGACGCCTCGTCCCTGTTTGTTCGCCACAACGGTTTCGCCTGTAGGGACGAGCCATTGGGTCGCCGGCGCAACAGTAATTGCGGTGGCGGGCGTTACAGCGTAACGCCCCTACAGCTATCATTGGAATACGGCATGAATAGGCAAGCGAATCCAATTACGTGGGTGCGGAGGGCGAGTCACCGCCTCGCCCCTACAGATTGCGGGATAAATGGTGTTTGTAGGGGCGACACGGTGTGTCGCCCAAACAGTTTCGACAAGGATGAGGGGTTTCCCCTACTCGGTCTCGAAGTAGGCGTTCCAATAGAGGAAGCTCGTATCGGGATGGATGCTCCAGCCCATCAGCTCGGCGCGCACGCCCGTCAGCGACGGCGGCACCGCCAGATAGACCCAAGGCGACGCCTCGATGATGTACGTACTCACCGCCGTCACCGCTTCGTAACGCAGGTCGGGATCCAGCTGCGAATCGGCCGCGACCAGCAGCTCGGTCAATTCATCGGTCGAGAACCAGGCGCGGTTGCTGCCGCCCTTGCGCGCAGGATCGAAGAAGTAAGTCAAAATGCTGGGATCCTGATAACCATAGAGCAGCAGGAAGAGATCGTGCTCGCCCGTGGTCGTCAGGTCGATCAGCGCCGAGAATTCAAGCACGTCGATCTGCAGCGGGATGCCAACGGCGCGCCACTGCGCCTCCAGCACTTCGGCCTGGCGCAGCCATTCGTCGGGCGAAGCGGTGGCCAGCGGCACGACCCAGTCGTTGCCATCGGGGTCCTCGCGCATGCCATCGCCATCGGCATCGACATAACCCAGCTCGTCAAGCATCGCGGCCGCTCTGTCGGGGTCGAAGCTCGGCGCGATCGCGTCCAATTCGGGGTTGTGGCCCCAAATCGTCGGCGGCAGCGGCTGATAGAGCGGATCAGCGAGATCTTCCCAAGCCAGGGTCACAAATTCCTGGCGGTCAGTGGCGTAGGCGAAAGCCTTGCGCAAATCGGGATTCGTCCAGGGATCCTTCGAGGTATTGAAGCCGACATAGCGGATCTGGCTCAGTTTCGCGACATGCACGTCAATATCGGGGTTGGCTTCGGCATCGGCCAGGTTCTGCGTGGGGATGCCCGCCAGCGAAATCTCGCCGGTCTCCAAGGCGGCCAGCACCGTCTGCTCCTCGCCGATGAAGAGGATCTGCAATTCATCGAGGAAGACCGGGCCCGGATGATCGTACAATTCCGGCGGGGCCCAGGTGAAATCGGGATTGCGCTCGAACAGGGCGTAGTTGTCCGTGACCAGTTCCTTCAGGATGAAGGGACCGCCACCGACCGGATTAGTGCCGAAGTCGTCCGGCCCAATGGCTTCATAAGCGCTCGGCGAGACGATCTCCAGGCCCGCCAGCACAAAGAAGAGCGGCGCGTGCGGCGAGTTCATGTGCATGGTGAAGCTGTAGTCGTCGTGGACTTCGATATTATCCAGCAGCGTGATCAAGGCGCGCCCGGTCGAAGCGGTCGATTCCGGAT
Source organism: Aggregatilineales bacterium (assembly GCA_963662925.1). Lineage (GTDB taxonomy): Bacteria > Chloroflexota > Anaerolineae > Aggregatilineales > Phototrophicaceae > UBA6055. The sequence goes on from OY759987.1 coordinate 838,457, forward strand.
CGGCGTATTTCTCCAGATTCCATTTCAGCGCTTCGGCGTTGATAGGCGTGCCATCGCTGAAGCTGGCGTAATCGATCAGATTGATCGTGAGCGATTTGGAATCTTCGGAGACCGACCAGCTGTCCGCCAGGTAGCCGACGTAGCTCATATCCAGCGCGCGCGAGAACAAAGTGGGGTAGATGGCGTAGTGCGGCCAGCTGTGCCAGGACGAGACGAAGGGATCGAAGGAGGTGTTGGAATTGGCGTCGGCGACGACCAGCCGCCCGCCCTTGCCCGCCATCATGTCATCCTGCGCCAGCGCGGCGCCGCCCAGCATGACCAGTACCGCCATGAGCAGCAGCAATGCTGCAAGTCGTGATTTATACACGTCAAACTTCTCCTGAATCGGTGAAACCATACAAGGTGAACGCTTTCCGCTTACTTGTCGTTATTCCCTCCCCTCATGGCTCAACCGGCCTCGGCAAATTCATCGTAAACCGCGCGGCCAACCTCGCCCATCGCCGTCTCCACTTCAAAAACCCGCTGGTGATGCGCCGCTGGCTTATTCCAAAAGGGCGCTTCGTCCCATGCCGTGAAAAGCGAGACGATCACATGATTCGCTTCGCCGATGGTGATGATACCGCAGTCGTTGCGGATGCCGCCAATCGTGCCGGTTTTGCTGGCGACTCTAGTGCCGAGCGGCAGAAAACGGGCGAGGCGGTGCTTGTACTGCTGCTTTTGCAGGATATCGAAGGCGACGGCGCGAACGCCCTGCGGGAAGAGATCGCCGTGCATCAAGCGCAGCAATTCGGTCATCGCCTTCGCCGTGCAGACGTTGTTTTCCGGTCCTTTGCTGAAGGGCAGGCTGTCGCGCAGGATGTCGTTCTCCGTCGTCCACTTGACCAAGTCCTGGGCGGGCAGGTCAGCCACTTCCGGCGGGAAGGCATGCCGCAGCAAGTCCTTGCAATTCAGCTTGAAGAAGATCTCGGTCAAGCCGAGCTCGTGCATATAGCCTTCGATAGCGGCGGCGCCACCGAGATAATCCACCATGATGTCGGTGGCGGTATTGTCGCTGATGATGATCATGAGGGTCAGCAGGTCGCGCAGGGTCGGTTCGAGCCCGCTCTCGAAAAAAGGCAGGATGCCGCTGCCCAAGCTCTTGTCTTCGTCGCGCAGCGGGAGGCGCGCATCGAGGCTGATGACGCCAGAAACCAGCTGCTGGCAGGCGGTCGCTAGAATTGGAATCTTGAAGGCGCTGGCCATGGGAAAAGGGATATCGCCGTTGACATCCAGCCGCGCGCCCGATTCGATATGGCAGATGGCGGCGCCGGCTTCGATATCCGCGCCGCTGATGATTGATTTTATCCTGTCAATGAGCGTCATCCGGCCCCGCCCCTTCCTAAGGTCTCTGTCGGAATCCGTGAATCCAAACCGACACAGAGCCCCAAGAGTTTTCTCGGTGTTCTCTGTGTTTCCTCGTTTCCTCTGTGGTAAAGCAAACGAGATTCACAATTTAGGCCGCAATTCAACGATTTTATCATGGCTCCCCATAAGGATAATTCTCGAGCCAGCGCCGCTTGGCTTCTTCCAGCCGGTCGCGCTTTACCTCGACGCCGATGCCGCAGCCGTCGGGCGCCGCCAGCGTACTCTCCGCGCCCAGCACGAAGGGCGGCTCGCTGATATCGGCGGCGAAGTAGCGATCGGTCGCCGAGATATCGGAGGGCAGATTGACGGCTGGCAGCGCGGCGAAGGCCACGTTTGCCGCCCGCCCCACCCCAGTCTCCAGCATGCCGCCAATCCAGAGCGGGAGGTCGTTTTCGACGCAGACGCGATAAATCTCAAGGCATTCCGTGAATCCGCCGACGCGCGCCGGCTTCAGATTGAGGATGCCGATCGCGCCAACTTGCAGCGCGATGCGCAGGTCGCTGGCCGATTTGACGCTTTCATCCAGGCAGACGCGGGTTTTCAAGCGCTTCTGCAAGCGGCCATGCTCGTAGATGTCATCATGCGAGAGCGGCTGCTCAATCATCAGCAGGTTGAACTGATCCAGCTGCGCCAGATGCTCGGCGTCTTCGATTGCGTAATCGCTGTTGGCGTCGAGCATCAAAAGGATATCCGGGAATGCGGCACGGACGGTCCGCGCCACCTCGACATCCCAGCCGCGTTTGATCTTGAGCTTGATGCGCCCGTAGCCCTGCGCCAGCCGTTCGCGCACGACAGCGACGGTCGCCTCCAGCGAGGGCTGAATGCCAATGCTGACGCCGACCGTCGCCCGCCCTTCGGAGTCGTGCCCGGCTGGCGCGTAATGGGCGAAACAGTCGCTCAGCCGCATGGCGTTCGTCTTCGCGAAAGCATCCCAGACGGCCGCTTCCAAACCGGCGCGCGCATGGTGATTGCCGCGGAAGCGCCGGATCAAGGCGGGAACTTCCTGCGGATCTCTGATTGTCGCCCCGATCAGGGCCGGCGCCATGAACTCAGTCAAGATATGCCGCGCCGTTTCCGCCGTTTCGTGGCCATAACCGGGCCAGAACTCAATCGAGCATTCGCCCCAGCCGACCACGCCGGCCGCGGTTGTCAGCTCGACCAGCAGCGCCACTTTGTCCGTCTCCGCGCCGAAGCTGGTCTCAAAGGGCGCGAGATAGGGCAGCAGCACGGTATGCAGGTCAATCGAGCGTATCGTTATCGCATTCATGTCGGCTTCCTTGGTCTGCTGGAACGTGGATGCCATCGGGACGAGAACTGCGCCGATTATAACAACTGGACTTGCCATAGCAATATCGGCTGCAAGATTTCTTGCGCGAGGCGCGCGAAAGGATTATATTCTGCGACAGGACCATTACACTCCATCCCCTGGCCCCTTGCCCCAGCAAGCTAGGGAAGGGGAGTCAAATTCTGCGAGACGCAAGGCATTTTGCGTGGGCGCTCGCATTGAGACGCGTGTGCCTACAGATCGTAATCAAAGCACATAGCTGTAGGGGCGTTACGCTGTAACGCCCGTCGAAATAGTTCGCGAATAAAACAGGAGGCGCGCATGAGAGTCTTCGCCGGCGGCATCGCCACTGAAACCAACACCTTCTCGCCAATGCCCACCGGACTGGCCGATTTCAAGGTCGCGCGCGCGGCCGACCGGGACGCGGATGCCGATCTCGGCGGCTTCGGCGGGCCCTTCAATATCTTCCGCCGCCGCTGCCAGGAACGCGGCTGGGACTACGTCTTCAGCTTGCACGCCTTCGCGCAACCGGCCGGCACAACCGTCCGCGCCGCCTACGAAAGTCTGCGCGATGAGCTGCTGGCCGCGCTGCAAGACGCGATGCCGGTCGATATCGCGCTGCTGCCGCTGCATGGCGCGATGGTGGCGGAGGGTTACGACGACTGCGAGACCGACATCGTCGCGCGCGTCCGCGAGATCGTCGGTCCAGAGGCCAAGATCGGCGTCGAGCTCGACCTGCATTGCGACCTCACGCAAGAAACAATCGACGCCGCCGACGCCGTCGTCATCTTCAAAGAGTATCCGCATATTGATATCAACGAGCGCGCCGAAGAGTTATTCGCCATCATCGCCGATGCCGCCGAAGGCAAGACCAAGCCGACCATGGCGCTCTACGATTGCCGCATGATCGGCTTGTACCTGACGCCCTTCGAGCCCATGCGCGGTTTCGTCGACGCCATGATCGCGCGCGAGGCTGACCCCGGCGTTCTCTCGCTCTCGCTGGCGCACAGCTTCCCTTGGGCGGACGTCCCGACTTGCGGCGCTTACATGCTGGCGGTCACTGATGACGACCCGGCGCTGGCGGCGCGGCTGGCGCGTGAATTCGGCGAGCGATTCTTCAGCATCCGCCACGAGACGGAGCCGCCGTCCCTGCCCCTGGATGAAGCGCTGGACCGTGCTTTGGCGCGGCGGAGCGGCTTGGCGGTCGTCGCCGACCAATCGGACAACGCCGGCGGTGGCGCGCCCAGCGATTCCACCTTCGTATTGCGGGAATTGCTCGAACGCGGCGTAACGAACGCGGCGCTCGGCATGATCTGGGATCCAATCGCGGTGAAAGTGGCGATGTCGGCCGGCGAAGGCGCGGCGCTCGACCTGCGGCTGGGCGGCAAGATGGGTCCGATGTCTGGCGACCCGCTTGATCTGCGCGTGACCGTCCGCGGCCTCATCGCCGATATGAAGCAGCAATGGACGCAGAGCGAGGGTCCGGTCGCCATCGACTGCGGCGATTCGGCGCATCTGCATTGCCAGGGCATCGACATCATCGTCAACAGCCAGCGGAGCCAGGTCTTCAGCCCGGTCGTCTTCTCCAATTTCGGCATCGACCCCACAGCGAAGCGCCTGCTGGTGGTCAAATCAACCCAGCATTTCTACGCCGGCTTCGCGCCCATCGCTGACGAGATCATCTACATGGCTGGCCCCGGCGCCATACCGCCAATCTTCACGCAGATCCCGTATCAACGCGCCGATTTGCATAAGTATCCCTGGATCGATGATCCCTTTGCCTGAGATGGCGATGCGCGCCAAATGTCGAGAAAGCTAAAAGTCTTCACCACAGAGGAAAGGAGGCGACACAGAGAACACAGAGAGAATAGCGATTCTGTTCTGTGCTTTGTGACGATTAACTGTGCCAAACCAGAATCGCCTCACAGTCGCGGCGGCCGGCATCGCCATTGAATGCGCGACTTTTTCGCCGCTGCCATCGGAACTCTCCGACTTTGACGTGCGGCGGGGCGAGGCGTTGCGCGCGCGTTATCCCTTCGCAGATTCATATTCCGACATCGAGTTCGCGCCAATCATGCAAGCGCATGCCCTTCCCGGCGGGGTGCTGCGCCGCTCGGTATATGACGATCTCAAGGATGAAATCCTCGCCGGCTTAAGCGCGGACGCGCCCTGGGACGGGGTCTATCTCGATATGCACGGGGCGATGGCGGTTGACGGGCTGGAAGACGCGGAAGCCGATTTCATCAGCGCCGTCCGCCAAACTGTCGGCTCCAACTGTCTCATCAGCGCCAGCTACGATCTGCACGGCAATCTCTCAGCTGCCATCATGGATGAGCTTGATCTGCTGACCGCCTATCGCACGGCGCCACACGAAGACGCGCCAGAAACCCGCGCCCGCGCTTTTGCCCTGCTGCTCCATTGCCTGCGCCGCGAAATCCGCCCGCATAAAGCCTTCATCCCGATCCCGCTGCTGCTCTCCGGCGAGCGCGCCATGACGATCGTGGAGCCGGGCAAGTCGGTTTACGCGCAAATTGACGAGGTCATCGCTGACGAAGCGGTGCTGGACGCGTCGCTGCTGGTGGGCTTCACCTGGGCGGATCAAGCGCGCAGCCGAGCGGCCGCCGTCGCCATCGGCATGGACGAAGACGCGACCTGGAAAGCGGCCCGCAGACTGGCCGCCGCTTATTGGGATGCCCGGCATGAGTTCAATTTTGGCGTTCCTACTGGCGCGACCGACGACTGCATCGTCATGGCGCTGGAGTCTGACGCCTCCACCGTCTTCCTCAGCGACTCCGGCGACAATGTGACTGGCGGGGCCGCGGGCGACTTGCCTTTCGTGCTGGAGCGCCTGCTTGCCCATCACGTTCCAAAGACGCTCTGCGCCAGCCTGGCGGACGCCGCCGCTGTGGACGCCTGCTTCGCCGCGGGAGCGGGCGCCTGGCTGAGCCTGTCACTCGGCGGCAAGCTGGATCCCGTTCATGGTGAGCCGCTGTTGGTCGGGGCGACCGTCAAGACCGTTCACGATGCCGAAGCAAGCGGCCGGCAAGCGATCATCGCGGTCGACAATATCGATGTCATCCTCAGCGAACGGCGCATGGCATTCACATCCCTGGCGCAATTCAGCGCGCTCGGTCTTGACCCGCTGGAGTATCGCATCGTCTGCCTGAAGCTAGGGTATCTCTTCCCCGATTTTCAACGCATCGCGCCGGTAGCGATCATGGCCTTCAGCCCGGGCCCCATCAACGCCCGGCCGGAGCGCCTGCCCTTCCACAAGCTCCGGCGGCCGATCTACCCCTTCGACCGCGACTTCGACTGGTCGCCCTGAACGATTATCGGATGCTTTGTCAGGGCGCCGGGGGCAATGGCAATTCTGTTGCGGCCGGTTTTATGTCGAGCATTGCGCAATAGTGTCACCGCAGAGGAAAGGAGGCAACACAGAGGTCACAGAGGGGGCGCGCAGACTTTGATCAGCGCGGGCGACCTGGTAGATCGCCCCTACAATTCGCTTTTTGAAAGCCGCCCCTACATTGACGCAGCGGGCGAGTCACTGAGTAGCGCCTACAGACTTCCGCGCGGGCGACCTGGTAGATCGCCCCTACAATTCACTTTTTTGAAAGCCGCCCCTAAATTGACGCAGCGGGCGAGTCACTGAGTAGCGCCTGCAAGGCTTACAACATATCCACCGCCTCCAAACCCAGCTCGCGCACCATCGCGTTGAAGTCCGAGACGGTCTCGCCCAGATCCGTCCGCGCGTACGCCAGTTGCCCGTCAAGCTGGTCGCCGAGCATGGCAAAGACCGCGCGCGCCTGTTGTGGCGGGGCGTAATCGGCGCTATCCACGGAATCGAACAAGGCGTTGAACTTCTCGTGCAAGCCGCTGGCATAGAGCTGCGATTCGGTGAAGCCGACATTGATCAACTCGGGCAGCCGCGCGTCAACCTCGGCGGCAATGGCGCTGGCGGCTTCACGCAGCCCGGCGTCGTCCGTTCGCGCCGCCCAGGCCTCCACCTGTCGCCGCAAGCGCAAAAGCTTATTGATCAAGTCGTTGTTCTGCGAAAGCCGGTCGCGAATGGCCAGCAGCATCTCGAGTTGCCGCTCGAAGTCGGCTTGCGAAGTCTCCACGCGCGGGTCGGCGCGGACTTCAAATCGCTGGCTGACGCTCTCGCCATCGGCCGCCAGCTCGGCGATATAGTCGCCCGGCGCGACCAAAGGTCCATCGGGGCGCGCCCACCAGCCGTCGACGCCGTCCACATCGGTCGCGCCAGGATAACGCATATTCCACTCGAAGCGATTGAGGCCCGCCGCCGCCGGCAGATCGCCCGGGCCGCTGCTGTAGCTGCGGATCAATTCGCCATCGGCAGCGCGGAAACTGAGCGTAACCGCGGCATCCGCCGAAGGCAGGTGATACCAGAACAGGATGCCCTCGCGCGGATTGCGGCCCGCGTTGAGGAAGTTTGGCGCGTCCGAGCCGGCTTGGGTGGTGAAAGCGGCGCCGCTCGTGCCGACGCCGCCATAATTCACGGTGTCCGCTGCGTAATTCTCCGCCCAGCCGCCAAAGCCCGCATAAGTCCGCATCCGCACTTTTGGCGCGGGGACGAACAGGCGCGCTTTCCCCTCAGCGAGCTCCGCCTGCGCTTGATGCAAGGGCGACAGGTCGTCCAGAATCCAGAAGGAGCGCCCATGCGTGGCCACCACCAGATCGCGGCCCTTGACGATCAAATCGTGGATCGGGCAGACGGGCAGATTGCCAGACATGCGTACCCAGTTCTCGCCATCGTCGAAGGAGACGTAGATGCCCGTCTCCGTCCCGGCGTAGAGCAGCCCGCGCCGATTGGGGTCTTCGCGGATGACGCGGGTGAATTCGTCTTCAGGAATCCCAATCGTAATCGCTGTCCAGCTCGCGCCATAATCGCTCGTCTTGTAGAGATAGGGCTTGGTGTCGTCCAGCTTGTAGCGCGTGGCCGCGATGTAGGCGGCGCCGGGCCGATGCTCTGAGACGTCAATGATGCTGATCAGCGCCCATTCCGGCAGGTCGGGCGGCGTGATTTCGCGCCAGGTCTCGCCGCCGTCGCGCGAAATATGAACCAGCCCGTCGTCCGTCCCCGCCCAAAGCGTATCGGCGTCAAAGGGACATTCCGCCAGCGCGAAGATATTGCAGTAGACTTCCGCGCCGGTGTTGTCCCGGGTGATGGGACCGCCGGAGGCTTTGAGTTTGTCGGGGTCGTTGCGCGTCAGGTCCGGGCTGACCACGTCGAAGCTGGCGCCCAGGTTCATTGAGCGGTGGACGTGCTGGCTGCACACATAGAGCAGGTCGGGATCGTGTTGCGAAAACATGATGGGAAAGGTCCACTGGAAGCGATATTTCATGCGCTCGGCGCCGACGCCCCAGCCATACAATTCGGGCCAGGCGGTGATGATCCACTTCTGCCCCGTGCGATGGTTGTACATCGTCATCAGGTCGTTATAGGCGCGCTGCCCAATGGGGCCCGAAGCCACGACAATATCCGGGTCGTCCGGCTTGACGGCGATATAACCGCTTTCGCCGCCGCCCGGCGCATACCAGTCGCGCTCGTGGATCGCGCCGTCGACTGAAGCGCTGGGCAGCGAGATGGCTGTATTGTCCTGCTGCGAGCCATAAACGCGGTAGGGGAAGCGATCATCGGCGCAGACGTGATAAAGCTGGGCCGTCGGCTGGTTGTAGATCGACGACCAGCTTTTGCCGCCGTTGAAGGAGACGCAGGCGCCGCCATCGTTGCCGCGGACCATGCGCTGATTGTCGGCCGGGTCGATCCAAAGCGCGTGTTCATCGCCGTGGGGCGTTGGCATCGTCGCGAAGGTGGCGCCGGCGTCAACTGATTTCCACATGCTGTAATTCTGGATGTAAACCGTGTCCGGATCCTGCGTATCGGCGGTGACGTGCATGTAATACCAGGGGCGCGTCCGCAGCAGCGACTCTTCGCTGAGGCGGATCCAGGTCTCGCCATAATCATCGGAGCGGAAAACGGCGCCGTCCTCGGCTTCGACGCAGGCCCAGACGCGCCCCGCTTGCGCCGGCGAGACCGCCACGCCGATCTTGCCCAGCAATCCTTGCGGCAAACCATTTCCCCCCTCCCTCTTCATGGGGGAGGGGCCGGGGGTGGGGGTAAGTAACTGCCAGCTGTCGCCGCCGTCCATGCTGCGCCACAAGCCACAATCGGGCCCGCCATTTTCCAGCTTGTGCGGATAACGCCGCGCCTGCCAGACGGCCGCGAAGAGGATGCGCGGATTGTTGAGGTCCATCGCCACGTCATGCGAGCCGGCGCGTTCGCTCTTGTAGAGGATCTTCTGCCAGCTCTCGCCGCCATCCCGCGAGCGATAGACGCCCCGTTCTTCATTGGGGCCAAAGGCGCGGCCAAAAGCGGCGACATACAGGCGATCGGGGTCCTGCGGATGCACGACGATCTTGCCGATATGCCGCGTCTCGCTCAAGCCGACATGCCGCCAGCTCAAACCGGCGTCGACCGATTTATAGACGCCGTCTCCATGGGACACGTTGCCGCGGATGGTGCTCTCGCCCGTGCCGGCGTAAATGACGTTGGAATCCGATGCCGAGACCGCCAGCGCCCCGATCGCCGCCGTGTTGAAATACCCATCCGAGATGTTGTGCCAGAATTGCCCGCCATCGGTCGTCTTCCACACCCCGCCCGCGCAGGCGCCCATGTAGAAGGTCATCTTATGCGAGGCGTCGCCGGCGACAGCCACCACCCGCCCGCCGCGATGCGGGCCAATGCAGCGCCATTCCATTTTCTCCAGCAGCCGCCGTCTGATTTCTTCGCTCATGCCGTCCCCGCTTTGCCTGTTTTCCTGTACAAGGTCGTCAGCGAAGTTTACCCGCTCGCAAGCGCCGCCGCCAAAACCGCGCCCCCTGTTTACATTGCGGGCAAATTTCACCCCATCCCCCGGCCCCTTGCCCCAGCAAGCTAGGGAAGGGGAGCGAAACCCAGCGGTCCGCAATGTGTTTTGCGTGGGCGGTCGCATTGCGGCGCGTGTGTCTATTGGACATAAAGCGCAAACATCGTTAGAATAGCGGCGAAGGCACTGATATCCTGCGTTGCCGCCACGCCTTTTGACCGTACGCCATTTCTAACAGAAGGGACGCTTCACATGAAAAAGTTATTGTTCGCGCTTGCCATCTTGCTCATCGCCATGCCAGCCTTGGCGCAGGACGACATGGATCCTTGCGAGCTGGATGCCCCGATGGAGGCGGCTGAAATCAACTTCATGGGCTGGGCATTCCCCATCACCGAGTTCTTCGCAGCTGAGTTGGAGAAATGCAACGAAGTCGAGAACTTGACCGTGAATATCCAGCTGCTTGATTCCGCGAGCTCCGAGGAACAGGCCAATCTGGCGCTGGCTGGCGGCGGCGATTCGCCCTGGGCGATCCTGCATACGACCCCGGCGCGCATGGTCGTGCTGGAAGGGTTTGACGCCCTGCTGCCGCTCAACGACCTGGTCGAGCAGTATCGCGAAGAATACAACCTGGACGACATCCCGCAGCCGGTATGGGACGCGGCCACCATCGACGGCAACGTCTATGGCGTGCCTTTCATGTCCAATACCATGCACCTCTTCTATCGCACCGATCTCTTCGAGAAGCACATGATCGACGTGCCGACCACTTATGACGAGGTCATGGACGCCTGCGCCGTGCTGGCGGAGAACGAGGACAGCATCGACCTGCCCTTCACGATGAACCTGCACGCGGGCTGGGCCTGGGAGATCGAGTTCATGCACTTCAGCCGCTCCTTCGGCGCCAGCTACTTGAACGACGACAATACGCCGGCTTTCAACAGCGAAGAAGGCATCGCCGCGCTGACGAAGATGAAGGAAGTCGTTGACGCCTGCATGGGGCCCGAAGGCTTGACCTACAGCATCGACGACAGCGAAATCGGCATGGAGACGGGCACGCTGGCTTTCGTGCACATCTGGGCATCGCGCGCCGCCAATATGGATGATCCCGATAAGTCGGACTTCGTCGGCGGAATCGGCTTTGCCGGCTCGCCCGCGCCCGATCCTGAAAGCGGCATCCTCGGCGGCAGCGCCTGGATTGACGCGTATTCCATCACCAAGCGCTCTGGAGTCGATCATGATTTGGCATTCCGCGCGATCATGGAAACTTTCGACTTTGAGGGTCAAGTCGGCGGCTCGGCGCATGGCGCGGTCGTTCGCACATCCGTGGGCGAAGCGGGCCACGGCGGGCGCAACCTGGCGGCGATGGGCGTCTCCCTTGGCCGAGGCGTCGGCGGCAATTCGCTGAACCCGGCGGCCGCTCTGGCGCGCACGGCGCTCGGCAACTGGCTGCCCCTGGTCGGCAGCGGCGACCTCTCGCCGGCGGAAGCGCTCGAAAGCGCGGCGGAAGAATACACCGCGGAAGCCACGGCGCAGGGTTACATCGGCGGCTAGGCGCAATCCGCGCGAAATAGACGCCTGTAGGGGCGATTCTGTGAATCGCCCGCCCACGCCAGTTCCAATGTTTCGTAGGGGCGAGCCGCCGGCTCGCCCGTACACGCAATTTATTGCCGCTCGCGCCTACACGCAGACAGTTCGCGTTTCGCAGTGATTGATTCCCCTGCCCTAGCTTGCTGGGCGCGCGCAGACACAGCGCTACGGCAAGGGGCCAGGGGACGGGGTTTGCCGATCGCATGAACAGACGCACCTTCCTCATGTTCATGTCGCCCAGCCTGCTCGTCATGCTGGCGCTGATGGTCTTCCCCCTGCTGACGTCCATCTGGCTCAGCATGCAATACATGACCTTCCGCAACATCAACGCGCCCGAGTTCGTGGGCTTGGCGAATTATGTCGAGGTTTTCAGCGACCTCAAATTCCGTCAGGCATTCAGCTTCACGATGACATACATCGCTATCGCGGTGCCGGCGCAGACCTTCACCGGTTTCTTGATCGCGGTCTTGCTCGACCAGGTGTCGCGGCGCGTCCGCGGCATTTATATCGCCGCTTTTCTGATGCCTTTCATCGTGGTGCCCGTCGTTGGCACGCTGATGGTGAAGCAGCTATTTGAATCGGGCGGCATCATCGCTTATCTCTATCGCGCCATCATCGGCTCGCGCTTCATCTTGACCGAGCAGTCAGTCAAAAGCCTCATCATCATTCACGCGCTCTGGGCGGCGACGCCTTTCCCGCTGATCGTCTTTTTCGCCGGCTTGCAGACGCTGCCGGAGGAATTGGTCGAAGCCTCGATGATCGATGGCGCCACGCGCTTGCGGCAGGTGCGGCATATCATGATCCCCCATCTGCGCTCGCTTTTCGTCTTCATCGGCTTGATCTCGATCATGGATGCCTATCGCGTCTTTGACAGCGTCTTCGTGCTCACCGAGCAGAACCCGATCTACAAAGCCGAAGTCATGATGCTCTACACCTTCCGCACCGCCATGAGCGTCCAGCGCCTGGGCAAAGCCAACGCCATGTCCGTCATCACTGTCGTTTTGATTCTGGTCGTGCTCGTGCCTTTCCTGCTGCGCACCTATAAAGAACAGACCGAAGAGCGCTAGCATGAAACGCATCGAGAACCGCTACGCCCTGTCGGTCATCTACCTGCTGTTGACCGCTTACGCCGTCTTTAGCGTCGTGCCGTTTTTCTGGACGGCGATTCAATCCTTCAAGACGCCGCGCCAAGCGAATTCGCGCGTGCCGCTCTTCATCTTTGAACCCACGCTCGACAATTACACCGACCTCTGGCTCAAGTCGATCCCGGATGAACCGCTGCTGATTGTGATCATCCTGGCGGCGATTTTCGGCGCGCTGGTCATGGTCGCCATCAACGCCAAGCGCTTCCCCGTCCCGCGCGGCGTCGTATATCTGGCGGTGCTGGCCGCCGGCTTCTTCGTACTCGTGCAGATTCCCGAATTCGTCAAAACGCAGACCTTTTACGATTACTTCCTGAACACGATCATCGTCACGGCCGGCACGATATGCATCTCGATCTCGATTGGCTGCATGGCGGGTTACGGCTTGGCGCGTTACAGCGGCATCCTGGGCGTGCTGATTCTGGTCACCGCGCTCGGCTTCCGTTCGCTGCCGGGCATGGCTTACATCCTGCCTTATTGGTGGTTCGGCCAGCGCTCGGGCTTGTACGACACGCATATCCTGCTGATCATCACCCTGGTCGCCATCAATCAGCCCTTCACGATCTGGATGCTGCGCAGCTTCTTCATGAACATCCCCAAAGAAATCGAAGAATCGGCCATGGTCGATGGCGCGAACCGCCTGACCGCTTTCATATCGGTCATCATCCCGATTATGTGGCCCGGCATCGTCTCGACCGCGCTTTTCACGCTGCTGCTCGCCTACAGCGACTTTCTGCTGGTGCGCATCTTGACGCAATCCAACTGGACGCTGACGGTGGCGATCTCGAAGTACGCCGCGGGCGAAGATCCCGGGCATATCACGCTGGCCGCGGCCGCCGCGGTATCCGCCGCCGTGCCGATCATCATCGTCGTCTTCATCTTCCAGGGGCAGCTGGTCAAGGGCTTGACCTCCGGCGCGGTGAAGGGGTAGGAATTGCCCGGTATTTCACCACAGAGGAAAAGAGGAGACACAGAGAGCGCAGAGTCGAACGGGCTTGCCAAGGCAAGCCCCTACAGTGCGTGACCGGCAAAGGGTTTTTGTAGGGGCGAGCCAGCGGGTCGCCCGCGCGAATGGACATCCGTAGGGGCTACCCATCGGGTCGCCCGCGAACGGAAATCCGTAGGGGCTACCCATCGGGTCGCCCGCGCGAATGGAAATCCGTAGGGGCGAGCCAGCGGGTCGCCCGCGCTCATATCAGACTGGAGCAGTGATCATGTCAAGTCGTCTGAATCAGCAGAACAAAGACGCCGTCTGGGATTACTGGCAGAAGCTCAACCATGTCGGCGTCGAGAATGTCCCGGCCGCCATCCGCGCCGCCGTGCATGAGGATGTCGATTGGAATGGCGCGGCGCCCATCGACCAGCTGCTCGGCGTCGACGCCCTGATTTCGGATTTCTGGCTGCCGCTGCTGCATGCCTTCCCCGATCTCAAGATTCGCCCCTATGTCTTCATGGGCGGCATCGAAACGGGCGAGTCGGAATGGGCGGGCGAAGTCGGCGGCGAGTGGGTCAGCGGCTGCGGTTATCTGACTGGCACATTCGTCAAGGACTGGCTCGGCATCCCGGCGACGGGGGCGAAGACCAATATCTGGTTCGGGCAATTCTACGTCATGCGCGAGGGCAAAATCGCCGAGAGCTACGTCCAGTACGACATCCTCTCGGTCATGCGCCAAGCCGGCTATCAAGTGCTGCCGCCTTCGCCCGGCTTCGATGGCGGCAAGATCCCCGGTCCCGTCGCCAAAGACGGCATCCTGCTGACGGAGCAGGACCCGCTGGAATCGCGGAAAAGCCTGCAGCTGGTCCAAGCCATGGGTCAGGGGCTGATGCGCTACGTCCGCGCGCGCGATGGCGATGACATGAGCCGCATGGAGCAAGACAAGTATTGGCATCGCGATATGAAATGGTATGGACCCAGCGGCATCGGCGGCTGCTTCACGCTCGAGGAATTTGAAGATTTTCACCAGCGCAATTGGCTCCATGGCTTCGGCGATCGCCAGCTGGATGTCGAGCGCGGCGGCAAGAACATGGGCTTCATTGGCGAGGGGAATTATGCCTGCGGCGGCATCTGGGATTCGGCTTTCTCCTACAGCAATGGCGAATACGCCGGCATTCCCGCGAATGGCAAGCTCATCACCCTGCGCGACTTCGACTGGTGGAAGCGCGAAGGCGATTTTCTGATTGAGAATTGGGTGCCGATCGATATGATCGATCTCTGCCGGCAGCTGGGGGTCGATCTCATGGAGCGCCTGCGGGGGCAGATCGAAGCGCGGAAACGCTCGCCCGAAGCCTATTGGTAGGGGCGCACGGGCTATCCTATCAGGTCGCCCACGAAACGAGCCGTTTTCGTAGGGGCGAGCCGCCGGCTCGCCCGTACACACAGGTGGCAAACGCGCCGACGAGGCAGTGTAGGGGCTACCTATCAGGTCGCCCGCGCGCGCAGAGCTGTAGGGGCTACCTATCAGGTCGCTCGCAACTCCGCGAAGACCGGCAGACACACGCGCGAATATGCCGCCGCCCAGGCAAAAGATCTCGCTTCCCGCTGTGCCGGTTAGAATTCTGTGGGCGATTCACAGAATCGCCCCTACAGTTGGTAACCAAGGAACGCATTTGTAGGGGCTGCCTGTCAGGTCGCCCGCCGCAGCAGAAATCGCAGGCGCTGCCTAGCCCGGCGAGCGCGCCGCCCGCACCGACACCACGGTGAACAGCAGCAGCGCGCCAAAGTAAAGCACAGCGCCGATCCAGGTCAGCGTCTCGCCATTGCCGGCGAACATCATGAACGCCGCGAGGATGGTCAGGGCGCCGATCACGAAGATCACCGGCTGGCTCACCGACGACTTCAGTTTGCCGCCGTCCGCTTCCGCCGTCGCCTCGCCATCGACGATATAGCCTTGCTCTTCCAGGCGTTCGCGCGATTCCGGATCGACATCGGCATAACCGCCGCCCACCCAGCTGGCCATGCGCTTCAGCCCGAAGCCGACCGCGCTCGTTTCGCGATGCACCAGCACGACTGGCGTGCGCGTCCGATCGGCGATGATCATTGAGGTATTGCCAAAGAGGCGCTGCTGATAACCGGGATCGCGCGTTTCGCCGAGCGCGAGGTAATCGTAATCCCTCGCCGCCTCGACAATCGCGTCCAGCCGGTCGCGAGCCACTTCGGTGATTAGGCGCGCCGTCGCGCCCGAGAGCTTCAGCTCGTCAATCTCGCGCTGCAGCGAGCGGGTCATGCGTTCGCGCTCGGCTTGCGTCGTGTCAATCGAGAAGACGTGCAGCAGGTCCAGTTCCGTTTCCGCCGCCGACAGCAGCTGAATCAGCCGCAGGGAATAGCCGACCTGGCGCGGCTCGGCCACGGGCAGCAAGATGCGCTTCGCGCGCGCGGTATCGCCCGGCTGCAGCATCAAGACGTCGCAGTTGACCTCGCTGAGGACCTGGTCGATATTTTGGCCGACCGTCGTCACGCCCTGTTGGTCCTTCACGCCTTGCCAGCCGATGACCACCAGATCAGCCTGCTGTTCGCGCGCAGTGTCGATGATGGCTGGCGACACCCGCCGCGCCACCCGCACGATGTATTCGACCGCCACGTCTTCATCGCGCACCATGGAAATCGCCTGTTCCTGCAGAGCCTCGCTGGCATCCAGGTAGCGATAACCCGAAGACAAAGGCGTCGGCGAAGGCACGGTCACGATATGCAGCAGGGTCACTTTGCCGCCATGCGTCCGGGCGGCGTGCACGGCTGGCGGCAGCAGGGTCGAAAGCGAATCGGGATTGGCGACCGGCACCAGCACGCGATAGGGCGCGTCCAGGGTCGGCTGCATCAGCTCGGTCTGCTGCACGACCGGGGTGCGGTGGGCGCGTTCCTGGCGGGGCCGCGCGTAGAAGTAGTAGATCAGGAAGCCGCCGCCAATCCAGACCGCCGCGTAAATCCAGGCGATAATCGAGACGTTGAAGAGCGAGAGCAGCAGCAGGAATTGCATGCCGATCGCGATCATGGGCAAGATGGGGAAGAAGGGCAGCAGGAAGCCATATTTCAGGTCTTTGCCATATTTGCTGCGGATGGTGATCACCGCCAGATTCACCTGCAGGAAGAGCAGGATGAACATGATATCGGCGGAAGCGGCCACGTCTTCTATCGGCAGCGTCAAAGCCACGAAAATAATCAGCAGTCCCGACCAGCCCAGGGCGATATGCGGCGTGCGCGTCTTGGAGCTGACGGTGGAGAAGCTATCCGGCAGCGCCCGATCGCGCCCCATCGCAAAGGAAACGCGGGTCGATGAGAAGGTGGTGGCGTTCAGCGCGCTCATGGTGGAGAGCAGACCGCCGACCATGATGAGGAAGAGCCCAAGCGGCATAAACTGATCGGCTGCGCGGGCGATGCCGATCTCGCCCAGGTCGCCCAGCCATTCGTGGATGAGCCGGCCTTCCGGCGGGTCGACCGCCCCGATGACGACAAAAGCCACCAGCATATAAATCGGCACGACAATCGCGAGCGACAGGAAGACCGCCCGCGGGATATTCCTGCGCGGATCTTTCACTTCTTCGCCGGCCTGCACGATGATCTCGTAGCCTTCAAAGGCGATGAAGGTCAAGCCCATGGCGCTGACGATGCCGATGATGTCGTTGGGCGCGAAGGGCTGGAAGTTCTCGAAACGCGCGGGATCGCCGAAGATCACGAACATGCCGCTGACGATGAAGACGCCGATGATCACCACTTTCAGCACCGTCACGATATTGCCGACCGCGCCCGTCTCCGATGTGCCTTTGTAATTGATATAGAGGAAGAGCAGAATAATGAGCACGGCGAAGATCTTCTGCACCAGATCGGCTTCGGTCAGTTCGATGCCGAAGGGCAAATGCAGCGGGCCCCGCAGGAAGACGCCGATATGCTCGTCATGATGCGCGGCTGGATCGAGAAACAGGATCCGCAGCAGCTCATAGATGAAGCCGCCAAAGCCGACGCCGTATAAGCTGCCGGCCACGGCATGCGCGAACCAGCTCATCCAGCCAGCCAGGAAGCCGTTGGGGCCCGGCAAGCCCTCCTTGACCCAGAGGTAACCGCCGCCGGCTTCGGGTATCGCCGAGCCCAGCTCCGCGTAGACCATCGCGGTCAAGACGGTGATGACGCCGTTCATGGCGAAAGCCAGGATCAGCGCGGGGCCCGCCGTGCCGGCCGCGATGCCCGTCAAGACGAAGATGCCGGCGCCGATCATCGCGCCGACGCCGATCATCGTGATATCAAATAAGCCGAGATTGCGAACTAACCCGACGTGGTGGGACGACTCGCCCGATGTTGCCATGGTCAGATTCCCTCATCATGTGAAATGGGCGCCACTGCTGCCATCGTTTGATGTCGACGGCGCATAAGTATCACTTTATAGCAGACGAAGGCATTTTGACAAGTCGGGGGCGAGGTGGCGCGGCGACAAACCCCATCCCCCGGCCCCTTGACCCAGCAACGTAGGGAAGGGGAGAAAGGCCTGGACAAATTCTGCGCCAGTTCCGCTACTATTCGCTCAAATTCATCAGCTGTAGGGGCGAGCCGGTGGCTCGTCCCGCTCGCTGCACAACCAGAACCTGGCGGAAAATCGTCAGTATTGGACAAGCCTTACAGGTTGCAGTGAACGTACGGCGCTGCAGGGGGCCTTTGACCCGCAGTGTCGGCGGTCAGTGTCTACGCGACCTGCGCGCGGCGCTCTAAGGCCTGTCGAAATAGATCGCGAATGAAACAGAAGTGAGAACGCGTCCTAGCCGCCCAGCTTATAGGCCAAGTCATTCCAGCGCAGCTCGTTTTTGAAGGCGCGCAGTTCTGTCGACCGGTCGATCTGGACGTGCTCGACGCCAGCTATCTCGCAGAAATCGTAGAGATGCTCGGGCTTCAGCGCTTGGCTGAAGACGGTGTGATGGGCGCCGCCGGCGGTTATCCAGGCGGCCGCGCCGACCGCCAAATCGGGATGCGGTCGCCATAAAGCGCGCGCCACCGGCAGATTCGGCAGCGGTTCTTCCGGCTCGATTACGTCAACGGTGTTCACGATCATGCGAAAGCGGTCGCCCATATCGATCAGCGAGGCGTTCAGCGCCGCCCCGGCCGCCGTATCGAAGATCAGCCGCGCTGGATCGGCTTTGCCGCCGATGCCCAGGGGATGGACTTCCAGGCTCGGCTGCCCAGCGGCGATGCTCGGGCAGACTTCCAGCATGTGCGCGCCCAGCACCGCCATATTGCCCGGCGCGAAATGATAGGTGTAATCCTCCATGAAGGACGTGCCGCCAGGCAGCCCCTCGGCCATCACTTTCAGCGACCGCAGCAGCGCCGCCGTTTTCCAGTCGCCTTCCGCGCCAAAACCGTAGCCGGCTGCCATCAAGCGCTGGACCGCCAGCCCGGGCAGCTGCGCCAAGCCATGCAAATCTTCAAAGGTGGTGGTGAAAGCGGTGAAGCCGCCATCGCTCAGGAACTGCGCCAAGCCGATCTCAATCCGCGCCGCCTCGCGAATCGACGCCTGACGCTCGCCGCCCACCCGCAGATCGGCGCTCATCCGATACGCCATCTCGTATTCCGCGACGAGGGCGTCGATCTCGTCATCGCCGACCTGATTCACAAGCGCGACCAAATCGCCGACGCCGTAGCCATTCACGGAATAGCCGAACTGCGCCTGCGCCGCTACCTTGTCGCCTTCGGTCACCGCGACGGAGCGCATATTATCGCCGAATCGCGCCACCTTGACGCGCCCGGTCTCGTGCCAGGCCGCCGCCGCCCGCGCCCAGACGCCGATTTGCGCCTGCACAGTCGCATCGCGCCAATGCCCGACCACGACCTTGCGCCGCATTCGCAGCCGGCTCAGCATGAAGCCGAATTCGCGATCGCCATGCGCGGCTTGGTTCAAGTTCATGAAATCCATATCAATCCGCGACCAGGGGATGTCGCGGTTGTACTGCGTGTGCAGGTGCAGCAGCGGCTTCCGCAGCAGGGACAGCCCGGCGATCCAGTTTTTCGCTGGCGAGAAGGTGTGCATCCAGGCGATGACGCCGATGCAGCGCGCGTCGTTGTTGGCTTCGCTGCAGATGCCGGCGATTTCCTCCGCTGTCGTCAAAACCGGCTTGTAGACGACCGAGACGGGTATCGCCGCGGCTGCATCCAGATTCGCCGTGATTTCGCGCGAATTGCGCCCGACCTGCTGGATGCCTTCGGGACCGTAGAGATGCTGGCTGCCGGTCAAGAACCAGATTTGGTAGTCGCTGAGTGCCATTTCACTGATTCCCTTTACTGCACATCAATCGGTCTTTGTCTCTTTATGAGTCCCATCCGCGAAGTCCGTGCGGGCGGGCGACATACAAAGTCGCTCCTGTTTACATTGCGGGAAGATTTCACCCCATCCCCCGGCCCCTTGCCCCAGCGAGCTAGGGAAGGAGAGCGAAACCCAGCGGTCCGCAATGTGTTTTGCGTGGGCGGTCGCAGGGCGGCGCGTGTGTCTACAATTCCAATAGATCAAGACGGTTACGCCTTAAGGGCGAGACAAGTGTCGCCCCTACAAATCTCTGCCGGCGAACAATCAGCGCTGGCCATAGACGTTCTGATAGCGCTCGTACAGGCGGTCGATATCCTCCGGCGCTATCGGCTTCACCGCGCCCAGCTGCCGCGCGTGCCAGACGATGGCCGCGTTGTCCTCCGTCATCACCGCCGCCTTGACGGCTTCTTCCGCGCTGTCGCCAATCGTGAATACGCCATGACTGCGCAGCAATGCCGCCGGGCTGCGATGCCCCGAAAGCGCCTCGACAACCAGCGCCCCGATCGCTTCGCCGCCGATCAAGCCAAAGCCGGCGCAGGGGATCTCGCCGCCAAATTCATCCGCCATCGCCGTGGTCGCGCAGGGAATCGCTTGGCCGACAACTGCGAAAGCCGTCGCAAAGCGCGAATGCGTGTGCGCCACGCCATTCACGGCAGGCATCTTCCGGTAGATATAACAGTGCGATACGGTATCGGAGGAGGGCGTCAAGTCGCCCTCGACCACGCGCCCCTGCAAGTCGACGAGGACCATGTTGGCAGGCTTCAGGTCGTCAAAGCGCAGCCCGCTCGGTTTGATGACCACCAGCCCGGTCGCTGGATCGCGCGCGCTGATATTGCCGCTCGTCCAAGCCACCAGGTTGTTCTTGGGCAATTCGGCATGCAGCCGACAGACTTCCTCGCGCAATCGCGGCAGCAGCATCAAGTCGACGCCTCGTCAAGCGCTTTTCGTGATCGCCGCGTCGGCGCCGAAGAGACGGACGACCACGCGATTCGCCAGGGGAATCGTTCGTTCCTCGCCGCGCAGCGCCATCAACAGGCTGATCAGCCAGTTCGCCGCCAGAAAACCAGCCAGCGCGATCACCAGCGAGAAGAGCGCTATTGCCACGATGGGTCCAGCGATGGGTATCAAGCTGATCAAGTATCCGCCGACCGCCCAGGCGAAAAAGGAGAGAAGAAGCGTCAAGACCGCGCCGATGCTCTGCCGGGCGTGAACCCGCGTCAATGGATTATCGCCATCGACAAGCAAAGCGATGACCGCGCCGACAACAGGCAGCGCAAATGGCAGTGCCGCAAAGACGCCCCAGCTAGTGGCGCCGCCCTCGTTTTGAGCGCGCCTGGACACAGGGCGGGGGTTCGCCCGCGCGGGGTCAGGCTGGGGCTTCAATTGCGACATCGGCGACTCCTTGAAGCGCCAACTCATCGGCGAAGTGGCAGCGCGCGCTGTGGTTCGGTCCAATCCGGGCGAGCGGCGGCGCCTCTTCGCGACAGATGTCCTTTGCATAGCGGCAGCGCGGATGAAAGACGCAGCCGGCGGGCGGGTTCGCCGGGCTCGGCACATCGCCTTCCAGGATGATCCGCTCCATCTTAATCAGCGGGTCGGCCGGCGGCACGGCGGATACCAGGGCCTCGGTATAGGGATGCCGCGGCCGGCGCAGCAACTCGGCCGTCGGCGCCAGCTCCACCAGCTTGCCCACGTACATCACCGCGATTCTATCACAGATATGCTCGACAACCGACAGATCGTGCGAGATGAAGATGAATGTCAGCCGCAAGTCGTCCTTCAAATTTTGCAGCAGATTCAGCACTTGCGCCTGCACCGAGACATCCAGCGCCGAGACCGGCTCGTCGGCGACGATCAGCCGCGGATTAAGCGCCAGGGTGCGCGCCACGCCAATCCGCTGCCGCTGCCCGCCGGAGAATTCATGCGGATAACGGCCCATATAGGCCGGCTTCAAGCCGACCGCCTGCATCAGCTCGGCCACGCGCGCCGTCACCGCATCGCCCGAAGCCTCGCCATGGATCACCAGGGGCTCGGCGATGATATCGCGCACCGTCAGCCGCGGATTCAGCGAACTGAAGGGGTCTTGAAAGATCATGCGCATCTCTTTGCGCAGGTCTTTCATCTCGCGGCGGCTGATTTTCGCGACATCCACCCAGCTGCCATCGGCGCGGTGAAAGAGCACTTCGCCGCCGGTCGGGTCGTATAAGCGCAGGAGCGCCCGCCCGACCGTCGTTTTGCCGCAGCCGCTCTCGCCGACCAAGCCCATGACTTCTTGCTCGCGCAGTTCAAAGCTGAGGCCATCGACGGCTTTGATCGTGCCGACCTGCCGCTGCAAGAGCCCTTGGCGCAAGGGAAAGTGCATCTTGAGGTCATTGACTTTGAGGATGACGTCTTGTTCCATGCTGGATCCGTCGCTTCCTGTCTTGGGCGGGCGACCCAATGGCTCGCCCCTACCGGTCTCTATTGGCGCGGGCGACCCGATGGCTCGCCCCTACAGGTCTCAATTGGCGCGGGGGACCCGATGGCTCGCCCCTACAGGTTGGAATAGGGGTCGGCGGCGTCGCGCAAGCCATCGCCCAGGAAGTTCAGCCCCAGCACCGCCACCACGATGAAGATCACCGGCGTCAGGATCCAGGTGTTTTGCCCCAGGGTCTCGAGGCTTTGGGCGCTCTTCATCAAGAAGCCCCAGCTGGTCAGCGGCTCGTTGATGCCGATGCCGAGGAAGCTGAGGAAGGCTTCGGCCAAGATGATGTCCGGGATCATCAAGGTCAGGATCACGATGACATGGCTGAGCACATTGGGGTAGAGATGCTTGAATATGATGCGAATATCGCTTGCGCCCTGCTCTTTCGCCGCCAGGATAAAGTCGGTCTCGCGCAGGGAAAGCACCTTGCCGCGCACCTCGCGCGCAAGCACCGCCCAGCGCAAAAAGGGGAAGATGAATGCCATGACCAGGAATTTCTGCTCGCCCGACCATGTCGATGGAATCACCGCCGCCAGCGCCATCCACAGCGGCAGCTCTGGGAAGGACATCACCACTTCCACGAATCGTTGGATGACATTGTCGATGGCGCCGCCATAATAACCGGAGATCACGCCGACCGATGAGCCGATGACGATGGCGATCACCGCCGCCAGGATGCTCAGCGAGAGCGACACCCGCCCCGCCAGGCAGATCCGCCCCCAGAGGTCGCGCCCGAAGCGGTCCGTGCCGAGCAGATGCAGCCGCACTTCATCGGTATCCAGCCCGAAGAGATGCAGGTCCGTCGTGATGAGGCCAAAGAGTTTGTATTCCCAGCTGCGCACGAAGAACTGGACGTTATAGCGATTGTCGGGGTCGAGCTTGGGCCGCGCCTGATAGGTGACCGGGTCGATCTCCAATTCTTGCTTGTAGACGAAGGGGCGGAAGCTGAAGGCGCCGTCCAGATCAAAGAAGCGAATCTGCGTCGGCGGCGTGTAGGAATCGCCCAGGGCGGTCGCGTAGAGGTTGTAGGGCGAAAAGAATTCGGGGAAGATCGCCAGCACGATCAGCATCACAATCATCAGCCCGCCGACGATGGCGGCTTTGCTGCGGCTGAAGCGCTGCCAGACAAGCTGCGAATACGAGTCGCTGCTCTCTTCGGACTCTTCCGCAGTCGCAAGCGCGTCGTCGTAAGGTTCTTGCGCCTTCATCACACCCTGCCGCTAACTGTAAGAAATACGTGGATCGAGAATGCCCAGCGCCATATCGGCGATGAAGTTGCCGGCGATGAGCAATATGCCATAAAGCAGCATGATGCTGCCGGACAAGAAGACATCCTGCTTCAAAAGGGCTTCGGCGAACATGGGCGCGATGGTGGGCAAGCCAAAGACGATGGCGGCTTCCAACTCGCCCTGCAGCATATAGGGCAGCACCGTGCCTTGATAGGCGATGATGGGATGCAGCGCGTTTGGCACGGCGTGACGATTGAGCACGCGGCCTTCGTCCAAGCCCTTGGAGCGCGCCGTCGTCACATATTGCTGGTTCAGCACGTCGAGCAGGTTGCCGCGCATCACCCGCAGGTTGCGCGCGACGCCGCCCAAGCCGGCGATCAAAATCACCGGTCCCACGTGTTTCAGCAGATCGATCGCCTTTTCTATTGACCAGGGCGCATAACGAAACTCGGGCGAGTGCATGGCGCTGACATGCTCCCAGCCCAGCACAAAAGCCAAAAAGTACATGATGATCAAGGCGATGGAAAAACGCGGAAACGAGGTCGCGAAGAAAGCGAAAGCGGCCGCGGTATTATCGGCAAAGCTGTATTGGCGGTTGGCGACGTAGATGCCCAGGATGATGCCCACCAGAGACGAGATGGCATGCGCGGATAAGGCAATCCAGAGCGTTCGCGGCAGGCGCTGCGCCAGCAACTGGCTGACATCCACGCGCTGCGAGAATGACCAGCCGAAGTCGCCGCGCAAGACAATGGCGCCTATCCACTTGATGTACTGTACCGGAATTGGATCCAGCAAGCCGTATTTGTCGCGCAGGCGGTTGGCTGCTTCTTCGGCTTGTTCTTCCGATGTGCCGCCCAGCGCCACCAACTCCGCCTTGTAGACCTCGGCGAAATCGCCCGGCGGAATCTGAATGATCGTGAACGCCACGATGGTGATGACGATCAGGATGAAGATTGATGATAGGAGGCGATTAACGATGTAACGCGCCATTCAGGTTTGACTCGTCCATTCAAGATTTAGCGCGGACGCTCGACGGGCTACAGTATAAACATTATGCCGGCAAAGGGCAACAGGGGCGCGTCGACGCGCGCCCCTGTCTCAACTGCAATCGCCAGAGCGACCCCTGGCTATGCCGGCGGCGGACAATTTACATATCGTCCATGCCGTAGTCTGGCAAGGTATTCGGGAAGATCTCGGCGATCTGGTCGTCCGGGTTCACCCAAACGGCTTCCGGAATGACGTTGCCCCAAGTCCACTGATAGAAGAAGGGCGGCGCGCCAACCGGAATGTTGTTGAAGCGCTTCGCCAATGCCAGCCCATAGCGCCCGATGATGCCGCCCACGTGGTAGACGTTCTCGGTGAAGAGCGTGATATAGCGCGATATCAAAGCCTTGCGCGTTTCAAAGTCCGGCTCCAGGCAGAAGTCGTTCACGATCTCGACGATCTCGGCCTCGAAGTCCAGCAGGTCGCGGCTGCCGCCGTCGGCGCGGTGGAAATCGGGCGAGAGATCCGTCACCGGACCCAGGTCGCGGCAGCGGGTGAAGGAGGTGGTGTACTCTTGCCCGGCGCGGTCGACGCGCATCTCCCATGTGCCGGTGGTGATGGCGTCGCCAGCGGCGGGGCCCTGCAGCGGACGCAAGTTCACCTGTACGCCGACTTCCTGCATCAAGAGGACAAAGGCATCGCCGATCTGGCCCGTGGCTTCGGCGGCGACGCTGGTATTCAGGACGACAACCAGGTTCTCGCCAGCCAGGGGACCGTCCGTCCAATTCACGATGCCGTCGCCGTCAGTATCCTCGAAGCCCAGCTCCGCCAACAAAGCGCGCGCGGAATCCGGCGAGTGGGGATAGTAGACAACGCTGTCGATATCGAAGTAAGGCGAGCCCGGCGTGATGCCGCCGGCGAAAGCGCGCATGAAAGGACCGCGAATCACCGCTTGCCCGATGCCATCGCCATCAACGGCGTGCTGCACCGCCCGGCGGAAACGCAAGTCGCGGAAGAGATCGCGCAGCGCCTGATCGCGCTCGTTCTGCACGCCCAACGTGGACGACAGATTGAACTCGATATTGAAGGACAAGGTCTCGGGACCCCACTCGATGCGGAAGTGCGCGTCATCCTCTTGCGAGCGCGTGATCGCTTCTACATAGGTGCTGGGGTTCTCGAGATTGGTGTGATCAATCGAGCCCGCAAGCGTGCCGAGCGTGCGACCGATGCCGCTAGGACCCTTCTCGAAGGTTACCTCTTCCAGATAGGGCAGTTGGTTGCCCGCTTCGTCAACCTTCCAGTAATAGGGATTGCGGCGATGCACCATGAACTCGTCGATCTGATAATCGACCGCCACCCAGGGGCCCATCGTCGGCACGGGCAAATCGTCCTGCACCTGGAAGGTCTCGAAGGCGTCGTAGTCGGAATCGGCATTGATAGCCGGGTGCATCGGCGCGTAGGCATGCTCGGCGCAGATGTTGAAGTCGAGGAAGTCCATGTTGAACAGCCACTGGACCGGGTATTCCACGGGGAAAGTCCAGGTGATCTGGTTGTCGCCCGTCTGCTCGAGGCCAATGTCTTCGCCGCCGATCTGCCAGGTCGAGCGGTTCGTCCACGAGTTCACGTTCTCGTCCAGGATGACATGCTCCCAAGTGAACATGATGTCATGCACGCCGAAGGGAGCGCCATCGGACCATTTCGCGCCCTCGATGATGTTCATCACCAGGGTCTTGCCGTCTTCGCTCCATTCCCAATCCGTCGCCAGGTTCGGCAGCGGCTCGAGGTTGTCCTTGCGCAAGAACATCGGACCGGACTTGACAAGCGATTCGCCATAGATGTAATTGATGCCGAACCAGCCCTGGGTTTGACGGGCGCACAAGTTCCAGCCCGCCGTCGGCACCGCCGAGAAATCGCGCCAGACGCCGCCATAGACGCCAGGACCAACCGACATGCCCGAATACAAGATGACCTGCGGGTTTTCTGGCAGGCGTTCCTCGACTGGCGGCAGCTCGCCAGCTTCTACCAGTTCGGTGACCCAAGCCGGCTCGCTGGTTGACAAAAATTAGCCCGCCGGCACTGCCAGCAAGTTAATTTCCATTGCTCAGGCGACCACGGCCGGCTGCTCCGCGCCTGTTTCATGCAGCCAGCAAGCCACCTGATGCTCGCCATCGACGCGCGTCGGCGGCGGCAAGTGCGCGCGGCATTTCGCCATCACATGCGGGCAGCGATCGGCGAAGGCGCAGCCCGGGATCTCCGTCGTCGCGTTAGGCACGATGCCTTCGATCGGCACGAGGATATCCTTGCGCCGCCCCAAGACCGGGATCGACTCCAGCAAGCCCACCGTATACGGATGCTGCGGGTTGCGGAAGATATCCACCGTCGTGCCATATTCGACGATGCGCCCGAAGTACATCACGGCGACGTAATCGGCCATCTGCGAGACCACGCCCAGATTGTGGGTGATGATGATAATGGACGAGCCGAAGTCGTCTTGCAGCTTCTCCATCAAATCGATGATCTGCGCCTGAATCGTGACATCCAGCGCGGTGGTCGGCTCATCGGCGATCAAGATTGACGGATTGCAAGACAGCGCCAGGGCGATCATCACCCGCTGGCGCATGCCCCCGCTCAGTTGATGCGGATACTGCTTGACGCGTTCGCGCGGGTCGGCGATGCGCACGCGGTCGAGCATGTCTATCGCCACTTTCAGCGACTGCTTGCGATTCAGCCCTTGATGCAGCGCGACCACTTCGGCGATCTGGCGGCCGACCGTATGCAGCGGATTCAGCGAGGTCATCGGCTCTTGAAAGATCATCGAGATCTCGCCGCCGCGTATGCTGCGCATCTCGACGCCTTTGGGGTCGAGCGATACGATGTCGATGGTCTCGGCGCGCCGCTTCTGCCGCCGGAATATGATTTCGCCGTCGACGATTTCGCCGGGGGGCGATTTGATCAATTGCATGATCGAGCTGGCGGTGACGCTCTTGCCGCAGCCGCTCTCGCCGACGATGCCGAGGGTCTGTTTGTTGGCGAGGGTAAAGCTCACGCCCTTGACCGCCTGCACCACGCCCTTGTCGGTGAAGAAATGCGTTTTTAGATTTTTGACTTCGAGAATCGGCTCGGCGCCGTTTGTGCTGTTCACGATATTTCGTCCATGCGGGCGATTCACAGAATCGCCCCTACAGATTCGCGTGTGACGGGCAGACAACCCCCATCCCCCGGCCCCTTGCCCCCACAGGGAGCGAAGGGGAGAATTCTCGCGGAAAAGCGGCGTTTAAGCCCCTCCCTCTTCATGCGCCGCGTAGACACTGGCGGTCAGGGAGGGGTTTGGGGTGGGGGCAATTCCTCGCCGCCTACGACGCTCGTTTTTCCGCCGCCAGTTCTTCCACCGTCCGCGTATGCAGCCGCGCCGCGCCTGTAGAATTGCTCAGGGTCACGCGGGCGCCATTTCGCTCGTGCGCCGCCAGTCGCTTCCGCGCCGCCTCGATCTCGTCCGTCGCGTAATTCGGCAGCCATTGCGCCTGCGCGACAAGCAGCTCGTCCGTCATCTGCCAGACTTCTTCCGGGTTGCAGACCGCGCCTACCAGCGGGTCGTGCAGCATCGCCTGCTTCAGCAGGGTCGCATCGCCATGAACAGCCGCTTCCATCGCCATCCCTTGCACGCGCACGCTGGCCGAGCAGGTGGCCGCGCAAGCCAGGGGCAAATCGCCAACGACAGGCATATTAACGCCATTCCTGTCGACATAACCGGGGATCTCGACCACGCAGCCCTCGGGCAGATTGGTGATATAGCCGCGATTCGGCACATTAAAATGCCCGCGATAGGCGCGCCCGGTCTCCAGCCCCTCAATGATGTAGGAGCCGTGTTCCAGGCTGCGATCCTCCGCCGTAATCGTGGGCGGCTCTTCTTCCAGCCAATTGGGGAAATCGGTCTCGAACCAATTCCGCCCCTCGGTGCAGACGCGCAGGTATCCGCCAGTCTCGCCCAGGATCCAGCGATTCAGGCTGATCCAGTCCTTGATTTCGTCTGGACGCTTGCGATACCAGGGCACGTATTCGCTCAAATGCCCGTTGGATTCGGTCGAGTAATAACCGAAGCGCCGCAGCACATCAATCCGCACTTTTTCTTCTTCGCTGAATTGCGGATGGGCCTCGAACAGTTCCAGCAAGCGCGGCACGATATCCAGGCCGCGCCAGCGAATTTGCAGGTACCAAGTCTGATGATTGATGCCGGCGCAGATGATATCGACATCATCGCGCGTTACCCGCTCGTCCTGGGCGATCAGGCCTTCGCGCCGCGCCCAAAGCTCAATGCACTCGGCGATCTGCTCGTGGCCGTGCTGCACGCCATGACATAAGCCGATGGTGCGCACGCCGCCATATTTGTTGCAAGCCCAGGTGTTCATCGCCATCGGGTTGGAATAATTGAGGAAGAGCGCGCCCGGCCTGGCGACCTCGCGGATGTCGCGGCAAATCTCCAGGAGGGCCGGGATGGTGCGCTGCCCGTACATGATGCCGCCAGCGCAGATGGTATCGCCGACGCATTGATCGACGCCGTACTTCAGCGGGATGTCAATATCCAGCGCGAAGGCGTCCAGCCCGCCCTGCCGAATCATGCAGATGACGTAATCGGCATCGGCGATCGCTTCCCGCCGATCCAGGCTGGACGAGACCATGGCCGGCAAGCCATTGGCTTTGATGTCGCGTTCGCAGAGCTGCGCCACCATGCTCAAATTGCGCGCGGAGATATCCATCAGCGCGAAATGGGTATCCGCAAATTCGGGCACGGTGAGCAAATCAGTCATCAGCCGGCGGGTGAAACCGACGGAGCCCGCGCCAATCATCGCGATTTTCAAAGGCATGATTCGCCTCCCGCTAATCTAACGCAAATTAGAATATCTTAGCGGAAAATTGTCAAGTGGCGTGTGCCGCCGCTATCCGCTTAGGGCGCGCCACTCCGCCATGGTCTTGCTGCCCTTGCTTTTGTTGCAATGCGTGCAGAGCAGCTGCAAGTTCTCGTAATGGTCGCTGCCGCCTTTGCTGCGCGGCAGGATGTGATCGACTTCCATGACCTTGAAGGGGAAATGCGTGTCGCAGCCTTTGCAGACGCCTTCCTGCTCGCCATAGAGGCGGTGGCGGTGCGTGCGATAATTGGGCAGCTTGCCGAAGTCCGTGCGCAGCGGCGGATCATCGCGGACGATGGCGCCACCCCAAAGCGCGCCGCGGTCGTCGCGGATGCGCGCGTCAACCAGCTTGACCGCCAGCGGCGAGAGGTCGATGCCCGCCCATTGCCGGTTCAGCCGGTCTGCGGCGACGAGGGTCGTCGCGCAGCCGCAGAAGGGGTCGAACACGAGGTCGCCGGGGTTGCTGGATACAGTGATGATACGGTCAAGCAGCGCCAGCGGCTTCTGCGTTGGATAGTCTGTGCGTTCGCGGTGACTGCCGGTTAGCGCCTTGATGTCCGTCCATAGATTCGACGCCGGGACGCCTTTGGACTCGTGCAGGTAGACTTTCCTGCGTGGCGGCCCCTTGCCGGTAGACGATTGATGAATGCGGTTGTCAGCTTCTAACTCGTACATCCGCGCTTCTGGGTATCGCCAGACTCTGTTAAAGCCGCGAAACTCATATGAATAACCGCCACCCGTGAGTCCGCCGGCGTGCAATGGCGCGGTGGTAAAGCGGCCTCGCTCATCTTCATAACGATATGTCGTTCTTACATATTCAGGATCGAGAGGCGTGTAAGTCGGATTCCAGACGCCCTTGCCGTCCATTGCGTAATACAGCAGCGTGTCGTAGACCCTGCCGAACTTCTTGGAGTCGTTGTGCGAACCATAGCGCCGCCAAATGATCTGCGCGCGCAGGTTAGTTATACCAAAGATAGAGTCCATCAGCAGCTTAAGATAATGGCTGGCCGTGTCATCGCAATGCAAATAAATCGATCCGGACAGCGTGAGGATGCGCCGCATTTCTATCAGCCGCACGGCCATCATGATCAGATAGCTCATCATGCTTTTGCCGTGGGTCTGCCGCGCCGCGTCGATGACAGCGTAGGCGGCCGGGCTGCGTTCAGCGAGTTCGCCATGTTCGTAAACGTCAATGTCGGAGAGCGTCCAGGTGTCTTTGAAGGCGGCGCCGGCCGCTCGGCTGCCGATGGGGGCGGCGTAATCTTCGTTGGAATTGAAAGGCGGGTCGAGGTAGATGAGGTCGACGCAGGCGGAGTTGACGCCGCGCATGACGGGCAGGTTGTCGCCCGTCCAGACGGTGCCGCTGGCGAAGTTGGGGGAGGTCATGGCGTTTTCACTTTTGCTGCATGAACCCGATAGACGATTGGCGCCTTGGCATTCGAAAGCAGCGCGTCCGGGGACTGCCGGGCGGCAGCCCCGCAATCGCCTAGCCCAAGCCGCCAAGCGCCCACAAACGCGCCATGTAGTCGGCTGTCAGCGCAGCCGCCTCGCGCGGATCCTCCAGGGCGTTCACCCGCTTGCTGAAAGGCTCCGGCGTTACGGGACCGTCATAGCCCAGGTCGGCCAGCTTCTTCATGAAAGCTTCGAGCGGCAAGATGCCGGTTTCAGTTGGCAGGCGCCGATCGTGGTCGTCATAAGTCGCCATCGTCAAGCCGGGCGGGGCGTCGTTCACATGCACGTTGACGATGTCGGCATTGCTGATCTTGTCCATGTCATCGACCGAGCCACCCGATGTATACAGATGCCAGACATCCAGCAGCAAGCCGACATTGCCCGTGCCACAGGCGGCCGCCAGCGCCAGCATGCCGTCCATGTCGTAGATGAAATCATGCTGATGCGGCGGGCGCAGAGTCTGCGGACCGATGAATTCGATGCCGAAGCGGATGCCGTGATCCTTGCAGACCTCGGCGATGGCTTTGAAGCGCTCGAGGTGCCAGGCGAAGTTCTCGTCAAATTCGCGCTCGCTCGATGAAGGCGGGCACCAGGTCGAGGTCCGCAAAGCGCCGAGCGCCGCGCCCAGGGCCGCATATCTGGGCAGCGCCGCCAGGTCGCCGCGCCAGTCGGGATGCTGCCAGCGCACCGGCATGCCCCAGGCGCCATACTTTATGCCGGCGTCGTCAAACAGCGCGCGTACATAGTCCACGCCATGCGCGTCGGCCAGCGCCGCCGCCTCCGCGATGCTGAAATCCAACCCTTGAAAGCCGGTCGCCTTCGCCAGGTCGAGGCCCGCCTGCAGCGACATGCCGCGCATCCCCAGCGCGCCCGGGCTCAATGTCTTGTACATCTGCGCTCCCCTTTATCAAACAGTCGCAAAGTCCTGCATTCAACGCGGAAACTATACCCTAATCCGCCGCCCATTACATTAGCCGCTCTGCGTTCTTGGGAATTCCATGCAGGCTGGGCAAGAAGGCGGGCTTGCCAAGGCAAGCCCCTACAGCGCGTTCCGGTGGCGGGATCGGCAATGAACCATTGACTCTCGGCGCACACGATACACTCGGTGTACTCGGTGTACTCGGTGGTGAGCTTTTTGAATTGCTTACTTGGATTTACTCTGTGTTTCCTCGTGTCTTCTGTGGTGAAAAAATGCAAGAAATGTCCTACAATGCGCGGCATGAACACGGACGCATTCAAGAAACAAGCGGGCGAATACGCCGCCGACCTGGTCCAGTCGGGCATGATCGTCGGCTTGGGCAGCGGCAGCACCGCGATCTTCGCCACCCGCCGCATCGCCCGGCGCATTCACAGCGGCGAGTTGGCGGACATCGTCGGCGCGCCCACTTCGCTGGCGACCGAAAGCGCCGCCATCAATCTCGGCATCCCGCTGACGACCTTTGCCCGGCATCGGCGCGTCGACATCACCATCGACGGCGCTGATGAAGTCGATCCCGCTTTCAATCTCATCAAAGGCGGCGGCGGGGCCCACCTGCGCGAGAAGATCGTCGCCCAGGCCACGGAGCGCCTGGTCATCGTCGTTGACGCCTCCAAGCTGGTCGATCAACTCGGCGCCACGTGGGCGATTCCGATCGAGGTCGTGCCTTTTGGCTGGGAAGCGCAGGCGGCTTATCTGGAGTCGATTGGCGCGAAGCCCGAGTTACGCATGGCAGGCGACGACCCCTTCCGGACCGACCAGGGCAATCTGATCCTGGACGCCGACTTTGGGCGCATCGCCGACCCGGCGGGCCTGGCGCGCCGGTTAGAGAGCCGCGCGGGCATCGTCGAGCACGGGCTGTTTATAGGGATGGCCAGGGATGTGGTGGTTGCGGGCGTGGGTGGGGTTCGGCATTTGCGCCGCTAGTTCCGCGTCCAGGCGAAAGCCGCCGGCTCGTCGTACAGCGTTTCGAGTATTTTGGCAATCGCTTGCCATTGGCAGTCATTCTCCTTACTTACTTGGGATCGCATCCGCGCCTCTGCGGCAAAACATCTCGGTGTTCTCACTAAAACTCGGCGAACTCGGTGGTAAAATCACACCAAAAAGGGGAGACTCACATGACCGCCACCCCGAACTGGCGCGATAATGGCGTCCGCATCGTCCGCAGCGGCGAGCTCGACAGCAACACGCCGCAGACCGCGGGCATGACGCGCGCCGCCGCCATCAACCACGCCAAAGCCGGCGCCGAGAAGCTCTGGGCGGGCACGGTCAACATCGCGCCCGACGCCAAGACCGGCGCCCATCATCACGGCGAGCTGGAAAGCGTCATTTACGTGCTGCGGGGCCGCGCCCGCATGCGCTGGGGCGACAAGCTGGAATTCGTCGCCGAAGCCGAAGCCGGCGATTTCATTTACGTGCCGCCCTTCGTGCCGCACCAGGAGATCAACGCCGACCCCGACCAGCCGCTGGAGTGCATCCTCGTCCGCAGCGACCAGGAAGCCGTCGTCGTCAACCTCGATATCGCGCCGGCCGAATCCTCCGAGACCACCTGGATCGGTCCGAATCATCCGGCCGCCGCCACCTGAACCAACGAATCGTAGGGGCGAGCCATTGGGTCGCCCTCCTCGGCCGCTATCCCCATCCCCCGGCCCCGCCAGAATCTCATCTGTAGGGGCGAGCCGGCGGCTCGCCCGTACAAACACCTTTGAACGCAAATCTTATTGCGTTGGCGGCGGCTTTATCGCGCGTATGTCTACTGCAGGCATTTGTGGCGGGATTGGTTACGGAACCAACAGCACCTTCGAGACATCGCCTGGCGCCTCGACCAGACGCTCGAACCAGGGTCCGCCTTCGGCCAGGGGCGCTTCGTGAATCCAGGGATCCAGCCCGATCGCGCCTTCGCCCAGCAACTCCAGCGCCCGCGCGAAATTGGCCGGCGTATAAGCGAAGGCGCCCTTCGCCATGATCTCGCTGCGGATCATCGCCGCGACCGGCATCGCGCTTGTTTCTTCGTGCAGGCCGCTGAGGATGAGCCGCCCGCTCGCTTTCGTGGCGTTTACGCATTGCTCGCGGGTCAATGCCGCGCCGACCGCGTCCACCGACACCGCGACGCCAGCGCCGGCCGTCGCCTCCATGACCGTCGCGACCGCGTCCGTCTCGCTCGCCTGGATAGGGAGGCCGCCAAGCGATGCGCCCATCGCCAGCCGCGCCTCGTCAATCTCGGCGATGAAAACGCGGGAAGCGCCCTGATAACGCAGCATCTGCAAAGACAGCAAACCGATGGGACCCGCGCCGATGATCAGGCAGTCGGCCTCGGCGACATCGCCCGCCAGCTCGCCGATCCGCACGGCGCAGCCGACCGGCTCCGTAAGCGCGCCAACCCGCGCGTCCATGCCTTCGGGCAGCGGCAGGGCCAGCTTGGCCGGCGCGCTAACGTATTCAGCGAAAGCGCCCGGGCGATGCGCCCCGATCAAGCGCCGATTCGCGCAAAGCTGGTTCAAGCCAATATCGCAGGCCGCGCAGCCGCCGCAATACCAGAGCGGATTCACCGTCACCAGCGCGCCGGGCTTCAGATCGGGCGCGATCGTGGGAACGAGCGGACCGACTTCGACGATCTCGCCGGCGAATTCGTGCCCCATAATCAGCGGTGGCAGGCGCAAGGCGTTGTGGCCGAGGTAGCCGCTCAATTCCGAGCCGCAGATGCCGGCGTATTGTACGCGGATCACAATCTCGTCGGCGGCCGCGGCCGGCTCGGGCTCGTCGCGCAGGGTCATCGTCCGCGCCGCTTCCCATACCAATGCCTTCATCGCGGAATCTCCTGTTCACTTGCCGGGGTGAATAATTTGATGCCGATCGTCCTTTGTCCAAGACAACATATATTTTCACCACAGAGTAAAAGAGGCGACACAGAGAACACAGAGGACTTGACGATGGTTTTCCGCGCTTTGCGTCGGTTCATAATCGCACTCTAGACAATACTTGGCAATCGCTGTCCAGCAGCCAATTTGCCATGCGTAATGCGCCTGCATTATACTCGGCGCGAACTCGCAAGCCACAGTCAAAGGCGAGGCCGCGCCCATGAAAATCAAGAGCATAGAAGTCGTCAAGGTCAAGATTCCGCCGCGTCAATTCAGCGTCGCGCCCCGCCGCAAGAGCTGGAACGCGACTGATGAAGTCGCCAATCCGATGTCGCGCTACAGTCATGTCAAGCGCCACCGCAGCCTGTGGACGAAGACCGGCTGGGGGCCGGTTTGGGTCAAGGTCACGCTGGAGGACGGGACTTGGGGGCTGGGCTCGAGCATGCACGGCCGCCCGGTCGAGGCGATAATCACGGATCATCTCGCGCCGCAGCTGGTCGGGCAGGATGGTTTCGCCATCGAGCGCCTGGCTGACATGATGTTCCGCCTGACCAAGTTCTATGGCTCGACCGGCTTGGCTTCCTACGCCATCAGCGCGGTCGATCTGGCGCTTTGGGACGCCAAGGGCAAGGCGCTCGGTCTGCCGGTGTACAGCCTGCTCGGCGGCAAGGTCAAAGAGCGCATGTATTGCTACTCCACCGGCAACGACATCGACTGGTATCAAGAAATCGGCTTCACCGCGCATAAGCTGGCTTGCCCGCATGGACCGGCCGACGGGCTCGAGGGCTTGCGGAAGAACGTCGAGCTGGTCGCCAAAACGCGTGAACAGGTCGGCGACGACTGCGAGCTCATGCTGGATTGTTGGATGGCCTTCGATGTCGATTACACCGTCCGCCTGGCAAATGCCTTGCGTCCCTATCGCGTCAAATGGATCGAGGAGTGCCTGATTCCCGAAGATTTCGCCGCCCATGCCGAGCTGCGCGCCCGCCTGCCCTGGCAGACGCTGACCACTGGCGAGCACTGGTATACGCATGTGCCATTCCAGTATGCCCTGAAGCGCGACCTGGTGGATATCCTGCAGCCCGACATCGAATGGGTTGGCGGCTTGACCACCTGCCTCAAGATCGCCCACGCGGCGGAAGCGGCCGGCAAACAGGTCATCTTGCACGCCGGCGCCCGCACGCCCTACGGCCAGCATTTCTCATTCGCGCTGGCGGCTGTCCCCTGGATCGAATACTTCATCGGCGCGCCGCCCGGCATCCCGCTCAGCGAATCGACCTGGCTGCCGGGCATGGCCTACGCCGTTGATGGCTGGCTGGAAATCGGCGATGCGCCGGGCTTCGGCTTGGGCATCGAGGAAGACTGGATCGAATCCACGGGCGGCTGACATCGCTGGGTTGCCGATCGGGTCGCCCGCATCAATCAATCGAAATCGGTAGGGGCGTTCAGACTGGCAAGCCGAGGCGCTCGTACTGCTCCATCGGGGCGTCGTTGGCGCGCATCAAGCCCACCAGCTTGTCAATCATTTCCGCCTCGACGGCCGCGTCCTGGATTGGATTCAGCTGTCCCGGATCGGCCTCGAGATCGAAGAGCAAGGTCTCGAAGAAGGGAATCCAGAGCGGGGCGCGCTTGGCGGCGATTTTCATCGTCGGGCAATCTTTGGTGAAAGCGAAAGGCGGCGCCAGCTCGATTTCACGCAGTTCCTCCACCTGGAAGCGGTGGCGCATGTGCGTCGCCATCAGCGTGTAATTGTAGAGCGGCTGATTGGCTTCGTCGGCGGAGGCGCGCATGTAGACGTGGCATCCGTCCGTGATGTTGACGTGCCCGCCATGCGCCCCGTAGAGCGCCGCCTCGCGCACCGGGCTGTCGTCGGCGACGGCCGCGCCCAGGGGTTGGCCTTGCATATCCGCCGGTCTGTCGACGCCGAAGTATTCGAGCAAGGTCGCCGGCACGTCGATATTCTGGACGAGGCTTTGCCGCCGCTCGTCCGCCGCCTTCGAGCGCGGATCCCACACGAAGAAGGGGATATTCGCCAGCTCGTTATACCAGGGCATGCGCATCTTGCCCCACCAGTCGTGCTCGCCCAGGTGGAAGCCGTGATCGGTCGTGACGATCAGCAGCGTGTCGTCCCAGAGGTTCAGCGCGTCCATGGCGTCCAGCACCGTGCCCAAATAATGATCGCACATGCTCATCAAGGCGGCGTATTCGTAGCGCATGTGCTGGACTTGCTCGGGCGGCTCGGTGATGCGCGTATAGGGCGGCCAATCGAAGAGGGGACCGTCGTATTCGTGCGGATAGAGCTCTTTCCAACCGGGCTGCGTGAAGAAGGGCTCGTGCGGGTCGAAGGTCTCGATCTGCAGATACCAGTTGTCGGAGTCGGCGTTGGCGCGCATGAATTCGATACCCTTGGCGAAGGTCTGGGCTTGCGGCATCAATGCCTCTTCGGTTATGTACTCGCGATTGACTTGATCCTGCATACGGGTGCGGAAGCGGCGGTCGGCGTCTTTGCTGGCGACGCCGGCTTCGACCACGCCTTTCCAGGGGTCGCCTTCCTGCCCGCGATTGAATTCGTGAGTCGTGAAACGCGTGTGATAGGTCGCGCCACCGTCCTCCCAATAATGCTGGTGGTCGGTGACTTTATGCGAATGAACGCCGTTTTCATCGAGGATCTGTGGCATGGAGTCGTCGAAGGGCTCCAAGGGACCCCAACTGCGGTGCAGGAAGTTGTAGCGCCCCGTATGCAGTTCGCGCCGCGCCGGCATGCAGGGCATGCTGCCGATGAAGGCATTTTCGAAGGTGGCGCTGCGCTCGGCCAGCCGCGCGAAGTTCGGCGTATGCACCCAATCGCAGCCGTAAGGTTGCATGAGACGGCGGTTCAGCGAATCGAACATGACCATGATGGCTTTCATACGGCTACTCCCTCGCCCGGCGGCAAATCGCGTCAATCCTACCGCATGTGGCGCCGGCTGCCAAACAGAGCGCCGCAAGCCTGGACCGGCGATCCGAGCAATACGTTCGCCCTACGCTGCTGGAAGATCGCTTGCGCCGCGCAATTCCGGGCGGAATAATGAAAGGCGCATCGAGGACCTTGGCGGCGAGGAATATTATGTGGAAGGCGCTGATTTTCAGCCTGTTTCTTATCGCGAGCCTCAGCCCGGCCGCGCGCGCTGACGACGAGTACCCCGCCTGTTGGGCGCGCGACCTGCGGCTCATTGAAGACTCGGCAGATCAGTACGAGACTTATCTGTCCTGGCTCGAGCGCATCGAGACGAAGGAAGGGCTGCTGGACTTCGCCGCGGACTATCTACCCTGGCGCGAAGGGGATTGGATACGCAATGATCGCTGCGAGGAGTCGATAGCCTTCGCTTGGCGGGCGCATCGGGAGATCAGCCTGCGCGCGGCGCAAAAGGCGCTCGACTTCGGCTTGCGCGAAAAGATCGACGCCGATCCGGCGGTTCTGGCGCAGTACAACCCCTTGCGCGAGACGATGGCGGACGGCTTCTACCCCGAGCGCTTCAATCAGGCCTTGGAGGGAATGCGGCTTCTCGCCAAGAGCGACGCGCGGCAATACGTCCTGAGCCCGCAGGATGGCGCGCTGCCAAGCTGCAACAGCGCGGAGCTGGCGCGGCTCGCCCCGCTGGCGTCCGAATACCGGCGCATGCTGGCAGACTCGAAGACGATCAATTCAAAGATGGAACTGGTCGAATTGGCGCGGCGGCAAATCCGCTGGCGGTCGGCTTGGGCGCGCGAAGATATCGACCGATCCGAGATAGCCATGACGCCACGAGACGGCTTGGCGCGGCTGCCGGCCTGTGAAGAAGCGGCGGAACTGCTCTGGCTGATGCACCGGTCGATCAACGACCTCACCAGCGGCACCGCCCTGATCTACGCCGGCTTTGGCGAAGACGAGCACCCGACCTTCACGATCTTCAACAGCAACGCCGATGCGGTGGATGCCAGGTTCGCCGAAATCGAAGCGATTGAGCCGGACGAAAACGAGACGATACGCGAATGGACGAGCTGCACAGGGGCCCAGCGCGACGCCTTGAAAGAGCGGCTGCCGGCCTATGCGGAATTCCTGCGGCGCGATAAGCCAGCGTTGACGATGGAGGCGGTCTACAGCTATTTTCGCGACGAGGTGGCCTGGCGGCGGGCGCTTTGGTCCAGCTTGCCGCGCTGCGCGGACGCGCTTGAGCTGGCGCTGTCGTTCAGCCAGCTCGCCAGCGACCAGGGCGCGGCCTTCGCCTTTGAAATGGCGGGGACGCCACACACGCTCAATCCATTTCGGGGCGAGGTCGCCATCGGCGAGCGCATCATCGAGAGTTTCGGCGCCGGTCTGGTCGGCGGCACGCCCTTCAGGGACTTCCCGCCACGGCTGCCCAGCTGCTCGGCGGGGGCGCTCGAGACATTGTCGGTCGTCCTGGCGCAATACCACATTTACCGCGAGCGCATGACCGATTTCGGCTCGATGGGCGGCTTCTTCGCCGTGATTGAACCGCTGGTCGCCTGGCGCGACAGTTTGCGGGCGGCGCTGCCGGCCTGCGCAGAAGCCTACGAGGCGAGCCTGCTCCTGAGCCAGACGGCTGACGATTACATCGCGCTATTCGGGCTGACCTTCGCCGGCGTTTCGCATCGCGTCAATCCCTATTACGAAGCCTTTCAAGTCGGCGCGCACAGGCTTGCGGACCTGGTGGCGAAGCTGCCGCTCGACCGCGGGCCCCATGCCCTGCTCTGGGAGTTCGGCGGCGAGCTTGATCTGTGCGACATCGACGAAATCGCCACGCTCTCGCAGATTCTGGACGAGTATCTGATGCTGCTGGAGGCGGGCGGGCGCATCGACTCGCTGCAGGCGCTGGAGGCTTTTGGCAACGCAAAAATCGGCTGGCGGCGGGAGCTTTGGCGCCAGCTTCCCGCTTGCGCCGAAGCCCTTGAGCTCGGCTTGCACGTGTATCGTACGGCGGGCGATCAGATCCTCTTTGACGTCCCCGCCATCGCCGAGCGGCAGGTGGCCGACATCATCGGTGGCGAGGCGCCGCTGAAGACGCGGCTGGGGGAGATTTACGCCACGCTGCCCCGAAAATGGCGCGACCAGCACAGCGGTCAAATCGTGTCGCATCGACGGCGCTGCACGGTGGCGCAGAGGGCGAACCTCGTCGAGGCGCTGGCGGGGTACCGCGCGCTCCTCGAGGGCGCCGTTGATTTCGACAAGGCGTCAGAGGCTTTCCCCGCCTACGTAGACGCGCGCATCAACTGGCGCCAAGAAGCGGCCGCGGGCCTGCCGCGCTGCGTGATCGTATTCCCGCTGGACTCGGTGCTGGCGCTCGAGCTGGCGGAGTCGCTTTCGGCGAATATCCCCTTTCTTGGCGCGCTCCTCAGTGGCAGCGATCTGCTGCAAGCGATCGCCTCCGCCTTGACTGAGGGCGAGAATACCGTGCAAGCGACGCCCGATTACGCCAACCGCCTGCCGCCATGCGCCGAAGCCGAGCTGCGCGGGCTGCAAGAGAATTATCGCTCGTACAGCCGGCTGATCGACGCCGCGCCCGATCTGGAGTCGCAACCGGCGCTTTTTTCGTTTATCGCCGCCAAGCTGGAGTGGCGCGACGAGGTCTGGACGCGCCTGCCGCTCTGCTCGGAGGCGCTCGAGCTGGGCTTCCTGATCCACCAGGTCGCCAGCGACATGGCGGCGGGGAGCGCGCTGGCTCTGCGCGATCTCGAAGGCGAGACGAATCCGTATATCGAGCATGAGATGCTGAGCCGCGACGCGCTGCGGGGGACGTTGGAGAAGATCGATGGCTTGATCGAAGGCGGCGCGCGGCAAGGCGCCCCCGCGACCGCTGACATGCCGCTGCCACGCTGCGCCGACGGCGACTTCGACATCCTCGCCGGCTACACCTACGACAACGATCTCTTTCCAATCCTCGACGGGCGGCCGCTCGCCATGCTGCTCGAATACGTCAATCGCGTCTTGAGCTTGCGGGCGGAGACCTGGGCGCCGCTGCCGGCCTGCGTCGAAGCCTATATCCTCGGCGACCTGTCGACGCGCCAGGCGAGCGACTTCGCCGCCTATATCGCGCTGGACTGGCTGGACGTCCCGCGCGCGGAGAATCCATTTATGCCGGGCATTCAAGCCGACGCAAAAGCCTTGGTTGAATTCACGCAGCTGCTTAGACGGTTTGATTTCGCGGGCATCGACCGCTTCGTCGAGGCGCATTGGGCGCGCGGCTGACGCGGAAGCGCAAACCAGCGATCTAGGAAATCGCCGCCTTCAGCGCCAGCACAGCCGCCTCCTCGGCCACTTGAATCCGCACGACCTTGTCGCGAATCTCGGCGCGCAGGTCGGCTATTTCGCCGCCGCTCAAGGGGAAGTCGCTTTCGGCTTCGGTCATGAGCGCGGCCAGGCGATCGCGCTGGGCGATGATCTCATCCAGATGCGCCGCCCCGCTTTCGATGAAGAGCGTGGCGCGGCGGTCGATGGCGTCGCGAGCCTCGCCCAGCATGGGGCTGGAGCGCGGCAAGAGGCTCTCGAGCAGACGCTCCCAGGCCTGGCCCGCGGCGCGATATTCGTTCGCCACCTCCTTCAGCGCCGGCGCAACCAGCGCCTGAGCGGCTTCGTCAAGAAAGTCGGCATAGACGTCGCGCTCGGCTTGCATGGTCTTGCCAAAGGCCGGGCTCAGAAATGTATAGGCGCTGGTCAAAGCCGCCAGCAGCGGGCGCCCGCTCGGGTAGGCCTTCGTCCAGCTGCCGCGGCTCTTCTTCGCCAGCATATCCGCCCAGTTTTCCAGCGCGCGCAAGCCGAAGTTCTTGGCGGCGCCTTTTGGCGGCTTCTCCGTCATCAGCTTGACGCAGTCGTTCAGTCCCTGGCGAATGGCGCCGGCGAGCAGGCTTTCGTCCGGCGCGCCCAGCAGCAGCAGGGCATGCCGCTCTTTCTTGATGCGGCCGCGCGCTCTGTCCAGGTCGTCCGCGGCGACCGTAAGCGAAACGCGGCTGCGATCCGAGATATGCGCTTCGCCCGCTTCCGGCTCGTAACCGTAAATGACCAGGGGCATGGTGTGCCAGTTGGCTTCGTCATAGCGAATTGCGTTATAGGGCAGCAGCGAGCCATCGGGGCTGGCGATGGGCGCGTAGCCGTCGTCCAGCGCCTTGATCAGGTTCTGCCGCGCTTTATCGGCATTTGGCGTGCGCAGGGCTTTGGGCGCGATGCCCAGGCGCTCAAAAATTCGCGTCATCGGGTCGAAGGTATTGCGCGTCAGCAGGTTGACCTGCGGGTCATAGCCTTGGTAATGAAAGGTGAAATAACCAAAAGTGACGCCGCCGCTTATGCCGAGCAGCATGGCTTCGCTATAGGGCTGGCTCGTGTGCGGCGCGATCGCCCCCTGATAATCCAGCGCGTTGCGGATGGACGCGGTGTCCCAGTAACGGCCTTGAAATTGCGTGAAGCTGGAAAGTGTTGGCATGGGCTTTCGCTCTCAATTCTTGGACGTTCCGACCCTAGTGTAGAGCGAAAACGCCGTCAATTCAAAAGACAAGACGCCTGTGGCGGACAGCCGCGCCGCCGCCCGCGCAAAATGCCTTGCGTCCCGCGCCGCCGAGTTGGATTCTGCGGTCGATGCGCAGAATCGCCCCTGCAGATCGTACCTAAAGCGCAGACGTGAAGGAGCCTTACGCAATTTCGCCCGCCGACAGCGCGCGCAAGCATCCCAGGCTCGAAGCGGCGATGGGCCCGTCGCCGGCGCCTTCCCATATTGTCACTTGAGATATGCGCCCATGACGATATTCTTCTGCTAACCGACCGCCTCTTCAGCCACTTGACCCGGGCGCATGAAACGTCTCTTGAAGCGAGAGCCTCTTTATTACGGCTGGTACATCGCGTTGGCGCTGGCGATTACCGAGACCGTATCGTATGGCGTGCTTTATTACGCATTTCCCGTCTTCATCGCGCCGATGGAGGCTGAGTTTGGCTGGACGCGCGGGCAGCTCTCGGGCGCCTTTTCCCTGGCGATTCTGATCACGGGCTTGATGTCTCTGCCCGTGGGTTATTGGCTGGACAAACATGGTTCGCGCCTGCTGATGACCTGTGGCTCGATCGGCGCGGCGCTGATGGTGATTTTATGGTCGCGGGCGACGTCGTTTCCAGAGTTCATCGCGGTTATGGCGCTGATGGGTTTCTTCGGCTCGGCGATTCTGTACGAGCCGGCCTTCGCTGTCATCGCAACCTGGTTTTCGCATTCGCGCGGCGCGGCCATGGCGGTGGTGACTTTCGTCGCCGGCTTCGCGAGCACGGTATTCACGCCCCTGTCCCACGCGCTGCTGGAAGGCTTTGGCTGGCGCGGCGCGATACTGATCCTGGGCGTCACGCTGGGCGCGATTACGATTCCTTTGCACGCCCTCGTTCTGCGGCGCAAGCCGGCCGATCTGGGCTTGGCGACTGACGGCGTCGCCAGCGCCGCCCCGGCCGCGGCGGGACCGCCAATCAGGCTGCGCGCGGTCTTGCGCTCGCGTTATTTCCTGCTGTTGACCTTGGCTTTCACGCTATCGGCCCTGAGCATCTCCGCGGTGCGCTTCCATTTCATACCGCTGCTGCTCAGCGTCAGCATCCTGCCCGGCAGCGCGGCGCTGGCGAGCGGCGCCATCGGCGTCATGCAGGTGATCGGGCGGATGCTCTTCGCCCCGATAGAGCGGCACTTCTCGAGCCGGACGATGGCGGCGGGCGTTTTCACGCTGTTGACGATTTCGCTAGCGACCCTGCTCCTGGGCAGCTCGCCCGTCTTAATCGTATTGTTCGTCGCCCTATTTGGCATGGCGATCGGCACGCACACGCTGGCGCGCCCGCTGATTGTGGCCGATACCTATGGCGCCGCCTACTACGGCCGCATAAGCAGCTACATGGTCCTCATCCGGACGCTGGCGGGGGCGGCGTCGCCCTTCGCCGCGGGCTTGATTTTCGACCTCTTCGAAAGCTACAGCCCGGTGCTTCTCCTGGCGACCGCGTTCAGCCTGATTTCGGTCCTCCTGATTTGGCTGCTGCCGAAGCGGGCGGTTCAGAATTGAAAACCGGCGCGTCGACAGGTCATGCCGAAATTTCACCATCAAGGACGCAGACGCGGAACCAGGCAAGTCGTTAAACAACTAATCACCACAAGGGGCACACAAGCAAGTCCAACTTAGTAAGGCGAAGACTTATCAGCTGTTCGGCATACGCGGGACGAGCCGCCGGCTCGCCCCTGTTTTATTCGCCACAACGGTTCTCCAGTAGGGGCGAGCCATTGGGTCGCCCTAGCGCGGTTGATTTCGGTGGCGGGCGTTACAGCGTAACGCCCCTACAGCTTTGTCATTTGATGACGATCTGTAGGGGCGAGGCGGCGACTCGCCCTTAACCAACGCGAATCGTTTTGCGTGGGCGGTCGCTTTGCGGCGCGCGTGTCTACAGGCATTCGATGATTCCAGGTCCATTATTTCGCTGAGCAGTTTTCACTTACTTACTTTCGATTACTGAAGAAACACAGAGAACGAAGAGCAAAAGCCAACTTTGGCGAAGACATGCGCGGTTCTCGAAAGCGAGCGTTATTCAACGGATTTTGGCAGGCCGCCCCCGAAGCATGTCCTGGGCAGGGAGAATGTCAGCGCGTTGGCCAGCCCGCCGCGAGCCGGGCTTCGGTCGCGCCCCAGCTGCGGACGCCGGTCGTCGCGTCAGCCGCTTCGACATTGCAGGCGGCGACGGCGCAAGCCATGCGGGCGCAGGCCGCCGGCCCTAACCCGCGGAGCAGCGAAGCCAGCAGGCCGGCATAGGCGGCGTCGCCAGCGCCTGTCGTGCCAGCGACCACCACCTGGAAGGCGGGCTGCCAGACCCGCGCGCCCGCCCATGCTGCTGGCGATTGACCCAGCCGCGACAAGAATGCGAGCCGCGCCCTGTCGCCAGCGCAGCGCAGGAATAAGCCCCGTTCGCCCAGCTTGAAGCCGGCGATGCCAGCGCCCATCGCGATGAGCTCGTCCGCCAGCCCCGTCAAGTAGTCGGCGTTCAGCGAATCAAAGAGACTGTCGCCCCAGGCGTCCAGGTCGGCGCGCCGCAGCATGAACATGATTTCTTCAATGCTGGGCACAAATACGTCAATCCAGGGCAGGCAGCGCACCAGGATTGCCCGCCAGTTCGCGCGCCCGCTCGGGGAATCTGGCGGCGGCAGCGACATATCGATCGAGGCGACGGCGCCCCTGTCTTTGACTGCGCGCAGAATATCCAGCAATCCCGCGCCCGCATCGGCGAAGAGGCGGGGCAAAAGCGTGGGATAGCCCAAGTGGAAGAGCTTGCAGCCAGCGACCAATTCGAGGTCGATATTATCGAGCGCGTAATCGTTGTAGACGCCCGTATGCGTCAGCAGCGCGCGGTCGGCGCCTCGCGGTTCGATGACGATCGTGTAGGGGCTCGCCCCGCCCGGCATGACCTGGATATGGTCGCCAAGGGCATTCCCGAAACCGCGA
Organism: Aggregatilineales bacterium; assembly: GCA_963662925.1. Taxonomy (GTDB): domain Bacteria; phylum Chloroflexota; class Anaerolineae; order Aggregatilineales; family Phototrophicaceae; genus UBA6055. The sequence goes on from OY759987.1 coordinate 883,379, forward strand.
ACGTAGTCGATAATGGCGCGCCCCACCCAGTCATCGCCGACCAGCGCCTGCAAGCCCACATCGACGCCCAGGCGATGCAGCGCCAGCCCGGTGTTGGAGACGGCGCCGCCGGTCGAATAGGCGATCCGCCCGATTTCAAAGACCTTGCCGGCGCCGATGACCTCTTCCGGCCGCAGCGAAGACATGTCGGGCAGCAGATCGAGCGCGATATGACCGGCTACGGCGACTTCGAGCGTCATCAGCCCGCGCTCGCGTTTTCCAGGCGGACGGAAGCGGAAATGAGCTTGCCGTTGACGGCGAAGGCTTGATGATTGTTGGCGTACAGGGCGACCGTGAGCGTCTGCGCGCCCGGGGGCAGCGCCGGCAGATGATGCCATTCGCCATAGAGCCGCGCCAGTTTCACGCCGTCGACGTACAGATGGGCATGCCCCTCGCCATTGACCGGCGCCATGTCGATGTTTTGCGGCGTGAAGCTGAAACTGCTGGTCTGCAATTGGATGTTGTAGCTGCCGTCGGCGAGGGCGAAGACCTGCAAATCAAGGCTTGGGGCGTCATTTGGCGCGAGGTTGATGACGCCGCCCGGGTCGCGCGCCAGCGCTTCCATCGGCGTGTCGCGATAGGGGTTCGCGCCGTCGATGAGTGGCGTCCAATACAGGTCGTAAGTCCGCAGGCATTCCAGATCGCCGCCCCAGACTTCGCGCTGCCCGATGACGAAGGCATAGCGGCCGATCTGGCGGTCCGGATGCCAAAGGGCGACGATGTAGCGACCCGTCTGCGGCGCGCGGAAGAAGTCGTCCGCGTAATTCCAGAAATAGACGCGCCCGAATCGTTCGTAGAAATAGACCGGCGCCTCCCCCAGCGCGACCATGCGAGCGCCCGCGCCCTCGGGGAGTTCCAGCCCGGCGGGCAGCCCCGGCGGCCGGTCGCTCGGCAAGCCCGCGCCAATCACCGCCATCAGCGGCGCATAGATTTCGTCTTCATTGTCGTCCTGCGTCGGTATGCTCAAGCTGAGCAAGACGGATTGCCCGGCTTCCGCGTCGAAGGTGAAATAGTCGATATCCCAGCCGGGGTAGACGTTGCCGAAATAGGCGTAGGAGATGGCGGGGTCGGGCGCATGCCAGGGCGCTTCCGCGGTCAGGTCGGCGAATTCACAGAAGGGCTGATGGGCATATACAGCAGCCGGCAAGCACATGATCAAAAGGCAAATGACAAGAGTCAGAACGCGATTCGATCGTTTCATAGTCTCATCTCGTAAAGCATCTCCAACTTAGCGATGCGAAAACTGATATGAAATCTATGACATGCGCGGGCGAGCCATCTGCACGCCGCCACGCGCAGTCTCAAGAGGGGCGCGCGTCAGGCCGAGGACGCGCAATCCATTGCCGTCCGCGTGATCAGGCAGCGTCGGTTCAGCGGGACATTTGTATATTCGTGATAGTCGCCATTGAGCCAGCTGACGATGACGCGCTCGATTTCGGCATCGCCAAAGCCAAAATGCAGCGCCATTTCGTTGCCGGCGCCCAGGCTGGAGCCGGACTTGAGCTCGCGAATCTGCGACAGGCCGTCATCGGAGACGACCCGCACGCGCGTGCCGATGGCGTCGCGATCGATGGCGCCGCCGCCTTCCAGCTCAATGGCGATCCAGTTGTTCCTTTTGCCGGCGTAGGCGGTATTGCGAAAGAGCCCATGCGCCTCGTTCCACCAGGTCAAGGCGAAATCGACGCGCCCGTCGCGATCGTAGTCGGCTGTGCTGAAGCCCATGGTGGCGGCGGTCTCGTCGCTGAAGCGGCTCTGCTCGATGGCGCGGAAGCCGCCGTCGCGCTGGTTGTGATAGAGCATATCCGGATAGCGGAAGTGCATGCCGCCGGTGGCGTACTCGGGCCGCAGCCCGTAGAGTTGATCCGGATGCTCGAGGTTCTCGAGTTGGTCGCCGCTTTTGCTGGCGACGGCTGATACGCCAGTGGCGGCCAGGAACAGGTCTAGCCAGCCATCGTTGTCATAATCGAAGAAAGCCGTGCCCCAGCCGACGGCCCCGCCCGTCCGATAGGCGACGCCGGCATAATCCGTGCTGTTCTTGAACTTGCCATCGCCGAGGTTCTCCAGCAGAACCATAGCGCCGATCATATTGGAGAAGTAGAGGTCGAGGTCGCCGTCGTTGTCATAATCGCCGGTCGCCAGGCCCATGCCATGCGCGACTGACCCGGACCCCGAGCGCTCCGAGGCATTCGTGAAGCACCAGCCCGCGCAGCCGGCGCCGTCGTTGCGCCACAAGACGTTGCCCAGGGCGTTCACGGCCTTGTCGTTGACCACGTACAGATCGAGATCGCGGTCGTCGTCATAATCGAGCCAGCTGACGGCGAAGCCCGCGCCAAGCAGCGCCTCGAAGCCCAGCAAACCCGTGACGTCTGTGAAGCTGCCATCGCCATTGTTGTGATAGAGCGTATCGCGGCTGCGGGAGAAATCGATCAGCTCGCATTCGGGGTAGCATGACCAATTCGTCACATAGAGATCGAGATGCCCGTCTTCGTCATAATCGCCCCAGGCGGCGGATGTGCCTTTGCCAATATCGCCGACGCCGGCCGCCGCGGTCACATCGGCGAAGCCGGCCCCCGCCAAATTGCGGAAAAGGCGATTGGGACCATTGTTGAGGACGTAGAGATCGCGCCAGCCATCGTTGTCATAATCGCCCCAGACCGCGCCGCCGCTGGGCGTATCGGGCAGGCTCAGCGCCTGTGAGAACTGGGAGAGGCTGAAGCTGCCATCGCCATTGTTGCGGTAGAGCGCGTTGGGGTCGAGGTTGCCGCTGAGGAAGAGATCGACCCAGCCGTCCTTGTCGTAATCGGCCCACGCGGAGCCAGCCGCCAGATAGGCGCCCTCATAAGGCACGGGCGCGTGTTCATACCAGATCGCGCGGTGCGTCGCCGATATGCCGGCTTCGGCGCTGACATCGCGGAAGAGAATGGTGTCATCAACGGCGGCAACCGAGTTCGCCGCGAACAGAATCAGAACCAGACTTACCACCGAGGACGCGGAGTTCATTCAAGGTCACCGAGGGGTTTCTCGCAAAGGCAATCGATTCTGCGCAATTCCAAGTCAGTCATGTAAAGGAATGACGCGCCCGCGGGCGACAAGACATGTCGCCCCTACATGGCTTTCGCTATTTTGCCCGCCGCTTTCTCAAGCTGGCCGTCGCGCAGGCTGATGATGCGGTCGGCGTATTCGTCGACGATGGGATCGTGGCTGGAGAGCAGGATCGACACTTCCTTCAGGCGCACAAAATCTTGCAGGACGGCGAGTACGTCGTGGGTGGTATCGCTATCGAGCTCGCTGCTGGGCTCGTCGGCGAGGATCAGGTCGGGCTCGGTGACCAGGGCGCGGGCGATAGCGATGCGCTGCTGCTGCCCGCCGGACATCTCGTAGGGGCGGTGGTCGTAATAATCGAGCAAGCCGACCAGCTCCAGGGTATCGAGGATGCGGCGGCGGCGGTCGCGGCGCGGCACATTGCCCAGGCGCGCCATCACGTCCAGGTTTTCATAGGCGGAGAAGCTGGGCAGCAAGCCCATCTGCTGGAAGACGAAACCGATGTTTTCGCGGCGCCAGCGCGCTCGTTCGACCTCTTCGAGCGTGGCGATGTCGGTCCCCTGTATCCAGATGACGCCGCTGGTCGGGCTGTCCAAGCCGCCCAGGCAGTTCAGCAGCGTTGTCTTGCCACTGCCGGAGCGGCCCCGCAAAGCGACGAATTCGCCGCGCTGGACCTGGAAGTTGATATTGCGCAAGGCGTGGACGTCGCCCGAATCCGAGGCGTAGACGCGCCCGACGTCCTTGGCGGCGATGACGGCTTCGCTCATGATTTCCTCCGGCCTCGTCGGGCGACCCGACGGGCAGCCTCTGCAACTATCGCTTCGTCAGGCGACCTGATAGGTAGCCCCTACACCTTGTCGCTACGGCGGGCGACCTGATGGGCAGCCCCTGCAACTATCGCTTCGTCGGGCGACCTGATGGGCAGCCCCTGTTTACATTACGGGCAGATTTCACCCCATCCCCCGGCCCCTTGCCCCAGCAAGCTAGGGAAGGGGAGTTGACGCTGCGAGCCGCAATGTATTTTGCGTGGGCGGTCGATTTGCGGCGCGTGTGTCTACAGGCTTCGCTTCGATTGGCCTCATCTCTTGCCCCTGATTCGCCCCAATAAACCGCGGCGCGAGCCATTGTCGCCGACGCGGATTTCGCGCTCGAGCTGGATTTCGGCCTGCGATGAGGTGTCGTCGAGGTTTCTGGCGGGTTTAATGACGATGCTGTCGTCGGTCACTTCCATCTCGACGCGATTCTCGAAGCCGAGCTGTTCGCGATACTGTTTCGGGATCTGCAGCCGCCCGGCCGAATCGAGCACGATGAGCTCTTCAAAATGATCGTCCCAGCGCTCCGTTATGGATGTCTCGCCCTCGTCTTGAGCCGGCGCGGACGCTGACCCCTCGGGGCGGGATTTAGTCGGGAGGCGCCGCTTGACGGTTTCGCTGGCCAGCTTGCCATCGCGGATGGCGACCACGCGCCCGACGTGCTGGGCGATTAGCGGGTCGTGGCTGACGATGCAAATGGTCAAGCCGAGATCGCGGTTGAGCCGTTTGAAGAGGTCGTAGATTTGGTCGGAGGTGGTGGAATCGAGCTCGCCCGTGGGTTCATCGGCCAGCAGCAGCTTCGGTTCGTTGGCCAAAGCGACGGCGATGGCGACGCGCTGCTGTTCGCCGCCGGAGAGCTGGATCGGCTTGTGATCGTACCGCTGGGAGAGATCGACCAGGTCCATCAGTTCGCGCGCGCGTTTGTCGATAGGGGCGCCGGCGCCGCCCGCCAGCGTCATCGGCAGCTTGATGTTATCGAGCGCGGACAGGTAGGGGATCAAGTTGCGGCTGCCCTGCTGCCAGACGAAACCGACCTCGACCTGGCGATAGGCGGTCAGCTCGCGCGTGCTGAGCTTCAGCAGGTTCTTGCCGTCGATGATGACCTGGCCCGCCGATGGCCGCGTCAAGCCGCCGAGCACGTTCATCAGCGTGGTTTTGCCGCTGCCGCTGGCGCCGACCACGCCAACCAGCTCGCCCCGCTTGACCGTCAAGTCCAGCCCCTGCAGCGCCATCACCTCGATATCGGCGACCTTGAAGATCTTGTAGAGGTCGTCGCAGATGAGAAAGGCGCCGTTGTTTGCAGCCATAACAAGGTCTCCACCGTTTGACGGGCGACCCAATAGCTCGCCCCTACAGAATTGCGTTTTGGCGGGCGAGTCGCCGCCTCGCCCCTAGAGACACTAGAGCGTTTCTCCCAATTTAACCGCCTGGAAGATGCGCATGCGGCGCAGGATGACGAGCAGGATCAGCATGATAAGCAGGAAGGTGGCGAAGAAGAGGGCGATGATCTGCGCGATCTCGGTCCAAGCCATGGTCACGACATAGGGCGGCACGACGCCTTCCAGGCTGCTGACAAACTGCATATACGGGATGTAGAGCACGCTGACGAGCAAGCCGATGCCCAAGCCGAGCGCCAAACCCATGAGGATCAGCAAGCCCAGCTCCCAAGCGACTGAGAGGATCATCGACGACTGCGACAAGCCGATGGCGCGCAAGATTCCCAGCTCGACGTAGCGGCGCTGGTAGGAAAAGATGGTGTAGAGCAGGAAGCCGATCATGGTCGCCAGCGACGAGGTGATGAAGCCGATGGACAGCAAGCCGAAGAGCCCCTGCCGTTCCGGGCGCGACTGCTCGCGGTCGATGCGCGAGACGGGCTCGTCAATCAGCACGCCGGCCGCGCCACGATCGAATACGTCGCGCGCGAATTTCCGTTGGTCAAAGTCGGGCCCGACGCGCATGATGACGCGGTGCGCCAGCTCGATCTGCGCCTGCTCGAAGAGATAATCGAGATTGCCGACGAAGAGGGCGCCGTCCTTCTCCGGGTACCAGCGCGGGAAGTAATTGAGCTCGCCCACGATTTGCAGATTGATCTTGAAGGCGTCGCCGCCGCTGCGCAGGTCCAGCTCGAGCAAATCGCCGATGTCCAGCCCGCGCTGCTCCATAAACTCGCGCGAAACGAGCGCGGAATCCTGCTGGAGCGCCAGGGCGTTGGTCAAGTAGCCCAGGCGAACGTTCGCGAAATCGGGCCGCCAGAATACGACGGGACCCAAATCCGCGCGGTCGACGCCGACGAAGCGGCCCTCGACGCTGCCTGAGGTCAGGCGCGCTTTGGCGGCGTATTCGCCAATGCGGGTGGCGCCGAGCACATGCGGCATCGAAGTGAACTCGGAGATGTGCATATAAGCGGGCGGCGCGTCGTTGCCGCCACCGCCGCCGGGCATGGAGTTCGGGTTTTGGCTGAAGACGCGCACCGACGCGTCCGCCGACACGCGATAATATTGCTGTTCATAGAGATAGCGGTCGATCGTGCGCGCGAATGAAGCGGTGTAGATGCCGAGGCTGATGGTCGAGACCAGCAGGATCAGCGGCAGATAATAGGCGCCGGGCGAGCGCTCCAGCTGGCGCGTGACGATGAGCAGGCCGACGCTGTTGGTCCATTGGATGAGCCACGCCATCGCCCGCAGCATAGGCGCCAGGAAGCGCAGCAGGAAGAGCGTCAGCGCGAAAATGGTCAGCGGCGGCATCAGGAAGACGAAGGGCTGATTATAGGCGTCTTCAATGTTGCGCGCGCCGCCTTCGATATCGATCAGCCCGCCCTGCTGGACGACCTGATAATAGAAATAGCCGATCAAGAGCAGCAGCAGAAGGTCGACGCCGAGCCGCTGCCACCAGGGCCGCCGCAAGAGGCGCGACTGATCCATCTTGTAGCTGATGATGGTGTGGCGGGCGGCGCCGAGGGTCGGGACGACGCGGATGAGTATCGTAAAGACGATCGCCAGCGCGATGGTCGAGCCGATGGTCGGCGGGATGGAGACGATGAAATGATGCCCCCAGCGGAAGTCCATAAAGCTGCGCGTCGTGCCGATTAGCTGGGTGAAGGCGAAGGCGAGCGCGCCGCCGACGACCAGGGCGATGACGCCCATGATGAGGCCTTCGACGGCGGTCAAGCCGACGACCTGGAAGGGCGACGTGCCGCGGCTGCGCATGACGGCGGTTTCGTTGCGCTGGCCATCGACCACCAGGCCGACAAGCATGATCAGGAAGATGATCAGCAGGACGACGATGGGCAGGCTGAAGACGGTAAGCGTCAGCGTGAGGACGGTGACGATACGCTGATAGGGGCGCAATTCTTCGACCGGCGAGGCTTGGATGTAGGTGCCCGGCAGGTATTGATCGGCGATTTTTTCGGTGTCGTTGTGGCGGCGGATGAGCTCGTCCACGCGCGAGGTGTTGACGCCGCTGCCATCGGTCACGAGATACCAAACCGCCAGGTTGATTTCGGAATCGGTGTAGGGCGCCAGGCGGCTTCGGTAGGTCTCTTCGTTGATGAGCATGATGTCTTCAAAGACGTTGGGGCGGTAAAACCAGTATTCGTTTTCATCATCGCGAGGCCGCCAGATGCCGGCGATGCGGATCAGCGTGATCTGCATGGGGTCGTCCGCGTCCAGCCGCCAGTTGTAGCCCTGATAATATTCGCCCAGCTGGATGCCGTATTCGGAGGCGAATTCTTCGTGAATCATGACGTCGACGTAACTCTCCGGCGAGGGATCGGCGGGGGCCGGGTAGGTCCCCTCGACCAGTTCAACTTGCGCTTCGATATTCTCCGTCGTGCCGAAGCTGACGTAATCGAGCGAGCGGTTTTCATTTTGATAGTTGGTTTCGCCCGCGGGGTAGAGGCGGAAGTTCCGCGTCTCGAGGTGGCGGACGACCAGGGTCGACTGCAAGCCGAGCGCCGTCCCGCCTTCCTCGCGCAGGTATCTATCCAGCTCGAGCGTGTCTTCCCAATTGACGGGCTCGTTCCAGGAGCCGATATAGCTGAAGAGGAAAGAAAATGGCGGTCGATTGATGCGGTCGGGTCCCTCTGTCAGGCGCTCGGTGAGCACGCGAAAGGCGACCGATTCGGAATAGATCGGAATGGTCAAAACCAGGGCGACGGCGACCGTCAAGCCGAGAACGGTGGCCAGGGAAAGCAGCGGCTGCGCCAGCAAGCGTTTGATGGCGACGACGACGACGGCGCGGGTTCTGAAGTACCAGTGCGTCATGGACCGATGACCGTCTGGCCTTCGTCGGCGCCTTCGAGGATTTCGACTTTGCCGTCGCCTTCCAGGCCCAGGCGCACGTCGACGCGCCGCTGCACGCCTTCGTTCTGCACGACGATGAAGTTGCGCCCGCTGAACTGGCGGATGGCCGATTGCGGCAGCCAAAGCACGCCATCCCGCTCTTCGATGACCACGGTGAAGTTCATTCGGTCGCCGACCTTGAATTCGTCGGCCGGCGGCTGTTCGTCGAAGGCGACATGCACGAGGTCGTCAGTCGCCAAACCGTAGGGCGAGGGCAAGAGGTCGATTGCGCCGCTGTAGACGTTGCCGGGCAGCGCCGCTCGCTTAATCAGCAGGGGCATGCCCTCCGCCAGTTCGCTTAAGTCCTCCGCGCTCATCTCGTCAGTGATTTCCAGGACGGTCAAGTCCGCAACCATGCCAATGGCGTCGTAGGCGATAATGGCTTCGCCCGGCTCGGGTTCAAAATTGACCAGCCGCCCCGACATCGGCGCGGCCAAGACGGCTTTGGCGATCGTCGCTTTGATTTCGTTCACCCGCTTCTGCGCGCGCGAGACATCGAAGCGCAGCTGTGGATCGACGCCGCTGGTCAATTCGTCCACCGCGACCTGCTCCAGATCACGGTCGAGCGTGAGCAGTTTGACTTGAAGCGCCTCATCGCCGCTGGGGTCGTCGCCTGCCCGCGCGATGGCGTATTCCAGCCTTAGCTGCGCCTTTTCCAGCGAGAGGGCGGCGCGCTGGCTATCGAAGCGGACCTTGCCCTCGGCGCTTTCGAGGATCGAGGCGGCGATCGCCAGTTCCTCTTCGGCGTCCAGCAATTGATTTTCAAGACCGGCGGTATTCAGGCGCGCGATAATGTCGCCTGCCAGCACATCAGCGCCCGCCTCGATATAGACTTCCAGCACGCGGCCATCGATCTCGAAGCTGATTTCTTCAGTGACGACCGGCGCGATTCGCCCGAAGAAGCGGCGCTCATAGACGATTTTGCCCCGCTCGACCTGATAGACGGGTTTGCTCGGCACGACCGGGGTGGGGATCGCGGTGGGCTCGCCTTGGGTGATGGCGTCGCCGAAGGTCGCCTGCGAGGCGCAGCCGGTCGCGGTGAAAAGCGCCAGGATCAAGATAAAGACGGTTCGCACGATAGTCCTTTCTTCGCTCGCAAGGTTGCGCCGACGTGAATGCCTGCGCCAAGCCTGCCGTTTCAGCCGCGCCATTGTACAACAACTTTAGGCAGACTCCAGCCAGAATTGCTGGAGCGCGGGCGAGTCGTCTTTATGCGCCTGCATCCTGTGAAAATCGCGGGCGGCGGGCGACTCACAGAGTCGCCCCTGATTACATTGCGGGCAGATTTCACCCCATCCCCGACCGCCAGTGTCTACGCGGCGCGGCCCCTTGCCCCAGCAAGCTAGGGAAGGGGAGCGAAACCCAGCGGTCCGCAATGTGTTTTGCGCGGGCGGACGCATTGCGGCGCGTGTGTCTACGAGGCTGGGCGTGGATTGTCCGCCAGCTCGATGGCGGCCGGTCGGATTTGCGCGGCGCGGATGCGATCCAGATCGAATTTCAGCCCGCGGTCGAACTTGTAGATGCCGTTCTGCTCCTGATAGATATCGGTCAGCTGGGTATAGCAATAGCCGAACATGTCGACGTCATCCAGCAGGATGGCGCAGAGTTTTTCGAAGCGGTCGTAGAAATCGTCCAGATCGCGCGGGCGCGTGCCATAACCCCAGGAGTCTTCGTCTTCTTTCACGTCCGGGTTCCACCAGATGCCGCCGAATTCACTGACGAAGTAGGGCTGCCCGGCGTAGGGAATCGACCAGCGGATACTGCCGGCCATGCGCGCGGGAATCCCCCATTGGCTCGCGTCATTTTCGTAGGGCGCGCCCTCTGCCAAGCCGGCGTGGCGCTGGCGAAAGGTCTCTGGATCTTGCGTGTAATCGTGGCTGTCGTAGACATCGGCGCCGGGCACGCGATGCGAATAACCGGAGGCGTCCAGCACCGGTCGCGTGCCGTCCATCGCCTTGGTCGCCTGATACATGCCATGCGTTACATCGTCCAGGGCGGTGATGCGATCGGTGATTGACTGCCAGGTCTCGTTCAGCGGGCACCAGCCGATGATGCTGGGATGCGAATAATCGCGCTCGAGGCATTCCAGCCATTGCGTGATGTAATCGGGACCGGGCAGCTGATGTTCGCCATCGAGCGGTCCCGCGCCGCGGCAGCCCCAATCGCCGAATTCGCCCCAGACGATATAACCCAGCCGGTCGGCATGATAAAGGAAGCGCTCTTCAAAGACTTTCTGGTGCAGGCGCGCGCCATTGAAGCCAGCCGCCATGCTCAGTTCGATGTCTTCGATCAAGGCGGCGTCGCTGGGCGCGGTCATGATGCCATCGGGGTAATAACCTTGATCGAGCACCAGCCGCTGAAATACGGTTTTGCCGTTGATTTTGATGGCTGCCCCATCGATTGATACGGAACGCAGACCGGCATAGCTCCTGGCGTGGTCGATCGTCTGTCCGTCCGCGTCCAGGAGCGCGATCTCAAGATCGTAAAGATGGGGATCGCCCACCTGCCAGAGCTTGAGCCGCTCATCGGGGATCGGCAGATCCAGGCGGGGCGAGAGGTCGACTTCGGCGGCGCACTCGGCGCTGACGACCTCGCCGGCGGCATCCGAGAGCGTCGCTCGCAGGCGCAAGCCGCGCGCGTTGCCCGTGATCGGCTGCTCCAGTCGAATCATCTGATTGGCGAGATCGGGCGTAATGCGGGGCCGGCGCAAGGCGATATCGGGCACGGGCTCGAGCCAGACGGTCTGCCAGACGCCGGTCGTGCGGACGTAGATGGCGCCATGCGGTCCATAATCGGTGGCTTGCTTGCCGCGTGGCTGCGGCTTCTTTGCCTCGTCGCGCGCCCGCAGCGTGATGGTGATTTCGGCGCCCGCTTCCGCCAGGCTGCTGATATCGCAGCTGAAAGGCGAGAATCCGCCGCGGTGCCGCCCGACTTCCTCGCCATCGACCCAGACCGTGCTGTCATAATCGACGGCTTGGAAATGCAGCAAAACGCGCTTGCCCGCCCAATCGGATGGAATCGCGACGCGGCGGCGATACCAAACGGCGTTGTAATAATCGTGATTTTCGATGCCGGAAAGCTTCGATTCCGGGCAGAAGGGCACGGTGATGCGGCCGTCAAAGTCGCGCTCGAGCAAGCCGCGATGAATGCCGCTGTCGCCTTGGTCGATCTCAAAATCCCACTCGCCATTCAGGCAGAGCCAGTCGTCGCGGACGAACTGGGGGCGGGGATATTCGCTGCGGGGGATATCAGACATGATTCGCTCCTGCATTCAGGCCTGTCACACTTTGATCTGCGCAAAATAGCGGTATTCGAACTGTCGCCAACAAGAGGGCGACCGCGGTGGATCGCCCAATCTATGCTAGTCTTTGGCGGGCGCCTCGCCGAGTGGCCCCCGCAACTGCGGATGCCCGCTACTCGAAGAGCGCGAAGTCTTCCAGCCGGGTCTGGGCGTCGTTCAGCGCTTGCTCGGGCGTCTTCTCGCCGATCATAGCCGCCGACAATTCTTCATCCATCACCGATTCAAAGGCGGTGCTCCAATTCTCGCGCGGCGGAATGACGGCGCTGGGCACAAATTCAGCGTATTCCTGACGGTGCGGATACTCGTTGTATACGTCGCTGTTGACGACCGAGGTATTCACGGCGGAGTGACCGGTGCGCGCCCATTCGATGTTGTTGTCATTGAGGTAATCGAGGAAGGTCAAGGTCGCTTCGAGCTTGGCCGGGTCGGGGTCGCCGCCTTGCGGGATGATCCAGGCGTGGCTGCCGGCCCAGGCGGCCGGCTGGTCGTAGACGGTCGGGAAGTTGTGCACGTAGTAGTTCTTCAGCGGCGCTTCCGGATCGGCGACCTGGTTGTCGTAGAAGTTGACGACCCAGGTGCCGTTGACATGGCTGCCATTCTCGCCATTCAGGAAGATTTCTTCCGAGGCGGGATAATCGACGTTGTCGGTCATGTGGCCCTCGTCGCGCAGCATGATCAGGAAGTTCAGCGCGTTCAAGCCCGCTTCCGTGTTGATATTGGGCATGCCGTCGGCGTCTTCCACCGTGCCGCCTTCTTGCTGATAAACCAGCGCCATCCAATTGCGGCTCAGTCCGTTGGTCCACATGCCGAGGAAGGGCAAGCCGGTCGCTTCCTTGAATTGCTCGGCGTGGGACATGAATTCGTCCATGCCGTAGGGGATACTCGGGCTGCCATCCTCATTCACGAGGCCCGCCTCCGCCCAGAGATCGACATTGATATGCCAGAGGTGACCGTGCAGATCCAAGGGAATGCCGTAGAGTTCGCCATTGTATTCGACGAAGCCGCGGGCGCTTTCGGTCAAGTCGCTGGCGTCAATGCCGGCGCCGGCCAGCACATCGCCCAGGGGCGTCAGCAGGCCGCGCGAGGCGTAATTGGGAATGCGGCGGCCGTGCAGCACCATGATGTCGGGCGGCGTGCCGGCGGCCAGGTTGGCGTTCAGCTCGGTGACGCCGGGCCAATCGACAACGATGGTATTGACCAGGATCTCGTCTTGCGCGGCGTTGAAGGAATTGGCGAGCGTCTGAATGATGCCGCATTCGCCGTAAGCCTCGGACAAGTCGGTGGTTTCGCCAAATTCATCGGCGCATTCGCCGAAGAAGCGCATGAAGTTCACTTCGACGGCGTCTTGCGCGGCCACCGGCAGGGCGAGCAGGGCGAGGACGAGCGCCAGAGCTAGCATTGTTTTCATTTGATTCATGGTTCGCATCCTTTCGGGATAGCTGTTCGACAGGTGACAAAGGTTAGACTGCGCACGCTTCAATAGGCGTTCCTCTCTACTTGATGCCGCTGTTGATAGCGATGCCGCTGATGATGCGGCGCTGGAAGACAAAGAAGAAAATGATGATGGGCAAGGCGGTGAAGACGGCCGCCGCCATGTCGCGCCCGTAAAAGTTGACGTCTCCCCAAGCCTGATTCAATTTGCGCAAGCCAATGACGATGGTGTAGACCTCGCTGCTGGTGGCGGAGATGATGGGCCACAAATAACTGTTCCAGTTGCCCAGGAAGGTGAAGATCGCCAAAGCCGTGATGACCGGCGTTGAGAGCGGAATGATGATGGTGAGGAAGATGCGGAAGCGCCCGGCGCCATCCATCATCGCCGCTTCTTCCAGTTCCAGCGGGATGCCGCGGAAGAACTGCGTCAGAAGGAAGACGGCGAATGACGACGCGATGCCCGGCAATATCAGCGCGAGCAGCGTATTGTGCAGTTTCAAATTGGAGAACAAGAGATAGACGGGCAGGAAGGTCGCCTCAAAGGGCACCATCAAGCCTATCAAGACCAGAAGATAGAGCGGGCGCTTGAAATGAAAGTCGAGACGCGCAAAGGCGTATGCCGCCAGCGAACAGACGGTCAACTGCGCCAGCGTGTGCGTGGTGGAGACGACGGCGCTGTTGCCCAGCCATTTCCACAGTTGGCTGCTCCTGAGAATGAAAGCCCAATTCTCGGTGGTGAAAGGATAGGGAATCAAGCTCGCCAGGTTGCGCTGCAATGCGGTTTCGGGCCGGAAAGACGTGACCAGGGTCCAGATCACTGGCAGCATCCAGATCAAGGCGAAAAGACCCACCGCCAGCACATAGAGGCGGGCGCGCCGCCGTTCCATCCGCCGGCGTTTGCGCTGCTCTTCGGCGCCAACAATCGCCACCGCTAGCTCCCCACGCCCTGATCGCGAAACAGCGCCAGTTGAAAAAGCGAAATGACCAGCAGCACGGCGAACATGATAACCGCCATTGCCGTGCCGTAACCCACTTGAAAATAGAGAAACGAGGTTTCGAAGATGTTGTAGACGATGGTCCGGGTGTTGCCGGCCGGTCCGCCGCCGGTCATGACGTCGACTTGCCCGAAAATCTGAAATGACGCGATCACCTGCAAGATGCACAGGAAGGCGAAGGGCCGGCGCAAACCGGGAATCGTGATATGGCGGAACCGCCGCCAGCTGTTGGCGCCATCGACCTTGGCCGCGTCGTAGAGCGCCTGCGAGATATCCTGCAAGCCCGCCAGGAATACGAGCATGCTGAAGCCGACAGTCCACCAGAGCGTGGTGAACGATACAACGAGCGTCGCCAGATCGCCCTGATCCAGAAACGGAATCGGACCGGCGTCGAAATTCTCCAGAAAGGCGTTGATCAAACCGCGGCCTGATGAAGCGAAAACGCGCGCCCATATTAACCCGATGACGGTCACCGCGATGATGTTCGGCAGGTAAAAGATCGTGCGGAATATGCCGATGCCCTTGACGGGCCGGTTGAGCATCAGCGCGAAGAAGAGACCGACAAAAATGATCGGAATCGTTAGGGCGACAAAGAGGATCGTCTGCTCAAACGCCTGATGAAACTGCGTATCGCGCGTTAGCAGGCGCTCGAAATTCCTGAGCCCGATGTAGCGGATATTCGTTCCCATAATCTCCCATTTGTGCAGGGAGATATAGAAGGTCTGGAAGATGGGCAGGATGGTGAAAATGGCGTACAGAATGCCGAAGGGCAAGATGAACAAGAAAGCGGTGACGGTCTGTTGGAGCTTTGGCGGCAGCTTTTCGTGGAAGCGGCGGTAGGGTTCGACGATGGGGTTGAAGATTTCAAAGAAGCCGAAGAGCGCCTCTACCGCGCGATCGATGCCGAAACCAGACACTAGGCTGCGCTCCGCCGAGTCGCGCGCGCGTCATGGCAGGCGTCTGGATGATATTCGCTGAAGCCGGCTTGGCTTGGCATCGGTCGACCGACAATCGTTAGTCGCGGACAGGCACGGCAAGCGACAATAGCACGAATTGAACGCGTGTCAAGCGGCTTAATGCCAGTCGCAAAGCTCGATGCGTTTGCGCAGCCCGCAGATTCTGGCTACACTCGCGCGAATGCTGGAGGAACGGGCATCCGCGGGGGAGGGACGCGAACATGAAGATACTGGTGACTGGCGGCACGGGGCGCATCGGCGCCAACCTGGTCATGCGCTTGCTGGGGGCCGGGCATTCGGTGCGCAGCTTCGTCTACCCCGCCGATGCCAGCCGCGCCGACAAGCTGGACGCCTACGCCGGCGTCGAGACGGTCTTCGGCGACCTGCGCAGCCCGGAGGACGTGGGCAAAGCCGTCGCCGGGGTAGACGCCATCTACCATTTGGCGGCCGCCTTTCAAGGACCCTTCGACAATCGCCAGTACCTCGACATCAACGCGATGGGCACGCTGAACATGCTGGAAGCCGCGCGCGAGCATTGCCCGGGCCTGCGTCGATTCGTTTACGCCAGCACGGAAGGCGTCTATCTGGACGCGCGCGTCAATGGCCGCTTTTCCCCCGCGCCGAACACGGAAGAGGCGGGCATCAAGTATCCTGGCATGGGTTATCTGATGACCAAGTGGCTGGGCGAAAACCTGGCGATGGTGTACTGCCATCAATATGGCTTGCCGGTTTGCGCCATGCGCTTCTCCACCGTGATCGAGCCGAGCGAGTTCCTCAACGACGCCGGCTTGCCGCCCATGTTTCTCTACAGCGAGGCTTACCGCGCCTATAGCAAACCCGATTCTTACCAGGTGAAAGAGGCGCCGGACAAGGACGATCCGGAATCGCAGGCGATGGTCGCGGCGCTGCTGGCGGGCTGGGATGGCGAAGAGAAGCTGCTGCTGAGCCTGAACCCCGACGGGCGCCCCTACCGGCAGCATCTGGGCGACGTGCGCGATATCGCCGAGGGACTGGTTCTGGCGCTGGAGAACGAGGCGGCGGTCGGCGAAGTCTTCAATCTGTCGGGTCCCGAATCTTTTGATTGGGGCGAGATCGTGCCGATGCTGGCGGAGCGCTACCGCATGCCCTACGTCGAAGCGCGCCTGCCCTTCCACAATTACATCGAACTGGATTTGACCAAGATCAAGACCAAGCTCGGTTTCCAGCCGCGGCACGGCTTCGGCAGCATCCTGGAGACGGCGGAGGCGATACGGCGGGGCGAGACAACCGACATCATCCCGACCGGCGTCATGTTTGGCGAAGCTTGAAAGCGATCGCGGGGGAATTGAAAATGACGGACGAAGCGCGCATCGACAGAATCGAATTTGGAACGCTGGTGGGGCGGCGGCCGCGGCTGGCGGGAAACAATTCGCGCATTCCGGTGCACGGCATTGAAGTCGAGCTGCCGCTCCTGCGCGTGACGACCGACGACGGCGCCAGCGGCTTTGGACGATGCCGCGTCTCGATCGAAGCGGCGCAATCGCTGCTGGGCAGGCGTCTTGGCGACCTGTTCTCGCCCGAGGGTCGCCCGCGCGATGCCTGGACCGCGCTCGAATTCCCGCTTTGGGATTTGCTCGGGAAGCGGCGCGGGAGGCCGGTGTACGCTTTGGTGGCGCGCGCCGAATTCGACGAAAGCGAGCCCCTGCGCGTGCCCTGTTATGACACCACCCTGCTCATCGATGATCTCCATCTGGAGTCGGATGAGGAGGCGGCCGCGTTGATCGCCGAAGAAGGGCGCTATGGCTGGGCGCATAATCACCGCAATTTCAAGATCAAGGTGGGGCGCGGCGCCCGCTGGATGCCCCTGGAGGCGGGCACAAGGCGCGATATCGCCGTCATCAAAGCCGTTCGCGAAGCGGTCGGGCCCGATGCGCGCATCATGATCGACGCCAACAACGGCTATAACCTCAATATCGCCAAGCGCGTGCTGGCGGAGACGGCCGACTGCGATCTGTTTTGGCTGGAAGAGGCGTTTCAGGAAGACCCGGCGCTCTACGAAGACCTGCAGGGCTGGCTGGAGCGCGAAGGCCTCGCCACGCTGGTCGCCGATGGCGAAGGCGGCGCCCCGCCGGCATTGCTGGACTGGGCGCGCGACGGGCTGGTGGATGTGATCCAATACGACATTTTCAGCCACGGCTTCGGCCGCTGGCTGGGGACGGGCGCGCGGCTTGACGCTTGGGGCGCGCGTTCGGCGCCGCATCATTATGGCGGGCATATCGGCAATTTCGTGGCGGGCCATCTGGCGGCGGCGATCGCCGGCTTCACCTTCGTCGAGTGGGACGAAGTCTCGACGCCGGGCTTGGACGCGTCGGCTTATCGCGTCGACGAGGGGCATGTCGACATTCCTGAGGCGCCGGGTTTTGGGCTGGAATTGGAAGAAGAGGTCTTTCGCGCGGCGGTGGAGAATGGGGGGTGGGAGCTGCGGCTCTGACAGGCTCGGGCGGCACGATGCGCAGCCCCGGTTTTCGTCGCGGGCGGACGACCTGTCGGCCCCCGCCTACTTGAATTCCATCACGCCGTCGTTCAGGCGACCGTAACGCATCAGCAGCAGGTCCTTCAGGTAGTTCTGATGCGCTTTCCACGGTCGGCGCGCCCCCTGCTTCGGCAGTTCGTTCAGCGCCCGCTGGACGTAGCCGGAGCTGAAATCGATGAAGTCTTCGGTTTCGAGCGCCGCCGCGTCATATCGGGGCAGGCACTGCGCGTAACCGCGCCGCCCCATGTAATTCAGCAGGCGGCAGACGTACTCGCAGATCAACTCGGCTTTCAGCGTCCAGGAGGCGTTTGTATAGCCGAAAGCTGAGGCCAGATTGGGGATGCCGCTGTACATCAAGCCCTTGTAGCTCATGCAGTCGCCCAGCGCGACCGGCGCCCCGTCGACCATAATCTCGATGCCGTGCATGAGTTTCATTTTCAAACCCGTCGCCGTGATGATGATGTCGGCGGCCAGGGTCTCGCCCGATTTGAGGCGAATGCCATCGGCGGCGAAGCGGTCGATTTCAGCGGTGACGACCGACGCGCTTCCCGCCCGGATCGCCTTGAAGAAATCGGCATCGGGCGCCAGGCAGACGCGCTGATCCCACGGGTTGTAGCGGGGCGCGAAGTGCCGCTCGACATCAAAATCGGGTCCAAGAGCCGCCTTTACGCCCGCCAGCATATTGACGCGCGTTTCTTGCGGTCGCCGGCGCGCGACCTGAAAATAGAAGAGGCTGCGCAGGATCATCCGCCAACGCGCCAGGGGGGCGGCGATGCCAAAGGGCAAATTCCGATGCAGACGCAGGGACAAATCATCGCGCGAGGGCCCGCTGACGATATAGCTCGGCGAGCGCTGCAGCATGACGACGTGATTGGCGCCTTCGGCCAGCGCGGGGATCATCGTCACCGCCGTCGCCCCGCTGCCGATGACCACGATGTTCTTGCCATCGTAATCCATGTCGGCGCGCCAGGCTTGCGGATGGACGATCTCGCCAGCGAAATCGGGCATCCCCTGCCATTGCGGCGTATAGCCTTCGTCATAGCGGTAGTAGCCGCTGCACATGAAGAGGAATTTGCAGCGGATTCGCAGCGGCTCTGGCTGCGCTGGGCGCTCGATCTCCACGCGCCATTCGGCCTGTGGCGACGACCACTCAATGCGCGTGACGCGGTGGCCAAAGCGAATCGCCCGGTCAATGCCGAATTCGCGCGCGGTATCGCGGATGTATTGCAGTATCGCGGCGCCGTCAGCGATCGCCCGCTCGCCGCGCCAGGGCCGAAAGCGGAAACCCATGGTGTACATGTCGGAATCGGAGCGCAGGCCGGGATAACGGAACAGATCCCAGGTGCCGCCGATGCCGTCGCGCGCTTCTACGATGGTCCAGCTGAGCCGGGGGCAGCGCTCGCCCAGATAGTAGGCGGCCGCGATGCCCGAGATCCCGGCGCCAACTATCAGTACATCGACAGATTCTGGCATGGCGCTTTACCTCAGCAGGCGGAAGCAAGTCATGCGAAAGAATCAACCACGGAGTACGCCGAGTTGATTGATTGCGCCGACAGAAAAAGCAAACGCCAAGCTCTGAGCGCTCTGCGCCTCTGTGGCAAACGCATTTTTCACGACTTGCACGGATTTCGCTTCCGCAATCGCTTCCACATTCATCTTACCACAGCGCCAAACGCGACAGGGACCGCCGAGAGCCCGCCCGGCTTCTGATTCGCGCTACAGTCGATTGTCGCGCCGCATTACAATAGGCGCGGCGTTATCGCCTGCGGAAAACAAAGCATGATGCCGGAGCGCGGCCAGCCCAGATTGCGCCAGAAGTCAAAAGGAAGCGGCGTCCTTCAAGAACGCGTCGATCGCCCGCCCGAGTCCACTGGAGTTTCAGTCATGACATTGCCCGCCGATTATGTCGAACGCGTGTATGCCGGGGCGCTTGGCAAGATCATCGCCGTTTATCTGGGCCGCCCGATTGAAGGCTGGTCCTACGAGATGATCATGAAGCGCTTCGGCGAGATCAACTATTATGTGCACGACGCGCTCGGCCAGCCCCTGATCGTGACCGATGACGATCTTTCTGGAACCTTCACCTTCGTGCGCGCCATGGCGGATTACGGCAACAGCCTGGACTTGACGCCGGCGCAGATCGGGCAGACCTGGCTGAATTACATCATCGAAGGCAAGACGATATTGTGGTGGGGCGGCATCGGCGACGTCACCGAGCACACCGCTTATCTCCGCCTGAAGCGTGGCATAGCGCCCCCACGCAGCGGCTCGATCGAACTCAACGGCCGCGTCATGGCGGAGCAGATTGGCGCGCAGATCTTCATTGAGGGCTGGGGCCTGATCGCGCCGGGCGACCCGGAGCTGGCGGCCGATCTGGCGCGGCGGGCGGCTTGCGTCAGCCACGACGGCGAAGCGATTTATGGCGCGCAGGTCGTCGCCGCCTTGGTCGCGGGGGCTTTTGTCGAAGCGGACATGAACAAGCTGATCGACGGCGCCCTCAGCCAGATCCCCGCCGATTCGATCACCTTCCGCATGATAGAGCGGGTGCGCGGCTGGCACGCCCAAGCGCGGGACTGGCATCGGACCTTGGGGCGGATCGACCGCGAATACGACCGCGAGCGTTATCCCGGCAACTGTCATATCGTGCCGAATCATGCGCGGATTATTCTCGCGCTGCTCTATGGCGAAGACGACTTTCAGAAAGCCATGACGGTCGTCAACACGGCCGGCTTCGACACCGACTGCAACTCCGGCAATGTCGGCTGCATTATGGGGGTCAAGCTGGGCTTGGCGGGCATCGACGCGGGGCCCGACTGGCGCGGGCCGGTCGCGGATCGCCTGTATCTGCCGACGGCCGATGGTGGCGGCGCCATCAGCGACGCGGTCGGCGAGACCTACAAGCTGGTCAATATCGGGCGCGGGATGCGGGGAATGGCGCGCCTTCGCCCGAAGAACGGCGCGCGTTATCATTTCAGCCTGCCGGGGTCGCTGCAAGGCTTCGTATCCGAAACCGAGCCGGAATCCAAAGACGCGTTGGCGATTGAAAACGTTCCAGGCCACAGCGATTGCGGCGAGCGGTCGCTGGCGCTGCGCTTTCAGCGGCTGGCCAGGGGCCGCGTTGCCCGCGCGGCCACGCTCACCTTCATCCCCTCGAAGGCAATCGCCGATTATTTTGACGAGCGCGGTTACCGCCTGCTGGCGTCGCCAACCCTGTATCCGGGGCAAGTGGTTGGCGCGCGCCTGGTGGCGGACGCGGGCAATGCGCAGGCGGCGACGCTGCGGCTCTACGCCCGGCATTACAATGAACGCGACGAGCTGGAAATCATCGGCGGGGAGCCCGTCGCGCTCGCGCCCGGCGAGGGTGTCGAGCTGTCTTGGCGCCTGCCAGAAACGGGCGGGCAGCCCATCGCCTATATCGGCGTCGAAATCCGGGGCGAGAATGGCGCCAGCGGCACGGTCTATCTCGATTGGCTCGCCTGGGGAGGCGCGCCCAATATGCGGCTGAACAAGCCCGCCATCAGCGAGGCCGGGCGCGAGAAAGGGGCGCGGCCGCAGTTCTGGAAAAAAGCCTGGATTTACGCCCTGGATTCCAGCGAGCGCTTCGATGCCTGGCAGTATTGGGCGCAAGCCTATCGTCTGATACAGAACGAGGGCAGAGGTCTGCTGATGCAAGGGACGCGGGACTGGACCGACTACGAGTTTGCCGCAAAAGCCAGGCCGCGGGTCTGCGAAGCTGGCGGGATCGCCGTGCGCGTGCAGGGCTTGCGGCGCTATTACGCGCTGCTGCTGGATCATGAAAAGACGCGCATCGTTCGCGTGCTGGATGGCGAGACCGTGCTTGCCGAAATGGACTCGGGCTGGTCGATGGAGCGGAATTACGATCTCAAGCTGCGGGTCGAAGGCGCCCGGCTGACCGCCTTCGTCGATGGCGAGCCGATATTGGACGCGACCGACCCGGAGGCGGCTTTGACCGGCGGCGCCATTGCCCTGATCGCGCAAACCGGCTTCATCTACTTTGACGAAGTCGCGGTCGCGCCGGTCTAGCGGAGGTCAGCCTGGCCAAATCGAGCGCATTGGCCATACCGACATGGATCTGACCAGGCCTCGCCCGTAGAGGCGCAGACCCCGGCTATCGGCGCGCGACGGATAGATGCGGCTGCAGATGCTCGTCCTGCCATTGGCGATGACCTCCAGGACCGAGCCATCCAGCAAAACGCGCAGCCGCAGACTCTCGCCGGGCGCGAGCTCATGCGGCGCTTCATCGGCGAAGGTCTCGAGCGCTTGAAGCAGGCTCGATCGCTCGCGGTTCACGCTCAGGCGCTGCGTATCTGGATCGTAACTGAGGCGCGTTTCTTCGTGGCCATCGGGGGCGCAGGCGAGCGCCAAGCCCACTTCGCCTTCCGCTTCGATTTCGAGCTCGATATCCAGCGACAGGCCCCGGATCTCAAGACTATGCTCGCCGCCAGTCAGCCGCAGATCCCTGATCATGGTCGGGCTTCCGCGAAGCTGCTCCAGCTCCGTCACGGGCGTCATGTGGAGCTGGCCATCGCGCAGGCTCAGCTCGCGCGGGATGGAGTGGCAGCCGGCCCAGCCCGCGGCGACATGGGCGTCTTCGCTGCGGCCCTCGCGCAGCCAGCCCCAGAGCAGGCGCCTGCCCCGCGCGTCTTCCATCGTGAAAGGCGCGTAAAAGTAGGCGTGATCCAGGATGCCGCTCGCCTCGGGCGTGAATTGCTGATCGGCATATTCGCCGATGAAATAGAAGACGGTGAAGGGAATCCTCTTGCCTTTGCCGGCGACGATCAGCGCCCATTTGTCGCCCAGCGGGAAGAAGCTGGGGCATTCCCAGACGCAGCCGTCCACCGCATAGCTGCCGGTCAAGAGCGGATGCAGGAATTCCCAATGAATCAGGTCTTGCGAACGATAAAGAAAGACCGACCCGCCGACATCCTTGATGCGCGAGGCGAGCAGCATAAGCCAGGCGTCGCCTTCGCGCCAGATCATCGGGTCGCGCAGATCGTATGGCTGGTTGGCGATCGCCGGGATCTCGCTCAATATCGGGTTGCCGCCGTATTTCTCCCAAGTCAGCAAACCGTCCTCGCTGGTGGCGACGCACTGCGACTGCTGGCCATAGCCCTGGGGGCCGACGCCGGTATAAACCGCCGTAGGCAGACCATCGTTGTCGACAATCGTGCCGCTCCAGCAGCCGGTGGCGTCTGGCCCGCCCGGCGTTGGCGCGAGCGCGACCGGCAGATCCCGCCAGTGAACGGCGTCGTCGCTGATGGCATGCCCCCAATAGGCCAAGCCAAAGCGCGGGCTCTCCGGGTGATATTGATAGAAGAGGTGGTATTTGCCGTCCCAGTGGATCACGCCGTTGGGGTCGTTCATCCAGCTTGAAGGCGCGATAAAGTGATAGGCGGGACGGTGGAAATCATCCGCCAGGCTGCGGCGCTGCTCGGTGAAATCGGGATTCGGTATCGTCATGTGGAGTCTTCCATGTTTTCATTTTGCGGGGCTTGAGATTTGCCCTGGCCGAACATTTTCAAGGCAACCGTGGAAAGAGACCTAAATGGTAAAGTTGCCAACTGGGCCAGAGACTTAGTTTCCCAAAGGGCCTCATTCTGCGTTTTCCAATTCCCGAAGTTCTCATTGCGCCAAAAGCAAAATGAAATTTGACAATATCGCGAACACTGTAGTATGCTCTCTGTAGTTGCGCTGAGCATCCAACGCAGCAAGGATTGGATCGCTATGCCAGACGTTACCCCTATTGTAATCGGTCTTGATGGCGCTTTTGCGATCTGCGCTGTCATTGCGGGCGGGATGTTTGGCGTCTGGCGCGCGTCTGCAAACGCGCATGAAGATATTCGCGCCCAACTTTGCGACATCAGAGAGCGATTGGCGCGTATAGAAGAGCGGGTGGGCATTGAAATGAAGGGTCGAGATTAGCCAAAACGAACAGTTAGCCTAATGCAAACGTAACCGTTCACAGCCTCCTCCTTTCAGAATAAACAAGCGCCAGGCCCGGCGCTTGTTTGCTTTCTGACGAAGGATTTCGCCGCAAACAGCTTATCACGGAATGTGAAATCTTGCGATGCTAGCGTGGGCGACCGACCCGCTTTGTCTACGCGCGGCAATGGCTCGCCCCTACAGAGATTCCGTTGCGCAGGCCTTCGCCGCGGCGCAATTTATCCTTTCAAGCCGACCGAGGCGATGCCGCCGATGAGCTGCTCCTGGGCGAAGAAGAAGACCAGGATCGGCGGGAGCATCATCACCAGGTTGGCCGCCATCAGCAGATTGGTGTTGGGGTTGTAGCGCGTGGCGAAATTCGCCAGGCCGATGGCGATCGTGAATTGATCGGTGTTGTTCAGGTAGATCAGCGGACCCAGCAGATCGCCCCAGGCGCCGAGGAACATGAAGACCACGACCACCGCCAGCACCGGCTTGCACAGCGGCAGAATGATGAAACGGAAAATGCCGAAGTAACTGCAGCCGTCGATCTTCGCCGCTTCGTCCAGGTCGCGCGGGAAGGTGCGCATGTATTGTCTTATGAGAAAGATGAAGAAGGCGTTGCCGGCGAAGGATGGCACGATCAGCGGCAGATAGGTCCCGTACCAGCCTAATTCCAGAAAGAGCAAGAACTGCGGAATCATCTGCGACTGCCAGGGAATGAGCATGGTGATGATCAGGACGTTGAAGAGAAAACCGCTGCCGCGGAAGCGCAGCCGGGCGAAGGCGTAGGCCACCAGCGTGCAGGAGAATATCGTGCCGATGACATTGCCGCCAAAGATAATCAGCGTATTCAGCGTGAAGCGCAGGAAGGGGCGCACGGGGTCCAGCAGCGCGGTTTCGAAATTGCGCCATTCGAAGTGCTCGGTCGGGAACCAGTGGGGCGGGATGCTGAAGAAGGGCACGTTGTCCGGTTTGAGGGCCGCGGTCAGCATCCAGGACACCGGCATCAGCACAAAACCGCAGAGGGCGATGAGAACCGCGTAGAGCAGCAGGAGCCGCGCCAGTCTGCGCGCGCGCGGCATAATGTCGTCTTGCAGCCGCCGCATCGTTGACGCGTGAGAATGCGCCGGAGACGATTCCCTTCGCGCGATCAAGACCTGTCCCCCTCGCTCTCATAATACACCCAGCGCTCGGACGTGCGGAAAGTAATCAGTATGACAATCGTCGCGATGACGACCAAGATCCAGGACAGGGCCGAGGCGTAGCCAAAGCGCCCGTTCTGGAAGCCCTCTTCATAAACATGGAGCAGATAGAACTGGAGCGCGCTGGCCCGCGTGCCGCCCCGCCCGGCCAAAACATAGGCCACGTCGAAGACCTGAAAAGCGGCCACCAGCCCGGTAATCAGCTGGAAGAAGATGCTCGGCGTCAGCATGGGAATCGTCACGAAGCGGAATTTCTGTCGGGAGTTCGCACCGTCGATGGTCGCCGCTTCGTAGAGGTGGGGCGGGATGTTCTGCAGGCCGGCCAGGTAGATGATGACGCCGCCGCCGACGCCCCAGATGCCCATCAGGATCACCGCCGGGATCGCCCAGTCGCGGCTGGCCAGCCAGCGGGGCGGATTCATGACGCCGAAGGACTTCAAGACCTGATTGACCACGCCGACATCGGGATTCAGCAGTATCGACCACAGGACGGCGACGGCGGTGCCGGCGATTACCGACGGCATGAAGAGCACCGTGCGGAAGACGTACATGCCGCGAATCCGTTGATTCAGCAGCAGCGCGAGCGAGAGGCCGACCACGGTATAGACGGGCAGCGACATGATGACGAAGCGAAAGGTCACCCGAAGCGAGTTGTAAAAGTCGCGATCGGAGAACATCTTCTCGTAATTCCTCAAGCCGACCCACTTCGGCGGCGTGAGCAGGTTCCAGTCCGTCAAGGAAATGAGCAGGGAAGCGATGACGGGGCCGATGATGAAGACGACCAAGCCGATAAGCCAGGGCGAGAGGAAGAGGTAGGCGACGCGTTCTTCGCGCCGTTCCAACTTTCCCAGCGTCCGCCCGCCTTGAAAGCGGCGTATAAGGCGCGAGGGTAGAAGCGCTTGCATCACCTGGAAATCCGAAATTATGGCGCCGCAGGAGCGGGAACCGTCCCGCAGCGCCAAATCTTCAAGGACGAGCGCTAGGCTTCGAAGGTGTCCCAGGTTTCCCAGAGTTGGTCCAGGTCGTCCTGAATGGCGGGCGTGACTTCATCCAGCGCGTCTTGCGCCGACATGCCGTCTTCGATCATGAGGCTGTTGATGGCTTCGGCGATCTCGCCATAGGCGCCCCAGACCGTCGGCACGAAAACGGTCGAGCGGCCCAAACTAATGGCGTCCAGCAATTCCTGGCGGCCCTCGCTGCCTTCCGCCCAGTTCATCTCCGCCGCCATACGCATATTCATGGGCAGCCCGCCGGCCTCGAGGCGCATGCGGTTGCCTTCCGTCGCCCAGAAGAGAACGAACTGCAGCGCCTCTTGCAGGTTGTCGCTGCCGCTGAGCGCCATCAGTTCATCCGAGCCGGTGTAGACCCAGGCGGGATCGCCCGCAGCTTCCACGGGCGGCGGCGCAGCGCCCCAATTCACGCCGGCCGCTTCCAGCATGGGCTGGGCGATCGGGCTGTCCGCCATGGCCATCGCCAGCTGCCCCGAGGCCAGCATGCCATCGGCCGAGTTGCCGACCAGGCTCAAGTCCGCCGAGGTCAGGATGGCGTCCGTGCCGGCCAAATCCGCCACGACCTGATAGAAGTGGGCGGTCGCCTCGTCATTGACGTGGCCGACGACGCTGCGGCCATCGTCGCTGAAGTAATTGGCGGCGTCCATCCACCAGGGCATGGGCAGCGTCCCGCCCCAAACCCGCTGCGACATGTCATCGCTGTAGACGGCGAGCTGGGCGACCAGATCGGCGTATTCGTCAATCGTGATCGGCTCCGTGGACGAGAGATGCGGCGCGCCGGCGGCGTCAAAGACATCCTTGTTGTAGAAGATGTTGTAGCCGGCCGTGAAGGTGCCCAGGCAGAAGACCTGACCATCGAGCGAGCAATTCCTCGACACGGCGCCGGCGTTGTAGTCTGCGATATCGACGCCCGCGGCCTGCAGCGCGTCGTCAATCGGCGCGACCAGCCCAGCCCGGATCCAGCGAATCACGTAGGGGAAGGCGATATCCGGCGGCTGCCCGGCGAGGAGCGCCGTATCCACTTTGGTGACGTATTCGCCTTCTGGCACGTCGGTGATCTGGACTTTGATATTGGGATGCGCCGCTTCAAAAGCCTCGACGACCGAGGGCAGGAAACCGGTGCCGTCCAGGAACATCCACAGATCAAGCGTTACATCGTCGTCCTGCGCGGCCGCCGTTCCAAAAAAGGAACTCATCAGGATGGCGGCGAGGGCGACGAGCAGAATTCTGGCAGTGCGGTTCATTTCCTTCGTCCTTTCTTCTTTATTCGATGCGCGGTTCTGCTGACGGATTCTGCTTAAGCCTCCGGCATAGCGATCCTCCAATCTTCTGCTCTTTCGGCGCGCGTTACTTGAGTTGCTTTGGCATAAGCGCGCGGCGTCCGCCAATCGCGTCCGGATGGCGCCGCGAGGACAGAGAATACCAAGCCTCCGCCAGGATTGCCACTTCGTTAAAGCTGCCCCGCGCATAGGTTTGGCGA
This sequence comes from Aggregatilineales bacterium, assembly GCA_963662925.1. Classification (GTDB taxonomy): domain Bacteria; phylum Chloroflexota; class Anaerolineae; order Aggregatilineales; family Phototrophicaceae; genus UBA6055. The sequence goes on from OY759987.1 coordinate 910,445, forward strand.
GAGGACAAGTTACGCCCTGCGCAAGCCCCTCGCCCCTGTTTTATTCGCGAATGATATTGACGGGCGTTACAGCGCCGCGCGTAGACACTGCGGTTCAAACGCCCCTACGGCGTTGTCATTTGATGACGCTCTGTATGGGCGAGGCGGTGACTCGCCCTTAACCAACGCGGATTCTATTGCGTGGGCGGTCGCGGGGCGGCGCATGTGTCTACAGCCTCTGTGTCGCCGCGTTTCCTCTGTGGTAGAGTTCAATTGGCTCGAATTCGCAAGGCAAGCCAGGACAATGCCGTCATGACCCAGCCCAACATCCTCATCATCATGTCGGATGAACACGCGCCGATGTTCAGCAGCGTCTACGGCCACCCCATCGCGCGAACGCCGAATATGGAGCGGCTGGCGCGGGAAGGCGCGACCTTCGACGCCGCCTACTGCAATTCGCCGCTATGCATGCCCTCGCGCATGTCTTTCATGACCGGAAGGCTCGTACACAAGATTGGCGCCTGGGACAACTGGACGCCGATGCGCTCCGATATCGTGACCTGGGCGCATCGCTTGCGGGCGGTCGGCTATGATGTCGTCCTCTCCGGCAAGCAGCATTTCGGCGGCGCCGACCAATATCACGGTTTCCAGCGGCAGCTGGCGCGCGACCTGCACGCCGAACGCTATCACCCGATTCACGCATGGGACGACGGCATCCCGCCAGCCGAGCAGCCCTGGCATGAGGTCTATCAGGCGGGGCCGGGCTGGACCGAAGAGCTGGAGGTCGACGAGCTCGTTCAAGCGCGGGCGCTGGCGTATTTGCGCGATCCGGCGCGTCTCGACAAGCCCTGGGCGCTGAACGTCTCCTTCATCGCGCCGCATTTTCCTTACGTCGTCCCGCAGCGATTCTGGGACATGTACCCGCCGGACGAGATGGACCTGCCGCAGCTGCCCGAGAGCCACCTGGAGACTCTGCATCCGATGGCGCAGCGCATAAGGACGATGTTCGGCTTTCCGCAATTCCCCGATGATGTCGTGCGGCGGGCGCGGGCCGCCTATTACGCGCTCATCACCTATTTTGACGAGAAGATTGGCGAGCTGCTGGACGCGCTGGAGGCGACTGGCCAGCGCGAAAACACCGTCATCATACACCTCAGCGATCATGGAGACATGAACGGCGAACACGGCATGTGGCGCAAGTCCTGCTTTTATGAGGCTTCGGCGCGCGTGCCCCTGCAAATCGTCTGGGACGGTCGCATTGATGGCGGGCGGCGGCTGCCACAGGTCGTCTCGCTGGTCGATGTGACGGCGACCCTCTGCGATATCGCCGGCGACGAATGCCCGCTGCCGCTGGATGGCGACAGTCTGCTGCCGCTTCTGACCGGCGGCGACCCGACATGGAAGGACGAAGCCTTCTGCGAATACCTGGCGCATGGCACGGACCGGCCGATGGCGATGCTGCGGCGCGGACGCTACAAGCTCAATTACAGTTGGCAGGAGCCGCCCGAGCTCTACGATCTTGAGGCGGATCCGGGCGAGTTTCATGATCTGTCGGCCGAGGCGGAGTATCAAGAGCTTGTCGCCGAGATGGAGGCGGATTTGCTGGCGGATTGGGATCCGGCGGAGCTGGATCGGCAGGTGCGGGCGAGCCAGCGTCAGCAGCGGTTTATTGAGGCGAATTTCGGGACGGGCTGGCGGCGGGCGCGGTGGGACCACCAAACGCCCACCCCCCGGCCCCGTCCCCCATAGAGAGGGAGGGGGAGCATGGCGACAGGCGATTGACACTCCATGCAAACGCGGACGAGCCGCCGTCTCGCCCCTAGAGCCGTCGGATTGATATCGCCCTGTCAGTCGCGCGGCGCCTGTTTTCTTTGCGTCCTCCGAATCGTTTCGTCTTCTATTTGGCGGCGACCAACTCCCCCAGCCGATGATACTGGCTCATGTAGAGCTGGTGATAAAAGCCGCGCGCCGCCAAGAGCTCGTCGTGCGTGCCGCGCTCGATGATGCGCTGGTCGTTGACCACCAGCACCTGATCGGCATTGCGAATCGTGCTCAGGCGGTGGGCGATGACGAATGCCGTGCGCCCCTCCAGCAGACGCAGCAGCGCCTCTTGAATATGGATTTCCGTGCGCGTGTCGACGCTGCTGGTGGCTTCGTCGAGGATCAGGATGCGCGGGTCGGCCAGGATCGCGCGGGCGATCGCCAGCAACTGCCGCTGCCCCTGGCTGAAATTATGCCCCTTCTCCGAAACTTGCGTCGCATAACCGCGCGGCAGCAGATGGATGAAGCCATCGGCGTTGGCCAGCTTCGCCGCTTCGATCACCTCGGCCTCAGTCGCGTCCAGCCGGCCATAACGTATGTTTTCCATGACTGTGCCGCTGAAGAGGAAGGTGTCCTGCAAGACGATGCCCAGCTGTTCGCGGATTGAGTTCTGCGTCACCGCGCGGATGTCGACGCCGTCGATGCGGATGGCGCCGTGGCTGACGTCGTAAAAGCGGCTGAGCAGGCTGATGATGGTGGTTTTGCCAGCGCCTGTGGGCCCCACCAGGGCGATGGTCGCCCCGGGCGCCACTTCCAGGCTGATGTCTTCCAGCACCGGCGTCCTCGGCTCATAGGCGAAGCTGACCCGCTCAAAACTTACCGCGCCGCGGATATCCCGCAGTGGCTTCGCCTCGGGCGCGTCGGTGACCGTCGGGGCCGCGTCCAGCACGGCGAAGATCCGCTCCGCGCCCGCCAGCGCCGATTGCAGCTGGTTGTAGACCATGGCGATCCCGCGCATCGGCCGGAAGAAGTTCATGATGTAGACGACGAAGGTCGCCAGCACGCCGACGGACACCAGATCGCGCAGCGCCAGCCAGCCGCCCAGCAGCGCCGTGGCCGCCACCGTCAGGATCATCATCGTGGTGAACATCGGGCCGAGCGCGGCGGTGATGAAATCGGCGCGGACGCCGACCTGGCGATAGGCCTGGCTGGCGGCTTGGAATTGGGCGATCGCGGCCTCTTCCTGGGCGTAGGCTTGCACGGCGCGGATGCCGGTGATGTTTTCCTCCATGACGGCGTTCAAGACGCCGAGATTGCGCTGCATGCCGCGGAAGGCTTTTCGCGTCCTTTCGGTCACCTGCCGCGTGATGAAGAGCATGACGGGCAGAATGATCAGCGTGCCGATCGCTAGCGGCAGATTGAGGATGAGCATGGCCAGCATGATGCCGCCGAGCGAGAGAACGTTGGTGGTGAACTGGATCAAGCCGTTGGACAGGATCTGATTGATCGTCTCGCTGTCGTTGCTGATGCGGCTCATCAAGTCGCCGGTGCGGTGGCGGTCGTGATAATCCATCGAGAGCGCCTGAAAATGCCGGAAGAGCGCCGCGCGGATATCGGCGACGAAGTGCTGACCCACGCGCGTCATGATGATGCCGTGAACCGCGGTGAAGAGGCTCTGCGCCAAATACACGCCGACCATCACCAGCGCGATGCCCGCCAAGCCGTCGAGGTCCCTGTGGATCACATAGTCGTCTATCGCCCGCCCCAAAAGCGCTGGACCGACGAGACCGAGTACAGTCGCGCATACCACCAGGACGGCGACCAGCAGCAGGCGAGAGTGATAAGGCTTCAGATAATCGGAAAGCCGCCGCAGCGTGCCGCGCCGGTCCTTGGCTTTCTCGCCGGTCGGTCGTCCGCCGCCATGCCCGCCGATGAAGCGCGGCCTCGAGTTTGAGGAGGATTGGTTCGTCATCTATGCCGCCCTGTATCGAGGAAGGATCATTCTACATTTACCACCGAGTACACCGAGTTTTATTGAGGGCGCAGAGAGATTGTTTCTTTATCTTTACCACCGAGTACACCAAGTACACGGAGAGTCAATGAACAATTGCGGATGCCTCCACTCAAACCGGCTGTAGGGGCTTGCCTTGGCAAGCCCTCTATACATGCACAATCTACATGGATATACTGACACTGATTAAAGGCGCCAAAACAATTCTGCAAGTCAGATTTCTCCCTCGGTGTACTCGGTGGTGAATCTCTCTCGCTCGCCAGCGGCTTCTCCCAGCTGCGATTCATAGATTTCGCGGTAGATGTCGCTGCTGGCCAGCAAGTCCAGATGCTTTCCCCGCGCCGCGATGCGCCCGTGATCGAGCACCAGGATTTGATCGGCTTGGATGACGCTGGCGACGCGCTGGGCGATGATGAAGGTCGTCGCGCGCGCCGCCAGCCGCTGCAGCGCCGCCTGAATCTTGTATTCGGTTTCCATGTCGACGGCGCTCGTGCTGTCGTCAAAGACCAGGATGCCAGGCTGAATCAGCAGGGCGCGGGCGATGGCGATGCGCTGCTTCTGCCCGCCGGAGAGGTTGGCGCCGCCGGCTTCGATGGCGCTGTCGTAGCCTTTGGGCATCTGCGAGATGAACTTATGCGCCTGCGCCGCTTCGGCCGCGGCCACGACCTCGTCCAGCGTCGCCGCGGGCGCGCCATACGCGATGTTTTCGCGCGCGCTGCCGCTGAACAGGATCGATTCCTGCATCACCATGCCGATGCTGCCGCGCAGGCTGGCGGGATCCCATTCGCGAACGTCCACGCCTTCCACTTTCACCGCGCCCCCGCTGACGTCATAGAAACGCGAAATGAGATTCACCAGGGTGCTCTTGCCCGAGCCGGTCGCGCCGAGCAGCGCGATCTGCTGCCCCGGCTGGGCGCTGAAGCTGATCCCGTGCAAGACGTCATCGCCGCTCGCGCCATTTGACTTGCCAGCGGCGCGGCGGCTGTAGTGAAAGGATACGTTCTCGAAGCTGACGCGCAGGGGCCGGCCGCCAAGGGAGACCGTATGCGGGCGCTCGGCGATCTTCAGCCGCGGTTCCGTATCGAGCACTTCCATCAGCCGTTCGGCCGAGGCTTCGGCTCTGGCGGACATCATCAGCAGATTGCCGAGGAAGAGCAGCGGACCCATGCCAGTCATCAGGTAGTTGTTGAAGGCGATCAGCTCGCCAATCGTGAGCCGGTCGCCGATGACCGAAGCGCCGCCAAACCAGAGCACCGCCACCGTGCCGACGGTCGTCAGCGCCTGCAGAATCGGCATCGCCACCGCCATCAATTGACCCACTTCGATATTCCGTTCACGATACTCGACATTGCTCTCGCGGAACTGGTCAATTTCAAATGGACCGCGGACGAAGGCTTTGACGACCTGAATGCCGGCCAGATTCTCCTGCACCAGGGTGTTCAGCGCGCCCAGCCGCTGCTGCACGGTCGTGAACAGGCGGGTGGCTTTCAGCATCAGGTAGCGTATGAAAATGCCGGAAATGCCGGCCACGGCGAACATGATCAGCGAGAGCTGCCAATCGGTCAGCAGCAGCATGATCATGCTGCCGATGATCATCAGCAGCACGCGCAGCAGCAATGCCAAGCCGGCGCTGGAAAACATGCGCACGACATCGACATCGCTGGAGACGCGCGTCATCAGCTGACCGGTTTGGATTTGATCGAGGTTGGCGAAGGACAGCGACTGAATATGGCGGAAGAGGGCGTGGCGGATGTCGAAAGCCAAGCCTTGCGAGACGATCGCGCGGCAATAGCCTTGCCCCAGCGTGCTCAGCGCGCCGATCATGGCGGCGGCGAACATCCAGAGCGCGCCCTGAAGGATCATATCCCATTGGCTCGGGCGGATGCCTTCGTCGATTATGAACTGCAGCAGGCGCGGCACGCTCAGCTCCATGGCGACCGGCAGAACCGTCGCCCAGAAACCAAAAAACAGATGCCAGGCATAGGCTCGCATGAAAGTGAATATGCGCCAGAGCGATTTCATAGGACAAGTCTAACGCCGCCATCGCCCCGATTCAATGGATGAGTGAGCGGGCTGGCGGGCCGCCGTCCGTTTGCGCCGACCCCGCAAATGCGCTACCCTTGCCAAACGCGTCGGGCGAGACGTCTTGTCGCGCCGAAAGCGTCCAGCGATTCGTTTTTCATAAGGAGACTCAACATGAAACGGCTGCTGCTACTTGCCACCATTGTACTCGCCGCGCTGTGCCTCGCGCCCGCGGCGATCGCGCAGGACGATGGCTATACCATCGCATTCGTGCCCGGCGTCAATCCGGATCCCTTCTACATCACCATGTCCGGCGGCGTTTATCAGGCGGCTGAAGACCTGGGCTTGACGGTCATTCAGCAAGACCCTGAACGCTTTGACGTCACCGTCTCGGCGCCGATCATCGAAGCCTTGATCGCGCGCGGCGACATCGACGCCCTGGTCACGGCGCCAAACGACAAGGAACAGTCGATACCGGTGCTGCAAGCGGCGCATGACGCCGGCATCGTCGTGCTGACGGTCGACACCTTCATCGGCGACGGCAATTATGCCGATGGCGAAGTCACTTTCCCGATCACCTACATCGGCTCCGACAATACCCAGGGCGGTTACATCGCCTGCTCGGCGCTGGCCGAGAAGCTGGGCGCGGGCGCCAAGATCTACGTCACCAACACGCGCCCGGGCATCAGCACGACCGACCAGCGCGAAGAGGGCTGCCTGGCCGCGGCTGAGGCGACTGGCCTGGTCGTCGCCCGCGTCGATTACAACGAGAACAGCGCCGATACCGCGCAGGCGCAGACCGCCGCCGTTTTGCAAGCCAATCCCGATATAGTCGGCATGTTCGCCACGAACACTTTTGGCGCGCTCGGGGCGGGCACGGCGATCCAGAACGCCGGTTTGCAGGGCGCGGTCGAGGTGGCGCTCTTCGACGCCAGCGAAGAGAACATCGGCTTCCTGAACGATGGCATCGTCTCGCTGGTGATCGCGCAGAAACCGGCCGACATGGGTTATCTCGGCGTCGCCCTGGCCACCGCCTACCTTGATGGCGTCGGCAGCATCCCGGCGCGCATCGGCACCGGATACGCCGTCATCACCGCCGACAACGTTGACGACCCCGATGTCGCCCGCTTCATCTACACCAGCAACACCAGCGACCCCGCGGCGGCGCTGGACGAGAGCTACAACCTGGCTTTCGTGCCGGGCGTTAATCCCGATCCCTTTTACATCACGATGTCGCGCGGCGTCTACGGGGCGGCTGGCCGTTTGGGCATCAACGTCATCCAGCAGGATCCCGAGCGCTTTGACGTCACCGTTTCAGCGCCGATCATCGAAGCCTTGATCGCCCGCGGCGACATCAGCTCGCTGGTGACCGCGCCGAACGACAAGGAACAGTCGATCCCGGTGCTGCAAGCCGCGCACGACGCCGGCATCGCGGTGCTGACGGTCGACACCTTCATTGGCGACGGCAACTATGCCGATGGCGAGGTGACCTTCCCGCTGACCTATATCGGCTCGGATAATGTCGAGGGCGGCCGCATCGCCTGTTCGTCGCTGGCTGAGAAACTGGGCGAAGGCGCGAAGATTTACGTCACCAACACGCGACCGGGCATCAGCACGACCGATCAGCGCGAGGAAGGCTGCCTGGCGGCGGCTGAGGCTGGCGGACTGGTCGTGGCTCGCGTCGACTACAACGAGAACAGCGCGGATATGGCGCAGCAGCAGACGGCGGCCGTTTTGCAAGCGAATCCCGATATCGTCGGCATGTTCGCCACCAATACCTTTGGCGCGCTGGGGGCTGGCGCGGCGATCCAAAACGCCGGTTTGCAAGGCGCGGTCGAAGTGGCGCTCTTTGACGCCAGCGAAGAGAACATCGGTTACTTGCGCGACGGCATCGTCTCGCTGGTCATCGCCCAGAAGCCGGCCGACATGGGATACCTGGGCGTGATCGCGCAGGCGGCCAACTTGCGCGGCGTGACGTCCATGCCGGCGCGGGTCGGGACGGGCTACGCGGTCATCACCATCGACAACGTGGACGACCCGAACGTAGCGCGCTTCATCTACACGGCGGGATAGCGGCATAAGAGCCCTTCCCCCAAACCGGCGCGTCACGCCTACGTTTGCGGGCGACTCTCAGAGTCGCCCCTGCATCTTTCGCGCTGGCGGGCGTCCCGCTCGCTGGCCCCGGCAATCTGCGCGGGGACGCTTGAAAATTGCGGGCCGCCCCGCGCTCGGCTTGAACGCCAAACCAAATGACCTCCACGCGATCCAGTCTCCTCAAGCGACAGAACCTGGTGGTCGGCGCTTTGTGCACGACCTACGGACTGCTTTATCTGGGTCGGGTGAATATCAGCGTCGTCTTGCCTCTGCTCGCCATCGAGCTTGACGTCAGTCGCGCTCAAGTCGGCGTATTGGGGACGGTGTTCTTTTGGACCTACGGCCTCGGCAATTTCATCAACGGCCAGCTTGGCAGCCAGGTCAATCCCGTTCGTTTGGTCGCCTTGGGTTTGCTCGTAACCGCGCTGGTGAACCTCACGTTTGGCTTTCAGACATCGCTGATCCTGATGCTTGCGCTTTGGGCCCTCAACGGTTTCGCGCAATCTACCGGTTGGCCGCCGATGCTTCGCATTTTGGCCGAGCGCCTCGATCCCGGTCAAATCAAACGCGCGTCGACGATGCTGCCCTTCAGTTATGTCATTGGCACGATGGTCACCTGGTCGCTCCTTGGCGCGATCGCGATTGGCGAAAATTGGCGCCTGGCTTTTTGGCTGCCGGGGCTGGTTCTGCTGCTGACGGCGTCGCTCTGGTGGAAAGCGGGGCTGGCGACGCCCCGGGCGCCTTCGAGCGCGTTCCAACTGTCCGCCATTTTGCCCGAGGCGCGCGGAGTCGCCTTCGCGCTGCTGGTCTCGGCATTGGCTGGTTTCGTGCGCAATGGCACGATTATCTGGCTGCCCACGTATATCCTCGATAGCGACTTGATAGCGGACAGCCTTGTCGGGGCGGTCGCGGCGATCACACAGGTGGTCGCGATCCCGGGCATTCTGCTGGCGCATCGACGCGTCGCGCGCACAAGCCAGGTCCTGGCGACGGCCGCGCTCATGCTCGGGGCAGCCGGGCTCGCCTTTCTGCTTTTGGCTCAAACGGCCGATACGCTGTCGCTGCTGATGTTATGCCTGGCGATGCTGCTCCTCGGTGGCGCTTTCGGTTTGGTGACGTCGTCCATGCCCTTGATCTTGGCGCCGCCTGGCCGCGAGTCATCGGTCGCTGGCACGCTGAATATGATGGCGACCTTCGCCGGCGGCTTGGCTGGCTTCGGCATCGGCGCGCTCGTCGAGCAGAGCGGCTGGGCGGGCGTCTTCGGCTTGTGGGGCGCCTTGCTATTGCTGGCTTCCGCTGTGACCTGGCGCCACCGGCACGAGGAAGACTAACGGGCAAACGCCGACGTCTTGGCTTCGTAGGAGCGAGCTATCAGGTCGGCCGCCGGTTGAGCATTGCAGACAGACGCGCGTCAGTGCCGCCGCCCAGGCAAAACAGTTCGCGTTGCTTACGGGCGAGTCCCCGCCTCGCCCCTGTTCACATTGCGAGTGCAACTCCCCATCCCCGACCGCAAGTGTCTACGCGGCGCGGCCCCTTGCCCCAGCAAGCTAGGGAAGGGGAGTTGACGCTGCGAGCCGCAATGTATTTCACGTGGGCGGTCGCTTTGCGGCGCGTGTGTCTGCAGATCGTCATCAAGTTACATAGCTGTAGGGGCCTTAGGCTGTAACGCCCGTCGATATCATTCGCGCAAAAAACAAAGGCGATGCTCGGGGGAACCCTAAACTTAGCCAACGACACGCGCTAGAGGGCGAGAGAAGTCTCGCCCCTACATTTTTTCCCGCTTGCGCTTTACGCTGAAGCGGATGACGGATTCGCAGCCCGCGCTTAGCAAACAGCAGAACATGATGGTGGGCACGCTGCTCGCCACCTACGCGCTCTATTATCTGGGGCGCGTGAATATCAGCGTCGTCTTGCCGGCGCTGGCGCTGGACCTGGGCGTCAGCCGCGCGGAAGTTGGCTTCCTGGGCACCGTTTTCTTCTGGGTCTATGGCATCTTTCATTTCATCAGCGGCGAGATCGGCAGTCACGTCAGCCCTTTTCGCCTGGTCAGCTTCGGCTTGCTGGCGAGCGCGATATTGAACTTGCTCTTCTCCTTTCAGTCGTCGCTGATCGTCATGCTGATCCTCTGGGGGCTCAACGGCATCGCCCAATCCGGCGGCTGGTCGCCGATGTTCCGCATCCTGGCGGAGCGGCTCGATCGCGGTCATATCAAACAGGTGTCGACAGTCATGCCATTCAGCTACGTCTTCGGGACGGCGCTGACCTGGGTGCTGATCGGGGCGGTGGCATCGGGCGGCAACTGGCGGATCGCCTTCTGGCTGCCGGGGCTGGCGCTGCTGCTGGTGTTGGTTTTCTGGCGGCGGGCGAGGATAGACGCGCCAAAGTCGCGCTCGGGCGGCATTCGGCTTTCGACCATGATCGCCGAAGCGCGCGGAATCGCTTTTGTCATGCTGGCGGCGGCGATGTCCGGCTTCGTCTTCAACGGCACGGTCATTTGGCTGCCCTCATATATTCTAGATACGGGTTTGATAACGGAAAAGCTGGTCGGCGCCGTCGCCGCGCTGACGCAGTTGATCGCGATCCTGGGCTTGTTTCTGGCGCGTTATCGCGTCGTGCGCGGCAACCCGGTCTTCGTCACCGCGGCGCAGATGTTCTTCGCGGCCGCGGTCGGCTTGCTGCTGCTTACGATCGCCGCGGGCGGCTTCGCCATCGCCGTGGTCGCTTTCGCGCTGATGATGCTGAATGGCGCCTTTGGCTTGACCGTGAGCTCGATGCCCTTGCTGCTGGCGCCGGCCGGGCGCGCCTCGGCGACGACGGGCGCGGTCAATATGATGTCCACCTTCTTCGGCGGCATGGCTGGCTTCAGCATCGGCTTCCTGGCGGAGCGCAGCGGCTGGGGCGCGGTATTCGGCCTGTGGGGCGCGCTGCTGCTTCTGGCGGCTCTGCTCATCTGGCGTCATCGAGGCGAAGAAACGATACGAGACGGCGAGGCTTGGGCAATCTGCGCGAGGCGAAAGAATGTTACAATGATCCGCCATGAACGGAATAATGCAGGGGCGAGCCATTGGGCCGCCCGAAATCCAGGAAAGACAGCGCCTAGATGTTTAGCGACGCGCCTTTAGCCGGCATCAAAGTCGTCGACCAGACGCAGGCGCTGGCTGGTCCTTATACGACGATGATTCTGGGCGATCTCGGCGCCGATGTCGTCAAGATTGAGAAGCCGGGCGTCGGCGATAACTCGCGGCAGTGGGCGCCACCCACTATCGGTGATCAAAGCTGCTATTATCTGGCGGTCAATCGCAACAAGCGCGGCATCGCCCTGGACATCCGCGCCGAGCATGGACGCGGTTTTCTGCACAGGCTGGTCGCGGGGGCTGATATCTTCCTGACCAACTTGCGGACGAGCGAATCGCTGGAACGCCATGGCATCGACTATGAGACGCTGCGGGCGATCAACCCGCGCCTCGTCTACCTCTCGATAAGTGGATATGGGCGCAGCGGACCGCGGGCGGACCAACCCGGCTACGACCTGGTCTCGCAGGCGGAATCGGGCACGGTGGCGCTGACCGGCGAGGTTGAGGGCGCGCCGATGCGTTTCCCCACGCCGATCGCCGATATGACCTGCGGCTTATTCAGCGTCATCGGGATTCTGGCGGCGCTGCGCTCGCGCGACCGGAGCGGCAGCGGGCAATTCATCGACATGTCCCTGCAAGAGGGGCAGATGACCTGGCTCGCGAATCTGGCTGGCGAGTACTTCGCAACAGGCGCGGATCCGCCGCGGCGGGGCAATCGACATCCGCAGGTCGTGCCATACGAGGCGGCGCAGGCCAGCGATGGCGATTGGTTTATGCTGGGGGTGGCGTCGGACAACGTCTGGCGCGCTTTCTGCCGGCAGGTCGGGCGCGACGAGCTGGCGGAAGACCCGCGCTTCAAGACCAATGCCGATCGCATCGCCAACTACGACGCCCTGCTGCCCATCATTCGCGAGATCATAAGCGGCAAGCCCTGCGACCTTTGGCTGCGGGAGCTGCGCTCGGCTGGCGTGCCTTGCGGGCGCATCAACACGGTGGCGGAAGCGCTGGGCGATCCCCACGTCGTCGAGCGCGGATTCATCGTCGAGCTCGAGCATCCGGCGCTGGGGCTGATCAAATCGCTGGCGACGCCGATTCACCTGGCGGATACGCCGCTGGTTTATCGCCGGCACCCGCCGCGCCTGGGCGAGCACAGCGACGAGGTGGCGGCGGAATTGGGGTATAGCGAAGCCGAGATCGCGCGGCTGCGGGCCGATAGCGTCCTGGCTTGAGGGCGGGCGTTCTTCCCCCCCCATCCCCCGGCCCCTTTCCCCCACGAGGAGGGAAGGGGAGCAAACTGCGCGAGCGCAAAGCTGAATGCGGGCGACCCGATGGCTCGCCCCTACAATACATATCATGGCGGGCGGGCGACCCGATGGCTCGCCCCTACACGCGGGAATTGATCGACTATGAGCGCGCGTTCACAGAAACTGATCAACCGGCCCGAAAACATCGTCGCTGAAATGCTCGCGGGCTTCTGCGCCGCTTATGGCGATCTCGTCCGCCTGGAGGGCGAGCGGCTTGTCGTCCGCGCGCAGCCGAAAGCGCCGGGCAAGGTCGGGCTGGTCATGGGTGGGGGCAGCGGACACGAGCCGGCCATGCTCGGCTGGGTCGGGCCTGGGCTGCTTGATGTCAACGTCGTCGGCGAAATCTTCACCGCGCCGGGGCCCGAGCCCCTGCTGGCTGGCATCCGCGCGGCTGATCGCGGGGCGGGCGTTCTGCTCTGCGTCTCGCATCACGAAGGCGACCGCCTCAATGCCGAGATCGCGCTCGAATTCTGCGAAATCGAGGGCATCGCCGATGTCGAGATGGTGATCCTCTACGATGACATCTCCAGCGCGCCAAAGGGACGGGAAAGCGAGCGCCGCGGCACGGCTGGCTTATTCTTCGTCTGGAAGCTGCTGGGCGCCTTCTGCGAGGGCGAAGTCGATTTGGCCGCCGCCAAAGCCCTGGCGGAAAAAGTCCGCGACAATACGCGCAGCCTGTCGATGGCGCTCAGTTCCTGCGTCAGCCCGGCGACTGGCGAGCCCATGTTCGAGATGGCGGAGGGCGAAATGGAGATCGGCATGGGGCTGCACGGCGAGGTCGGGGCGGGAAGGCAGAAGGCGCTTTCCGCGGACGAGACTGTCGACTTGATGCTGCCGCCCCTCCTCGATGACCTGCCCTTCCAGGCCGGCGATGAAGTCCTTGTCCTGCTCAATAACAGCGGGAGCATGACCCTGATGGAGCTCTTCATCCTTTATCGGCGCGTCGCCGCCAAGCTGGGCGAGGCCGAAATCCGCGTCTACGACGCCTGGATCGGCGCCTACGCCACCACGCTGGAGAGCGCGGGTTTCGCCATTTCGCTCTGCCGCGTCGACGATCAGATGAAGGCGCTCTGGGACGCGCCCGCCAACGGCGCCTATATGAAGCGGCTATGATGACGATCGGACCGGCGGAACTGGCGGCGATGATCGCGGCGATTGCCCGCCATATTGAGGCCGAGCGCGAAACGCTGAATCGGCTGGATGCGGCGCTCGGCGATGGCGATCACGGGAGCAGCGCCGCGGCCGGCTTCGCTGCCGCCGTTGAGGCGATCGCCGCGCTCGACGAGCCCGGAACCAGCGATGTCTGGCTGGCGGCGGCGAGAGCCTTGCTGAACCGCATGGGCGGGGCCTCCGGGGCGCTCTTCGGCAGCTTCTTCCTCAAGGGCGTCGCGTCCCTGCGCGGGAAAGACGGCCTGATGAAGCGCGACATGGACGCCCTGCTGCAGGCGGGTCTGGCGGCTGCGCAGGCGCGCGGCAAGGCGCAGATCGGCGACAAGACCATGCTCGACGCGCTGGCGCCGGCCGTCGAGGCGTTCGCCCGGGCGGACGATTTCGGCGCGGGCTGGCGCGGGGCCGCGGAAGCCGCTCGAATTGGCGCTGAATCTACGCGAAAGCTGATCGCGCGGCGGGGCAGAGCGAAATATCTGGGCGAGCGCGCCCGCGGACATGTGGACCCGGGCGCGACGACGATCGCCTTGATCTTCGAGGCGATAGATGCATGGTGGGCGAATCTACCCCCCTCAGCCCCCCCGACGCGTCAGGGGGAGGCATAATCCACGCGAATCCTGTAGGGACGAGGCGGCGACTCGCCCTTATTTTATTCGCAAATGTTGTCAGCGGGCGATTCACAGAATCGCCCCTACAGAATTCGTAGATGAATGGCGGGCAGAGGGCGACTCCATCCCCGCCCAGAACTGTAGGGGCGTTACGCTGTAACGCCCGTTTTATATCGGCGGCGGGCGATTCACAGAATCGCCCCTACAGAATTCGTAGATGAATGGCGGGCAGAGGGCGACCCGATGGTCAGACCCTGCAATTCGCGGGCGATTATGTATAATAGGCGAATCGCGACCGCGTTGCCGGACGACAGCTTGCGGCTGATCAAGCAGCAGCGCGAAAGGATGTCACCTTGACCGCAGGCGCAAGGCCCGAAAAGGCAAAACGCCAGCCAATCGTCAACGCCCGTTTTGTCGAATTCTTGACCAAGAGCTGGTCTTACCTCTTCCTGCTGGGCTTGGTGGTCTTCTTTTCCTTGACAGGCACGGGCTTCTTTTCCGTTCGCAACTTCTCATCCATTCTCACCACCAGCACCCTGATCATGCTGATGTCGATCGGGCAGACCTACGTGGTCATCACGGCTGGCATTGATTTGTCGATTGGCTGGACGGTCGGGCTGTCTTCGGTGACGACCGCCCGCGTCATGCGCGATTTGGCGGCTGGCGGCGCCGATGTCGAATTCGCGATGCTGGCCGGCATCATCGGCGGCTTGCTGGTGGCGCTGGTTCCGGGCTTGGTCAACGGCTTGCTGGTCGCGCGGGTGAAGGTGCCGCCTTTCATCGCCACGCTGGGCATGTTTGGCATCGTGCGGGGGGCCGCTTTCCTGCTCACGGACGGGCAGCAGGTCGTGCGCGGCTTGTCGGCGGAGCTGCGCGAGGCTCTGCGCGGCATCGGTAATGGCAGCCTGCTCTATCACATCCCCGATCACGGGCTCGTCTGGTTTCGGCAGCCGCCCGACCTCGAGCCGACGCAGATTCGCCAGGTGTCGCAGCTTCTGCCCTACCCCGTGCTGATCACGGCGCTGGTCGTCGTCGTCTTCGCCTTCATCCTGGCGCGCACGAAATTCGGCCGCCACACCTACGTCATCGGCGGCAGCGAAGAGGCGGCGCGGCGCAGCGGCATTAATGTCGACCGCCACTTGATCATCATCTACGTGATTTGCGGCTTCACGGCGGGCATCGCCGGCGTGTTGCATCTCTTCCGCTTCACGGCGGGCGCGCCCCAGGCGGGCGAGGCGGCGCTGCTGTCGTCGGTGGCGGCGGTGGTCATCGGCGGCACGAATCTCTTCGGCGGCGAAGGCGATATCATGGGCGCGGTCGTCGGCTCGCTGATCATCGCCGTCCTGCAGACCGGGCTGGTCATCCTCAATATCGATTCCATCTGGCAATTCATCGTGGTCGGCGTCGTCATCATCATCGCCGTGCTGGTCAATCAGCTTCAGACGGCGCTGGAACGGCTGCAATCGAGCGCTTGAGCCGGTCCTGCCGCCACCTGTCTGGTCCGCGATAAGACCCAGGCGCTTTCTGCAATTCAATACAGTGTTCTCCATTCTGTAACATAACTTGCCTATAGTCGCGCCGGACGCAGCGTCTGGCAGGGCCCAGCCAATCGCGCCCCATCGAATCCCCCGCCAATACTCGTTTCTTAAGCCATCACGCTGCGAGCGCCCGAGCCAGAGCGCCTTAATCTCTGTTGCGCGGCGCGCGACCCTACTGTACACTCAATCGCCACAGCCTTTGCATTCAGTACGGGAGACCGTTATGAGATACTTAATCGAAATCTGTGACGTAAATCGGCAAGTTGTGATGATTGTGGCGGCGACGATGCTCGCTTTGCTGGCGGCGCAGGCGAGCCAGGCGGCGACCATCGTCGTCGATGGCTCTACCTGCACGCTGGCGCAAGCCATCACCGCTGCCAATACGCCGACCAGCTGCGGCACTTCACAATACGCCGGCAGCACAGGCGCGGACACCATCACCTTCGACGCGGGCTACACCAGCACGATCACGCCGGGCGCGGAAATAGCGGTCACCAGCGACATCACGATCGTGGGTGGCGCCCGCGAGATTAACGGCAACAACGGCCACCGCCTGTTCACTGTACTTAGCGGGCATCTGCGCCTGGACCGGCTCACATTAAACAACGGCGAATCCTCCTCTGGCTGGAGTGCCGGCGCCATTCTGGTCAACAGCGGCGCGGCATTGACCGTGACCAACAGCGCTTTCGGCAGCAATCGTTCCGCAGGCAACGGCGGGGCGATCGCCTCCGACGGCGGCACGCTGACCATCAGCAACAGCAGCTTCAGCTCCAATGAGGCCAACGGCTCGGGCGGCGGCGGCGCAATTGCCATCGGCGGTGGCAGCGCCACCATCACGCATGTAACCATGTTCAACAACGACGCGGTTGGCGTTGGCGCGAAAGGCAAGGCGCTTCTGATCAGCAGCAGCGCGGCGCGCGTCTATCTGCGCAACAGCATCCTTGGCGATGACGACAGCAGCAGCAACGACTGCGGCTTGACCAATAATGCGACTTTGCAGCAGAACATCGGCAATGTCATCGAAGCCGGCGACACGGGCTGCACAACCGCCAGCAACCGCCGCACCATCGGCATTAGCGGCACGCGCGGCTCGCCCGAAGCGATAACGATCAATGAAAACAGCCATGCCAACGGCGCGGGCGACAATGCCATCTGCGCAGCCAACCCGACTGACCAGACGGGCATCCGCAGACCAGCCACCGCCTGCGACGCCGGGGCGGCTGAAAGGGACGGCTTCAACGACATCTATGTGGACAGCACATGCACGCTGCCGCAAGCCATCATCACCGCCAATGACCAGTCGACGCAGAATCAATGCGAGCTGGGCGTAACTGACGATGTTGCCATCGATGTCATCTGGCTGACGCAAGACGCGATCCTGGGCGCTGGCTCTACTCAAATAATGGTGGATAGCACCATGATCATCGAGGGCCAGAGCCGCGTCATAACGCGTAACACCGGTTCGGACCGGCTCTTCCTCGTCCGCAACAGCGCCAACTTCAGGCTGCGCAATGTCACCATCAGCGGCGGCAACCCCGGCGGCGATGGCGGCGCGTTTAATGTCCAGGGCGGGGCCGGCATCCACCTGGAAAACTGCGTCATCAGGGACAATACATCGACGAACCAGACTGGCGGCGGCATCTATTTCCACACCAACCACGGCACCAGCACCATCGACCGCTGCTATTTCTTCAACAACCGGGCAGGCACAGATGGCGGGGCGATATACTTTAGGGCCGGCACGCTCACCATCACCAACAGCACTTTCGAAAGCAATAACGCCGTGAATGAGGGTGGCGCGATTGAGGTCGGCGGCGGCCTTGCCACCATGTCGCATAACACGGTCTGGAACAACACCAGCAACACCCACAATCTAACCACCGCCATTCACCAATCTGGCGGC
This sequence comes from Aggregatilineales bacterium, assembly GCA_963662925.1. Classification (GTDB taxonomy): domain Bacteria; phylum Chloroflexota; class Anaerolineae; order Aggregatilineales; family Phototrophicaceae; genus UBA6055. The sequence continues at coordinate 927,906 of OY759987.1, forward strand.
ACACTCTACTTGCACAACAGCATTATCGGGCGCGACGCGGCCGGCGGCGGACCGTTGTGCGGGGGCTCGCAAACGGGCAAGTACAGCACAACGGGAAACTTGTCCTGGAATGACACCGGCGTAACCCAGAGCTGCCTCGGGGCGACCCCGAGCAATCCTAACCTCGGCGCGCGGACCGGGACTGTGCCCTACTTCCCGCTGGGCACGGGCAGCGCGGCTATCGGCCTGGGCGTGGACGCGGAGTGCGCGCTCTACCCCACCGACCAGGCGGGCAAGTCGCGTCCCGCAACCGGCTGCGACAGCGGCGCGGTCCAGTCCATCCCCGCTCCGGGCCAGGCGCCTCGCGACGACGTCGCCGCCGGGCCAGGGGAATGGGTGAAATTGGCGGACGGCCGATGGATCTTCGTGCGCGAGGGCCAGTCCATTGAGGAAGCGGCGTCGGTCTGCAGCGGCAACTGGCTGAACGCGACCACCACCCTGCGACTCAGCGCCAGCTTCGGGCTCTGCAACGGCATTCAGTTCCAGCGCCTGGGCGCCGGCGGCATCGGCATTCGGGGCGTGGTCGAAAATGGCTTCCTGGACGCGGTGGACGTCTGGGGCTGGGCGCGGCCGACGGTCGAGGTCTGCTTCCCGCAAGCCGGCAAGACCGTCTTCCTGGACGCGGCTGCGTCGCCAAGAACGGCGTCGCCCCTGGCCTCCTTCCGCGATGGCATCTTCACCTGCGCGCGCGTGGGCAGAGCCGGCACGATCGTCCTGATGAGCCCCGATTCGCCCTATGGCCACCCGCCGGCGGCCGGTCTGGCGCGGAGCCTCTCCGGCTGCATGGTGCGGACCAATTACATCCTCAACCTGCGCGCTGAACCGGGCGGCGCGGTCCTGGAACACCTGCCCTACGACGTGACGCTGACGGCTTTTGAGCGCTCGCCGGGCTGGTACAAGGTCGATTATCACGGGTCGCGCGGCTGGGTCAGCGCCGATCATGTGACGCCGATCGGGGCTTGCGCCTGATGCGCGCTCGCGAGAAAAGCGCCCTGCTGGCGGAAGGGCGGCGGCATGAACCATAACGCAGCGGGGCGGCGACCGTGCCCGGGGCGAAATCGCGCGCGACTTGGCTGTGCCATTCGCCGCCTCGCCCCCTGCGGACGGCAAATCTGGCCCGGCCGGTGGCGCGCCCTCTTAGCATGAACCCCAAAACCACTTCCGATAACAGACCGGCGGCGCGGATTTCCGAGCGTTTTCCTGGCATTTATGACACATAGTCTACATATATGTCGCACTTCCGCATCTATAGGAAATTCGTGTTTCTATAACTGAACGCTCGGTAATATACTTGGGCGCGCTCTTTCGCTTGCCCGGAAAGTGAGATGATAATGATTACTAAGACTTTGTCGCCTGTTCGCTGTCGGCTGATCATCGCCGGCATTTGCTTTTGCCTGGCGCTGCTTTCGGCGCAGCCGAGCCAGGCGGCGACCATCGTCGTCGATGGCTCTACCTGCACGCTGGCGCAGGCGATCACGGCGGCCAATACGCCGACCAGCTGCGGCACTTCACAATACGCCGGCAGCACAGGCGCGGACACCATCACTTTCGACGCGGGTTACACCAGCACCATAACGCCGGGCGCGGTTATGACGGTCACCAGCGACATCACGATCGTGGGTGGCGGCAGAGAGATCAGCGGCAACAACAGTCACCGCGTATTCCATGTGCGAAGCGGGCATCTGCGCTTGGATCGGCTCGAGATTAACCGCGGCGTCATCGGCTCGGCCGGTTCTGGCGGCGCCATCCTGGTTGACGGCGGCGCGGCGCTGACCGTGACCAACAGCCGCTTCGCACTTAACAGGTCGGACGACGCCGGCGGGGCGATCGCATCCAGCGGCACATTGACCATCAGCAACAGCAGCCTCACCTCCAACACGGGAAGCCCAACCGGCGGCGGCGCGATTGCCATCAGCGGCGGCAGCGCCACCATCACGCATGTGACCATGTACAACAACACGGCAGGTGGCGCCAACCCTACGGGCGGGGAATTGCTGATCAGCGGCAGCGCGGCGCGCGTCTACCTGCGCAACAGCATCCTGGGCGATGACGACAGCAGCAGCAACGACTGTGGCTTAAGCAATAACGCGACCCTGGCGCAAAACATTGGCAACGTCATTGAGAACGGCGACACCGGCTGCACGACCGCCAGCAACCGCCGCACGATCGGCATTGATGGCACGCGCGGTTCGCCCGAGGCGATAACGATCAATGCCAACAGCCATGCCAACGGCGCGGGCGACAATGCCATCTGCAAAGCCTATCCGACTGACCAGACGGGCATCCGCCGCCCGGCGACCGCCTGCGACGCCGGCGCGGCTGAACGCGACGGTTTCAACGACATCTATGTGGACAGCACTTGCACGATCCGCCAAGCCATTATCACCGCCGGCGACCAGTCGACGCAGCAAGAATGCGAGCTCGGCGTAACTGATGATGTTGCCATCGACGCCATCTGGCTCACGCAGGACGCGACGGTTACGCAGTCGCAGCAAATCAATGTCGCAACTGACATGCGCCTTGAGGGACAGGGCTATACCATTTCACGGACTGCCGGTACCGATCGCATCTTCCTCGTCAACAACAACGCCGATTTCACGCTGCGCAAAGTCAGCATCAGCGGCGGCAATCCCGGCGGCGATGGCGGCGCGTTTAATGTGCAGGGCGGGGCGGGCATTCACCTGGAAAACTGTGTCATCAAGGACAATACATCGACAAACCAGACTGGCGGCGGCATCTATTTCCACAGCAATCATGGCACGAGCACCATCGACCGCTGCGCCTTCATCAACAATCGGGCAAGCGCTAGTAGTGGCGGCGCAATCCGCCTCCTTGGCGGCGCGGTCACCATTACCAACAGCACTTTCATAAATAACCACAGCGAAGGGGACGGCGGCGCGATCTATGTTGACGGCGGCACAGCCACGCTCTCCCATGTCACACTCTGGGACAATACCAGTGGCAGCACAGGCTATATCACAGGCATTCGCGGCCGTAGCACGACTAACGTGAACAACAGCATCATCGGGCGCAGCGCGACGGCCGGGGGCGCCTTGTGTGGCGGCAGTTTCAACAATTCCAGCTCAGAGCGCGGCATCATCATGTGGAATGGTCCCATTCAGAATAATCCTTGCGGCACGGTGACGGTGGCGGATCCGAAACTCGGCGCGCAGACCGGCGCCGTGCCCCACTTCCCGCTGGGCGCTGGCAGCGCGGCGATTGGCATCGGCTTGGACGCGCAATGCGCCTTGTATCCAATTGACCAGGCGGGCGCTGCTCGTCCGGCAACCGGCTGCGACGCCGGGGCCGTCCAGTACATCGCCCCACCGGCGCGCGAAATTCAGGTGAGCGGCGATGGCGGCAGCGGCCCCCCGCCCACCCCGATTGACTGCACCGGCGAATGGCTGAACGCGACTACCAATCTTCGCCTGCGCGCCAGCTACAGCCTGTGCCACGGCATCCAGTTCCAGCGCGTCGGCGCCGGCGGCATCGGCATCCAGGGCGTCGTCAACAACGGCTTCCTGGACGCGGTCGACGTCTGGGGCTGGGCGCGGCCGACGATCGAAGTCTGCTTCCCGCAAGCCGGCAAGACCCTCTTCCTGGACGCGGCTGCGTCGCCAAGAACGGTTTCGCCCCTGGCCTCCTTCCGCGATGGCGCTTTCACCTGCGCCCGCGTGGGCAGAGCCGGCACGATCGTCCTGATGGCCCCCGATTCTGCGCTTGGCGACCCGCCAGCCGAGCATGCGCCCGCGCCTCTGATCACGCCAGCGGAGAAGCCTCCAGCCGCCGCGCCCGCGCCCGACCCCACCGAGATTTTGTCGACGGCCTTGACGAACTGCATGGTGCGGACGCGCGCCATCCTCAACCTGCGGGCCGCGCCAAATGGGGCAGTCGTCGGGCTGGTCCCTTGGGAAGCCTGGCTGACCGCCTTCGCCTATTCAGACGGCTGGTTCCACGTTGATTATCATGGCGAGCGCGGCTGGATCAGCGCCGACTACGTCGAGCCGCGGGGCGATTTCTGCGGCTGATGGATATTTCCTTGTCCCCTGTCCCCCCGCCCCGACGAAAACTGTAGGAGCGTTTCGCTGGAACGCCGGCTGAATGAATCGGCTGGGCGGATGAACCGGCAATTGCCAGTTAAGTTTCAGTGTTGTCCCCGTCCATTGACTGGCTGCGCTGGTTGAGAAGCGGATTAGTGAACTTTGACCTGCAACGCGTCATTGTAATTGGGTTTAGCCGTGTGTTGGCGCTGCTGTCCGCGCAGGTCAGCCTGGCGGCGACGATCAATGTCGACAGCAATTGCAGCCTGGAAAACGCCATTCGCTCGGCCAATGGCGACGCGCAGCAAAGCCCCAATGACAGCTGCGAAGCGGGCGACAGCGGCGCGGACACGATTAACTTGCCGGTGACCATTATTTCAATGACCTCGGATTTGCCATCTATCAGCAGTGAAATCACCATCGATGGCGACCCAACCGACGTGGGCAACCGAGCAAGCCTCATAGGTGCTGCTAAATACCGCCCTTTCCAGGTCGTTTCAGGCGGAAATTTAACCCTTACCGCGATTTATATGACATCTGTCAGTTCAAGCGGCGACGGCGCCGCCATTCACGTCGCGAGCGGCGCCAGCCTGACGGCCTCTCGCCTTAGCATTTCTGAGGCTGCAGCGAGCGGCAACGGCGGGGCGATCCACTCCTGCGGCACGCTGACGCTCAGCAACGTGAGCATTTCCAGCAGTTCCGCGGGCGGCACTGGCGGCGGCGGGGGCATTAGCATCGCGGGCGGCAGCGCCACCCTGTCGCATATTTCAATTTACGGCAATAGCGTTACGGGCGCAGGCGCCAAGGGCGCGGCGCTTCTGGTCAGCGGCAGCGGGGCGCAAGTCTCCCTGCGCAACAGCGTCCTGGGCGATAGCGATACCAGCAGCAACGACTGCGGGTTGTCCAACAGCGCGACGCTGCAGCAGAACGTCGGCAATGTCATCGAGAATGGCGATTCCGGGTGCAGCACGGCGACCAACCGCCGCTACACCGGCCGACTGATTACTCGCTCCACTGCCTGGGCGATCCCGGCGGACAGCCATGCCAACGGCGCGGGAAATGCCGCCATCTGCGCAGCCTACCCTGTCGACCAGTTGGGATTCACCAGGCCCGCGACCGGTTGCGACGCCGGCGCGACCGAACGCGGCGCTGAATACAGTATAAATGTCGACTCAACCTGCTCGCTGGAGCAAGCGATCAAGTCCGTCAATGGACCTTCTCAAGGCGAATGCGAGTTCATATCTGGCGGCTATGCCACGGCTCGGGTATGGATGTCGGGAAGCGTGAGCCATACCGGCGAAGCCATGACGGTTAAGGGCGATATCATCCTCGAAGGTCGGGGCCACGCCGTAACCAGGACCAGCGGCACGGATCGCATATTTACGGTCAACGGAGGAGCGACGCTGGAAATAAGCAACATCACGCTAAGCGGCGGAGCCAAGAACGACGCGGGCGGGGCGATCTTCGTCAACGGCGCCCTCGACATGGAAGACTGCGTCCTGAAAGACAACAGCGCAACCACTTCGACCGGCGATGGCGGCGCGATAGCGTTCAGCAATACCAGCGCCGGCGGGACGATCAATCGCTGCGCCTTCATCGACAACAGCGCGGCAGACGACGGCGGCGCGATCCACATCAATGGCGGCACGGTCAAGATTTCCAACAGCACTTTCGGCGGCAATAACAGCGCGCAGGACGGCGGCGCGATTCATGTGGGCGCCGGCACGGTCACGCTGGCTCATCTGACCATTTGGAACAACACCAGCGGCGGATCCGGCTATGTCACGGGGATCTACGGCGGCGGCACAACCAACGTCTATAACAGCATCATCGCTCGCAGCGCGACCACCGGGGGCGCATTGTGCGGCGGCAGTTTCAACAGTTCCGGTTCAGCGCGCGGCATCATCACCTTCAACGGTCCCAGCACCGACGGCTGTGGCACGGTGACGGTGGGCGATCCAAAGCTCGGCGCGCAGGCGGGCACAATCCCGTACTATCCGCTTCTAATTGGCAGCGCAGCCATCAGCGCGGGCTTGGACGCGCAATGCGCCAATTACTCCACCGATCAAGCGGGCAATGCTCGCCCGGCCACAGATTGCGATTCTGGCGCAGTGAAATACAGTCCTGCCCCCACCGACACGCCAACAGCCACTTTCACGCCGTCCGACACGCCGACCGCGACAGACACGCCAACGGCCACTTTCACGCCCACTGACACGCCAACGCCGACAGACACGCCAACGGCCACTTTCACGCCCACTGACACGCCGACGCCGACAGACACGCCAACAGCCACTTTCACGCCCACCGACACGCCAACGCCGACAGACACGCCAACGGCCACTTTCACGCCCACCGACACGCCAACGCCGACAGACACGCCAACAGCCACTTTCACGCCTACTGACACGCCGACGCCGACAGACACGCCAACAGCCACTTTCACGCCTACCGACACGCCGACGCCGACAGACACGCCAACAGCCACTTTCACTCCCTCTGACACGCCGACGCCGACTGACACGCCAACGCATACTTTCACGCCGTCCGACACGCCGACCGCCACCGACACGCCAACCGCCACTTTCACGCCGTCCGACACGCCAACGCCGACAGACACGCCGACGCATTCTCAGACGCCGTCTGATACGCCGACTGCAACCGACACGCCGACGAATACGTTCACGCCGTCCCACACGCCAACGCCGACAGATACGCCAACCGCCACTTTCACGCCGACTGATACGCCCACGCCGACTGATACGCCCACGCCAACCGACACGCCCACGCATACGCAGACGCCCTCTGACACGCCGACCGCGACCGACACGCCCTCTGACACGCCGACTGCGTCCAACACGCCAACGAATACGTTCACGCCGTCCCACACGCCAACGGCAACCAACACGCCGACGAATACGTTCACGCCGTCCAACACGCCGACCGCGTCCAACACGCCAACCGGCACGCCGACCGCGTCCAACACGCCAACCGCCAGCAACACGCCGTCCGATACGCCGACAGCGACGCCATCGCCGGTTGAGAGCGATCGGGCCGCCGAAGGCCGGGCAGCCGGCCGCGCCACCAACAGAGCCAAGCGCGCGACGGCGCTAACCGCGACGGCGCTCGCCCCCACAGCCACGCCCGTCTGCACCGGCGCCATCCTCAACGCAAGCCGCGACCTGCGACTCAGCGCCGCCTTCGGGCTCTGCCACGGCATCCAGTTCCAGCGCGTCGGGTCCGATGGCATCGGCTTGCAAGCGCTCGTCGACAACGGCTTCCTGGACGCGGTTGCCGTCTGGGGCTGGGTGCGGCCGACGGTCGAGGTCTGCTTCCCGCAAGCCGGCAAGACGCTCTTTATCGATTCCGCCAGCATGCCGCGCTCGGTCCAGCCGCTGGCTTCCTTCCGCGATGGCAATTTCACCTGCGCCCGCGTGGGCAAAGCCGGCACGATCGTCCTGATGAGTCCCGATTCGGCCCTTGGCGATCCGCCAGCCGACACCTCGCCGGGCCCGCTGGGCGCGCCAGTTGCGCAGGCCCCGGCCGTCGCGCCCGCGCCCGACCCCACCGAGATTTCGTCGACGGCTTTGACGAACTGCATGGTGCGGACGAAAGCCATCCTCAACCTGCGCGCCGCGCCAAGCGGAAGGATCATCGGATTAGTCCCCTGGGAAGCCTGGCTGACCGCTTTCAATTATTCAGACGGCTGGTATTACATCGATTATCATGGCCAGCGCGGCTGGATCAGCGCCGATTACGTCGAGCCGCGGGGGGATTTCTGTGGTTAGGGCTGCGCTTTGGCGGGCGACCCACTGGCTCGCCCTTACAGGTTTTTTGGGCTTGGCGGGCGAGTCAACGCCTCGAGGAGAATTGTAGGGGCTTTATGCTATAAAGCCCGCTTCCACGCCGGCGGCTCGCCCCACTGTCATTAGGGTGGCAGCGGGTCGTTTCACACTATTTGAATGCATCAAGGAGCGTCAGCAATGAACATAAATTCAATTAGCGGCAAGCGGGCGAGAGCGCTGTTGCTTCCTCTGGCGACGCTCGCCTGGCTCTCGTTTGGCGCGCTCCCAATCGCGAACGCCGCCAGCATCATGGTGACCGCCGATTGTCCCCTGGACGCCGCCATCACCGCCGCCAACACGGACAGCAACAGCCACGACAGCGACTGCGTCGCCGGCAGCGGCGCGGACACCATTAATTTTGCGACCGCCAATCAAACCGTCCAATTGACGAGCCAACTGAACATTCAGAGCGATATCACCATCAACGGCAATGGGACGACGCTTGATGGCATGAACACGACCAGGATTCTCTCTCTATCGGGCGGCTCTCTGCAACTCGACAATATTACGCTCACCAAGGGCTATGCCTCTGGGAAAGGCAGATCCGGCGGCGCCATCCATGTGAGCGCAGGCACAGATCTAACGGTCACCAATAGCGCCTTCACTTCCAACAGAGCTGGTTCATTCGGGGGCGCGATTCATGTTGCAGGCGATGTCAATATCAGCAACAGCGCTTTTTATGACAATGAGGCGTCGGTAGACTCCATTGACGCCGCTGGCGGCGCGATCAGCGTGATGCACACCACAACCAATAACTCCAACCTTATCACGCATGTGACCATGCTCAACAATAAAGGCAAAAGTCGCGGTACCGGCATCAGAGTAAGTTCCTATAGATCCCGACTTTCCTTGCGCAACAGCATCATAACCAGCAGCGGTTCAAGTCTTGCCGATTGCTACGTGGGGGACCCAACAAGCATGTGGCAGAGAGTCGGCAACGTCATCGGCATCGGCGGAGGGCGTTGCGCCTCCAACAAGTCCAATGCCGACCTGGACAGCTCGACTGGCAACCCGCTCTACTTCCCGTTGAAACGCTCTAGCGAAGCCATCGGCGCGGGCAACGACGCCATTTGCGCAGCCTTTCCTACCGACCGAGTGGGCAACGCCCGACCGCAGACTGGCTGCGATGCCGGCGCTGTGGAGCACAGCTTGAATTCGCCTGTCACGCCGACGCCGGTCTCGGCAGCAGCAGCGCACACTGCGGAGCGCAGCGGCGGCTCGTGGGAACGGCTGGCGGACGGGACATGGAAGTGGCTGCCGGATGGCGCTTCGGCCGACGCGCTTCAGCGACCCGACTGCACCGGCGAAGACCTGAACCGAAGCGGTCAAATCCGCGTCCGGGCGGCTTATGGCATATGCAGCGGCGCGCAATTCAAGCGCCTGGAAGCCGGCTGGCTGACCGGCAATCGGCAAGTCGAGGCCAGCTTTATCGACGGCGTCGATGTCTTCGGGTATGCCGCGCAGGGCGTCGAAGTCTGCTTCCCGGCGTATGGCGCAGTGGTCTTGCTGGACGCCGCGACATCGCCAAGGACGCTTCAGCCGCTCGCGTCATATTTGGACGGGCGCTACACCTGCGCCGCGTTCAACAAGGCTGGCATGGCGGTGCTGGTTGCCGCCGATTCGGGGCTGGCGCCGCCGATGGTGGGAAAAACGCTGTCGGATTGCATGGTGACGACGACTCATGCCTTGAACTTGCGGGCGGGGCCGGCCGGCGAGGTGATCGGCACGGTGATGTACAAGGCGACGCTGACGGCGCTTTCGCGGACGGAGGGCTGGTTCGAGGTGGACGCGAATGGCCAGCGCGGCTGGATCAGCGCCGATTACGTCGAGCCGCGGGGCGATTTCTGCGGCTGACGCTCGTTGGCGGGCGAGTCAATGGCTCTCCCCTACAGCGTCTTGGCGAATCAACAAAGGGCGAGACAAGTCTCGCCGCTGCGACGGGTTGCTATTTGTCGCTGACCGCGGCTACAATAGCGCTCCAAGCGTTTAAGCGCAGCCAAGCTGGAATACGATGCCCGATCCAATCCTGACCGCGACTGGCGTCAGCAAACATTTCGGCGGCTTGACGGCGGTCGACAATGTTGATTTCGAGGTCTACCCCGGCGAGGTGGTCGCCCTGCTCGGCGATAACGGCGCCGGCAAATCGACGCTCATCAAGTGCATCTCCGGCGTTTATCGCCCGGAGAGCGGCGCGGTCGTCTTCAATGGCATAGACATCACCCATCACGCGCCGGCCGATATCCGCAGCCGCGGCATCGAAACGATCTATCAGGACCTGGCGCTGGCCGAGAACCTCGATGTCGGGGCAAACGTCTTCCTGGGCAAGGAAGTGACGCGCCGGCTCTTCGGCCTGCTGCCCGTCACTGACGACAGCTATATGCGGCAGGAAGCGGCGGGCGCCCTGGACGAGCTGGACATTCATATACCGTCCTTGACGCAGAAGCTGGTGAATCTCTCGGGCGGGCAGCGGCAGGCGGTGGCCATCGCCCGCGCCATGTATTGGAACGCCCAGCTGGTCATCATGGACGAGCCGACGGCGGCGCTTGGCGTGCCCGAACAGCGCAAGGTCCTCGCCCTGATTCGCTCATTGCGCGAGGGCAATATCCCCGTCATTCTCATCAGCCACACGATGCACGACGTGATGGCGGTCGCCGACCGCATGGTGATCATGCGCCGGGGCCGGGTGGTCGCCAATATCGCGCGCGCCGACGCCAGCGAAGAGCTCATCGTTCGTCACATCGTCGGTAGCGCCGAAAATGGCGAAAGCGCGGTGATGATTTGACTGCGGCGTCGCGCGAACTCGCTGGCGGTCGTCTGAGGGCGATTCACAGAATCGCCCCTACAAACCGAAATCATAGCGCAAATCTGTAGGGGCGAGGCGGTGACTCGCCCGCCAGAACGCAAAGGAAAACCATGCCCATCACGCTATCGCCCGGGCGTTACCGCGGCTTAAAAACGACCAGCCTGGCAGAGCGCGACGTATTCGGCATCGTCGCCTTTGATCAGCGCGGCAGCTACCGAGCGATGATGCCGGCCGATTCCAGCTACGCGACGCTGGTTCAGGTCAAAGGCGAGATTATCGGCGCGCTCTCCAAAGACGCCAGCGCCATCTTGACCGACCCGAGCTATGGGCTGGGCGCGGCTATGGAAATGAGCCCAAGCGCCGGTCTGCTCTTCGCGCTGGAGAAAAGCGGTTACAGCGGCGATTCGCGCTACCGGCGCACCGAGCTCATCCCCGATTGGACGCCGGCCAAGATCCGCAATTCGGGCGCCAGCGCGGTCAAATTCATGGTCTATTATCATCCTGGCAGCGGCGAACTGGCGGCCGAGCTCGAGCGGCTGATTCGGCGGGTCGTCGCCGACTGCCACGACTGGGATCTGCCCGTCTTCCTCGAGCCGATGTCCTACAGCCTGGCGGCCGACATCGCGAAGGACAGCGCCGAATTCGCCGCCGAGCGCCCAGACGTCGTGATCGAGACGGCGCGCCGTTTATCGCGAACGGGGGCCGACGCGCTGAAAATGGAGTTCCCGCACGATATCAAGTTCAATCGCGATCGCGCCGCCTGGCGGAGGGCTTGCGACGACCTAAGCGAGGCTTCGGCAGTCCCTTGGGTCTTGCTCAGCGCCGGCGTCGATTTCGAGCAATTCAAACCGCAGGTCCAGGTCGCTTGTGATTGCGGCGCCAGCGGTTTCCTGGCGGGGAGAGCCATCTGGAAAGAAGCGGCCGCGATGTCGCCGGGCGAACGCGCCGAGTTCCTGGAAAATACAGCGCGAGGTCGCCTGCGGCAGCTGCTCGCGATCGCCGCTTCCTCCGCGCGCCCCTGGAGCGACTTCTATCAAGCGCCGGCATCCTCGGAGAACTGGTACGAAAGCTACAATTGACGCGGTTGTATCGAGATTGCCCGACAGCGAGAAGGCGTCGGGCGACTTTGTGAATCGCCGGCTTGCGAAAGAGCCGAGTTTAGGGCGCGACATGTCTCGCCTCTGTTTTATTCGCGAATGACATCGACGGGCGTTACAGCGCCGCGCGTAGGTCGCGTAGACACTGACCGCCGACACTGCGGTTCAAACGCCCCTACAGCCTTTTTGTTTGATGACGATCTGTAGGGGCGAGGCGGTGACTCGCCCTCTAACCAACGCGAATTCTTTTGCGAGGGCGGCGACATCGGCGGCCGGGAGTCTACAGGCGCCTGGAAGCGGCCAAATTCTGCAATGCAAGAGCGCAATGACGGCGATGGCAATTGTCAAGCGCGTCTTTGCTGTGCGATAATACCATTTGTTCGGTGGTGGTGGATTCGCCGCCAAGTCGAGCGCCAGGAACTGGCCAATCAAGGAGAAGCTGTCGTGTCGAAGCATCAAGACGTCCCCGCAAATGACCTGTCCCGCCGCGACTTTCTGAATGTATTCGCCGCTGGCGCCGCGGCCGCCGTCGGCACGGTTTCCTTAGCGGGCTTTGGCGGCATCGCCAGCGCGCAGGAAGCCGGCGCCTTGCGCATCGCCTGGCTGACGCCGGCGACTTTGGATCCGCAATCGGCCTCGGGCGACAGCGAAATCGCCATCCTGAACGCCCTCTATGATTATCTGATCGAGACTGACGCCGCCGCCAATCTCGTGCCGCGCCTGGCTTCATCATGGGATCGCAGCGACGACGGCTTGGTCTATACCCTGCAAATCCGCGAGGACGCGACCTTCCATGACGGCAGCCCGCTGACCGTTGACGATGTGCTGTGGACGATAAACTGGCATATCGAATCGAAAAGCACGGTCGCCAGTCTCCTGTCGTCTGTTCAGACCGTCGCCGCGGCCGGCGAGACTGCCATCGCCTTCACCTTGAGCGCGCCAAATCCCGATTTTCTCTACAACCTGACCGACAATAAGTTCGTCATCCTCAAAGCCGACGCCCAGAACATTGGCGTGGAATTCAACGGCTCCGGCCCTTTCGTCCTGGAAGAGATGCTCGCCGGCGACCGCGCCATCCTGCGCGCCAACGAGAATTACTGGGGCGGCGCGCCCAGCATCGACCGCCTGGAATTCATCTTCTTCGACGACCAGCAAGCCGGCATCGCCGCGGCGCAGGGCGGCAGCGTCGACGGCATCCTGCGCCTGGATAACGCCAGCTTCCTCGGTTTCGCCGGCGACGTCAATTTCAACACCAGCGACATCCCCACCAGCGGCCATCATCTGGCGCGGCTGCGGGCCGACCGCGAACCGGGTTCAGACCCGCGCGTGCGCAAGGCTTTCAAGCTGGCGACCGACCGCGACAAATTGTGGGAGCGCGTGCAGCTTGGCTTTGGCGCCGTCGGCAAGGACTCGCCGATTGGACCGGCTTTCGGGCAGTACTTCCTGGCGGAGGCGGAAGTCCCCGCGCGCGACCCCGAGGCGGCGGCCGCCCTGCTGGCTGAAGCCGGTTACCCCGACGGGCTCGACATGATCTTGCATACGCCCAACAGCGGCAGCTGGCCCGACCTGGCGCAGGCGATCGCCGCCCAATGGGAAGAGGCCGGCATCCGCGTCGAAGTCCAGCTGGAAGACGAAAACACCTACTGGGTGGAAGCCTGGATGGAGGTCGACCTGGGCGTGACTGGCTGGGGCGCCCGTCCGGTTCCGCAGCTTTACCTTGATCTCGCCTATCATTCGGAAGCGCCCTGGAACGAATCCCATTACAGCGACGCCCGCGTCGACGACCTGATCGAGATCGCGCGCAGCTCGCTGGATCAGGCGGAGCGAACTGCCGCCTACAAGGAGATTCAGCAAATCCTGCTGGACGATGGGCCCGTCGTCGTGCCCTATTTCTTCGCGCAATTCATGGTGCTGGCGGGCGGCGTCTCTGGGGTCGAGCTGCATCCCTTCGCCGGGCGGACGAATTTCAACCGCGCGGTCGTCGGCTAGCCCCCCTGGCCCCCGCCCCGACCGCCAGTGTCTGCGCGGCGCAAAATGAGGGAGGGGGGAATCGCGGCGGGCAGTGGCATGGCGGAAGGCAGACCGTCAGGCGCGGGCGAGTTCAACCGCCCCTACGCCGCCCTCAAGCGAGTGGCGCAGGCGCAGTTCCGCCAGCCGCAATCGGCAGTTGGCGCGCTGCTGGTCGCTCTCTTCCTTGTCCTGGCGCTTTTTGGTCCGCAGCTCGCGCCGCATCCCAAGCCCAACGACCAAAGCCACGACGCCCGCGTGCCGCCGACGCTCGATATTGGCGCGCTGCAACTGGGCCCGCATCCCTTCGGCACTGACCGGCTGGGGCGCGATGTCTACAGCCGCGTCATCCTCGGCGCCGGTAGCATATTTCGGATCGCCGGGCTCGGCGCCTTGATCAGCGTGATTGGCGGGTCGGCGCTGGGCATGTTCATGGGTTATCGCGGCGGCTGGATCGACGAGTTGATTGGCCGCCTCATCGACGCCTTGCTGGCGATACCGGCGCTGCTGCTGGCGCTGGCGCTGGCCGGCATGATCCGCAATCTCGATTTTGAGGCCGGCAGCTGGCAGGCGGCGCTGGCCGACAACGTCATTCTGCTGGTGATCGCCATTTTGTACGTGCCGATCGTGGCGCGGGTCGCCCGCAGCGCGACGCTCGATATCAAAACGCGCGAATTCGTGGAGGCGGCGCAGATCCGCGGCGAAAGCCAGCTCTACATCATCTCCCGCGAGATTCTGCCGTCGGTGATTCCCGCGCTGGTCGTCGAGGGGTCGCTGCGTTTTTCTTATGCCATCTTCCTGGTCGCCTCGCTGGGCTTTCTGGGCTTTGGCGCGCGCCCGCCATCGCCCGACTGGGGCTTGATGGTCAACGAGAATCGGGGCGGCTTCTATCAGCTTACGCCCTGGGCGCTGGAGTTCCCCGCGCTCGCCATCGCCATCCTGGTCATCGCCGTCAATCTGATGTCGGATGGCATCCGCCGCGCCGTGCAGAAGGGGGCATGAGCATGAGCGCCGCGCCCAGCCTGCTGGACGTCCAGGACCTGACGATAAGCTACCGGGTCGGGAAGCAATGGCGCCCGGCGATACGCGATTTTCGCCTGCGGCTGCAGCCGGGGGAGATCGTCGGGCTGGTCGGTGAATCGGGCTCGGGCAAATCCACGGTCGCGCTGGCGCTGATGCGCTACCTGAGCGGCAGCGGGCGGGTGGAATGCGGCGCGAGGCTGCGCTTCAAGGGCGAAGATCTGCTGCTGAAGTCAAATGCCGAGATGCGCCGTCTGTGGGCGCGGCGCGTCAAGTTCGTGCCGCAGAACGCGGGCGCCGCGCTTAACCCGTCGATCAAGATCGGGCGGCAAGTCGCCGAGGTGCTGAAAGCCGCCGACGGCATCGACGGCGAGGAGGCGCGCGACCGCGTCACGCGCATGTTTCAGGACGTGAACCTGGTCGATCCCGAACGGGTGGCGGGGCGCTATCCGCATGAACTGAGCGGCGGCATGCAGCAGCGCGTCGTCATCGCCATGGCGCTCATCAGCAATCCGGAACTGCTGATCATGGATGAGCCGACGACGGGCTTGGACGTCACGACCGAGGCGGTCATCCTCGATCTGGTGCGCCGTTTGATCGCCGAGCGCGATACCGGCGTGATCGCCATCAGCCACAATCTCGGCGTCGTCGCCCAGCTCTGCGAACGGGTGGTCGTCTTATACGCCGGCGAAATCATGGAAGAAGCGCGCGTCGAGGCGCTGTTTCGGCGTCCGCGGCATCCGTATACAAATGGGCTCATCAGCAGCCTGCCAAAGCCGGGCCAGCGCAAAGACGCCGCCCCGCTGTCTGCGATCGCCGGCAATCCGCCGTCGCTGCGGGCGAGGCCGAGCGGCTGCGTCTTCGCCGATCGCTGCGCCCAGGCCGTCGATCTTTGCCGCGAACGGAAGCCGCCCCTGGAAGCGCTGCCCGATGGACGCCTGGTCCGCTGTCATCGCTGGGAGGAACTCGCCCAACCCCACCCCCCAGCCTCGTCCCCGGCGGGTCGGTGTCTTCGCGACCCCAAAATGAGAGAGGGACCTGCGACGGACGAAACGCTGCTGCGGGCCGAAAATCTGAGCAAGCGCTTCCCGCTGGAGCGCAGCCTGCGTGATTGGCTCGGGTGGCGCCAAGCTGCGGAAATCCGCGCCGTGGACGGCGTCGACCTGCGGCTGCGGGCCGGGCAGACCCTCGGCCTCGTCGGCGAGAGCGGCAGCGGCAAGACGACGCTGGCGCGCCTGATCATCGGCTTGGAAGGGCGAAGCGGCGGCAAACTGGAACTGCTCGGCATGGAAGCGCAAAGCCGCCTCCGCGATCGCAGCCCGGACCTGCTCGCCAAGCTGCAAATGGTCTTCCAGAATCCACAAAACTCCTTAAACCCATACCTGTCCGTTCGTCAAGCGATTCGCCGGCCCCTGATCAAGCTGCGGGGACTGTCGCCGGCGGAAGCGGAGGCCGAAGCCCTCGCCCTCCTGGAGCGGGTCAATCTGCGCGCCGAATATGCCGAGCGCTACCCGGACGAACTGAGCGGCGGCGAGAAACAGCGCGTCGCGATCGCGCGCGCCTTCGCCTCCGACCCCGATCTCGTGATCTGCGACGAACCGGTATCCGCGCTGGACGTCTCGGTGCAGTCGGCTGTGCTCAACCTGCTGGCGGAACTGCAAGACGCTCGGGGCAGCGCCTATCTCTTCATTTCGCACAACCTGTCGGTCGTCGGCTACCTGGCCGATGTCATCGCCGTCATGTACCTGGGGCAGCTGGTCGAAGTCGGCGACGCGCGCGCGCTCTTTCAGCCGCCTTTCCACCCCTATGCCGAGGCTTTGGTATCGGCGATTCCCGCGCCCGATCCGACGCGTTCGACGCAGCGCGTCCTGCTGCGCGACGAGCTGCCAAGCGCGCAAAACCTGCCCAGCGGCTGCCGCTTCCATACACGCTGCCCGCGCAAAATCGGCGACATCTGCGAAACTGAGGAGCCGCCCTGGCGCGATGATGAGGACGGGCGGCAGATTCGCTGCCACATCCCGCTGGATGAGCTGGCGAGCCTGCAAAACGTCCTCATCGCGACCGACGAGGTTTTGTGAACGCATGCTGGTCTTCTTGCGGCGCCGATTCGTCTTTTTCGTCTTCACCTACCTTTTGAGCTCGCTGACGATATTTTTCCTGCTGCGCGTCTTGCCGGGCGATCCGGCGCGGGTCATCGCTGGCGGGCGAGAAGCGACCGAGGCGCAAGTCGCGGAGACGCGCGCGCGGCTGGGAATGGACGCCTCGCTGCCAGAACAGTATCTGACCTGGGCGGCCGACTTTCTGCGCGGCGAATGGGGCGAGACAATCGCCTTTCGCGGCGCGCTGAACCGCGAGCTCATCATCGAGCGGGGCCTCAACTCTGCGCGGCTGGCTGCTGTCGCCCTGCTGCTTTCGGTCCCGCTCTCGCTGGCGCTGGGCGTGATCGCCGGTTTATTCGAGAATAAGCTGCCAGACCTCGTCATCTCGCTGCTGACGCTCTCGGTCGTCAGCCTGCCCGAATTCGTCACCGGTCTCTTCTTAATCAACGTCGTCGCCTTGCGCTGGGGGAGAAGCGAGCTGGCGCGTTCGCTGGGCTGGTGGTTCCCCGCAAGCTCGGCGGCGCCCGCCAACGCCTCGTTCGCCGAGATGCTGCCGGCGCTTTGGCTGCCGGCCTTCACGGCGACCCTCGTGCTGCTCGCCTATATCACGCGCTTGGTCCGCGCGGGCGTCATCGAAGAGCTAAAGCGCGAATACGTGCGCGCGGCCGCGCTCAAGGGCATCCCGTGGCGGGCCGTCATCTGGCGGCACGTTCTGCGCAACGCCCTCCTGCCCGCCATCACGGTCATCGCCATCAGCATCAGCTGGCTGATCAGCGGGCTGGTGGTCATCGAATACGTCTTTGGCTTCCCCGGGCTCGGCAGCCTCTTGATCGCGGCGATCGAGAGGCGCGATTTGCCACTGGTTCAAGCCATCGTCATGGTCGCCGTCACGGTGGTTCTCGTCGCCAACCTCGCGGCGGACGCGGGCTACGCGCTGCTGAACCCGCGGGTGGAGCTGGCTTAGCGGGCGGCGGCCGAATCTGTTGAGCATCGTCCTTTGTCGGGAACCACAGAAATGTTCACCACAGAGGAAACGAGGATGCGCAGAGAACACAGCGAGCCCGGCGATTGTATTCCGAGCGCTGTGTCGGCTGAGGTCCACTCGCTCTTGCAGAAGCGCTAGTAGCTCAGGAAACCGCCGTCGACGCGCCAGGTCGCGCCGGTGACGAAGCTGGCTTCATCGCTGAGCAGGAAGGCGGCCACATCGCCGACTTCATGCGCTTGACCGCGGCGCCCCAGCGGGGTATGGCGGAAGTATTTGCCGCTGCCGCCGGAGTCGGCGACCTGCTCAATGATGTCGGCGCTTGATGCGGTGTAGATATCGCCAGGCGCAACCAGATTCACGCGGATGCCGTGGGGCGCCAGTTCGATCGCGGCGCCTTTGCACAAGCCATCCAAGCCCGCTTTCGCCGCGCCATAGGGGGTGGCGTTTTCCTGCGCGGCAAACTGCGCCACCGACGAGATGCCGACGATGCTGCCGCCCTCGCCCTGCTTTATCATCTGAAAAGCCGCTTCCTGCGTACAGATGAACGCGCCGGTGAGGTTGACGTCTATCGTTTTGCGCCAGTGCTCGTCGGTCTCTTCAAGGAAGGGGCGCAGTTCGGCCGAAGCGCCGGTCAAAGCGGCATTGTTCACCAGCGCGTCCAGCCGGCCAAAAGCCGCGACCGTCCGCGCGATCATGGGATTCACTTGCGCGCGCCGCGTGATATCGCAGCCGACCGCAAGGGCTATATGCCCGGCCGCCTGCAATTCCGCGACTTTGGCTTCGGCGAGCGCGATATCCGCCGGCCGCTGCGCCAAAGCCACCGCCGCGCCTTCCCGCGCGCAGCTCTGGGCGATGCCCCAGCCGATGCCGGTGGCGCCGCCGGTGATGATGACGACTTTGCCTTCCAGTCGCCCGCTCATACCGCATCCCCCCGCCCCTTGCCCCAGCGAGCCAGGGAAGGGGAGCTTCTAAACAATAGCGCTCGCGTTACGCTTCTACTTCGCGCCACAAGGAACTTTCAAGGCTCAAGCCGCATTATCGCGTCGACATCGACCAGCAGGACGGGCTTGTCGGCGGTCATGCGCTCTATCGCTTTGCTGTCTTTGAAGCCGATGCCAGTCAAGACACAGACCACCGTCTCGCCACCGGTCAAACGCCCGGCCGCCAGATCGGCCTTGACCGCAGCCCAGGCGATAGCGGCCGCCGGCTCGACAAAAAGCCCTTCGCCATGCGCCAGTTCGGCTTGCGCTTGATAGGTGACCTCATCGGCGATCGAGAGCGCCCAGCCCTCCGATTCGCGCAGGTCCTGCAAGACCAGGTCGCCATCGGGCGGCGCGGTCAAAATGATGCCGGAGATGGCGCTGGCGCAATCATCCAGCGGCGCTATCGGGCGGCCCGCGCGCCAGGCTTTTGTCACCGGGTCGCAGCCTTCGGGCTGGATCGCGACCATGCGCGGCAGGCGCTCGATATGACCGGCCGCCTTCCACTCGCGGAAGCCTTTCCAGATGCTGCTAATCAATCCGCCGCCGCCGACCGGCACGTAGACGACATCGGGCGTTTCGCCGTTCATCTGCTGGCAGATTTCGTAAGCGATGGTCTTGGCGCCTTCCATCGACTGCGGGCTGAGCCGGCGCGCGGTAATCAGCATGAGCCAGTCGTTGCGGGCGCAGATTTCGGGCACGCTCGACCAGGTTCGGGCTTCGACATGCGGATCGTATCCCAAGCCGCGGATTGACATGAGATGCGGTCCGTAAGCGATGATCTGGGCGATCTTGGCGCGCGGGGCCCGCTCCAGAGTGAAGAGATAGCCATCGACGCCGGCGCGCGTGCCATAAGCCGAGAGCGAGGCGCCGGCGTTGCCCGACGAGATCGCCACCCAGGCGCGCTTGCCCAACTCGCGCATTAGCGTTATGCCAACGGAGGCGATGCGGTCTTTGTAGGAGCCTGTCGGGTTCAGCCCCTCATTTTTGAAGTAGAGCCGCGGCAAGCCGATATCCAGCCCCAGACGAGCCGAAACCAGCAGGGGCGTGTCGCCTTCGCCCAGGCTGACGATATGCGCGGGGTCGGTCAGCGGCAGGCGAGCGGCGTAGCGCCAGACGCCGGGCAGCTCGGGCCTCAGCGGGATGTCCGGCGAAGCGTAGACCACGTCCAGGATGCCGCCATCATGCGGGCAGGCGGCCGCGCCCAAATCGGGGCAGACTTCGCCGCAGGTCATGCATTGCAGTTGGTGCATTGCGCCTCCGTTGGCTTTGGAATCAGGAGGGCGAGACAAGTCTCGCCCCTACGAAAGGGCACGGTTTGGCTGGGGCGCGCCGACCAGCTCCAGCTCCTCGGCGAAGTGGCAGGCCGACCATTGGCCAGGGACGACTTCCCGCAGCGCCGGCGTCTCTTCCTTGCAGCGGTGCTGAACGTATTGGCAGCGCGGATGAAAATAGCAGCCCGAGGGCGGGTCGGCTGGATTGGCGATTTCGCCCGGCAAGATGATGCGATTCCGCTCGACATCGGGGTCCGGCGTCGGCACGGCCGACAGCAGCGCCTCCGTATAAGGATGCTTCGGGTAGAAGAAGAGCCGCTCCTTTGGCGCCACCTCCACCAGCTTGCCGACGTACATCACGGCGACGCGGTCGGAGATATGTTCGACCACGCTCAAGTCATGAGCGATGAAAAGATAGGAGAGGCCGAACTCGCTTTGCAGGTCTTTGAGCAAGTTGAGGATCTGCGCCTGGGTCGAGACGTCGAGGGCCGACACCGGTTCGTCGGCGATAATCAGCCGCGGGTTGGTCGCTAGGGCGCGCGCCACGCCGATGCGCTGCCGCTGCCCGCCGCTGAAGGCATGGGGATAGCGCCGCAGATGTTTGGCTTCCAAGCCGACAACGTCCATCAAATGGGCGACGCGCTTTTCGAGGTCCTTGCCTTGCGCCAGCTTCGCCAGTTTCAGCGGCTCGCCGACAATATCGAGGATCGTCCAGCGCGGATCCAGCGAATAGAAGGGGTCTTGAAAGATCATATTGGCGTGGCGGCGCACATCGCGCAGCTGCCGCTGGCTGATCGTCGCCATGTCGACGGTCGTCTCGTCGTCGATCTGAAACTGAATCGAGCCGGCGGTCGGGTCCAGCGCGCGCAAGACGCAGCGCCCCACGGTGGTCTTCCCCGAGCCCGATTCGCCGACCAAGCCCAGGGTCTCGCCCGGCATGATTTCCAGGCTGAGGTCGTCAACCGCCTTCACCTGCCCGACCACGCGCCGCAGGAAACCTTTCTCGACCGGGAAGTATTTCTTCAAGCCTTCGACTTTCAGCAGCGGCTTCGCGGTCATATTTGCCCCATCCCCCGGCCGCCATCCTCGTCGAGAACTGTAGGGGCGTTGAGCTGCAACGCCCGTTTTCGCGTCGACGAAGGGCGAGTCGCCGCCTCGCCCCTACACGGCGGGCGACCTGATGTGTAGCCCCTACACGGCGGGCGACCTGATGTGTAGCCCTTACGAATCCTGCGCGGGATCATATCAGCGTTTCCTCGCGCTCGTCGTGCAGGAAGCAGCGGACGAAGTGATCGTCTTCGATTTCCACCAGAGCGGGCACAGCGCGATCGCAGCTGCCTTCCATGCTATCCGGGCAGCGCGAACAGAATCCGCAGGCGCGCGGCATGTTGATGGGAATGGGCACGGTGCCATCAATGGATTGCAGGCGCTGTGCCTGCTGTCCGATTCGCGGGGTCGCCGCCAGCAGCCGGCGCGTATAAGGATGCAAGGGGTTGTGGAAGATCGCATGCGCCGAGCCCTGCTCGACGATTTTGCCCAGATACATGACGGCGACTTTATCGCAGATCTCGGCGATGATGCCCAAATCATGCGTAATGTAGAGCACCGCCATCTGAAACTGCGCCTGCGTCCGCGCGATGAGATCCAATATCTGCGCCTGCACGGTGACGTCCAGGGCGGTCGTCGGCTCATCGGCGATCAGCAGCCGCGGCCGGCACGCGAGCGCCATGGCGATCATCACCCGCTGGCGCATCCCGCCGGAGAAATGATGGGGATACTCTTCCATGCGCTGCGCCGGATTGGGAATGCCGACCAGGTCGAGCATCTCGAGCGCGATTTTGTAGGCTTCGCGCTTATTATTGACGACGTGCAGCCTTATCGCCTCCATCAACTGATTGCCAATGCTGTGGATGGGCGACAGGCTGGACATCGGCTCTTGAAATATCATGGCGATTTCGTTGCCGCGGATGGCGCGGATCTCCCTCCCGGTCGGGTCCAGCGCCGCCAGGTCAAGCGGGCCGCCTCGCTCCGCGCGATACTTGATCCGCCCTCTTACGATGCGCCCCGGCTTGGGCACGAGCCGCATCAAGGACTGGGCCGTCACCGTCTTGCCGCAGCCACTCTCGCCGATCAAACCGAAGACCTGCTGTTCGGCGATGGCGAAGCTCACGCCGTCAACCGCTTTCAACGTGCCTTCGTCCAGGGCGAAATGCACGCTCAAATCTTCGACTTCGATGATCGATTCGCTCCCCCGGCGCGCCTTAGTCATTGCGTTACCGCCTCACTGAAGTAAGCCCAAGAATGTTGTGTACGAAAGCGGGCTTGCCAAGGCGAGCCCCTACAGCCCGCTTGAATGGCGAGATCCGCAACGATACAACAACTCTCGGCGCTCTCGATACACTCGGTGTTCTCGGTGGCAGTATTTCATCACTTGCCTAGGCTTACTGAGTCGGCGTTCCAGGCGGCGACGCCAATGCCCTGCGCCTGGCTCACGCTGATCGGCCGTCGCTCGCCCGGCTCCAGCCAGAAATAGCCGTCGCTGCAGGAAAAATGGTCGGAGATGGCCGGACAGTCGAAATGGACGCCGACGGCGGGCAAATCGCCGAAATTGCTGATCAACACGCCATTGGCGTCTACCGCTTCAATCGCAAGCTGCGTCCGCGGCAAGCTGAACAGGCTGCCTTGAATCGCCGCGTAATTCAGCCAATAGAATGTGCGATCCACAACCATGTTGCCCGGTTGCAGCGCAAGCTCCGCCACGACAAACAAGGGGCAATTCCAGGTCTGGTCGGCGTCCAGGCTGAAATCTTGCAGGCGGTGGACCGCGGCGGGGGAGCCGATGCCGGCGATGCCCATTTGGTCAAGAAACTGCAAATCAGCCCCGAATGCGCGAACATTCACCATCCAGTTCTGCCCCTCCAGGTCGCCGCGGTCGTCCAAAAGATAAACCGGGAAGCGCATGGGCGCGCCGACGCAGGACAACCGGTCGAACAAGACGCAAACATGCAGGGGGCGATAGGCGCCGCGCAAGACGTGATAGGCGATTTTGGGCGCGCCATGCCAGTCCACGCTGGCCCAGGAGGCGGCGGGATTGTTGTCGGTCAGCTTGTAATAGCAGACGCCTGTCGCATCGGGAAAGCGGGTCCGCGCCAGCTCGAGGGTGTTGCGCATGCCGGTCGCCTGCGCCATTTGCGTGCCGAGGATGAAGTTATTCAGCGAATCAGCCGGGACGAAATCGGCGACATACTGCGCCATGATCGCCTGCTCGGCTTTTAGGTTGAAGACCGGCATGTGATGGGTGAAGGCGCTGTCGCTCGCGGGGGGCCACGCTTCCAGTTCCTCGGCCGGCAGATAGCGCTCGACCGTCTCGCGATTGGGCAGGGAAGCCAGGCCGAATTCGCCGATGAATGACGCAGATAGCGACAAGTTGTAATCGAGCGGCTGGCGCTGCCAGAAGACGTGGTAGCTGTGGATGCTGCCGCCCCAGGGTTCGCCGCGGTGGAAGGGGCGCGTGCCGTCCAGCTCAAAGCTGTGCCGCCCCATCATGTCGATGGCGTCGCCGAAGGGCTCGCCCGATTCGTTGCCGCCGCCCCACATCACCAGCGATGGATGATTGCGCAGGCGAATGGTGTTGTGGCGCACGGTCTCTTCCAAGATGTCGTAGGGCTGGATGCGGTGGCTGTTCCAGGCGGTGGGCCATTCCTGCAAGACCATGAGGCCGTGGCGGTCGCAGAGGTCGTAGAATTCGTCGGTCTCGGGCATGCCGCTGCCCCAGGCGCGCAGCAGCTGCATGTGCGAGTCTTTGGCCAGCCGCAAGAATCGCTCATAACGCTCCGGCTCGAAGCGCAAAAGAGCGTCCAGCGTACACCAATTCGCCCCCTTGACGAAAATCGGCTTGCCGTTGACCACGAAGGTCCAGCTGTAATGCTCCGGGTTGGGTCCATCCGGCGTCGGACGCATCTCGATCGTGCGCACGCCGAAGGTGAACGACTTCTGATCGGGCGCGCCCAGCTCCGGCTGGAAGGACAGCGTCATGCGATAAAGGTTGGGGTCGCCATAATCGACGGGCTGCCAGAGTTTGGCGTCGGGCAGGCGGAATTCGAGCAGTTCGGTCGTCTCGCGCGCCGCCGACGCCAGCTCGAGCGCGAAATTATGCGATTCGCCGGCGAAATTCTCCGGTTCGACGCTGCCGAGCAGGCGGCCGCGCCAGCCTTCCGCCGCGCCCTTGAGCTTGAGATGCAGGCGCAGCAAGCCGGCCTGGGCATCGAGCGTGGCGACGAAGGGATCGACGATCTCCACCGCCGGCGCCGCCCGCAGGGTAACGCCCCGCCAGATGCCGACGGAGGGCAGGTTGATGTAGTGCCAGCCATAGATGTTGTTGATGACGGCGGAATCGAGCCAGCCGACATTCATGCCGGTGAAGAAGTCGTTAGGCTCGCCCTGGCTGATGCGATTTGGCGCCGGATCAAGGCGGACGACAATGGTGTTCTCGCCATCGACCAACTGTGAAGCGGCGTCGTAGACAATCTCGGCGAACATGCCTTTATGCTCGCCCAGTTTCTCGCCATTCAGCCAGATCGCGCAGGCATCGCAAACGCCGCCGAATATCAGCCGCTCGCCATCGCCGGCGTCGGGGCGCAAAAAGGTCGTGCGCAGCCACCAGGTCTTGAAGCTTTCGGCGCGGGCGATCTCGTCGTTGCGCCCGACGTAGGGATCGGGAATGAGGCCCGCTTCGAGCAGAGCCGTTTGCACGCTGCCCGGCACGACGGCGGGAATGGCGTCGGTCCAGTCGCCCGAGAGTCGTTCGCTCGCGTCGCCACCCGCGGCCATCTCCCAGCCCGCATCCAGCGAAAGACAGGGCGGTCCCGGCGGGTGTTCCGCAGCGCCGGGCTCCAGATGGATCAGCCGCGGCGCGCCATCAATTGGCGATGGGCCGGGCGCGAAGGCTTCCCGGTCGATTTGGTCCAGGCTTTTCGGTTCAGTCAAGACGCGCTCCTGTTTTCTTTGCCAGCGTTTTCAACGGGCGAGACTCCGCCGGCGGTCAGTGTCTACGCGACCTCGCCCCTACACCATTCTCCAGCAAGGCATGTTAATCATAGCGAATACGGATCGGCGGCGTCGCGCAGGCCATCGCCGACGAAATTGAACATCAGCACGGTGACGATGATGAAGGCGCCGGGGATGAGCTTCCAGGGCTGATGCACCAGCGCGCTGAAGTTCATCGTATCCTGCAGCAGCACGCCCCAGCTGACGCCAGGCTCCTGCATGCCCAGCCCGATGAAACTCAGCGCGGTCTCGCCCAGGATCATGCCGGGGATGGCCAGGGTCAGGGTCACAATCAAGTGGCTGGCGAAATTGGGCAGCAGATGGCGGTTGATGATGTACAGGTCGCCGCCGCCGCAGAGCTTGGACGCGACCACAAAATCCAGATCGCGCAGGGAGAGCAGCTTGCCGCGCACGACCCGGGCCAGCCCCGTCCAGCCCACGATCGACAAGACGACGGTGATGGCGAAATACGTCTGGGCGACGGGCCATTGCCGGGGGATGGCGGCGGAGAGCACCATCCAGAGCGGCAAGGTCGGGATGGCGATGAGCAGGTCGATGACGCGCTGGATCGCTTCGTCGACGATGCCGCCAACATAGCCGGAGACGCCGCCGATCAGGCAGCCGAGGACGAAGCTGATGGCGACGCCGCCCAAGCCGACGAAGAGCGACACCCGCGCCGCGATGACCGTGCGCGAAAACAAGTCGCGGCTTACGGAATCCGTGCCGAAGAGCGTGACGTTGGTCTCGGCGTCGACGCCGAAGAGGCGCAGGTCAAGCTTGAACAAGCCCAGAATCTCGTAGGGCTCGCCGCGGACGAAGAAGTGGATCGGGAACTTAAGGTCTTCCTGCTCGGTATAGATCTCGCGGAAAGTCCTGGGATGGAACTCGCGTTTCCGCGCGTAGACGTAGGGCTGGAAGGGGTTGCCGTCGACGCCGAAATGGATGGCGCTGGGCGGCGCGTCCTTATAGCCCTTCAAGCGCTTGTCCGCCGGGTAGGGCGCGATGAAGTCGGCGAAGATCGCCATCAAATAGAGCGCGATCAGCACGGGCAAGCCGAGCCGCGCCAGCCGATGCCGCCAGAAGCGCCGCCGGATCAGCACGCCGCGCGACAGGTATTCGATGGCGTCGTCGGCGGCCGGGGCGGCGCCCTCGGCGGAATCCAGCGCGTTCTCTCGGCTGCGCCCGTCGCTGTCCGCTGGCGGCTTAGTCATAACGAATCCGCGGATCGAGCCAAACCAGGGCGATATCGGAAATCAGCGTGCCGATGAGCGTCAAGGCGCTGAGGATCATGATGATGCTGCCCGCCAGGTACATGTCCTGGCGCAGCACGGCGGTCAGCAGCACGGGACCGATGGTCTGCAGGTTAAGAATGATCGAGACCAGCGCCTCGCCGCCGACCATGGCCGGCAGCAGCCAGCCAATCGTGCTGAAAATGGGATTGAAAGCGATGCGCACCGGATATTTCCAGAGCAGCCGCCGCTCGCTCAGCCCTTTGGCGCGCGCGGTGACGACATACTGCTTATTGAGCTCGTCCAGCAGATTGGCGCGCATGACGCGAATCAAGCCGGCCGTGCCCGCCGTCGCCAGCACCAGCACCGGCACCCAGACGTTTTTCAGCATGTCGATCACCTTGGCGATGGACCAGGGCGCGTGGCGGAATTCCAGCGAGAACAAGCCGGTGACCGCGTGCCCGGTCTGCGCGAAGACGACCCACATGATGATGATGGCGAAGAGAAAATTGGGGATGGCCAGCCCGATGAAGCCGATGAAGATCGACAGATAATCCATCAGCGAATATTGATGGGTGGCGGAATAGATGCCGATGGGGATGGCCACCGCCCAGACGACGATGGTCGAGACGATTGAGATGATCATCGTGGCTGGCAGGCGCTCGGCGATGATGTCGGAGACGGGCTTGTTGTCGTAGCTGCTGCCATAGGAGCCGAAGGAGCGCCCAAGGTCGCCATTGACGATGAAATTGCGCATCCAGCGGAAGTATTGCGTATAGATCGGCTTGCCCAGCCCATAACGCTGCTCCAGCCGGGCGATCTCGGCTTCGTCCACCACCAGGCCCTGGCTTTCCAGCCGCAGGACGTAGGAACTGAGATAATCGCCGGGCGGGAGCTGGATGAGGATGAAGGAGATCATCGACAGCAGGACCAGCATGGGGATGAGGATAAAAATACGGCGCGCGATTATACGAAGCATCTATTTCTCCTGGGCGGCGCCGCCGCACCGAATGCAATAATTGGAACCGCCGCGCCACGGCAATATTTGACTTGAGCCGACTGATTACGGATAATAACACAGATGATTCGCGAAGGCATCTTTGCGGGTCGCTCGTGGCATCTATTTTCCCGGATTGGCGGACATTCTGATAAAGGAGAGAAAAATGTCTATCCCATATCGCAAATTAGTCCTACTGTTGTTCGTTACCACGATGGTTATCGGTCTTGGCGCGTTTATCGGCGCCGCCGACGACTGCATGTATAACGAAGCGCCGATGCTGGCGGAGATGGTCGCGGCTGGCGACTTGCCGGGCGTCTGCGACCGCCTGCCGGATAATCCGCTGGTCGTCTCGAGCGGCGTCTACCTGCCCGAGTCCTTCGTCGTGGCGGAGGTCGGCCAATACGGCGGCGAGCTGCTCATGACCTGGCAGAACAACGTGGCCATGAAGGAAACGCTCTTCCTCACGCAGAACCGCGACCCGAACACGCTGGCGCCCAATATCATCGAAGAATTCACCATCAGCGATGACGCCAGCCAGTACGCCTTCAAGCTGCGGGCCGGGCACAAATGGTCGGATGGCGCGCCCGTCACGACTGAGGATGTGCGCTTCGCCTTCGAAGACGTATTGAGCAATGCCGAGCTGCGGCCCTCGCTGCCTGGCTATTTGAAGACGGGCGGCGTTCCCAGCGGCGCGGCGCCGATGCTTGAGGTCGTGGATGAAACCGCCTTCACGCTCACATTTGACGGACCCTATCCGGGGTTCGCCGCCAGCCTGGTGGCTCTGGGCACGGGTTACCTGGACTTTATCAAGCCGAAGCATTTCCTGGTCGAGTTTCACAGCGATTATGGCGATGCCGACGCGATCGCGGCGATGGTCGAAGAGGGCGGCATGGAGACTTGGGTCGAGCTTTTCAACGCCAAAGACGTCTCCGGCTGGTGCGAGAACTGCCCGCATGCCATCGGCTTCCCACAGTTGGGGCCCTGGGTGCGCGTGGAAGGGCCGGAAGAAGAAGTCGTGACCCAGCGCAACCCCTATTACTTCGCGGTCGACGCCGACGGCAATCAACTGCCCTATCTCGATGGGCGGCGCGCGGTGATCAACCAGTGGGGCATCATGGAAACGGCGCAGCTGATGATGTTCGCCGGCGACGTCCACTACTTCTGGACGACCGACTTGACCTCATTGCCGCTGGCGATTGAAAACGAGGAGACCGGCAACTACACCACCTTCATCTATCCCAATCGAGACTCGCGCATGCTGCATCTCAATCTCACCTTTGACGACCCGACCTGGCGCGAAGTCACCTGGGACAAACGCTTCCGTCAAGCGGTGATGCTGGCGATCGACAGCGATGATTTGATCAACGCCATTTATTATGGCCAAGCCAGCCTGCCGACGATCGCGACCAGCGACTACGATGTCGAAGCGGCGAACGCGCTGCTGGACGAGATGGGCATGACCGAGCGCGATGCCGATGGCAATCGTCTGTCGCCAAGCGGCGAGCCCTTCTCGATCATGATCGAAGTTGGCGCCGGCGGCGGCGATTATTCCGACCCCGCCCCCTTCTTCGTCGATTACCTGGGCGATATCGGCATCAATGCCGACTTCCGCGAAATTGATCCAGCGCTTGTTGGCGAGCGCCGCGCCTCCAACGAGATGCAGGCCGGCATCAACTGGAACACGGCGCCGGTATTCGAAGCCCACACCTACCCGGAT
Organism: Aggregatilineales bacterium; assembly: GCA_963662925.1. GTDB lineage: Bacteria > Chloroflexota > Anaerolineae > Aggregatilineales > Phototrophicaceae > UBA6055. The sequence continues at coordinate 957,087 of OY759987.1, forward strand.
TACATCCCGAACGCGAATTGGGGTCCGCTCTGGGGGCAGTGGTATCAGGACAATGACACGGGCGAAGCGCCGCCAGATTGGATGATGGCGCTTTATGCCATCCATGAAGATCTGGTCAGCCACCCGCCGGGCAGCGAGGGCTTCCTCGCCGCGTCCGCCGCCCGCGACGCCTGGCTCTACGACAACGTGCCCTTCTTCACGCATGCGCAGCAGCCGGGCATCATCCACATGTGGTCGAACTGCCTCGGCAACGTGGCCGACGGACCCTTGCATCATGGCTCTTGGTCGAACCACAGGCTGGTCTACTTCAAGGCTGATTGCTAGGGGCGCCGCGGCGCGAAATCTGACTGCGGGCGGCCAGCGTGGCCGCCCGCGCGGGTTTGCCCGCTGGCAATACGAGGGTGTAGGGGCGAGACTTGTCTCGCCCTTCGCCGATGCAAAGGCGGGCGTTACAGCGTAAAGCCCCTACAGCCAGGCTTCATGACGAATGGTGTAGGGGTGAGGCGTCGACTCGTCCGACCTTGCGTGAGCCAGATTTAGGGCGACCCAAGGGTCGCCCCTACAAGCAGATATTCGTGTGAGAGCAGAATGACATGACCTTCAGCGCTGATTCCACGCTCGCCGAGGTCATCGCCTCCGCAAAAGGCCGGGCGGTCCTCGCGACTCACCTGCCCGAGCTGCTGGAAGGCACGGCGCGCCCGCCCGACCTCAATCTGGCGCTCGCCGACCTGCCCTACCCCTGGCATCTTCGGCGGGCGGCGCTCCTGCGCGACTTGAACAGGCCCGCCGGCGACATCTGGCTGGAAGAGGCCGAGCCGCTGTCGATGGACGCCATTGATCGCCAAGCCTTCGCGCCACGATTCACGCCCTGGGACAGACCGCCGGAAGAGGTCGAACTAGAGGCCGGTGCGGTCGCGCATCCTGATGGACCGCCTTCGCTCTCGCTGGATGGCGAATGGCAGCTGGCCGAGGGCGGCAAGCTGAGCGAGCGGCTGAACGGCGATTGGGAAGACGCGATCCCGGCGCAAGTCCCCGGCAGTGTGCATACAGCGTTAGTCGAAGCTGGTCGCATCCCCGAAACCACCTTCGGGCGCAACCAGGAAATCGCTCGTCAAGAGAGCTTCAAGACCTGGTGGCTGCGCCGCGACTTCGAGCGCCCTGAAGACATGGTCGGCGAAAAGCTCATGTTTGGCGGCGTCGCCAACCGCTGCACCGTCTGGCTGAACGGGGTGATGCTGGGCGGGCACGAAGGCATGTTCGGCGGACCCGATTTCGATATCGCCGGTCGGCTTCAAGCGCGCAACACGCTAATCGTGCGGCTTGATCCTGTGCCCTTCGAGATCGACAAGGGACGCGCCTTCAACCCCGACAGCAACGACAGCTGGAAGCGCACGGTCGTCTTCAACAACGTCTACGGCTGGCATTACGCCAATCTGCAGTCGCTGGGCATCTGGCGCTCGGTGGCGATCAAGGATCAGCCGGCGGTCGCCTTGGTCCATCCCTTCATGCGAACGATAGACGCGGCTGCGGGCATCGCCGAGCTGGCGCTGGAATTTCAGTCGCGTTCATCCCCTTGGGGCGGCGCGCTCCTCGCGACGATCGCGCCGGAAAACTTCGAGGGCGCAGTCTATTCTTTCTCGCGGCGCGTCCACGCGAATGAGCCGTCGCATAGCTGCAATCTGCGTTTTCAGATTCCCGACCCACAGGTCTGGTTTCCCGTTGATATGGGCGAGCAGCCTTTGTACCAGGTTACGCTGTCCTTCACGCCCGATGATGGCGGCGCCGCGGACAGGCATCAATTCAACTTCGGCTTGCGCACGATCGAGATGGCGCCGCTGCCCGGCGGCCCCCGCCCCGACCGCTACAACTGGACCTTCGTCGTCAATGGGCGGCCCATGTTCATGAAGGGCACGAATTGGTGCACGCTGGACGCCCTGCTGGATTTCTCGCGCGAACGCTGCGAGCGCTTCATCCAACTGGCGGCGATGCAGCATGTGCAGATGTTTCGCCCCTGGGGCAGCGGCATGCCGGAAACGGATGATTTCTACGACCTCTGCGACCGTTATGGCATCCTGGTCATGCAGGAATGGCCAACCGCCTGGAACAGCCATGTGACTCAGCCCTACGACATGCTGGAAGACACGGTGCGGCGCAACACCCTGCGCATTCGCAATCATCCGTCGCTGGCGATGTATGGCGGCGGCAACGAATCCAGCGAGCCTTTCGGGCCCGCCATCGACATGATGGGGCGGCTGAGCATCGAGCTGGACGATACGCGCGTCTTTCACCGCGGCGAGCCCTGGGGCGGCAGCTCGCATGATTACGGCACCTATTGGGGGCGGCAGAATCTCGATTACAGCCTGAACATGACTTCGGTCTTCTGGGGCGAGTTTGGCTTGGCTTGCAGCCCGGTATACGAGTCCGTCATGCGCTATCTGCCGGATGAAGAAAGGGATGTCTGGCCCCCCGTGGAAGGCGGCGCCTTCGCTTATCACACGCCGATCTTCGACACCTACGACGACGTCTCGCGCTTAAAGCAGAACGCCGGCTATTTTGTGCCGCGGGATTGCACGCTGGAGCAGTTCACAATCGGCTCGCAGCTTTCGCAGGCGGTCGGCATTCGGCATACGCTGGAGCGAGCGCGCTGCCGGTGGCCGCATAGCACGGGCGCCCTCTACTACAAGATGACGGACAATTATCCAGCCGCTTCCTGGGCCTGCGTCGACTGGTATGGCGCGCCAAAGATCGGCCACTATTTCATCCAGGACGCCTTCGCGCCGCTGCATGCCGCCGTGCTCTTCAGCAGCGTGAACAATGTCGGCATTCCGCTGTCGCTGCCGGTCTTCCTGCTGGACGACGCCGACGCGCTGTCGGGTGCAAGCTGGCGGGTCGGCGTCCGCGCCTACGATGGCGACTTGCGGCTGATCAAGCGCGAAGAATTCAGCGGTCAAGGGCGCGTGACCAACCCGCATAAGCTCGGCGAATTCGCGCTGACCTTTGAAGAGAGCGATACCGTGCCGCTCTTCGTCGTGTCGGAGGTCTGGCGGGATGGCGCGCTGGCGGACCGCACTTTCTACTTCGTGAATTACGAGCCGGTGAAAGGCAGCCTGTTCAGCTTGCCGAAGACGCGACTGGCGTTCAAAGCGCAGGGTCGTACTGTTCGCGTCCACAACACGGGCAGCTTGCCGGCGGTCGCGGTTGACGTCTCGCGGCCCGGGCATCTGGATAGCTTCGCGGTCGCCGACAATTGTTTCTGGCTGGATGCCGGCGAGTCGGTCACGGTCGAGGTCAGCGATGTTGACGGGCTGACGGTCGGCGCCTGGAACGCGGGATAGTCCCGAGGCGAAACCAAAGCGGTTGATTCTCTAAGGCCGGTGGCGTAGTCGAATTGCGCAGACAGGCCCGCGGCGACCTCATTCTTCGCCTGCGCTCAGAATACTTCGCAGCTCCGTTTCGGTGATGTTTTCATTGGTAAAAGCCAGGATAAGCACTTCGATAACGAGATCAATTCTGGCTTCCAGCCGCTCGATGCTGCTGCTATTGGCGGCAATGGCTTCGCGATTGGCGCTTATGAGGTCGCGATTGGCGCTTATGGCATCGCGATTATCGCTTATTGCTTCGCGTATCTCGGCAAACTGCGGGTTGAACAGACCGGCAATCGCCAGATACATCAAGGCAAGCGGAATCCCGACCGCCGCGAGGACTTTCAGCCAGTACGCGAAACCGCTTTGGTCTGACCTTTGCTCGTTCAATCCCGCCCCTTCGACACTCTCAGGATTCACGGCGCCCCAATCACCTGCCGGCAGATCTCACCTTAAGTCGCGGCCGCGTTGGTGATCTTCAGCACCAGCGGATTCGGCCACTTCCGATTGTTGTAGAGGCGCTGCGCCCGGCAGTAGGTGATTTGCAATTCATCGCCCTCTTGCCGCCAGCGCGTCTTGGGCTCGAGCTCCGGCTGATATTCCAGCACGGTCCCTGATTGCCCCAGGACTTCTATCTCAGTCTGAACGGTGGCGCGGACGGATTTCAGCGCGAGCGTCCGCCACTCGCCCATCTCCAGCGGCGGAAGCGCATCGAAGGCGTAGACGGTCTGCCTTTTGGCATTCCAGGTGAACCAGGTCGCGCCTTCGCGGGTTACATGCCAGGGACGCGTTCCACGGATAGCCTCGCCATTGACGAAGTTCCAAAGCCCGATCTCGCGAACGCGGTCGTCCATATCGCGCGGCAGCGAGCCATCGGCATCGGGCCCGCCAACCGCCAGCAGCAGCGCGCCCCCGCGAGACCGGATGTCGATCAGCAGCTCAATCAGCTCGCGCCCGGTCTTGAGCGAATCGTTGCCGGCTTTGTATTGCCATTGCGTGCCGATGGTGTAATGAGCCTCGAAGGGGCCGCGCGCGTCGCCGCGGCGTTCCTGCTCGGGCGTGACGATGCCGCCGCGCGTGATCATGATGTCGCGCTTCAAGCCCCAGGCGTATTCGACCAGCGAGCGCGTGGCGCCGCGGTAGCCGTCAAAGCAGAGGATATCCGGCTGGTAGCGCTCGATCAGTTCGCGGATCTGCGCCTTGTCGTACTCCAGCAGCTCGGCGTTGCGTTCGGGATTGGCGAAATCATGGGCGCGGGCTGGCGTTCGGCCGCGCCGCCACTGGAAATGCGCGTCATCGGGGGAAAAGTACATGCCGACGGGCAAATCGTTTTCGCGCAGGGCATCCACATAGGCTCGCAGAATGTCTTTGCCATAAGCCGTGTTCATCACGTTGAAATCGGTCGTGGCGGTATCCCACATGCAGAAGCCGTTGTGATTCTTCGCCGTCACCGTCACATAATCGAAGCCGCATAATTTCGCCAGGCGAGCGTACCAGCCGGCATCGAAATCGCGCGGATTGAAGAAAGCCGGCAGCCGCGTGAAATAGCGCTGGAGGTAATCGGCCGAGGCGCCGATGACCGAATGCGCGTTCACCAGGCCGAGGCTCGCGTCCAGCGTCCAATACAGATACATGCCCAGCGCCATATCCTGATACCAAGCCAGGCGCTCGGGGGTGTTGCGCATCGCGGTGTACACTTCTTGCGAGGCGCGGTCCTGCTCTTTGTCGGTTCGCGTCATTGGGCGGCCCTTCCAAAACGTCAAAGCGCGTCAGTCGCCGCCGGTCTCGATGCCGAGCGCCGCCGCCAGCGCCACAAACTCGCGCCACAGGTTTTCTGGCAGCGCAATGCCCTCGCGCCGACGCCGCTGCGTCGAGCGATATTCCGGCTCGCCGGGGAAGAGGACTTCGGCGACGCCGTCGCCCGTCCGCGCCGATTTGACATGGGCGATCAGGTCGCGCGTCCGCCGCTTGAAGGCCGCGATGTCTTCGAAGGCTTCGATATTCATCACTTGAAACAGAACGCCATTGCCGTGCGTCACGGCGTCTTCACTGACGTAGCCGGCGCCGCTCAAACCGCCGGCCAGCATCTCGATCATGACGCCCAGGGCGTAGCCTTTATGCCCGACGGGCCCGCCCAGGGGCAAGAGGCTGCCAGCGGGCGGACCATAGAAGTCTTTGGCTTCGCGCGTTGGTTTGCCCGCGGCGTCGATGATCACATTCTCCGGCAATTGCGCGCCGCGGAAGAGGTGATCGCGGATCTTGCCTTCGGGCATGACTGAGGCGGTGATATCCACCAGCACGGGAAAGTCCAGGCCGCTTGGCGCGGCGAAGGCCAGGGGCGTCGGCGTGAAGCGCCCCTCTACCCCGCCCCAGGGAGCCACGCTGCCGGCGCTGCCCGTCTGCGAATTGACGAAAGCGGTTCCGATCATATCGCGTTCCGCCGCCATCACGACATATTCGCCGAGCCGCCCGATATGCGGGCAGTTCACCAGCGCCACCATGCTGACGCCTTGGCTTGCCGCGATGTCAATCGCCCGCTCCATGCCCGCGCGCGCGGCCACTTGCCCCCAGGCCCGCCCGGCGTCCAAGAGCGCGGTGGCGCCGGTCGCGCGCAGGGTCGTCACCTCGGCGGCCGGCTTGATGTGGCCATCGCGCAGAAACTCCGCATATTGCAGCAGGCGCATAAAACCGTGCGAATCGTGCCCGGCAAAGTTGGCGCGCAGGAGCGTCTCGACCACCCAGGCCGAGCGCTCGTGCGGCGAGCCCAGCGCATCCAGCAGGGCCGCGCCCAGCTGTTTCAGTCGTTCCGCTTTCATCGTCGGCATCGGTCGTCCCCATTCGCCATCATCGTCCGAAACTTGTCTAGCCGCGCCCGCGCGCCCGCCAGAATCTCTCCCTGATACGCAGCGCACGGCATGACAGGCGCCCTTTGTCGCCGACGCTGATTTCCATCACGGTTCCGGCTTTGGCTTCGGGGCTGCAGCCGCGTCGTCCAGGCATGGCCGTTTCTCCTGCGCTGATGCTCAAGTATACTCGCTTAACCGGGCGCAGAGCTATGTGGCGCCGCCGCGCGCCGTCAAGGGCCGCCGCCCCCGTTTCATTCAAGGCCTCGCTGCCGCCTCGCCTGGCCCACCCGCTTTGCTTGCCCCAAGCGGACAAGTTCGCTACTATCAGGCACAGACGCGGACGGAGGTCTTGCGGACAAAATCGGGCGTCCGTCGCTGGCGCCGGTTCTGACACTGGAGGGATGAGACCGCTTGAAGGGAGGCCTTATTGATTTGACCAGGCTGCCACACCGATCGTCAGATTCTTAGTACGTTAGCGAGGACGGAAATGAAAAGCACAGTGACTCGGTCAATACTGATTATTGTTGTAGCGCTCCTTTGCGCCACAGCGGCCGTGACGCCGGCGCAGGATGAAGTGACCTTGGGCTTTGTATACGGTTCCTTCGCCCCGCAGGAGAAATGGGAAGCCTACTTTGAAGGATTCCTCGAGGCGCATCCCAACGTCAGCATCAACTACATTCCAGTGCCGTTGGACAGTTGGGGCGATTACACGCAGAAAATCGTCACCACGATGCTGGGCGGCGAGCAAGTCGACGTCATCTGGAACGCGATTGAGGCCGTGCCCCTGATGGCGGAACGCGGCGTCCTGCGCGAGTTGGATTCGTTCCTCGAGAGCGACCCGGATATTCAGGAGTTCCTGGACGACGCCAATCCCAAGCTGCTTGAGGGGCTGCGCTGGAACGACCAGCAGTATCTGCTTCCCTTCGCCTGGAACACGACGCTGATCTATTACAACAAAGCCGTGCTGGAAGCGGCTGGTTTGCCCGAGCCGCCGCCGGACTGGACCTGGGATGACTTCCTGGAATACGCCACAACCATCACGCAAGACAGCGATGGCGATGGCATCAACGATATCTGGGGCTTCCACCACAACGCCTGGCTCTGGCATCTTGGACCCTGGCTGGTCTCCAATGGCTCGTTCTTCCTCAACGAAAATTTCACCGAGCCTTGGTATAGCCGTCCGGAGTCGATTGAAGCGCTGCAATTCGCGCGCGACCTGATTTGGGAGCATGGAGTCGGGCCGACCGGGTCCTTCAACTTCCGCGAAGCCTTTGTCGCTGGCGCGCTGGGCATGATGATTGATTCGCCCGCTGGCCGCCAGCGCCTGATCCCGGCCGGCATGTCCGCCGATGACTATGATGTCGTCTTCTTCCCGACGAAGACGGGCGAGGCGGTTTCGGGCTCGCAATGGGGCACGGACGGCTATGGAATCACGCAAGACAGCCAGCATCCGGACCTGGCTTGGGAGATGGTCAAGCACCTGGTGAGCGTCGACGTCATGTCGAAGCTGCTCTCCGGCGAGTTCGCTTCGGCGAGCGCCCCGGCGCGCCAGTCGCTGGCGAGCGATCCCGTTTTGGTCGCGGCGAGCCCGGCCAATTACCAGCGATTTTATGAGGCGCTGGAGAACGGTCGGACTGTCATCAACGCGCCCAATTTCGCCGAACTGGCGGAAATTCACGATCGCTACATGTCGCAAGTCTGGGCGAACGAGATGAGCGTCGAAGACGCCGCCGCCAGCATTCAAGCCGATATGGAAGCGGTCATCGCCGATAGCTAGCCCGTCCCGGGCGAGGCGGCTTGGAGCTGACTTTCAAGCCGCCTTCTCGCCGCCGCGGTCAGGTTCACCAACAGCGAGACAGACGCCGCGTCGCGTAATCGGGCATCCGCTGCGGAGTACAGATGAGCGCGCGGTCGCCGAAGAAGCGGGAGGCTGCCATTTCTGCGCGCCAAGCCATCGCCAGCTGGAAGCAAGCCAAGGGCCTGCGGGCGCGGGAGGCGATCGCCGGCTATTTCTTCATTCTGCCGATGCTGTTGAGCTTTCTGGCCTTCTTTCTCGTCCCGACGATTTCCGGCCTGGGCATGTCCCTCTTTGATTGGGATTTTTTCTCCGACCCCGCTTTTGTCGGGCTGGAAAACTTCATCGAGCTCTCGCGGGATAAACTCTTCCTGACGACATTGAAGAACACCGCCCTCTTTGCGCTGTTCGCCACCGCTGGCAACGTCGGCTTGGGCATGTTCATCGCCATCGGCATCAACAGCGTCAAGTGGGGCTGGCTGAAAGCCTACCTGCGCACCGCCTATTTCATCCCGTTCGTCATCTCGACCGTCGTTGTCGCCTTGATGTTTGGCTTCCTCTTGCAAGAGAGCGTCGGCGTGGTGAACTATTATCTGTCGCGGCTGGGGATAAACCGGATACCGTGGCTGTCCTCGTCGGCCTGGGCGTTCCGATCGATTGTCTTGATCGACGTCTGGAAGCATGTCGGCTTTTTCACGCTGATCTTTCTGGCCGGATTGCAGGCGATCCCGAGCGAACTCTATGAAGCGGCGCTGGTTGATGGCGCCGGGCGCCGCGTCCGCCTGACGCGCATCACGCTCCCGCTGCTGACGCCATCCCTCTTCTTTTCCTTGATCATCGCCTTGATTGGCGCTTTCCAGGTCTTCGAGTCGATGTACGTCTTGACCAACGGCGGCCCCGGCGACGCTACCAGGACCGTCGTCATGTATCTCTATCGCGAGGCGTTCGGCAGTTTCAATATGGGCTACGCCGCCACTATGGCTGTCGCGCTCTTTTTCATCATTCTTAGCCTGACTGCCGCGCAGGTACGGCTGGGCGACCGCTGGGTCTTTTACCGGTAAGCCTTCGCAAATGCCGACCATGACAAGCGTGGCGCTCTCCTACGGCAATTCAGCCTTTCAAGACCGGCTGAGGCGCAAGTGGCGCGTCTACCTGGCAAATGTCGCGCTTGCGCTGCCCTTGGTCCTCGGGTCGCTGCTTATGTTCACCCCGCTGGTATGGGCGGTATCCTTCTCGTTTGGCCAGCCGCACGAATTCTTCACGCTGCCGCCGCCGGTCATCCCCAGTTCCTTCCGTCTCGACAATTATCATGGCGTCTTCGAGCGCGTCGACTTTCTCAGATTCTTTCTCAACAGCGTCTTCGTCACCGGCTGCGTGACGACCGCGCAGCTCATCACTTGCAGCATGGGCGGGTACGCCTTCGCCCGCTTGCGCTTCCCTGGCAAACGGATCATCTTCATTCTCTTTTTGGCTTCCATGATGGTGCCGCAGCACGTCACGTTGATACCGGTCTTCATCATCATTCGCGGCATGGGCTTGTACAACAATCTGGGCGCGCTCATCGTCCCCTACGCCACCAGCGTCTTCGGCGCTTTTCTGCTAAAGCAATTCTTTGAGACCATACCGAATGAACTGGAAGACGCGGCGAAAATCGATGGCGCCGGCTTTCTGCAGATCTACTGGCGCGTTATGCTGCCGCTGGCGGGCCCGCCACTGGCGACCCTCGCGATACTCACCTTCAACAGCTCTTGGAACAACTTCTTCTGGCCGCTGATTTTCATCAATTCGGCTGACAAGATGACATTGCCGCTCGGCATGATATACTTGCGCGGCCAGGATGGCGTGACGAATTCCGGCGTGCTCATGGCGGCGATCGTCCTGAACCTGATTCCAGTCCTCGTATTCTTTATGATCTTTCAGCGTAGACTGGTGGAAGGCGTGACCTTGAGCGGGCTAAAAGGCGCCTGACTCCTCGCAAATTGTGAAGTCCGCGACCGGATTGTTATGAAAGGCGACATTCAAAAGGTGAACCGATGAAACATCACGATGGAATCCGAAGTTACGACCATACCGCGGCCGCCCTGGCTTTCCCCTTGGGCGGGATAGGCACGGGCAACGTCTCGCTGGGCGCGCGCGGCGAGTTGCGCGATTGGGAGATATTCAACAGCCCGGCGAAAGGGGCGACGCTGCCGCTGACCTTTTTCGCGCTTCGCTGCCAGCAAGCGGACCAGGCGCCCAAAGTCCGCGTGCTCGAGGGTCCCTTGCAAGCGCCGCACACGCCATCTCACGGCTATCACCCCATGAAGAGCCTGGGTGGTTTGCCGCGCTTCAAAGGCACGACCTTCCGCGGCCAGTATCCTTTCGCCAGCATCGAATTCCACGACCCCAACATGCCGGTCGCCGCCGCGCTGGAAGCCTATACGCCCTTGCTGCCGCTCAACCCGGAAGATTCCGGCATTCCCTGCGCCATCTTGACCTACACCATCCGCAACGAAACCGACGACCCCATCGACCTCACCATTGTCGGTTCGCTGACGAACCCGGTGGGCGCGCTGCGAAAGGACCAATTCGGCAACGAAGCCCAGGTGGAGTTTGGCGCGCCCGTCAACGACTTCCGCGATGAGGGCGACCTGCGCGGCTTGCTGCTTTCCAACCCCGAACTGGCCGCCGACAGCGTGCATCATGGCAGCCTCGCCCTCGTCAGCGATCATGAAAACGCGACCTATAAGCGCAGTTGGCTGCGTGGCGAATGGTGGGATTATCTGCACGACTTCTGGGATGATCTCAACGAGGACGGTTTGCTGGAAGACCCGCCCGAGGACGCGCCGGGCACGCGCATCGCCGCCGCTTCACTGGGGCTGGTCGATCGGCTCGCGGCCGGCGAAAGCAAGCGCTTCCGCTTCCTGCTGACCTGGCATTTCCCGAATCGGCCCGCCGCCTGGGACTTGCGCGCGCTGCCGGATTTGGGAGTCGACCCGGGCGATGTCGGCATCATTCGCAATCATTATGCGACGCGCTTCGGCGACGCCTGGGCGGTCGGGCGTTATGCCTTGACGAACCTGCCGCGCCTGGAAGCGAAGACGCGGCAGTTTCACGATGCTTTATTCGACAGCGCGCTGCCCGCGGTCGCGCTGGACGCCATCTCCGCCAATATCGTGCCGGCCCGCAGCACGACCTGCTTCTGGCTGGAGGACGGCAAGTTTTACGGCTGGGAAGGCTGCTTCGACGATTCGGGCTGCTGCGCCGGCAGCTGCACGCACGTCTGGAGCTATGCCTATACCATCGCCTACCTCTTTCCGTCGCTGGAGCGCGAGATGCGCAAGATCGAGTTCCAGGTGGAGACGGATGAAGCCGGCGCGATGAAATTCCGCAGCTACGGCACCTTTCACGAGACGGTCATCGGCTCCGTGCGGGCGGACGCGGCCGTTGACGGGCAGATGGGCTCCATCCTGCGCGCCTACCGCGAATGGCGGCTCTGCGGCGATGACAGCTTCCTCGCCGAGATCTGGGAGGGCGTCAAACGCGCCATCGGTTTCGCCAGCGTCCATTGGGACCGGGACGGCGACCAGGTCCTCGATGCCGTGCAGCACAATACCTACGACATCGAATTTCACGGACCCAACCCGCTCTGCGGCATCTATTATCTGGCGGCTCTGCGCGCCGTGGAAGAGATGGCGCGGGCCATGGGCGAAATGGATCTGAGCGCGCGCTGCCGTCAAGCCTTCGAGATCGGCGGCGCCAACCTCGATTCCATGCTCTGGAATGGCGGCTACTACATCCAGAAGCTGAACGAATTGGACGCGCAGAAGTATCAGCACGGCGAGGGCTGCCTCTCCGATCAGCTGCTGGGCCAGCTGCACGCCAGCTTGCTGGGCTTGGGCGATCTGCTGCCGGCCGAGCACGTAAAGGCGGCGCTGAAGTCGATTTACGATCACAATTTCAAGCGCGATTTCAGCGAGCACGCCAACTGCCAGCGCGTCTATGCCCTGAACGATGAAGCGGGCCTGCTGCTTTGCTCCTGGCCTCATGGCGGCCGCCCGCGCCTGCCCTTCCCTTACGCCGACGAGGTCTGGACCGGCATCGAATATCAGGTGGCCGCTCATCTCATCCTGGAAGGCTGGGTCGACGAGGGGCTCGAGATCGTCGCCGCCCTGCGCGCGCGCCATGATGGCATCCGCCGCAACCCCTGGAACGAGGTCGAATGCGGCAACCATTATGCCCGCAGCATGGCGAGCTGGGCGCTGCTGCTGGCATTGAGCGGCATGCAAATTGACGCTGAAACCGGCGCCGCCACATTCTCGCCGGCGGCACCGCTATTGGACAAGAAGGCGCCCTTCAAATCGTTCTGGTCGGACGGGCGCGAGTGGGGCGTATATTCGCAGACCTGGGATGCCGAAAGCGAGACCTGGCGGGCCGAGGTTGAGGCGCTGGGCGGGGCAAATGACCTGTAGGGGCTACACTTGTGTCGCCCTGATTTGCGTGGCTCGCGCTATCGGGAGGGCGAGACGAGTCTCGCCCCTACACAAAGACGGCGGGCGATCTGTAGGGGCGTTACGCTGTAACGCCCGTTTCCGGCAACGCGACCGCAGAATGTGGATCCGCAGGCGCCAGCCCAACAACCACGAAAGCGAGGGTAACTGATGAGGCTGCGATATTACACGCATGGACGGCGCGACCAGATGAAAGTGGCCCTGACCTTTGACGACGGACCCAATCCACCACGCACCGACCAGGTCATAGAGATTCTCGAGAGCCGGGGCGCGCGCGGCACATTCTTCGTCCTGGGCAAGTGGGTGGAGCGCTTTCCCCAGGCATTCCAGCGCATCGTCGACGGCGGGCACACCATAGGCAATCACAGCCATCGGCATGAAGCCCACCTCGGCGATTACGACCGCGCCGAAGCCGTCATCGGCAATCTGCTGGGCCGCCCGACTCGCTTCCTGCGCGCTCATTATTTCAACTTTTTCACCTGCCTCTATTCGCCCGTGGCGCTCGCGCGCGATATGAAGATCGTCGACGCCGATGTCAACCCGGCCGATTTCGCCAAGACCGACCCGCGGGCGATCGTCGACGCCACCCTCGACGCCCCGACCTTGGCTGGCGGCTCCATCATCGACCTGCACGATGGCCGCGAATTCGACGATGACGCGCGGCGGCTGGCCAGCCCGCTGCCGATGATCGAGGCGCTGCCGGCCATTGTCGATGGCTTAAATGCGCGCGGTTTCGAACTCGTAGGCCTCGATGAGATGGAATTGGTTGATGCCATCGAATGGCAGCCCGACGGGCGCGGAAACTTCGCCACGCCGGAGGTCCGCCGCGCGATTGCAAGCCTGGGCGGGGGGACGCCTTAGCCAAGCCCGGGACGCAGCGGCATGCGCGCCGCTACGGCTTCAGGTAGTCGCCGGGGATCCGCGAGCCTTCGTATTCAGCCGCGGGGTCGCGCTGGCTGATTTCTTTGGGAATGTCGCCACGCCAGAAATCGGGCGCGCCGCCAGACGGGCGTCGATGCCAGCTTAGGACGAGGGTGCGGCGCTGGTCGGTGAAGTTCTGGCCCGCGGCGTGCAGGATGCGCGCGTCCATCAGCGCCAGGTCGCCGGCTTTGACTTCGACATGCGCCTGCTCGGGCAGGTCGCGAAACATCACCGGGTCGTCATCATCGACGAAGCGCGCGCCCTGTTCATGCGCCGGCACGAGTTCGTCATGAATGGGGAAGCGCCGGCGATGGCTGCCCGGGATGACCTTCAGGCAGCCATTTTCCACGGCTGTATCGGTGAGATAATAGCTGAGCGACATGAATTCGGGCCAGGGCGTCAGGCTGAGCGGGTCGTTCCACCACATCCAATCCTGATGCCAATACAAGGGCGGGCCGCCCGGCTCTTTGGTGAGGATGATGACTTCGGCCGGTCGGTCGCGGTCGGGTCGGAAATCGCCAAACCCCAGATCGTCTAGCGCTTGGTAGGCCGGCGCCCAGGTCAGCAGCTTCTTGACGAGGGCGTTGTCTTCGGCGGCGACCTTGATGTGCTGGCCCTGGAAGCGATATTCGGGCGCTTCTTCGTGCGCCGCGATCAGCCGCTCGGTTTCGGCGCGCAATTCCGCCAGAAAGTCTTCCGGCAGGATGTTTTCAATCAGAACGTAACCATCGCGCAGCATCTGTCCGCGTTTGGCAAGCGCCGCCTCGGGTGTGAGCATGTAAGGTCTCCTTGCTAGTCTTTCCGCCAAAGCATACTGATTCCTCTCACAGCGCGAAAGCCGCAAATCCACCGAGCTGTAAGGCTTGTCCGCAACTGGCTGAATATGATGAGTCAGGCCGGTTTTGATGCAGTTTCGACAGATTCACCACAGAGGAACAGAGGAAACACAGAGAACACAGAGGAAAATCCCTTGGTTGAGCTGCCTGAAATGCGTGAAGAGCCTTGGGGCATGGCTCCAAGCCAACAATATCTGACAAGCCCTGTAGGGGCGTTACGCTGTAACGCCCGCCGCCAGGTGAATCCCAACGGGGGCCATCGGGTCTCCGGTCGATGGAACGCGCTACGACGCTGGGCGACTCACAGAGTCGCCCCTACAAAGATTGCGTTTTGGCGGTAATGTAATATCTGTACAGGACTCATACAGGCATAATCCAGATGCTGCCGCGCAGGTTGGCAGCCAATGATTGAACGGAGCAAACCCATGACAAACGCGCCAATTCTGATTCGCTACCATCAGCCGGGCGAGGGCGCCCGCCTCGGCCTCCAGCGCGGCGAGACCGTGCATAACCTCAGCCACGCCTTCGCCTCGCTGGCCGACTTTTTCCGCGCTTCCTGCGGGGATGTGGCAGGGGCGATCGCCGCCATTTCATCCGCCGCCGATAAGAGCCAGCGCCGCTTCCCGACGAGCGACCTGGACAACGCGCCGGCCGCCGACGCGCCGCACTGGCTGCCGCCGCTGGACGAGCAGGAGGTCTGGGCGGCTGGCGTCACGTACCTGGACAGCCGCAAAGCGCGCCAGGAAGAAGCCGTGGACGGCGGCGACGTCTATGCCCGCGTCTATGCGGCAGAGCGCCCGGAAATCTTCTTCAAAGCCTCAGCCAAGAACACGGTCGGCCACCTGGACGCGGCCGGCTTCCGCGCCGATTCCAGCTGGAACGTGCCCGAGCCGGAGCTGGCGCTGGTACTCAACCCGGCCATGGAGATGCTGGGCTTCAGCATCGGCAACGACATGAGCAGCCGCGACATCGAAGGCGAGAACCCGCTCTACCTGCCGCAGGCGAAGGTTTATGCCGCTTCCTGCGCCATCGGTCCGGGCATTCTGCTCGCGCCATCGCAGGAATGGCCCCAGACGACGATTCGCTTGGTCATCAGCCGCGCGGGCGCCGAGGTCTTCAGCGGCTCGGTCTCGACTGATCAGATCAAGCGCTCAATCCCGGAACTGATCGATTATCTGGGGCGCAGCAACAGCTACCCCGGCGGCGTCATGCTGCTGACTGGCGCCGGCATCGTGCCGCCGGCCGAATTCACGCTGCAAGTCGACGATGTCGTTAGCATCAGCATTGATGGCATCGGCAGGCTGCAAAACCGCGTCATCGAGGTTTAGACGTAGAACCAAGAATGCAGCTCCAAGATTGACCACCGAGGACACCGCGAGCGACAGAGAGTAAACCGAGAGCAAAGCAAGGGGTTTTCTCTGTGCCCTCTGTGTCTCTGTGGCAATTCTTTGTCTCACGACTTACTTTGAACGACTGAGAGCGCCAAGATGCCAAGCCGAGTCGAATTGACGGAACTGAACCTGCCGGAATTTGGTCTGCCGACCGTCCAGCCCATCATCCCGCTATCGACCTATGAAGCGCGGATAGAGGCGGCTTTGGCGCGCGCGAGCGATGCCGGTTACGACGCCCTGCTCGTCTATGGCGACCGCGAGCATTTCGCCAACCTGGCTTACTTGACCGGCTATGATCCGCGTTTTGAAGAGGCGCTGCTGATCCTGCGGCCCGGGCGGAAGCCGACGCTGCTGCTCGGCAACGAGGGCATGGCCTACAGCGGCGTCTCGCCGGTCGATCTGGAGCGCGTGCTTTACCAGACCTTCAGCCTGCTCGGGCAGCCGCGCGGAAGCAGCCCGATGCTGCGAGAACTCCTCATTGCCGCCGGCTTGCGCGAGGGTCAGCGCCTGGGCATCGCCGGCTGGAAAGCTTTCGACGAGCGCGAAGCAGACGACCCCGCGCGGACGCTGGAGATCCCGGCCTTCATCGTCGACGCGCTGGCGGATCTGACGGGAGACCGCGGCCGGCTCTTCAACGCGACTGATGTCTTCATGCACCCGGCGACCGGTTTGCGCGCCGTCAACGATGTCGATCAGCTGGCAGCTTTCGAATTCGCCGCCAGCTACAGCTCGCAGGCGGTTCGCAATCTGATCTTCGGCGTCGAAGCGGGCATGAGCGAGTTTGAGGCGGTCGCGCGGATGCAATTGACGGGCTTGCCGCAATCCTGCCATTTGATGTTTTCCAGTGGCGAGCGCGCTGGTCTTGGCTTGGCGAGCCCGTCGCAGCGGCGGCTGGAGGTTGGCGATCCGGTTTTTCTGGCCTATGGCGTCTGGGGCGCGCTGAATGCCCGGGGCGGCTGGCTGGCGCGCGACAAGAGCGACCTGCCGGCGAATGTGCAAGATTACGTGGAAAAACTGGTCGCGCCTTACTACCGTGCCATCGTCGAGTGGTACGAAGCGATCGGCCTTGGCGTGACCGGCGGCGAATTGCACGCGATTATCCAGTCGCGGCTGGGCGATCCCTTCTTTGGCATCGGGCTCAATCCGGGGCATCTGATTCATCTGGACGAATGGCTGCACTCGCCGATTTACGCCGGCTCGGATATTCGGCTGCGGTCGGGCATGGCGCTCCAGGTGGACGTCATCCCGGCGACGCATTCGCCCTATCACACGACGAACATCGAAGATGGCATCGCTCTGGCTGACGAGGCGCTGCGCAAAGCCTTCTGGCGCAAGTATCCCGCCGCCTGGGATCGTATTCAGCATCGCCGAAACTTCATGCGGCATACGCTGGGCATCAAGCTGAAACCGGAGGTGCTGCCCTTCTCGAATATGCCGGCTTACCTGCCGCCGTACTGGCTTTCGCCGGGGCTGGCGATGCGGGCTGTTAGTTGAGCGGACAAGTTTTTTCGCCACCGAGGACGGCGAGGTTGTCGAGAACACAGAGGAAATCACGTAGTATGATTCGCGGATTGAAGAGCAGTCTAACCTGGAGGCCGTACATGAAGAAGATATTGGTGATGTTCGCAGTAATCGCATTGCTGACGCTGGGCAGCAGATTCGCATCGGCGGAGACGCCCGACGAATGCGCCGCCCGCCTTGACCAGAGCATTGCCATTAAGACTTACCAGCAAGCCGCCACCTGGTGGGCGACCGTACAACTAGAATGCGAGCCACAACCGGAAACCGCAAGCACGCCAGAACCCTCAGACACATGCGATCCAGCAACCGTCAACCCAGTAGGGCTATACTTTGGCTGTGGGAAGTTGGATTTCTGCGTCATGACTCCGACATTGAACATACGCTCTACTCCCGGCGGGACCATTACTGGCAGCTTGAGCAGAGGCGACATATTCACAATCGACCGCGGTACTTTGGAAAGAGCCAACGGCTATGTATGGGGAAAACACGACAAAGGCTGGTCAGCAATAGAAGGTTTCAATAGCCTAGATGAACTACCCTACCCGGAGAAATGCCCGGAGCCAACGCGACAGCCAACGCCGAGCCCCACGGCAACCCGTCGGCCGACCAGAACCAGCAGCGCGACACATCCAGTCCTTCAAATAGGACAAACGAAGACATTCCAACTAAGCGGCGCGGATTGTGCAATCACGGCCGGTAAAAGTCCTCTAGAACTCCTGGCCTTCGGTGCCGGTAGATTTGGCTGGCTACAGGATGAGTTCATGATTGACCTTTACCCACCTTGGGGAGGTAGTGCAATGTCTTACGCCTCAGTCCCAGTCGATAAAGGTATCGGTCAAATGTACCTGCCCGACTATGTCGACTTTGAAGGCTACTACACGATAAAAGTCTCAACATTCACCGAAAGCAAATTCTACCGACTACAAGTCACCAAGAAAGCAGCTTACAACATCTCGGTCGCTTGCGAATGAGCCGAGACCGAGCAAGGCTTGATCCCGGTCAAGCAGATCCACGATGCCGTCGGCGATCACATGGAGATCGGCATCAAATGCCACCGCAACTTCATGCGCAACCAGCTGGGCACAAAACTGAAACCGGAGGCGCTGCCCTTCTCGAACATGCCGGCCTACTTGCCGCCTTTCTGGCTGTCGCCGGGGCGGGCGATGCGGGCAGTCAATTATAACGGAGCGATCTTGCATTCATTTACCCCCACCCCAAACCCCTCCCCCATAAAGAGGGAGGGGCTTAATCATACGCGCAGCCGATTCCTAAGCTCCCCTTCCCTCCTTGTGGGGGAAGGGGCCGGGGGATGGGGGGAGGACTGACAAAATGAAAATCACCGCCATCGAAACCTTGCAATGGAAAGCCTATCCCCGCCTGCTGACGGTGCGCGTCCACACCGACAGCGGCATCACCGGCCTGGGCGAGACCGTCGACAAGATCCCGGGCGCGAAAGCCGCGCTGCATGGCACGATCGCGCCCCTCGTCCTCGGGCAAGACCCGCTCGATATCGAGGGGCTCTGGCGCTTCGTCATGGACAACATCATGTATCACGGCTACGCGGGGGCCGAGACCCGCGCCCTCTCCGCCTTTGAGGTCGCGCTTTGGGACGTCATGGGAAAGCGCTACGACGCCCCGCTCCATCATCTGCTGGGCGGCAAGACCCGCGACGAGATTCCCACGTACAACACCTGCCTCAGCTTTGGCGCGATTCGCGATTATCAGGCCTGGCACGAGGACGCCGGCGAACTGGCGCGCAGTCTGCTCGCCGACGAAATCACCGCCATGAAAATCTGGCCCTTCGACCGCTTCAGCGAGCGCAGCTTCGGCCAGCGCATCACCCGGGCTCAGGTCGAAGCGGGGCTGATTCCCGTCAAGCAGATCCGCGATGCCGTCGGCGCCGAGATGGAGATCGGCATCGAATGTCATTTTCGCTGGAATCGCGCCTGCATGGAGCGTATTGCCCGCGCCCTCGAGCCCTATGACATCCTCTTCCTCGAAGACGTCATGCCGGCCGTCTATCCCGCCGAGATCAAGGCGCTGGCGAGCCGAACGATCATCCCCATCGTCGGCTCAGAGCTGCTGCTGACGCGCTGGCAGCTGCGCGAATGGCTGGAGAAGGGGGTCTCGCAGATCGTGATGACCGACGCCGTCTGGAATGGCGGCATCGCCGAGACGCGCAAGATCGCGGCGCTGGCGGAGACCTTCGGCGTTCCCCTGGTTTTGCACAATGTCGCCGGTCCCATCTGTCACGCGGCTTGCATGCACCTCGGCGCCCACATCCCCAACCTCTTCTTTGTCGAATCTTCGCGCGCTTTTTGTCGCGAGCTTTTCCCGGCGATCAGCGACTTGAAGCCCGCCGTCGCCGATGGTCACTTGACGATCCCCGAGGGGCCGGGCTTGGGCGTGAAGCTGCTGGATTCGGCTTTGGCGCGCGCTGACTTGATCCAAGAAGCGTCCGAGGGACCGGGGCTGGCTGGCGGGCGCCGCGCCATGGGCGATCACTGGGCGGTGGAGGAAATCCGCTGAAAACCGCCGAGCGTTCGCTGTAGAATATAGAATGTGGACATCTGAGCAGTCTGCGGTATACTATGTTGCGCTTGGCGGAAATCGTCAAGCCGAGCCTTGGTCTCGACAGGCAACTGGCCTGAGACTTCTGTACAGAAGAAATCCTTGGAGGATATTCGATATGAGCAAGCTACTTCGTTCAATCCCGGTACTGCTTCTGGCGCTGGGTGTCATGATCGCCGGTATCGGCGGCGTCGGCGCGCAGGACCAGCTGACGTTCAGCATCGTGTCGCACGGTGGCGTTGGCAATCCCTTCTGGATCGTCGTGATCAAGGGCATGGAAGACGCCTGCGCCATCTTGGACGCCGACTGCGCCTGGCTTTCCGACCCCGTTGACAACATTGACGACATGGCTGGCTATTGGGACGACGCCTTGGCGCGCAACAACGACGGCATCGGCACGACCGTCCCGAACCCGGAAGTGATTCGTGATGGCGTCAACCGCGCGGCAGAAGCGGGCATCCCCGTCATCGTCCTGAACACCGCCGACCCGAACGCTGGCACGCCCGACGCGCTGCCGACGCTCTTCTACATCGGCGCCAACGAATTCCTCGGCGGGCGTTCCAACGCCAACGCCGTGCTTGACGCGGCCGATGCCGCTGGCGTCGAGATCACCGGCGGCGTCTGCCCGATTCAGGAAGTCGGCCACAGCGGCTTGGAAGCGCGCTGCGCTGGCGTCCGCTCCGTCTTTGAAGAAGCGGGCATCGCGCTTGATGGCTTGACCATCAACAACGATGTGACCGCCTCCGCCGGTATCCTGGCTGATTACTTCAGCGCCAACCCGGATACCAATGCCGCCTTCATGCTCGGCCCCAACCCTTCCAGCTCCTTGAATCTCTACATCCAGGAAGCTGGCGTCATGGCGGGCGAGCTCTTCGCGACCACGCACGACACCAGCGCCGAGATCTACGAGATGATTCAGAGCGGCTACCTGGTGCAAGCCATCGACCAGCAGCCCTATCTGCAGGGTTTCGAGACGATCATGTGGCTCTACCTGAACAGCCAGTTCGCGCTTTCGCCGGGCGGCGACATCCTAACCGGCCCCGGCGTCATTGATGGCAGCAACGTCGACGCCATCATCGAGCTGACCGCGCAGGGTTATCGCTAAGCCGAGAACGGCAACCGCAGTGGGTGGGGGGCATCTCCCATCCACTTCTGTTTTCTATCACTAACGCCCCCGGGGTCCGCCGCTGAATCAGCCTGAACTATTCCTGATATCCAATTAGTCATATTCGAGTGATTGCTTATGATGCAAGCATATTTCGAAGGCAAACGCGAAGCTTCCAATATCGGCGCGCTCGTCACCTATCTGGCATTTGGCTTTGCCATCCTCGGCTTCGTCATCGCATACGGCGTCCTTTTCGGCTGGCTGCCCCTGGGCGAGCGGTCGCAGATCCTGCGCAGCGACCTCAACACGATCGAAATCATCGTCGCGGCGATCAGCCTCGTCTATGCCGCCTGCTGTTTGCGGACGGGGGTCGGGCTCTATTCGCGCGAAGAAGCCAGCCTGCGCTGGTCGCAATGGATGATGTTCGTCTCGGTGATGATTGGCGGCGCGATTCTGCTAAGCGTCGCGATCCCGGTCGGCTTGAAGTTTTCGCTTCTGCTGGGCCAGGTGAGCGACCTGCGGCTCATGATCAGCGAAGACGCGGGCGGTTTGGCGGCCATCGCATTATCCGCCGGCGAAGCGCTGATCAGCATCAGCCTCTTCGTGATCGCGTTGGTGGCGCTGCTGGCGCTGCTCATTTTCTTGATCCCGCCGCTGGAGTTTCTGCGCGACCGGCCGGGCACGCGCATGATCGTCTCGCCGCCGCGCCGGTTCATCCAGGCGATTTTGGTGGTGCTTGGCATTGGCGTTATCGGATTCCTTGTGGCCGGGGCGGTGGTCGTGCCCGAGTTTCAAGGCCAGACGACCATTCGCGATGCCGAGAATCATCGGCTGCTGGCGGGGCTGCTGTTTTTCCTGCCCGCGTTGTTCGGTTACCGCGTCGTCCGTCAAGTGGAAGAACAGTCGGATGAATTGCGGCGCGCGCTGGCTTTGACGCCCGGCAAATACATCCGCGCCGAGCTGGCCAAATCGCCGAGCGCCGGCGCGATCATTGGCTTCATCGCCATCTTCATGGGCTTCACTATGGCGACCGATCTTTTTCTGGAGCCGAGCTCAGTCGCGTCTTTCCTCAGCAACGTCGCCACCAAAGGCGTCATCGCCATCGGCGTCACCTACCTGATGATCTCAGGCGAATTCGATTTGTCGGTCGGCTCGATCCTGGGCGTCACCGCGCTCTCGTTCATGAACTTCATGACGCATGGCGCGCCGATATTTGGCGTGGTCGGCCCGATTCCCGCGGCGCTGCTGGCCATCTTCATCGCCTTTATTCTGGGCGCGATCAATGGCGTTCTTTTGATATCAACACGAATACCGTCCTTCATCGTCACGCTGGGGACGATGCTCGCCTTCCGGGCGATCACGCTGGTGGCCATCGCCGGCGGACGCATCCTGCGTTACAGCGACCATCACGAGGCGCTGCCTGTCATCGGCATCAGCAATATCGTTTTTCTGGCGCTGGCGGTCGTGGGCCTCGCGGTTGTCGCCTTCACCGCCTATCGCGTTCTGCCTGTCTTGTACCGCGGGGCGGCGCAGGCCTGGTCCATCCGCCAGAACAACGGCGATTTCGGCACCAGCGGCGCCATCGTGCGCGCGGCGATATTCGCGCTGGCGCTGCTTCTTCTGCTGGCGATCGTTATCTGGCTGGCGGCGGTCCTCTCGTATCATGGCAGCGCGAGCGGCGGCGAGATCGTCGAAGTCGGCTACTTTGATTTATTCAACGGCCGCGTGCTTTCGATCGGTTCAGAGGGCGACTTCTTCCACATGCAGATACCGCGGAACGCCAACGTGCGCCTGGCGATCGTCTGGTGGTTCATTTTCGTGGCGATCTTCCATGTCGTCTTGACAAGCACCTCCTTCGGCAACAGCATATTCGCCACCGGCGGCAACGAAGGGGCGGCGCGCGCGCAGGGCGTCAATGTCGACCGCGTCAAGCTGCAGAACTTCGTCATCGTGGCGCTTTTGACGGGCATCGCCGCCATCTATGAAACCGCGCGAAACCCGGGCGTCGACCCGCTCAAAGGCACGGGCTGGGAATTGGAAGTCATCGCCATGACGGTGATCGGCGGCGCCTTGCTGACCGGCGGATATGGCAGCGTGGTCGGCTCTTTGCTGGGCGCGCTGATCTTCGGCATGCTGCAGACCGGTCTGGTCCTGGTCGGCATTGAATCGCGGCTCTTCTCGGGCACGATCGGCGTCATCATCATCGCCGCGGTCGTGCTCAATTCCTTGGTTCGCGGCGCGCGACAGAATTAAGCGCCGCATCTAACTCCCCTTCCCTAGCCCGCTGAGGCAAGGGGCCGCGCCGCGTAGACACTGGCGGTCGGGGATGGGGTTGGCAGCCGCGGAGGGCGAGACAAGTCTCGCCCTTGCAGCTCGCAGTCAAAGACCGGATTAGTAGGGGCGAGGCCGTGACTCGCCCATTGAGCATACTCGCAAAGAAGACAGGGAGAGCCAGTGGCTCGCCCACAGTTGCGACTCTAGGCGTAGAAAGCGCTAATCATGGAATACAAACAGAAAAACGATAACGCCTTGGTGGATATGATCGATATCCACAAGTATTTCGGCAGCGTCCAGGTGCTGCGCGGCATCGACTTTCATGTCGACCGCCAGGAGATTGTCGGATTGCTGGGCGATAATGGCGCCGGCAAATCGACCCTGATCAAGGTCTTGACCGGCTACCACTCCTTGACGCGCGGGCAGATCTTCTTCGACGACGAAGCGGTGCGAATCAATTCGCCGCACGACGCCCGCGAGCTCGGCATCGAGACGGTGCATCAGGATTTGGCGCTGGTGCCGCTGATGAGCATCGCCCGCAACTTCTGGCTCGGTCAAGAGCCGACTTATGAAGTCGGTCCCTTCCGTTTTCTCGACAAGAAGAAGATGGCGAGCGAATCGATTCGAGCTTTGGCGGATGTCGGAATCCATATACGCGATTCTGAAGAGACGGTCGGCAATATGTCCGGCGGCGAGCGGCAGTCAGTCGCCATCGGGCGCGCCGTTTACTTTGGCAAGAAGCTCTTGATCCTGGACGAACCGACATCGGCGCTATCGGTGGGCGAGACGCAGAAGGTGCTCGATTACACCATCGCCGCCAAAGAAAAGGGCATGAGCGTCATCTTCATCACGCACAATATCCGCCACGTTTACGAGGTGGCCGACCGCTTCACCATTATCGAGCGCGGGCATAAGCTCGGCGACTTTCACAAGAGCGAAGTCACGGAAAACGAAGTCGCCGATATGATCGTCACCGGGCAGATCCCGGAGCGCTTGCGTCTCTACCATGAAGAAAATGGAGATGTGGCATGAATCGGAGACGACTGCTTCCCCCATCCCCCGGCCCCTTGCCCCCACCAGGAGTGAAGGGGAGAGTAGCGAAGCGGGGCGCAACGTCTTTTGCGCGAAAGATGGCTTTGCCACGCCTTTGTCTGTTGGCGCTGGTGGCCGCGCTGGTCTTCAGCGGCTGCCGCCCGGACGACACGCTGGATATCACGCCTTCGCCGACGCCAACGCCGGAGCCGACGGCGACGCCTTCGCCGACGCCGCCGCCGGCCGACTTTGTTGATCCCTACGACGTCAATATAAGCATCATGGAGCGGCTGATCGAGCTCCTGCCCAACCCGCTGGCCGCCGGCGAAGAAGAATGGAAGCGGAATTACGAAGTCGGCGCTGACGGCGTGAAGAGCATCCGCGGCGTGCGCAAGCCCGCGGTCGGCAAGGAGATCTATTATTACACCCAACAGGGCAGCAAGATGAGCCTGAACTTCGCGGTCTTCTCGGATGCCGATGGGGCGATCGCCGAGTTCACGCGCAAGGAAGAATTGCGCTCGGCGCTGGTCAACCTAGAAGAGGACGACGCCTTCCGCAAGCCAAACCTGCTCGGCGCGGGCTTATACGGGTCATTCGCGCTCTTCCAAATCGACAATTATTTCGTCGAGGTCCTTGTCGAGATCTTCACGACATCGACAAGCCCCTTGGCGCCGCTCTCGGGCGAGGCGCTAAAATTCTTCGAGCGCAACCGCGAAGACTTTGAAGGCGCGGCTGTGGGGCCGGAGGAAGAAGACGGCTGAAGAGACGTCTTGCCGGTCGTCCTCGATAGCTTGCCGAAGGACATCATCACCAACACGCAATGGCGCCGCGATTTCTCGCGCTTTGATGAAGGCGTGGGGATACCGCGCAACATTCAGAATGGACGCGGTTTTCGCGTCGCTTACATTGATCAGATGGCGAATAACTTCCAGATGACCTTCGCGCAGTTTGATTCGGCTGGCGATGCCATGGCGCATTATCTGCGAATGAAAGACATACGCGAAGGCATTGAGGAAGAAAACTCGATTGAAGATTTTCCGCAGCCGCACGTGCTTGGGCGCGGTCTCTATGGGTCGGTCGCCCTGCTCGCCATGGACGAGTTCTTCCTGGAAGTCCTGGTGGAACGCGCGCCGGGCACCAGCGCCAACCCGACCGAAGCCATCGCGCGCAAAGCCTTGGCGATCCTGGAATCCGCCCGCAGCCGCTAGTAACCCGGCGGCTATGCTATAATTCGCGGCAAAATCCGCAGGAGGAGCGACAGATGAGCGCAATGCCCCGTTACCGGCGCTGGCAGATTATGGCGATGGAAAAGAATATGCTTAATATCGAGCATATCGTTTCGACAATCAGCGATCCCGCGATTTTTGACAAACGCGATGGCGGCGATGGCTGGAACATTTCAGAGATCCTGGGCCACCTTGGCGATACCGACGGCTACTTCCTGGCGCGGGCGCGGGCGCTGGTCGAGGGAAGCGAACCGCCGCAATCGTCGGGGCGCAGCGTGGACGAGCGGGTCAAAGACGCCGGTTACGCCGATCAAGACGCGGGGGCGCTTTTGCGCCGTTGGCTAGAGGTCAGCGCCGCCTATCACGCGTATATGGCGGGCATGCCGGAAGATGACGAGGAACTGTGGGATCGTCCCGGCAGCGGTTTCACGCTGAATGACCAGCTTGTCCTGAGCGCGTATCACGACCTGGATCATCTGCATCAGATCGTGAAGATTATCCGCGGTTGAGCCGGGCGTCAGATGCCGAATTCGCCCAGATCTAGTTCAAGGGCGTTTCTAAGCCACAAGATAGCGGCTTGAGCACGGTGATCTAACATATTGTTGATTTCGCGATTGTGCTTTAGCGCCGCTCGATATTCTCTGAAGTCGTCGAGTGTGCGTCGCGCCTCGTTTTGGTTCTTGAATGCGCCAGAAAAGAGCGCCCAATTGGGCCCGTTTGAAATTATCTTGCCATAGTCAGATACATCACAATGGTCGAGCTTTTTTCGTGGGTGGTCAAAGTCTCGTTTCTTTGTGCCTGGAGTCTTACCGACATAGCGGTCGATGGCATTTTCAACGCGCTTTTGCACATCGCTGGTTACAAACTGTTTCCAATAATTCGTGCCGTGCGCCAACATGGTGTGATGGATGTGGTCACGAAGCGCAACTTCAATCTTGTTGACGACAGGATCACGATTCTCGACTTTCAATGAAGTCGATATCCCACAGCGCACCTTGATTTCCTCGATCAAGAGGCGCGCGCGTTGCTTTAGGAATAATTCATAATTGTCGGTCCAGATTCCTGAGTCATTACCAACAGGAATGAGGTGCGTACGCATCACGGCGAGAAACTCTTCATCGCTGCTATACATGTTTCGAATCCCACGCATGTAGTCGCTTGGCGCTCTGTCTCCAATCCAGGAATTCGTGTCTCGCGGAATAAAGCAGAAATTCGGTATGCTATGAACACGACCGGACTCTAGACCTCTATTCTTTAGGAATCCGACTGGAAAAATATGGTGTCGTTCCGCCCTCGTAAACCTCGAGAAATGATCCGAGTTGAGATTTATCTTTTCCTTGCTTCTAAAGTCTTGCGGCCCCAGGACATTCAGCAGACAGAGAACTCCGTTACGTATCGCGGAAGTGGTACGCATTTTGGAGGCGACTAAACGGTTGTCATCAGCAATGTTCATCTTCGGCACTGATTCGTTGCGTTCCAGCAATTGACGGATCCATCGAACATCCTCGTTCATTCGCGTTTGACTGGCACCGCTGTATCTTTCAGCAAATGCAGTTAGCCAAAACCAGCGTTCCAGCTGATCGCGATGCTCAGATGAACGAACACTCATCCCCGATGAATGGTAAAAGTAGTTGTTCAGTACAGGAAGAATAGCGTCATATGGAAGGAAGTCTACTCGCGCAACGCCGAGATTCTCCTTTACGAAATCAACAGCTAGGCTGAAACAGTCAACTGTTCTGAGCCAAATCTGCTGGATCTGCTCAGTGGTAAGATCGAGTTGCGACTTATATTCTGTATTGTGCTTAGAGTTGAGGGCTAGCGCCTGCGGAATGCTCGTCTCTTCAATTTCTCCAAATTTTGGGCTTAGCTTGTCAATGACATCCTTTTCGCTACGTTCTCTAAGGTCAAACTCTTCGGTCATAACGCTAGCGCATATGAGATCATACCTTGAGAGTTTGCGACCTTGTTGATTGATACGCTCAAATATCACTATAGCATCGTCAATTTGCATGTCACTGACTGTTACAACCGAAAAGGGATAACCACGTAGGGCGTCAGATATATCGCGGAATCGTTGCTTAGCCTCCGAGTTCGGCAAACCGTCGTAAACCGCAAAGCCACCCGACAGCAGCTCTTTCACAGATATCCAACGCTTGTTGTCAGGGTTGCGATACCTAAATGGAGAATCCTGTTCATCGGTCAACTCTAAATCTACGACAAATTTGCCATAATCTTCGCCTTCAAATTGTATTCCATGGATGACTGCATAAAGAGATGTTAGTCTCTGCTGGCCGTCCAGAATCAACTGATAGTTTTGGTGTTTATGAAGCTTCGGCTGGGCTAATTCCTCAATATCACGAAGAAGATGATTGTACTCAGAGGGTGCGTTCCAAAGGAAAATTGTACCAATGGGATACTCTACAAGCATAGAATCAAACAGTTTCAATATTCGACTACGCTCCCACACGAATTCACGCTGAAATCGAGGCACGCGAATACGGCCGTGCTGTATGTCTGCCATCAAGGTACCCAATTGTTTGCCGCTTACTTCAATTTTTGGAGCTCGCATTTTCTACCTAAGCCACTCACATCTCGCGGATTCGTTCGTCGTTAATGATAATTAGGCTTTTTCCAATCAACAATAGTGACTTTCCTTTGAATGGATCGACTCAATAAACATATCTATTGCCCACCTGCTATAATACGCGCTACCATCCGCGCAGCGCGAAAGCCGATTCATGCAGCAACAGCCGCCCCTCGCCGAACGCATCCGCCCACGCGATCTCAGCGGCTTCATCGGGCAGTCGCACCTCGTCGGCGCCGGCAAGCCCTTGAACCGCGCCCTGCAGCAGCGAACCGTGCCGAGCATGATCTTCTGGGGACCGCCCGGCGTCGGCAAGACCACGCTCGCCCGCATGATGGCTGCCGCCGCCGACATGCCCTTTCACAACCTCTCGGCCGTCTCGGCGGGCAAAGCGGAACTCCGGCGAATCGTCGATGCCGTCAAGCGACCAAACCCGCCCGGTAACAGCCAACGCGGCCTCTTCGCGGCCCCCGACACGGAAGCGCCGCCAGCGGGCGTCATTCTCTTCCTGGATGAGATTCACCGCTTCAACAAGGCGCAGCAAGATTTTCTGCTGCCCTACGTCGAGGACGGCACGATTACGCTCATCGGCGCGACCACCGAAAACCCCAGCTTCGAGGTCATTTCAGCGCTGCTTTCGCGCATGCAGGTATTCACGCTGGAGCCGCTTACGATTGACGAAATCGGGCAGATCATCGCGCGAGGCATCGACGCGCTCTCGATAGAAATTGACGAAGACGGGCTGGCATTCCTCGCCAGCTTTGCCAATGGCGATGCCCGCGCCGCCCTCAATCTGCTGGAGAACGCCGCCCGCCTCTACGACGCGCGGATTATCACGGTCGCTCACCTGCGCGAGACCCTGCAATCCAGGCATTTGCGCTACGACAAGACCGGCGAGGAGCATTACAACACCATCAGCGCCTTCATCAAGAGCATGCGCGCGAGCGATGTCGATGCCGCGCTCTATTATTGCGCCCGCATGATCGACAGCGGCGAAGACCCCAAGTTCATCGCCCGCCGCATGGTCATCTTCGCCAGCGAAGACATCGGCTTGGCGGATTCGGCCGCGCTGGCGGTGGCCAACGATGTCTTCCGCGCGGTGGAAACGATCGGCTTGCCCGAATGCCAGTTCAACCTGGCGCAGGGCGTCGCCTACCTCGCCGCAGCCACGAAAAACCGCGACGCCGGCGATGCCTACTTCCGGGCGCTGGAGGACGTCAAGGCCTTGGGCAACTTGCCGATCCCGCTGCGACTCCGCAACGCGCCAACGCAGTTGATGCGCGAACTGGGGTATGCCGACGGTTATCAAGCTTATACCGACGAGAGCCTGCTGCCGGAGGCGATCACGGGCAAGCGGTATTTTCCCCCACCCGAGATCCCATAAAGAGGGATCGGCTTCAACGATCGGAATATCCAAAATGTCCAAACTGAACATCCTGCTCATCACATCCGACCAGCAGCATTGGAATACGCTGGGGCAGTTCAACCCCGAGATCCAGACGCCGGCGCTCGACAAACTTGCGGCGGATGGCACGACCTTCACGCGCGCCTACTGCCCCAACCCGACCTGCACGCCGACGCGGGCGAGCATCATCACCGGCAAATACCCGTCGCAGCATGGCGCCTGGTCGCTCGGCACGAAGCTGCCGGAGAGCGAATCCACCGTTGGCGAGCGCTTCCGCGAGGCTGGTTATCGCACGGCGCTGGTCGGCAAAGCGCATTTCCAGCCGCTGCAATCGACCGAAGACTACCCCTCGCTGGAAGCCTACCCGCGGCTGCAAGACCTCGACTTCTGGGCGGACTTCGATCGGCCATTTTACGGCTTCGATCATGTCGAGCTGGCGCGCAACCACACAGACGAAGCCCATGTCGGGCAGCATTACGCCCTGTGGATGGAAGAAAAAGGCTTGCGCGAGTGGCGCGATTATTTCCTGCAGCCGACCGGCAAGGTCGAATCGCAGCGCCACAAATGGCTGATACCGGAGCGATTTCATTACAACGCCTGGATCGCCGAACGCAGCAACGCCCTTCTCTCGCGGTTTCACGAGGCCGGCGACTCCTTTTTCCTCTGGGCGAGCTTCTTCGATCCGCATCCCAAGTACCTGGCGCCCGAGCCTTGGGATACGATGTACGATCCAGCAGACGTCACCGTTCCGAGCGCCGCGCCGGGCGAGCACGCAGACAGGGGGCGCGTAGACACAGCCCCGTCCCCGCCCCATCTGCAACTGACGCAGCAGCCCGATCCCGATTACAGCGCTTGGGAGGAGCCAAACGGCAACGGCTGCCACGGCTTCCATTCGCATCTGCACGACCGCGACGAGCTGGCAAAAGACATCGCCTGCTATTACGGCATGGTCAGCTGCATGGACAAGTACATCGGGGCGATCATCGAGCATCTGGACGAGCTTGGCTTGGCGGAGAACACGCTGGTCGTCTTCACCAGCGATCACGGCCATTATTTCGGGCAGCACGGTTTGATCGCCAAAGGCGCCTTCCATTACGATGATGGCCTTCGCGTGCCGATGATCGCGCGCCTGCCGGGCAAGATCCCCGCCGGCAAGGTCAGCCACAGCTTGCAGTCGCTGGTGGATTACGCCCCGACCTTCCTCGACATTTGCGAATTGGATATCCCTGGCGATATGACCGGCGCCAGCCAGCTAGCAGTTTGGCAGGGCGATAACGCGAGCGCCCGCGAGCATGTCATCATCGAGAACCGCCATCAGCCGACGACCCTGCACCTGAAGACCTTCATCAATGAGCGCTACAAACTCACGCTGTATTTCAATCGCGATTACGGCGAACTCTATGACCTGCGGGACGACCCGGGCGAAGTATACAATTTGTGGTCGGACGAGGCGCTGCGCGCCAGCTTGACCGAGGAATTCCTGCGCGCCGAGATGCTGAAAGAAGAGCCACTCACCGAGGCTAGTCTGGCGCTGCCAAATAAGTCAGCGGCGATGTACCTCAAAAGCTGCAACCAGCGGGGGACGCAGATCAACTTTGATCCGCAGCGGAACCGTTACGAGTTGTTTGACCTGGAAAGTGACCCTGGCCGGAAGCGCAACTTGTGGAACGACCCGGCTAATCGAAATCGCCGGGCCGGGATGGCGCGCGCCCTGCTCTTCAGTCGCTGGGGGCTGGAGCCGCTGTGGATGCCGCGGGTTTCGGGGGCTTGAGGCGGCCGTTTAACCACGCCGCACGACAAAATAGCCAACCGCCAGCGAGATCACGGTCGCCACTTCGATGGGCAGCGCCGGCTCCATGAAGCGCAGCCAGAGGAGGTGAATCCCTATCAGAATCACGACGCCGATGAAGACGCGGTCGAAGGCGTTGGTGTGAAAGGGCAAGAAGCCCAGGCGCTCGCGCTTGGCGGTCGACTCAAGAGTCGCCCCTACACTTTTGCCTCTGTCCTCCATGGCGCTACTCCTTCACCGCGCCGAAGGTCAAGCCCATGACGATATAACGCTGGGCGACGATGACGATGATGGCTGACGGAATCAGCGTGATCATGGACATCGCCGCCAGCTCGCCCCAATTGGTGCCGGTCACGGTCACGAACTCGGCGAGCCCGGTTGTGATCGTTCGCGCTTCGACGCTCGTCAGATTGGCGGCGAAGAGGTATTCATTCCAGGCGAAGACCCAGCTCAGGATGCCCGTCACCGCCAAACCCGGCGCCGCCAGGGGGATGACCACATACCGCAGCACGCCGCCCAAGCCCGCGCCATCGATCATCGCCGCGTCGTCCAGCTCGATGGGAATGCCATCGACTACGCCTTTCAGCAGCCAGATGGCGAAGGGCAGATTGAAGACGCAGTAGACCAGGATCAAGCCCATGCGCGTATCGAAAAGCGTCCAGTCGCCGATGCGGAAACTGCGCGTGAACATGATGAAAAGCGGCAGCAGAAAGGCGGCCGGCGGCGCCATGCGGTTGGTGATCAGCCAGAAGAAGATGTTATCGCGCCCGACCAGCTTGTAACGCGAAAGCGCGTAAGTCGCCAGCAGCGCCAGCGCCATCACCAGGGCGGCGTTGGCTGTCGAGACGATGATCGAATTGGTCATATATCGCTGGAAAGCGCTGTCGGTGAGAACGTTGTCGTAATTCTCGATGAAGATGCGGCTGATGGCCAGGTTCGGCCGGCTGAAGAGCTCGACGCGGCTGCGCATGGACACGACGAACATCCACCAGATCGGAATCAGCGTCAGCAGAGTCATGAAGACCCAGAAGCCATAGATCGGGAGGTGACGCCCCGCCCGCCGCCGCATCATTCCACCTCGCCTTTCCACCGCCTCATTTTGCCCACCTGTAGGGGCGACTCTGTGAGTCGCCCGCTTCGCCAAAACGTCTCACTCGACCTCGCCTTTCCGCCGGCCCGAGATGGCGATGAACAGCAGCCAGCACAGAACCACCGTCAAATACAAGGTGATCAGCGAAATGGACGAACCGTAGCCGTAATCGGTGCGCGGGAAGACCACCCGCCAGATGTAAATGCCGGTGAAGCGCGTGCCCGGTCCGCCGCCGGCCAGCATCCAGACTTCATCGACCGTGCGGATGGCATCCATGATGCGGATGAAAACGGTGGTCAGCAGCACGGGACGCAGGAAGGGCAGGGTCACATACCAGAAGACCTGCAAGCGACTGGCGCCGTCCACTTTCGCCTGCTCGACCGGCTCGCGCGGGATGGCCGACAAACCCGCCAGCATCGTCAGCGTGACGAAGGGCGTCCAATGCCAGACGTCCATGATCACCGAGGTCCACAGCGCTTGATCGGGATAGGCGCCGATTTGGTATTTGAGATCGAACCAGCGATCGAGGAAGAAGGGCACGGGACCGAAGCCCGGAATCACCAGCAGCCGCCAGATCGCGCCGACGGCGATGGGCGCCACCATCAGCGGGAAGGCGTGAATGATGCGGAAGAGCGATTTGCCGGGGAAATTGCGCGTCAGCATCTGCGCCAGCAGGAAGCCAAGCACGACCTCGCTGGCGATGGCGAAGACGGCGAAACGTACCGTCAAACCGACCGAATGCAGAAAATCGTCATCAAAAACCAAACGCCGATAATTGTCCAAGCCATTGAAACGCAAGCCGTCTTCGGCCGCAAAAATATTCCATTCGTTGAAGCCGACAACCAAAACATAAAGAAAGGGCATGAAGCCGAAGATGATCAGAATGATTAGCGTGGGGCTGAGCAAGAGCCAGCCGGTGCGGGGATTACGCATGAAAGACCTTTATCCCCCCCATCCCCCGGCCCCTTGCCCCCACGAGGAGGGAAGGGGAGTTAGACACCGGCTTGAGCGTGTCCGATTCCCCCTCCCTGTCTATGGATCGCGTAGACACGAACCTTCGGGGAGGGGATTGGGGGGTGGGGGTCTGTAACGCGAGTTACATCCCGTAGCCTAAACGGTCGAGTTCTTCATCCACAGCCATAGCCGCCTGCGACAAAGCGTCGGCCGGCGTCAGCTCGCCCAGGATGGCGCGCTGGATGAAGGGATCGATGACTTCACGCACCTGCGCGTGGAAGGGGAAGGGCGGCGCGCCAGCGAATAGCGGACCCTGTTCTTCCAGCAGCGTGTAGTAGCCGTCGACCTTGGTGTCCTGCTCGGCGATCAAGGGATCGTCAAAAGTGGCGGTGTGGGTGATGCGCGCGCCCGCAGCGGCCCATTCCGCCTGCACCGATTCCTGGCCGATGAACTGCAGCCAGAGCAGCGTGGCTTCCTTGTTGCGCGAGGAGTGCGGCACGCCAAAAGCGCCGCCATCGTAATAGCCGATGTAACCATCGCCCATCATAGCCGCGTCAACAACGCCTTCCGCGGTGACGGGCAGGCGGACGCCAACGTTGCCGGTGACAGCCGAGCGCGATTCGTCAGTGGCGATCCAGGCGGCGTTTTCGCCATAGACCCAACCCTGCGCGGCGCGGCCCGCGGCGAAGCTGGACGCGACTTCGTCCCAGGTGCTCGAGGTGGCCTCGGGCGGGGCGTAGGGCAGCATGCTCAGCCAGAAGCTAAGCGCCTCAACAGCGGTATCGCCATCCAGCGCGCCGCCATTGGCGCTCTGCGCGGAGCCGGCTTCCAGGTTGATGCCCCAGTTGTACAAGCCGAAGGAGGGTCCAATCGATTCCAGGAATTCGTAGGTCGAAGCCGGATGCCCGGTCGAGCCTTGCACGGTCGTGCCCCAGAGGTCCATATCCATGCTCTCGCCATAAGCGGTGAAGAACATGGCGTTGTCGGCGTACTGCTCGAAGGTCTCGGCGGGGGCCAGCGGATAGCCGTACTCCGCCTCGAAAGCCGCCATGATATCGGCGTCTTCGAAGAGGTCCTTGCGATACAGATAAACCTTGACGAAGGCTTCCATCGGCACGCCGAAGAGATCGCCATCGGCGTTCTTGAAGTAATCGGCGAAGCTGGTGAAGGCGCTTTCATCGTAGCCTTCGTAGGCCAGGTCCGGGTTGTCGGCGGCGTATTGCGTCAGATTCACCAGGTAATCCTGCGCCAGGTAGGAATAGATGATGTCCTGCTCGATGTAGACGAAGTCATAGATGCCGGTGTTGGCTTCCATGTCGTTGATCGCCTTGGAATACATCTGGTCCCAAGAGGTCGTCTCGAACTCGACATTGATGCCGGTGAGCTCGGTGAATTGGGCGGCCAGGACATCGGCCACGTAGTTCGAGGGCGGCGTGCTCTCGGATACGCCGCGAATGGTCGAGCCGGCGTAGGGCGCGGCCGCTTCCGCCCACCAGCCATGCCCGTCGGCGCTGACCAGCGACATATTGGCCAGCAGCGCGAAGGCGATGAGCAGAACGATAGTGAAGAGTTTCTTCATGGTTTGTCTCCTTGGACACAATTGAGAAGTGAAAGGTTAAGACGGCTGGAGCGGGCTCCAGCGCCGAAGCAGTGTATCAGAGAATTGCTGTATTTCCAGATGCTTTGCGAAGCTGCCAAGTATTGCGCGCTTGTCAAACCGAGGCTGGCAAATGATGCCTGGCGCGTTCGCCTAGCCGCAAACGCCCGACGGGGTGACGTAGTCGGCGCTGACCCAGCCCAACTCGCCGCGAAACGTCACGTTGAACCAGCCGGGCATGCGCGCCATCGCGTCCAGGGTCGTATTGGCCGGCACGAGCCCGATGCGAACCCCGGCCGAATCGCGCAGGTTCAGCCCGTGAGTCGTCGTCACGCGGCAATCCGAGAGTGTCCTCTCGCTTGGCTGGTCCGCTTGCGCAGCGGCATCGCCAGCATCGTCAGAAGCGTCCGCGCCGCAATCCCCCGCCAGCGTGACGTAATCGGCGCTGATCCAGCCCGATGAATTGCCGATTGTCACCCTAAACCAGCCGGGCGCCCGCGCAATCGCGGCAAGCGTCGCATTTGCCGGCACGGAGCCGATGCGCGCCCCGGCCGGACCATCGCGCAAGTTCAAGACATGGGTCGTCGTCACCTGGCAATCGGACGGCGAGACCTCGTCAGAAGCCGATTCCTGCGCCGCCAGGCTTTCGCTGTCCGATTCAATCGCGCCGATATCGCAGCCAGCGCCACCGGGCCTGGCCATGCCTCGCTGATCGGCGCCGAGGCAGAATTCCGGATCCGCCGCGTCAACAAGCGGGCTGGCCTCCAGGGGCATGAAGTAGCCAGGTTCGCCGGTCAGCTCGCCCAAGAGCGCATCGCCAGACGCCGCCGACCCGCATGTGCCGTCCTGGCTGAAGTTGCCGCGGCTGGCGTCCAGATTGCCGTGGCAGTCGGGCTTGCCGCCGCCCCCGGCGATAATGCTGTTGCGCAGCCGCGCCGACCCGCTGAGGACATGGATGGCGTCGCCGTCCGCATAGCTGGAGCGGTTGTCCAGCAGGGTCAGGTGCGTCATGGTGGCCGTTCCGCCGGAGATGCTGATGCCGCCATGGCTCGAGCGATTCCGGTATAGGGTACTGTTCTCGACATTAAGCGTTCCCCGGTCGACTTCGATAGCGCCGCCGAAGCTGCCGCCCTGGTTGTTGATGAAGGCGCTGCCGCGGATAATGGCGCGCCCGCCACTCATATAAATGCCGCCGCCACCGACCTCGGCTCGATTGTCTTTGAATACGCTGTTGACCACGTGTATGCTGCCGCTGAAATTCTTTGTGCCGATGGCGCCGCCCAAGCCGCCGGCGAAGCGATTGCCGCCGATATCAGCGGAGACGACGACATTTCTTTCGAAGCTGGAATCGTTGACGACCAGCTCGGCCTTATTTGCCACGACGATCGCGCCGCCATAGATTTCGCCGCGTCCTTTGGCCAAGGTCAAGTTGTTGATCGTCAGCTTGCGCCCATCCACGACGAAGATTTGAAACTTATTGTCGCCGCTTATCGTATGTCCGTTGCCTTCGATTGTGATCGTGCCATTGATCGGTGGCAGGGGCTCGGTCAGCGTGATGTCTTCGGCAATGCGAATGATGTCGTGGCTGCCGCCGGCCGGGCAAGCGCCGACCGCGGTATTGGTGTTGGCCGCCAGGATCTGGTCGCGCAGATCGCATGTCGTCGGGATGGGCGTCGGCTCGGGCGGAGCGCCTGTGGTGGATTCAATCGCGCCGGCGTCGCAGCCTGCGCCCTGTGGCCGCGCCGTGCCAATTTGATCGGTCTGCAGGCAGAACTCGGCATCAGCCGCGTCGATGGCCGGGCTGCCATCCAGCAAGGGCACATGGCCGGGCGAGCCATTGAATTCGCCAAGCCTGAGGTCGCCGGCGGGCAGCAGCGCGCAAGAGCCGTCATCGCTGAGGTTGCCGCGGCTCTCGTCCAAGCCGCCGGTACAGCCGCGCCCGCCCCCAGCGCCAGCCACGATGCTATTGCGCAGACCGGCCCAGCCCGCCCGCCGTTCAATGCCATCGGCGTCGCCCCATAGCGCGCGGTTGTCCAGCAGGGTGAGATGCGTCATCATGGTTGTCGCGCCGCTCGCCAGGATGCCGCCCGCGTTGCCGCCGGAATTGCCGACGAAGGTGCTGTTCGCCAAGCTGGCCATGCCATTGAGCGCTTCGACGGCGCCGCCCCATTGCCCCGCTTCATTGTTGACAAAGACGCTGTTCCGTACATCAAGCCCGCCGCCATTCAGCAAGATCGCGCCGCCGCCCGTCCTGGCGGTATTGCCGACGAATCGGCTGTCGCGAACCTCCACGCCGCCATAAAAGTCGACCGTGGCGATGGCGCCGCCCCACTCCGCCGCGTTATCGATAAAGGCCACATTGTCCACGAAAAGCTGCGCGCCCTCCAGCACGCGGATCGCCCCGCCATTCTTATCGGAGAATCCGCCGGTCAAGGTCACATTTTTGAGCGACAGCGTCCCGCCAGCGACATCGAACAGCCGGAAACTGCCGTCGCCGCGGATGGCATGTCCATCGCCCTCGATTGTGAGCGCGCCGGTGATCGGCGGGGTCGGTTCGCTGAGCGCGATATCCTGTGTCAGAGTGATGCTGCCCACCCCGCCGAGATTCGCCGCTTCGATTGCCTCTTCGAGCGCGGCAAAGTCGCTGGCTGCGTGGAGCGGGGTCGCGAGCGCGAACGGGGACAAAAGCGCCAGGAAAACGATTAGTGCCGTGGAAAACTTCATGGGTTTTGGAGACATGGCCGCACCAGTTTAGATTTCGCTGTTTAGAACGTCCGGGCACGCGCTCCAGCATGCGCGAACAAGCCCGAACGAGCAAGACGGGCCGCCGCGGACTGACCGCCGGGGCACAATTTCCAAAGCGCGCGTCAACTCAATGGGGCGCGAAGAATCGACTGTCTCTCAGCCGCTCGCCTGCGTAATCGCGTCGCCCATCGTATTGATGATGATATCGACCTCGTCGGCCGTGATGCAGAGCGGCGGCGCAAAGGCGATCGCCTGGGCAATCGGGCGCGCCCGCAAGCCCATATCCAAGGCCGCGGCGCTTATCTTTTCCGCCATGTCCGGGTCGCCTTCGCGGCTCTGCTTGCTCTTGACCACGTCAAAGCCGGCCATCAGCCCCAAGCCGCGCGCGTTGTCGATATTGGGGAATTCGTCCACCAGCGCTTGCAAGCCGGTGAGCAGCCGCTCGCCCATGGCCCGGCTGTTCTCCAGCAAGCCATCGCGCTCGATGATGTCGATATTCGCGATCGCCACGGCGCAGGCGGTCGCGTGCCCGGAATAGGTGTAACCGTGCATCCAGCTTTGATCTTCCGGCGCGCCATTGATCACATCGCGGATTTCGTCGGTCACCTGAATGCCGCCGAGGGGCATATAGCCGCTGGTGACGCCCTTGGCGAATTGCATGATATCGGGGTTGATGTCGAAGGCGTCGCTGCCGAACCAGTTGCCCGTCCGCCCGAAGCCGCAGATCACCTCATCGGCGATGAACAAGACTTCGTATTTCTTGCAGATCGCCTGCGCCAAATCAAAATAGCCCTCATCGGCGATCATGACGCCGCCCGCGCCTTGAATCGGCTCGCTGATGAAAGCGGCCACGGTCTCCGGTCCTTCGCGCAGGATCGTCTCTTCCAAGTCGCGCGCGGCCGCCTGCGCCACCGTTTCGCCATTCATGCGCTCGCCCTCGTAGCGATAGGGGTTGGGGTTGGCCACATGGACGAAGCCGTCCAGCACGCCGCCGAACATGGTGTGGAACTTGCTCATGCCCGTCGCGCTGGTGGCGGCCAGCGTCATGCCGTGATAACCGGTCAAGCGCGAGATGATCTTGGTCTTTTTCACCTTGCCCAGCTGATACCAATAGAAACGGGCGGTCTTGAAAGAGGTGTCGGTAGACTCCGAGCCGCCGGAGGTGAAGTTGGTGAAGTTCATATTCGGGCGGAAGAAGCCGGCCAGCTTGTCCGCCAGCTGCGCCGAGGGCGGGTTGGTCATGCCGGCGAAGCCCGAGCTGTAGGCGATATCGAGCATCTGATCGTAGGCGACCTGCGCCAATTCGCGGTTGCCATAGCCGATGTTCACGTTCCAAAGGCTGGCCATGGTATCAAGGAATTT
The DNA here is from genome assembly GCA_963662925.1 of Aggregatilineales bacterium. Classification (GTDB taxonomy): domain Bacteria; phylum Chloroflexota; class Anaerolineae; order Aggregatilineales; family Phototrophicaceae; genus UBA6055. The sequence continues at coordinate 995,983 of OY759987.1, forward strand.
CTTGCCATCGGTGGTATAGAGCCAGACGCCGTCGCCCTTCTCTACCATGGGCGCGTTCTCCGTGCGCGAGGGATGGTACATCGGGTGGAGCTGCCGCCGGTCTTGCTCGACCAGTACCGCGTGATTGTTCGCGCTCATTATGTTTATCTCATTTCTTCATTTGCGGGCATAATGCTAGCATAACGCAGAATCGGGGGATTTTCGACTGGAAGGCGGGATAAGATCGGGAGTTTGCAGGGGCGAGCTACCAGGTCGCCCGCAAGGGTCAATTCACGAAACACGGGCGACTTGATAAATCGCCCCTACATGTCCCCACGAATTAAGGTTTATCCATTGCGTTCACCGACTTTACGGGATCGCAGCGCTCAGCCGTCGATTAGCGATTCATACAGGCGGATGTAGCGCTCGCAGATACGCTCGACGCCGAAATTCTCCAGGATGCGACTGCGCAGTTCCGCGCGCGCCCAGGATCGCCCCAGCGTCCAATTGATCCCGGCGGCCAGGTCGGCGCTGTCTCTCATGCGCGCCAGATAGCCGTCGACGCGATGTTCCACCATATCATCGGGACCCGTCCCGGCGAAGGCGACGCAGGGCGCCCCGCAAGCCAGGGCCTCCATCACGGTCTTGCCCAGCGCCTCTTGGGTCGCGGGCAGCACGTAGACATCGCAGGCGGAATAGAGCAAACTCAGACTGACTTCATCATAAAGGCGCCCGACCTGATGGACGGGCAAACCGAGATCGATCGCTTCCGCGCGCGCCGAGCCGAAGACGACCAGCGCGATCTCATCATCATGCGCCAGATGGAGCAGGGCTTCAGCCAAGTATCGAAACCCCTTGCGCGGGTCGCTCGTGCCGCCAATCGCGCCGAAGAGGATCAGCTTCTTATCCTGGGGCAGGTCGAAGGCGCTGCGGCCCGCCGCTCGGTCCAGCGGTTTGAACAGGCTGTGATCAACCGGATTGCCGATGACCTCGATTCGCCGGTCGGCCAAGAGCGAGCTCGCGCGCGCGCAATCGGCCAGCCACTCGCTGATGGTCACGATCGTCAGGGGCAGGCTCGACCAGGCGCGTCGTTTTTCGGCGTGGATTCGCGCGCTGAGGTCAGCTTCCGCGGGGGCCTCCAGCTGCGGACAGTCGCCGCATGCCGCCCGATAATTCAGGCAGTCGCCCGTATAATGGCAGCCGCCGCTGAAAGCCCACATATCGCGCAGCGTCCAGACCAGTGGCGCGCGAATCTTCTCCAGCTGCCCGATCGGCAGGAAATTGTCGCCCACCCAGTGCAGCTGGACGATATCGGCTTCGAAGGCGTTGATGGCGGCCGCGATTGGATACTCAAACTGATTCAGGCTCCAGTGCCCGCTCCCGACGATTCGCGGATTTCCGTTCAGCCGCCGCCGATGCCGCCGCTCCGCCAGCCGCCGCCGCCCCCGTCGCCAGCGATTGAGATGATCCGACAGGCGATGCACGCTCGCGTCTTCGGTACGCTTCCGCAGGGCAAGCATTTCGCTTTGGACGCCGGCCCGCCGCAAGCCGCGATGCAGACGATAGGCGCCCATGGCCGCGCCGCCATCGCCGTCGCTCATCGAAATGTGAAGAACCTTCATCAAACGCGCCTCAACTCCGCTCACCCCGATTATACACAGGCGCGCGCCGAGAACGCGTCAGTCGCCGCCGCCCAAATCTGGTATAGTCTTGGGGCGCATCAAGATTGATCGATGGAAAGGTCTCCGCACTTGACCATTAGCCCGCCCCAATCCAAAGCGCGCGCCTGGGTGCAAGCGCTGCGTCCGCGCGTCTTCACCGCCACCTACGTGCCGATGGGTTTGGCCGGCGTCGTCGCTTTGGCTGACGGCGTCTTTCAGGCGGGCATCTTCCTGCTGGCGCTCTTCGGGACGCTGCTGCTGCAGAGCGCGGCCAACCTGATCAACGAATACGCCGATTATCGCCGCGGCGCCGACCAGTTCAAAGAGGCGGGCCAAGGCATGACCATCAAGCGCAAGATCCTCGATCCCGCCAGCGTTCGCCTGGGCGCGATGCTAACGACAGCGGCCGGCTGCCTGATTGGGCTGCTGCTGCTGGCGCAGAGCGGACCGCTGCTCTGGCTCATCGGCGGCGGCGGCGTCTTGGTGGCGATCGCGTATACGGCCGGTCCCTTCCCGCTGGCGTATCATGGGCTGGGCGAGGTCGCCGTCGCCATCTTCATGGGGCCGGCGATCGTCGTCGGCGCCTATTATGTGATGTCGCCTTCGGTGACGGGCGAGCGCATCGGCGAGCTCTGCCTGATTTCGCTGCCGGTGGCTTTTATGGTCTCCGCGATTCTGCACGCCAACAACATCCGCGATATGGAAGCCGACCGCGCCGTGAACAAACGCACGCTGGCGGTCATCTTCGGCATCCGCTTCGCCCGCGCCGAATTCATCTTTCTCGTTCTGGGCGCCTATATCGCGCAGGCAGCGGTCGTCGCGGCCGGGCTCATGCCGCCCAGCACCCTGCTGACGCTGATCACCCTGCCGGAAGCGCTGCGCCTCATCAGCATGTTCAAAACCGAAACCGCCACCCCGCTGCTGCATCAAGCCCAGGGGCGCACGGCGAAACTGCACGGTCAGGTTGGCTTGCTGCTGGTGGCGGGCTGGTCGCTGGCGCTGGTGGCCTGAAGCCGCGCCACGATTGAAGACCCGCTTCTTTGTCCGTACAATGTCAGGCTGATGCCGCGCCAATCCAAGGCAGAGCCGCCCATGACCGCGGAAACTCGCAGCCACGGCAAAGGCGAATCGTCGCCCGCCCTCGACCAGCTCAGGCGTCAAGCCCGGCAGTTCGCCGCGGCGCTCGGCGAGACCAGCCCCCAGCCGATCAAGCAAATCGGGCAATTGATTGAGAAATGCGGTTTGGACTTCGTCGAGACCATCATGGGCGAGACGGAAGCGGCTGAAGCGGCCGGCGGCTTGCTCACCCACGATCGAAAACGCCGACGCTCCAAAGGCGGGGTCTTCTTCTATCTGGCGAAGGGGCGGATGTCGCCGAAACTGCGCTCAGAGATCTTCCCCAACTTCGGTAAAGGCGGCGATGGCACAATCGCGCCGCCCGGCATTGAATGGGAAGACCGCATTGAGCCAATGCAGGCCCTCCGCGATGACGCCGGGCAGATCAGCGGCTTGACCGCGACCTTGAGCGGACGCCCCGGCCGACTGCATATCGCTGGCAGCAGCGTCATGACCGTCATCGAACAGCGCGCGGTCAAAGCGCCGCCCTACCCCAAAGGCGTGCCCCACTTCGATACCATCGCGGGCCTCACCCGCTATTACGTTTTCATGAGCCTGCGCCATTGGAAGCGCGTGGAAAAGGCGCTGGAAGACGAGAGCGATCTGCTCGTGATTGAAGGCAGCGCGGTATACGATGCCGAGCTCGAGGGCATCGCCATCTTGTCGACGCGCGTTTCCACCAAAGCGCTCGACTATCAGAAGCGAAAGGCGAAATCAAAGGCGGCCAAGGCGACTGCGAGCCCGCCGGATACCGCGCGTCAATCAATGAAAACGCTCGAGAGCGCAATATCGGACCCGCCCGATCTGACTGGCTTGCCGCCAGAAGCCGCCGTCCGATTGACGCAGCTCGTCAGCGCCGCCGAGAATCTGCGCCAGAAACTGGCGGCGATGGACGCCAGCGGTCGGGGTTCGGGCCGCAAAATGACGCGCAGCCTGTTAGCGCAGACCGAAAAGCAGATCGCCAGCCTGCGCCGGCAATACGGCGAGTGATCACACCGTCCAGCGCCAGATCTGATCCCAGGCGCTCATCCAGTCGTCAGCGCTGCTGTAGACTCGCTGCGCCGCCCGATCGAGCGTGACGCCGGGCTTGCCGCGGAAGTCGTCCATCTTCTCCACTTTATCGACTTCGATCGTAATCGTCACCGGCGACGAGAGCGCGTAGGGCGGCACGGCCTTCAAGTCTTGCAGCGCCTGGAAGGCGCCTTCCTCGATCATCCTGCGCGCCCTTCCCGGCGGAATCTGACGGGCGGAGTAACGCGTCAGCCCGCGCTTGACCGCGACCGTCGTCAGCCCGTCGCCCAGCAAGCCGGTCACTTCGCGGCAGACGGCTTCGTCGCTGGTGACCATCAGCACCGGGCAGCCATAATGCCCGCAAAGCGCCGCGTTCACGCCCGACTCGCCCACCAGGTCGTCATTGAACCAGAGGTTATGCCATTTCACGGTCGAGATGGTATGGCAGAGCACGCCGTCGGCGGTGTTGTTGCGGGCGTGCATGCCGACCAGCAGGCAGGCGTCCGCGCCCTGTTCCAGCAGCTCGGTATAGCGCCCCCAGGGGTGATGCGCCACCCACTCGCAATCGTCATCAAGCAGCTCGGGCACGAAGGAGTTGAAGGTCCAATCGCCGCCAGCGCCATGACAATCGACCACCACGATCTCATCGGCGCCAGCGCGCTTCGCGCCACGAACCGCCGCGTTGATCTCTTGGGTATAGAGCTTGCGCCCCTCTTCATACATCGGCGCGCCGCCCGTCACCTGCGACCAGGTTACGATGCCGCTGACGCCTTCCATATCCGTCATGATCAGGATTTTCATCGTTTTGCCTTTCCAATATCCGCGTTTCAGCTTTGCGGCATGATTGTATCATTTTCCGCGTTGCAGAGTGGATGTTGCTATGCGGGCGGCAAACCCCACAAGGAGGGTTGTAGGGGCGAGCCGGTGGCACGTCCCAGCGAACAGGCGACCAACCGGCTGTGTGTAAGGGCGCGCCGGTGGCTCGCACCTACATGACTATACGAAATTCGCCAATTCCGCCTGCAACTGCCCCAGGGTCCGGTCCGCATCGGCCAAGGACAGCCAACCATCAACGATCGGCGGCGCCGCGCCCAGGCCGGCTTCCGTCTTCAGGTAGAAGCTGCATTCGCTGGCGCAGGTCACGTCCGCGCGCCCGGCGAAGAGGGCCGCGTGCAGGCAGCCCAGCAGCGAACTCGCCTGCGAGCCGACCATAATCGCTTTGCCGCTCTCGACGCAGCGCTCCAGCATCCGCCGCGACTCCGAGAAGCCCGTGCGCGCCGTCTTGATGTTCAGAATGTCAAAGGTGTCAAAGGCGATTTCCCGATCCAGGTCGTCAAGCGTAAAAGCCGAATCGTCAGCGATAATCGGCATCGAGCAGTCGCGCCGCAGCCGCCGCCGTTCCCGCATGAGATGAACCGGCAGCGCCTCCTCACAATGCAAGACGCCCAAGTCATGCAGTTGATTCAAGAGCGGGGCCGCGCTTTCGGCAGCCAGGGTCTCGTTGGCGTCGACATAGAAGCGCGCCGCCGGGAAAGCCTCGATCAAACGCTCAATCATATCGAGCTCGCCGGCGAGATTTCGCCCGATCTTGACCTTAAAGACGCGCAAGCCAATTTTGTAGAGCGCGCTGACATCGGCAAAGACCGACTCTGGCGAACCCGTGCTGACGATCGCGCTGAGCGGGATCCGCTCCTGCGTCGCGCCGAGGTAGTTGGCGAGCGACTGCCCGCGGCTCAGCGCCAGGGCCTGGTGCAGTGCCATATCCAGCGCGCCTTTGGCGGTGTTGTTGTTCTTGATCCGCGCCATGCCAAGGGATAGCCGGGCGACCGATGAAAAGTCCTCGACCGCCTCGCCAAGCACTAGGGGCGCCAGATGACTCGCGATGATATGCAGGATTGAGGCTTGCGTTTCGCCATAAATGCTGGGACGCGCGGGCGCCTCGGCGAAACCTGCCGCGCCATCCGACAGCTCGGCGCGAACCAGGACGTGCGTCAGTTGGCGCAGCTCGTGCCCGCGGCCCCAGGTCAAGCTGGTTTTCAGCGGGATGTCATAGGGCGCGGCGTCAATTCGCTTGATCTTTGGCATTATTCCGCTCTCGCTGGTCGGCTTCTCATCCTTCAATAATGGCGGTCACCGCGGCAGCCACGTCGGCCGGGCTGCGCTCGTCGACGGCGATGCGATGATAATTGGCATATTCCGGCCCGCCGGCGAAGGGCGCGAAGCCATAATTCGCCGCTTCCGCCCTGACGATCGCCAAAGCCTCGGCGCTGATCTCGCCGCTTTCAAGCATGGATTGCGCTTCCGCCCGCAGGTCGCACGGCAAGAACGAAACGTCAGAGGCGCGCGCCACCTGGTCGAAAGCGTCGCGCCGCCCGCTCAAACGCCGCAAGCGCGTCAAGGGACGCAGCGTCAGCTCGACGATCCGCCAGCGCGGGAAGTTGCGCAGCGCAAAGCCGATCTCGGACCCGCCACGAATGCCCTCGGATAGCAGGATGCCATCGAAGTCGTCCGCCAGATAAAGCCAGGAGAAAGCCGCCGCCATCCCGCCCGGCGCCCGCTCGGCGAAGCGGCGGGTCGTGGCGAAACGCCGCGCGCGATCGTGTATGGGCACGAGCGGCTCGCCGTCCAGCGCCTGCGCCAGCGGGAGCGCGATCCAATCCGCCAGCTCGCGCCGCGACGGGATCGCGCCTGTCGCCAAATCGCCATAACGCGCGCGCAGAAGCTGCAGGGTCGTTGTTTTGCCCGTGCCGGTCAAAGCCACCAGCATCAGCAGCGGCTGTGCGGGGAGCGGACGCAGGCCTGCGCGCGGCACGAGGCTGGCGAGCGGATATTTCTCCGCCAGGGGCAGGTCGAGCCGTGGGTAAACCTCGCGCAAATAATATTCGCGGGGATTCATCATCGCGCCGTCATCGTCTTTTGCCGCGTCCATGATACTCAAAAGGAACCTTGCTTCGGAGGGCGACCTGATAGGTAGCCCCTACACGGCCGGCGTTGCGGCGGGCGACCTGATAGGTAGCCCCTACACGGCCGGCGTTGCGGCGGGCGGGAGGGCGAGACAAGTCTCGCCCCTACATCGCGTGCGTTGCGGCGGGCGGGAGGGTGACAATATGCGCGCGTGTATGGGCGAGCCGGTGGCTCGTCCCGCCTCCGCTCTGCGATTGGCGTGAACGGGGATCGGGATGGGGAAATGAACGCCGCGCGTCGCAAGTGGAATTCGCTGTTATAATCGCGTCATTCACAAGCTGCCGAAAGGACAAGCGCCATGCCCCTTTTTGACATGCCTTTGGAAGACATGCGGCGCTACAAGCCCGCGCGCGACGAACCCGCTGACTTCGACGCTTTCTGGGCGCGGACCTTGGCCGAGGCCCGCGCGCACGACCTGGACGCCGTCTTCGAGCCCGCCGACTATGGCTTGGCCACCGTCGACGTCTACGACGTGACCTTCTCCGGCTTCGATGGCGACCGCATCAAGGGCTGGTACATGCGCCCGGCGGGCTGCGACGGTCCGCTGCCGGCCGTGGTCGAATACATCGGTTATGGCGGGGGCCGCGCCTTCCCGATCGAGTGGCTGCCCTTCCCTTCAGCCGGCTTCGCTTATTTGGTCATGGACACGCGCGGGCAGGGCAGCGTCTGGAGCCGCGGCGACACGCCCGACAGCGGCAGCGGCGCCCACCCCTCGGCGCCCGGCTTCATGACCCAGGGCATCCTCGATATCGACACCTATTATTACCGCCGCCTGTATGCCGATGCCGTTCGCGCGGTGGAGGCGATCAGCGAGCGCCCCGAGGTCGATGCCACGCGCATCGCCGTCAATGGCCAGAGCCAGGGCGGGGGCTTGTCCATCGCGGTCGCGGGCCTGCTGCCCGAGGTCAAGATCTGCCTGGCGGACGTGCCTTTCCTGCAGCATTTCCGCCGCGCCATCGAGATTAGCCCGAGCGACCCCTACCCGGAGATCGCGCGCTTCCTGCAGGTTCACCGCGACAAGATCGAGGCCGTTCTGCGAACCCTGAGTTACGTCGATGGCATGCACTTCGCGGCGCGCATGCAGGCGAGGACGCTCTTCTCCGTCGGCATCATGGACACCACTTGTCCGCCCTCGACCGTCTACGCGTCTTACAATCACGTGAAGGGCGAGAAGGCGATCGTGGAGTATTATTTCAACAATCACGAAGGCGGCGGCTTCCAGCATAAAGTGGAGAAGATCCGCTATCTGCGAAAGCTCTGGCTGGAATGAGCCGGGCGCAGGTCCTCATCCTCGGCAGCGGGACGCCCAATGCCGAAGCCGAGCGCGTCAGCTCAGGCGTCGCCATCGCCGTCGATGACCAGCCCCATCTATTCGATTGCGGCCACGGCGTCGTCCAGCGCGTCGTGCAGGCGCATGAGGCTGGTCTCATCAACTGGGACACGACCGACCTGACGCGGCTCTTCGTCACCCACCTGCACGCCGATCACACCGTCGGCTTGCCCGACCTGCTCTTCACGCCCTGGATTCACGGCCGCGAAGAGAAGCTCATCGCCTACGGTCCGGCCGGGTTCAAGCGCATGGCGCGCCACATCGTGCTGGCTTACGCCGAAAACATCCGCGAACATCGCGCCGCCCACCCCAGCAGCGAAATGGGCTGCCAGATCGACGCCCATGAAATCAGCGAAGGCATCTGCTATAGCGACGAGCGCGTGGAAGTCCTGGCGCTGCGAGCGGATCATGGCGATCTGGAAGCCTTCAGTTTCAAAGTCGTCACAGCTTCTGGCGTGGTCGTCATCTCGGGCGATACCAAGCCCGTGCCCGCTTTCGTCGAATGGGCGAGGGGCTGCGACATGCTGATTCACGAGGTCTATTCGTCGTCGCAATTCGCCGATCGCCCCGCTGCCTGGCAGCAGTATCACGCCCGCGTGCATACGTCGACCGCCGAGCTGGCGGCTCTGGCGCGCGAGATACAGCCAGGTCGCTTATTGCTTTATCACCAGCTCTTTTGGGGGCTCCAGCCCGATGCGCTCGTCGCCGAGGTGAAGCGCCATTACGACGGCGAAGTCATCAGCGCGAGCGATTTGGATCTCTTTGACTTGTAGGGACGAGGCGGCGAAAGGCTGTTGAAAAACTATCCCCATCCCCCGGCCCCTCCCGCCATCTCTATGGCGGCCATCCCCAAAATGAGGGAAGGGGGAGACTTCTCGCGGAAATGCCGCATTTAAGCCCCTCCCTCTTCATGCGCCGCGTAGACACTGGCGGTCGGGGAGGGGTTTGGGGTGGGGGTGAAAACGGCTTTTTCAACATACTCCACCGGCTCGCCCGTACGCATGGTTGAAACGTTGCCGGCAACGCAATTGTAGGGGCTACCTATCAGGTCGCCCATGATGAACAAAGGAATCATCAATGGCAATCGAACCCAAATTCGAGCCCTTGGCTTTTGAGCGCCTGGACGCGGCGGAACAGCTGCGGCGCTCCGCGGAATTTACGCGGCGTTTGCTCCAGCGGCGCAGCGTCCGCCACTTTTCGCGCGAGCCTGTGCCAGTCGACTTGATCGAGAACGCCATCCGCGTCGCCGGCAGCGCGCCATCGGGGGCCAACCAGCAGCCCTGGACCTTTGTCGTCATCAGCGACCCCGCGCTGAAACGGGAGATACGCATCGCGGCGGAAGCGGAAGAGAAAGAGACCTACGAGCGGCGCATGAGCCAGCAATGGCTGGACGCGCTGGCCCCGCTGGGCACCGACTGGCGCAAGCCGCATATCGAGGATGCGCCTTATGTCATTGTCGTTTTCCGCCAGGCTTATGGCATCCGCCGAGACGCCGCATCGGGCGAAGAAACACGGGTCATGCATTATTACAGCGAAGAATCGGTCGGCATCGCGGTCGGTTTCTTGTTAGCCGCTCTGCATATCTCCGGGCTCGCCACTTTGACGCATACGCCCAGCCCGATGAAATTCTTGAGCGAGCTCCTCGATCGTCCGCCGAACGAACGCGCATTCGTCTTGATCCCGGTCGGCTACCCCGCGGACGACGCTGAAGTCCCCGCCATCGGCAAGAAGGGGCTTGATGAAATCATGATCCGCCGCTGAACGCGGGACACAAAGCGGCGTTGTAAGGCTTGTCCGATACTGATGATTTTCCGCCAAGTTCTAGTTGCGAACCGAGCGGGACGAGCCACCGGCTCGCCCCTACAGCTGACTAATTTGAGCGAATAGTAGCGGAAACGGCGCGGAATGTGTCCGGGCGTTTCTCCCCTTCCCTCATGTTGGGGGCAAGGGGCCGGGGGATGGGGGTGAGACGCGCATTAGAATTTCGTGCCGTAAGCGGGGATGAGCGCGCCGTGGATGATCGCGCCGGCGTCCGAGCAGAGGAAAGCGATCACGCGGCCGAGCTGCGTCGGCGTCACGCCGGAATGCGGATCCTCGGCGTATTGCTCGGCTGGCGCGATGGCAGATGGCAAGACCGCGTTGACGCGGATCCCGCGGCGTTTGTATTCTTCCGCCAGGCTCTCGGTCAAGCGCAGGACGGCCGCTTTGGAGGCTGCGTAAGCCGCGTCCTTGCCGCTGGAGCGCAGGCCGGGCCGCGCGCCGATATTGACGATTTTGCCGCCACCGCCTTCGAGCATGGCTGGTATCACCGCCCGGCATATCAAGAAAGTCGTTGTCGCATTGAGGCGAAGCATCGTCTGCCAGGTATCGAGCGTCATTTCGTGCACGGGTTTGCCCGCGTCCCAGCCGCCGACGATATTGACCAGGATGTCAATCCGCCCGAAAACGCCCAAGACGCGGCCGACGAGGGCGTCGACCGCGGCCGGATCCGACAAATCCGTGCTTTGCAGGCAGAGGTGGTCGGGGTCGTCGCGCAGGTCGGGCATGCGCTCGTAAAGCCGGTCATCGCCGCAAGTCAAAGCCAGCTTGGCGCCGCCGGCTTTGAAGACGGGAATCACGCCCGAAGCCAGCAAACCGGACGCGCCGGTGATTATCGCGGTTTGTCCGCTGAATTCGGTCATGCGATTCCCTCGCGCTCATGCCAATACCCAATTAAGCATAGCATATTTCGCGTTTCTCTACGCCGGGCATACTTGGACCAGACACGCTGGCGGTATGATCGGCGCTTCCGCAATGATCTCGGCCATTTACCGAATTTGTTGAGAAATCCGATAGCGCTAAACGGCTTCAAATGGACCGACGCCTTGACAAATCCTTGACAGATCATCAGCAACAGAGAATATAATGTGTTTACATTCAGGAGATAGACGATGTCCAACGAGACTACAAATAGGCAAAGTATATTGATCGCCATCATCGCAGCGGCAGGCGAAGCCGGGCTCGACCGGGCGCAACTGCAGAAATCAGCATTCTTGATAGGCGAGGAGTTCGAGGACAAATTAAAGAACTATTATCAATTCACGCCATACATGTATGGGCCCTTTGCGCAAGAAATCTATTCAGATGTTGAAAGATTGAGCGACGGGCCATTCCTCGAGACCTTTCTGCGTGACGGACGACATTGGTATCGTGTGGCAGGCGAAAACGAAATGTGGCAATCCAGTTTGCCACACGAACTAGAATCTGCCATCAAACGAATTGTCGGCTGGATATCCGGTATGTCATCGTTTTATGAGCTCGTGCGCGCGATCTATTACCTTTATCCTGAACAGCGCGAGAACAGCGTCCTTCCCTATTCAGAGGAGTTGGCAATAAAGGAGAGCATAAAGCGCGGTCTGCGCGATATGGCGGCGGGGCGAACGCGGCCCGTCGACGACTTGATAGCAGAGTTAGAGGCTTGAGGTTCCGCTGGTGCGCAAATTAGTGGTTTCGATACCCGACTTCGACAATCAAGTGAGAGCGCTGTCCTAGCCCAAGAAACATCCGAAACTTCCTACTGACCTAAAAAACTTCAAGCAAAAGCTCTCGGCTGGCGAAATTTCGTCCAAGCGCGCCCGCGGCGTGAAGTCGGCGCCAGTCTATGGCGCGCGTATTGCCGATAGCTCAACCGGCGGCGGCAAGAGCGGCGGTTTTCGCGTGTTATACTTTGAAAGTGAAGAAGCGTATATTTTGCTCTTCATTGACCGTCGTCGCGAGCTAGACGCTTGGCCTGCAAAGTTGATTCTGTTGATGCTCAGCGAGCTAGGACTTTGGCCGCCAGATGAAAGCAGTTAGCAGAACCACTTGCCGCGACATGTTCTCGCGACCCCTTCGTCTTGATGTGACTTGTGCCCATTGCGGATGGCCCTGCGCGCCATCGTCATCATCCTTCGGCCGTCATTATCTTGAATGAGGCAAAAGCAATGACCCAATACGATCTCTTGCTCAAAGGCGGCCACGTCATCGACCCCGTCAACAAGATCGACGCGCCGATGGATGTCGCGGTCAGCGGCGACCGCATCGCCCAGGTCGCGCCGGAGATCCCCGGCGGCATGGCTTCGCAGGCGATTGACGTCTCGGGTCTCTATATCACCCCCGGGCTGATCGACATCCACGTCCATGTCTACCACACGCGCGAGCCGGAGACCCTGAGCGTCATCGCCGACCATCATACCTTCAGGTCCGGCGTCACCACCGTAGTCGATACCGGCACGGCCGGCGCCAAGCACTTTCTGCATTTCAAGCGCACAGTCATCGACCGCTGGAAGACGCGCGTCTTCGCCTACATCAACATCGTCCAGTCGGGCATGAGTGGTCCCTTTGAGCAAGACGTGAGCGAGATGGATCCCGAGCTGGCCGCTTCTATCGTCCTCGCCTACCCCGAAGACTGCGTCGGCATCAAGACGGCGCATTATTGGGTCTCGCCACCCTTTGACGAGGCGCATCCGCCCTGGGCCGCCGTTGACCGCGCGCTGGAAGCCTCCGAACTCTGTGGCAAGCCACTGATGGTCGATTTCTGGCATCGCGAGGGGCGGACTTATCAAGAGCTCCTGCGCAAGATGAAGCCGGGCGACATCCACACCCACGTCTACGCGCAGCAGTTTCCCATCCTGAACGCCGCGAACGAGCCGGCCGATTTCATGTTTGAGGCGCGCGAACGCGGCATCATCTTCGACCTGGGGCATGGCGCCGGCAGCTTCTGGTTTCGCCAGGCGATCCCCGCTTATCAAGGCGGATTCGGGCCCGATTCCATCAGCACCGATTTGCATATCGGCAACGTCAACGGCGTCGTGCATGATATGCTGAACACGATGTCGAAGCTGCTCTGCATGGGCATGCCGCTGGACGAGGTCATCGCCCGGTCGACAGTCGAGCCGGCGCGCGAGATCGGTCATGGCGAGCTGGGTACGCTGAGCGTCGGCGCCGAAGCCGATATCGCCATTCTGCGCCAGGAACGGGGCGAGTTCGGTTATGTCGACTGCGGTTACGCGCGCATGAATGGCGACCGCAAGCTAAGCTGCGAGATGACCATCCGCGCGGGCGAAATCGTCTACGACCTCAACGGCCGCTCGACGCCGCTGTGGGAAGAGGCGCCGCCGGCATACTGGCAGATCCGCACCCCGACAGGAGCCATCGAACCATGACCGATTATCAGTCGCTGGGCCTCCGCCCCGTGATCAACGCCTACGCCACCGTGACCAAGTTTGGCGGCTCGCTGATGCCGCCCGAAGTCCTCGCGGCGATGAACGCGGCGGCAGGCGCTTTCGTCGACCTCCAGGATTTGCAGCGGGCCGTCGGCGAGCGCATCGCCGAGCTCACGCGCAACGAAGCCGCTTACGTCACCTCGGGGGCGGCGGCCGGCATCGTGCTGGCATCGGCGGCGTCCGTGCTCCATAAGCGCCCCGACGCCCTGAAACGCTTCCCCGATCTGGCGGGCTTTGATGACGAGGCGATCATCTTCCGCACTCAACGCAACCCCTACGATTACGGCATCCAGCAGACCGGCTTGACGTATCGCGAAATCGACGGCGCGCCGCTTGCCCTGCGCAGAGCCATAAGCGACAAGGCGGCTTGCATATTCTGGTTCCCGCGCGGCGACTGCAATGACGACGACATCACGCTCGAGGAGACCATCGCCATCGCCGCCGAGCGCGACATCCCGGTCATCGTGGACGCCGCCGCCCAGCTGCCGCCGGTCGACAACCTCTGGCGCTTCACGCGGATGGGCGCCGCCCTCGCCCTCTTCAGCGGTGGCAAAGACCTGCGCGGACCACAGCCGACCGGTTTGATGCTGGGCCGCCGCGATTTCATCGAGTCCATCCGCCCCATCAGCAACCCCAACCACGGCTTGGGGAGGCCGCTGAAAGTCGGCAAGGAGGAATTGATGGGCGCCCTGGCCGCCGTCGAGCGTTACCTCAAGCTCGATCACGCCGCCCGCGAACGATACTGCGAAGAGACGGTGAACCTGTTTTGCGCCGCGCTCAATCCGCTGCCGGGCGTCCGCGCCGAACGCGCCTTCCCCAACGAAGCCGGTCAGCCGCTGCCCCGCTGCCAGGTGACGATCGACTCGGCTGTACTCGGCAAATCGGCTGACGACATCGTCGAAGACTTTCTGGCGCACGAGCCTTCCATCGCCGTCGCGCCCGAGAGCGAGACCAGCTTCTATCTCAATCCGATGACGCTGAACCCGGGCGAGGAGCTGGTCGTCCGCGATGCTTGCCTGCAATTGCTGGCGCGCCCATGAACCGCCCTTTCGAACTCTATGACTTGCGCGTCACCGTCGAGCGCATCGAGGGGCGATCGGTTTGCGGTTTACAAGTCGGCGATTACTTCGAGCTGACCGAAAGCGCCAAGCTGCGCATCCCGGCCGGCAAGCATTTTTGCGTCTACGCTTTGTCCGCCGTCTTGCCCCTGCTGGCAGCCAAACAGCGCGAACTCAGCGAGAATGACTGGATGACGCGGGACACCGTCGCCGCCTGCCCCGATGTCGACGAGCGCCTGATCATGCGCATCGAACGCATCCACAAACGCACGATGGACAGCGACGAGCTGACCTGATCGCCCCACAACAAAGATCTGCGCAGGGACGTTACGCCGCAATGCCCACGCGAACCAGCATCTCGCAGGGTCTCAGTAATTCCAAGCAAGTCGTCAAACAGAGATTTACCACAGAGGGCACAGAGAAAATCCTTTGCTTTTCTCTCGGTGAACTCTGTCAAACTCGGTGTCCTCGGTGGTGAGTCTTTTGAATTACCTGCTCGGTTTTACTGTGGCACAGAGCTTAACCTTTGCTTTTCTGTCGGTGTACGCTCTCAAACTCGGTGTCGGCGGCGGTAAATTCTTGAATGACTTGCTTGGTTCTACTTCTGCTAAGGCGTCTCTGTGTCTCTATGGCAAACGTCGCGGCAAATCGTGTACACTGGAGGCGTGACGAATTCCTGGACGCAGCGAGGGACGCATGTCAAAAGAGCGAAAGCACATCAAAGTGACCTACTCCACCCTGGGCAGCCCCGACCCGCTGCTGCACGAGTATTTCGAGGAGGACGTCGCCGACTTGAAGCGCAACCTCGGGCGGCGCTACAAGATGCTCATCGACGGCGAATGGGTGGCGGGCGACGGCGAGTTCGAGAATCGCTCGCCGATCAACACCGACTGGCTGCTGGGCGTCTTCGCGCAGTCATCGGAAGAGCATGTAAATCAAGCGGTGGCCGCCGCCAAAGCCGCCTTCCCCGCCTGGCGCGACCGGCCCTGGCAGGAACGCAGCGATCTGGTCAATCGCGCGGCCGATCTCATCAGCGAGCGCCTCTTCGAGATCTCGGCGGTCGTCAGCATGGAGATCGGCAAGAATCGCCTGGAAGCCATCGGCGATGTCGAAGAATCGGCCGACCTCATCCGCTATTGCGTCGACGCCATGCGCGATAATGGCGGCTTCGACCGGCCACTGCTGAGCGAAACCGACCGGCATTTCAACCGCAGCGTGCTCAAGCCCTATGGCGTCTGGGGCGTGATCGGTCCTTTCAATTTTCCGGCCGCGCTCACTGGGGGACCCAGCGGGGCCGCGCTCGTGGCGGGCAACACCGTCGTACTCAAGCCGGCGGCAGAGGGCTCGCTCACCGCCAACATGATCGCGCAATGCTTCGTGGACGCGGGCATCCCGGCTGGCGTTTTCAACATGGTTCTGGGCGGCGACGAGCCCGGCATCGCGCTGACCGCCAACCCCGATCTGGCGGGTTTGACCTTCACCGGCAGCTACGAGGTCGGCATGAGCATCATCAAGAATTTCAGCACAGCCGCGGGCTATTTTCGCCCCGTCATCGCCGAGATGGGCGGCAAGAACCCGGCCATCGTCAGCGCCAAAGCCGACCTCGACAAAGCGGCGCTCGGCGTCATGCGCTCGGCATTTGGCTTGACCGGGCAGAAGTGCTCCGCCTGCTCGCGCGTTTATGTCGACGCCGCGGTCAAAGACGAATTCGTCGAAAAGCTGGTGGCGCTGACCGCCGACATCAAAATCGGCGACCCGACGGAGGCCGACGCCTACATGGGGCCCATCATCAGCGAAGGCGCTTACCAAGCGTATCAGGGCTACATCGGCGAGATCGATGCGGCGCATATTCGCACGGGCGGCGAGACGCTGGATCTGGGCATCGGCGCAGACGCTCGCGGCGCCAATGGCTACTTCGTGGCGCCGACGGTGGTGACCGATCTGCCCGAAGACCATCGCCTCTGGCAGCACGAGATGTTCGCGCCCATCGTCGCCGTGCGCGCCGTCGACGGGCCTGAGGAAGCGATGCGGCTGGCGAATGGCGCGTCGCTCGGCTTGACCGCCGGCTTCTACAGCGAAGACCAGGAAGAGGTCGACTGGTTCCTGGATAATATCGAAGCGGGCGTGCTCTACGTCAATCGGGAGACCGGGGCGACCACCGGCGCCTGGCCCGGCTATCAGTCCTTCGGCGGCTGGAAGGGCAGCACCGGCAGCAACAAGGCTTCTGGCAGCTGGTACTACCTGCAGCAATACATGCGCGAGCAGTCGCACACGATTGTGGGCTGATTATTGCCACAGAGGCACAGAGGGCTATGAGTCGGGGCGAATTGCCGCAGTAAGCGAAATCCATTGGGGTGAGCCATTGGGTCGCCTGCGCATCCGGCGAATCGTGTAGGGGCTACCTATCAGGTCGTCCGCCGCCCCGTTGAGGTCTGTAGGAGCGTTACGCTGTAACGCCCGTCCCCGCCCCAACATATTGTGCTTTAAGGCCTAGCCCTTCACCGCGCCGAAGGTCAGCCCGCGCACGATGAAGCGCTGCACCATCAGCGACAGGATCACCGGCACGGTCACCGCGATCAGCATCCGCGTCGTCACGAAGCCGAAGTCGATGCCGCGCACCGTGTCCGAGCCAGCCACCAGCATCGGATAAGGCTTCCAGTCGCGGTTGGCGAGCACGCTGGCGAATAGGAATTCGTTCCAGGCGAAGGCGAAGCAGATCAGCGTCGAAGCCACCAAAGCCGGGCGCGCCAGGGGCAGGGCGATCCGCCAAAAGGTCGTGAACTCGCTGGCGCCATCGACCAGCGCCGCCTCGCGCATTTCCGGCGGCAGATCGGCGAAATAATCGCGCATGATCAGCACGGCGAAAGGCAGGGTGAAAGTGGCGTTGACGATGACCATGCCCGGCAGGGTGTCCAGCAGTTTCAAATCGCGGAACATGAGGACGAAGGGGATGAGCGTGGCGACCGGCGGCAGGAAGCGCTGCGAAAGGAACCAGGACACCAGATTGCGATTGCCGATGCCATACTTGAATCGCGCCAAGCCGTAACCCGCCAAGGTGCCCAGCGTGGTCGCCACCAGGGTCGCGCCCAGGGAGATCAGCGTGCTGTTGCGCAGCGCCTTGATCGTTTCGCGCCCGCCCGAGCCAAATTCCTGATCCCAGCTTTCCAGCGTCGGCTCGAATTGCAGCCAAGGAATGATCGAGCCGTCTTTCCACTCCGATTTCAGCGAGGTCAGCATGGCGTAGCCAAAAGGCGAGAAGGCGATGAAGGTGCAGATGAGCGCGAGAATGATGATGAGGCGGTCGGTGAACGAGCCGCCAACCCCCCTCGGCCCCCCCGACGCGTCAGGGGGAAGCGCTTTACGTTTAGCGGTCATCGGCTGCTCCTGGCTGCGGGCGAGTCACCGCCTCGCCCCTACAGCGATCGTTTCTTGCGGCGGGCGACCCAATGGCATCGCCCCTACAGCATTCGAGCTTATTCGAAGCGTTCGCGCACGCGATAAAAGTAAATGGACGAAATGACGATGGCGACCACCACCATGAGATAAGCCAAGGCGGCCGCTTCGCCCAGCTGGAAGCTGCCAACCAGCCCGGTTTCATAGGCGTAGTAGACATAGGTCTGCGTGACCGAACCCGGCCCGCCGCGCGTTAAACTATACGGAATGTCGATGATCTTCAGCGATTCGACCATGCGCAGCAGCATAACCGTGCCAAGCGCCGGCGCGATCATGGGAAAAGTGATCGAGCGAAAAAGCTGCCAGTTGGACTTGGTATCGAGCCGCGCCGATTCGTACAGGTCATCGGGCACGGCTTGCATCGCCGCCAGCACCACGATGAAGACGAAGGGCGTCCACTGCCAGACGTCGGTGAACATCACGGCGAAGCGCGCCGGCATCGGCTCGATGAACCAGTTGACGCGCCCCAAGCCCACGCCCTCGAGCACGTTGTTGATGGGACCCGACTGCTCGTTGAACAGGACCACGCCCAGCCAGCCAAGGGCGATCGGCGCGGCGAAAAGCGGCATGGTGACGATTGCCCGCATCTGTCTAAGAAATGGCAAATTATGATTGAAGACCCAGGCGACGAAGGTGCCAAAGAAGAGCGTCGCCGCCGTGCTGCCCATGAAGAGAAAGGCGCTGAAGCCGGCCGTGCTGACGGCTTTCTTGTCCACTTTTTCGTCGCCGATGCCCAGGATCTCGGCGTAATTCTCAAAACCGATATATTTGGGGTTCCTCCCCAGCCGATAGTTCGTCATGCTCAAGCCAAATGAATAAAGCAGCGGGAAGAGGGTGAACGCGAGGATCCAGCAGACGCCCGGCATCAGGAAGAGGTATTTCGCGCGGTTGTTGGTCATGTTGGGTTTGTCCCGCTTGCGGGCGACCAGGTTGGTCGCCCCTACAGCCAATCATTGGTTACGCAGGGGCGAGTCGACGCCTCGCCCAAATGATCGATTCTTTTTGCGGCATGAGCGAGACGAGTCTCGCCCCTACAGATGGTCACATCAAGTTGCTCGGTTCCGTCGAATCGTAACCGCGTTGCCAATTCCCCCTCCCTCATTTTGGGGGAGGGGGTTAGGGGGTGGGGGTTAGCCCATGTAGCCAATCGCCTGCTGGTAGATCTCCAGCTGGCGGTCGGTGTCGAGATCGTCCGTGACGTCTTCCCAGTCCTCGGCGGTGTTATCCAGCGCTTCCTGCGCGGTCGATTGCCCCGTCATCGCCTCGGACAAGCGGATATCCAGTGTCTCCTGGATGTATTCCAGCGTGCCGGGGATGCGCAGATAGGTGACCGAGGTCGGCTTGTCATAGACGTTGCTGCCATAGGCGTTGATGTAACGCTCCATGTCGGACGCGTCAAAGCCGACGGCGGTGTAATCTTCCGAGACGGCCGTACCGCGCGGCTCATAGAGCTGATAGGTGCAGCAGGGGTCGACGCCTTGCCAGCCGGTGGTGGCGTTGTAGAAGTTGATCGACGGGTTGGCGATCAGCGCCATGTAGAAGTAGGTCAGCTCCGGATTTTCGGTGAAAGCCGACATGGTCGGGTGCCAGCTGCCGCCGGTGGTGTTGCCGACGCAGTTGGGGTTCTCGGCATCGACGACTACCTCGCCGATTTCGCGGTCGTACCATTCGCTGGAGCAGGGCGTGACGTCCGCGCCCAGGCTGCCGCGGATGGCGGAGCGCTCGGTGTTCTGCGAAAGCGAGCCGACATCGCCCCAGCTGAAGGTGGCGATGGCGTTGCCGCCCAGGAAGTTGTCCCAGGCCTCGCCCAGCTGCCAGCCGAATTGCGCTTCTTGACCAGTCGCCGCCAGCTCTTGCAGGAATTCCAGCGCCATGACGTGGCCTGGCTCGTTGATCAGCGGCGTCATGTCGTCGGGGTCGAACCAGAAGACGTTGTCGTACTTGCTTACCGCGCGCGGGTCATCGCCCTCGCCCGGCGTCACCGCGAAGGAAGCCGCCAGCGTGGCGAAGTGGAAGTGGCCCTGCCCGCCCGGCGCCAGGTGCAGGCTGATGCCGTCATCCGGGTCGCCATCGCCGTTCCAGTCCTTGCCATTGAAGAAGCTGGTGATCGCCAGCAGGTCTTGCCAGGTGACAATCGGGTAGGGCATGGGCGAGCCAACCTCGGCTTCAAAAGCGGCCTGCCATTCGGGGTCGCTGAGGATGTCATGGCGGTAATAGAGCAGCTGGGCGTCGCCGTCCATCTGGCTGCCATAAGTCTCGCCGCCCCATTGCAGCAGGGCGCGGAACGCCGGCGCCGTGTCGTCGGGCGTCCAATGGGCGAAGCGCTCGTCGCCGATCCACTGATCGATCGGCTGGATCCAGCCGTTGCTGATCCAGTCGCCATACTGCCAGGCGGCGCCGATGAAAACGTCGTAGGTGTACTGCTCAGTCAGGAAGTCGGCGGGGATGGTTGTGCCCAGCTGATTGTAGGGGATCTCGACGATCTCCAGTTCAGCGCCGGTCGCGGCTTCGAAGGCGTTGCGCCAGAAGTAGACGGTGCCCGAGATGCCGCCGCGCGAGCCTTGCCCCAGCGTGCCGAAGGTGATCGTCTTGCCTTCGCCCAGGGCATGGCCATCGGGGATGTTGGCGTTCATCAAGGCTTCAAAGGCGAGCGTCTGCTCCAGCTCGGTTTCAGCGACTTCGGGGATCGGGAAGAGGTCTTCCGCCGTCTTGCCAAAGAAGGTGTCCTGCGCAGCGACGCCGAAAGCGCCGGTGAACAGCACGAGAATCGAAATGAGTATGCCGAATTTGACTTTCATGGAACTCTCCTGTGCTGAATGAAACGAACATGAGACGGCGAGGCCGCCTCTATGACGCTCGAGGCCTCGCCAAAGCGCAGCCATTATAGCAGGCTTTCCCGCGAATGGCGAATGGCGTCATTCGCGGAGAGTCGCGCGCGCTGGGGATTGCCTTGGCGCCGGCGCCGCGTATTCTTCACCAAAGAGGAAAAGAGGCAACACTGAGATCACAGAGAAAACCGCGATGGTTCTAGGCGCTTTGCTTCAATCCCGATTCGTTCGCGTTCACATATACGCCAAGATCCACCTCCGCATGAGAAAAGCGATATTAGAGCGGACGGCTCCCTTCATTCGGCGTGTCCTCGGTGTCCTCAGTAATCGCAAATAAGTAATTGAATACTATTCGGCGAAACAATAGTGCTGGAATCATCGAATGCGTGTAGACACACGCGCCGCAAAGCGACCGCCCACGCAAAAGACCTTGCGGCTCGCAACGTCAACTCCCCTTCCCTAGCTCGCTGGGGCAAGGGGCCGGGGGATGGGGTGTTGCACTCGCAATGTAAACAGGGGCGCGCCGGCGGCTCGTCCCGCGTATGCCGAGTATCTGGCGAGTTGTCGCATAACTTGGTTGGATTTGCTTCTGTGGTAAAGCTGTGCGGAGCTTGCGAAACGAAAGATCTCACGCCATTCGCCAGGACAGCGTCGCCTGCGCCTTCCCGCCGTCACCAGCCGCGGCAGTCGATCATCAATTTGCCCTTGATGCGATTGCATTCGGCGCAAAGCAGCTGGAGATTATCGAGCCTCGACAAGCCGCCCTTGGCGATGGGAATCACATGATCCAGCACGAGGTTCTCCGCCGCCCCACAATTGCCGCAGCGCGCGCCATACTGGTCCACGAGCTGCCGATGCCATTGCCGGTAATTTCGCCGCAGCGTCGCCCGTTCGCGCCGTTTGATTTGCGGTGGCGCCGCCCGCTTCGGCGCGCAAAGCCGCCGCTTCGGCGCGATATTTCGCCCGCCCCGCGCCAGAAACCGGTGTAAGTCGCTCTCCGCTTTTTCGCAGGCGCAGCGCCGCGTCAGCCTTCCGCAATAGCCGCAGCGCATTGACCCTCCGCCCGATAAACCAGCTCGCCGCCGATGATGGTCGCCAGCACGCCCGCGTCTTCATCCCAGAGGACGACATCGGCGTCGCTGCCGGCCCGCAGCGCGCCCTTCTGCGGGTAGAAGCCAATGGAACGCGCCGGCGCCCGCGTCAGCATCGGGATGGCTTCCGCCAGCGTCAGATCGCAGAAGCGCATCATGTTTCGCAGGGCCTGCGCCATCGTCAGCGTGCTGCCTGCCAAACCGCCTTCCGCCGTTCGCGCTTGGCCATCGCGGACGCTGACAGGCGCATCGCCAAAGGCATAATCGCCGTCGCCCAGCCCGGTCGCGCCCATGGCGTCGGTTATCGCCACGACGCGTTCCGCGCCGGCCAGCCGCAATAGCAGCCTGATGACCGCCGGATGCACGTGGACGCCATCCGGTATGATTTGAAATGTCGCCGCTTCATGCTCGAGCGCGGCCACGAACAAGCCCGGCTGGCGGTGATGAATGCCGGGCATGCCGTTGAAGGTATGCGTGACCTGGCTGGCGCCGGCCGCGAAATAGCGGGTCGCCGCAGCGTAATCCGCGCCGGAATGCCCGATGGATACGACTGCGTCATGCGCCAGGGCGTCGCCCATCAGCCGCTCGCCGCCAGCGATCTCCGGCGCGAGCGTGATCAGCTTGACCAAGCCCGTCTCCAGCCAGGGTCGGTATTCCTCCCGCCGCGGCTTGCGCAGGTGATGCGCCGGCTGCGACCCGCGATGCGCGCGATTGAGATAGGGTCCTTCGATGTGCGCGCCCAAAAACGGCGAATGGGGCGCATCCACGAAACCCGACAGCGCCGCCAGCGCCGCCTCTATTCGCTCGCTGGTATCGGTCATCGTTGTCGCCAGGCAGCCGGTCACGCCGCCACGAAGGAGAAAGTCGCCAAGGCGCTTTAGAGACGCCCGACTGCCATCCATGACGTCCACGCCCAGGCTGCCGTGCAGATGCAGATCGATGAAACCCGGCAGGGCATAAGCGCCGACCCCGTCGAGCGCCTTATCGCCCGGCTGGCGCCCAAGGTCGGCCGGGGCGCGCAAGCCCTCGATCCGGCCAGCGCGCAGGACGAGCGTCTGCCCGGCGGCGAAGCCATTTTCTTGCCAAACGCGGCAGTTTTCAATCAATAGGCGGGGCATGGCTTAATACGCTCTATGTCACGCGACGCGAATTGGCTTATTATACTGGCTCAAACCAAGCCTAAGCTGGCTCCGTGAATTTTAGCGCAGTTTTCGCCGAGCCTGCAGCGCGGTCGTCCTAGGAGATTCAAGGGGAAAAACTTGTTTCGTCGAAAAAGCGCAACGCACACGATGAAACTGCTGGAGGAACTGGCGAGCGCGCAACGCGAGCAACACCGCTGGCGCGAGCGCGCGTTTGCTCGGGCGGCGGCGGCGGATAGGAAGAATGCCGCGCTGGCAGCCGCAATCGGGAGCTTGGGGCGCCTGCTGCATGACGCTCTGGCTGTCGACGCCTATATTGACCTGGAGAGCCAAAAGGAAGCGCCTGGCATCCCCGCTTTTGAAATGACGAGCCCTAGCCGGCGCAGCTATCTGCCCGAGCCGCCCTCCAGACTTGGGTTGTTGATTCCCGGGAAGAAACGAGCTCACGATCAAAGATACGAAGCGGCTGAAGCCAGATACAAGCGAGACCGCCAGGCTTTTATCGCGGCGCGGAATGAACACCAGGCGCGGGCGGACAGGCTGCGAGCGGAAGCCGACGCGCGCAACGACGAGATCGAGCGCTACATTCAGGATTTCGCCGCGGGCCAGCCAAGCGCAATCGAGGAATACTTTGGTCTCGTTCTGGACAACAGCGAATACCCGGCCGATTTCCCAAATGAGGCGGAGGTCGCCTTTGTGGCGGGCGCAAAGCGGCTACGCATTAAATTTGACTTGCCCGCGATCGAAGTCGTGCCTGCCGCCAAAGCCTATAAGCATGATGAGATCCGCGATCAAATCACGTGGGTAACGCGCCCGCGAGCAGAACGCGAGAGGCTCTACGAAGCGGCGTTGGCGCAGATCAGCCTGCGGACCGTTCACGAAGTCTTCACGGCGGACCGGACGAATAAAATTGACAGCATCGCATTTGAGGGCTATGTGGACGCGATAAACCCGAGCAGCGGACAGCCAGGCCGCTTCTGCCTGGTCGCCTTCGAAATCACGCGGGAGCAGTTCGAGGGGCTGGACTTTAGACAAGTTGAGCCGCTTTCTTGCCTCAAAAGCCTGAAAGCCCGTATTTCAAGCGCGCCCGATGAACTCTTGGCTGTGCCGCCGCTGGCGCAAGACGACAGCGATAAAGAGGCGAACGAGAAGGGGAGCGAGACAGCAATCCAGGCCAAGCGGGTCAGCGAGCTTGAAGGCGAGATTCAATCGCAGGCGCGCCAGATCGCGGAATTGGAAGGCAAGCTGGAAGCCCAAGCCGCCCGGATAGACGCGCTCGAATCGGAATTGCAGGCGGAACAGGCGCTGAACGCCGCGCTGAACGCCGAAAACCTGAAGCAAGCGGAACGCATGGCCGCGATCGAAAGCGCGAATCAAGCGAAGAATTACGCTGTCGCCCAGCTGGAGAAGGGGGTCGGCGCGCAAAGAGACAAGAATGCCGAACAGGCGTCGAAGCTGCGGGATAAGGACGCGATCATCAGCGCGCTCGAGCGCCGTCTGGAATCGCAAAGCGCCCGGATTGAGGAGCTTGAATCGGGCGCGCGCGGCGAGCCCAGGCCAAGCGCTGAAACCCAGGCCAAAGACCCGGCGCCGAGGGACGCGGCCGCCGAGCTCGAACGCCCGCGAACTGAGGCGCTGGACGACACGCAGCCCATTGATTCCGTTTCCGATTTAATGGCGGAAGGCGGCTTTGACGAGGCGGAGCTCTTCGCGCCGGTGATGGGCGCCGATCCGGCTGATGGCGCGGGCGGCTCGACTATCCCGCCGCGCGAATCGGAACAGCAATCGAAAGACACATCAGTAACGCTGCGCTCACTGCTCGTCGGGGATGCTGATGAAGGCGATGATGAGCCGCCCGCGCCCACGGCGAACGCGGAAGCAATGTTGGAAATCGTGGGCCGCCCCGAAGGCAATTCAGCCCGTCTATTGGCGCTATTGCAGGACAAGGGCTGGCGCACCAACGCGGCAGCCCTGCAAGCCGAATTCCCGGGCGAATTTGTAAACGTCATCGTTGAAGACATCAATGAACGCGCCAATGACATTATCGGCGAGAACATCCTGTTTGAAGACGAAGGACAGTGGGTGGGCAACGAAGACTATTGCCGGGATATCGAATCGGTCATCTCGCGACCCGAATATGTCCAACTGCGAGATTGAAGCTAGTAAACCCTCTAGCGCGCATGAATTGCGTAAAGTAACATCTATCCACAACGGTACGAAGGCTAGGAACAGCGATGCCGAGCAAATTGACCAAACGACTTTCCAGCGCGATTCTCAATTCCTTAAGCGCGGGTCTTGTGCCGCGAAAAGGCGCCGAGCATATTGTTGTGGGGCGAGAGGCGGAAATCAAAGCGCTTCAGCACGACCTGGACGTCATTGCCGATGAAGGCGCCGCCTGCCGCCTTATCGTCGGGCGCTACGGCTCGGGCAAGAGCTTCATGCTTCAGCTGCTTCGCAACTACGCCATGCAGAACGACTTTGTTGTCGCCGATGCCGACCTCAGCGCGCAGCGGCGCTTGACCGGCTCCAAGGGCGAAGGCTTGGCGACTTACCGCGAGCTGATGAAGAACATGGCGATCAAGACGCGACCGGATGGCAGGGCTTTCGACACGGTGCTGGAGAAATGGATCAGCAAAGTACAGACCAAGTTCGTGCGCGCGGGCATTAACCGCCAATCGCGGCGATTTGCGACAGCGGTCGAACAGGGCATTTATGACGTCGTCGACGCCATGGAAGACATGGTCCATGGCGCCGATTTCGCCAAGGTCATTCACGATTATTGGCATGGGCACCAAATTGGGGATGACGACCTCAAAGCGGCGGCCATCCGATGGCTGCGCGGCGAGTACAATAGCAAGATCGAAGCGAGAAGGGCGCTTGGCGTACGAACGATCATTGATGACGGATCGTGGTACGATTACGTCAAGCTCATGGCGTGTTTTGTTCACGAAATCGGCTATCGGGGGCTGATCGTCGTCCTTGACGAGGCTGTCAGTCTCTATCACATTTCGCACTCCGTTTCCCGCCGCAACAACTACGAACGCTTCCTGACCATCTTCAACGATGCGCAGCAAGGCGGCGCCGCCTGCCTGGGCGTGTTTTTCGGCGCGACGCCGGACATGGTCGAGGATTCTCGTAAAGGCTTGTTCAGCTCTGAAGCGCTGCAGACCCGCTTACAGACGAGCCGATTCGCGCGCGACGGCCTGCGCGACCTGCACGCGCCCATGATCAGGCTCAATCGGCTCAGCAACGAAAGCATGCGGCTGCTGCTCGAAAAGATATGCGCCATCCACGCTTTCAACTACCGATACGATCATACACTCGGCGACAGCCAGTTTCGCGCTTTCATGACCGAAGTGAGCGGTCGCCTCGGCGCGGATGAATTGCTCACCCCGCGCGAAGTGGCGATCGACTTCGTCACGATCCTGAACCTTCTGCGGCAGTATCCAGAGGAGTCCTTCGAGTCCATCCTGGGCGCGGTCGATTACGCCACCGGCAAAACTTCCGACCCCGATATGCAAGATTCGCTTTTCGCCAGCTTCGATCTCTGATGCGCGACAACCCCTTCTACAGACTCGCCCCCTTCATTCAAGACTTCATCTATCGCAACAAATGGGAAAGCCTCCACGACATACAAGTCGGGGCCATTCGCGCCATCCTCGATAGCGGCGACCATGTGCTGATCTCCAGCGGCACGGCCACGGGCAAGACGGAAGCGGCGCTGCTGCCTATCATCACCGACCTGCGCAATCGCCCGCCGGCGACGATCGGCGCGCTGTACATCGGGCCTCTGAAAGCGCTGATCAACGACCAATTCGAGCGCCTCGCCGACTTGCTCGAAGACACCGACCTGCCGGCGCAAAGCTGGCATGGCGATGTCGCGCAGTCAAAGAAGCAGCGTTTCCTGCGCCGCGCCCGCGGCATCTTGCAGATCACGCCCGAATCGCTGGAAGCCATGCTGATCAACCGCCCGCACGAACTCCAGCGGCTATTTTCCGATACCCGTTACGTCATCATAGACGAGATTCATGCCTTTATCAGCTCCGACCGGGGCCGCCAGGTGATCTGCCAGTTGGAGCGGCTTTCGCGCTACCAGCGGCATCCCCCGCGCCGGATCGGGCTATCGGCGACCATTGGCGAGCCGCGGCTGACGATGGATTTCCTCCGTGGCAACACTGATGCGGAGGTGCGGCTGATCGCCAGCCAGAAGCGGTCCGCAGCCGAAATCGGGCTGGCCTATTTCTCTTTGGCGGCGGCTCGTGAAGACGCGACTGACGAAGCGGATGCGGCGGCGGATCGCCCAATTGCTTCCGACCGCGCAACGAAGAACGATATCGAATATTACGAACATCTTCACAAAATGACGCAGCGCGCGCCCAAGACGCTCATTTTCGCCAATGCCCGCGCCGATACCGAAGAGATTGTCATGTCGCTGCGCCGGCTTTCCGAGCGGAAGCGGCAGCCCAGCTATTATCATGTGCATCATGGCAGCATCTCGGCGCCATTGCGCGAAGCGGCTGAAGCGGCGATGAAAGACAAATCGCAGCCAGCCTGCGCCGCGGCCACCATCACGCTGGAGCTGGGCATCGATCTGGGGCTGCTGGATCAGGTGATTCAAGTCAATTCGACGCATTCCGTCGCCAGTTTCGTGCAGCGGCTGGGGCGCTCCGGGCGGCGCGGCAAACCCTCGCGCATGTTCTTCTACGCGACCGAGAGCCAGGACAAGGCGCGACATATCGGCGACGAGCTGCCCTGGGACCTTCTGCAGACCATCGCCATCATTCAGCTCTACGCGCAAGAAAGGTGGATTGAGCCGCCCGAAATCCCGACTATGCCCATGAGCCTGCTCTATCATCAGACGATGAGCATCGTCAAATCTCACAGCGGATTATCGCCGCCGCAGCTCGCCGAGCGGGTGCTGACGCTCTCGCCATTCAAGAAGGTTACGCAGGATCATTTTCGCGCGCTGCTGCGTCATTTGCTGGAGATTGGTCACCTCGAACGGACCGAGCGGGGCCGCCTGATCATCGGGCTGGAAGCCGAGCGAATCGTCAACAATTATCGCTTTTACGCGGTCTTTGAAGACAATACTGAATACCGCGTGCGCGACAAATCGCACGAGATCGGCACGATCGGGGGTCCGCCGCTCCTGGAAGACCGGATACGCCTGGCGGGTTATGTCTGGCGCGTCCTGCGGATCTATGAAGCGGAGAAGGTCATCGAAGTGGAGCGGGCGCCGGGTCAATCGGCGACTTTCTGGGCGGGCATGCACAATGCGGCGATCCACACGCGCGTACTGGAGAAAATCCGCGCGCTGCTCTTTTCGCAAGAAGACTTCGTCTATCTGCAGGAAAATGCCCGGGGGCGCTTAAGAGCCGCCCGCGCAGCCGCCCAAAGCAGCGGATTAAGCGAAGAATCCATCCTGCCGCTGGCGCCGGGCCGCTTTCTGGTCTTTCCCTGGCGCGGCACAAGACAGTTCGGTACGCAGCTCGTCCTGCTGGCGCATGCCGGTTTTTCAGTCGAGCGGCGCAGCGCGCCCTATTATTATGAACTGGAGAGCGAGGCGGGGACGGTGGCCGGGTTAAAGCGAGAACTGGCGGCGGTCTGCCATGAGGCGCCCGACGCGATGACGCTAAGCGAGCGGATCAGCGCCCTTTCTCCTATCGGAAAATACGATCGCTACCTGCCCGATGCGCTGCTGCGCGAGGCTTTCGCGCGTGATATTATCGACGTGCCTGGCGCCATCGAGAGCCTGGAGCGATTATGACCGCGGGAGAACAGACGCTGCGCGAAATCATGAGCCAGCCCGATGTCTGGGTGGAGGCGCTCGCCGCCGTCGATCCCCAGCATGAACGGCTGCAGTCGTGGCGCGAGGCGGGCGCATTCGACCATGTCATCGTCACCGGCTGCGGCTCGACCTATTATCTGGCGCAGACCGCCGCCCGTCTCTTGCGCAGAGCCGGCTGCCACGCCTTCGCCTGCCCCGCCTCCGAGCTGCTGCTGCATCGGAAGTCGATTTGTCTGCCCGGTCATCATCATCTGCTCTTGAGCCTCTCGCGCTCGGGCGCCACCAGCGAGACCCTGCGCGCCCAGGCGATCTTCAAGCGAGAGACTGACGGAAGCGCGCTCACGATCACCTGCGACAGCGCCAGCCCGCTCGCCCAGGAAGCCGACCTCGCCATCGCCATCGACGCCGCGCAAGAGCGAAGCGTCGCCCAGACGCGCTCCTTCAGCAGCATGCTGGTGGCCGCGCAGCAGCTCTCCGCCTTGATCGCCGGCTTCGACCTCGCCGCCAGCCGCGAATTGCCCGCGGTTTGCCGTCGCCTGCTGGCGCGTCATGGCGACCTGGCGCGCTCTCTAGGCGAAAACCGCGCGATCACGAAATTCTTCTTTTTGGGCGCCGACGCCCTGTATGGCATCGCCTGCGAAGCCATGCTCAAGATGAAAGAAATGTCGCTCTCGTACAGCGAAGCCTATCACACCCTGGAATTCCGCCACGGACCGATGTCCATGGTCGGCGAAGACAGCCTGGTCGTCGGCTTGATCTCGCCCGAGTCGGCTCGGCAGGAAGTCCGCGTGCTGGACGACATGGCGGCATTGGGCGCTGCGGCATTGGCAATCGCGCCGGCGCCAGTCGCGGATCACCAGACCGTCCGGCTGCCAGCCGATCTGCCCTCGTGGAGCATGCCGATCCTGTACTTGCCCGTTCTGCAGCTGCTGGCGTATCATCGCGCCATGGTGAATGGCTGCGATCCCGATCAGCCGCATAACCTGAGCGCCGTCGTCGCGCTTGAGGACATCTAGGCGCTATGTATACAGTTGCGCGACAAACCCACCGCCCATGCGATCATGTTGCGTCCTGCCGATTCGCAACTCCCCTTCCCTCCCTGTGGGGGCAAGGGGCCGCGCCGCGTAGACACTGGCGGTCGGGGACGGGGGGTGAGCTGCCCGCCAAAGCGAAACAGACGAGGCTCATGCGACAATGACAGAAATCACGCTTTTTCCCCAACCGCAGCAACTCTCGCGCAAGCCCGGCGAGTTCACGCTCAACCGGCATACCCGCATATTCGCGGCCGACGGCGAGATTGGCGAATGGCTGGCGGATTACCTGCGCCCCGCGACCGGCTTCGACCTGCCCGTATACGCCTTGGACGATGACATTCTCGCGGAGGTGAGAAACGCGATTCTGCTGGTTCCTTCGCAAGAGACGAGCGTCGACGCCTACGCGCTGGCGGTTTCGCCCGAGCGAATCACAATCCGCGCTGGCGACCGCAAAGCCTTCTTGCACGCGATGCAGACCCTGCGCCAACTGCTTCCGCCGCAGATCCTCGCAAGCGCGCGAGTTGACGGCATCGATTGGACGATACCCGCCCTCAGCGTCCACGACGCGCCCGAATTTGGCTGGCGCGGCTTGCACCTCGATGTCGGGCGGCACATGTTTTCGGTCGAGTTCATCAAGAAGCTCATCGACGCGATGGCATTCTACAAAATGAACGTCTTCCACTGGCATCTCACCGAAGATCAAGGCTGGCGGCTGGAAATCAAGAAGCATCCGCGCCTGACCGAGATTGGCTCAAAGCGGGCGGAAACGCCGATACCCGCCCAGCCAAAACAGGGCGACGGCGAGCCCTACGGCGGTTACTACACCCAAGCCGAAGCGCAGGAAATCGTCGCCTACGCGGGCGAACGCGGCATCACCGTCATGCCCGAAATCGAATTGCCCGGGCATGCCTTGTCCGCGCTCGCCGCCTATCCGCATCTCGGCTGCCTTGGCGATGGCTACCAAACGTGGACGACCTGGGGCATCACCAGCGACATCTTTTGCGCCGGCAACGACGCCGTTTTCACCTTATTGACAGACGTGCTTGCGGAAACGCTGGCGCTCTTCCCGTCCGAATACATACACATCGGCGGCGACGAAGCGCCAAAAGAGCGCTGGCGAGCCTGCCCGAAATGTCAAGCGCGCATCAGAGCCGAAGGGCTGGCGAATGAAGACGAATTGCAGAGCTGGTTCATCCGCCAGATCGAAAGCTGGCTGAACGAACGCGGGCGGCGGCTGGTCGGCTGGGACGAGATCCTGGAAGGCGGGCTGGCGCCAAAAGCCACCGTCATGAGCTGGCGCGGCAGCGATGGCGGGATCGCGGCCGCCAACGCCGGGCACGATGTCGTCATGACGCCGACCACCTATTGCTACCTGGATTATTATCAGCACGAAGACTGGACGCGCGAACCGCCGGCGATCCCGCGCACGCTGACCTTGGAGCAGCTTTGGCAGTTCGAGGTGATTCCTGAGCGGATCGCGGCGGACAAGCGCCATCACATTCTGGGCGGGCAAGGCAATATCTGGACGGAATACATGCCGACCGCCGATCAGGTCGAGTTCATGGCTTTCCCGCGCGCCATCGCCCTCGCCGACATCCTTTGGCATCATCCGCAAGAGCGCGATTATGAGGCCCTGGTCGAGCGGCTGAAGGCGCATCTGCCCTGCCTGGACGCGCTGGGCCTCAACTATCGCCCCCTGGACGAGTGACGAAGGGGCGCGCCATGCAGCTGCAAAAGGAAATCGCGCAGCAGCCAGCCGTCATCGAAGGGCTGATCAATGAGGGCCGGGCGGCGACAGAATCCGTCGCCCGGTCCATCCGCGACTTCGACCCGACCTTCGTCTGCATCGCCGCGCGCGGCACCTCGGATAACGCCGCGCATTACGCCCAATATATGTTTGGCGGTTTGCTGCGCCTGCCCGTGATGCTGGCGACGCCTTCGCTGCACACCGTATACGCGACGCCGCCCGACCTCTCCAAAGCCCTGGTCATCGGCATCTCGCAATCGGGGCAGGCGGAGGATGTGCGCGCGGTCTTGAGCGACGCCAATCAGCAGGGCGCCTTGACGCTGGCGATCACCAATTTCGAGGACTCGCCCCTGGCGCAGACGGCGCGGCATCATCTGCCGCTGCTGGCCGAGCGCGAATTGAGCGTCGCCGCCAGCAAGACCTATACCGCGCAGCTGACGGTCATCGCCATGCTGACGAGCGCCCTGGGCGAAAGCGACGCGGCGCGCGAGGATATCAGCGCTTTGCCTCGGCTTTCGGCGCAAGCGCTTAGCCTCAGCGACGAGATCGCCGCCTGGGTGGAGCGCTATCGTTACATCAATCGCCTGATTAGCCTGGGGCGCGGCTTCAATTTTTCCACCGCCTGCGAGATCAGCCTCAAAGTCAAAGAGCTGACCTATATCGCCAGCGAGGGTTACAGCGAAGCCAACTTTCGTCATGGTCCCATCGCCGCCATCGACCGCGGGCATCCGGTCATCCTCGTGTCGCCGCACGGCAAGAATCTGGCGGGCATGGTGGATATCTGCGCGCGGCTCAACGACTTGGGCGCCGAAACCTTGATCATCAGCAACAACAGCGACCTGCTCGGGCAAGGGAGGCAAGCGATGACGATACCGTCGACGCCGGAATGGCTCAGCCCGATTCTGGCAGTGATGCCCGGTCAGATCTTCGCCCTGCATCAGGCGCTCGCCCGCGGCTACGAGGTCGACAAACCGCGCGGTTTGTCGAAAGTCACGATCACGGAGTGAGGCCCGGCAGCAGGATCGGGATCAGGTCGGTCAACTCGGCGATGCGGTAACGCGCCGCTGGCAACGCGCCCCAACTGTCGCGCTCAGGGCAATAGTGGCAGAAGTCGATGCCGGCGCGCAGGCAGCCTTCGCGGTCGTGGCTGATGGAGTCGCCAACATACAAGACCGCTTCGGGCGGCAAGCCCAAATTCGTTAGAGCCAGCTCGAAGATGCGGATATCGGGTTTCGCCACGCCAACTTCCTGCGAGATCAGCAGGGGATTGAAGAAATCCAGCAAGCCGGCCGCCGCCAGTCTTCCCCGCTGCGAATCGCTGTAGCCGTTGGTGATCATCCCCAGGCGATACTTTTCTGACAGCCGCCGCAAGACCGCGTGGGCGCCGGGATTAAGCGCGCTGGAGCGGCAGAACTCCAACCAGAATTGCCCCGCCAGCGCGACGGATGATCCGGCATCGAGCGCGAAATGCCGCAGAAAATCGCGCCAGCTCAATTGGAGTATCTCATCGCGATTGTATTGAGGGCTGCCATCCGCCCGGCGCGCCGCCCAGTAGCCAGCGCTTATCGCCGCGAAAACAGCGTCGTAATCGAGGGGCATCCGCGCCAGCAGCCCGGCGTCATTCAAGGTCCGTTTCAGCGCTTCCGCTTCGCAGCCGCGCAGGCTGAACAAGGTGTCGTCGAGGTCAAAGAGGATGGCTTGGTACAGGTCCTCAGGCTCCTTCATCCGAGCGGCGCAATCTATTCTAACCGATCGCGCCATCGTCGAAAAAGCGCGCGTGCCAGCGGCATTCTCCACGCAAACTTGTTACTATCAGCGCACAGTGCAATAGCCATAAGGAGCGCCCCATGTCCAGCGACCGCCTGCAGCGATTTCAGAGCATCCTCGCCGAGCGCGCCGATCTCGCCTTCTTTCCGATCTCATCCGACCTGCAATATCTGACCGGCGTCCCGCGCGATTTTCCCAATTATGGCAATGTGATCCACCCGGGCGATTGGCTCGAGGGCGCCTGGATCACGCCAAATCACGCGCCGGTGCTGCCGCTGCCGCGTATGACAGCCGAGTTTGGCGGGCTCAGCCGGCTTCAGGGCATCGACATCCGCGTCCTGGGCGATTGGGACGAACCGGCGGACATGCTCAAGGGCATCCTCGATGGCTTCAATCTGCCGGCGAACCCGCGCGTCGCCATCAGCGATTTCGCGACGGGCGAGACCGTCTCGCATCTGCAGCCCCTGCTTCCCGATGCCGCCTTCCTCTCGGCGACGGCGCTGCTGCGCCCCATGCGCGTCATCAAGACGGAAGCCGACATCGCGCTGATGAAAGAAGCCGGGCGCATCACCGAAGCCGCTTTCGCCGATACGCTGACGTCCCTGCGCCACGGCATGACCGAGCTGGAAATCGTCGAGGAGGTCAACTACCAACTGCGGAAACATGGCTCGCTGGGCCAGTCTTTCACGACTTCGCTCTACAATTCGGGGCCGAATCATCCGCTGCTCTTCGGCGCGCGGATGGAAAGCTGGCATCGGGCGCTGGATCCGCCGGTGTCCATCCTTTTCGATTTCGGCGGCATCTATGAAGGCTGGTGCTACGACTTCGGGCGCACGGTCTTTTTTGGCGAGCCAGACGCCGAGGCGCGGCGGGTTTATGAGGTGATGATGGCGTCGCAGGCGGCTGGGGTGGCCGCGCTGAAAGCGGGTGAAGCCACCACCACCGAAGCGGATCAAGCGGCGCGCCAGGTGATCGAAGACGCGGGTTACGGCGAGGCGTTTCGTCATCGCCTCGGGCATGGCATCGGCATGGACGTGCACGAACCGCCCTTCCTGACCAAAGGCGATGAGACGCCGCTGCGAGAGGGCATGCTCTTCACCATCGAGCCGAGCATCATGCAGTTTGACCGCTGGTCGGCGCGGGTCGAGGATGTGGTCGTGGCGCGGCCCGGCGGCGGCGAAAAGCTCACGAATGGCTGGCAGGAGCTGATCGTGGTGGCGTGACGATCCGCCACAGACGCGCAGAGCATTCTTGTAGGGGCTTGCCTTGGCAAGCCCGCTGATGTCACAAGCGTGTCGGCGACGGGCGACTCGGCGAGTCGCCCCTACAAATTCACAGCGAGGAATACAGCAGATACTCCGCGCGAAGCCGTTTGAATTCTGTTAGCGCCGGCTGCCAGCTCTCGATCAGCGCTTCGACCGGCTCGTCCGCATCGATATGCCGACGCAAGCGGTCGCTGCCCCAAAGCAGGTCGATTGGCGGGCGCGCGCCCTCGCCCCAGGGGGACCGCCAGGCGAAGTCATCGGGATAGCGCCGCTTCACCGTCTGCAATACGCGCAGCATCGCGCTCACCGGCTGGAAGGCGTCGCGGTCAGTCACGACGACATGGACGCCCGCGCAGAGCTCGCCCTGATATTTGCTGAAGGTCGGCACGAAGTACACTGGTCGGAAGCGCGCGCCGGGCAGCCGCAGGTCGTTCAGCTGATCGGCTAGCGATTCGGCCTTGATCCAGGGCGCGCCAATATACTCAAAGGGGCGGGTCGTGCCGCGGCCTTCGGATAGAGTCGTGCCTTCGACCAAGCATGTTCCAGGATAGAGCGTGACGGCGTCCAGCGTGGGCAGATTGGGCGACGAGGGGATGAAAGGCAGCCCGGTCTCATTGTGCCACTGCGCCCGCGACCAGCGACGCATGGGAATCACGCTCAGGTCGCAATGGATGTCATTTTCGTTCATCAGCCGCGCCACTTCGCCGATGGTCATGCCATAACGGATCGGCAGCCGATAGGGGCCGACGAAGGAAGCATAATCCGGCTCGAGCGGCGGACCCTCGACGCGAGTCCCATTAATCGGCGCCGGGCGATCCAGCAGGATCACGGCGATGCCGGCGTCGCGCGCCGACCGCATGACGTAGAGCGTTGTCGCCAGAAATGTGTAGAAGCGAACGCCAGCGTCCTGCAGGTCGATGATGATGGCGTCCATGCCGCTTAGCATTTCGGCGGTAGGCGACTGCGTTTCCCCGTAGAGGCTGTGGACGGGGAGCAGCGTCCGCGGGTCGATTCCGGAGGCGACGGGAGCGCCTGCCTGCGCATCGCCGCGGAGGCCATGCTCAGGCCCGAAAAGCGCGACCAGATTCACGCCGGGATGCCGATGCAAACGCTGGACGCTGCCGCGCAGCTGGCTGTCGACGCTGCTGGGGCAAGCCAGCAAACCGACGCGCCGCCCCGCGACCAAATCAAGATGCGCCGCCAGGAAGACTTCCAATCCCAGTATGGTTTCCATTTCCGCCTCCTTAGGCGACGATTTGGCCAAGTGAAGCGCGCGAGATACGCGAAAAGGGATCGATAATGCAAGGCGATTGCGGACGAGCCACCATCTCGCCCCTGTTTAATTCGCGAATGCTATCGGCGGACGCTACAGCGTAACGCCCCTGCAGCCTTGTCCTTTGATAACGATCTGTAGGGGCGAGGCGGAGACTCGCCCCTAACCAACGCGAATTCTTCTGCTTTAACCGCGGCATTGTCGCGCGTCTGTCTACAGTTGCTCGGTTGTTTTGAGGCAATGTCACGCGGGCAGCTCGATTTCGCGGCGCGCCGTCGCCAGCTCGAGGCCGGCGGGCTGCCGCAGGCTATCTATCAGCGCCTGGACGCAGGTCACCAGCTCGATAGGCGAGTAGCCGCTTTTGCGCCTCAGCGTGATTTCGCCCTGAATATCGGGCGTGATCGATTCGCTGGCGCCCTTGGCCGATACCAGGATGACGGGGATATCGCGCAGGGCGTCATCGGCCCGCATCGCCGCGATCACCGCGAAGCCGTCCATCTCGGGCATGAGCACATCGAGCAGGAGCAGGTCGGGCGCCCGCGCGCGCATCATCCGCAGGCCTGCGGCGCCCTCGCCGGCCGCGCGGATCTCATAGCGGGCGTCCAGGCTGCGCAGCGTCTGCGAGTACAGGCGCAGAATATCCTGATTGTCGTCAATTATCATAATCGACCGTAAGTCATCGTCCCACTGCGACAGCGCCTTCTTCAGCATCGCGCGCGAGACCGGCTTGACCAAATAATCATGGACGCCGCGCTGGCGTATGACCGAGCGCCCGCTGGGCATCGGCAGCGTGACGATATTCAAGCCGCGCTGATATCGCCCGATCTCGGCGAGCAGGCGCGGATATTGCCGCTCGCGCGAGAGCAGCAGCGCATCCGGCTCAAATTGGCGCAGCGCGCGAATGGCATCGGCTTCGGCGTTGCACTCCCGCACCTTGTGAGCGGTGAGATAACGCGCGAAGAAGGCAGTGACCGCATCGTCGGCATCGAGGACCAGGATCCTCTTCTCCGCGTCCGGCGGCTTGGGCAAGGGATGGCTGGCGGGCATTTGCGCGACCAGGTTGCGCGTGGTGGGCAAAGAGAAGGAAAAGCGGCTGCCCCGCCCGGGGACGCCATCGCTGCTCACGGTCATCGCGCCGCCATGCAGCCGAATCAGCTCGCGGCTCAGCGTCAGTCCCAAGCCCGAGCCTCGCTCGCCCCCGGCCTCATCGCCGCTCACTTGATAGAACTCCTCGAAGACATTCTGGATATCCGCTTCGGTCAAGCCGATGCCGCTATCAATGACGCTGACGATCGCTTCCTTGTCATCGACGCTGATTTCGATGCTGATGCCGCCTTCGCTGGTGAAACGCGCCGCGTTCACGAGCAGGTTGAGCAGGATCTGGCGGATGCGCACGGGGTCGAACCACATATCGGGCAGGTCGGGCGGGATGTCCAGCTGGAAAGCCAGCCCCTTCTTGGCGATCAAATCGGCGACCATGGCGCTGGCTTCGTGGACGCAGTCGCGCAGGCTGCCTTTCTCTTTGACAATGGCGAGGTGGCGCGCCTCCAGCTGCGAAATATCGAGCACGTCGTTGATCAGGTTCTGCAGGTGCCTGGCGTTGCGATACACCGCCCCCACGTCGGCGCGATAGCTGGGCGGCAAGGGCTGCTCGTACACCTCTGGCGCCAGGATCATCACCTCGCTGAAGCCAACGATGAGATTGATGGGCGTGCGCAGCTCGTGGCTGACGTTGGCGGCGAAACGGGCTTTCGCCTGCCGCGATTCTTCCGCCTGCTCAAAGGCGATCTCCAGCTTGCGGTTGATGACGCGCAGCCGCTCCTGATATTCCTGCAGCTGCTTGGACATGAGGACCAGCTTGGCGCGGCTCGCGCGGGCTTCGTTCATCTGCTCGGCGGCGTAATCCTGAAAGCCCTGGCTGATCTTCAGCTGATTGACGAAATAACGCTTTAGCAGACCGACGCTTACCAGATTGATCGCCGACAGAGCCAGCATCACGGCGAGCGCGGGCGGCGGGGCAAAGGCGAGCAGGAATAAGCAGTCGACGACGCTGACGAGCGCGATCCAGGCGGGCGAGAGCAGGATGACGGCGATGATCAAGCTGGCGGGGATTAAGTAGAGGACGGCTGCGTCGGCGCTGGCGATGGCGAGCTGGACGGCGATCAAGGCGATGCAGAAGAGCAGGAAAAAGCAGGCGAAGTTGAAGCTGCGCGACTTGATGAAATAGCTCAGCCCGCAGACCGCCAGCATGATGACGGCGTCGAAGAGGACGATATCGGGCAGGCTGCCGGGCAGGATATCGCCGGCCGCGACCAGCCCCCACAAGCCGATGGCGAGCAGTATCAAAGTGATGTTCATGAACTCGTCGCGGATGTCGCGTTCGTGCGCCGCTGTCATCATCGTCTCTCCCCCCGCAATGACGGGCTGGGGCTGTTATTGTCGCACGTCCGGGGCGATTTTGACAAAGCGCGGAAGGCAAGCGATAATGAGCTTTGCGCGTTTCGCCTCGCCAGGCTGACTGAACCGCGGGCGTGGACGGCGCGAACATTGCCAAGGATTTGACGGAAGAACAACCTTTCAAAGGAGGGTAGAAAATCATGAGCGAGAGAAAAGTGTCGCGCAGGGATTTCTTGCGGGCGAGCATGGCGGCGGGCACGGCGGCGGCGATATCGGCGATGCCGGCTGGCTTGACCTACGCGCAAGAGCAGGCGTTCCTCAATTACTGGACTGGCTGGAGCGGCTTCGAGTTTGATGTGCTGCAAGGCTTGGTCGACCAGTTCAATGAAGAGAACGAGAACATCTACGTCAATATGACGACTGTATTTGGACAGTATGAAAAGGTCTTGACGGCGATCGCGGGTGGCAACCCGCCGGACGTGGTCTCGGCTGTTTGGCTGCATCAATTAGTGCAGATCGCCTCGCAGGGCGCGCTGACGCCCTTGACCGCCTACGCCGAAGCGGCCGGCATCGACGGCTCGGAATACTTCCCGCAGTTGTGGGAGAACTGGTGGTATAACGGCGAGCTTTGGGGGTTGATGTGCACCTCGAACGCGCGCGTCCTGGCGTTCTCGCCACCGGCGCTTGCCGAGCTGGGCGTCAGTGAAGCGCCGACCAGCATAGATGAGCTTGACGAAGTCGCGCAGGCTTTCGAGATCGTCGACGGCGATGGCAATATCGAGCGCGTCGGCTTGCTGCCCGCCAATCTCACCTGGTGGGCGCACGTCTTCGGCGGCGGTTTGTACGACGAGGACAGCGGGACGATTACAGCCAACGATCCCGCCAATGTGGCGGCGCTGGAGTGGATGGCTGGCTATTGGTCGCGGCTCGGCCCAGAGAAGGTGGCGGCTTTCACCAGCGGCTTCGGCGATTACCTGAGTACGCAGAACCCCTTCTTCGTCGGCAAGGAAGGCTTCAAGCAGGTCGGTGAATGGTTCATCCAATTCCAGAAGAAGTTCGCGCCCGACCTCGAGATGGATATGATCGCGGCGCCGTATCCCGATGGTGGCCGCCAGAATTGCACGACCTTCGGCGGCAGCGTCTTCACGATTCCGACCGGCGTCATCAACCCCGACGCGGCTTGGGAGTTCATTCGCTGGCTGAGCGAAGACGAGCACATGGGCGAATTCTGCTTCAACATCCAGAATATCCCGCCCAAGGTGGGCGCGGCGACGGCCGAGCGCTTCGTCAGCGATCACCGCTTCCAGTTGGCGCTGGACCTGCTGAACGGACCGAACGCCTTTGGACCCGCGAAGATTCCAGTGAACGACTTCTACAATTCGCGCCTGGGCGAAGCCGAGACATCGGTCAAAGCCGGCATGCTCGGCGCGCAGGAAGCGCTGGACCGCGTGACCGAGGAGGTCCAACGCGAGCTCGATATGGCGATGATGTAATGGCCTGCCCCCATCCCCCAGCCCCTTCCTCCAAAATGAGGGAAGGGGAGCCACACAGCGGGTTGGAGCGATAGATCTAAGCCCCTCCCTCTTTATGGGGGAGGGGTTTGGGGTGGGGGCGCTTTACCAATGATCATTTCAATTCGCAGACCCAGGCTAACTAAACAGCAGCGGCGCGCCTTGATTGTCGGCTTGCTCTTCATTTCGCCGGCGATCATCGGCTTCTTCGTCTTCAACATCGGCCCCATCGTGCAGTCGCTGGGCTACAGCTTCACGCGCTACAACATATTGCAGCCGCCGCGCTGGGTCGGCTTGAACAATTACAAATTCCTCATCGAGAGCGACCGCGTCTTCCGCATCGGCATCAGCAACACGCTCTATATGGTGGTGATCGGCTTGCCGATTCACCTGGTCTTCAACATGCTGATGGCGCTGCTGCTCAATACCAAGATACGCGGGCTGTCGCTTTATCGCAGCATCTTCTACATCCCGTCGATCACGCCGGTGGTGGCTTCGACCATCGTCTGGCTTTGGATCTTCAACGGGCAGTTCGGCATCCTTAACGAATTCCTCAAGTTCATCGGCTTGTCGCCGATCGGCTGGCTGACCGACCCCAAGTGGGTCAAACCGTCGCTGATATTCATGGGCGCCTGGTTCGGCGGCAACACGATATTGATCTATCTGGCGAGCCTGCAGGACGTGCCCTACGACCTGCTGGAATCGGCCGAGCTGGATGGGGCGAACGCGATTCAGAAGACCTTCCGCATCACGCTGCCGATGATCAGCCCGGTCATCTTCTACACCATCATCGTCAACGTCATCGGCTACTTCCAATACTTCACCGAAGCCTGGGTGATGACAGCCACTCGCGATGGCGCGGCCGGCGGCGTCGCCAATTCAGCCATGTTTTATTCAATGTATCTTTATCAAACCGCTTTCCAGCAATTCAAGATGGGATACGCCAGCGCCCAAGCCTGGATCCTGTTCATGATTGTATTGATTGCTACCGTCTTCCTGTTCAAGACGGCTGGCTGGGTTTATTACCATGCGGAAGAATAAGCGATGACGGCGAGCATTCACTGGCGGGAAAACCGCATCGTGCAAGACCGCATCAAGCGGACGATTGCCTATGCCATCGTCATCGTCATGGCGGTCGCTTATATCTTCCCGCTGTACTGGCTGATCGTGACGGCGCTGAAGACCGATCTGGAGATCTTCCAGCAGCCGCCGCCGATCTTCCCGCCCAACCCGCAATGGCAGAACTTCGGTGAATCCACCACCTATATCCCCTTCTGGCGCTATATGTGGAATACGATTGTCATCTCCGGCTTGACGGTGCTGGGCACGGTCCTGTCCTGCACCTTCATCGCTTATGGTTTCGCGCGGATTCGCTGGCCCGGGCGCAACATCATTTTCCTCATCTATTTGAGCACCATCATGCTGCCGTCGCAGGTGACGCTGATTCCGCTCTATCTCATCTTCAAGGATCTGGGCTGGGTGGGCACTTTCCTGCCGCTGGTCGTGCCGCATTTCTTTGGCAACGCGCTTTACGTATTTCTGCTGCGCCAGTTCCTGCTGACGATCCCGCTGGAGCTCAGCGATGCCGCCAAGATCGACGGGGCGAGCGAACTCGGCATTTTGTGGCACATCATGATCCCGCTGATGCGCCCGGCGCTGGCGGTGGTGGCGCTATTCACTTTCGTGCAGACCTACCGCGATTTTCTCGGCCCGCTGATTTATTTGCAGAATCAGCAGGATTGGACGATTTCGCTGGGCTTGAAGCTCTTCCAGAATATGTATGGCGCGCAGTGGCAGCTGATGATGGCGGCTTCCACGCTGGCGATGCTGCCGACGATCGTGCTGTTCTTTTTCACGCAGAAGACCTTTGTGCGCGGCATCGCCTTGACGGGCTTGAAGGGCTAGCACATGTCAACCCCACCCCCGGCCCTTCCCCGAAGCATCAGGGAGGGGTGACGCGCGCAACATTCGTAGTTTTTGCGCGAGTTAGGCGTGAATCCATGAAAAGACAATGCTCAAGGGTTACTCAATGAACAAGACAAGGGTGGCCGTCATCGGCGCGGGCGGCATCGCCGGGGCGCACCTGCGCGCTTACGCCGCCCATAACGACCGCTGCGAGATCGTCGGCATCGCCGATATTGACGCGAAAGCCGCCCAGTCGCGAGCCGACGAGTTCGGCGGGACCGCTTTCAGCGACGGCTTGACCATGCTCGAGCGGCTGCAGCCCGATGCCATCAGCCTCTGCACGCCACCGAAATACCGCCTGCCCTTCGTCGAAGCGGCCGCCGCCCGCGGGATCGCCCTGCTCTGCGAGAAACCGCCGGCGCGAACGCTAGCCGAGACGCAGGCCATCGTCGACGCCATGCGCGGCCATCTGCTGCAATTCGCCTTCTGCCATCGCTTTCATGCGCCCGTGAACGCGGCGCAAGAGCTCATCCGCGAGGGCAAGCTGGGCGCGCTCGTCCAAATCGAGAATCGCTTCGCCTTTCGATTCTCGCGGGCGGGCAATTCCTGGTTCACCGACGCCGATATCGCTGGCGGCGGCATCTTGATCGACACCCTCGTGCATAGCATCGATATCTTCCGCGCCTTGACCGGGCAGGAGATCGAATGCGTACAGGCGCAGGTCTCATCGACGCTGCCGATTGAGGTAGAAGACAGCGCTTCATTGCTCCTGCGCGGCGGCGGCGGCGTCCTCGGAACGCTGAACTGCAGCTGGGTGACGCCCGTCGCCGACGCTTTTGTGAAGATACATGGCGCGGAGGGGCAGGCGGTCATCGATTACAACGCGGCCGCTGGATTGCGTTACAAGCTGGCGGATGACGATGATTGGACCGAGATGGCGATAGACGCGCCCGATCGCTTCACGCGGCAGGCGGCGCATTTCCTCGATTGCGTCGAGGGCAAAAGCGAGCCGCTGGTCGGTGGCGAAGACGGGCTGGCGGTGATGCGCGTGATTGAAT
This sequence comes from Aggregatilineales bacterium, assembly GCA_963662925.1. Taxonomy (GTDB): domain Bacteria; phylum Chloroflexota; class Anaerolineae; order Aggregatilineales; family Phototrophicaceae; genus UBA6055. The sequence continues at coordinate 1,038,601 of OY759987.1, forward strand.
CGGCATACGAGTCTGCGGGAGTAACGAAATGAAACTGAGCTTGAGCATGTATAGCTGTGTGCGCGCGGTCCGGGCCGGGCGGCTGGATCTGATGGGATTCATCGATTACGCCGCTTCGCAGGGCGTCGCCGGCGTCGAATTGCTCGATATTTTCTGGAGCGACGCCGAACGCGAAATTCCCGCCGTCCAAGCGCGAATCGCCGCGGCCGGGCTGGAACTCGCGGTCTATTCGATCAGCAACAACTTCATCCAGCCGGACGCTATCGAGCGGCAAAGGGAACTGGCGGACCTGCGGCGCGGCGTCGATATCGCGCTGGAACTGGGGGTCGGCGTCATGCGCGTTTTCAGCGGCAGCGCGCGCGCAGGCGTCTCGCAGCAAGAGGGCATGGAGTGGATCCTGGAGGGATTATCCGCCGGCGCCGCCTACGCCGAATCGCAGGGCGTCATTCTGGCGCTGGAGAATCATGGCAAGTTCGCCGGTCGCGGCGATCAAGTGCGCCATATCATCGAATCGGTCAATTCGCCGGCTTTGCGCGTGAACCTCGATACCGGCAACTTCCTGCCCGTGGGACAGAACCCGACCGAGGCGGCGCGGCAGCTGGCCGACCTGGTCGTCCTCGCGCACTTGAAAGATATGCGCCAGGCCGCAAGCGATGAAGCGGGCCATGTCTTCACCGACCCGGCTGGCCAATCGCTGACCGGCTGCGTCATCGGCGAGGGCTTGGTCGATCTGCCGGCCATTCGCGCGATATTAGATGGCGCCGGCTACGCTGGCTGGTGGTCGCTGGAATACGAAGGCGCGGAAGACCCGCTGGCGATTGGCGTGCCGCGGAGCCTGGAAAATGCGCGGGAGCTGTTGGGGTGAGGAACTCCGGTTCAACGATCAAGGTGACAGTGGCAATCCGTTTGCGCTATGATTTGAGAAAAGAATACTGAGGCAGACGGCTGATGAAACGGTCAACAATTGAGCTTGAGTTGCCGGCGGACATAGTCGAAAAAGCGCAAGGCATCGCGCAGCGCAGAAACTGTTCCCTAGAGTCGGTTATGCAAGATGGCTTGCAGATGATCTTTGGCGCATGGGATGACAGCGAGTCCTCGCTGGAGTCGCTGCAAAACTTTAGTGATGAGCAGCTTTGGAAGATCATAAATCACCCGCTCACCTGGGCGCAGGATTCCAGACTGCGCGAACTCACCGCGCGCGGCAAGCGTGACCAGCTGACGCCGGGTGAACTCGAAGAACAAGAAGACCTCTTGGACGCCCTAGATCGACGAATTCTGCTGCGCTCGCGCGCCTTGGTGATCATGAAAAGACGCGGTCTTGACGTTGACGGTTACCTCGGTCTGTAGGCGATTGATATGGCCTATGCGCCAATATGACTGCGACAGCTCGTTGAAGCGCGCGCTAACGAACGCTGTGAATATTGCCAAACGCAAAAGTCTATCATCATCCAACTGGAACTCGACCACATAGTTCCGGTTTCGAAAGGTGGAGAATCAAGGTCTGATAACTTGGCTTTGGCTTGCCGCCACTGTAACGGCGCCAAATCTGCCCATGTTAGCGGATACGATCCGGCCACCGGGGAGGAGACTGCGCTGTTTCATCCGCGAATAAATCGCTGGGACGACCACTTTCGCTGGAACGAGAGGGGGACCGCGCTCATCGGATTGACAGCGACCGGACGCGCGACGATCGCGCGCCTTCAGATGAACCGAAGCGACATCATGAAAGCGCGACGCCTTTGGGCCTCCGCAGGCTGGCATCCCCGGCGCGGCTAAACATCCTGCTGCCTGGCGATGATGACCAGATTGCGAATCGTGACCCGCCGCGGCCGCGTGAGCATGTAGGCGGCCGCCTCGACGACATCCTCCACCTTCAGATAATGCTGATCGCCGATCGTCACCCGCTCGATCTCGTCGGGGTCGGTCAGATTCCACAACTCATTGGCCACCCGCGCCGGCGCCAGCGACATGACGCGAATGCCATCCGCCGCCACTTGAAGACGCAGCGTGTTGACGAAAGTTTCAATCGCGTGTTTGGTCGCGCCATACGCGGGCCCGCGATGCAGCTTCTCGTGGCCCGCCACCGAGCTGGTGACGAGGATATCGCCACCGCCCTGCGCTTTCATGATCGGGATGACCGCGTGGGCGCAGCGCATGACCGCCTCGACATTGATGCTGAGCATGGCGGAAATGTCTGCGATGGCGTTGTCGGCGTAATCGCCATGAATGAAGATGCCGGCGTTGGCGAAGAGTACGTCAATCCGACCGAAGCGCTCGTGCGTTCGCGCGATCATGTTCGCTATGTCGGCGGGGGCGGTCATATCCGCGGGGACGACGAGTGGCGCGCCGGGCAACTCCGCCGCCAGCGCCCGCAGCTTGTCGAGCGAGCGAGCGGCGAGCGCGAGTTGGCCGCCCAAAGCCGCGAAATGACGAGCGGCCCCCGCGCCTATTCCCGAGCTGGCGCCGGTGATGAGGATGACTTTGCCGGCGAGCGAATCCCCCATAGCGTTTTCCTCGTCAGATATTCACCTGATTCTGCGGCAGGATCACCAGGTCGCGGATGGTCGCGCGGCGCGGCTGCGACAGCATGTAAACCAGCGCCTCGGCGCAATCCTCGGAGGTCAAGTGCGTGCGCTCGCCCGCCGAAACCCGCTCGATATCAGCCGCGTCGGTGAAGCCCCAAAGCGGATTCGCCACCTGACCCGGCGCCAGCGACATCAGACGTATGCCGCTGCCCGCCAGTTGGAGCCGCACGGTATGCACGAAAGTCTGGATGGCATGTTTGCTCGCGCTGTAAATCGGCTCCCAGTGCACGTCCAGGAAGCCGGAAATCGAGCTGGTCACGACGATGTCGCCACTCCCCTGCGCTTTCATGCCGGGGATGACGGCGTGGGCGCCGCGCAGCACCGCGTCCAGGTTGATGCGCAGCATGCGCGTCAAAGCCTCGATATCGCCAGCGGCAAACTCGCCAGGCACGTAGATGCCCGCGTTGGCGCAGAGCACGTCAATGCGGCCAAAGCGCGCCTGCGTCGCCTCGACCATGCGCTCGATATCAGCCGGGGCGGTCATATCAGCCGGCGCGACCAGGCAATCGACCGGCAACTCGGAAGCCAGCGCTTCCAGCTTGTCGACCGAACGCGCGGCCAGGGTCAGCTTGCAGCCCTCGGCCGCCAGTCGACGGGCGAAAGCTTCGCCAATGCCGGAGCTGGCGCCGGTGATGATGACGACTTTGTTGGTTAAGGATTGTGTCATGGATTTGCCTTGTAAATGCGGGCGACCCGATGAGCAGCCCCTACAGATTCCAATCCCAGAAGCTAGCTGTAGGGGCGTTACGCGTAACGCCCGTCAACCGAATTCGATACCGCGCCGGTTGTCGAATCGCAGCAGCGCCCTAGACGCGGTTCCCTTGCGGCAGGATGACCAGATCGCGAATGGTCACGTGCGGCGGACGCGACAGCATGAACAGGATGGCGTCGGCGCAGTCTTCCGACGCCAGATGCGAGCCCCGTTCCTCGACCGCGCGCCTTTGCTCTTCGGCCTCATAGAGCCACTGCATTGGGTTGGCGACCGGACCCGGCGCCAGCGACATGACGCGAATGCCGTCGCCCGCCACTTGCCGCCGCAGCGTATGCACGAAGGTCTGAACGGCGTGTTTGCTCGCGCTGTAGACTGGCTCGCCGACGATATCGCTGTGGCCCGAGATCGAGCTGGTGACGACGATATCGCCGCCGCCGCCCGCCGCCATAATCGGAATGACCGCATGGGCGCAGCGGAATACGGCATCGACATTGAGCTTCAGCATGCGCGAGTAGGCGTCAATATCGCCATCGGCGAATTGCCCGGGGATATAGACGCCGGCGTTGGCCAGCATGACGTCGATGCGCCCGAAGCGCGCCTGCGTCGCCTCGATCATGCTGGCGATATCGGCCGGCTCGGTCAGATCAGCGGCCGCGACCAGGCAGTCGGTCGGCAACTCTGAAGCCAATGCGGCCAGTTTGTCGGCCGAGCGGGCGGCCAAGGTCAGTTTGCAGCCCTCCCGCGCCAGCAGACGGGCAGTCGCCTCGCCGATGCCGGAGCTGGCGCCGGTGATAATGACGGTTTTTCCAGTTAGCGCGTTTGACATGGATTTGTCCTGTGTTTGCGGGCGACCCGATGGGTAGCCCCTACAGCTAGATTTGAAATTGGCCTCGCGCCCCTACGGATGCGATTGGGTGGGCGACCCAGTGGCTCGCCCCTACAGACTCAATTGGGCGGGCGAGTCGCCGCCTCGCCCGTGCGGATTCGGTTTTGGCGGGTTATGGCGTCAGCGCGACTTTGACCGATTCCGTTCCAGCCGCCACCAGCTCCATGCCCGCGTGAAAATCGGCCAGCGGCAGCTGATGCGTCATGATGCGCTCCATCGGCAGCAGCCCCTTCACGAGCATGTCGATGGCGATGGGATAGGTATAGGGGCTGAGGTGGCTGCCATGGATATTCAGCTCTTTGGTATCGCCAATGATGGTCCAGTCGGCGGTGACCGGCTCGCGCATGACGCTGAACTCGACGAAGGTGCCCAGCTTGCGGATCATGTTCAAGCCCTGCAGCACGGCGGCGGGATAGCCGGTCGCCTCGATATAGACATCGCAGCCGTAGCCGTCGGTCAGCTTCAGCACCTCGTCGACGACATCGATTCTGCTCGGATTCAGGCTCATATCGGCGCCACAGAGTTCGGCGATCTCCAAGCGCTCGTCGTTGAGGTCGATGGCGATCAGCAGGCGCGGGTTCTTTAAGCGGGCGGCCGCCACCATGCCCAAACCCAGGGGACCGCAGCCGGCGATTACGACCACGTCGTGCCAGCTGATTTCACCGCGCTCGACCGCATGTATTGAACAGCCGAGGGGCTCGATGAAGGCGGCGTGATGGGCGGGCAGCGACTCGGGCACCTTGTAATTCAGGGCGCCGACGGGGAAGAGCATATACTCGGCCATCGCGCCGATAGTGGCTTGTCGGAAGCCGTAGACGTCGTGCTTGTCTTGGCACATCCAGTATTGCCCGCGCCTGCAGAAGCGGCATTTCCAGCAAGGCACAATCTGCTCGGAGACGGCGATATCGCCCAGAGCCAAGCCATACTTCGCTCCCGCGCCTTCGCCCAGCGCCACCACCTCGCCGACAAATTCGTGCCCCGGGATGACCGGCGGCTGGCAGTAGCCCTCGCGCGTTTCGTCGCCCCAGAAGAGCGGCGCGCCTTGATAGCATTTGAGGTCGCTGGCGCAGATGCCGACCGACTGCACGCGAATGACGACTTCGCCGGCGGCGGGCCGTGGCGCGTCCCATTCTTCCAGGCGGTAGTCTTCGGCGCCGTGGCAGACGATGGCGGGCATGGTCTTGGGCAGGGTTTCGCGAGCCTCGTAGGTCATGGCGCGTTTCCTCAATGGCGGGATTCACGCCTATTGTAACCGCGAATCGTGGAGCGCGCGCGTTTGGATTCGCCGCAGCGCCGGGCGAGACAAATCACAAGCTGTAGACACACGCGCCGCCCTGCGACCGCCCACGCAAAAGACCTTGCGGCTCGCAACGTCAACTCCCCTTCTCTAGCTTGCTGGGGCAAGGGGCCGGGGGATGGGGTTAGGTATGGTTGCGGGCTTGCCAAGGCAAGCCCCTACAGGCGCCATTTTGGAGGGGCGGAGGGATGGGGTGTTGCACTCGCAACGTAAACAGGGGCGAGGCGGGCGAGACAAATCACAAGCTGTAGGGGCGAGCCATTGGGTCGCCCTCTGGTGGCAGCGGGCTTGCCGAGGCAAGCCCCTACAAGTCGCGTGTTTTGTGGCGCATTTTCTCGACTAGCTGGCGAAGGGGATGATCAACTCCTGACCCGGATAAATCGCCCTGCCGCCGTTCGCCAAACTGTTCAGCACGACAATGTCAGCCGGTCGAACGCGATACCGCAGGGCGATCACATTGATGGTAACGCCCAGGGGCTGGAAGCAAGGCCCCATGTTGACGTGATCAATCTCAGCAGCCTCATCGCAGGGCGGATTGCAGATCTTGGGGGCGCCCGGGCGCGGCGAATCGAAGAGCGGCGGACCAATCCCCAACTTGGGCGCTGGCAGGGGACCGAACTGTAGCGAACTGCAAGCGTAATCGGCGTCGGCTGCAGATTAGGCTGCATATCAAGGACGACAGAAATTGACGCGCCGAGACGTCATGCGGCGCCCGCCAGGATTTGCGCGCTTGGAGTCGATCCAATTGAAGTTAGCCGGGCAGCCGGCTGAGGATTAAGGCGGCAAGGGCAATGCCGGTGGCGATCATCCAGGCAATGACTCGATTAAGGCGCTGCTCGATTATCTTCTGCAATTGTTCCGACTGGGCGTCCAGCTTGGCTTGAAACTGCTCGGACTGGGCATCCAGCTTGGCTTGAAACTGCTCGGACTGGGCGTCCAGCTTGGCTTGAAACTGCTCGGACCGCCTGTCAATCTTCTTGTCCGATTCTATGAATCGCTCGTCGATCTTCTTGTCCAATTGAACATTTTGCTCTTGCGTATGCCTAATTTGCGTTTCGATAAGCGCGATGTCCGCCTTGGTCGCCAAGTGTGGGTATACAGCGTCCCGCGCGCTCTCCAACCCCGACACGCGTTCGCCCAGGTCCACGCCTTGCTCAACCATCCGCTCGCGCGAAGCGCGCTCCAGCGATTCCACTCGCTGCGTCAGACTAGTTTCCGCTTCCGCCATGATGCCTCTCGTCCTGAGACCGCGATGCGCAGATCATACTTGCAGGCGATGCAATTCGCAAACGCGGCGCGCCGCATGGCCCTGATTGATTGATAGCAATCGCCTCGACTATAATTGGCGTAAAGGAGGCGCTTATGACCGCGATCATGCCCGATTCCACCGTCCGCACGACCTGCCCCTATTGCGGCGTCGGCTGCCAGATGAACCTGCGCGTCAAAGACAATCAGATCTACCGCGTGGAGGCGCCCTTCGACAGCGCGCCCAATTTTGGCAATCTCTGCGTCAAGGGGCGTTTCGGCCTGGATTTCGCGACGCATCCACGCCGTCTGAAGAAGCCCCTTCTCCGCGATGGCGAGCGCGGGGATTTCCGCGAAGCCAGCTGGGACGAGGCGCTCGATTTCATCAGCGGCAAGCTGGCCGCGATCGTGCGCGAGCATGGCGGCGACAGCATCGCGACTTACGCCTGCGCCAAAGCCACCAACGAAGACAATTACGTCTTCCAGAAGTGGGTGCGCGCCGTGTTGGGGACGAACAATGTCGATCACTGCGCGCGGCTCTGCCATGCCGGCAGCGTCACCGGCTTGCAGCTGGCGATCGGCTCCAGCGCCATGAGCAACAGCATCGCCGAGATGGAACATCTGGACACCTTCATCGTCACCGGCAGCAACACCACCGAGACGCATCCCGTCATCAGCCTCTTCCTGAAGAAAGCGGTGCGCAAAAATGGCGCCAAGCTGATCGTGATCGATCCGCGCCAGATTGAGCTGACCGATTTCGCGACGCTCTGGCTGCGGCAGAAGCCGGGCACGGATGTCGCGGTTTTTCAGGCGATGGCGAACGTCATCGTCAGCGAGAACCTATTCAATGGCGAATTCATCGAGGCGCGCACCGAAGGCTTCGAGGATTACATCGAGTCGCTGGAGCATTGCACACCGGAATGGGCGGAGGGCCTCAGCGGCGTCCCGGCTGAACACATTCGCCAAGCGGCCCGCATGTACGCCACGGCCGAGCGCGCCGCCTTCTATTGGGGCATGGGCATCAGCCAGAGCACGCACGGCACCGACAACGCCCTTTCGCTGACGAATCTGGCGCTGATGTGCGGCCACGCCGGCAAGCCAGGCACGGGGCTGAATCCCTTGCGCGGCCAAAACAACGTCCAGGGCTGCTCCGATAGCGGCGGGCTGCCCAACGTCTTCACGGCCTACCAGTCGGTGGCCGACAACGAGATCCGCGGCAAGTTCGAGGCGCGCTGGAATACGGACCTGAATCCGCAGCCGGGCTTGACCGTGACCGAGATGGTCGATGGCGCGCTGACGGGGCGGATCAAAGCGATGATCGTCATGGGCGAGAATCCGATGATGAGCGAGCCGAACCTGTCGCATGCCCAGCACGCGCTGGAAGCGCTGGATCTGCTGGTCTGCATCGACATCTTCATGAATGAGACTGGCGAAATGGCCGATGTGATCCTGCCCTCGGCCAGCTTCGCCGAGAAAGAGGGCACCTTCACCAACAGCGATCGGCGCGTGCAGCGGGTGCGCCAGGCATTGCCAGCGGTGGGCGAGTCGCTGCCCGATTGGCTTATCATCTGCGACCTGGCGAAGCGCATGGAAATCGAACTGGGCGTGGACGAAAGCGCCGGCTTCGATTATGCGAATCCCGAGGCGATCTGGGAGGAGATGCGCGCGCTGACGCCCGATTTCGCTGGCATCACCTACGCGCGGCTGAATGAAGAAGGCGGCGTGCATTGGCCCTGCCCGGCGCTTGATCATCCCGGCACGCCTTATCTCTTCGAAGACGATTTCCCGCGCGGCAAAGGCAAATTCTGGGAGCTGGAATATGGCACGGAGAGCGAACTGCCGGATGAGGATTATCCCTATCACCTGACGACCGGGCGCGTGCTCTTTCACTGGCATGGCGGCACGATGACCCGCAGCTCGCGGCTGGAAGAGGCTTTCCCCGTGCCCATCGTCGAGATGCACCCGGCTGACGCGGGCGCGCTGCAGGTGGTCTCGGGCGATTGGCTGCGGATTACGTCGCGGCGCGGCGCGGTGGAGTGCCAGGTGATGGTGACCGGGCGCTCGCCGGCGGGGACGCTCTTCCTGCCCTTCCATTTCGTCGAGGCGGCGGCGAATCTGCTGACGCTGGACAAGATTGACCCGCGCGCGAAGATCCCCGATTTCAAGATGGCGGCGGTCAAGCTGGAGAAGGTGGCGCGGGCGCGGACGGACCTCGAGGCGCAAGGCGCGATCAAAGACCCGCTGCGGCATGTGCATTAGGTCTGCTTGCCACCTGTGCCCGAAACATTCCTGCGCGCAGCCATACGCGTTATGATGGATGCACTGGGAGTTAGGGTCATGAGCGAACAGATTGTCGCAACGCTGCCTATAGACAAAATCCGCGAATACTGCGCTGATCAGCCAATACTGCGCCTGTCGGTCTTTGGCTCGGCCGCGCGGGATGAACTGAGGCCGGAGAGCGATATTGATCTGCTGGTCGAGTATTTGCCGGACGCGCCTGTCGGCTTATTTGACATGGGCGGGCATTGGATGGATTTCCAGGACATCCTCGGGCGCAAGGTCGATCTGGTGACGCCGAAAGGCTTGTGCAAATGCATCCGCGACGAGGTGCTGGAGAGCGCGAGGGTCATCTATAGCCAAAGCGTATCGACGGAGAAGTCGTTCGCGTTAAATGCAAGTTGGAGGCGGCAATTACAGAAGTCGAACAGTCTGTGATCGGCAGTCTCACAGGCTAGCTGTCTTGAGACATGCGCCACAGATTAGACACGCGTTGAACTCAAACGATAACATGCTATGATTGGGCTAGTGAGGAGGAGAAAACGCTATGAGCGACCGTGCTTGCGCAGACCTTCCGCATGACAGAATCCGTGAATATTGCATGGGGCAGCCAATTAAGCGTCTGTCCCTCTTCGGCTCGGCCGCGCGCAACGAGCTGACGCCGGAAAGCGATATTGATTTGCTGGTGGAATACCTGACGGACGCGCCTGTCAGCTTATTTGACATGGGCGGGCATTTGATGGATTTCCAGGACATCCTCGGGCGCAAGGTCGATCTGGTTACGCCGAAGGGCTTGTGCAAATACATCCGCGACGAGGTGCTGGAGAGCGCGAGGCTTATCTATGCGAAGGAGTCGTGAGCGCGACCGAGTCCATCTGCTTCGCATGCGCGAAGCCGCTGGACATGCGGAAGAATTTGCTGTCGGGCGCGAGGCTGACGAGTTGGACACCGATACCATGTTTCGCATGGCTATCGTAAAGGCTGTAGAGCTAGTGGGCGAGCGCGCCAGCAATATTTCGGATGAATTGCGCGCGCAGCAGCCGCAGCTACCATGGAAGAAAATGATTGGCATGCGAAACGTCCTCGTGCACAACTACTGGTTGATTGAGCAAGACGTGTTCTGGGATGCCGTTCAAAATCATATTCCCCCGCCAATCGCCGAAATAGAGCGCCTCATCGACTTGGAAAACCAGCGGCGCAAGTGATGATGGCTGGCGCGCCCTTCTCCCTCGCCATCATCGCCGGCGGAAAAAGCCGCCGCATGGGGCGCGACAAAGCCTTCGTCGAGCTCGGCGGGCAAACCCTCATCCAAGGCGTCATCGCCGCCAGCGCCGGGCTCGGGCAAGCGGAAACGATCCTGATCGCCAACCAGCCGGCGGCCTACGCGCATCTAGGCTTGCCGATCTACCGCGACATTTTGCCGGACACGGGCTCGCTGGGCGGGATTTACACGGCGCTTAAGAAAGCCAAGTCGGCATGGGTTTTGGCGCTCGCCTGCGACATGCCCTTCGTCAGCGCGGATCTGCTGCGCTGCATGATCGAGCGGATGGACGACGACCTCGATATCGTTGTGCCGCGCGTCGATGGCTACCCGCAAGGTTTGCACGCGCTCTATCGAAAAACTTGCCTCAAGCCCATCGAGCGGCAGCTGGCGGCGAATCGGCTGAAGATCATCCGTTTCTACGACCAAATGCGCGTCTGCTATCTTGACGAGCGCGATTACGCCCGATTTGACGCGGATGGACGCTGCTTCACAAATCTCAACACGCCGGAAGAACTGGCGGCGGCGGAGCGCCTGCTCCATGCGCAGGGCTGAGCTCGCGGATTGGACGCGCCACAATCTGTTACAATGTGGCTATGGACACGCAATCTGAGTTCGACGCCATCCTGGACGCGTACCGAGGGCGCGGGCGCGAGGCGCTGCTGCCGCTGCTCTGGGATGTTCAAGGCGCTTACGGCAGCATAAGCCCCGAGCGCGTTCATCTGATCTCCCATGTTTTGCGCGTGCCAGAAGCCGATATCTTCGGCGTGATCGGCTTTTATGCGCTCTTCCACGACGAACCGACCGGAGGCCGCATCATCCGCGTCTGCGCCGACCCGACATGCGCCCTGGCCCGCGCCGACGATGTCCTGCATGGGCTCTGCGAGCGACTTGGCATCGACGAAGGCGGCACGACAGCCGATGGCGTAACCACGATTGAGCATTCGCCTTGCCTGGGCATGTGCGATTACGCGCCGGCCGCTTTGGTCAGCGCGCGTGGCGAAGCCGATCTCGCCCTGCCACGGGCGACGGTCGACGCTCTGCTGGGCGAGTGGACGGGCGACTACTTCATGCGGGCGGGCGACGACAAGTCGGTCCTGCTCAACCCGAAACTCAGTGATGCGCCCCAGACCTTGGCGCAATACGGCGATTATGCGTCCTTGCGCCAAGCCATTGAGGCGATGACCCCGGAAGACCTGATCGCCGAGGTGGAAGCCTCCGGTCTCATCGGGCGGGGCGGCGCCGCCTTCCCGACTGGGCTGAAATGGAAATTCACGCGGGGCGCGCCCGGCGAGACCAAATACATCGTCTGCAACGCCGACGAGAGCGAGCCCGGCACCTTCAAAGACCGCGTCTTGATGGAGCATCGCCCGCATCTGCTGCTCGAGGGCATCGCGCTGGCGGCATTTGCGGTCGGCAGCGACAAAGCCTTCCTCTTCATCCGCGGCGAATATCCCAAGGCGACGGCGATATTACGGGATGCGATTCACGATGCGGAGGCGGCCGGTCTGCTCGGCGAAGCGATCATGGGCGGCGATTTCGCGCTTGATATCGAAATCCGACGGGGCGCCGGCGCCTATATCTGCGGCGAAGAGACGGCCCTATTCGAAGCGATCGAAGGCAAGCGCGGCTTCCCGCGGATGAAACCGCCCTACCCTACGACATTTGGGCTCTTCGGCCAGCCGACCGCGGTCAACAATGTCGAGACGCTCTGCGCCGTGCCCGGCATCGTCGAAAAGGGGGCGGCTTGGTTCAAGGCGATCGGCACGGCAGGCAGCGCCGGACCGAAGCTGGTGTCGGTCAGCGGGCATGTGAAGCGCCCCGGCGTCTACGAGATCGAACCCGGCATCAGCCTGCGCCACTTCCTCGACGAGGTCTGCGGCGGCGTCATTGGCGACTTGCAAACGGTGTTGATGGGCGGCGCGGCGGGGACATTCCTGAAGCCCGAAGAGATTGACGTCAAGCTGACCTTTGAAGACTTGCGCGAAATCGGCAGCACCTTCGGCTCGGGCGCGATCATGGTCTTCAATCAGACGACGGATCTGCGCGATGTGCTGAAGCGGCTGGGGCGCTTCTTCCAGCACGAGAGCTGCGGCAAGTGCTTCCCTTGCCAGCTGGGGACGCAGCGCCAGGTCGAGATCCTCGAGCGGCTGGACGCGCCGAGGGCGGGCGATGCCGAGCGGCTGCTCGATATCGGCATGACGATGACCGAAGCGTCCATCTGCGGCTTGGGGCATACGGCCGGCATGGCGGTCATGAGCGCGATCGAGAAGTTTCCGCAGCTGTTTGCGGGCGAATGAGGCCATGGCAATGCCAACGTCATTGCGGGAATTGGAAGCGCGACAGTTATCGGCTGCCGCGGCAATCGAGAACGCAGATTGTCGAGCAGGCATGACGAGGCTCCAGGACAACACTGTTTCACTCGTATTGACTGACCCGCCCTATTTTATTGACGGGATGGACAGCAACTGGAATTCGCGGAAGCTCAAGCGGCGCGTGAAGCCTGGCGTTGTGGGCGCTCTGCCCGTTGGGATGAAATTCTCGATTGAACAGGGTCGAAACTTGCAGAAGTTCCTGCAGCCAATCGCGGAAGAATGGATGCGGATATTGCGCCCGGGCGGGTTCGCGCTGGTCTTCAGCCAGAACCGGCTGGTTCATCGGGCGGCAATCGCGCTGGAAGAAGCGGGCTTTGAGATACGCGACGCGCTGCTATGGAAATATGAAGGACAAGCCAAAGCCTTCACGCAAGACCACTTCGTACGCAAGAGCAAATTGAAGCAATCTGAAAAGGAGCGGCTCATCAGAAAACTGGGCGGGCGGAAAACCCCGCAGCTTAAACCTCAAGGCGAAATGATCGTGCTGGCGCAAGCGCCACGAGAAGGCACTTTTGTTCAGAACTGGGACAAGTGGGAAACGGGGCTAATCGACGTAGCCGACCCGCATATTGAAAACGGGCGCTTTCCCGGCACAGTGATATCCGTGCCCAAGCCAAAGCAGCGGTATGGTCATATAACCGCGAAACCAGTCGATTTGCTGCGCCATCTCATCCGTATATTCTGCGCGCCATGCTCGCTGGTGTTGGATCCCTTTGCCGGCTCGGGCTCGACCGGGGTGGCGGCGCTGCTGGAAGGGCGCGAATTCCGCGGCTTTGAAATTGAGCGCGAGATGGCGAGGCGGGCGAATGAGCGGATTGGCGAGGTTCGCGCGAAACTTGCCGCCCGAAGTCGCATTACAGAAGGCGCGGGCAATACAACGCAACGCGGCTTCTAGGGGCGAAATACCATATCGCCCGCGATCCAAAAGGAATTTACATGGCTGTCAAAAGCATCAAACTCACGCTGGACAACAACGAGATCGAAGTAGCCGAAGGCGCCACCCTGCTCGACGCGGCCAAACAAGCCGGCGCCGATATCCCCCTCATCTGCTACCACGAAGCCACCTCGCCCAATGGCCTCTGCCGCGTCTGCGTGGTGGATGTCGATGGCGGGCGCGTCTTGCAGCCGGCCTGCGTCGCCGAATGCCAGGCGGATACCACAGTGGAAACGCGAAACGCCCGCGTCGAGCGCAGCCGCCGCACCATCCTCGAGATGCTGCACGCCTCGGTCAACCTGGACGAAGCGCCAGAGATTCAAGCGATGATGCGCGATTACAGCGCCGACGCCGCCCGCTTCCCCGATGCCCGCCGCCGCGAAGCCGAGCTCATCGACGACAACCCCTTCTACGTGCGCGATTACGAGCAATGCGTCTTGTGCTGGCGCTGCGTGCAGGTCTGCGCCGAAGACGCCCAGTTCACCTTCGCCTTGACGCTGAAGAACCGCGGGCACGACACTTCGGTCGCCACCGCTTTCGACATCTCGCTGACCGAATCGCCCTGCGTCTTCTGCGGGCAATGCGTCGGCGTCTGCCCGACTGGCGCGCTGAAGCCGAAGGCGGAATGGGGCCTGGAGCAGGGCTGGGGCGCCGACGAGATGCGCCAGAACACGCGGCGCGGCCGCAAGCGCAAAGCGGAAACGGGCGATGGCGAGCAAGGTTGAGGCGCGGCTGGCGGGCGCGCGGCCCTTCACCTATCAGCTCGTCGAGGGCGATACGGCGCGGGCGGTTGAAGGCGGCGTCATCGACGAGCAGCTGCTGTCGATTTACGTCAACGGCGAATCGCTGGCGACGATGATGTGCAGCCCAATTCAACTGGAAGCGCTGACGGTCGGCTTCCTCTACAACGAAGCCGTCATCGAGTCCGCCGACGAGATCGCCTTGCTGCAGCTGAACAAGACCAAGGCCGTGGCTGACGTGATCCTGGCGCGCGGCGAAGTCGAGCTGCCGCGGCGCATGATCCTGACGACGGGCTGCGGCGGCGGCGTCACCGGGCAGGAGCTATCCAAAGCCTTCCCCGCGATTGACTCCGCATTCCAAAGCGACCCGGCCACGATTCTCCGCTTGATGCGCCAGCTGCAGGGGGCCGCGCGCCTGTACAATGCCGTGCGCGGCGTGCATACCGCTGTGCTCGGCGCGGGGGGCGGGCTGCTGGTCTGCGCGGAAGATGTCGGGCGGCACAACGCGGTAGACAAGGTCGCCGGGCAGGCGCTGCTGGCGGGCATTGACACGCGCGACAAAATCCTGCTGACCAGCGGGCGCATTAGCTCGGAGATGCTGGGCAAGGCGCGGCGCATGGGCAACCCCATCGTAGCGAGCCGCACGGCGCCCACCAGCGTCACCGTCGAGCTGGCGGAAGCCTGGGGCATCTGCGTAGTCGGTTACGTGCGGCGCGGCGGCATGCGCGTCTACACTCATGGCTGGCGGTTGGGGCTGGATTAAACCTCCGCATCTCCAAACCGGCATGACTTGCGGCGCGCTAGAGGGGGCGCCACTTGGGTCGCCCGCCCTGACTTGATAGCGGCTGTGGTAAACTTTCTCTACGCCTTTTCCAGTTGGACGCGAGCCGATATGCCATCGCCCGAGTTCTTTCAGGTTTTGCCCGTCGCCGACGCCTTGGCG
The DNA here is from genome assembly GCA_963662925.1 of Aggregatilineales bacterium. Classification (GTDB taxonomy): domain Bacteria; phylum Chloroflexota; class Anaerolineae; order Aggregatilineales; family Phototrophicaceae; genus UBA6055. Next base: position 1,053,856 of record OY759987.1, read on the forward strand.
ATGCTGGATTCCCGCTGGCAGCCGCAGCCCCGCGCCGAAATCATCGCGACCGCCGACGCCCTGGACCGCGTCCTGGCGGCTGATGTCCATTCAGCCGAGCAAATCCCGGCTTTCCGCAAGAGCACGGTCGATGGCTATGCCGTGCGGGCGGCGGATACCTTCGGCGCCAGCCAGTCGCTGCCGGCTTTTTTGCGGCTGCGCGGCGAATTGCCCATGGGCGAGGCGCCAAAAGCCGACATCGGCATCGGCGACGCCCTGCTCATCCACACCGGCGGCATGATGCCCGCGAGCGCGGACGCCATCGTCATGCTCGAGCAGGCGCAGGCCATTCATGCGCGCGAAATCGAAGTCATGCGCCCGGCCGCGCCCGGCGAAAACGTCATCCAGGCGGGCGAAGACGTGGACGAAGGGGGATTGGTCCTGCCCTGCGCCCAGCGGCTGCGCCCACAGGATATTGGCGGCTTGCTCGCGGTCGGCGTCAGCGCGGTCGACGTCTTGTCGCCGCCCCGCGTCGGCATCCTCAGCTGCGGCGACGAGTTGAGGCCGCCCGAAGCTGATTTAAGGCCGGGCCAGGCGCGCGATATCAACGCCTATACCCTGAGCGCGCTGGCGGAAAAACACGGCGCAATTCCCGTCCGGCTGGGCATCGCCGCCGATGCGCTTGATGAGTACCGCCGGCGGGCGCAAGCCGGCTTTGAAGCCTGCGATGTCCTCTTGCTCAGCGCCGGCAGCTCCGTCTCCGCCCGCGATTACACCCGCGACGTCATAAACGGGCTCGGCGCGCCGGGCATCTTGCAGCACGGCTTGGCGACCAAGCCCGGCAAACCGACTATCATCGCCCTTTGCCAGAACAAGCCGGTCATCGGGCTGCCGGGCAATCCGGTTTCGGCGCTTTTGGTGGCGCGGCAACTGCTGCCCGCTCTCATCGCCCGTTTTCTTGGGCAGAATCCGCCGCGGCCCAAGACGACCCGCGCACGGCTGTCGACGCGCGTCGCATCGGTCACGGGCCGCGAAGACTGGCTGCCCGTCCGCTTGACGAAAAGCGACTCGGGCGAGACCGTGGCGATGCCGATCTTCGGAAAATCCAATCTGATTTTCACCCTGGTGGGCGCGGACGGCTTGCTGCGCGTGCCACTGAATACCGGCGGATACGATGCGGGCCGCGTAGTCGACGTACAGCGCTTTTGAAGGTCGGAGGACCCGATGGCGAAGCGGCGGATTTATCTCGAAGACATCCCGCTGGGCGAGGCGCGCGCCAGACTGCAGGCCGCTTTGGAATCCGCAGGCAAAGCGAGCCCGACCCCAGGCGAGTTCGTGCCATTGGCGGCGGCTCTGGGGCGCGCGACTTCCGCGCCAATCCGCGCGAAACTGTCGTCGCCTCATTTTCACTGCGCCGCGATGGACGGCTACGCGGTTGCGGCGGCGGCTACCGTTTCGGCACGCGAGACGCAGCCCCTGAAGCTGCGCCTTGATGCGGAGGCTTTTGCGGTCAATACAGGCGACCCGCTGCCAGGCGGGACCAATGCCGTCATCATGATCGAGAACGTCAATCCCGCTGACGATTCGGCGATCCTGATTTACGCCGCCGCCGCGCCCTGGCAGCACGTCCGCCTGATGGGCGAAGACATGGTCGCGACCGAGACGGTCTTGCAAGTCAACCATGTGCTGCGCCCGGTCGACCTGGGGGCTTTGGCCGGCTGCGGGCATCAGCGCGTGGCGGTGCGGCGCAAACCGCGCGTCGTCATCATCCCGACCGGCAGCGAGCTCGTCCCGGCGACCGCGCGGCCAAAACGCGGACAATTGATCGAATACAACAGCCTCATCCTCAGCAGCCAGATCCGCGAAGCGGGCGGCGAAGCCGAGGTGACCGCCATCATCGGCGATGACGAAATGGCGCTGCAGGCGGCGCTCCGCAAGGCGACGGCCGACAGGCCAGACCTCGTTCTGATCCTCTCCGGCTCGTCGGCCGGCAGTCACGATTTCAGCGCGGCCGCCATCGACGCCTTGGGCGAGGCGCTGGTCCATGGCGTCGCCGTCCGCCCAGGCCACCCGGTGATCCTCGGCATGGCGGCGGGCATCCCGGTCATCGGCGTGCCTGGCTATCCGGTCAGCGCGGCGCTCACCGGCGAGCTCTTCATCATCCCGCTGATACGTCAGTGGCTCGGGCTGGCGGCGGCCGAAGCCCAAACCATCGAGGCGGTCTCGACGCGCAAGATCAACTCGCCGATCGGCGATGACGACTTCGCGCGGGTGGCGCTGGCGGCGGTTGACGGGCGCATCCTGGCGACGCCTTTGCAGCGCGGCGCCGGCGTGATCACATCGCTGGTCCAGGCGGACGGGCTGGCGCATATCCCGCGCTTTCATGAAGGCGTCGATCGTGGCGACAGGCTGAAAACGCAGCTCTGCCAGCCTCTGCCACTCATTCGGAATACGGCGCTGATCATGGGCAGCCACGACCCCATGCTGGACGCCCTGGCGACGCATCTGCGCCTGCGTTCAGCCGATCAGCGAATCGTCTCGGTTAATGTCGGTTCGCTCGGCGGCTTGATCGCCCTGCGGCGCGGCGAAGCCCATCTGGCCGGCTGCCATCTCTTCCACCCCGAAACCGAGACCTACAACCTCCCTTACCTCCAGCGGTATTTATCGGAGGAGGCGGTCGCGCTGGTGACCTTCGCGCGGCGCGAGCAAGGGCTGATCGTGGCGGCGCGCAATCCGCTTGGCATCGCGTCAATAGCCGACTTGCGGGGCGCGCGTTACGTCAATCGCCAACGGGGCGCCGGCACGCGCGTCCTCTTCGATCATCTGCTCGTAAAGCATAATATCGCGCCGGCGGAAATCGCCGGATACGAGCACGAAGAAATCACGCATCTGGCGGTGGCGGCGGCGGTGGCTGATGGCATCGGCGATTGCGGCATGGGCTTGCGGAGCGCGGCCGACGCCATGGGGCTGGGCTTCATCGGGCTGACCTGGGAACGCTTCGATTTGGCGATTCCGCGGCGGCATCTGGCGGCAGCCAGCGTGCAGGCTTTGCTTGAGACGCTGCGCGACGAGGCTTTCAAGCGCGAACTCGGCGCCCAGAGCGGCTATCGCAGCGACGAGACGGGCAACGTTGTAATATGAAGCACGCCCGCATTGCATCCGCGCCGCATCCGCCAGTAACATTATGATGCCGCCGGAATCGAGAGGCTGTAGACGTCCGCGCCGCAAGGCGACCGCCCACGCAAATTACCTTGCATTTCGCAGCGTCGTAACTCCCCTTCCCTAGCTCGCCGCGGCAAGGGGCCGCGCCGCGCAGACACTGGCGGTCGGGGCATGGGGTGAAATCTGCCCGCAATGCAAACAGGGACGAGCCACCGGCTCGCCGCTACACCATGTCTTGTGGGGGCGAGGAGCCGGGGGACGGATAGATTTTGCTCGCAAATCTGACAGGAGCATGGATTTGATGAATCAACTTACGAGGGTCATATTGATTCTGGTTCTTGCACAGCTCGCGATCCCGGTCGTTTTCGCCGCCGATATCGAAGTGGGCGAGGCTTGCGGGCTGGCGGACGCGATCGAAGCCGCCAACCGCGATACGTCCGTCGGCGCTTGCCCGCCTGGCGCGGGCGATGATGCGATACGCTTGACCGGCGATGTGACGCTCGACGAGGCGCTCCCGGCGATCGCCACGAGCCTCAGCATCGATGGCGGCGGCTACACGCTTGACGCCAATGGCAATCGCGCCTTCCTTGTGCGCGGCGCCGGCGATCTGCATATCACCGCGCTGACGCTGACGGGCGGGCGAGCGGACGTGGACAGCGCGGCTTGCATCGAGCCGAGCGCGGAGACCGACATGGACGAGACCGACGAGTCCGACGCGCCTGAACCGGCCGGCTTCGGTGGCGCGATCTGCATCGATGGCGGCGCAGTCGGCATAAACGCGAGCCAGTTCCGCGACAACAGCGCCGAGCGCAGCGGCGGGGCGATCGCCAATTTCGGCGGCGCGCTGGAAATCGCAGACAGCGAATTCAGCGGCAATTCCGCCCGCGAGCATGGCGGCGCGCTCTACAACGAAGGCGGCTTCGTCGACCTCTCGGGCAGCGCTTTCAGCGACAACCAGGCGGTCGAATACGGCGGGGCGATTGACAATATCAGCGGCGCGCGGCTCGTCATCGCCGGGGGCGGGTTCACGGGCAATCTGGCGACCACTGGCGGCGCGATCGGCAACTGGCGCTCCAGTCTGTTCATCGCTGGCAGCCGCTTCGACGCCAATGAAGCCGAAAATGGCGGCGCGATCCAAAGCGAAGACGGCCAGCCCGCGATCTGTTACAGCCAGTTCCGGGGCAACGTGGCGGGCAATTTCGGCGCCGCGATCTACAGCGTCCGCGGCGAACTTACGGCCGCCAGCAATGACCTGCGCGGCAATAGCGCCAGCGAAGGCGGCGTCATACACATCGTCGAGCCGGAAGCGGCGATCTTGGGCTTGCGCGAGAACAACTTCGCCGATAACGCGGGCGAGGATTGCCTCGACTGTGGCGCTGTCGAAGAACAAGCCGCCGACTGCAGCGCGGACCTCGACTAGCGCCAGGCGCTGAAATCGCAGGTGAAATCGACCGAGGGCGTACGCAGCTGCGCGTCCATGCCGCCATCGACCACGATGCGCGTCCCGGTGATATAAGCCGCGTCGTCGGAAGCCAGGAACGCGACGGCGGCGGCGATATCGGCCGGCTCGCCCTGGCGCGAGAGCGGGATGACAGCCGCGGGCGGGATCGGCGAATCGCCAACTGAAGAGCCATGCTCGACGCGGGTGCTGCCCGGCACGACGGTGTTGACGCGAATGTTCAGCCCGGCCAAATCCAGCGCCATCACCCGCGTTGCCGCCTCGATGCCGCCCTTGCTGGTATCGTAGCCGAACATGTGCCGATGGGCGCGCGAAGCCCCGCCGCTGCTTAAATTGATGATGACGCCGCCCTGCCCGCGCTTCGCCATCAGACGCGCGGCCGCCTGCGAGCAGTAAAACATGCCCGACAGATTGACGGCGAGCGTCTTGCGCCAGGCTTCGTCGCTGTAATCGAGGAAGTTGGCGATGACGCCGGCTTGATGCACGAAGGCGGCATTGTTAACCAGAATATCGACCGCGCCAAAAGCCTTGACGCTGGCGGCCATCAGCGCCTCGACCGATTCTCGCCGCGACACGTCGCAGCGGACGGACATGCCCCGCCCTTCAATTTCGGCGACCAGCTTGACGCCCGAGGCGTCGTCGAGGTCGGCGATGACGACATTGGCGCCCTCCGCCGCCAGCCGCCGAACGCAGCCCGCGCCGATGCCGTTCGCGCCGCCGGTAATGATTGCGGTTTTGCCTGAAAGTCGCATGGTGGTTCTCCCTAAAATCCACGGTTCAGCGGGCGACCTGATATAGGTAGCCCCTACACCCACTCTGACGCGGCGGGCGACCTGATAGGTAGCCCCTACACCCACTCTGACGCGGCGGGCGACCTGATAGGTAGCCCCTACACCCACTCTGACGCGGCGGGCGACCTGATAGGTAGCCCCTACACCCACGCTGACGCGGCGGACGGCTGTAGGGGCGAGACTTGTCTCGCCCTCGCGCCCCTGAAAATTGTCAGCGGGCAAGCCCAAAACCCGAAATATCAAATTCGGTCTCGCCGTCCAGCGCCAGCCGCGCCAATACTTCGCCGATGGCGGCCGAATGCTTGAACCCGTGGCCGGAGCAGGGCGAGGCGATGACCACGCGCTCGGATTCGGGATGGAAGTCAATCACGAAATGTTCATCGGGCGTGACGGTGTACAGGCAGACGTCGGCGCGGACGAGCTTATCGCGCAAGCCTTTCAAACGCGGCTGGGTCAAACGGTAATACATGTCGTCGCATTCGGCTTTGGCGACTTCTCGATTGACTTCATCGGGATGCGTCGCGGTATGATACTGCTCAGTGACGAGTTTGACGCCGGCCACCCCATCGCGCGGCGCGGGAAAGGCGCTCCAGAACTCGTCCAGCCGGTCGCCAATCCAGATGACCCAGGGAAAGACTGCGGGGTCAAAGGCGCGAATATCGTCCGCCTCGAACCAATAAATCACCTGACGGCAGACGCGCAGGCTCGCGCGATAGGCTTGCGGAACGAAATCGGCCATCCAGGCGCCGGCCGAAAGAATCAGCTTGTCCGCGCGGCAGCTGCCATCTTCGCTGGTCACGGTTACGCCGTCAGCATCCACCTGGTAGCCCGTCACTTTTTCGCCGGTTTGGATATCCGCGCCCGCTTGACGCGCCAGCTCGAGTTGGGTGCTTATGCAGCGCTCGGGCCGCAGCACGCCGGCGCCGGGCTCGTAATAGGCTCGGTCGATATCCCGCGGCAACAGCAGTGGATGGCGGCGTCTGATTTCCGCGGCGTCGATGACTTCATGCGCGATTCCGTGTCTCGCGGCGATTTGCGCCGAGACTTCGACAAAATCGCCGGCGCCGTGGAAGGTCGCGCCCGCGCTCGGCGGACTGATGATGAGCCCTCCGCTGCGGTGGAATAGCGCGCGCCCGCTTTTCGCTTCCAATTCGCGCCAGATCTCGTCCGCACGCTGAACCAGCGGCACATAGATCTCGCCTTCGCCAATGGCTTCGCGGGTGATGCGCGTGTCGCCGTGGCTGCTGCCCATGATGTGCGGCGGTTTGAAGCGGTCAATGCCCAGGACCTTCGCGCCGCGTAGACTCGCCTGGTAGAGCGAAGCCGCGCCCATCGCGCCCAAGCCAACCACGATCAGATCGTAGCCCGTCGTCCTCATGCCAAGCGCCCCTTTCGCAAGGCCGCTGTCGCCGCCTCGTCCACCGTCATGCTCGCCCGGTCAATGGCGACGCCGTATTCAGCTTCCGCCGCGTCGATCGACACGTAGCCTTGCTGGAGGTCGCGCAAGACCTGTTCAGGATCGCGCTCCAGTGGCGGTCCAAAGCCGCCGCCGCCCGGCAGCTCGAGGATCACGCGCTGCCCGGGTTTTAGCACGTAATGGCTCTTGGGATGCGGACGCCCGCCATCGGAAAGCCGCACCGCGCCCGCCGCCCCCGGTTTCCCGCCGAGCAGACCCATCGCCGGATTGCCCGTGCGGTCGTACATGCAGGAGTGGTTGGCCGGCGCCCCGGTGATGATTTCCAGCTCCATCACCTGCCCCAAGCCGCCACGGAAGCGCCCCGCCCCGCCGGAATCGGGACGCAGTTCGCGGCGATGCATCAAAAGGGGCGAAGCCGTCTCGATCGCTTCGACCGGCACACCCATGATGCCGCTGGGGAAAGCCGTCGCCGAAAGCCCGTCGCGGTCACGCGCCGCCCCCATGCCGCCCGCCGAGAAAAAGATATAGGCGAATTCCTCACCCTTTTCGTCCATGCCATCCATCATCGTATTCCATAGCCCGGCCGAGCCATTGGCGATCACCCGCCCCGGCACGACTTCCGAAAGCGCCGTCAACAGCGGCTGGCTGACAAAATGACCTATCAGATGCCGCGCGCTGACCGGCGCCGGACGCGTACAGTTCAGAATCGAACCGAGCGGCGCGCGCACGTCAATGGGGCGGAATGCGCCTTCGTTATTGGGGATGCCCGGCGCCAATACCGCCATCAGCGTATAGGTCGTGTAGGCGTGGGTGTAGTTGAGCACGACATTGATGCCGCGGTCGACCTGGGGCGACGAGCCGGCGTAATCGACGATCAGCGCATCTTCCTCGACGCTGATGGCGCAGGCGATGGTCAGCGGCGCGTCAAAGCCGTCAATCGTAATCGTGTTGCGATAAACGCCATCGGGCAGGACGCGGATGGCAGCGCGAACCGCCGCCTCCGTGCGCGCGAGGATCAGCGCCGAGACCTCTTCGATATCGGGCAAATCGTATTCTTCCAGCATCTCGAGCAGCTTGCGGGCGCCGACTTGATTGCCAACTTCCTGGGCGTAAATGTCGCCGATGACCTGATCGGGCACGCGGACGTTGGCGCGGATGATGTCAAAGAGTTCGGTATTGGCTTGGCCGGCTTTGAAGAGCTTCATCAGCGGGATGGCCAGCCCCTCTTCGTAGAGCGAACGGGCATCGCCGCCCATGGTCGCGCCGCCGATATCGACCGCGTGGCAGGTGCTGGCGAAGTACGCGACGCCGCGCCCGCGATGGAAAACGGGCGAGACAATCGTCAAATCGAAGAGATGCCCCGAGGCTTCCCAAGGGTCATTGGTGATCAGGGTGTCGCCCGGTTCGAGGCTGTCGATGGGATATTGCGGCACGACGAACTTGCGCACGCAATTCGCCATCGTATTGATATGCCCGGGCGTGCCGGTGACCGATTGAGCGACCATGTTGCCCGCCCGATCGAAGAGGCCGGCGGAGAGATCGCCCGCTTCGCGCACGACTGTGGTGAAGGACGAATGAATCAGCGCGGCCGCCTGCTCGTCCACCACCGAAATCAGGCGACTCCAGATGACTTCGAGGGTGATGGGATCGATCATGGGTCAATTCTCAGTAATAGGGGTGATTCCACAGTCCCTCGCAAGCCACGATTTGGCTCTAACATAATAACGAGCCCGCGAAAACAAAAGTCTGTAGGGGCGAGGTCGCGTAGACACTGACCGCCGGCGGTGACTCGCCCATGTGTAGAGCAGTAGAATTGCGGGCGTTACAGCGTAACGCCCCTACAGCTCAGCTGAATATTGATGAAACTGTGTCAAATCCGTGCGGCTTAGGTTTGAATCGATTGCCCTGAAATATTCCTGCGGTTATGTTGACAAGGTAACTCAGTTTATGCAAGATTATGTATGGGTGCGGGTAAGGTACTGCACTGACCCCTAGACCGCTCTGGACAGACGGGGTTAGGGGAAGGCGGAGGGAGCCCGATCGGGAATCCCGCGACTCTAAGGGGCTTGCGACTAATATGGCGAGCCCCTTGGCCAAGGTACTTTATCACAACGCGCCTTGCAATTTCTCCTCACTGGTCGCCCCGCGTCAATAAAAGGCAACCGCCATCCGCCATTCGCGCCGACCAGCCCGGCAGCGCCACCGTGGTCGAAGCCGCTTCTTCAATGATCAGGGGGCCCGCCGCAGCCCACGTCTCGCTTAGCCGGTCGCGGCGATACACCGGCGTGTCTTGCGGCGCTTGATCGGGCGCGAATCGGACTGGCCGCATAGCCGCGGGCGCGTCGTCGGCATTTCGCGGCGCGCGCATGGGGTCGCTGTCGACCACCGGCTGCGGTCCGCTGACCAGCACGCGCCAATTCACCGCTTCGATCGGCACGCCATCGGCTAACTGCCCATAGAAGGCGCGGTATTCGTCCTCGAAAGCGCTCCGCATCTGCTGGATATGCCCTGGTGTCAGCCTCCGCATCGGGAAGGGCACGCGCACCTCGTAGCCTTGCCCGACATAACGCATATCGATGCTGAGCCGCGTCGTGATCTCGTTGGCCGGCACGCCAGCGGCTTCCACGATGCGCCGGCCTTCTCGCTCCAAATCGTTAAGGATGTCATTAAGTTCATCCAAATCCAGCTCGTTCAGCTTGGCGACATAACTGCGCGTGAAGTCAAAGGCGATGGGCGCGGTCAAGAAGCCAAAAGCCGAGCCGACGCCGGCCAAGGGCGGTATGATGATCTCGCGGATGCCCAGCCCCTGCGCCACCCCGCAAGCATGCGCGGGTCCAGCGCCGCCGGTGGCGACCAGGCAATAGCGGCGGATTTCCAAGCCCCGCTCAGCCGCGTGCACGCGCGCCGCCGCCGCCATATTCTCGTTGACCAGCCGGTGCGCGCCCCAAGCCATGCGCTCCAGCGACAGATCGAGCGCCGCGGCCAGCTCGGCAAAGGATTCGCGCGCCGCCGACACGTCAAGCCTGATGCTGCCGCCGGCGAAATAATCGGGATTGAGAAAGCCCAGCAGCAGATCGGCATCGGTGACCGTGGGCTGCGTCCCGCCCAGCCCATAAGACGCGGGGCCGGGCGACGAGCCGGCGCTTTCTGGCCCGACAGCCGGCAAGCCGAGCGCGTTCAAATGGGCGATGCTGCCGCCGCCCGCGCCGATCTCGATCATCTCGATCATCGGGGTCATCAGGGGCAAGCCACTGCCGCGCTTGAAGCGATAGGCGTGCGCCACTTCCGACTGGTGGCTGATGGCCAGCTCGCCGTCGCGGGTCAAAGCCGCTTTCGCCGTCGTGCCGCCCATATCAAAGGCGAGCAGGTCCCGCCGCCCCAAGAGCCGCCCCCAATAGAGGCCCGCCAGCGCGCCGCCGGCCGGCCCGCTCTCCACCAGTCGGACGGGGAATGCGCGCGCCGCCGCCGCTGTGGTCGTGCCGCCACTGCTGAGCATGATGTTCAAGGGCGCGTCGATGCCGCAGGCCTTCAAGCCCGTTTCGACCCGCGCCAGATAACGCTCGGCGACGGGCTGGACGTAAGCGTTGGCGATGGTCGTCGAGGCGCGCGGATACTCGCGCATGCCCGGCGCCACCAGATGCGACGCCGAAATCGAGACCCCGGGCAGTTCCTCGCGGACGATTGCCAGCGCCGCCAACTCATGCGCCGGGTTGGTATAGGCGTGCAGGAAACAGATGGCGACCGCTTCAATCGCCTCCGCCCGCAGCGCAGCGCAGATTTCGCGCAGGCGAGCCTCGTCCAGCGCGCGCCAGACGCGGCCATCGGCGAGCATGCGCTCCGGCGCGTCAAAACGCAGGCGGCGCTCGGCCAGGGGCGGCGGCTTCTTCAGCGCCAGATCGTACATGTCATAGCGCCCCTCGTTGCCGATCTCGATGGCGTCGCGGAAGCCGGCCGTGGCCAACAGCGCCGTTTTCGCGCCTTTGCGTTCGATGAGCGTATTGGTGATCAGGGTCGTGCCATGCGCCACGTAGCGAATGGAGTCGGGCGCCAGGCGGGCGGCGTTCAGCAAGTTTTCCACGCCTTGCAGCACCGCCGCCGAGGGATCGGGATAGGTCGTCAGCAGCTTTTCGACGAAGATGCGCCCGCGCGCCATGTCGAGGGCGACGATGTCGGTGAAGGTGCCGCCGATATCGACTGCGAGGGTGAGGGGCGGCGCGGCCATAGACGAGACTGCCTCAAGCGGGCTTTCGGAATCGAATGCGCATCATCATAAGAGTTGCGCGGAAGGCTGTCAAGCAAGCGCGGACGCAAACCTCATTTAGGCTAGGCGGCCTTATGTAGACGCGCGCGCCGCCTTGCGACCGCCTACGCAAAATGCCTTGCGCCCCACGTCGTTGGTAGGGGCGAGCCGGCGGCTCGTCCCTCCTACTCCCCTTCCCTAGCTTGCCGGGTGCGCGTAGACACAGCACTACGGCAAGGGGCCGCGCCGCGTAGACACTGGCGGTCGGGGATGGGGTGTTGCACGCGCAACGTAAAAAGGGGCCAGCCGGTGGCTCGTCCCGCTCGCTACACAACCAGAACCTGGCGGAAAACCGTCAGTATCGGAGAAGCCTTACGACGGCGACGCAAGAGGGTAGCTTCCCTGCGATTGGAAGCTCCCGATCCGCCCTCAAGTTTGCGTTCAGGCGTCAAGCCGTTACAATCTTCCCCTGCGGGGGTCGCTAGCGATACGGAGCAAGGGGCATGAGCAGCGAGACGATCAATGTCGGCGTCATCGGGGCGGGGGCCATCGGCGGCGTGCATGCCGAGAATCTCATGCGGCGCGTGCTCGGCGCGGGGGTCGTCGCCGTCATGGATATTGACGCGGCAGCGGCAAAGGCGGTGGCCGCCCGTTGCGATGGCGCGCGCGTCCACCGCGATGCCGGCGACCTGATCAATGACCCGGCAGTGGACGCTGTTCTCATCGCCTCGACCGACGCCACTCACGCCGAATTCGCCATCGCCTGCATCGAAGCGGGCAAGCCGACGCTCTGCGAGAAACCGCTGGCCACCACCGTTGAGGATGCCGAGCGGGTCGTCAAAGCCGAGCTGGCCGCGGGCAAGCGCCTCGTACAAGTCGGCTTCATGCGCGAATACGACCAGGCGCATCGGGCGCTGGTCGACCTGCTGCATCGCGGCGCAATCGGCAACGCGCTGAAGTTCCGCAGCCTGCACGTCAATCCCAAATACAGCCGCGAATTGACGCTCGAGTCGGTCATCACCAATTCGCTGATCCACGATATTCACTCGGCGCGCTGGATCATGGGCGAGGAGATCCGCAGCGCCAGCGTCCAATGGGTTCCCTTCGCCGCCGCCCGCCCGCGCAACGCCCGCCTGGCCGATGTGCAGGTGACATTTGATAGCGGCGCCATCGGCAGCCTCGAATACAACGGCAACTCCGGCTACGGCTATGAGGTGAGGGTCGAAGTGACGGGCGAAAGGGGCTTTGTGTCCACCGCGGCGCATCCCAGCCCGATATTGCGTCAGGCGGGGAAAGCGGCGCGCGAAATCACGCCGAACTGGCCCCAGCGCTTCCAGCAAGCCTATGTCGATGAGGCTCAAGCCTGGATTGAGGCGATAGCGCGGGACGAAGCGACCGGACCCTCGGCTTGGGATGGCTATATGTCGCTGATCGTCGCCGACGCCTGCATTCTCTCGTCTCGCTCTGGCAAGCCGGAAGGCGCCAAAGCCAGAGAGCGGCCCGACCTGTATTGATCAATGTCAAAAGGCGGCTTCGCGCTCGTACCAATGCCCGGGCAAGGCATCACGCTCGAGGTCCAGCAGTTCGCGCAGGATGGCGTCGGCGTCGGCGATTGAGGTGGTCAGCGGGTCGGTCATCATGGCGCGCCGCAGCAGCCGGTAATCGGCTTTGACGATGGCTTCGGCCGTCAGCTCGTGCGCATCGAGCACGATCTCCTGCATCGCGCGCAAGCCCCGCGGCATCTCGCCGACCGGGCGCGGCCGCGGACCCGCCATATCGACATCGCAGAGCAATTCGAGAAAGGCGTCCTCCGCCATATTCTCGACTGCGCCGTCATTAAAGGTATTGACGTAGAAAGGACGCCCCAGCTCGCCCACCATGTTCTCGATGATGTCGGTGGCGTGGTCGGGGCCGAGCGCCGTCATGAACTCGCTGATCGGCCTCGCGCCGTTGACGAAATCGTCAACCTGCTGCCACATGGCGGCATGGCGGTCGTAGCGCGTCTCCGTCTCCCAGATCGAAAGCGGCGGAATCTCGCCCGGCCGGATGCCTTTGCCCTGATAGAAGCTGACGTATTCCTTGGTATGCGAGACGCAGACGGGCACGCAGCCGAAGATTTCGTAAAGCTGCCAGGCGATGGCGTCGTTGTGCAGGGCTTTTGCGCCCTTGTCGCCATCCATGCCAATGTACTTGGCGTCGCGCCTCATAGAGTCGGCGATGCGCGCGCTGAGGTCTGCGCCCCGATATTCCGCTTTCAGCATCCAGGTGAAGTGATTGACGCCGGCGATGCGCAGGTCGAAGTCGCGGTCGAGTTCATCCGTCCAGTCGCGGGCATTGGCGATGAGGCCGGCGTGGGCGGCGTAACGCGCTTTGACATGCGGCATGTGCAGCGAATCGCAGAGCGCGAAGCTCTTGACCGCCGGCGCGTAACGGGCGATCGCCATGCCGTTGACTGCGCTGGGGTTGATATAGTTGATGAGCCAGGCGCCGGGGCAGAGGCGCGCGACATCGGCGGCGCAGTCCATGATCAGCGGCAGTTCTCGCATGGCGCGGAAGATGCCGCCGGGGCCAATCGTATCGCCGCTGCACATGCGGATGCCGTATTTTTCGCTTATCGCGCAGTCGATCCCACGATAGCGCACGGTGTCGATGGCGAAGCTGAGCACGACGAAATCGGCGCCGGGCAGCGCGCCGCGCCAATGCGAGGCGGTCTCCAGCTTCAAGGCGACGCGGTTTTCGGCGACGACCATCTCCGCCAGCCGCCCCATCATCTCCAGGCGCTGCGGGTCCTTCTCAACCAGCGCCAGCGTGCCGCCATTCAGATGCGGCGAGTGGACCATCTGCCAGATGGCCTGGCGGCCGAAGAAGAGGCTGCCGGCGCCAACAACAACAACTTTCGGCGCTTGAACCACCGTCACACGATACTCCTAGGACTCGCGTCCGCCTGGGCGCGCGACAGACCCGTGCGCGGGCACGGCGCCGAGCAGATTCTACGATATTTCAGTTCAAGGCGCTGGATTAGGCGCTGCGCTGCTGACGGTTTCCGCGAGCGCGCCTGGCTCGCCGGCGGCGGTTTTGGCGCTGCGTCGTCGATGGCGCTGGCGCTGGCTGTGGCGCTTTTATGGCGGAGGCGAATGGATGCTCGGCGACCACCGGAATCGGCTGGCGGATTAATTCTTCGATGCCGCTGAGGTATTTGCGCTCGTCGATATCGCAGAATGAAAAAGCGACGCCGGACGCGCCGGCCCGGGCCGTCCGTCCAATACGATGCACATAGCTTTCCGGGATATTGGGCAAGTCAAAATTGATGACATGCGTCACCGCGTCGATATCCAAGCCACGCGCGGCGATATCCGTTGCCACAAGAACAGCGGTATGGCCCGACTTGAATTGCGCCAAGGCGCGTGTGCGAGCGCCTTGCGATTTGTTTCCGTGGATGGCTTCGGCTGGTATGCGCGCGCGGTTCAATTGTTTGGCCAGATTATTGGCGCGGTGCTTGGTGCGGGTGAAAACCAATACGCGCTCGGAAGCGGGATCTCGCAAGATGTGCTTTAGCAAAGCGCGCTTGTCTCCCCCTTCTACAAAATAGATCGACTGCGCGATACTCTCGACGGTCGGCGCCTGCGGATTCGCCTCGACTTTGACCGGCTCATTCAGGATGCGTTCGCTCAACTCCCGCACCGCTTGCGGCATAGTCGCCGAAAACAGCATGGTCTGGCGCGCGCTAGGAAGGCGTCTGATTATCCGCATGACATCATTGATAAAACCCATGTCCAGCATGCGGTCGGCTTCATCCAGCACGAAGAATTCGATCGCGTCCAGGCGGATGTAGCCCTGATCCATGAGATCCTGCAGGCGTCCGGGCGTCGCTACTACGATGTCAACCCCGCGCTTCAGCGCATTGACTTGCGGCTGCTGGCTGACGCCGCCATAGATGGCCGCGTGGCTGAGGGAACTGCTTCGGCAGAATTTGCCAAACTCTTCATCGATTTGCGCCGCCAGCTCGCGCGTTGGCGCCAGCACCAGCGCGCGGATATGGCGCCTGGCGGGTTGCTCGCGCAGCAATTGCACGATGGGCAAGGCAAAGGCGGCTGTTTTACCGCTGCCGGTTTGGGCGCAGCCGATAAGGTCGCGTCCCTTCAGGATAGGAGGAATGGCGCGGACTTGTATCGGCGTCGGCGTCGTATAGCCAGCCCGCTTGACGACGCGGAGCAAGGCGCTGTTCAATGCTAAGTTGTGGAATGACATAGGGTTTGATGTTATCTCGATGGTTTACAGAAGGGGAGCCCTTAGTATGGGGCATAATCGGCAACAAGTCTAGGTCGGTGAATTATTGGATACGAATTGGCTTGCGCATCGTGTATCATGCGTGGGATATGTTAGCAATCGAGAGCAAAGGCGGGACGCGACATGAGCAGCCCATACCAATACGCCAAGGCGAACCACGCGCGTTTCCTCGATGAATATCAGGCGCTGCTGCGCATCCGCACGATCAGCACGCAGCCGCGGCGCGCGAAAGACGTGGCCCGCGCCGCCGAATGGCTGAAGGCGATGATGCTGCGGATCGGCATGGATCGCGCCGAAGTCATCCTGATGCCGTCCGGGCGCTGCCCGCTGGTGCTTGGCGAATGGCATGGCGCCGGCGAGGGCGCGCCAACGGTCTTGATTTACTGCCACTACGACGTTCAGCCGGCCGAGGTCGCCGATGGCTGGGACAGCGCCCCCTTCGAGCCGACGATCAAGGACGGGCGGCTCTATTGCCGCGGCGCCGTCGACAGCAAGCTGCACGTCATGGCCAACCTGAAAGCGGTGGAATCGTGGCTGGCGAGCGACGAAAAGCCCAAGGTCAACATCAAGGTCGTGCTGGAAGGCGAAGAGGAATCGGGCTCGGAGAATATCAACGCCTTCATCGCCGCCCATCCGGAGCGCCTGGCCGCCGATATCGCCATGATCTCCGATGGCGCGATTCTGGCGCCCGACCAGCCGAGCCTGACTTATGGCTTGCGCGGGATCGCCGCCTTGGAGCTGCAAGTTTCCGCGCCGATCAGCGACCTGCACAGCGGGCACTGGGGCGGCTCGGTGCATAATCCGATTCAGGCGCTCTGCGAGATCATCGCCCAGCTGCACGATGAAAACGGGGCGGTCAGCGCACCCGGCTTCTACGATGACGTGGATGCGGTGACGGCGCAAGACCGCGCCCGGCTCGAGAAGGTCGAAGCCTATATGCAGGCGGAGTGGGACGATGTCGTGGCGGCGCCGGCCCCTTGGGGCGAAGCCGAATACAACTTGCCCGAGCGGCTGGGGGCGCGCCCGACCCTGGAGATCAATGGCATCCAGGGCGGTTATACGGGCGATGGCATGAAGACGGTGCTGCCAGCGAGCGCCTCCGCCAAAATCACTTGCCGGCTCGTGCCGCGGCAAGACCCGGCGCGCGCGCTCAACTGCGTTATGGACCACATTCGCAAGATCGCGCCCGATACGGTCAAAGTCGAGCTGCGCCCGAGCGAACCGGGGGCGGAAGCGGTGCTGCTTGATGTTGATGGCGCGGCGATGGCGGCGGCTTCCGAAGCCTATACTTTCGCTTGGGGCGTCGAGCCGGTCTTTGAGCGCGCCGGCGGCAGCGTGCCGATCACCTTCGAGTGCATGAAGGTGGCGGACGAAGTGGTGATCATGAGCTATGGGCTGAAGAGCGGCCGGGCGCATGGGCCGAACGAGAATATCTACCTGCAGAACTTTTACAACGGGATACAGGCGACGATCAAGTTTCTGGATGTTGTTGGGGAGGGACGGGCGTAGACAGCGCGCTTGGCAACACGCCCGGCGGGTTCGTCACTCAACGACCAGGCGGCCCAAAGCCACGCGCGCGTCGAGGAAGGCGGCGCCCCCCGCGTCCATCGCCGGGATCCGCTCGCGATCGCGCGAACGATAGAGCCCCGTTGACAGCGTGTATTCGCCCGGCGTCAAATCGGCCGGCAGCGGTATTCGCCAGGTTTCGCTATCCGCGAGGCCTGGATACCAGAGTCGCGTTGGCAGGCGCGCGCCCAAGGGCTGCTGATCATAGACAAACCAGCGCCCGCTCTCCAGATGGCCGAGATGAACGAACTGCGCGTGGTCCTCGCCGCCGTCCACATCACTGCGCCAGAAAAACGTGAGCGCCAAGGTCTCGCCCGCCGGAACGCGCGCCGGCGCCTCGACCGCGTGGAGGACGAATCCGTTGTCGAAAATGGCGAGCGCTATTTCTGGGGGGCGCGCCGGGTCGAGCTTCGGCTTAACTGCCACTTCGCCAAGAGCCACCTGGGTATCGCCAAGAGTCGGATGGTCGCTTGAGAGTATCTTTTGGCGCGCGTATTGGTCGCCGTCCTCTCGCCAGAGCGTCAGCACGATCCAATAAGCGCGATTCGTCGGCAGGGTGGCCGGGCGATCGATATCCAGCCACTGGCGATAGACGGGCCTGTAGCCCGGGCTCATGAGGAAGTGGCGGCGGTGCGCGAAGGCGTCGCGGTGCACTGCTTTCTCCCCGCTTTCCTGGTCCACGAGGCTGATGGAATAGCCAAGCCCGCTGAAGTTTTGCCCGCTGTAATCCCAGCGCTCGGGCGAGAGAAACAAATGAATGCTATCCTTGCGCCCGCGCAGACGATACCCGCGCAAGAGGGCGCCCGATTCGAACCGCACCTCGGCCGGGCTGGTGTGGCCGTCGCCGGCGTAGCGTTCGATGGGATATATCGCCGGGCTCATCGCCAGCGCTAAAAGCCAAATGATCGGGAAGACATAAAGCGCGCGCGCGACGCGAATGGAGCGGGAGACGCCGCCAAGCTGATTAAGCAGCGCCAGAAGCGCCAGCCACATGCCGACGAATTCTAGCGGTTCTTCTATGAAAAAGTTATTCTCGCAGAGGTTGATCGCGTGGAAGACGCGGTGGCCGCAATTCGTCTCGACCACCAGCCCGCCCAGCGCGCTCGTCGCCAGCCCGGCCAGCAAGCATCCGTGCCACTGCCAGGTATTGCGCGCGGATAGGCCGGCGACAGCCACAGTCGCCGCCACGAGCGCCACGCCGAGCGCAAAATAGTAATGCGTCCAAAAGGTGATGAACTCATGCAGCACCGCATATTCATCGTAGGCGAGGAAGAGAAAGACCAATCCGAGCGCGCAGAAGTAGAGCCGGCGCCAAAGGGGCTGCGCCACGCCGCGCCATGCGATGAGCAGCGCGACAAAGCCGGCTAGCGCGAGCTGCGCCGAAGCCAAAGTCGCCGGCAGATTCCATTCGCGGTCCAAGTGCCAGAGCCAGAACTCGAAGCTCGAAGAGGGCTGATATGTGAGTGAAACGGCGATTACCACGATCTGCGTCAGCAGAAACAGCCCCGCCAAGCGCTGCAGGCTCGATGGCAAATCCCGACGCAGCCAGCGCCAGGCGGCCAGCCCGTAGACGCCATAGAGCGCGCCAACAAAAATCCGAATTATCGTCTCTGCCGATATCGCCATTTGTCTTTTCGCGCCATGATTTCACTTGGCGCGCATCGCGCAAGGTCGTGGGCGCGTCGCCGCCCGGCCAGCATCCTTTAGCCCGCTTTCCAATCCCACCGCCCGGCCTCCAACACGACCGCCTCGTCCTCGCCGGGCCAAGGCGGCGTCGTCGCGATGATGAACTCCAGCGGCGAATCGCCCGTATTGCGGAACTGAAAGCGCGTCCCCAGCGGAATCGTCAAGCTGACGCCGGCATGAACGTCGAGCACCGCCTCGCGCTCGCCTTGTTTGCGCCAGACCTGCCCTTGCCCGCTCAGGAAGACCCAGACTTCTTCGACAGTGCGATGCCTCACCGGGATCGAAACCGCGCCGACTGGCAGACGGCAATGCACGACGCTGGCGCCCGGGAGGCTGTGCAGCAGCCGAATCTCCGAGCCATCGGGCGCGAGGAGGTCGTATTTCGCGCTGACGCGGTTGGATTCAAATGGCGGCATATTGTCGAACCAGCGGGCGACCCAATGGGCGGCCCCTACCTTCGTTCGCGGCGGCGGACATGTCATCGCCATTGCGGGCGACCCAATGGGTAGCCCCTACCTTCGTTCGCGGCGGCGGACATGTCATCGCCATAACGGGCGAAGCGATTGGCAGCCCCGGCGGTCATTCATTTCGGCGGGCTTGCCGTTACGCTTGCATCGCCTCCCAGCGGGCGCGAACCCTGTCCCAGACTTCGGGATTCAGCAGATGCGGCGGGCGTTCGCCACGGAGGACCTGCACCACCTGCTCGAGCGCGTGAATGGTCAGGCGGGGCCGCCCGGCGATGGTGGCGCTGGCCACGTGCGGCGTGATCACGACATTATCGCGCCCCAAGAGCGGATTGCCGGCAACGGGTGGTTCGGGGTCGGTGACATCCAGCCCGGCGCCGAAGAGATGCCCGCTATCGAGCGCGGCTGTCAATGCCGCCTCGTCCACATGTCCGCCGCGCGAGACGTTGATGAAAACCGACCCCGGCTTCATCTGGGCGAAGCGCTCGGCATTCATGATTCTATAGGTCGCGTCATTCAGCGGCAGATGCAGCGAGACGAAGTCCGAAGCCCGCAGCAAGTCCTCAAGCGAGCTCGCCTTTTCCACGCCCAGCCGGGCGAAGCGCTCGTCCGCGATATAGGGATCGTAGGCGGCGACATGCATGCCGATGGCTTTGGCGATGCCGCTGACGTGCCCGCCGATACGCCCCAAGCCGACGATGCCCAGTTGCGCGCTGTGCATCTCCCAGGCCCGGTATTCGCCCCAGATGTTCTTGCTGACGCCGCTATCCAACATGCGCTGCAGCTCATTGCTTATCCCTTTGATGTCGCGCGCCACGGTCATCATCAGGGTGATCGCCTGTTCGGCGGTAGAGACTGTGGGCGCGTCCGGCGCGTTGACCACAGCGATGTCGCGGGCGGTGCAGGCCGGCACGTCCACCGTGTCATAACCGACGCCGGTGCGGGCGATAATCAGCAGATTGGGCGCGCGATCCAGGGCGGGACCATCGAAAGCGGCCCCACCACCGACCACAGCGTGAGCGTGCGCCATGTTGTGGTAGGGATCGCGCTTGACGTGATCGCCCGGGCTGATGCCCTCGGCGATATCCTCGAACATGGATCGATATTCGTCCGGCACGGATTTCTCAAACCAGATCTTGTACATAGGGTCCGCCACCTCTCAATTTGGAAGAATGTTGCAGGGGCAAAGCTAGTCTCGCCTCCGTTATGTTTGCGCATGTCGGCAACGGGCGTTACAGCGTAACGCCCCTACACCCGCTCTTAGTAAATTAGAAGTGGACGTTCTCGTCGACGATCTCGCCAGCGTCGCCCGTCTCCTCGCGGATGAGCTTGAATTCGGCGGTCAGCGCCCGATTAAAGGCGGAAATATCGGAGCTGTGCATGACGAGATTGGCGCCGGCTTTGACCCATTCGATCTCGTGATGCGTGAAGTTGTGATGGATGCCGATGCCGATGCCGGCCGCGCGCGATTTGCTGATGATCGTGCGGATCGCCTCGTCAAATGCGGGATCGTCGTATTGCTCGGGCTTGCCCAGGCTGCACGACAGATCGTGGGGGCCGACCAGCACGCAGTCGATCCAGGGCGACTTCAGGATTTCATCCAGACGTTCCAGCGCGGGCACGCTCTCGATATTGATGAAGAGCGCCTTGTTGGCGTTGCGCGCCGCCAGGTAGTCGGCCAGTTCCGGCTCCAGTTCAGCCTCGCCATCCAGCGCCGCCCGCAGCTTTTCGCCTTTCAGCGGACCGAACTTGACCGCGCCGCCGAGTTCCTTGACCTGCTCGGGATGCTCGACGTAGGGCGCGATAATGCCATGCGCGCCGCCATCGACCGTCATCTGCGCCAGATAGGGGTCGGGCTCCGGGATGCGCACCACCGGCGCCAGATTGAGCGCGGCGAAGGCGTGGCACATCCAGGAAATCATGTTTCGGTCTTGCGGCGTATGCTCGGTGTCAATGAAGACCATATCGAGATCGAGGTTTTGCACAACCCGCGGCCAGATTGGCGAGGGCGAGTATATGGCCGTGCCATAGACGCGCTGCCCGGCGCGCAATGCCTGTATCAGTTCTTTGCCATTCATCCTGTCTTCTCTTCGGTTAGCGGCTTGTCATTCTGCAGCGGATATTAGCTGTGGCGCGCGCATAAGTCAAAGCAATGCGGAGCGCAGAGCCGAAAGCGAAACAGAGAGCGGCGGTCGACACGCAAAAAAAAGAGTCGATGCGAATGATCGACTCCCGAGGAAATGGCGCGCTGAGGACCGAGACCCGCTGTATTTATCGCTAATCCGGGGCGAATCCCATTGGCGGCTTGTAGTCTACCTCAAAGTGTTGTATCAGCGCGTCCAGCTTGCTGTTTGCCATTGCGATAGCTACTCGGTTCTGCTCGATGGCTACTCGGTTCTGCTCGATGGCTACTCGGTTCTGCTCGATGGCTACTCGGTTCTGCTCGATGGCTACTCGGTTCTGCTCGATGGCTACTCGGTTCTGCTCGATGGCTACTCGGTTCTGCTCGATCGCTTCTCTGTTCTGCTCGATCGCGGCCATCATCGCCGGCAAGACTTGATCCAATCCATCCATGATCTTATTCTGCGCATTCCTTAGCGCCTGATAGTCTTGTTCCATTCTCTGAAAGCGCGTGTCATTTAGCATCAGCGAACCTCGCGCACACCGGCGCGTTGCCATTCTACGCGCGCATGATAACATATATTGTGCTTGCAGTCAAGAAATGCCAAGTTTGGGTGGCGGCGTCGCAGCGACCAATGGCACTGGTCGGCGGCAAGCGCG
This sequence comes from Aggregatilineales bacterium, assembly GCA_963662925.1. Classification (GTDB taxonomy): domain Bacteria; phylum Chloroflexota; class Anaerolineae; order Aggregatilineales; family Phototrophicaceae; genus UBA6055. The sequence goes on from OY759987.1 coordinate 1,075,688, forward strand.
TAATCCAGCAGACGTCAAATTTGCAAATGGATGGTATGGAGACGCCTTGACCCTGTTCAGTTCCAGGCGGGAGCGGCGGCTGTGGATCGCGCTGGGGGTCGTCCTGGCGGCGATATACGCCACGCTGGGGCAGACGCCGGCGCTCGTGGCCGCGCTCGGGCCTGGCCTCGTCGACAGCGCCGAGAGCAACCTGGTTTTCGCCATCATCATCCTGCTGGTGGCGATCCCGATATTTTTCATCGACAAGCGCCCCCGCCGCTCGGAGATTGCCATCGGGCTGGGCATTCTCACCGTTTATCTGCTGGCCTGGCTGCGAATGGGTTCTTGGGAAGAGCGCTCGCATTTATTCGAATACGCCTTGGTGGCGGCGCTGATTCACGAAGCCCTGTTGGAGCGGCGGGCTAATGGCCGGCTCGCGCCCGCGCCGACGCTTCTCGCGCTGATGCTTGCCCTGCTCCTGGGGATCATCGACGAAGCGGTTCAGCATTTCTTGCCGAATCGCCACTTTGAGCTCGTTGACGTCCTCTTCAATTCTCTGGCTTCCACCATCATAATTGGATCGCGCTGGCTCTTGGCGCGCCTGCGGACCTGGGCGAAGAAGCGCAAACCTGGCGCGTAAGCCTCGCTGGCAGCGTGACCGATACGACGCAGGGATTTTTCGCCATTGCGGGATACTTGGAAATAGGAGGTTCAAAGTGCGATTGGGACTGAACATTGGCTACTCGGGCGCGCGGATGGACCTGCCGCTGGACTTGATACAGGAAGCGGATCGCCTCGGTTATCACGCCCTCTGGACCTCGGAGGCGTACGGCTCGGATTGCGTGACGCCCCTCGCTTGGGTCGGCGCTTTGACCAAGAACATCAAGCTGGGCAGCGGCATCATGCAAATGCCGGCGCGCAGCCCGGCGATGACCGCGATGACGGCGATGACCCTGGATCAGCTCTCCGGCGGGCGCGTTTTGCTCGGGCTGGGCTTGTCGGGCCCCCAGGTGGTCGAAGGCTGGCATGGGCGCCCCTATGGCAAACCGCTGGCGAAAACCCGCGAATACATAGCGATCGTCCGGCGGATACTGGAACGAGACGCGCCCTTGGATCATTCGGGCGAGCACTACCAGATTCCCTACGCCGGCCAAGACGCGACTGGACTGGGCAAGCCGCTGAAGAGCATCCTCCATGGCCGCGCCGACATGCCTATCTATCTAGCGGCGATTGGACCGAAGAACGTCCAGCTGAGCGCCGAAATCGCCGATGGCTGGCTGCCGATGCTCTTCTCGCCGGCGCGTTATCAGGAGGCATACGGGGCGGCGGTGGCCGCGGGATTGGCCAAAGCGGGGAAAACCAGGCGGGCAAGGCCCTTCGACATCGCGCCAGCGGTAAGCGTGGTGATCGACGATGAGCTGGAGGCGGCTTACAACCAGATCAAGCCGGCGCTGGCGCTGTACATCGGCGGCATGGGCGCGAAGGGCAAGAATTTCTATTACGATCTCGCCTGCCGCTACGGCTTTGAAGGGGCGGCCAGCGAGATTCAAGCGCATTATCTTCAGGGACAAAAGGGCGAGGCGATCATGTCCGTGCCCGACGCGCTGGTGGACGAGGTCGCCCTGGTCGGCCCGGAGGCGCGGATCCGTGATCGGCTGCAGCTCTGGCGCGATTCGCCGATCACAACGCTGAACGCCGCCGTCTATTTCGCTGGACGCCCTGCGCTTCCTGGCGGAAGAACTGCTCTGACGATCGACGCTATGCTGGCGACCAAGACCGCGCTAACGCCCCTGCGCATCGGCGACATCCATATTGGAACGCCGCTCCTGTTGGCGCCGATGGCCGGGCATACGAATTACGCCTTGCGCCGACTCTGCCGGCAGCTGGGCGGCTGCGGCCTGGTTTGCACCGAGCTCATCAGCAGCAGCATCGTCAAGAATTCCCGCGCCCGCGCCCTCCAGCGTTTTGACTGGCGCGCCGACGAGCGCCCGGTCGCCGTCCAGCTCTTCGGCGTGGCGCCGCAAATCGTCGCGGAAGCGGCTCGCGTCGTGGTCGATCATGGCGCCGATATCGTTGACATCAACATGGGCTGCTGGGTGCCGAAGATCGCGAAGAAAGGCGGCGGCGCGGCTTTACTGCGCGATGTGGAAGCGGCGACGGCGGTGGTCGAGGCGGTGGTCAAAGCGGTCGACGCGCCGGTGACGGTCAAGGTGCGCAGCGGCTTTGAGGACGGCGTCGTGACGGCTGTGCCCTTCGCCATGGCGGCGGAAGCGGTCGGCGCAAAGGCGGTTGCCGTTCACGCGCGCTTCGCCGGGCAGGGGCATGGCGGCGAGGCTGACTGGGAGGTCATCGCCGCGGTCAAAGACGCGGTGCGCGACATGCCCATCATCGGCAACGGCGACGTGCATTCGGGCGCGGATGCCCGCCGCATGCTCGAAGCCACCGGCTGCGACGGGGTGATGATCGGGCGGGCGGCGCTGGGGCGTCCCTGGCTCTTCCAGCAAGTCGCCACTTATCTGGATACCGGCGTCGCCCTCCCCGAGCCCTCGCGAGCGGAACGCGCTTTGATCGCGCTGCGGCACGCGCGGCTGACGCTGGAGACGACGCCTCTGCCCGAGCGGGTCGCCGTTCTGGAAATGCGCGGGCAAATCAGCAAGTATCAATTGGATGCGCCCGGTTCGCGGCGGCTGCGCAATCGGCTGGTGCGGATAGAGAGTTTCGCCGAGTTGGAGTCGATTTTGCTAGGCGTTGCCTGCGAATCCAAATGAGCGCCAATACCACATGAGCGCAGTTGCTTTTGAAATCGATCCAAGTCATACTGGTCGGCAAATGCAAATCTGTCGATGAATCTGCTATCATAGAGAGTAGTAGCGCATGACCAGTTGGATAAGCTATTCAATAATCGTTCCACTCTTTCCCATTGCAATTGTGTTTCTCTTGTCTGTTATGAAAGGTGAGACTATACAGTTCCAGACTGCCCTTGGTGGTACTGAGCTATACATGCTATCGTTGGTACTGCTTGCCTCAACTAGGAATGAACTTGAGAAATCCGCGAAGTCGGATTTCAGTAGCGGATTCTACCGAAGACTGAAAACGTTGCTTATTCCGGCAATGCTATTCTGTGGCGTAATTTATGGTATAATCTTTGTGAATCTACGCGCAGAAGATCCCGATATTCCGGTGCGCTCGATCGCTATATTGGGATTGATATTGGGCGCGGTGAGTTGCTTAATATGTGGTTTTTTACAGTACAAGCTCAAAAGACCTCGAGTAAGTGAGGGGCAATCATGACAATGTGGTCAACAGAATGGATGATCCTTTACGTCCTTGTACTGGTTATAGGATATATCGCCATCTTCGCTTTTCTTGACCGCCATAATCGGCAAAAGAAAAAAAGCGCTGAATTTGACAAGTCGGGTCAAGAGCAGAATATACAGTCGGAGGCGAAAAGCGCGCCCAACTAGGTGCTTGCCTAAATCTATCGGTCGGGCAAAACCCGCTCGCAACTGGCGCAATAACCAGGTCGAGCCGGTTTTCTTTTTCTTAGGCGATGAACAATGCGGCGGCGCGTGTACAGTCAAGACAGCTGCCTCATCGTTGAAGGCGACATCCGCCACGCGAGGCTGATAGATCGCGTGCTTCAAGCAACTCAGTTCGGGGACTAAATAATCGTCTACGATGTGCGCAACTTGACGAAGACCTACCCCGAAGCCGCCGAATCCGCGAATAAAGACATTAGCTTTCAGGTGCGCGAGGGCGAGATCTTCGGCATCCTGGGCGACAACGGCGCAGGAAAAACCACCCTGATCAAACAGATGGTCAATCTCTTGACCAGTAACTCTGGCGATATCCTGCTCTATGGGCAGCCTATACACAATGACAGCCTGTACCTGTCCTCGCTTGTCGGTTATATGCCGCAGGAGAGCCATGCGCTTAATCATCTGACGGTCGGCGAAGCGCTCTTCTTCAGCGCGCATCTGCGGGGCATGAGGCGCAGCGCCGCCATTGACGAACGAAACCGCCTGCTCCAAACCTGGGAGATGGAAGACCTGCGCGATCACAACAGCGCGCGCCTTTCCGGCGGGCAGCGGCGGATGCTGCGGCTGGCAGTGGCGACGGCGGCTTCGCCAGAAACGCTGGTTTTGGACGAGCCGACCAATGATCTTGACCCGCAGAAGCGGCGTCTGGTCTGGGAGAATCTACGAGGCCTCAACCGAGAGCGCGGGACAACCATCATTTTCATCACGCATGACGCCCTCGAAGCTGAGAAGATCATCAAGCGTGTGGGTATATTGCATCGGGGCGAACTTGTCGTCACCGGCGCGCCTCATGTTCTGAAGCGGAATCTCAAGAATAAACTGCGCCTGGAGATCGCCTTCCCGCCGGGGCAGCCGCCGCCGCTGCCGGCCGATCTCGTCCCGCGCCGATTAAGCGCGACGCGCTGGCAGATTGTTCTCGAGCCGCATCAACTGAGCGATGTGATCGCGGCTATGGATATCGACCGGTTGGCCGATATGAAACTGAATTCGGCAACCTTGGAGGATTTATACTTTCATTATGTCGAAGCGGTTTAGAGCGCAGAATTACCCGACGCAAGTCGTCGACCTCGTATTGATCGAGTTGAGCAACTGGCGCTGGAGTTGGCGCTCAATCGTGGTAGTGAGCCTATTCGTCCCGCTATTTGGTATGGTGGGCTTGTCGATTTACGCGCGCGATCTCGGTCCTGAAGCGCTGAACGCGGTATACAGCGGCAGTTTGGTGATGTCGCTGATGCTTGGCAACCTCGGCAACATTCAGTCGCATGTCGTATTTATGCGCTTTCAAGGAACGCTCGAGTATTTCGCCAGCCTGCCCATCCACAAACATGCGCTGATGCTGGCCATCATCATCGCTTTTTTTCTGCTTTCGCTGCCGGCGCTGCTAACGCTGCTCATCATCGGCTCGGCGCTTTTGCGGATTTCCCTCGCTCCACATCCACTGCTGCTGCTGGTGATACCGCTTTGCGTCCTGCCGATGTCCGCTATTGGCGCACTCATCGGCGTCAGAGCGGGGAGTCCACAACAAGGCAGTTCACTGAGCGTATTGACGGCTTTTGTCTTCGCGGGCTTGGGTCCAGTGCTATTCCCGGCCGAGCGCCTGCCGGAGATATTGCGTCTGATCGGGACGGTCAATCCCGCGGCGCGGGCGACATCGGCGCTGCGGCAAACCTTGATCGGTCCGCTCGGCGAGCAGATCGCGCTGGATTTAGCCATCCTTTTCGGCTTTACTCTGTGCGTCTCCTATCTGGTCGAGAGTAAGTTCGATTGGCGCGCCAGCCATGCCTTGTGATGCTTGCGTTCAGATCCAGGAAAACCAGCGGCTAAAGGGAAAAGCATGACTTATCTGGTAACGGGCGCCGCCGGCTTCATCGGCGGCCACGTCGCCGAAGCGCTGCTCAAACGTGGCAACCGCGCCGTCGTCATCGACAACTTCAACGATTATTACGACCCGGCCATCAAACGGCGCAACGCCGAGCGCCTGAGAAGCTATGACAACTGCCTCTTCATCGAAGGCGATATCCGCGATGTCGACCTGGTGAATCGCCTTTTCGCCGAGCAGGGAATCAGCCATGTCGCCCATCTGGCGGCGATGGCGGGCGTCCGCGAGAGCGTAAAGCAGGCGCGCCTCTATATGGATGTCAATGTCACCGGCACGCTCAACCTGCTGGAAGCCTCCAAGAGCGCAAATATCAAGCAATTCGTCCTGGCTTCCACCTCGTCGGTTTATGGCAAGACCGAGACCCTGCCTTTCACCGAAAGCGACAGCGCCGATCGTCCGCTTGCCGCCTACCCCGCCAGCAAACGCGCCGCCGAGATGCTGGCGCATACTTACCACAACCTCGTCGACTTGCAAGTGACGGCGCTGCGCTTTTTCAACGTTTACGGACCTGCGGGAAGACCCGATATGATGCCCTGGCGCCTGATGGAGGCGACGCAAACTGGCGAAGAAATCAAGCTCTTTAATGGCGGCGACATCCACCGCGACTGGACCTATATCGCCGATACCGTGAAGGGCGTCTTGGCCGCGCTCGATAAACCGCTCGGTTACGAAATCATCAATCTGGGCTGCGGCGCGCCAATTTCGCTTATCGACTTCGTCGAGATCATCCAGGATTACGCCGGCGCTGCTATCAATACAGTATCTGTACCGACTCCGCTTAGCGATCCGCCAATAACCTTCTGCGACAATCGCAAGGCGCGCGAGCTATTGGGCTTTACTCCCTCGGTGTCTATCCGCGACGGGCTGCGGCAGACTTGGGAGTGGTATCGAGACTATCGCGGTTTGCAGCCATAGGCTCGCGGCAGGGACAGCCACTCGCTTGCGGTCGCGCGCGCGCCATCAGGCGAAACGATAATCGCCAATACACATTCCCCGCTCCCCATGTATACTGCCAGCCTGTTGCCCATCCAGACTGGATCGCCTCCCCTTGAAACTCTCCGCCCTGCCTTATGTCGCCCTGCTCGCTTTTTTCTTTGGCTCGTCGCTGGTGGTATCCCGTTTCAGCGTCGGCCAGTTCGAACCCACGACCTATATCGGCATCCGCATGATCATGTCCAGTCTGATGGCGCTGGCGGTCTACGCCTTGGCCACGGGCCGCCGCCTGCCGCGCGATCCCGTGCTATGGAGGCGCGCCGGTCTGCTGGGCGTCTTTGGCACCGCCTTGCCGATGACCTGCGCCGTCACCTCGCTGCAATATCAATCGAGCGGCGTCACCGCCTTGCTGCTGGCGACGGGCCCGCCACTGACCGTGCTGCTGGCGAATTTTGTATTGCCCGAGGAGTCGCTGAATCGCCGCCAGGTGGTCGGCGTCGCCTTGGCTTTGGGCGGCGCGCTGCTGCTGGCGCTCACGGGCGAGAATGGCCTGCCCGATGTCGCCGACGCCTCGTATACCGGTTATCTGCTCGCCGGCGCCGCGACCGCATTTGGCGCAATCATGGTCATCTACGCGCGCAAGAACCTGCGCCACTATGATTCTTACGATGTCGGCAGCATCCGCATTTTCACGACCGCGCTGACGATGACGCCCATATCGCTTTTGACGGTCGGCCTCGACCTGAGCCGGGTCGATGGCGCGGGCTTCCTCGCTCTTCTGTACTCGGCGGTCGTCGGCACCTTCCTGGGTTTGCTGCTGTCCTTTTACAACGTCAAGCGTTTCGGGGCGACGCCGGCGATGATGACCACCTATATCATCCCGATTGTGGCCGGCATCGGCGGCGTGATTTTTCTGGGCGAAGAGATCACCCCGACGATGCTCCTCGGCATGCTCGTCATAGTCGGCGGCATCGCGCTGCTGCAGGAATTCCGCAAGCCGACGGGGTTGCTGCGGCGTTTCCCGCATCGGGGATCGTATTGAGGCTGGCCGGCTCACAGAATCGCCCCTACAACGATTCTGTTGTTTTGGAGATTTCTTGCTTATGCCGGCCTGCTTATTGCTTGCCTGGGCTTCTTAGCTGACGTCGCAGGCGTCGTAGGCTTGCTTTAGCGCCGCCTTCCAATCGCCCACTGGCACGAACTCCTGCCCGACGTAGCCGCTGAAACCGGTCTCGGCGATCGCCCGGCTGATGGCGGGATAATACAGTTCCTGGGTCTCGCCGATTTCATTTCGGCCGGGCACGCCGGCCGTGTGATAATGGGCGAACCACTGATGATTGTCGCGAATCGTCTGAATGACATCGCCCTCCATCACCTGCATGTGATAGATATCGTAGAGCAAGCGCGCATGGGGCGAATCCACCGCTGAAACCACCTGCACGCCCCAGGCCGTCCGGTCGCACATGTAATCGGGGTGATTCACCTTGCTGTTCAGCAATTCGAGAATGATAACCACCCCGGCCGATTCGGCGTCGCGCGCCAGCCGCTCCAGCTGTTTGATGGCGTTTTCCGCGCCGCGCTCGTCATCCATGCCGTCGCGGTTGCCGCTGAAGGCGATCATGTAGGGGATGTCCCATTCCTGGGCGAGCTTGAGGCTGGCATCCGCCTGGCGCTTGATGTCGTCCCGATTCTTCGGGTCGTTGATGCCGATCGGTATCGGCGCGTGCAGTTGATGCGTGGCGATCTTCAAGCCTTGGTCGCGCGTCAGCCGCATTTTGTCGGGCGGGACCATTTCCATCGCCGTATAGCCGATGTCCTTGCAGGTCTGCAGCAACTCGATGGGGTCCGCTTGCGCCGCGAAGGACCACCAGGACACCGATTGTTCGTATGGCATGTTCCTACTCCTGTATCTTCATCATGAGCCAATACTTGCGGTAAGCGCGCGTCTCTCGCAGGAGCAGATCCAGCCGCTTTCGCAGCGTTTTCAGTCGCTCGCTCGGCGTGGAATCCGCCAGCGTCAAATGATAGTCGCCAGCCGGCCCCACCTGGTAGTCAAGTTTACCCAGCGCGCGCAAGACTTGCAATCCGACCTGGACGCTGCCTTCGCGCTCGCCCATCGCCGCGGCCAGCGTCTCCAGGCCAACCGCCCCGCCCTTCTTATTGAGGGCGTATTTGACCAGAGCCGCCAGGCGCGCCAGGAAGCTCGACAGCGTTTCGGCAGGCGGTTTATTGCCGAAAAGAATCAGCTGG